>JBBQQQ010000001.1:0-304556 GCA_038215705.1 Bacteroidia bacterium
CCTGTCCGCTTTAGCAGGCAGCCCTTGCGATTCGCTCACGGCAATGGAGGAAATTTCAGGCATTCAAAATCCAAATCTTTTCGTTTACTATAACCACGGCTGGCAAACGGCGTTCATTAATGCTGAAAAATTAAAAGGAAAACAGTACTCCTTGCAGGTTTATGATTTGATGGGCAAGGAAGTCTTCCGCGAAAGCGGCCACCTAGGCCCGCCTTACTTTACCAAAAATTTAAATTGCCAGTCATTTGCTAATGGAATGTATATTGTATCGTTTAAAACCGAGTATGAACAGTTAACAAGACGGTTTGTTGTGGATTAGATAAAGCCAAAAAATAATGAATCACTTAAAGGTTGTGGAATAATTGCCAACTCATTGTACCAGCCTCTTCCTACAATGCTATCGCCAAATTGCATAATTTGATCATTTTTACTCCAAACAAGTGTTGTGTTTCCCATGAATGTTGCTCTTGTGTTGGCATAAAAAGATAATTGTCCATTAGTATCTGAAATTGATACACAACTACCTCTGGTGTCAAAACCAGTGATTATGGGAACGGGGTTAGAAACAATATTAAAATCTATTCCTGCTGAATCCCCAAAGCACCAAATGAAACTTCGTTTTTGAGCATTTGAAAAAGAAGTAACACAATTTATTTGCAATTGGAGTAACTTCAATTTATGGTTTTTATTATTCTATTATTGATTTAAGTATGAATGGTGGACTGGGCGCAGTTACTCTAAAAAATATTCAGCTTCAAAATTTTCCTAATGTCGATTGTTTAAACGTTATTAAACATGGAAATGGCAGGGATTGGTGGTTGTTTTTCAGAAGGTGGGATCCTGTTAATCCCACACCTAATAATGAATTTCATTCTTATTTAATTTCTCCAGTAGGAATTACAGCTTACACTATCCAACAAGTAGGATCAGGCAGTTATACGGGTCTTGGCAAACTTACATTTTCTCCTGCAGGTGATAAATTAGCATTTGTTACCTACGCTGGACTAATTGAAGTGTATGAATTTGACAGATGTTCTGGCACTATTAGTAATCCAATAAATTTATACCAGGAAACAATGGGCCCTGCGAATCATTTCTGGGGCTGCGAATTTTCTAATAATGGCGATGTGCTGTATGTGACCATAAGTGATCAAACGAGTTACCTTTTTCAATTTGATTTAACGGCACCAAACATAGCGGCAAGTATTGATACGTTATGGCAAACCAGTTTTCCGGGTGAGGCCATTGGTGCCTTAAAACGTGGACCGGATGGAAAAATATATGAGAGCGGCCCATATACTAATCCGGCCTTTTTCGTATATCCTTATCCTGATAGTGTTTACAACAAGTATAACATGAACCTGGGAGTAATTAATTCACCAGATAGTCTTGGAGCAGCATGCGATTTTCAACCATATTCGTTTTATCTGGGTGGCAAACGAACCTATTGGGGCCTTCCCAACAATCCCGATTACGACATGTCCGCTTTAGCAGGCAGCCCTTGCGATTCGCTCACCGCAATGGAGGAAATTTCAGGCATTCAAAATCCAAATCTTTTCGTTTACTATAACCACGGCTGGCAAACGGCGTTCATTAATGCTGAAAAATTAAAAGGAAAACAGTATACCTTGCAGGTTTATGATTTGATGGGCAAGGAAGTCTTCCGCGAAAGCGGCCACCTAAGCCCGCCTTACTTTACCAAAAGTTTAAATTGCCATTCACTTGCTAATGGAATGTATATTGTATCGTTTAAAACCGAGTATGAACAGTTAACAAGACGGTTTGTTGTGGAATAGAAACAATCCATCTGTTTTTACCTGGATTTATCTATCATTTATCACCTATTATTTATCATCATTTTGTCTACTTTTGCTCCAGACTATGAAGTTACCCAACATGTACATCCTGAAAATAAAAGGCCGCGCTAAAATTCCCGATTATGTTCAGTTGCGTGATGATAATTTCACACTGCTGGCCTATTTTCGCGTCGATCGTCCTGAAAAAGCACTGGCGAAATGTGGCCTGGGTGACCGGGAAGCAAAAATGATAGGTATCATAAACGAAATTCCTTTTGGTAAAGTAATGAAACTGGAAATATGATGGAAACAACGACTACCGAAACTATTATCAGTCTTGAGAATGCCAGCATTTTCCAGCAAAAAAATCTGATCCTTAACAATATTGACCTGACCATCCGTAAAGGAGAATTTGTTTACCTGATTGGAAAAACGGGCAGTGGCAAGAGCAGCCTTTTAAAAGTGCTGTATGGCGATATTAAATTAACGCAGGGTGAAGGTGCTGTTGCGGGCTATAACCTGCGCAAAATAAAAAATAAGGAAATTCCTTTTTTGCGCCGGAAACTGGGTATCGTATTCCAGGATTTTCAATTACTTTCAGATCGTTCTGCCAAAGAGAATCTGGAGTTTGTACTGAAAGCCACAGGATGGAAGGAAAAGACAAAAATAAACAACCGTATTAATGAAGTACTTAATAAAGTAGGAATTGGTACAAAGGGATTTAAAATGCCACACGAATTATCAGGCGGTGAGCAGCAGCGCCTTGCGATTGCGCGAGCCCTGTTAAATGATCCCGATGTAATTCTGGCCGATGAACCCAGCGGCAACCTGGATCCTGAAACATCCAATGAAATTATGATACTGTTTTTTGAAATCAGCCGGAGCGGAAGAGCGGTTGTAATGGCAACTCACAATTATTCGCTAATCGAGAAATACCCGGCAAGGATTATCAAATTTGAACAGGGAAAAGTCTTCGACCAGGCTCAGAACTGATTGAAAAGGCCTTTTCCTGAAGGGAAAATCAAATCAATCAGCTTTTGAACATTCACATTATTTGAAAAATTTTCATACAGTACTTTTTCCCGGGTTTTAATATCGCTTGCGCGGAAGTCGGTTTCCATAAGCGATGTTATTTTTTGCCTTAATTCAGCCGGTGTTTCCGCAATTTCACACAGCATTTCCAAACCGGTATTTTCTACCATCATGGGGTTCACTACGGCGAAACGCCCATTGTATAATGCCGAAAGCAGTTTTAATTTAATTCCGGTCGGCTGAAAAGTTGGAAGCACGTTAATGTGTGCATCGTTAATAAGCTGATGAATTTGTTTAGTGGTAAGATCGCTGATTAACGTGATATGATTTTTTTTCGCTACCGCATTTCGTAAATCACTTGTTGGCCGCGATCCTGCAATAATCAGCGGAACTTTCATGTTGTGATATACTTCATTCACCAGGAAGAGTGCCGCTTCATTATTTTCACCAATGGCGAGATTGCCATGGTAAAAAGTAAAATTCCCCCTTCCGGGATTGATATGTACCTGTTCGTTAGAATGAAACGCGGGAATGTAAAAGGCATTCTTATAACGACCGTCGAGATAGGCGGTGTCGTTGCGTGAAATGGCGGCAATAATCTGCGCATGCTGCAACACTGCCTCAAAAGTTTCCAGCTTGCTGGCCTCATTAAAAAAATAATATTTTTTAAAAATATTACCCTCCACTTTCGCCAGGTTCTGATAGTAATCGTGCTCAATGTTATGCGTCCTTACCACTTTGAAGCGGTCCTTCAGTCTTTCATCTGAGAGAATGTTACATGTATGCAAACCTTCAAACAAAATCGGGTAATCATCCATTAAAATATTTTGGAGCAACTCCTCCGAATTCCTTGAAATTACAATGTACGGCAGCTTCATAAAGAGTTGCGATTTGGCAACATTCCTTTGATAATAATGAAGCGATTCGCAGTATTTTGCAAGTACAGCTGCCTTGTCGCGGCCATACTGAAAACAATGTAAATGAACTTTTATTCCTTTAGCATGCAGCGCCCTGACTTTGAAATACACATCAATCACACCTCCGTAATTCGGTGGAAAGGGTACATCAAAACTTATGATGTGAAGATGGCGTTCAGTGGCGTTCATTTATGATATCAGGGAATTTTTTTGATTCGCTTTCCCAGTTTAATTCTTTTGCTGCAAGGTGAAGATTTTTTCCCCATCGGGCAAGTAACAGGTCGTTTCCCAGCAAACTTTTTATTTTTTCTGCAATATGTTCCGGATTATGATTTTCAATAAAATCACCAATATCATAGGTGGTAATGATTTTTGCCACTTCGGGTAACCTGGATGCCAACACCGGTATGCCTGCCTGAATGTAATCAAATATTTTATTAGGCAGGCTGAACCGGTAATTAAGATTGGTGTCTTTATCAAAGGTTAATCCCAGATCACAGGCTGCCGTATATTTCATCATTTCATTGTATGGCATTCGGGGTTTGAAAATAATTTTATCGTTAAGGTTATGTTGTTTAACAAGCGCATTCAATGCCGGTAAAACATCCCCGCCCCCGAGTAAAATCAAATTTGTATTTTCAAGGTAACGCATTGCTTCAACAGCTTCTTCGGCGCCCCGTTGAATATTAATGCCCGATCCCTGTAAAATGATCAGGTGTTTATTAACGGGTAGTCCAAGCTGTTCTCTCAAAACCGTTTTATTTGCGGTTGAATACTGCGCGGTGACTATCGGAACGTTCCGTATCACCACCGGTAATTTGCCATATTCATCCCTGTAAAGGTTAGCAATTGAATTATTAACGGTTATAATTATTTTTAAGCGGGGGAATATCCATCGTTCAAAAAATTTCCATACAAATCGTACTAAAGGTCTGTTTTCCAGTTCCGGCACTCCCGTATAATATTCATGACTATCGTAAACAAGCAGTTTTTTTCGTGTTGTAGCTACCAGGTAATTTGCAGGTAGCGTGTCAAGATCATTTGCAAACAACACATCCGTTTTCGAAAACAGCAGGTAAAAAAACAATCGAAGATTGTAGGATGCATAAAACAACATTCCTTTGTGAAACAGTAGCCGAAATCGCTTTGTTGCATACGGCCTTTTCTCCATTGCAGGTGAAGCCGGAAGTTCGCGACCCACTAAGACCACATTAAAACCCTGGCCCTGCAACGCAAGGCACGAACGATGAACGCGCTGATCGGTGCTAAGATCACTGGTTACGGAAACGATGATTTGGCGCCGGACTGACACAAATAAATTTATCAGGGTTTAATTGGAGTACAATGGGATTGGCTGCAAATTTAGGAAAGAGTTAATGCCCTTTAACAGGAAGTTCCCTTTATGGGTAAACTGCAGACTGTGGTAATGATGCTGTAGTTAAGGTTAAGGTATGATAATGAAGGTGTTGCCAATCGAGATAAAGTAGGTAATGTGCCAGAAATTCTACGGAATAGCCTTCATTTTTTTCCGATATTTGCAACTGCAATTCATTGAAATGAAATCAATATTCAAAAGACACGTGATTACACTCGGACAATTTATAATAGAACGACAATCGGATTTTCCATATGCTAAAGGTGAGCTGTCGAGGCTTTTAAGAGATATTGGCATCGCTTCCAAAATTGTTAACCGGGAAGTAAATAAAGCCGGCCTGGCCGATATTCTTGGTGATATGGGTTCTTCCAACATACAGGGCGAAGAGCAGAAGAAACTCGATGTATTTGCCAATGAACAGTTTATTTCGGCACTTAGCTCGGGGGGAGAATGCTGTGCAGTGGCTTCCGAAGAGAATGAAGAAATGGTTACCATTTCCAACGAAGTGTCTAAAAATGCCAAATATGTGGTTTGTATTGATCCACTCGACGGATCTTCCAATATTGATGTTAACGTTTCTATTGGAACCATATTTTCTATTTATCGCAGGGTTTCACTTACCGGATCCATCCAACTGAATGACTTCCTGCAAAAGGGAACCGAACAGGTAGCTGCCGGTTATGTAATTTATGGTTCATCTACTATGTTGGTTTATACTACAGGCCGCGGTGTAAATGGGTTTACCCTGGATCCCAGCATAGGCGAATTCTGCCTTTCTCACCCCGACATGAAAATTCCTAAAAACGGGCACATTTATTCCATTAACGAGGGAAATTATGTTCATTTTCCAACGGGAGTAAAACAGTACATTAAGTATTGCCAGGAAGAAGATGCAGGCTCTAAACGTCCTTATTCTTCCCGTTATATCGGATCGCTTGTGGCCGACTTTCACAGGAATATGCTCAAAGGGGGTATTTATATGTACCCCGCAACGGCAAAATCCCCGAAAGGGAAGCTTCGCCTCATTTATGAATGCAACCCTCTTGCCTGGATTATAGAACAGGCCGGTGGCAAGGCATCTGATGGCTGCAACCGTATAATGGATATTCAGCCGAACTCCCTTCATCAGCGTACCCCACTCTTTATCGGCTCAAGTGAAATGGTAAAACTTGCTGAAGATTACATGGCCCGCTCGGCACATGTGGCGCAGTAAAAAAAGTCATTGAAAAGGTCAAAAAAAAAGTCAGGGAAAAGGTCAGGATGGGGTCAGGGAAAGGTCAGGAAAAAGTATTAGTCATAAGGACAATGTTAGAATTGATAAAAAGTAATTGATCATATCAAGCTCCAAGCTCTTCGTCCTTCTTTGTAACTATGTTAACTTGGTTGTTTTCTGGAAATAAGTCATAAGTCATAAGGGACACGACTGGATGACGGTTAAGAATTTTACGTTCCCAATGTCTGATTTCCAATTTCTAATGTCCCTTTTCAATCTCCCCCTCCTTTTTTCCTTTTAATTTTGTTATTTCGTGACAGTGGATTTTAACTATCTTTTTAATCTTTATAAGGGAAGTACTTCACACCGGTCGGTTCAGGCACAATTGCAGGAACCGGGTAATGGTGTGATCCATCTTGCCGGTATGTCAGGCTCTCAGCCTGCTTTATTTGCAGCAGCGTTATATGATGCACATCCGGAACGTATAATTTTTGTTTTGCCTGAACGGGAAGATGCCGCGTATTTTCTGAATGATCTTGAAAATATTCTTGGCGAACGGTCGGCATTATTTTTTCCTTCGTCGTTAAAAAAACCGTACGCATTTCCGTACATCGATAATAACAATGTATTGCTTCGCGCCGAAGTGCTTACGCACCTGAGCAAAAACAGTAAGCCGCTTCCTGTAGTCACATACGCCGAGGCGTTACATGAAAAAGTGGTTACCAAAAAAGCATTGGTTTCCAATACCGTTGAAGCAAGGGTTGGAGAATCGCTTTCAATTGAATTCCTAATGGAATTTTTAAGCGAGAACGGTTTTGAGCGTTCTGATTTTGTAATGGAAGCGGGGCAATTTGCCATACGGGGTGGTATTATGGATGTGTTTTCATTCGCGAATGAATTGCCGTACCGAATTGAATTCGATGGACAAAAAATTGATTCGATACGGGTTTTCGACCCTGCCACACAGTTGTCGGAAAAAAACATGAATCACATTACCATTATTCCGAATGTACAAAGTAAACTGGTTAGTGAGGAACACCAATCGTTTCTTGAATTTATAGGTAGTGATACTATTCTCTGGTGCAGCAATCTTCGCCACTCATTAGAGCTGATACAGTCGGGCTTGAAAGTAATGAATGAGTCAGGTGGCTCCGAATTCAATGGCAGTGAAGATTTACAGGGAATTCTTCCCGGTAAACCGGAAAATATTTTTGATGATGCAGAGCATATCTCCTCACTTTTAACCCGCTTTCGCAGAGTGGAGTCGGGAACCAAAATGTATTTCAACCCGGTTTATACGCAATCGTTCAGCTCAAAACCCCAGCCTTCGTTCAATAAAAATTTCGACCTGCTTGCTTCCACATTTATGGCAAACGAAAAGGTGGGCATGCGAAACCTGATATTCGCCGATACGGCCAAACAAATTGAAAGGATTTATGCCATTTTCCAGGATATACGAATTCCTGAGCGTGTCCCCGGACAGGAAATTACGTTTACGCCCATGCTGTTATCGCTGCATGAGGGGTTCATCGACAACGATCTGAAACTTGCCTGTTATACCGATCACCAGATTTTCGACAGGTATCACCGATACAGGTTGCGTAAGAATTTCAGCAAAAACGAAGCACTTACACTGAAGGAACTTTACAGTCTTAAGCCCGGTGACTTCGTTTCCCACATCGATCATGGTATTGGAAAATTTGCCGGCCTTGAAAAAATTGATGTGAATGGAAAAACCCAGGAAGCGATTCGCCTGGTTTATAAAGACAATGATATTTTGTATGTCAGCATACATTCGTTACATCGCATAGCCCGGTTTACCGGAAAAGACGGCACCGTGCCGAAACTTAATAAACTTGGCTCACCGGCATGGGCTAATCTGAAACAGAAAACAAAAAAACGTGTAAAGGATATTGCAAAAGATCTTATTGCTCTGTATGCAAAGCGAAGAGCACAAAAGGGATTTGCTTTTGCACCCGATAATTATCTGCAAACGGAACTGGAGGCTTCTTTTATTTATGAAGATACTCCCGATCAGATTAAATCAACAGCAGATATAAAAAAAGATATGGAAAAACCCTATCCTATGGACCGGCTCATATGCGGTGATGTAGGATTTGGTAAAACCGAAGTTGCTATCCGGGCAGCTTTCAAGGCACTCAATGATAATAAACAGGTAGCTGTTCTGGTGCCAACCACAATACTTGCACTTCAGCATCACAAAACATTTTCCGACCGGTTAAAGGATTATCCCTGCACGGTTGATTATCTGAACCGGTTTAAATCAGCTGCACAGCAATCGGTAACACTTGATAAACTTAAGAATGGTAAAATTGATATCATCATAGGTACACACCGGTTACTCAGCAAAGACATTAAATTCAAGGATCTGGGCCTTCTCATTATTGATGAAGAACAAAAGTTTGGTGTAGCCTCCAAGGAAAAATTGAAAGCCATCCGGTTAAATGTAGATACGCTCACACTAACGGCCACGCCTATACCCCGAACCCTCCAGTTTTCGCTTATGGGAGCACGTGACCTTTCAGTGATTAATACACCTCCACCTAACCGATATCCGGTAACAACCGAAGTACATGTGTTTAATGAGAAATTAGTGCGCGAAGCGATTAATTATGAAATAGCCCGTGGCGGACAAGTGTTTTTCATTCACAATCGCGTTCAGGATATTCATGATATTTCTGCACTGGTAAAAAAATTATGCCCCGGTGTGTCGGTAGGAGTCGGGCACGGACAAATGGAAGGGGAGCAGCTTGAAAAAGTATTGCTTGATTTTATAGAAGGGGATACGGATGTACTTGTCGCTACTACGATAATAGAATCGGGAATTGATATATCCAACGCCAATACCATAATCATTAACCAGGCGCATTATTTTGGTTTAAGTGATCTCCACCAGATGCGGGGCAGGGTAGGGCGTTCCAATAAAAAGGCTTTTTGTTATTTGCTGGCTCCTCCTTTCAGCATACTCACTCCTGAAGCGAAACGCAGGCTAAAGGCCATTGAGGAATTCAGTGACCTGGGAAGCGGTTTCAATGTGGCCATGCGTGATTTGGATATACGCGGTGCCGGTAATATGCTGGGAGGAGAGCAGAGTGGTTTTATTTCTGAAATCGGATATGAAATGTATCACAGGATTCTCGATGAAGCCATTCGCGAATTAAAAGAAACCGAGTTTAAAGATATTTTTACTGCCGATGAAAATCATGAATTTGTAAACGATTGCCAGATTGATACCGATCTTGAAATTTTGATTCCATCCGATTATATCAGCAACATCACTGAACGGTTAAATATATATAAAGAGATTGATGACCTTACCCGGGAAGATCAGCTTGAAACGTATTTGAAAAATCTCCGCGACCGGTTTGGACCTGTTCCGGTTGAAGTCAACGAACTTATGAATGCAATACGTTTGCGATGGAAAGGAAAGGCGTTAGGTTTTGAAAAAATTGTTTTGAAAGGTGGGATTTTGAAAAGTTATTTTGTCTCAAATCCCGATTCTGCGTTTTACCGTTCTGCATTATTTCCAAGCATCATTGCATATGTTCAGGCCAACCCAACCCGCATCCGCATGACGGAAAAAAACAGCAAGCTCTCTCTCTCCATTTCAGGAATTCGAACTGTTGCGCAGGCCAATAAAGTTATGGAAGAAATCAAAAGCAGTATCGAAAAAAAATGATAACTATATTTTTTTGCCTCACCCTGCCGCGCTTAATGTCTCAATGTCTTAATGACTTTTCCCCTGACTCTTTTCCTGACCCTTCCCTGACTTTCCCCTGACTTTTTTCCACTTAAATATTATTCCTCCTCATTCACCTCATCCACAACTTTTAAATGAACACTTTCCACACTATGCTTGAAACGTTTCAGGATTGTAAATTCATAACCGCCAAATACACGTTTTTCATTCACTGCAGGAATACGTCCGAAAATATAATTCATGAGTCCGGAAATTGTGTCGTATTCGGGTTCTTCAGGAATCGCAATCGGTAACAGGTCATTCACATCGCTGATTGATGTTTGCGCATTGACAATAAACTCCGTTTCGCTTTTCTTTTCTACGGAAGGTTTTTCTTCATCATATTCATCCTGGATTTCACCTACCAGTTCTTCAATAATATCTTCCATAGTAACAATACCTGCTGTACCACCAAATTCATTGGTAACAATTGCCATTTGAATATGCTGCGTCTGCATTTCACGCAGCAATTCATTAATGCGTTTGGTAAGGGGAATAAAATAGGCAGGACGAATGATGGAATTAATTCCAACAAAATTATTGGATCGTAATATTTTCAGAAGATCCCGCGTATGAATGATACCAATTATATTATCGAGATTATCTTTATACACCGGGAAGCGGGAATACTGATCATCGATTACGCGGTTGAGTATTTCTTCGTTGTTTGAATCCACATCAATTGCACTTATTTTAGTTCGCGGTACGAGGATCTGTCTTACAACACGATCATCAAATTCAAAAACATTCTGGATGAGTTCATGTTCCGATTGGCGGATGGCACCACCTTCTTCACTTTCGGTGAGCAGAATTCTCAACTCTTCTTCGGTGTGGATATCGTGTCCGATTGTTGGTTTAATGCCGATAAGTCGCAGCAACAGGTTAGCGCAATTGTTCAGCACCCAGATGAGGGGGCTAAAAATGATGTAAAAAATGCGAAGAGGAACTGAAATAGCCATTGTGGTAGAAAGAGGATGGCGGATGGCAATAGTTTTCGGAGCCAGTTCTCCCAGTACGATGTGAAGGACGGTGAGTAATCCGAAAGCAGCCGGAAATGCAACTTTATGCGCCGATGCCGGATCGACATGTATACCCATCACGTCAAATAAACGGAGGATTAAAGTTGAAAAAACTTCCTCCCCAAACCAGCCTAATGCAAGACTGGTCATGGTTATGCCCAGTTGGTTGGCTGACAGATAGGCATCCAGGTGATCAACAATGTGTTTGGCGATACCGGCAATACGGTTACCCTTGCTGATTTGCAAATCTACCTGCGCGGCCCGAACTTTTACGATGGCAAATTCCGCTGCTACAAAAAAGCCATTAAGAAAAAGCAATATGAGCGTAATGAATAAATCTAAAGCCATTCGGTGGTTATTTCGCTGCAAAGATAAAAGAAAGGAACATTACCGAAGTAACCCGATCAAGGGAATTCACTGCATTTATAAGAATCTTAAAAACATGTAAATATTTGAAAATCAACGGGTCATCTTCCCGGCATCCATCATCGTATACCCTTCCAGGCTGAATAGTTTTTGATCGACCGGGGCTTTGCTGATATTTTGAATTTTTAGGGTTACCGTTTCACCCTTTTTCTTATCGGTTGAGACAATTTCAACAGGAAAACCTTTCACATTTTTCAATTCCGGAATTTTCGCCATACTGCCCTGGGGCCCTTTGGAGGCGTTAAACATTTTGTAAAAATCGGCATACTGCATTCCAACGTCCTGTGTAATCCAAAGATCCGCTTTCTGATCATCGGTTTCGGTGATAACTCGCGTGCATTTGTAACCATCAATCATCCGGGTTTCTTTTGTGATAGTAACTTTGGGTTCTTTTATAGCTGCTGCCTGCTTTTGCATATCATTCGGACTAACGGCCATTGCCATTTTTTGTCCGTTGGCATTCATCAGCATATATTGCTTACCTGCCGCATTGTCCACAAGGAAAGTCATTGCTCCGGGAGTTCCCATATTCTGAGGTTGCATGGCAACCATGGTACCGCTCACAAAAACTTTTATCAGTATCGGTTCCTGAGTTTTTGTGGTTGTTACTGAAAGATTAAAACTCAGATCCTGTGCGAACGTAACCACAACTGAAAAAATGCACAGGAAAACAATCATCATTACTTTTTTCGCTTTCATAATAAGGGGTTTTGAACTGTCTAAGTTATTCATAATTTTTCATTCTTACAATTTTTCCCACCCTTTCGGGGATATCCATTTTTATTATCAGTTTATTTTGCCGTCTTTTGAAGCACATGGTACGCTTTAAAATTTTCAAACTGTTTCTTTTTGTCATCCTCTGTTGCCCGATGTTACCCGCTTCGGCACAACCGTATTTTGATGTAGCAGGAGCATCCGGATGGAATATGCCACAAAACCTAAATGGCGACAGGATTGCAGAAACAGAAGGATATTTTTTTGTTTCGTTACCCTTCGATATCAGCAAAAAGCATAAAATAATTGTATCGCCTTTTTACGAAACACGATTACTCGAAACCGAAGCACGAAAAAGTGTAACCCTGAAAAGCACAACACTGCCTGTGGCTTGGTTATACCAGCCTACAAAAGATTCATCATTGTCATTCCTTGCATTCGCCGCATTCCGATCAAACAGTACCGATTTCCGCTTTAATGGCGATGTCTTCCAGGTGGCAGGAGCAGTGATGGTGAATTATAGGGTAACTCCAACGCTGACCTTAAAAACAGGTGTCTATCTCAGCAAAGAATTTTATGGAGATTTTTTTATGTACCTGGTAGGTATCGACTGGAAAATTAATTCGAGAATGAATCTATTTGGTTTGGTAAATAATAATCTCAGGTTTGAATACCGGTTTAGTGAAAAACTACATGGGGGTTTTGCTTTTAAAAGCATTAATAATTCTTACCGGTCGGTAGAGGATGGCGGGTACTATAAAATATCAGATAACCACCTGTGCACATACGCAGATATCAGCCTGGGTAAAAAACTTATCTGGAATATTGAAGCAGGTCATACGATTTTCCGCTATATAAAAGGAAGGAACGGCGCAGACTTTCCACATATCAGCAGGGATGGGTTTATATTTAAAACCGGAATTGCTTACCGGATGCGGTTCAAAAATGCTTTTATGGGAAATTAATTACTGAAATTGATATCCTTAATATTTAATTGCAGGTTGACGCGGCCGTTATAATTGTTTTCTTCAACATGATAACAAACATGAAACGGTTCATTGCATGAAATGCGCTCGTAGTGGGCGCCCAGCTGAAAAGCAATACTATCAATTACTTTTCTTGAATGATTTTTTTGAATCAGTGACAACTTAAGGTGATTGTTTCCCACTACGCGCACATCACCCCGGTCATATACTTCTTCTGATTTAAACACCGGTGCCATATTACCCGGACCGAACGGAGCAAATTGCTTGAGTATATTAAAAAATGATGCATTGATATCGTCAAGCGATATCACATCATCGATTTCAATTTCGCGTATCAGCATGCGGTCTTCGATGGTCGAGGCAACAATGTGCTCGAACTTGTCCTTAAATGCCGCAATATTTTCCTCCTTCATGGTAAGACCTGCCGCATACATGTGTCCGCCAAACTGATCAAGCAAATCACTGCAGGATTCAATGGCATTGTAAATATCAAAATCCTTAACCGATCGTGCTGATCCCGACGCTACACCGTTGGACCGCGTGAGAATGATGGTGGGCCGGTAAAATTCATCCGTAAGTTTTGAGGCAACAATTCCAATAACACCTTTGTGCCAGTCGGGATTATACAGTACCGTTGATTTACGGTTTATAAAATCGAGATCTTCTTTAATTAAAGATAATGCCTCACGCGTTATCGATTCATTCAAACCTTTGCGTGTGGTATTTTTCTTGTTAATTTCTTCCCCCTGAAATTTAGCCTCATCATGACATTCTGAAATCAACAGCTCCACGGCCTGGTTACCACTTTCAATCCGGCCTGCTGCGTTTATGCGCGGGGCGATAGTAAATACCACATCATTTACAGTCAGTCCGCCTTTCGATCCGCTGAGGTCGAGAATTGCTTTGATGCCTGGCCTCGGACAACTGTTCAGTCGCTTCAGTCCGTAATAGGTGAGTATCCTGTTTTCTCCTGTTATGGGTACAATATCCGCTGCAATGCTGATCGCTACAAGATCGAGATAATCATCAAGTTCTTCAGTTGGAAGTTTATGGCTGGCCGAATAACCCTGGATAAGTTTAAACCCAACGCCGCATCCTGAAAGTTCTTTAAAAGGATATTCACAATCCAATCTTTTTGGGTCTAATACGGCACAGGCATCCGGGATTTCAACACCGGGCCGGTGATGATCACAAATAATAAAATCAACACCCATGGATTTGGCATAATCAATTTTATCGATGGATTTTATTCCGCAATCAAGTGCAATTATTAATTTGAAATTATTTTCCGAAGCAAAATCAATTCCTTTTGTTGAAATTCCATAGCCTTCCTTATACCGGTCGGGTATATAAAAATCTACGGCACTGTAACGCTTTTTTAAAAACGTATATACCAAGGCAACGGCTGTTGTGCCATCAACATCATAGTCACCAAAAACAAGGATCTTTTCATTGTTATTAATCGCCGTGTTCACCCTGTCAATTGCTTTGTCCATATCCTTCATCAGGAAAGGATCATGCAGGAGTGATAAGGATGGCCGGAAAAATTCTTTTGCTTTTTCAAAAGTATCATGACCTCGCTGTATTAACAGGTTTGCCAGGATAGGATTTATGTTCAGTTGTTTTGCCAGATCAGCTACCCGCTCCTTATCTGCTCTGTCTTTAATTACCCACTTTTTTTCCATTGTTCTGCGTTCAAAATTAAAAAGGGAAGCTGCTTCAACAAAAGTACTTCCTGATAGTTGTTATTCGGGTTCGAATGCTAAAAGTTTTCGACACCACCGTTGTTGAAGAAAAATGTGGAATATCAACCGGTTTTAACTCTTACAGGCTTGATTATAAGCGTAATTACCTGCTGAAATTCCTATATTTGCAAAATAGCCGTTTTCCGGCCTTAGCCGGTAAAAATAGTAAATAAATTTATAATAATGAAGCAGTCTAACCTCGTTTTAATCAGCTGTTTGCTCGTCGCTGTCGGCCTCATGGGATTGCTCACTTTCAACCATGCCCCTGAAAATAGTTTTCCTGATAAAGGAGCAAAACTATTTGAACCGGCCGATAATTTTTTTATCCAGCGCTCGTGGCCCGACCGTAAAATTGACTTTCGTTCCTATGAGCAGGCCATTCTTGGAATACAGGTATCAAATGCCAGCCGAGTGGTTACCCTTCCCGGATTTGGAGGTAACTGGAACCTGGAAGGACCCGGAAATATTGGCGGCCGGATTAATGTCATATTGGCGCATCCTGCTAATAAGGATACAGTTTTCGCGGGTTCCGCTACCGGTGGAATTTTCAGGACCTATGACGGAGGTGTTTCGTGGGGGCCTATATTCGATGCGCAACCCTTCCTGGCAATAGGCTGCCTGGCCTTTGAGCCCGGTAATCCTTCTACAATTTATGCAGGAACAGGTGATCCTAATATTTCAGGTTTTCCCTTTATCGGAGATGGTATTTGGAAAAGCACCGACAATGGTGATAACTGGGTCAACATCGGTTTAACCAATCAGCGTATCATTTCTAAAATTATTATTGATCCCTCTAATACCAATATAATTTATGCAGCAACAATGGGCATTCCTTTTGAACGGAATAATGAACGGGGCTTGTATAAATCGGTTGATGGTGGTTTGTCGTGGAACCAGATGTTGTTTATTAATAATGAATCCGGAATCATCGATCTCGTAATGAATGTTAATAATCCACAAATTTTATATGCCGCAGGTTGGAACCGGATCCGTAATAATGAGGAATCATTAATTTCAGGACAGGCAGCAAAAATTTACAAGACTACCGACGGAGGTACAACCTGGAACATCATGACATCTGATTTGCCACAAGGTGATATGTCGAGAATTGGATTAGCAATTTCTGAAAACAACCCCGACATCGTCTATGCCGTTTATGTGAATACCGACCTTGACTATGAAGGTGTTTATAAAACAACTGATGGAGGTCAAAACTGGAACCTGCAGAATAGTAATGGTATTGACCCGTTTTTTATGGGTGGTTTTGGCTGGTACTTTGGCAGGATAGTAATTAATCCTTCGAACGATAATGAAATTTATGTTTGTGGAGTTGATATTTATAAGTCTGTTGATGGTGGAAATAATTTTAACCAGGCAGACCCTGCATTTGAAATGCATGCCGATAAACATGATGTTTTTTTTCTCAATGGTTCAGAAATTTTACTAGCTACCGATGGTGGAATTTACAAAACTACAAATGGCGGAGCAAGCTGGACGGATTTTGAGAATATTCCCAACACCCAATTCTATCGCGTTACTTCCAATCCCTTTGTTACCGGTGAATATGCAGGGGGAACGCAGGATAATGGAACTATTTCAGGAAGTGCAGTTAATGTGAATGGATGGCAACGGATTTTTGGCGGCGACGGATTTACAATCATTTATGATCCGCTGGATCCTAATATTTTTTATGTGGAAACACAAAACGGTGATATATGGGCTACTTCTGACGGAGGAATTTTTATTGATTATATTTCCGGCTCCATTGATTTCAGCGATCGCAGAAATTGGGATATGCAGTATATTTTAAGTGCTCATAATTTTAATGTGTTGTATACTGGTACTTATCGCATTTACAAAAATACTTCAGGCCCTGTCGACAACTGGAACGTAATAAGCCCTGATTTAACGGATGGAATTATTTTTGGTCCTCGTTATCATACCATTTCATCAGTAGCAGAATCACCACTCAATGAAGATTATTTATTTGCAGGCACCAGCGATGGTAATGTTTGGAGAAGTCTTAACGGTGGTGGCCTATGGGAAAATATTACCGGTACACTTCCTGACAGGTACATTACATCTGTAAAAGCATCTCCAAATAATCAGAATAATTTGTTTGTAACGGTTTCAGGGTACAAGTACAATGAGTTTATTCCACATGTTTTTAAATCTCTCAACAACGGTACTTCATGGACCGATATATCAGGAAATCTCCCTCAGATTGCAGTTAATGATATTGTTATTTACCCCGGAAATGATTCGGTTATTTTTGTTGCTACCGATGGTGGCGTTTATGCAACGGTGAATGGCGGTCAGTACTGGGAAAGAGTTGGAAGCAACATGCCTGTACTCGCTGTTTATGACCTGGAGCATGATGTTGCCGGCAACAAACTCATTGCCGGAACACACGCACGATCGATGTATTCGTATCCGGTCGATTCCATTCTTCTCGCTACAGGTATTTCTCCAGTATCAAATAGTTTTGCATTTTCAATTTTCCCCGTCCCTGCATCTGACAAAATTTATATTGAAACACCGGAACCATTAACAGGACAAATAAAAATATTCGATATAAGGGGTTGGTTGATTAAGGAATCGCAGGGTAATAGAAAGTCGCTTAATGAAATTAATCTTGCCGGATTGTCCGAAGGACTTTACTTTATTAGTTTTGAAAGAGACGGAATTGCGTTTTCACGGAAGTTTATAAAAACAGTTTCAAAATAAGTTACAGTGTATGGTAAATGGTTTTGATAAAATTTTTGTATGATTTCGGTTCGTGCTGCGAAAACGGATGATGTAGAATTACTTTGTACATTGGGACGTCGTGCCTTTTATGAAGCTTTCGGCGAGTATAATGATCCGGAAGATATGCAGGCTTATCTGGATCTTTCTTTTAATAAAGAAGCCATTCAAAAGCAATTGGAAGACCCGGATGTTATTTTCTACATTGCCACCTATCAGGAGGATGCTGTCGGATATTCAAAACTCAAAAAAAATTCAGCTCCTCCCGAATTGGCAAATCAGCGTTGCATTCAGCTTGAGCGTATTTATGCACTTCATGCCTACATTGGAAAAAAAGTGGGAAAAGCTTTAATGGAAAAATGCCTGGAATTTGCAAGGAGTGAAAATTATGAGTGGCTTTGGCTTGGAGTCTGGCAGCAAAATGAAAGAGCCATCAGCTTTTATCACAAATGGAAGTTTAAAACTATTGGTGTAAAGAAATTTAAAATCGGAAATGAAATTACAGATGATTATGTAATGGCGTTATCTTTGAAACCGGAATAAATAATTTACTACCATTTGCTAAATCGGATAACCTTTGTAAATTAGCGGTATGAAGAACACGCAATGTAATTCAATGGAACCTGCTATTCTTTGTGGAAACTTTAACTAAATAATTCAATAATAAGGGTTTATGATGTTTTGAGCTGGCTGGCTTCCGGTTTAGCATCTGACAGTGAGAATGCAATTCAACTTGACCAAATATACCTTATCGCGAAAAAGAGTGTAAAGATTTTTTAATGCTTGCGTTTTACAACACTATTTCTTGATTCCTTAAATCATTTAATGAGTCAAAGAAATTCATAGATTGCAGTCAGGGTAATATTCATCAACATAAAATTGTAACTATTTACAAACTATCCCGGAGAACACTTTTTATTTTGACAGTTATTGAAAGGCGATTTTAATATTATCTCAATCAATAATAAATGAAACATGTAGCACTTCTAATAATCTTTTTTTTGTGTACGTTCTTCATGCGAGCACAAATAGCTATGGATAAGTTATTTCTTAACTCTGCATTAAATACTGGTGCTGGAAAATTTATTTCCACCGCTGACAATGGAAATGTATTTTGTGGAATTCAGGTAGATACACTACCCGGAACTTTTCCTCAAATGGGACATATCGTTAAAATTGACGCCTCTTATAATTTCCAATGGGCGAAAAATTACTCAAAAGGAATTTCTTCATCTTCTTTTTCACTTAAAGACATTGTTCAGTTAGTTGACCACGGTTATTTGGCGTTATGCGAAATAACAGATAGTATCAGTCCGACAAACTATAGTATTTCAATGGCCCTATTGCGAACAGATTCATTAGGAAATTTGTTATATGTGAAATCTATTTCAGATTCTACCGCACCATTTATTAATACTCCCGTTTGTCTTACAGCAATAACAGACTCTACATTTTATATAGGAACATCTAGTTGGGGGAATATTGGTAGTATTGGAATTTGTAAAATAAGCATTAGCGGCACCATTCTTAAGTCCCAATACTTTAGAGTTGAAAACAGTAATCACACTGCCAGCTTACATTCCGTCACTAAATTGATGAATGGACAATTTCTTATTACAGGTTCTGATTATGCAGGTTGGGTAAATGCCACAAGATTAAACTTTGTTAGCCTTGATGATGACTTAAATTTATTATGGTATAAATCATATTATTCGCCCAATCAGTATATTTTAACTCGTAAAATGTTACAGGATTCAGATAGTTCTATTTGGGCTTTTGGACAATTACAAATCGGTAACACTCATCCAAACCCTCTAATTATTAAGTTAAATCAAACTGCTGATTTATTATGGGCAAATCAATACATACCATCTTTAAACTATCCCATGGATTTCAGAACTGCTGTTAAATGGAACAATTCTTTTTTAGCTGCGGGTACGAATGGTTATCTTCAAAGTTATATACCTTTCATATTAAAATTGGATACAGCCGGAGCAATTTTAGCAAATAGGACTTTTACACACATTAACCAACAATATTTCATTAACGACCTGGAAAAACAAAACGATTCTATCATTATGTTTATTTCTTCAAAGCCGCCCGGTGCACAAACTTATGGAAGTGGTATGGCAATTTTAGATTCCACACTTATGTCTCCATGCAGCAATAATGATATGTTTTTTACTGCAACATCAACTGCATTTACCCTGGATTCTGCAATTCATCTAACAAGTTTAGCCATGCTTTCAAATGATATTACCTCACAATATCAATCCTCTCCGTTTTCTCTTTTTGAAGTTGGGCTTTGTTCAACAACTTCAACAGAGAACTTTTCATCATCGAAAATTGTGCTTTCAATATATCCAAACCCTGCTGTCGATTATTTCATTATTTCACTTGGGGATATAGTAAAGTCAGGTTCAATTGAAATTTTTAATGCATTTGGCGAGAATATTTCTAAAAAAGTAATCATAAATGAGCATCAAATCCAAATTAATCTTGAAAATTTTTCATCGGGAATTTATTTTGTAACAGTGTTTGATGGTGAAAAGCATTACAGCAAAAAATTAATTGTAGCTCATGATTGATACGTTAAAAATTCATAGCAGTTTTGAGTAAACTTGGTGTAGGGTGCTTCACATGAAGTTTTGCCTCAGCTTCAGCAAGGAAAATTTTGAGTACTAATTATGCAGGGTGATTCGTTTGATGTTTCTGCCCTGCCCTAAAAGTAGCTGCATTTGAATAAGCTGAACGTATTTTTTTCAAAATACATTTTCTAGAATACTCTTTATTATTTGACTAATATGCCCAATTTAGGATCAGTCGGCTGCGATAGATCTCAATCTTAAGGTCCATAACCAACATTGCCCAATGTCCGTTTTTGGAGCGTAAAGGGGGAATATGTATCTTTCCGCCTCCGAAATTGCCACTGTGGCAACTTCGAACCGTTTTCCAGCAAACCACTTTCAGTAATGTCAAAATCAGCACTCACCACTTCTTACCCAAAGGAAAAAATTAATATCCTGTTATTGGAAGGAGTTCATCCGAATGCAATAAGTTTATTTAAAGAGCACGGCTACACTTCGGTGGAAGCCGTTAAACCAGCCATGTCGGAAGAACAGCTTGCCTCAAAAATCAGAAATGTTCATTTACTGGGAATCCGGTCTAAAACACAGTTAACAGCTAAAATATTTCACAACGCTGATAAACTCATTGCCGCGGGAGCTTTTTGCATCGGTACTAACCAGGTTGATATGAAAGCAGCAACAATGAGTGGAGTAGCCATTTTTAATTCTCCTTACTCCAACACCCGTTCTGTTGCGGAAATGGTAATCGGTTTATCCATCAGTCTTATGCGACGCATTCCTGAAAAAAATGCTTCTGCACACCTGGGTATTTGGGATAAAAGCAGTGAAGGTTGCCGGGAAATTCGGGGAAAAACGATTGGCCTGATCGGTTATGGTCACATCGGCTCCCAGGTATCGGTGCTGGCAGAAAGCCTCGGAATGAAAGTGGTTTTTTATGATATCGAACCTAAGTTAAGTCTCGGTAACGCCATGCGTGTTGTAACCATCGACCAGTTGCTTAAGCATGCTGATGTTGTTTCATTGCATGTTCCAGGAACCAGCCAGACAAAAAACCTGATGGATGCAGGAAAATTGAAAAAGATGAAAAACGGTTCGGTGCTGATCAACCTGAGCAGGGGTGATGTTGTGGACATAAAAGCACTTAAACAGGCTCTTGAATCGAAACATATAGGCGGAGCCGGTATTGATGTTTTTGAGAAGGAACCTCAAAGCAACAGCGAAAAATTTTCTTCCATACTTATGGGACTTCCAAATGTAGTGCTCACACCGCATATTGGCGGTTCAACCATTGAAGCACAGGAAAATATTGCTATTGATGTTGCAACAAAAATGATCAGTTTTCTCGAAACCGGATCCAGCACCGGCTCACTTTCAGTGCCTCCGCTTAGTTTACCCGTCCAGCAGGATGCACATCGCCTGTTGCACATTCACAACAATGTTCCCGGTGTGCTCTCTGATATTAATGGAATTTTATCGGGACT
This sequence comes from Bacteroidia bacterium, assembly GCA_038215705.1. Lineage (GTDB taxonomy): Bacteria > Bacteroidota > Bacteroidia > AKYH767-A > OLB10 > JADKJB01. The sequence goes on from JBBQQQ010000001.1 coordinate 21,798, forward strand.
TAAAGTAAATATCCTGGGCCAGTATCTAAAAACCAATAATGAAATAGGTTATGTGGTGTTGGATGTTGATCGTAAAACATCTTCAAAAGCTCTCGCCGAATTGCAAACCGTTAAAGAAACTATAAAAGTCAGACAATTGTATTAATTTCTTATGCCTACAAGTCGTCGCGGAATTTCACTCAAAGTTCGCTAAGAGCGCAAAGTTATTTACTACTGAGTTTAGAAGTCTCCTTTGCGTCCTCTGCGCTTTTGCGTGAAACACTTACGCCCATTCCTGGTAAATCGAAGTGAATAATTTCAAAAAAAAGTGTTTTGAATTCAATCTATCTGTTCAATTTTCTTTTATACATCTGAATTGTATTTTCAAGTCCGAAATATATTGCATCACTTATTAGTGCATGCCCAATAGAAACCTCTTGAAGGTGAGAAATTTCTTTTGCAAAATATTCAAGATTTATGAGATTCAGATCATGACCTGCGTTTATACCCAGGCCGTTATTATTAGCTGCCGTGGCTGCTTTGATGAAGGGTGCAATGGCCTGTTCCTTATTTGTTGAATAGGTTACTGCATATGATTCCGTATATAGTTCAATGCGATCTGTTCCGCATGCTGCGGCGTTTTTTATTAGTTCTTCATCCGTTTCAATAAAAATTGACGTACGTATTCCTGCTGCTTTCAGACGGGAAATAATTTTCTTTAAAAAATCTTTATGAGTTAGTGTATCCCATCCTGCATTGGAGGTAAGTACTCCCGGTGGATCGGGCACCAGGGTTACCTGTTCCGGATTGATTTTTAAAACCAGGTCCATAAATTCATCCGACGGGTAGCCTTCAATGTTAAATTCCGTTTTTACCACCGGTTTTAAGTCAATAACATCCCGGTAACGGATATGCCGCTCATCAGGCCGCGGATGTACTGTAATACCATTAGCACCGAAACGTTCACAATCGCGTGCTACCTGCACTACGTTTGGAACATTACCGCCACGGGCATTTCGCAAAGTTGCGATTTTGTTAATATTTACACTTAATTTAATCATGTTTTAATGTTCCTGTTCTTTCTAACGGTTAAAAATCAGGTAATGGCAATTCGCAGTACATGGCACCAATATTGCCTGAACCTTTTCGCGTATTTATAATCGTACCTGTTTCGTCATACAAATGTATTATGTTTGCGCAAGTACAACCAAATTCACGTTTATTTCGTTTATAGTACAATGCTTCTCCGCAACCTCATACACGACCTGGTACCACCACTCAAAACAACTGACACCGCTCAGCGTGCTTTGCAGTGGATGGATGCTTTTCGTCAGAGTAATCTCCCTGTAATAAGTGAAACTGGTGCTTATATGGGAATGGTTTATGAAAAAGATTTAATGAAACTCGAAATAAAGGATGTTCCTCTTTTTACCCTCTCGATTCCCTTTAATCGCTTGTATGTGAATGAATACCAGCACATTTTTGATGCAATAAAATTTTCTGCCAATAATGATTTTACCGTAATTCCGGTGCTCAATGATAATGAGCAGTATCTCGGTTTACTCACCGTAATGGATATCATTCGTGCCCTGGCTGAAGCCAATTCAGTTCAAAACCCCGGTGGTATTGTGGTGCTTGAAGTTGATAAAACCCGGTATACTCTTGGTGAAATAACCCGGATAGTAGAATCGGAAGGAGCGCAGATATTAAGTGCCAGTGCAGTTGTTTCCATCGCGGATCCTGAAATTGTAGAGGTAACACTGAAAATAAATTTCATCGACCTTACCCGGATTCTTGCCGGCTTCTACAGACACAATTTTGATGTGAAAGCTTCGTATCATCAAAGCGAATTTCAGCCCGACCTTCAATCCAGGTATGATGCTTTTATGAACTACCTCAAAATGTAACTTTGCGGCATACCTATCTGATGGCCGTTTACAGAATTGTCCTCTTCCTGGTTTTTATTAGTGCATTTACTCCCGTGCACGCAAGCAATCTGACCTTACCGGCTTGGAAAGATTCTGCCTTTTTTTCCTCGGATACCATAATTATTTCACAACTCATTATTACCGGTAACAAAGTAACCCGGCTATCCATTATTCAGCGTGAATTGCTGCTTTATGAAGGCGATACACTGCTTCAAATTGTTTATGAAAAGGCAGCTGAGCGTACGCGGGAAAATCTCATGAACACAAACCTTTTCAATTTCGTTACCATTTCCAGTCAAAGAACATCCCAACGCGAAATTGTAGTTATAATTGATTTGAAAGAACGCTGGTATATAATGCCTATACCCATTTTTGAACTCGTCGACCGCAATTTTAATGAGTGGGTGCAATCGGGTGATTTTTCAAGGGTCAATTATGGTATGTATCTTGACTGGAATAATTTCCGAGGCAGAAATGAATCTTTAAAATTGCAGTTCCGATGGGGCTATTCGCAGCGTATTGGAGTCTATTACAGCGTTCCTTACATCAATAAAAATCAACAGGAAGGTTTAAGTTTCGGATTTGCTTACTCCCGCAACCGCGAAATTGGATATACTGTAAGTGAAAGCAAACAATTGTTGTTTAAGGATGAAAACTTCGTCCGTAAAGAAATTTATGGAGGCATTAAATATTCACAGCGAAACGGCTATTACAACACTACAGGTGTATCAGTGGAATATCGTTACAACACCATTACCGACACTATTGCCCATTTAAATCCAAATTATTTGGGCGAAGGAAGAACCAGTCAGGAACTGATTACCATTGCCTGGCAGTTCCGCCGCGACCGCCGCGATTTTAAAGTGTATCCCCTCAAAGGGTATTTATTTGATTTCGATGCGGTGAAAAACGGAACAGGATTACTCGAAAATGAACCCAACCTGCTGTTTGCAATTTCCCACTTTAAATTGTTCCATCAGTTGGCGCCCCGATGGTATATCGCCTCTTCCGTTAAAGGAAAATTATCAGGTCTGAGTGATGCACCTTATTTTAATCAGCGGGCTTTTGGATTTGGGAATGATTTTGTGAGAGGTTATGAATATTATGTAATCCCCGGCCAAAATTTTTTTCTGAACCGGAACACCCTCAAATTTGCATTGCTTCCCACCCGGGTAATCTCATTGCCCTGGTCAATACTCGAAAAATTCAGGACTATACCGTATGCTTTTTACCTGAATGCCAATTTTGATGCAGGGTATGTACGTGACCGCCAGTTTCAATCTCAAAACCCTTTAGGTAATACCTGGTTGCTTGGTTATGGCGTTGGAATTGATTATGTTAGTTATTATAACCTGGTGTTCAGGGTAGAATATTCGTTTAATAAATTTGGTGAGAACGGAATTTTTCTGCACTTTACAGCTCCAATTTGAAAAATGGCAATGTGCTGATATGAAAATAGCGATTTACGGAAGATCCGGAGTTACAGCTGTTGTGCCGTTTGTGGATCAACTTCTTAAGGAATTAAAAAAATCGGGCGTGGAGGTATTACTCTACCACCCCTTCTATAATTACCTGAAACATAATTCGTCGGCGGAATTGCCAACAGCTACCTTTTCCACTCACGATGAACTGAAAGGCATTGTTGACTTTTTGTTTACCCTTGGCGGGGATGGTACTATGCTGGATACTATATCATTAGTGCGTGACAGCGGAATACCTATTGTAGGTATTAACACCGGCCGGCTGGGTTTCCTGGCAAGTATTCCTAAAGATGACATTGCAAATTGTGTAAGTTCGATTATCCATGGCCGCTATGATCTTGATCAACGGTCACTCATCCGCCTGGAAACCAATAAACCCCTTTTCGGAGAAGTGAATTATGCACTTAATGAAATTACCATCCACAAAAAGGATAGCTCCTCAATGATAATTATTCATACCTATCTGAACGGTGAATACCTGAACAGCTATTGGGCCGATGGTTTAATCATAGCAACTCCCACTGGATCAACTGGTTATTCATTAAGTTGTGGTGGCCCTATCATCGTACCGCAATCGGAAAATTTTGTTATCACACCCATTGCACCCCATAACCTTAATGTACGTCCTATCGTTGTATCGGATAAGTATGTAATTTCATTGGAAGTTGAGGGGAGAAGCCAATACTTCCTTGCCTCGCTTGATTCCCGCTCCGTAACTATTGATTCCTCAATACAACTGGCAGCCAGGAGAGAAAATTTCATGGCTAACATAGTACGGTTACACAATGAAAACTTCCTGGGAACGTTGAGGAACAAGCTCATGTGGGGCCTCGACGTAAGAAATTGAGGAATGATGTTCATTATGTTGTTAATAATAAATTAATCCTATATTTTTGTCAATCGCCAATAACAGCAGTTATGAAGAAATTATACGTATTATTATTCATTACACTTGTATTACCGGGCATCGTGACTGCCCAGCGATATAAAAGCCGCTGGAAGGCCTATCGTACCGAAGTACACTTTGGAGCCGGTCCAAGTAACTTCCTCGGAGAACTTGGAGGTGCTGATCAGATTGGAACCGATTATTTCCGTGACCTGGAAATTAATCAGACCCGTCTTTCACTAAGCGGAGGATTACGGTATAAACTCACCCAGATGTTCTCACTGAACACAAAACTTACCTATGGTAAAGTGACGGGTGATGATGCACTTACCAAAGAATTTTTCAGAAATTACCGCAACCTCAATTTCAAAACCAACATTTACGAACTGAGCAGCAACTTGGAATTTGCTTTCATTCGCGAACAGGTTGGTCACCGGTACCGTTTAAGAGGTGTTCGTGGTCAGCGCGGGTTTGAAATGTCGGCTTATGGTTTTGTGGGAGTAGGGTTATTTTACTTCAAACCTAAAGGCCAGAATGGTGGAGAATGGGTTGATTTACGTGAACTTGGTACTGAAGGACAGGGTATTTCAAGTACCCGTAAGCAATACAGTAATTTCCAGTTTTGTATTCCCTTAGGCATCGGGCTTAAATATAGTTTCGACCGCCGTTGGGGTATTGGCCTGGAATATGGAATTCGCAAAACCTTTACCGATTATATTGACGATGCCAGCAAAACGTATTACGATAATTCCTCCCTGGCAATAGAAAATGGCGCACTTTCAGCTTTGATGGCTGATAAGTCAACCAAAGATTTCCCTTATATAACCGCAGCGGGAGAGCAGCGGGGTGATCCCAGGGATAAGGATTCGTATATGTTTGCCATTATCAGCATCAATTATAAACTTCGCACCGGAAGATCGTCTTTCCCGATGTTCTGATTTAGTGCACTAATTGAAAAACTCCGGCGTTGTAGTCGTGCCGGGTTTGGTTGAATACTGATGTTGAGGAAATTTCTGTTAGCTATTATTTTTACTCTTTGCCTTTCTGTGCCCGGGTTCTCCCAGAGTGCAGAAATTGGCTTGTTTTTGGGTACCGCTACCTATAAAGGTGAAATCAGTAACTCCCTTTTCAATCCTGATTTTATTAAACCTGCAGTAGGTATTCTTTACCGTCGAAATTTTAATAATCACTGGTCCTACCGGCTCGGTTTGAGTTATGGATCCATGATTGCCGATGATGCAAAGTCAAAGGATGATTATCAAAACCGCCGGAATCTTTCTTTCCGGTCACGTACCTGGGATGGACACCTGCTGCTCGAATTCAATTTCCTGCCTTACCAGATTGGCAATCCCGAAAGTCGCTTTTCACCGTTTGTATTCGGAGGAATTACCGTGTATTACTTTAATCCGCAGGCAGAACTGGCCGGGGAATGGTACAATCTGCAGCCCCTGGGAACAGAAGGCCAGGGAGCGTCCGCCTATCCCGACAGGGACCCTTACAACAGGATACAGGTGGCCATACCTTTTGGTGGTGGAGTAAAATTTAAGATATCGCAGCGATTCGGTTTAACAGTTGAAGCAGGTGCCCGTCGTTTGTTCACCGATTATTTTGACGATGTAAGCACTACCTATGCTGATCCTGATGTGCTCATAACTACCAACGGTGAAATTGCTGCCCTCCTTGCCGACAGAAGCCTCGATGCACAGTCGCTTAATAATACTGACCGTCAGAGGGGAAATGCTTCTGATAACGACTGGTATATGTTCACCGGCATAACGTTGAATTACGCGCTTTCAAAGAAATACTACGACAATTGTACCCCCTTCAAAAGGAAACTCCGCTAGAAGCTTATTTTATTAACTTTGCACCTTCTTTTTGCAAATGAGTTTCAAAGACCAGATACTGCCCGACAAATTGCCCGTTCATGTCTCCATTATTATGGATGGAAACGGTCGTTGGGCGCGTAAGCAGGGGAAAATCCGCACCTTCGGACATCAGAATGGCGTAGCTGCTGTACGTGATACCGTGGAAGCGGCTGCTGAATTAGGAATTCAATACCTGTCGCTGTATGCTTTCTCAACCGAAAACTGGAAACGGCCCAGATGGGAAGTGGATGCCCTCATGGAATTACTCATTAATACCATCAGTAAAGAAACAAAAACCCTGATGGAAAATAATATACGGCTTGCTGCAATTGGCGATATTAACAGTTTGCCAAAAGGATGCCGCAAGCAACTTGATGATACCATAAAAACTACATCGGGTAATACACGAATGACACTGATTCTTGCGTTAAGCTACAGTTCAAGGTGGGAGATTACGGATGCAACCCGAAGAATTGCCGCTGATGTAAAATCAGGTAAACTTGATCCCGATACCATTGATGATTCACTGTTTTCAAATTACCTGTGTACTTCATTCTGTCCGGATCCGGAATTGCTGATTCGTACTTCAGGAGAACATCGCATCAGTAATTTTATGTTATGGCAGATTGCATACACAGAATTATATTTTACAGAAAAATTATGGCCGGATTTCAGGAGAGAAGATTTTTATGAAGCCATCGCCGACTTTCAAAAGCGTGACCGCAGATATGGTATGGTAAATGAGCAACACCCCCGGGACCAGCATGTTTAAAAAACACTTATTTTTTTTGCTTCTGTTAGTAACATCACTGCAACCTGTTATGGCACAGGTTTTACTTGGTGGTTCTGAGGATAATGTTTTAGATTATGCCCAGCCGCGTGAATATGAGATAGCGGCAATAACCGTTACCGGGATAAAATACCTTGATGAAAAAGTGCTCATCACTTTATCTGGTTTGTCGGTAGGGGATAAGCTGAAAGTTCCCGGCGATAAAATTTCACGAGCTGTTGAGAATCTTTGGAAACAGGGATTGCTTGCTGACATTAAAATTGTGGCAACAAAAATCCAGGATCAGAAAATATTTATTGAACTGCGCTTGCAGGAACGTCCCAGGCTTTCCCGGTTTTCTTTTAATGGCGTAACAAAATCAGATGCCGATAAAATCCGTGAAAAGATAAAACTTGTTACAGGAAAAATTATTACTGAAAATCTGTTGCAGACGACTAAAAATGAAATCCGTGAGTTTTATATTGAGAAGGGATTTTTAAATGTGGAAGTGAATATTGAAGTGAAAGATGAAAAAGGCTTAGCTAATAATCAACTGCTGGTAATTAACGTGAACAAAGGTAAACGCGTAAAAATTAACAGCATTACTTTTACAGGCAATACCAAAATTGAATCGCGTAAGCTCAAGCGCAAAATGAAAAACACGAAAGAGAAATCAGTGTTCCGTCTTTTCTCCACCTCAAAGTATATTGAAGATAGCTATGAAGAAGATAAAACTAAAATCATTGCTATTTACACTGAAAAAGGATTCCGTGACGCACGCATCGCATTTGATACGGTAATAGCCCACAATCATAAAACAGTTGATATTAATATCACAATTGATGAAGGTCCGAAATATCATTTCCGTAACATCAGCTGGATAGGAAATACCAAGTATGCCGCACGGGATCTTGACCGTATTCTGAATATAACAAAAGGAGAAGTATTCAATCAGAAAAAACTCGATGAGGGACTTTTTGGCAGCCAGTCAGGAAGAGATATTACTTCACTGTATATGGATAACGGTTATCTTTTCTTCTCCGTCACTCCTGTTGAAGTGCAGGTGGATGTTGATTCTATCGATTATGAAATGCGTATTTACGAAGGCAAGCAGGCTATTGTAAATAAGATCACAATTGTCGGCAATACCAAGACCAATGATAAAGTTATTTTGCGTGAAGTAAGAACAAAGCCCGGAGAACTCTTTTCCAGGAATGATATTATCCGTACGCAACGGCAACTGGCACAGTTAGGATATTTTGACCAGGAAAAACTGGGAGTAAATCCTAAACCCAATCCGCAGGATGGAACAGTGGATATTGAATATGTGGTTGAGGAACGTCCTTCTGACCAGATTGAATTATCAGGTGGCTGGGGGGCAGGTCAGATTGTGGGTACACTTGGTGTTACATTCAATAATTTCTCAGGAAGAAGTATATTTAAAAAAGGTGCATGGACTCCTTTGCCTTCCGGTGATGGCCAACGGTTGAGCGTACGTGCTCAAACGAATGGTAAATATTATCAGTCGTACAGCGCATCATTTACTGAACCATGGCTGGGAGGAAAAAAACCAAATTCACTTAGTGTTTCTATTTTTAATTCCATTCAGAGTAACGGCAGAAAGAAAAATGATGAGGATCGTCAATCAATCAATATCGTGGGTCTTTCAGTTGGATTAGGACAACGCCTTAAAAAACCGGATGATTATTTTAACATATATCATGAGGTGAATTTCCAGCATTATGTGTTGCAAAATTATTCCAGCAGTTTTCTTTTCAGCGATGGTTATTCAAACAACTTTAACCTGCAGGAAACAATTTCCAGGAATTCTGTAGATGCTCCGATCTATCCTCGTGTAGGTTCACAGTTTACATTTACCGTACAGGTTACACCACCGTATTCGTTGTTTAACAACAAAAATTACAAAGTGTTGACCGACCAGGAAAAGTATAAATACATTGAATATCACAAATGGAAATTTGGGGCTTCCTGGTTTGCTCCACTGGCATGGAATAAGCTGGTGTTGAACGTGAGAGCTAATTTCGGGTTCCTGGGGTATTACAATGAGGATATCGGGCAGTCGCCATTTGAGCGTTTCTACCTTGGCGGGGATGGTCTCTCCGGTTTCTCACTTGATGGGCGTGAAATTATTGCCCAGCGCGGTTATCCGAACAATTCCCTTAACCCACAGGGCGGTGGCACAATTTATGATAAGTACACTTTCGAAATCCGGTTCCCGTTGTCATTGAACCCTGCTGCAACCATTTACGCTCTTGGATTCCTTGAAGGTGGAAACGCCTTTAATCAATGGAAATCATACAGTCCCTTCGATATCAAACGTGCTGCCGGTGGCGGAATCAGGATCTTCCTGCCCATGTTCGGATTGCTTGGACTTGACTGGGGATATGGATTTGACAACATTCCCGGTACCCCGAATGCCAATGGGGGAGAATTTCACTTTACCATTGGTCAGCAATTCTAAAAATGTTAATTTTGCAAACCCTTAAAACCAGTTAATTATGAAAAAGTTAATCGTGTTATTCACAGTTCTCGCCGGACTGTTTCCAGCCGGTTCTTTTGCACAGAAGTATTGCTATGTTGATACTGAATATATTCTGGATAATATTACAGAATACAAAGCAGCCCAGCAGCAGTTGGATCAGTTATCAGTTAACTGGCAAAAAGATATCGAAACCCGTTATGCTTTTATTGATAAATTATACAAGGATTTCCAGGCAGAGCAGATTTTGCTTACAGAGGAAATGAAGCGCAAAAGGGAAAATGAAATTATACAGAAAGAAAAAGAAGTGAAGGATTTTCAGAAACAAAAATTCGGTTTCGAAGGAGAGCTCTTTAAAAAGAAACAGGAATTAGTAAAACCGATCCAGGATAAAATTTATAACGCCATTAAAAAAATGGCTACTGATCAGAGTTACGCGGTGGTATTTGATAAGTCAAGTGATTTGATCATGCTGTATGCAAATCCTAAATACGACAAAAGTGATGACATCCTGAATGCATTGGGTTATAAAGCAGGAGAGAAGGATGCCGGGGGAACCGGAAAAACCGGTGGTACTACGGGTGGCACAGGAAGTCCGAAAACAACACCTCCTCCAGCAAAAGACAGCCCCACCTCAAACCCTGATAACAGTTTACAGCCCCGATAATAACCATCTTAAAAATTCCACCTTTCAATTACAAAAAACAAATTATGACAAAGACCCTAAAACTTGCTGCTTTATTCATTTTAATGGCCGCAGGTGCTATGCAGGCACAAACCCTGAAATTCGGACACATTAATTCTACGGTTTTACTCGGACAAATGCCGGAAACAAAAGTTGCCGATTCCACATTGCAGAAGTTTGGTGCGTCACTTGAATCGCAGCTTAAAACCATGACGAATGAATACCAGGCAAAAATCAGCGATTTCAGGGCTAATGAAGCAACAATGGCAGAACCGATAAAAGAAATGAAAGCCAAAGAAATTAATGACCTCGAGCAACGCATCCAGGATTTCCAGGATTCCGCTCAGCAGTCACTTCAGAAAAAGAAAGAAGAAATTTACACGCCTATCATTAAGAAAGCAGAAGATGCCATTAAAAGCATTGCAAAGGAAAAAGAATATTCATATATCTTTGATACCAGTGTAGGTGTTGTACTGTTTGCGCAGGAGTCAGATGACATCCTTCCACAGGTAAAAGCCAAACTGGGTCTTAAATAACCGGGTTATTATAACCAACAAAAAAGCCATTCCGGATTTACGGAATGGCTTTTTTGTTGAGATTAATTTAGCATATACATTAGTTTACTATTTTCGGGAATATTATGAAGAAGCAAAAAAGTACAGGTCCGGAAAGTCCTGTAGGGATTTTCGATTCGGGCATTGGCGGACTTACGGTTGCTGATGCTATACACAGGTTGCTGCCTGCTGAAACACTTATTTATTTTGGTGACACCGCCCATCTCCCTTACGGGGATAAAGCACCGGAATCAATCAGCGGTTATTCCGTTAAGATTGCAGATTTTCTGCTCAGCCAGGGGTGTAAAATGATTGTGATTGCCTGCAATACGGCTTCCTCGATTGCCTATGAAACTGTTAAAAAGCATGTAGGAAATAAAGCGCTCGTGGTGGATGTGATTAACCCCGTTGTAAAAGATGTTAGCGGAATGAAAAAGGTTAAACATGTGGGTGTTATTGGTACACGTGCAACTATTAAATCAGATGCTTATGCAACACGTATAATGGCTTCAAATCCTTCAATGAAAGTATCATCCTTAGCTACGCCGTTGCTTGCTCCAATGATTGAAGAAGGTTTTTTTAATAATAAGATCAGCCGCACTATTATCAACAGTTATTTATCGCGTCCTAAAATAAAAAATGTAGATGCCCTCATTCTTGCCTGTACCCATTATCCGTTAATCAAACCCGAAATTTCTGAATTTTACAAAAAAGAAATTATTATAGTTGATTCCGCTGCCATTGTTGCTAATTATGTAAAAAATCTGCTGCAGGAAAATAACCTTGCAAGCCCTTTAAAAAATAAATCTGCAAGCCGTCATCGCTTTTATATTTCCGATTTTACTGCATCCTTTGAAAAAAGCACAAAAATATTTTTTAGAGGTAAGATACAGCTCGAGCATAAAAACCTGTGGAAGCCATAGATGGTTTAGCAATTAATAAATTACGAACATAACCATTAGCGACAGTAGGAAAGTGAACAGCGCACTTCCCAGGTAAAGCAACCACAGCAAAGCAATTTTTAAAAGTGACTTCAACCATGTTTGACTGTAAAAATTTTTGAATGCAAGGCATATGTATAAAATACCTGCTGCCACAAACCACCCTGTAAGTCCATAACCTGTAATTTTCAAAATAATAAGGTACAGTATTCCAAGGAGGAATAAAAACGAATGCAGGTGAAAGGCAAAGATGAGATGATCAATATAAAGAAACTCCCTTCGTATATATAATAATTTAAGCAGCAACGCAAAAACAGGCATCAGGAAAAATACGAACCATGGTAATTTCGATATTAAAAAATCTTTAAAATTATCAAAATCCATTTGTGCGAACTTGATCACTTCACCGTAATAAAACCGGTTCCATAAAGTGGATTCAATATTCAGTGAATCCAAAATTTCATCGGCATCAGTTATTCCACGACTCACCATTTCCCGTATTTTTATATAATGGGGATCATCAAGTTCAACCTGGTCGTTTATCTGACCCGATGAATCAACCAATGTTACCGGCTCTTTTGAATCATTCAGCAGTATCTTAAACGGGCCCTCGTCAAAATAAACAGAACTATCTTTTGAGGTTTGTGTTGAATCAGTTTTAGAAGTCCTTTCAGTAGTATTAACTGTATCTCCGAATGATGATAGAATAAAATAAATCACTACAATTGTGATAAACATTCGCACCGGATCAAGATACCGTTGCCGTCTTCCCTGCAAAAATTCATTAGTCAAAAAACCGGGACGGAATAATAAAGCCGGTAATGAATGAGCAAGCCGCGAGTCGATCGACAAAAATCCCTGGACAAGGTCCGACATAATCCGGCCGAACGATTGACGCTTGTTATCGTTTTCCTGTCCGCAGTCGCGACAGAAATTATCGGAAACCTGCAATGGCTTGCCACAGTTGGTGCAATAGGGAGAACGGATTCTTATTTTTGAGAACATATTATTTTCTGAAAATCAAATCGCCGCCGGTTCCTCTTCAAAAAGTACTATACACTATATTTACTTACCGGTTTTGTACCAGCCGGAATACATGATATAATTATTCGCAATGCGTTCATTCAATTCCCTAAAATGTTCCGGAGTCATTTGCTTTATTTTTTTTGCGGGAACACCGGCCCAGATACTTCCGGGTTCCACAATTGTATTTTCCAGGACCACCGCACCTGCTGCAATCATTGAATTTTCGCCTATAACCGCGTGATCCATGACTACAGCCCGCATTCCAATAAGCACGTTATTGTGCAGTGTGCAGCCATGTACAATTGCAGCATGTCCTATGGAAACATTGTCGCCAATAACTGTCTTTGCTTTTTGATAGGTGCAGTGTATCACGGCATGATCCTGTATGTTCACCCGGTTACCGATTGTTATGGAATGCACATCTCCCCGCACCACGGCATTGAACCATACCGAACACTCGTCACCCATAACTACTTCTCCTGTAACTGTCGCATTTTCAGCTAGAAAGCAATCTTTTCCAAACACCGGAACAATTCCCCTGACGGGTATAATAAGTGCCATTTTTTACGTTATTGAAATACGAAGATACTCAAGCATTCTGAAATTCCTTATCTTTACAATATGTCCCGCAAATCACTTTTAGCCTTTATCATATTCCCTATATTGGCCCTGTTTTTTTTAAACAGTTGCACCGACGAGGACACTTACCCTATAACTCCGGAAATCAAATTTAAATCGTTGGAAATTTTTCAGAATGTATCGCAACTGGATTCCGTAGTTCTAACTTTTAGTTTTACGGATGGCGATGGTGACATTGGTTCCGTAACTACAGATAGCCTGAGCCGTGATGTGTTTGTGAAATTTTATGAATTGCGTAATGGTGTTTTTATCCCCTTCGATGATCCGTTCGGAGCCTTCAATTATCGCGTTCCTTACCTCGAACCACGGGGTAATAACAAATCTCTTAAAGGCGATATTCGCATCAATGTCGATTATAACGTGTTGCAGCCAAATGATACTGTAAAGTACGAACTCTACCTGAAAGATCGCGCCGGCCACAAGAGTGCTACCATTACAACTCCCACTATTGTTACCAGGGTTGAGTAATTCTTTAACTTAGATAGTTTCCTAACACCCTTTTTTCACGCAAAGAGCTTGTTTCATAATAATGCGTTAGCATGCAAATACAGAACACAAATCCTTATGGAAGAGTAAGCACAGCGAAACTCTTCCCAAGAATCCTTATGGAAGAGTAAGCGCAGCGAAACTCTTCCCAAGAATCCTTATGGAAGAGTAAGCACAGCGAAACTCTTCCCAAGAATCCTTATGGAAGAGTAAGCACAGCGAAACTCTTCCTCAAGAATCCTTATGGAAGAGTAAGCACAGCGAAACTCTTCCCAAGAATCCTTATGGAAGAGTAAGCACAGCGAAACTCTTCCCAAGAATCCTTATGGAAGAGTAAGCACAGCGAAACTCTTCCTCAAGAATCCTTATGGAAGAGTAAGCGCAGCGAAACTCTTCCCAAGGCGAGCGTAGTCGAGCCTGAATAATTTGTCATAGCGAGCGTAGTCGAGCTATTGGAAGACGAATCCGTTTGGGGCTATCCCCACCTCCATCGAGTCGAGCAAACCTCCACCCGTACCATACCTGAACACAAATCCATTCTGCGTAAACCCGGGAACATACGCTCCGTATATCATTCCTGAATTTTTATCGATGCCCAATCCATAAAAATTTTTATTCACAAAAGGTGTTGCAGATAACTGACCCGGCACTGCTGCCATTTTGATTACCTTTCCTGTATAACCATCGCTGCCCAGCAGATAAAATAATTCATTCGTATTTTTATTTATCTGGAGTTTTGCAGGATGATGAAACTGCCCCATGGTGAGCTGTTTTTCAATATCATAATTAAAAGGATTTATTTTCCATAATGAACCGGCAATATCATCAGCAGTTCCGCCTGTATAATCCGGACCCGTTGATCCTCCGCAGAGAATCCATAGTTTCCCTGATGCATCTGAAACAATACTATTCGGATTTATTCCCACCTGCAGTGTAGCGATTACTGCATCAGTTCCTAAATCAATTACCGAAACAGTGCTGTCCATTCCGAAACCGCCCACATTCACCACGAATAATTTAGTGCCCGAAACAAGAGCCATTTCCGGTCCGCTTCCTACGGGGATGCTTCCCGTTATGGTATTGGTATTAAGATCCAGAACTTTTACGTCATCAGCAAACCAGTCGCATACATATCCTTTTGTACCAACACCCACAAAATGACGCGGTCCCTGGAATCCTGAAATGGTTTGAATACTGGAGAATGTTGTACCATTAACCACTTCAATTTTTTGAGAATTATTTACTGCCAAATAAGCTTTTTCTTTATGCAACGTCATCGACTGGGCAACATCTCCCAAAGGAAAACCATTTATTGTTTCAAAAACATTATTCGACATAATGTTATTGGTAACATTCAAAAACGAAATGCTGCTGTTGCCCGATCCAAAGGAACCTTCATTTATAACATAAACTCCGGTTGTGGTTAAAACCACAGGAGTATCGGATTCCGGTTCATCCTTATCACAGGATGTAACCAATACCATTGTAAAAAGCAGCAGCGTGAGCGATAAATTTAAAGATAATTTTTTCATAATTTTATTTTTTTGTTTTTAGTTGGTAGGTGAAAATCAATTTTTATTCCTGCACTGACCCATCGTCCGGGCATAGGACGATAAGCGAGCACCTGGTATGCGGTATCAAACAGGTTCATCACTTTAAAATAAATGCTCAGCGGCATAAAGGTATTATTAAAACTCTTTTCAAGTGAAAGGTTTGCCAGGTTAAAGGATTCAAGTTTTGAACTGTTGTCACTGGCTGTATAGCGTTCACCGGTGTAGGAGTTAGTGAGATGTACTAAAAATGTTTTCCATGAAACCGATAGGGAAGTGCTCAGCATATATTCCGGTATATAAATAAGTTGCTTTCCTATGGTAACATTTTCAGAACTGTTGAAAGTTTTGGTAATCTCCGACCGGCTCCACGCACATTGAATACCGGAAATGAACTTCCAATGCTTGTGGTGATAACTGTAATTCACGGATGCTTCCATACCTCGTGCATGTACTTTCCTCAAATTATTTGGTTCATAAACACCTGCTGGTTCAGGTTGCCATTTGATCCAGTTATCAACAAAAGAATTATACATGGTAACGGTAAGCGTTGGAAACTTTGGTTGCGCATTGAAAAATATCAAAGAAACTTCTCCACTCCATGCATCTTCCGGTTTCAGTGACGGGTTTCCCCCTGGAATCCAATACAAATCATTCATAGAGGGAAGACTGTAATTACGCCCGGCTCTGGCCAGAAAGGAAAGTATTTTTTTATATAAAACTCCTTCAATGGAAAGAGAAGGGGAAAAAGTAGGATTAGAGATGTTTGAAAATTCCTGCCGTAAATTAAGACTCACTTGCCATAACAATGTTTTATACCGGATGTCAGAAAAAACAGCTGTCGTACGCCGATGTTGTCTGCCCGAATATTCTTTAAACGATGCTGTTGATTTGTTGAAAATTACACCTGAATTAATCACCCATTTGCTTCCTGCAAAATACCGCCATTCCGCTTCTCCAAAATAATTATTAAAAACATACCTGTTGTGAAAGTTATGCTTTTCATCATCATAATACTGAAACTCACGAAACCATGCACCTTTAATATTCAATACCGATTTTTTAAATAGCAATTTGTATCCTGCATACGTTCTCAGGGAACTATCCCGCTGATTTGCGGCACCGGTTGATGATGTCATCAAGGCAGGAAGTTCCCTTTCTGTAAATTGAAACCAGGCACCTGCAGAAAAGAAATTATTTTCATTTATCTTAAATTGAAAATCCTGTACAACGCCATAATTCAGGTAAGCAGCATGTTGCTGTTTCACAGTGGGCTTGTCGCGATGTGTAAAATTTACATAATTGAAATCGTTTTTGGCAGCATCATAAAAGAGAACAGTTTTGCTTTGTAAAAGCATATTGCTCCAGACCGATGTAATTGCACCGTGTGTATTTCCAAAACTTCCTCCTTCCGCGATAAGCGTAGTTTTATTGGCAGGTGTAAACCGGGGAACAGTATTTTCGAGCACAACCACACTGCCAAGTGAAGCATTACCATTTACGGGTGATGAACCACCATGATATAATGTAATATTATCTGACATGCCTGATGGGATCATTGATAAATCGGCCAATCCTAATGTAGCAGAATTAATGCTGAATCCATTCCATAAAACAGCATTATGCCTTGCCTCAGTGCCTCTTGAAGAAATCGTAGCCGAGCCACCTGTGCCGTATGATTTTATAAATACTGCTGAGTTGGATGATAATAGTTCTGACAATGTTCGATTGTGAAATGCAGCGGGTTGCGAACTGTCGGTTAATATAGTTGCAATACCACCGGTAAAAAGAGTTGCGCGCGATCCCAGTACTTCAACACTTTTCAGACTGACAGTATCAGTTGATTGTGCAAAAATAGTTTCACGGGCTGTTGCAAAAAGCAAAAGCAATATGTTAATCAATAACAATTTTTTCATCACGTGTATCCATGCACCGTTAGTGCGGTTTACTGTCGTGAGAAAATTAATGAGAGAACTACTAGATTAATCCGGTCCATTCCTACTCATCGCTTTTCCTCCGAAAGGCTGAATAAATATTTAACCGGCAGGTCTTCTGACTCACCTGCCTTACCCCGGCCTTCCCGTTGTGGTTACAATCAGTGGCACTATGTGAGATAAGGTTTAATACAGGCTTACAGCAGCGGGGACTGTTCCGGTTTTTCACCGGATTCCCTTTTAATGTTCCGGAATTACCGGGACAACCGAATTATTGTGCAATGTTAGGTACAAAATGTTAAACAAAAAAATCGAAAATTCAATTCACTGATAATCAGCAAAATAATATTAAAAAATGTCCTTGTTACCTCAAAAAATCTGAGATAATTGAAGATATCAGGTTTTTTCGGTGATTATCCGGAAGTTGTTTTCCCGGTTGAACAGCGTCAGGAACAGGATCATTTTGATTCACTATTGTATAACTATAAAGATTTTTTAGTCGATCAGCCAGGTATTCCTGTTCCGTTTGGCCCGGAGTAGGGATGAAAACATTTTTCCGGTGACCCAGAATTGCGAGATCCATTAATGTTGAATAACCGGGCCGGCAGAAAAGAGTGGTATCGGGGTGCAGCCATTGTTGTAATTCGGTATCAGTGATGGCATTTATTATTTCAACATTATTAATTAAGTTTCGTGAGGGTATTCCCGGGATTCCCTGTATGATTAAACATTTTTCCGCCAGGGTTAAAAAATAATCTTTAAGTTTTTTTTCAAGCAACGACCGCTGCGGTTCCGGTCCTGATAATAAGGCAATGGATTCATATTTCTTATCAGCTTTTTGGATACTGTGATTAAACCGTGATAAAATTCCGGTGTATTTTTTAGGAATTGTGAGGCCAGGCGTTTCGGTAAGACTACCTGCTAAATTTTCAGAACCCTGAAAATCCGGAATCCACAGTTCATGGAAATTCTCAATTCGTTTTTTGTGCATCCGGTAAAGCAAGGGTTCTGTAAATTTCAGCAATCCAGGATTTTTAATGCTTACCTGGTGTGAAATAAAAGCAGATTTAACCCGATTATCATATAAGCCATAACGGTTATCGGATACTACATGTGTGATCCCGTGCGAATCAATCATGCTGCTTAGCATTTCTTTTTCTTTACGGATGGCTTTGAAGATGGCAGGAAGTTGTATCACTATTGATAAGGTCATGGAACCTTTTGCAGGATAGTGTATACGTATTCCCGGGATGTCAATAAAAGTACTATCCGGAAACGTATTTTTCAACAGTTGAAAACCATTTCCTGATGCGGCAATTATTACTTCGGCCTGTTGCAATAAAAGTTCCCTGATTACCGGGATGCACCGCGTAGCATGTCCAAGGCCCCAGTCAAGCGGCGCAACCAGAACTTTTATTTGCGGGTGCTTCATGTGAACAAAAGTACATGACTTTATTCACTACTTTCGCCGGCTGAATGTTTTATTTTATAAAGTGGGAAAGAACAAATTAAAGCGATTTGCTGAACTTGAAACCATGGAAAGGGTTTTTCAGCCGGGTGTGCGCGAACCTGTTGTGAATTTTTTTTTGCAGGGCAAATGGAATGCACTCGTATTTCACAATAATCATCCTATCGTTGCTGAACTGGGATGCGGAAGGGGAGAGTACACAATCAACATGGCATTGATGTTCCAGGGATCAAATTTTATTGGGATTGATAAAAAAGGTGCCCGGCTATGGAAAGGAGCTAAAACAGCAAATGAAGATAATATTTTGAATGCAGCGTTTCTTCGTATACCCATCGAACAAATGCATCATTATTTTTTGCCGGGTGAGGTTGCTGAAATATGGATTACGTTTCCCGACCCGCAGCCACAAAAAACACGCGAAAATACCCGCATGACTTCACCCCGTTTTCTTGAAATGTATAAATCGTTATTGCCTCCCGGAGGTATCGTGCATCTGAAAACCGATAACGCTTTCTTATTTGATTATACTCTTGAAAAAGTGAAGGAAATGAATTGCAATGTGAAAGTAGCAACTCATGATCTGTATAACGAAACCTTTACGGATGAAATTCTTTCTATTACTACAACCTATGAAAAACGATATCTTGCAGAAGGAATTAAAATATGTTATTTGAGATTTTCCTTTTAAAGGAAAGCAATTGATAAAATTTCCGCCTATTCTTTTATGAATTTTTTCACTATACTGTTTCCCTCTGAATGGATGGCTATGAAATAAAGTCCGGCCGGTAATGCAGATACATCAGCTGTAATAATTTCTGACCCGGTTTCACAATGCATCACCGTTTCCCCCAAAAGATTTACAATCTCAATTTTGTTTGTATTCTCATTTAACCCTGTGATAATAATTTCCGATGAAACAGGATTCGGATATACTTTAAGAGCATTGAATTCAGCATTGTCAGCAAGTCCGACAGTGGTGCCGTTTTTTGCATTCAATGTGACCGATGTATGCGTATGCTTGTTGTCGCTTTGTGTAACAAAAATTGCAAGATCACTATTTTCGATGTTGAATCCGGCAGGAACAGTGTAAGCATATGTGCGGGTTACTAACGTTCCCTGTGTAGTGGTAGTAACAGTATCACCCCACTGACCGGTAACCAGGTGGCGCAACATATGATCGTGCACGTAGCTTGAATCATAACCATTGGGTGTAGATTGAATACCGATAACGCCATTTTCCAGGAAGGCCACATTGAGTTTATTGTTCTGAGTTTCTGTGCTTGTATAATATAATTCCACGTTTATAATCAGTTCGCGGGTGATGTCATTCCAGATAGTTTCTGCTCCAATATTTACCGGCGTATTTCCTCCGTTCAAAATAATATCAGCACCTGTTCCTGAAGTCGGGTAGGCATTATCCCACCAGCCAGGCCTGCGGATTACGAGATTGTTGGGAGGATTTTGCGGAAAAAAAGGTGGCTGACTGTACGTGCCCGGCCACACCACCCGGTTCATGGTTCCGGAAGGATAATTGGTGCCACCCGCCATACTGTCGATCGCCGCACCAAAGGGTGTTCTGAAATCCGGTTGCCCGGGAAATGTATCTGCCAGCGGTCCGGTATGAATGATAATAACAACGGTCCTTCCCGGGAAGGCACTCACGAGTTGGGCAGCTCTCAAATCGCCATCAGGACAAAAGGCGCAATTAATACCATTGAACATTTCAAGCACCGCATTCCTTGGCAGAACAGAAGTACTGACCAGGCTTTGTGAGGATAGCTGGAAGGAAAATGTAATGAGTAGTAGTAAACTGCTTATGATTCTTATCATTTTTCAAATGATATTGTTGTATGTAAAGATAATAACATTGACGGAGAAATGCTACTTAGGTGAAAATTAAATACTTGAGTATCAAATAATAACTATTTTATTCTGCGAATACAGATTGAATTGATTCAAATCATGTAGTTCATCTTTTGACCCCTCATTAATTCACCGTAACTTTGCCATTGCTATTAAAAATAGCGTAGGTTTGTTACATAACATCTGATTATAAATGGAGCAGAAAACAGATACCCTTGAACGGGTAATCATCAAATTTGCAGGCGATTCCGGTGACGGAATGCAATTAACAGGAACCCAGTTTACCAATACGGCCGCACTTTTTGGAAATGACATCAGCACATTTCCCGATTTCCCCGCTGAGATCAGGGCTCCGCAGGGAACACTGGCAGGAGTTTCCGGTTACCAGTTGCATTTCGGAAGTACCAGTATTTATACACCCGGTGATAAATGCGATGTGCTGGTGGTAATGAATGCTGCGGCTCTGAAAGCAAATCTGCGTCAGTTGAAAAATGGCGGAACCATAATTGCCAACATTGAGGGATTCGATACAAAAAATCTTCGACTGGCCGGTATCGCTGAAGTCGATAACCCGCTGGAGAACGGATCACTGGAAAAATTCCGTCTCATTCGCATTGATGTAACAAAAATGACACGGGCTGCCTTAACGGATTCCGGCTTAAGTACCAAGGAGATTGACCGTTCAAAGAATATGTTTGTTCTGGGTTTTCTCTACTGGATGTACAACCGCTCACTCGATAACAGCATTAAATTCCTTGAATCGAAATTTTCGAAAAAACCCGACATTCTTAATGCCAACATTAAAATCCTGAAAGCCGGATACAATTTTGGTGATACAACCGAAACCATAATGACCCGTTATATTGTGAATCCGGCTAAGATGGAGCCCGGAGTTTATCGCAACATCATGGGTAATGAAGCAACGGCACTTGGACTTATTGCAGCTTCTAAAAAATCGGGCCTGCGTTTGTTTTATGGAACCTATCCGATTACGCCTGCTTCTGATATTCTTCATGAACTGGCAAAATACAAAAACTTTGGTGTGAGAACATTCCAGGCAGAGGATGAAATAGCCGCTATTTGTTCAGTGATAGGTGCTTCATTCGGAGGTGATCTTGCCGTAACCGCATCCTCAGGTCCGGGTATTGCCCTTAAAGGGGAAGCCATGGGTTTAGGAGTAATGCTGGAAATACCTATGCTCATCATCAACGTGCAACGCGGAGGACCTTCTACAGGATTACCGACTAAAACAGAACAATCAGATTTACTACAGGCACTCCATGGAAGAAATGGTGAAGCACCTATGCCGGTGATCGCAGCCAATTCACCGGCCGATTGCTTTGAAACTGTTTTTGAAGCTTGTCGCATCGCCCTGGAATTTATGACTCCCGTTATGTTTCTCTCCGACGGTTATATTGCCAATGGTGCTGAGCCGTGGAGATTTCCGCAAAGCGACGGACTCGGTGAAATCAATGTGAAATTCACCACTGAGAAAAATGGTGAAAAATATCTTCCTTATAAACGCGATGAGAAATTATCGAGGCCATGGGCCATTCCCGGTACTCCCGGACTGGAACATCGTATTGGGGGTATTGAGAAGCAGCATGAAACCGGAAATATTTCTTACGATCCCGAGAATCATGAATTCATGGTTCACATGCGTGAAAATAAAGTGGAAATGGTGGCCGACTATATTCCCTTACAAACAATCGACAATGGAAATGATAAAGGTAAACTGCTGATTGTTGGATGGGGCTCTACCTATGGAGCCATTAAAACAGCTGTAATTGATGCCCGTGCAAAAGGATATGATGTTTCACATGCACAAATCCGTTATCTCAAGCCGTTCCCTAAAAACCTTGGTGAAATACTTTATAGCTTCGACCAGGTTTTAATTCCTGAAATGAATACCGGTCAACTGGCAAAGGTGATCCGTGATAAATACATGATCCCTGCAATTCCTTTCAATAAAATTCAGGGCATGCCGTTCACTTCAGGTGAGATCATGGAGAAAATCGAAAGTCTCCAGGTACAATAATTAAGGAATATATTTATAACATACTACACAATGTCAGAAGTAGCAGCAAATCCAGCTCAACCAAAATTAACTTCTAAAGATCTTGTCACCGACCAGGATGTCAGATGGTGTCCCGGCTGTGGTGATTATTCCATCCTGAAACAGGTTCAGACTGTAATGCCTGAATTAGGTATTCCACGCGAAAATATTGTCTTCATTTCAGGTATCGGATGTTCCTCACGTTTTCCGTATTATATGGAAACTTTTGGTATACATACCATTCACGGAAGAGCGGCAGCTATTGCAAGCGGATTAAAAGCAACGCGTCCTGATCTTAGTGTGTGGATGGTATCCGGCGACGGTGACTCTTTATCAATAGGAGGCAATCACTTCATTCATTTGCTGCGCAGAAATTTTAATATTAACCTGTTGCTATTCAACAATGAAATTTATGGATTAACAAAAGGACAATATTCTCCCACTTCGGAAGTAGGAAAAATAACAAAATCTACTCCTTTCGGATCGGTTGATCATCCCTTCAATCCCGCTGCACTTGCCCTTGGAGCCGACGGAACTTTTATTGCCCGCTCCATGGACCGCGACCCGGTTCACCTGAAAGATATTCTTCGCAGGGCGCATTACCACGCAGGAACTTCGTTTGTAGAAATTTATCAGAACTGCAATGTATTTAATGATGGCGCTTTTGAAATCTTTACGGATAAGGAAACCAAAAAAATTGAAACGCTTTTTGTAGAAAATGGAAAGCCGCTTATTTTCGGACAGAATGCCGAAAAGGGTGTGAAGCTGGATGGATTTAAACCCGTTGTTGTTAATTTGTCGGACGTATCTGTTGATGATTTATGGGTGCACGATGAAACCGACAGGGTAAAAGCAGGTATCCTCAGCCGTTTCTTCGATAATCCACGTAAAGGTGGAGATCATTTCCCGCGTCCATTTGGTGTGTTTTATACCGAAGCACGACCCTGCTACGAAGATGGCCTTAATCAGCAGATCGCCGATACAATTTCTCAGAGAGGTGAAGGTGATCTTGATAAACTCTTACGCGGAAAAGATACCTGGGAAATTCTTTAAAAACCAGAGTAATCACAAAAAAAAATGCCATGAAAATTTTTCATGGCATTTTTTTTGCTTGAGAATTTTGATCTTTCTAAAACTTAAATGCAATTCCCATGGTCAGCCATGATACACCGTAACCGACTTCTGCGTAAGCTGCAACCTGAGGTGCAAAATAATATTTAGCTCCGGCGAAGATAGATGCATAAGCGGCACTACCCGGCGACTTTCTTCCGGGGCCATAATAACTAGGATAATTATTTGGATAATCTCTTTTGTGACCTACTGAGTGAAAGGCAATCATAGAACCGGCATAGGTATCCAGATTTTTTACTCTAAATAAATCGTAATGAAATGTTCCCCTCGCTCCAAATATTAATATGCTGTATTTATCTTTATAAGTGCCGGTAAAATCATCATATTTATCTACTATAGATTTATATCCCATAAATCCTCCCACACCTATAACGCCTCCAAATCCCAGTTCAATGATACCACGATCATACTGAACTCCGAAAACCGGACTTTGCGATGAAACGGAAGTAATTCCGTAAACACCTCCAATACCAAAGCCGAATCCCAGTACATTATCTTTTTTAGCAAAAGTTTCAGTTGTATTTTGTGCATAAAGGGAAGTGCCAGCAATCATAAATGCCGAGACCACTAAGAATATTTTTTTCATTTGGTTATATATTTTATTTGTTATGCAAAATAATGTAATATTTTTCCCGTAAGGGGCTTAATCCAATTAGGATTATCAACAGGTAAATGTTATTAGGGATTTCTGTGTTTACGAGAATAAAGCTCCAATGTTCCCCAATCAGGATGATTTAGCTTAAGTACCTTGCTACCAGGGGCATTCTTCGACCCCTACCAAAGGCTTTCGCAGAAACGCGGAGTATTGGAGCAAACTGGAATCGTTTATATTCATTGGTATTGACCAGTTTCAGCACCCGTTGTACCAATTGCACATCCATTCCGGATGCAATAATTTCATCAGGTCCTTTGCGGGATTCTATGTATTGAAATAACACGGCATCAAGTATGTCATATTCCGGCAATGAATCACTGTCTTTTTGTCCGGGCCGTAATTCCGCCGATGGAGGCTTTGTAAGAATAGACTGCGGAATAAGTTCACCATTGCGGTTAATGTAACGGCACAATTCATAAACTTCTGTTTTGTACAAATCCCCGATAACAGATAAACCACCTGCCATGTCGCCATACAGCGTTCCATATCCTACAGCAAGCTCACTTTTATTCGACGTATTTAGCAGGATGTATCCATGCTTATTTGACAGTGCCATAAGTAAAGTGCCCCGTATTCTTGCCTGTATGTTTTCTTCAGCAACGTTAAAAGGTTTATTCATAAATGCCGGTGAGGTTGCCAGTAAAAACTGATCATAAATATAACTGATCTCAATTTTCCGCGCCTCCATACCCAAATGATCGCATAATTTTATTGAATCCGATACTGAGTGACCGGAAGAAAAAGGTGAGGGCATCATAACAGGAAAAACATTCTCTTTCCCAAGAGCTTCAACAGCAAGCACCAATACCAATGCAGAATCCACGCCACCCGACAGGCCCAGTGTTGCCTGTGAAAAATTCATTTTTTTGAAATAATCTGAAATTCCCATCACCAGGCCCCGGTGAATTCGCTCCATTTTATCACGTGAAGTGGTAAGAGGCTTTGCGCTTTCCAGCAAATCTGTATCAACGATTTTAAAATCCTCAGCGAAATAGGCAAGTTCTTCAATAATATCGCCCTTGCGGTTCAACGCCATTGATCCACCATCGAAAAGAATATCCGTTTGTGCACCTGAATGATTGACGTAAAACAAAGGCAGTTTATATTTCAAAACATTTCTTTTCAAAATGGCTTTCCGCTTTTCTTCCTGCCTGAAATCAAAAGGTGATGCAGCGATATTTATAATAAATTCAGGTTGCTGTTCCATCAGTTTTTCCATCGGTGAAGAAACATACATGGGATCATCTTCCTCATTCCATAAATCTTCACAGATGGTTAGTGCAATCCGATGTCCTTTAATGGTAACAACTTCAAAATTATAATTGGGTTCAAAGTAGCGATACTCATCAAAAACATCATAAGTTGGAAGTAATGTTTTATGAATAACCTGTTTTACTTTTCCTGCTTCACAAACAAATGCAGAATTATATAAATTTTTACCCTTAAGCACCGGGTTAAATGACGGTGAACCAATAATGGCAATTACATCCGTACAATACGTAGCAATTTGTGCAATTGCATTTTCACATTGCACGGTGAAATGATGAAAATCAAGAAAGTCAAGAGGAGGGTAGCCGCAAATGGCCAGTTCAGGAAATACAACCACATCGGCCTTTGCAGCATGCGCCTGTTCAATAAGGTTGATGATCCTGTTGGTGTTGCTTTCAAAATTACCAATGTGGCAGTTTATTTGAGCTAAAGCAATCTTCATGATACAAAGTTATGAAATAAAAAAATCCCGCTTTGGGGCGGGATTTGATTCTTATTATGATGATCTAAAAGAACACACCGATGTTCAGTACAATTCCGTCGGAACGCATCTGGAGATCTTTTCTGTCCCAGATATCAATGAGGCCATTAACATAATGAATGCCCGCGGTCATAGAAGTATTTCCTCCAAGGTTGTATTCAATACCCAAACCAACCTGCAGACTTAAGTTAAATGCGGCAAAATCAGACTGATTTCCTCTTTTACTTCTGTCGGGTTGCAATGCTTTATTTTCAGATTCAACATCTTCAGTAGCTTTTACGAGTACTCCGGGCAATAATCCAAAAGTTCCATAGTATTTCATATAACCAATTTCATTGGTCTTTAATTTCAAAGCAATGGGTACTTCAACAAATTGAAATCGCTGTACCCGGTCAAGTGTTATAAAATAACCAAATCCGTTATTATCCACTACCAGTTTTTCTTCGCTGTACTTTCCACCGCGGTAGGAAATATCGAGGCCTGTGGCAAAAGCATAATTTTTAGTGATGCGGAACTCAGTTATCAATCCATAGGTGAAGCCGACACGGAGGGCCTCATTTTTTACATTATCGCCTTCAATGCGAAACCAGTTGACAGTTGGGGATGCTTTAAGACCAAAATGGAAAATCTGGTCCTCATCTTCCTGAGCCCATGCTGATGAAATTATAGATGTGGCGAATAGTAGTGATAAAGCAAGTTTCTTCATAATTTTGTCGTTTAAGTTCAATTTTAAGCAAATTTATGAAGATAATAGTTAACAAACTGCTATTTATTTTATTTTCAGTCCTTATAGTGGCTTGTAATAACAACCCCCTGCAGGTGGATGTTTCCGACATAGAAGTGGATGCCAAAGCACGGCGTTTTGACCAGGATCTCTTTAACACCACGGGTTCCGGTAACCTTCCCCATTTCACAACACTTAAGAAAAAATATGGTTCTTTTTTCGATCTTTTTACCCATCGCATTATTGATATCCCGGAAGGTCCGGATACAATGGTAGCTCACAGGCTCAGTCTGTTTATTAATGATGCTGAAATATCTGATATTCACCGGCTGACCGATTCGGCGTATTCCAGCATGACTGATGTGGAACAGGAAATGGAAATTTTTCTGAAACATTTATCCTACCATTATCCTGACAAGCCCGTTCCCGGAATTGTTACCTATATATCCGCATTTAATTATGCAGTTATTACAACCGACAGTGTGATTGGTATCGGCTTGGACATGTTTCTTGGAGAAAACACCCAATACTACGCCCGCCTTGGAATTCCAAAATATATGTTTAGCAAATTTAGGCGTGAATACATTGTTCCATCTGCTGTCAAAGCATGGTTCCAGAGTGAATATGATGTGGCTGCAGTGAAAAAAGAATTATTG
Organism: Bacteroidia bacterium; assembly: GCA_038215705.1. Taxonomy (GTDB): domain Bacteria; phylum Bacteroidota; class Bacteroidia; order AKYH767-A; family OLB10; genus JADKJB01. Next base: position 49,324 of record JBBQQQ010000001.1, read on the forward strand.
AGTCAGCTTGTTTATCAGGGAAAGCTGTTATATTTCAGCAAGGCTATGTCTCCTGAAATGAATGATACACTATTAACAGGGTATACAAATGAGCAGCTTGAATGGTCAAAGAAAAGTGAATCCGATATCTGGGCTTTCTTTATAGAAAATAAATTACTCTTTAATACGGATGCATCGCTTTATGCAAAATTTATCAATGATGGTCCTGCTACGAGTGGTTTTCCAAAAGAAGCTCCCGGAAAACTGGGATCCTTCATTGGTTGGCAAATCGTTCAGCAATATGCAGAAAAAAACAGCGAATTATCACTTCCCGAAATTCTGGCGGAAAATGATGCACAAAAAATACTTGAACAATCCGGTTATAAACCTAAAAAATAGAAATGAAAAAATCTGATATCCGCTTTAGCGTAACACTTAATGAAAATAAATTTCCTGAAAAAATTTTATGGTCGGCTGATGACTCAGGAATTGAAGGTGAAAAAGAATGCAGCTCTGTAATGATTTCTATCTGGGATGCAAAAGACAAAAGTACATTGCGCATCGACCTATGGACCGACAAGATGATGGTTGAGGAAATGCAGCATCTTTTTTATGAAACGTTTCGAAGCATGGCCGATACTTACAAACGTGCAACTAATGATGCAAAAACGGCAGAAGAAATTACAGCCTTTGCAACAAAATTTGCGAAAATGAGTGGAGTTAAGGGACAGTAAAATCTAAACTGGAGAATTTATTTGATTACTTTTTTTCAAACAAAACAATTGCATCATCCAGATAATTCAGCACATCATCTTTACCGGAATTATTTTCAGCCGATGTTATAAAATGCGGAGGAAGTTCTTCCCAGAAATCAAGTAATTTTTTTCGGTAAGTACTGAGGTTGCTTGCCAGTTCATTTTTTGTGATCTTATCGGTTTTAGTAAAAATAATGGCAAAAGGTAAATTGCTTTCCCCCATCCATTGCATAAATTCCAGATCAATTTGCTGGGGTTTAATCCGTGAATCAATAAGCACCATTATCGACATTAGATTTTCCCGGTTAAGGAGGTAATTGCGAATCATCTTTTCCCATTTTTCACGATTGGTCTGCGATGTTTTTGCAAAACCGTATCCGGGAAGATCAACCAGGTACCAGGAATTATTGATTAAAAAATGATTGATAAGTTGTGTCTTGCCCGGTGTGCCGGAAGTTTTTGCAAGTCCTTTTCGGGAAGTCAGCATATTTATCAACGAAGATTTTCCTACGTTGGACCTTCCGATAAAGGCAAATTCAGGCTTATCGGCAGGGGGGCACTTTTTGTGATCGGTGTTGCTGCATAAAAATTCAGCGGTAATAATATTCATTGCGGTAATACCGCGCTAACGGTTTTTTGAGGCTCGGTATGTGGATACATGCCGTTCCTTTTTGGTGTGATAAATTTCATCTATTGTTACCATGATTCCGGTTTCTTCAACTTCACCGAAGTGATCGTTCAATGAGGTACCGAATGTTTTCATAGTGGCCGAAAGATTCATATAGGAATTAAACAATGGCGGAATGTTTTCATCCAAAGCACGAACATGCTGATTTAATATCCGGTGTCCATCCTTATAATTTAAGCCTTCCAGTTCTTTTTCAAATTCGCTGGTATCATTTATCACCGGAAGCGGATGAATAGGGTGAACGAGATTTTCGTTGTCCGGAAAATAATGATTCATGAAAGTCAGAATCATATCTCTTGCCATGGGATTGAAATGGCTGTACATGGTTACTTTGCCAAAGAAATACCGGATATGCGGATGGTCAACAATAATAGCTCCAAGTCCATCCCACAGGTTATCAAGTGAAAATAATCCTTTGCGGTTTTCACTCGAAGGCTGATAACGGGGCTGCACAAACGATCTTCCCAGCTCTATGGTATATGGGAGATAATGTTTTTCAAATTTTTCAGAAAATGTAAAAAGTTCAGTTGTTGCGAGCAGGACTTTATTTTGCTCATCCCTGGGAGCCTTGGCGCATTCTATAAACCTGTACCCGCCCACAATTTCTTTTTCTTCAGGGTTCCATACAATTAACTGGCGGTAGGGTGCAGGAGCAACATCATATTCGTCAATATCTATGGAATGACCCGTTCCACCTCCTGCGGCACGAAAGGTTGCTTCGCGCAAGCGGCCAATTTCCTGCATAATATTAGGAGAATCGTGATGGGTGATAATGTAGATGTGGTTGGCACCATTGTTAGTGGCACGCACAAATTTTACCGGGGTAAGTTCCGATTCCAGGAGGGCTTTTGCAACAGGCTGGATAATAGGTTCCATAATTTTTACTTTGGTGCAGTCATCAACTGGTGATGACCTCCTCCCGGCAGTTTGTAAACATGTTCTTTAACCAGTTGTGCCCATTTTTTATCTGGATATGCCGTTTCGAAAAACGAAGCAGGAATTGGTTTGCCAAATATAACGGTAATTGTCTTATTCTTTTGCCTGTACATTTCGTCAGCCAGGTATAGCATCTCAATATTGGCCTTTATTCCCACACGTTTACGGAAATTAGAAAAATTATAAAAAAATTCTGAGTTCTTTCCTTCTATAAAAACCGGGATTACCGGTATACTATGTTTCCGGGCATTGGTAACAAAACTCTTTTTCCACTCAAGATCAACAATTTGCCCTTTTTGCTTGCGCGAAACCAAACCTGCAGGAAAAATTAACACGCCATTGCCTGAAGCATATAGTTCATCCAGGCTGTTATAAATGTCGGGCGAGTTTTTGCCATGCTTATTAACACCTATGAAAATCCCGGAAAGATTTTTTAATTGCAGCAGGATGTCATTAACAACGAATCGGATATCTTTCCGAACCCTGGAAATTACATGAACCATTGCCATAGCATCCAATCCACCTAACGGATGATTGCTTGCAAATACACAGCCCCCTGTTTTCGGAATGTTTTCCAAACCCTCCACTTCTACTTTTGCCCCAAATTCATCAATTATCGCATCCACAAATTCAAAGGCTTGTTTGTGTCCGTGACGATCAATAAAGGAGTTGATTTCTTCCTGGTGGGTAACCCTTTTTAAATACGATAATAGCAATCCCGGAAGGAAACGGTATAACCCCGGATTTTTACTCTTAAAGATCTCGTCAATATCTATAAACTTCTTATTTTCAGTAGCTTGCATAGTAGCTTTTCGACTCCGATGCAACAAAGTTACACTTTTAATGGAAGCCCTATTGTTACAATTGGTTCCACTTTTTACCACATGAATTTTTTGAGGATACTTTTTCTCGTAATACCCCGTTAATTAATACATTTGATGGAAATTAAAATTATAAATTCAGTCATTAGTTTGCGATCAAATTAAAATTTATTAACAATTTTGAAATAGCGTGGTAAAATGTGGGATTTTCTTTTTTACCTTTACCCACCATAACCGGAAAGGGACTACCGGACACAGGGACGCTGCATTCAACCACTCAATAAAACTTTACAGTGATACAATTAATCGGGGAATATGAAGTAAAAGTCGACGAGAAGGGCCGCATTATGGTTCCTGCCGGCTTGCGTAAGCAACTCCCAGTCGATTGGCAGGACCGTTTTGTTTTGAACCGGGGTCTCGAAAATTGTGTGGCCATGACACCCTATCCGGTGTGGCAAAAGGAGGCCGAAAAAGTCAATAAACTAAATACCTATAAGAAATCAGTACGTGACTACCAGCGGTTTTTTTCGCGTGGTGCTACCGATATCATGCTGGATTCGGCGGGCAGGATGCTGATCCCGAAGCACCTCCAGGAATGGGCTGCCCTGGGTAAGGAAGTGGTAATCGCCACTTACGGCAACAAGATTGAAATATGGGCTAAAGATAAATTCAATATACCTACTGCTGAAGATTCGGAACGCTATGCTAACCTGGCTGAAGACATATTCGGTGATGAAAAAGAGGGGGGCGATTAAATGAAATACCATGATGCCGTTATGCCCGACGAATGTATTGAAGGGCTCGGTGTCAGTCCAGGTGGTATTTATGTGGATGTGACTTTCGGAGGAGGCGGTCATTCAAGACGGATCCTGGAAAGAATGGGGGAGAGTGAAGGGAAAGTGGTTGCCTTTGACCAGGATGAAGATGCCGCAGTAAACGCGATCAATGATAACCGGTTTATTCTTATCAGGGATAATTTTAGAAATATGCAAGAACACCTTCAACAGAAAAGCCTGGTTCCGGTAAACGGAATACTCGCTGATCTGGGTGTTTCTTCTCACCAGTTTGATGAACCCACAAGAGGATTTTCTATCCGCTTTGATCATGATCTCGATATGCGGATGGATACAAGCCATGGAAAAACAGCCCTGGAATTGCTGAATACGTTACCGGAAAAAGAACTGGTGCGTATTTTTTCTTCCTATGGGGAAGTTAAAAATTCCAAAACACTAGCCGCTGCAATTGTTAAGGCACGTATGCATACACCGTTATGCAGCTCTGGTGACTTTCGTAATGCCATCGGGTATCTTGTTCCTAAAGCAAAGGAATCACAATACCTGGCACAGGTTTACCAGGCACTCCGCATTGAGGTTAACCAGGAATTGGATGCACTTAAAGAATTGCTCAGCCAGTGTGCAAATGTGCTCGTGCCCGGAGGAAGGTTAGTGGTGATGTCATACCATTCACTCGAAGACAGGCTGGTGAAAAATTTTATCGCTAAGGGGAATTTTGAAGGTAGTGATGAAAAGGATATCTATGGAAACAATACCGGCGTAAAATTCCGGTCGCTGACTAAAAAGCCGGTTGTTCCAACAGCTGATGAAGTGAAAAATAATCCCCGGTCGAGAAGTGCCAAACTTAGAATTGCTGAAAAACTATAACAGATTAATGTCACAATGAATCGCGAAAGAAAAATAGCTGCGTCCCGTGAGATTCCTGTAAAAGAATCTAAACGGTCGGCCACACCGGGGAAGTTTATCAGCTACTTGAATTCCTTTGGAATATTCAGCAAGGATATGCTGATGAAGGTGATGCCTTACATTTTTTTTCTCACGCTTATTGCACTGGTTTATATCGCTAACAGTTATTACGCAGAACGAACCATAAGAGATATTGATGCTGTTTCAAAAGAATTAAAAACACTTCGTACCGAATATATAACGGGAAAGTCGGAACTGATGATTGTCAGTAAACAATCGGAAGTTGCCCGTGCTGTTGAACCCCAGGGAATTAAAGAATCTGTTGAAGCACCCAAAAAAATTATTGTCCAACCCAAAAGTGATAAATCCTCCGACTGATCGTTATGGGCGACACTAAAAAAGACATCCTCAAAAGAGTATACCTGGTATACCTGTTTATCTGCATTTTTGGTGCTGCTATTGTCGGTCGTATCTGGCAGTTGCAGTTTGTTGAAGGTGATTCATGGAGAGCAAAAGCCGATAGTCTTACAACGCGTTTAAATAAAATTGAACCTGCGCGGGGAAATATTTATACTTCTGACGGCAGTCTGCTCGCTACTTCCGTTCCTATTTATGACCTGCGTGTTGACATGCTTTCGGAATCCATTACGAAAGAAATTTTTAATAATAATATTGACTCTCTTTCCATTTCCCTTTCGCGTCTTTTCAAAGACCGTCCTGCCTCAGAGTACAAGTTAGTTCTCAGGGAAGCGCGCAGGGAAAATGCACGTTATTTTTTATTGAAGAAAGGTGTTTCCTATAAGGAATTACAGGCGGTTAAAAAATTCCCTATTTTCAGAATGGGACGTTATAAGGGCGGGCTTATACCTGAACAGAAAAACAAAAGAGTAAAACCGTTCGAATACCTGGCTTCGCGAACAGTAGGTTATAAAATGGACGATGTTGAGCCGGTGGGAATTGAAGGGGCATTCGATAAACATCTGAAAGGTGTTAGCGGGATGCGGTTGATGCAACGTATATCCGGTAACGTTTGGAAACCACTCAACGACGAAAATGAAATTGAGCCTCGCGATGGAAATGATGTAATTACTACAATTGATTTGAATATTCAGGATGTTGCACAGCACTCCCTGGAAAATCAATTGATGAAACATAATGCCGAAAAAGGTTGTGCGATCCTTATGGAAGTTGCAACGGGTGAAATCAGGGCGATTGCCAATCTTAAAAGAGGAACTGATGGCCGTTACCGGGAAGAATTCAATTTTGGTGTTGGTGAAAGCACTGAACCGGGATCTACTTTCAAACTTGCCTCTATAATGGCGTTGCTTGAAGATGGTTATGTAGACCTTGATGATATTGTAGATACACAAGGAGGTGCAGTGCGTTTTTCCAATCGCATCATGAAAGATTCACACGATGGTGGTTATGGAAAAATAACTGTCCAGAATGTTTTTGAAGTGAGTTCCAATGTGGGAATTTCTAAAATGGTGCACCAGTATTATTCTAAAAATCCGCAAAACTTTATTGATCGTGTTAAAAGTTTTGGCATAGGAAACAAATTGGATTTGCAGATTCCAGGAGAAGGAACTCCGTTTCTTAAAAATACCGATCATAAGTACTGGTCAAAAGTATCGCTGCCATGGATCTCTATTGGCTATGAGTGTTCATTGACACCTTTGCAGATACTTACTTTTTATAATGCAGTAGCCAATAACGGGAGAATGGTAAGACCGTTGTTCGTTAAAGAAATCCGTAACAAGGGACATCTGGTAGAAGAATTTAAACCGGTGATTATCCGCGACAGCATCGCTTCACCCTCAACAATTGCGAAAGTAAAGGTGATGCTTGAAGGTGTTGTTGAAAGAGGTACCGCTACCAACCTTCGCCATGCACAGTATAAAATTGCCGGTAAAACAGGAACCGCGCAGATTGCTAATCTAAAGGAAGGGTACAAGACCGGTAAAATGCGTTACCAGGCATCATTTGTGGGATACTTTCCTGCTGATAATCCTAAGTACAGTTGCATCGTGGTGGTGTATGCTCCCAATGGTGGAATGTATTATGCCTCTCAGGTGGCAGGTCCTATTTTTAAGGAAATTGCCGATAAAGTTTTTGCAAGCAGTATCGAACTGCATAAAGAACTCAAACTGGAGGAGAACCTTGCGCAGAATGTACCTGCTGCAAAAAATGGTCAGTATCGCCAAACCGCAACGGTTGTAAAAACACTTAATATTCCTGCAAGTTTACCCGATAACCAGGACCGCTGGATCGCAGCCCGTTCAACTGATGATAATGTGGTTTTCACAGGCGTAAAATTTCGTCATGACCAGGTTCCTAACGTTGTGGGTATGGGCTTGCGCGATGCCATTTATCTTCTTGAAAGTAAAGGTTTGCAGGTGAGGATAGTTGGAAGGGGCACGGTAATCCGTCAATCGGTAGGTGCCGGCAGTAAAATACAAAAAGGACAGGAAATTATTATACAGCTGGGTTGATGAAATCACTCAAGGAAATATTGTATAAAGCAGGATTGCTTGAAATAATTGGTTCCACATCAGTGGAGGTGGACTCCATTGTTTTCAGTTCATCCGATGTTGTGAAAGGCAGTTTATTTGTTGCTGTTCGCGGAACTAAAGCCGATGGCCATGATTATATTTTAAAAGCTGTAACAGCAGGTGCTGCTGCCGTTGTTTGTGAACAATTTCCTAAAACAATCAGGCAGGGCGTAACCTATGTTAAAGTTACCGACAGTGCGCTTGCATTATCTGTGATTGCAGCTAATTTTTATGATAATCCTTCCACATCTTTAAAACTGGTAGGCATAACCGGTACCAATGGAAAAACAACATCTGTTACGTTACTTTTTCATTTGTTCCGCAAACTCGGATATCGTTGCGGACTGCTTTCAACGGTGCAAAATCAGATCAATGAGGAAGTCTATCCGGCAACCCATACCACTCCCGATCCCGTTAAACTTAATGCGCTGCTGAGCACTATGGTTCGTGAAAACTGTGAGTTCTGCTTTATGGAAGTGAGCTCTCATGCAATAGTGCAGCAACGGGTTGCAGGATTAACTTTTACCGGTGGTATTTTCACCAACATCACGCATGACCATCTCGATTATCATAAAACGTTTGATGAATATATAAGAGCTAAAAAGGGCTTTTTTGATCAGCTCGGTTCCGATGCATTTGCGATTTTTAATGCTGATGACCGGAATGGTAAGATCATGGTTCAAAATTTTAAAGGAACTAAAAAAAGTTTTGCACTTAAATCAATGGCCGATTTCAGGTGCCGCATTATTGAAAACACCTTTTCCGGGTTGTTATTGAATATTGATGGTAATGAAGTGTTATGCCGGTTAATTGGAACATTCAATGCTTATAACATAACAGGCGTATATGCAACTGCAATTATGCTTGGTGAAGAATCGCTGCAGGTGTTGACTGCCATCAGCAGTTTAGTTGCTGTTGAAGGAAGGTTTGAATATGTAGTGTCGGGAAATCATATTATGGGCATTGTTGATTATGCACACACGCCTGATGCGTTGCAGAATGTGCTCAGTACAATCAAGGATATACGCACAGGCAATGAAAAAGTAATTACGGTCGTAGGTTGTGGCGGCGACCGCGATGCCGCCAAAAGGCCGGTAATGGCAAAAATTGCATGTGAGATGAGTGATAAAGTAATTCTTACATCCGATAATCCGCGTTCAGAAGATCCGGAAAGAATTATTGAGGAAATGAAAGCCGGTGTTCAGCCCCAGCATTTTAAAAAAGCACTTGCCGTTACTGATCGTAAAGAAGCTTTGAAAGTTGCATGCAGCCTGGCAAAACCCGGTGATATAATTCTTGTTGCCGGTAAGGGTCATGAAAAATACCAGGAGATACAGGGTGTTAAATATCCCTTTGATGATAAACAAGTACTCGAGGATTCATTTAAAATATTTGAAAGCTGATGTTGTACTACCTGTTCGATTACCTCGATAAAAATTTTGACCTGCCCGGTGCGGGTTTGTTCCGGTATCTCTCGTTTCGGTCTGCAATGGCTATTATATTGTCGTTGTTTATCACCCTGATCCTTGGAAAAGGCATCATCCGCATGCTGTTGAGAAAACAGGTAGGTGAGACTATCCGCGATCTGGGTCTTGAGGGTCAGTCAAAAAAACAGGGAACTCCTACCATGGGAGGTCTCATCATTCTTTCAGCTATCCTCATACCGGTTTTACTTTTCACAAAACTGCATAACATCTATATCATCATAATGATCCTTTCAGCAGTCTGGCTGGGTATAATTGGTTTCATTGATGATTACATCAAAGTTTTTAAAAAGGATAAAAAAGGCCTTGCCGGGAAATTTAAAGTTATCGGACAGGTTGGTCTCGGTCTTATCATCGGATCACTGTTATATTTTCATGATGATATTGTGGTGCGCGAGCGTATGGCGGGTCAGAAAATAACTATGAGCAATCATTCTACCATAGTTGATGAATTGCAGGCAAGTGAGAATACGCTTTATTCTTCAGAAGATATCAAATCGACCACCACAACGATTCCATTTACGAAAAATAATGAATTCGATTATTCAAAAATAGGAGAGTGGATGGGCGATACTTCCGGAAAGTTTACCTGGGTGATTTTTGTATTTATTGTTATTGTTATTGTAACCGCAGTCTCGAACGGTGCTAATATCACCGACGGAATTGACGGACTTGCAACGGGAACTTCAGCAATAATTGGTTCCACTCTTGCGGTTTTCGCTTACGTTTCAGGAAACATGGTGTTTGCAAATTATCTTAATATCATGTATATCCCTAATGCAGGCGAGCTCATGGTTTTCATGAGTGCATTTGTAGGAGCATGTGTCGGGTTCCTTTGGTTCAATGCATATCCCGCACAGGTATTTATGGGTGATACGGGCAGCCTTGCATTGGGAGGAATCATAGCTGTTTTCGCAATCGCCATCCGTAAAGAATTATTGATCCCTATTATATGCGGAATTTTCCTGGTTGAAAATTTATCGGTTATGGTACAGGTAAGTTATTTCAAGTATACGAAAAAGAAATATGGTGAGGGTCGCCGCATATTCAAAATGTCGCCTTTACATCATCATTATCAGAAGCTCGGTTATCATGAATCAAAAATAGTAACCCGTTTCTGGATTGTGGGAATCATGCTGGCAGTGCTGAGTGTTGTAACATTAAAGCTGAGATAATAAAGGTGAGCGGCAAACAAAAGATAGTTATCCTGGGTGCAGGTGAAAGCGGTTATGGTGCTGCCGTGCTTGCTGTAAAGCAGGGCTTTGATGTTTTCGTATCCGATAGCGGTCCGATCAAAGAAGCCTACCGCGATCAGCTTGCCGTTAAAGGAATTCCATACGAAGAAGGAATGCATACTGAAGCAGCAATACTGAATGCTGTAGAAGTAATTAAAAGCCCCGGTATCCCTGATAAATCGGATATTATTAAAAAAATAAAATCTAAAAATATTCCGGTAATATCAGAAATCGAATTTGCCGGTCGCTACACAAACGCACATAAAATTTGTATTACCGGCACGAATGGTAAAACTACTACCACAATGCTGACTTATCATATTCTGCGAAAAGCGGGTTTAAATGTCGGGCTGGCAGGAAATGTGGGAAAGAGTTTCGCATTGCAGGTAGCAGAAAATAATTATGATTATTATGTTCTTGAGTTAAGCAGTTTTCAGCTTGATGGCATGTATGATTTCAAAGCTGAAATCGCTATCCTGCTTAACATCACCCCCGATCACCTGGATCGATATGAATACAAACTGCAGAATTATGTGAATTCAAAATTCAGGATTACAGGTAACCAGGATAAAGGTGATTCCTTTATTTATTGCGCAGATGACGAAATTATAATTAATGAAATTTCCAGTCGTAACATTGCTGCAACACACTATCCCTTTTCAATTAAAAAAGAAGAAGGTATGCAGGCTTTCGTAAAGGATGAACAACTACAAATCAATATAAAAAACCAACACTTACATATGTCAATATTCGAACTGGCTCTTCAGGGCAAACACAACCTTTACAACAGTATGGCTGCAGGCATCGCGGCAAGGATTATCGATATCCGCAAAGATGTGGTCAGGGAGAGTTTCTCAGACTTTAAGAATATTGAACACCGGCTGGAACATGTGATGACCGTACACGGCATCGAGTTCATCAATGATTCCAAAGCTACTAACATCAATTCAGCCTGGTATGCACTTGAATGTATGCAGAAACCAATTGTGTGGATAGTTGGAGGTGTTGATAAAGGAAACAATTATGACTTACTACGGGAACTTGTAAAAACAAAAGTCAAAGCGATCGTGTGTCTTGGAGTTGATAACGATAAAATCCATGAAGCGTACGGCGATATTGTTACCGACATCACAGATACTAAATCAGCAAACGATGCGGTGAAAGCTGCCTATGAAAAAGGACGTAAAGGAGATGTTGTTTTATTATCGCCTGCCTGCGCCAGCTTTGATTTGTTCAAAAATTATGAAGATCGTGGGTGGCAATATAAAAAAGCAGTAAAAAATCTTTAAGAATTAAATTAAATAGCATTGCGAAATGAATAATAATTGGCTGGAACATTATTTTAAGGGCGACAGGGTTATCTGGCTAACCGTGATGCTGCTTTCTATATTTTCTATTCTGGCAGTTTACAGTTCTACCGGTACGCTGGCGTACAAATACCAATCCGGTAATACAGAATATTATTTATTCAAACATGCTTTTATTTTGTTGTTCGGGTTCGGACTGATGTACCTGGCCCATCTTGTAAAATATACAGCTTATGCACGGGTGTCGAAAATTGCGATCCTGATTGCCATGCCCTTGTTATTGCTTACTTTATTAATGGGTACTAATCTGAATGAAGCCAGCAGGTGGCTTACTCTTCCTATAGTAAATCTTTCATTTCAGACATCCGATCTTGCAAAGCTTGCTCTTATTATGTTTGTGGCCCGTGCGCTGTCAAGAAAACAGGAAGTAATTAAAGATTTTAAAGCCGCCTTTTTACCGATCATGGCGCCTGTGCTGATTACCTGCGGATTGATATTGCCTGCAAATTTTTCAACTGCCGCGGTGTTGTTCAGTACGTGTGTCATACTTATGATCATTGGCAGGATCAACATCAAATACATTTTGTCGTTAATAGGAATTGCCCTGTTTGCTTTTGGTATGTTTATTCTTATTTCAAAAGTAACAGGGTTTGAAGGACGTATCAGCACCTGGGAAAAGCGACTTGAGACATTTGTTAACGATGACGGATCGGGAAGCTATCAATCACAACAGGCTAAAATTGCTATTGCATCCGGACAACTTTTTGGTAAAGGACCCGGCAACAGCTCACAAAGAAATTTTCTTCCCCACCCGTACTCTGATTTTATTTATGCAATTATCATTGAAGAATACGGTCTTGCCGGAGGTGCTTTGGTAGTAGTGTTATACCTGGTTTTATTTTACCGGGCTATTAAAATTGCACAGGCTTCACCCCGTGCATTTGCTACATTCCTTGCCATTGGCTGTGCATTCAGTTTAACATTCCAGGCTATGATTAATATGGCAGTTGCAGTGAATTTATTTCCTGTAACCGGTCAGCCGTTACCCATGTTAAGTATGGGAGGAACATCAATATGGTTCACTAGTATCGGCATTGGAATTATTCTAAGCGTAAGCAGGGATTATGAAAAGGAAGGAGGGGAAAAACAACTTGCAGTCTGAACATCGGGTTATAATTAGCGGAGGGGGAACAGGTGGGCATATCTTTCCGGCAATTGCAATCGCAAATGCTCTAAAAAGTATTGAGCCTTCCATTGATATTTTATTCGTAGGTGCAGATGGCAAAATGGAAATGGAAAAAGTTCCTGCAGCAGGTTATCCAATTGAAGGATTACCCGTAACCGGATTCCAGAGAAGTTTAAAATTATCAAACCTCGCATTTCCTTTTCGCGTGTTGAGAAGTTTGTGGAAAGCAGGAACAATAATTAACCGGTTCAAACCACAGGTTGCTGTTGGTGTAGGTGGTTATGCCAGCGGACCTTTGTTATACATGGCTACCAGAAAAGGAGTTCCGGGTCTTATACAGGAACAAAACTCATTTCCCGGAGTAACGAATAAATTGCTGGCTTCAAAAGTTGAAAAAATTTGTGTGGCCTATGATCGCATGGACCGTTTTTTCCCGGCTTCAAAAGTTATTTTAACCGGCAACCCGGTTCGTGAAAATATGGTGGTGACCCAGGGTAAAAAAACCGAAGCATCAGATTATTTTAAACTTGATCCGAATAAATCCACCTTACTTGTCATTGGTGGAAGCCAGGGCGCCCGCAGTATTAACCTCGCTGTTAAAGCGCATCTTGATAAAATTGTTTCACAGGGAGTGCAACTCATCTGGCAAAGTGGTCCGCGGTTTTATGACGAAGCTTCACAGACCGTTGCTTCCATAAAAGACAAAGGAATCAGAGTATATGATTTTATTTCAAGAATGGATCTTGCTTACACGATGGGAGATGTAATAATTTCCCGCGCAGGAGCCAGTACAGTTTCTGAATTGTGCATTGTTGGGAAACCTGCTATCCTTGTACCCTTACCCACTGCAGCAGAAGATCATCAGACTCATAACTGCAAAGCACTGGTAGAGAAAAATGCGGCTGTGCTTGTAAAAGATGCTGACTCTATGAATAACCTGGTGGATACTGCCCTTGTGCTGATGTCGGATAACGAGCGAAAAAATACTCTTGGAACCAATATCTCACGGTTGGCGATACGTGATTCTGCAAAGATCATAGCACAACATGTATTATCCATCATTAAAAATTAAAAAATTAATTCATTTCCAAAATATAAATATTTAAAAGTGTTACAACTCACATCCATAAAATATGTTTACCTGCTAGGTATCGGAGGCATTGGCATGAGTGCCCTTGCACGGTATTTCAAAGCATCCGGCAAGCACGTTTGTGGATATGATAAAACCGCTACAACATTAACCAATGCTCTTGAGCAGGAGGGAATAAACGTTCACTTTACGGATGCGGTTGATCAGCTGCCTCATTTTCTTTCAGGAGCAGGATTAAATTCTGAGGCAATGGTTATTTACACTCCAGCCATACCCAAAAATCACCTTGAGTACAATCACCTCCTTGCATGTGGTTACAAAATGTGGAAGCGTTCAGAAGTACTTGGTTTGATAACCAGGGATTCTACAACTATTGCAGTTGCTGGAACACATGGCAAAACTACTACATCCACTATGATTGCTCATATACTCCGGTATAACAAAATAAACTGTACGGCTTTTTTAGGAGGTATTTCTAAAAATTATGAAACCAATTTGTTGCTGTCAGATCCTTCATCTGAAAAAGAGGTAGTGATTGTAGAAGCCGATGAATTCGATCGTTCTTTTCTCACGTTGCATCCTGATATTTCTGTGATCACGTCACTGGATGCCGATCATCTTGATATTTATGGCAACCAGGAAGCCATGGTAGAGTCGTATTCACAGTTTGCTTCCCAGGTTAAAGCAAACGGAACGCTGATATGCAAAACCGGTTTACAATTAACTGGAAATGTTGTGCCGGCTTTTACTTACGCGATTGATTTAGCTGCTTCTTACAGGGCATTCAATGTAAGAGTGCAGAATCACAATTATGTTTTTGACCTGGAAACACCTGCACAAACCTACCATGATTTTGTACTGACATGGCCGGGGCGTCATAATGTTGAAAATGCTACCGGTGCAATTGCCGCTTGTCATACTTTTGGGATTTCAATAGATGGAATTAATGAAGCACTTGAGACTTTTCATGGGGTAAAAAGACGATTTGATTACCAGATTCGCGAGCCGGAAATAATTTTTATAGATGATTACGCCCATCATCCTGAAGAATTAAAAGCCACTATTTTATCAGTGAAGGAATTATATCCGGGAAAAAAAGTATTGGGAATATTTCAACCTCATCTTTATTCAAGGACAAGGGATTTTGCGGATGGTTTCGGAACCAGTCTGTCTCATCTTGATGAATTGATCCTTATGGAAATTTATCCCGCAAGGGAACTTCCTATACCGGGCGTGACCTCTGCAATGATTGCCGGAAAAGTTACCGGGGCTAAGACGCAAATTTGCTCAAGAAATGATATAACAGAACAGATACTTCAATCATCAGCTTCAGTAGTGCTTACATTGGGGGCAGGTGACATTGATGAACTGGTGCCGGAAATTAAGCACGCTCTTGAAAATAAATATAAAAAACAATCCGCATGATCCGAATTAACCGAAAAGCCGTGAACATCGCAATCTGGTCGATAGGTGCCCTGGTCCTCGTGGTATCACTGGGATTTACCGGTCAGGAACAGGAGGAACAATTCTGCAAAGGGTTGCGGATTAAGATTGCGGATCAAACCGGTCATTATTTTATTGAACCGGCCGACATACTCCAATTGCTTAACACCAAAGGTGGTAAAATCAAGGGTAGTCCTATGAAGGATATCAACACAGGACTGTTGGAAAAAATAGTTTACAGTAATCCTTTCATAGGCAAAGCAGAAGTATATTCAACAATTGATGGATATGTCAATATTGACGTCTGGCAACGCAACCCGGTTCTGCGTATTGTGAATTATGATAACGAACATTTCTATGTTGACGATCAGGGCGTGTTTATGCCTGTAACAGATAAATACTCCTGCCAGGTTATTGTGGCCAGCGGTAATATTTATGATGGTTATGCGGCACAAAGCATTAAATATGCAGTACCGTCTGTTAAGGATTCTACCACGAAGCCGGTGTTGATCCAGCTCAATGAAATTGCATTGTTTTTAAAGGAAAATGAATTCTGGGATGCCCAGATCGAACAGCTTTATGTAAACAACCATTCCGAAATTGAATTGATCCCCAGGATTGGAGATCATAATATTCTCATTGGTTCAACCGAAGGGTTTGAAGAAAAAATGGAAAATCTGTTTATATTCTACCAGGAAGGTATTAAGAAAGCAGGATGGGAAAAATATTCGAATATTAATCTGAAATATAAAGACCAGGTGATCTGTTCAAAAAATCCTGACTTCAAAGAGATCAAAAAATAAATAAAAAACTCTTACAACTAAACTATTAAATGGAAAACGGAGCGATCATCGTTGGTCTTGATATAGGAACCACAAAAATTTGTGCTATCGTTGGTAAAAGAAACGAAGTAGGGAAGGTTGAGATCCTTGGAATGGGGAAATCAGAATCACTGGGTGTGATGCGTGGTGTAGTGGCTAATATTGAAAAAACCGTTAATTCGATTAAGGAGGCTGTTGCCGAAGCCGAAAATAAATCGAATGTGGTGATTGAAGAAGTTTATGTTGGTATTGCCGGTCAGCATATTAAAAGTTTACAGCACCGTGGGATGATCACCCGCTCAAACATAGTTGATGAAATCAGCCAGTCCGACATTGATGCAATTATCGATGACATGTACAAACTGGCTATGCCTCCCGGAGAGGAAATTATTCATGTAATACCACAAGAGTTTATTATTGATAATGAACAGGGAATTAAAGAACCCATTGGTATGTCGGGAGTTCGTCTTGAAGCCAATTGTCATATTATCACCGGCCTGATCACTGCTGCTCAGAATATACATAAATGTGTTACCAAAGCAGGTTTGAAACCGATTGATCTCATTTTAGAACCTCTCGCTTCCGCGGAAGCGGTACTTACCGAAGAGGAAAAAGAAGCAGGTGTGGTACTGGTGGATATCGGAGGAGGTACAACGGACGTTGCAATTTTCCAGGATGGAATTATCAGGCACACCGCCGTGATTCCTTTTGGAGGAAACGTGATTACAGAAGATATAAAAGAAGGTTGTACCATCATACGGGGCCAGGCTGAATTGCTGAAAGTAAAATTCGGTTCTGCTCTTGCAAAACAAATGAAGGATAATGAAATTGTTTCCATTCCCGGCTTAAGAGGGCGTGAGCCAAAAGAAATTTCCGTGAAGAATCTCGCCAGCATCATACAGGCAAGAATGGAAGAGATTATTGAAAATGTGTATTATGAAATCCGTAACTCGGGATTCGAGAAGAAACTGATTGCCGGAATCGTTGTCACCGGGGGAGGATCACAACTGAAACACGTGACCCAGCTGGTAGAATATATAACGGGTATGGATACACGTATCGGTTATCCTAATGAACATCTTGGCCAAGGATATGACGAAGTCAAAAGCCCAATGTATGCTACCGGTGTAGGACTTGTTATACGCGGCATGCAGGAGTACGATAAAGAAAATTCCCGGGTGATGAAAAAACCCATCCAGGCAACGTCCACACCTTCTCGTCATAAAGGCGGATGGTTTAAATTCTTTTATGAAAAAGGAAGAGAGTTGCTGAATGATGAAAACGATGACCCTAAATTATAACCTGAATAAAAAATTAACCCAATTTCATTTATAAAACCCAAAGACAATGATGCAGTTCGAATTACCCAAAGAAAGGCCATCCATCATCAAGGTGATAGGAGTAGGCGGAGGAGGAAGTAACGCTGTCAACTACATGTACCAGTTAGGAATCAAAGGAGTTGATTTCCTGGTTTGTAATACTGACCACCAGGCCCTCGATATTAGTCCGGTGCCTAACAAAATTCAATTAGGACCCAGCCTAACTGAAGGCCGGGGAGCCGGAGCACTTCCTGAAGTAGGAAAAAATGCGGCAATTGAAAATATTGAAGAAATTAAAGCCTTGCTTCGTGATAATACTAAAATGGTATTCATCACTGCAGGTATGGGTGGTGGTACCGGTACCGGTGCTGCTCCTATCATCGCCGGTGTAGCCCGTGAAATGGGCATACTTACCGTTGCCATTGTTACCATTCCCTTCGCGTTTGAAGGAAAGAAACGTAAAGCTCAGGCTGATGCAGGTATTGAAGAACTCAAGAAAAATGTAGATACATTACTGGTGATCTGTAATGAAAAACTCCGTGAGATACATGGTAACCTGAAACTTACCGATGCATTCAGTCATGCCGATAATATTCTTGCAATTGCTGCGAAAAGTATTGCTGAAATTATTACAAACACACTTCATATCAATGTTGACTTTGCCGATATCCAGACCGTTATGAAAGACAGCGGTGTTGCGATCATGGGAGCAGCTATTGCAGAAGGTGAAAACCGCGCTCTTGATGCCGTGCAGAAAGCACTTGATTCTCCTTTGCTTAATGATAATGAAATTGAAGGAGCACGTTATATACTTCTTAATATTACCTCGGGAAACACGGAAGTAACTATGGATGAAATGGGTGATATTACCGATTTTATTCAGACTGCTGCCGGACAAACTGCTGAAGTAATTATGGGAGTGGGTAACGATGAGTCGCTGGGCGATAAAATTAATGTCACCATTATTGCTACCGGTTTTAAAACAAAAGGTCAAACGGGTCATGCCGCTTCAAAGCAGGAAAGCAAAATCGTTTACAATCTTAATGATACCATTAACAGGGAAGCACAAAAATCAGTGATACCCGTCCAGGAATCAGTTGCAACACCTGCTCCTGTGGCAACAGTTACAACTGCTCCGGTTATGGAACCTACTCTGAAAGTAATTCCACCGGCGGTTCCTGTAACTCCTCCCGTAGCACCGGTGAATACACCTCCGCAAGAGCAAAAGATTGTACATTTTCTTCATGAGGAGCAAGAGGTAAAACCTGTGCAAACAATTCCTGCTCAATTTTTCCCATCCGCAAGCGATCAAAACATGAATATTGAAGCTGATGAAAAGGTAAAAGAAAACGAAGCAACATTTGTTTTCGAAATCAGTTCGTCTGTACAGGAGCCGGTTGCTAAAATTGAAACTCCTGTTGAACGCACCCCGGAAGTAGTACCCGCACCCGCTGCACCGACACCTAAAACTCCTGCGCAGCAATCAGGCGAATCTGATCCCTTTGAAAGGGCCAAGGATCGTATTTACCAGCTAAAGGCAATGAGTATGAAGTTTAATACACCTACCGGTTTGAGTGACCTGGAAAAGGAACCAGCTTACAAAAGGAAAAACATTCAACTTGAAAATGTGCCTGCTTCCGGTGAAACTCAGGTATCACGTTTTACACTTTCAAACGATTCGGATAATAAACCGGAAATCAAATCAAATAATTCATTCCTTCACGATCGTGTTGATTGAAAATAAAATATAACCATGTCACTCGAAGAAAAAGTAAATGCAGATATTAAAACTGCCATGTTGGCCAAACAAGAGGCTGCATTAAGAGCGTTGAGAGCAGTAAAATCAGCAATACTCCTTGCCAAAACAAGTGGGGGAAATAGTACACTCACCGGGGATGATGAAATGAAACTGCTCCAAAAACTGGTAAAGCAACGCAGGGAATCCGTTGAAATTTTTGAAAAGCAGGGACGCGAGGATTTATCAAAAGGGGAAAAGGAAGAAATAGCGGTTATTGAAAAATTTCTTCCGGCTCAACTTGATGAAGCTACCATCCGAAGTGAAGTTGCGAAAATTATTGCATCAGTTGGAGCATCCTCTCCTTCTGATACGGGTAAAGTTATGGGCGCTGCATCAAAAGCATTTGCAGGAAAAGCAGATAACAAACTGGTTGCGTCTATAGTGAAAGAACTTTTGTCAGGTCAGTAAAGGATTGGGTTAATTCTTTATTTATTGCGAACGGCATTCCCGAAATGG
This sequence comes from Bacteroidia bacterium, assembly GCA_038215705.1. GTDB lineage: Bacteria > Bacteroidota > Bacteroidia > AKYH767-A > OLB10 > JADKJB01. Next base: position 68,894 of record JBBQQQ010000001.1, read on the forward strand.
GATGCCGTTTTTTGATTCCTGTAAGATTTTTGTAAGAAATCACGCCGGTCGTTACATCTTTCAGAATTAAATAGAGTATAAATTCTTCCGGTAAAAGTTATCGGTTTACACAAGCGATGAAAGAAAAACATCTTTCGTAATAGCGGTTGTCAGCTGTTAATTATATGAGTTTAAATATACCAGGCATTTCCAGACTTCTGACTAAATTCAGCGTACTGAGGATTATATCCTTATCATTGCTGTTGTTGGTTATGAGTTCCGGTTCTTCTCATGCTACTCACGCGGGAGGAGCCGATTTAACGTATAAGTGCCTTGGAGGGCTGGTTTACCAAATTGAAGCTACCTTTTACCGTGATTGCGGAGGTTCATCTGAACCGGGCAATGTGACCATTACCTACAAGTCAGCCTCATGCAGTTATACCCGTTCTGTATTAGCCAATAAAGTAATGGGGAACAACGGCATGGAAATGACGTTTCCATGTGCTTCAGCACCTTCAACCTGTAACGGTGGTATGACTACCGGTATGCGTAAGTGGGTTTATCGTGCAGTAGTGACGTTGCCATTAGCTTGCGCTGACTGGGTTTTCAGTTATCGTATCTGTTGCCGTAATTGTACTGTAACCACTATTCAGACTCCATGTGCCGTAAATTCTGAAATTTATGTTGAAGCTAAACTGAACAATCTGGTGGCGCCCGGTAATAGTTCCCCGGAATTTAATAACATGCCCGTGGCATTTATTTGCCTGGGACAGAATTTCAATTACAACCAGGGGGTAACCGATATCGACGGTGATTCATTGTCATATGAACTCATCACTCCTAAAATAAGTGCTACTGCCGATGTCACCTGGCTGCCACCTGCATCCACCCAGGCTCCTTTAGCATCGTCAACGCCTTTTACAATTAATCCGGTTACGGGAGATATTAATTTTACGCCTTCTGCCATGCAAATCGGTATTCTTGCCATCCGTGTAAACGAATTCCGTAACGGTATATTTATTGGGAGTACTATTCGTGATATGCAGGTGTATACGCAGAATTGTTTTAATTCCATACCATCTGCGTCCGGAATTAATAATTCAAATAATTATATTACCACCACGTGTGCCGGCCAGCAGCTTTGTTTCAATGTTCAAACCGATGATGCTGATCTGGCGCAGACAGTTACTTTTAATATTTACAATCCAATAACAGGCTCAACTATAATACAAACTCCGGGCAACAGGCCCTCGTTTCAATTTTGTTGGACACCCGATGCATCTCATATCAGCCGGCATCCCTATATTTTTACTGTTACAGTTATTGATGATGCGTGTCCGGTAAATGGTGTACAGACTTTTTCGTACACCATTTACGTAAGTGGCCCTCAGGCAACCCTTACGTCAATTGATCCCGGCTGCTCCACGAATAACGGTAGTGCACATGTGAATGTATCCAATGATCCCGGTTGTACCTTTAGCTGGAATACAGTTCCTGTACAGTCAACTGCAACTGCATCAGGCCTTCCGGCAGGAAGCTATAATGTAACCGTGACCAATCAGCAGGGTTGTACTTCGGTTTTCAATACTCAATTGATTGCACCGCCCAATACTATGATTGTTTCCGCAACTTCATCAGGAATAATTTCCTGTCAGTCAGGAAACATTGGCACTGCTTCAGCAAATAGTAGTGGTGGTGCAATGCCATACACCTATCTTTGGAGTAACGGCTTAACATCATCTGTAATTACGGATCTTGCTGCGGGAACTTATGTTGTTACTGTAACTGATGCGAATGGTTGTACTGCAAATGGCAGCAGTACTGTTGCCAGTGCTCTTGGAAATTTAGTCGTGCAGGGATCACAAACACAGAATGTTTCCTGTTATGGAGGCAATAATGGAATAGCATCAGTATCTGCAATCGGAGGCGACTTACCATATACATATTCCTGGAGCAATGGCACAACAACTGAAATTAATACAGGTCTGTTTGCAGGAAATTATACTGTATTGGTTACCGATGCTAACGGATGTACTTCAGCAGCTATGGTTGCAGTCACACAACCCATTTCTGTTTTGTCGGGAAATTTTGTCAGTACAACTGTAAGCTGTTTCGGAAATTCGGATGGAAGTCTGAGCATCACTGCTAATGGAGGCACCGCTCCTTATAGTTATAGTTGGAGTAACGGTTCCGGCACACCTGTCATTTCAGGTTTAACTTCCGGAATGTATAGTGTTACCGTAACCGATGCGGCCGGATGTACCTTAATTCTTTCTTCTTCAGTGATTCAACCGGCATCATCAATAAGTATCACTCAGATTGATTCACAAAATGTATCGTGTTATGGTGGTGATAATGGTGTTATTGAAATTATGGCAACGGGAGGGGAAACACCTTATAGTTATACCTGGAACCATGGCGCTGCTACCAATCTTATTAATAATCTTGAAGCAGGTACTTATGAAGTTACAGTAACCGATGCTAACGGGTGTACTTCTGTTTATAGTACTACAATCGGACAACCGGTTTCGCCTGTACTTGCTCAGGTTACCGTAACTTCCAATGTGTCATGTTTTAATGGTAATAATGGTTCACTGGATCTTACAGTCAATGGAGGTACTGCACCCTATACCTATAACTGGAGCAATGGCGCTGTGACAAAAGATCTGGTTTCTATTCCTGCAGGAGCATATTCAGTTTCAGTTACAGATTCAGAGGGATGTGTGTTTTCAGCCTCAGGCACAGTAACGCAACCTGCATTACCAATATCGGTAATGTTGATTCCTCAGCAGATTTTATGTTTCAATGGAAACAACGGTTCTGTATCCTCTACTGTTTCCGGTGCAACCGGTGCATGTACGTATTCATGGAATACAGGAGCAAATACTCCCGAGTTATCCAGGCTTACGGCAGGAACATATATACTTACCGTTAGTGACATAAATAATTGTACGGTAACTCAGGCAGTTGAAATAACACAACCCTCTTCACCACTTATCCCTGAAATTACAGTCACGCAACCAGTTAGCTGTGCGGGTCAGTCTACAGGAGCATTTTCGTTGAATGTATCTGGTGGCACAGGTCCGTATTCATATTTATGGAGTAATGGATCTTCAACATTCAATACAGGAAATCTGGCAGCAGGTTCGTATACCGTAACAATTACAGATGCAAATGGATGTAATGCAATCATAAGCGGGACGATTGCTGAACCGGCAACAAGTATGTCAGTGGCAACAACAGTAGAAAATACAATAACATGTTTCAATGGTTCTAATGGCGGATTAACAGCTATTCCATCCGGCGGAACTGCACCTTATTCCTATTTGTGGAATACCGGTATCAGTACACAGGTAATTGGAGGACTTAACGCAGGTAGTTATTCCGTAATTATAACCGATATAAATGGCTGTACCGCATCAGGTATCGGAGTTTTGTCACAGCCGGCTTCAGGTATTTCCCTTTCGGGAGAAGTTATTGACGAAGATTGCATAACCGGAGACCAAGGCAGTATAATGTTAGCGGTTTCAGGAGGTGAAGCCGGATATATTTTTAACTGGAGTAACGGCAGCACTTCACAAAATCTCATTCAGGCATCACCGGGAAGTTATACCGTTACAGTTACTGATGCTAACGGTTGTTCAGCAATTGAAAATTTCCAGGTAGGAGGAAACAGTCAATTCAATTTGCATGCTGAAGGTTCCACAACTATTTGTTCCGGTGAAATGGTCACATTGATTGCTGATTCATCAAATGGAACATATCAATGGAGTTATAATGGTGAACCGTTAAATGGTGCAACTGGTTTGCAGTTTATCACACCAGCAGCCGGAACATATACTGTCAGCCTCACTAACTCATGCGGCACAGTTACATCAAATGAAATTGAAGTTACAGTAAAATCGATCGGAAATGTCAGTGTAAGTAACACACAAATTATTTGTCCTCCGGAAACAGCCCAGCTTTTTGCAACAGGCGGCAACACCTATGAATGGACTCCCGCCAGCTACATAACTTTCACAACCATTCCCGATCCGTATGTGAGCCCTTTAAGTACAACTACGTATTCAGTACAAATTACTAATGAATGGGGTTGCAAAACGTCACTGTCAACAGAAGTTGCAGTTGTATGTGATAGCCTTTTGGTTCCGACAGGGTTTTCACCTAACAGTGATGGGGTAAACGATGGGTATGTGATTGATGGTATTGAAAATTACCCGGGCAACAAACTCTGGATATATAACAGGTGGGGGAAATTGGTTTATAAAGCACATGATTATAATAACTCGTGGGATGCTGTAGGAAATATTTCCGGTGTTTCAATGGGTCAGAAAGTTCCTTCCGGGACCTATTATTTCATTTTAGATCTGAATGATCAAAGTAAACCACGTGCCGGTTACCTGATTATCCGGGGTAGTTAAAACATCATTATTTTATTCGTAAAAAGTATTGTCTTTTTTTTGAATCATGCCCACGTTTTTTTTGATTCTGTTGCTAAAATACCGTGCTGTAGGGTAGAAAAATCAAATTTTATGAGCACATAACTTATTAATATTCAATAAATTAACTTATTGGAACTTTTTAATCACAATTATAGTATAAGCCTTCAAGCAAAAATTTATCTGCCCGACAAATGCTTAAAGAGGAACATATTTATAAAGGAGCTATGAAATCTATCATTACTTTGATCAGCCGTAGCCTGGTGCTATCAATGGCTGTCATGTTTTTAATGCTTGGTGTCACCGTTAAGGTTAACGCGCAAGCCACCTGTTCAACACCCACCAACATTGCCAACTTTGGTATTGACGGCGACGTTCATGCCAATACTCCGGCTGCAATTATGGGTGATTCGTGGTTTTATTCAAACGTATATCCCGGCACCGGTATAGGCGTTATTGGAACCACCGCTGCTTCGGCTACACCGGCAATGAGTTCAGCCGCATTTAAATCGTATTTGCAGACAGCGGGTACTTCAGCCAGAAACCGTACCTATGTGCAACGTATGAGTGTTCCTTACCTGACGCAGGTAAATGGCATGACATTAATTGATGCCTTTGCTGCGCGCGATAATTTTTCACCTGATTCAACTGCTTTTACAGGAAGTAATAAGAATGGTGATAATCCTTCGATATGGACAATCGGATACACATCAGTGCCTACTAAAAATGATATCATAGATGTAGGCGGTCACCTGAGAAGGCAATCTTCATTACGGCTTTCTTCCGGATCCGCATTAAATGATTTGTGGATGTATACTTATGTAACCCGGTTGGGAACAAGTGGAGATGCATACACCGACATTGAAATTTATCGTACTGTTCCTTATGTAAATCCTGCAACAGGACAATTGATGAACACCGGACCGGCAGCAACAGGAGGTCATACAGCATTTACTTTTAATAATGCTGCTGGTATTGCCACCCCGGGAGATATTATTTTATGCGTTAATTATAACTCATCAGGTGGTGTAGCATCCGCCCGAATCTGGTGTAACATTAATAACCTTGATGGTAACAATAATGGCATTACCTGGTTCAATGCTCAACCTGGACGCCCGTTTAACTTTACAGGTGATTTTATTACCGGAACAGGTGCTAACGGTTATGGCTATGCTGAAATTCAATCGTTATCCGGAGCATCTTGCCTGGTTTATAGTGTACTTAATCCAAGCAACACACCCGCGGGTGATTGGGGAAACCTTACTGGCCCGGGAGCTTCTTTCGATACTAACATTGAACCCACTCAATTAGTAAATATTGCCTTTAATTTTACGGATATTGGTCTTGACTTTTCATCATTGTCGGGTCCATGTTATAATATATTTGGTGCTCTCTGGTTTAAAACCCGTTCATCATCTTCCTATTCTTCTGAGTTGAAAGATGCCTGCGGTCCTTATACCTTTGGTAATTTCTCGGAAATCCAGGTGAATGCAGGACCTGATAAAACTTTGAATTGTGTTGTATCACAAACAACACTCGATGGTAGTTCTGCAACGGCAGGAGCAATTATTTCCTGGTCAACTCCTAATGGAAATATTGTTTCCGGTGCTTCATCTGCTACACCAACAGTGAATGCTCCAGGAACCTATATAATGTCTGCTACAAATCCAACACTTTCCAGTTGTGTGGCTACTGATACGGTTATTGTTACCTTTAATACAACTCCTCCAACTGCTAATGCAGGAACGGATAAACAAATAACCTGTACATCACCAACGGTAATGCTTAACGGTTCCAGTTTAACAGCGGGTGCAGGATATTCATGGGTTGCCATAAATGATGGTAACATAGTTAGCGGAGCATCATCTCCAACACCGGTTGTTAATGCAGCGGGATGTTATATTTTAACTGTTGTAAATCCCGTAAACGGTTGTTCCGGCAGTGATACTGTATGTGTTACGCTTAATAATGGGGCTCCTGTTATCAGTGGAACAACCCAGATGAATGTTGGATGTTTCAGCGCATGTACCGGTTCAATAAATTATACAATCTCAAGTGGCCAGTCTCCATATACTTATGCATGGTCAAATGGTGCCACAACACAAAATATTTCAGCCCTATGTGCAGGTACATACACGGTAACAGTATCCGGCTCTAATGGTTGTTCTGTAACGGCATCCTATACTATTTCACAACCTTCAGCCACTCTGAGTTCCTTAATAACGGTAACCCAGAACGTGAGTTGTAATAATGGTGTTAATGGTGCTGCAACTGCAAGTGCAACCGGTGGTACTGCACCTTATTCGTATGTATGGAGTAACGGAGCATCAACCGCAACAGTTAATGGATTAAGTGCAGGAACCTATACGGTTACCGTTACTGATCAAAACGGCTGTACTTCTCAAACCAATGCCAGTGTTACACAGCCATCTGCCGCCACATCGGTGTCGCTGCTTGTTTCACCTCATGTTTATTGTTTTGGTGGAAGCAATGGTGTAATTTATTCAACACCTTCAGGCGGTACAAGTCCCTATACTTATTTATGGAATACCGGTGCTGCAACCCAGAACCTTTCAGGAATTGCAACCGGAACTTATACAGTAACGCTTACTGATGCAAACGGATGTACAGCTGTACAATCTATTTTAGTAACACAGCCTCCTGGACCGCTTGTCGCAACACCTTCGATGGGTCAGTCTGTCGGATGTTTTGGTGGAAGTACAGGAAGTGCAACAGTTGTTGCATCAGGGGGAACAGCTCCTTATTCGTATGTATGGAGCAACAGTGCAACTTCAACTACCATCAGCAATCTTACCTCCGGCATATATACTATCACCGTTACAGACGCGTATGGCTGTACCACAATAAATTCTACTTCAGTTACGCAACCTTCGGCTGCCCTTTCTTCTTCAATAACATCTTCACAAAACATTAACTGTTTTGGAGGAAATAACGGAGCTGTCAATCTTACTGTAAATGGTGGAACGGCTCCTTATTCCTATAACTGGAGTAACGGTGCATCAACACAGGATCTCAGCAATCTTACTGCAGGCACTTATAATGTAACAGTTACTGATTCCAGAGGCTGTACCACTACGGCTTCAGTGACCCTGACACAACCCGGTGCATCGTTATCAGCTTCTGCAACAGCATCACAAAACGTGTTGTGCTTCGGTGGCAATAGCGGTTCAATTTCATTGAACATTTCCGGTGGTACTTCGCCATTTACATATAACTGGAGCAATGGTGCTTCCACTCAGAATCTTTCAGGGGTATCGTCAGGAATTTATACTGTAACTATTACTGATGCAAATGGTTGTATTGCTACAACAAACGTAACTGTTACTCAGCCTTCAGCTGCACTTAGCTCTTCTTTGAGTGTATCACAAAATGTTTCCTGTTTCGGTGGGAATAATGGCGCTATAACTACTACAGTTAATGGCGGAACATCACCGTATACATTTATATGGAATACTGGTTCTTCCAGTCAGAATCTTTCAGGTCTTTCATCAGGATCCTATACTGTTACAATTACAGATGCCAATGGATGTACTGTTTCAAGAAATACTACTGTTACACAACCATCAGCCGGATTGTCAGGCTCCCTTGTTATGAGCCAGGCTGTATCTTGTTTTAATGGTGCTAATGGCGCATTGAATTTAACTGTTAATGGCGGTACTGTCCCCTATACCTATGTATGGTCCAACGGTGCTTCCACCCAGGATCTGAGCGGTATTGCCGCAGGAACCTATACGGTTACCGTTAGTGATGCTAATGGTTGTTCTATAAATTACAATGCTACAATAACACAGCCGGCTGCTTCCTTAACAGCTTCTGCAAGTGCATCATCTAATGTCTCCTGCTTTGGCGGCAGCAATGGTGCAGTTAACCTTTCTGTTAACGGTGGAACTTCTCCGTTCACTTATGTATGGTCGAATGGAGCAACCTCTCAGAATATTTCAGCACTTGCTTCCGGTAATTACACCGTAACAGTAACTGATATTAATGGATGCACCACTAATGCAACAGCAACTGTGACGCAACCATTGGCTGCATTATCTTCATCCCTTGCCATCACTCAGAACGTTTCCTGTTTTGCAGGGAATAATGGTTCATTAAACCTGACTGTTTCAAATGGTACTGCACCATATACATATTCATGGAGTAATGGAGCAACAACACAGGATATCAGCTCTCTTGCATCCGGTACGTACACTGTAACCATCACCGATGCTAACGGATGTACCAATATTCAAAGTGCTACTATAAGCCAGCCAGTTGCAGTGTTATCTGCTTCAGCGGTTTCAACACAAAATGTTTCCTGTTTCGGTGGAAATAATGGTGCGGTTAACCTGACTGTCGCCGGTGGAACTGCTCCGTATTCTTATATCTGGAGTAATGGAATTATTACTCAGGATATGGGTAGCCTTGCTGCCGGAACGTATTCCGTTACGATTACCGATGCGAATGGATGCGTGGCGTCAACGTCAGTTGTAGTAACACAACCTTCAGCAGCCTTATCAACTTCAATTACTTCTTCACAAAATGTAAATTGTTTTGGCGGAAATACAGGGTCAGTAAATCTTACTGTCACAAATGGTACCGCCCCTTACACTTATAACTGGTCCAATGGTGCAACCACCCAGGATATTTCCGGATTAACTGCAGGAACATATTCCGTTACAGTTACCGATGCAAACGGATGTATTTCATCGCAATCAGTAACCATCACACAACCCGTTGCAGCATTAGCTTCTTCTGCTGTTATCGATCAAAATGTTTCCTGTTTCGGCGGTAATAATGGAAGTGTGAATCTTTCGGTTTCAGGTGGTACCGCTCCCTATTCTTATAATTGGAGCAACGGACAAACTTCGCAGGATCTGAGTGGTTTAGCTTCTGGCAATTATACGGTAACTATTACCGATCAGAATGGATGTACAACAATACGTACCATCAGCATTTCTCAACCATCAGCTGCTCTTGCTGCAAACGCAACTCAATCGCAGGCTGTTTCCTGTAATGCAGGTAACAATGGCCAGATTAGTCTTGCTGTATCCGGAGGAACTGCACCTTACAGCTATTCATGGAGCAACGGTGCTTCAACACAGGCTATTAATAACCTTATTGCCGGCATATATACCGTGACCGTTACTGATGCTAATGGCTGTACTGCAATTTCATCAGCAGCCATCACACAACCGTCAGCAGCGTTATCAGGTTCAACAACTACAACTTCAAATATTTCATGTTTCTCCGGTAATAACGGAAGCATTGATCTTACCGTAGCCGGTGGTACCGGTCCCTTTACATATATGTGGAGTAATGGTGCAATCACAGAAGACCTTACCGGACTTCCTGCAGGAAACTACAGTGTTACCATTACCGATGCCAATGGATGTATTGCACAATCTAGTGGAACAATATCACAACCTGCAGGATCTCTAGCCGCCAATCTGAACGTTTCACAAAATGTGAATTGTTTTGGTGGGGGTAACGGAGCACTCGATTTAACAGTTAGCGGTGGTACTGCACCTTACACGTATAACTGGAGCAACGGTGCTACAACTGAAGATATCAGCGGACTTGCAGTAGGATTTTATACCGTATCTATATCAGATGCTAACGGTTGTATCTCATCGGCAACAGGAGTTATAACTCAGCCTTCTGCAGCACTATCATCTACTGTTTCAACAACACAGAATGTAAGTTGTTTTGGAGGCGGTAACGGTTCGCTCGATTTATCTGTTTCCGGAGGAACCGCTCCTTATTCCTATAACTGGAGCAATGGTTCAACTTCACAGGATATCAATAATCTTTCAGCAGGCACCTATACTGTTTCCATTACCGATATTAATGGTTGTACAACTATACAATCAGGAACTGTAGGACAGCCTGCAGCAGCACTTTCCGCATCAGCAGTTTCATCTGCCAGTGTAAGTTGTTATAGCGGAGCCAATGGTTCGGCTAACCTTACAGTAAACGGAGGAACTGCACCCTATACTTTCAGCTGGAGCAATGGGGCAACTACAGAAGATATCAGCGGACTATCAGCAGGAACTTATAATGTCAATGTAACCGACGCCAATGGTTGTAATGCCACGGCTTCTGTAACAATTACAGAACCTGCTGCTGCAGTCAGCATATCAATAAGCAGTACACAGGCAGTATCATGTTTTGGAGGTAATGATGGCCAGGCTACAATCATAGCTAATGGCGGAACTGCTCCCTATACCTACTTGTGGAATACGGGCATCGCCACATCAACAATTACCGGCCTTTCAACAGGAACGTATACAGTTACCGTTACAGATAATAATGGTTGTACCGGTTCAACAACGGTTACTTTAAGTCAGCCAGTTGCGCCACTGGGTGCTTCAATTACCGCGGGTCAGAACGTAAGTTGTTTTGGTGGCTCCGATGGTACAGCAAATCTGACTGTAAACGGAGGAACATCTCCTTACACCTACTTGTGGAATACAGGAGCAATTACTGAAGATGTTTCAGGATTGTCAAACGGAACGTATACTGTTACCGTAACGGATATCAACAATTGCATAACAAGTCAGACTATAAACATATCACAGCCATCAGCAGCGGTTTCAGGAACTGCCGTTGTTACAGCAAACATTTCCTGTTTCTCCGGAAACAATGGAACCATTGATCTTACTCCAGCAGGAGGAACATCACCCTACACGTTCCAGTGGAGTACCGGTGCAATAACTGAAGATGTTAGCGGACTGGGTGCAGGTTTATATACTGTGACTATTACCGATATTAATGGCTGTACTGCTAACACGGTTGCGGAAATCACCCAGCCTGCAGGATCGCTTGCTACATCTTTAGCAGTAAGTCAGAATGTGCTGTGTTTCTCAGGAAATACCGGTTCACTCGATCTGACAGTAAATGGCGGAACGGCTCCCTACACTTATTTGTGGAATAATGGTGCAGCCACCCAGGATATCAGCGGACTTTCAACCGGCGTATATACCGTGAACGTTACCGATGCCAATGGATGTATCAGTTTGCAATCAGCTTTTGTTAACCAGCCTTCTGCTGCCTTAAGTGCGTTTGCAAGGGCAATTGAACCCGTACTCTGCTTTGCAGGTTCAAACGGATTAATCGATCTGAACATCAACGGTGGAACTGCTCCCTATACTTTCGTATGGAATACAGGAGCTGTCACTGAAGATTTAAATAACCTCTCAGCCGGAAGTTACACGGTAACTATTACCGATGCCAACGGATGTACTTTTACTTTAACTGAAACCATTTCACAACCGGCTGCTGCACTGGCAACTTCAACTTCTGTTACCCAAAATGTTCTATGTAATAGTGGAAATGACGGATCTGCAATGGCTAATGTTACAGGAGGGACAGCTCCTTACACATATACCTGGAACAATGGTGAAAACACCGCTGCAGTTTCCGGTCTTACAAGTGGTTGGTATTATGTTACCATTACCGATTTTAACGGATGTCTTGCAAATGACTCCATCGAGGTTACGCAACCTTCAGCAGCCCTTACTTCTACTATCAACGCCAGTCAGAACGTTAATTGTTTCGGCGGCAATAATGGAAGTATCGACATGAATGTTACCGGTGGAACACTTCCTTATTCATTCAGCTGGAATAATGGTGAAGTAACAGAAGATATAACTAATCTTCCATCCGGAACTTACACTGTTAATATTACTGATGCCAACGGATGTACAACATCAAATACAATTACCATTTCACAACCTTCGGCTGCATTAGCAACCGTGATAAATGGTACAATTAACGTATCCTGCTTCGGTGGTAATAACGGTAATGCTGACCTGGAAGTAAATGGCGGAACAGCACCGTATTCCTATAACTGGAATAATGGTGAAATTACTCAGGATCTTACCGGTTTAAATGCAGGCACATATTCAGTTACTGTTACTGATGCCAACGGATGTACTTCCGCAGCATCGGTTACAATTACAGAGCCCGCTGCCGCACTTGATCCTGTTCTTACCATGTCACAGCAGGTTGATTGTTTTGGTGGAGAAAATGGTGCGATTAATCTGAATGTAACAGGTGGTACACTGCCTTATTCCTATACATGGAGTAATGGCGATACTACTCAGAATGTAAGTAATCTCATGGCCGGAACATATGTTGTTATAGTTACCGATGCCAATGGTTGTGAAGCCAGCGGACAGTTAACACTTAACCAGCCTGTGGCTCCATTGCTAGGAGTTCTCACTGTTACATCCAATGTATTTTGTAATGGTGGTTCAAATGGTGCACTCGATCTTAATATAAACGGTGGAACCCCTCCTTATACTTTCAACTGGAGTAACGGTGAAACCACTGAAGACATCAGCAACCTGGAAACAGGAACGTATACCGTTACCGTTACAGATGCCAATGGATGTTCAACCACAATAACTGAAGGAATTGGACAACCCAATCAGCAATTACATGCACTCGTAACAGTACAGCAGGTATTGTGTTTCAACGGTAACAATGGCCTTGTCGATATTACACCAATGGGTGGAACGGCTCCTTATGTATTCATATGGAATACCGGTGCTGTATCTGAAGATATTGGTGGCCTGTTTGCAGGCATCTATACTGTTACAATTTCCGATGCAAACGGATGCGATACTACGATCACATCGGTAGTTTCTCAACCTACTGCGCCTTTAATCCCCGTATTGAATGTAGCGCAGAATGTATCCTGCTTCGGTGGTAATGACGGAAATATTTCTCTTTCTGTATCAGGTGGAACTCCACCGTATGTTTACCTGTGGAATACGGGAGCAACAACAGCCGGAATTAATAGCCTGCTTGCCGGAGCGTATACCGTTACCGTTACTGATGCGAATGGATGTAATGCCATCATAAGTGATTTTGTAGCGCAACCTGCTGCTCCTTTAACAGCACCAATTACGGTCGCACAGGATGTTTCCTGCTTCGGAGGTTCTAACGGTTCACTTGTAACCAATGCAACAGGTGGAACAGCACCTTACACATACCTTTGGAATACCGGTGCAACTACTTCCTCACTGAATGGTCTTTCAAATGGCGTATATACCGTGACCGTTACGGATAGCCATGGATGTACGTTTACAGCCGATGCACAGTTATCACAACCTTCCGCACCTCTTTCTGTAAGCGGATCAACAACTATTGCCAATTGTCTTAACGGGCAGGGCGGATCAGTTACCATCCAGGTATCAGGTGGCACTCCAATGTACTCGTACCTGTGGAGTAATGGTTCCGTCTCTCAGAATATTATGAATGCAATGCCGGGATCTTACAGTGTAACTGTTACAGATGCCAATGGCTGTACTGCAACCGGAAACTGGGTGGTTGGAAACAATTCAAGCTATTACCTGAGCGCAGGACCTAACATCATCTGTGTAGGAGAAACCGCAACAATTGTAGCTGACTCCATCCCTGGCGGATCGTACCAGTGGTATTATGAAGGAAATCCGTTGAATGGTGCAACCGGTCTTACGTTCGTCACCCCTGCTGCAGGATATTACTTTGTAAGTGTAACAGTTCCTTGCGGGACGTTCTTCAGCGATTCAATTGAGGTAATCGTTAAATCAATTGAAAATGCGAGCATCACCAGCGACCGGATTATTTGCCCTCCTGAAATGGTGCATTTAAATGCAACCGGTGGAATTACTTACCAATGGAGCCCTACATCATTCATGACCTTCTCCAACATTCCTGATCCAATTGTTGCACCTCCGATAAGCACTACTTACTCTGTTCTGGTTACCAATGAATGGGGTTGCACAACAACAATGGATGTAGATATTACAGTTGCCTGCGACACACTATTTATTCCGAATGGTTTCTCACCTAACGATGACGGCACAAACGACGGTTATGTAATTGATGGAATTGAGAATTATCCGGGAAATAAACTTTGGGTGTATAACAGATGGGGTAACCTGGTGTTTAAAACAAAAAATTATGACAATAGCTGGGATGGTGTGTGTAACGTATCAGGAATTTACATGGGACGTAAAGTTCCCACCGGTACTTACTACTTCATTCTTGATCTCAACGACAATAGCAAACCCAGAGCCGGATTCCTGATCATACGCCGGTAATCATGCACATCACAACCAACAAAAAAACGAGAAAGGATAAACATATGAAAAGTTATACGATGATAAAGAAAGGCCTTGCCATAGCTATTTGCGCTACCGGTTTGATCAGTGGAACTACACAGGCACAGTTTGAGCCACAGTTCACCCAGTACATGTTCAATGAAATGTTTATTAATCCCGCTTATGCCGGAAGCCGTAAACAGATCTCGACAACCATGGTTTACCGCAACCAGTGGGTAGGACTTGAAGGTGCGCCTAAAACGCAGACTGCAAGTATTCACGGTCCGTTAATGAACAAAAAGCTGGGACTTGGTTTAACCATCATGAATGAAACCATTGGTGTTACCCACCAGCTCGCTGTGTACGGAAATTATGCCTACCGTTTCCAGGTTGGTAGTGATGGCGCCTTTGCATTGGGATTACAGGCCGGATTCATTAACCACAAGGAAGATCTGTCCAAGGTGGTAACCAATGAAGAAAATGATAATGAATTCCTTTTTAATACGCCTCAGGTGTTCCTTCCTAACTCTGGTTTTGGTATGTATTATAACACCGACCGTTTTTATGCAGGATTATCAATTCCCCGTATGTTCAAAAACAAAGTTGCAGGAGATGGCTCGGGAGATGTAGTAAATTCAATGAATTTTAAAACATGGCATTACTATTTCTCTACCGGTTATGTGTTCCCTGTTTCAGAAAGTGTAAAACTAAAGCCTTCCGTAATGGCCAAAGCCGTACAAGGAGCACCCTTCATTGCCGACTTTACCATTCAAGCTTTGCTTAAAGATATATTTTGGCTGGGCTTCTCTTACCGTACCGAAGATTCTTTCGCGGGCTTAGCAACTTTCCAGATCACGCCACAATTGCGTATCGGTTATTCATACGATTACACCACTACGGAACTTAGCAACTATAACAACGGCACACACGAAATAAATATCGGTTATGATTTTACCTTCACAAAAAAGAAAGTTGTTACGCCGAGGTATTTTTAGATTTTAAAATACACCAACGAATACGAGCCCGGGTTTTCCGGGCTTTTTTTGTGTCAGGCATATTTATAAGCAAAATAAGCCGAAAAACATATGAGAACTCTTTACAGAAGACAGGAGGCCATCGCGCCGCACCCGGAAAGGCACCACCAAATATTGAAATAATATTGGCATTTCGACAAATTTTTTAGCTTTGGGTCCCTTAAACCATTTAAATTCCTAAAATCAACGAATGAAAAAAGGTATATTGATTATTGCTCTGGCGATCGCACTGCCATTTAATTCGTTTTCACAACAAGCAACCCATGAAAAAATCGATTCAATCCGTTTTGTCGTATCTAATGCAAAGGAAGATACTGCAAAAGTGAATGCAATGCTGACATTATCAGGAATGCTTAGGTTTCAAAACAGCGATTCATCATTACTGTATGCTGAAAAAGCACTGGCACTCGCGACCGATTTGAATTATAATAGGGGAATGGCTCACGCGAGTGGAAGATTGGGCGCTATTTATGCTGATCAGGGCAGGTATAATCAAGGGGCAAGCATAGCATATGATGCAATTGCTATGTATGAGAAAATATTAGCTACCGCTAAGCCGACAGAGAAGACTGAAATTCTAAAGAAAATGGCAGGCGCTTACAATGTTGTAGGTCATAACCGGATATCCCAAGGAAATTACAATGAGGGCTTGAATGTTTCGTTTCGCGCATTAAAAATCAGAGAAGACATTGGAGATCTGAAAGGAATATTGGATACAAAATGGAATATTGGCACCATTTTCCTAACACAGAAAAACTTTGAAGATGCATTAAAGTATTACAGAGATTGCTTAAAAATAAGTCAACAGCTGAATTCTAAAATCGAAATCGCCCAGTGCTATGGAGTTATAGGTGACGTTTATTTTAATCTCGGTAATTATACTGAGGCTTGGGAATATTATTCTATTTCATTAAAAGAGGCCAAAGAAACTAGTGATGTATTAACTATTGCAGAAATTAATGTCAGTGTAGGATTGCTAATGTACACATGGGGCAAATATGATGAAGCTTTAAAATTCAATTTTGAGGGATTAAAAACATATAGGGATATTGGAAGTACTTTTAATATAGCAATGGTGTACAACAGCATCGCAATGGTGTATATTAAACAGAAAAAATTTTCAGATGCTAAAGATTACCTTGACAATGCATTGTCCTTTTCCAGGGAAATTGGAAATATGGAATACATAAAACTCAGCTATGAAAATCTAGCTAAGTACGACAGTATTCAGGGCGACTTTAAAAAATCACTGCATCATTATAAAACATTCATAGCATATCGTGATAGCTTGCTGAATAAAGAGAATACCAAAAAAATGACGGAACAGCAAATGCAATATGATTTCGACAAAAAGGAAGATGCAACTAAAATTGAACAGTACAAAAAGGATATTGAACAACGAAATATCCGCAATTCAATTTTGGCAGGCCTTGGAGGCATGTTTATTTTTTCAATTGTTGTGTTCCGTCAGCGCAATAAAATTTCGAAGGAAAAAAAGCGTAGTGACACCTTATTGCTAAACATTCTACCAGCTGAAACAGCCGAAGAATTAAAAAACACGGGAACAACAAAGGCAAAAAATTTTAGCGATGTAACCGTTCTGTTCACAGATTTTAAAAATTTTACCGCTATTAGCGAAAATCTCACGGCCCAGGAATTGGTAAATGAAATTAATTACTGCTATTCCGCATTTGATTCAATAATTACAAAACATGGCATTGAAAAAATCAAAACAATTGGTGATAGCTACATGTGTGCATGTGGTTTGCCTGTTGAGAATACAACAAATGCCGAAGACACAATACGTGCTGCTATAGAGATTCGTGATTTTATTGAAACTGAGAAGCAAAATCGCATCGCCTCAGGCCGCCCATATTTTGATATTAGAATAGGTTGTCACACCGGCCCGGTAGTGGCTGGAATCGTAGGAATCAAAAAATTTGCTTATGATATATGGGGTGATACCGTCAATATCGCATCACGCATGGAATCTTCCGGAGAAGCAGGTAAAATTAATATCAGTGGAAGTACCTATCAATTGGTAAAAGATAAATTTAAATGCGAGCATCGGGGAAAAATTGAAGCGAAGAATAAGGGATCGATTGATATGTATTTTGTGGAAACACTAACTTAATTAAATTGATATTTAATGATCAAGAAATCACTAAATCTAAGGGTCCGCCACAAAGAAATACTGATTCCGCCGAGAAGGATTACGGTTTGATTTATCAAACCGTAATCCTGCGCTAAGAAATCTGTGGATCTCTGATCCACGTTTCATATCGAAAATTAAGGTTAAGATATCCTCCTATTCCGATGAGCGGATTAATTTTACGACTGGTTGAATGCCAGATTTATACACAAAAGCCGGTCATCCATTGGATAACCGGCTTTTTAAATTGTGGAGAATGTTTATTTGTAAATCACTTCACGCATTACTTTGCTTCCGTACATTTCACGAATATTTGCCCGGGCCTGATTTAAAGTTTTTATAGAGTCATCGCTACCCAATACCTTTTCGCGAATTGCTTCCCACTTTGCTTCATTACCGTCCATAGAAGCCATATCTTTTGTTTCTACCATTAAAAATAATATCTTAATCTTCAGGATTAGCAGCTCTTCCTTCCAATATTTTATAGGAAATAAGGAGTCCTTGTGCTTTAGCTTCATCATTAATAGCCTTCCAGTTTGCCTTTAAACTGTTAATGTATTCCACTCCCATGTTGGCCTTGGTTTTAACCATGGATACAGTCCATGCCGTGCCTGAGGTGTACTGTCGGTCCTGTGCATAAACTGATACATTTAGTATCAAAAATAATACTAGAGAACAAATTGATGATAATAATAATTTTTTCATAGTATTTAAGGATTTATAATTATTTTGAGAGATTAGATAGTTTTTTGTAAATGGCATCCTTATGATGTGAGAAGTAACCACTCATTTTCTTCATAAATTCAGCACGTTGATTTGCATCGGGCCAGGTTTGTTTTTCTAACTCCTCACTACGGTCACCTGCCTTTTCAATACTGCTCCAGTCAGCGTATTTAGATATTGTCACCAATTCCCGGCTGTCTTCAGTCCAGAAATGTTTGAACCAGTAAAACAGTACCACAAAAATAAACCCCGGTTTTCACCGGGGTTTAACTTATTAAATACGGTGACCAGATAACTTGTCACTCGTCACTCGTCACTCGCCACGAGTGTGCAATTGATTACATCATCCCATCCATTCCACCCATACCACCTGGCATAGAAGGAGCTTTATCTTCTTTCACATCGGCAAGCACACACTCAGTAGTGAGCAGCATACCGGCGATAGAAGCAGCATTCTCCAAAGCAACGCGGGTTACTTTAGTAGGATCGATAACACCGGCAGCGAGCAGGTTTTCGAAAACTTCGGTACGTGCATTGTAACCGAAATCATCTTTTCCTTCGCGCACCTTTTGTACGATGATTGAACCTTCTCCACCTGCATTGGCAACAATCTGACGAAGTGGCTCTTCAAGTGCGCGACGAATGATCGCGATACCTGTGTTCTCATCTTCGTTGATTCCTGTTAATTTCTCCAAAGCATTTACTGCGCGGATGTAAGCAATTCCACCTCCCGGTACAATTCCTTCTTCAACTGCAGCACGGGTTGCATGTAACGCATCATCAACACGGTCTTTCTTTTCTTTCATTTCAACTTCAGTAGCAGCACCAACATAAAGAACTGCAACACCACCTGCTAATTTAGCAAGACGCTCCTGCAATTTTTCTTTATCGTAGTCCGATGTTGTTGTTTCAATCTGAGCTTTGATCTGGCTTACACGTCCTGTGATAGCTTCTTTCGCTCCAACACCACCAACAAGAGTTGTATTGTCTTTATCGATGCTAATTTTTTCAGCACGTCCCAGCATGGTAAGATCTGCATCTTCCAGTTTGAATCCAAGTTCTTCTGATATAACGGTACCGCCTGTAAGAATTGCGATATCTTCCATCATTGCTTTTCTGCGATCACCAAAACCTGGTGCTTTTACAGCAGCAATTTTCAGTGAGCCACGAATTTTATTTACAACAAGAGTAGCTAACGCTTCTCCATCAACATCTTCAGCAATGATCAAAAGTGGTTTCCCGGTCTGAACAACTTTCTCCAATACAGGTAGAAGCTCTTTCATATTGGAAACTTTTTTCTCATACAATAAAATGTAAGGAGTTTCAAGAACTGCTTCCATCTTGTCAGCATTGGTTACAAAGTATGGTGAAATATAACCACGGTCGAATTGCATACCTTCAACAACTTCAACAGTTGTTTCAGTTCCTTTTGCTTCTTCAACAGTGATCACACCTTCTTTCTTTACTTTTTCCATTGCCTGTGCAATCAGTTTCCCGATTTCACTGTCGCTGTTTGCAGAAATAGTTGCAACCTGCTCAATTTTGTTATTATCGTCACCAACTGATTTGCTTTGTTTTTTCAGACTGGCAATAACTGCGATAACGGCTTTGTCGATTCCACGCTTTAAATCCATAGGATTTGCGCCGGCAGCAACGTTCTTTAACCCTGCAGTGATGATAGCTTGCGCTAACACAGTTGCGGTTGTAGTTCCGTCACCTGCAACATCAGCTGTTTTAGAAGCAACTTCTTTCAGCATCTGCGCACCCATGTTCTCCACAGGATTTTTTAATTCAATTTCCTTTGCAACTGTAACACCGTCTTTGGTGATAGATGGTGCACCATACTTTTTGTCAATGATTACATTGCGGCCTTTTGGTCCTAATGTTACTTTTACTGCATTCGCTAAAGCGTCAACGCCTCTCTTCAGGGCATCACGCGCTTCAAGGTTGAAAGTGATATCTTTTGCCATTGTTCTTAAATATTTATTTTAGGTTAGTTATTCTTAATTTTAAAAGGGTAGGGTTCAAAAAATTTAAACTACCGCGAAAATATCTGACTCACGCATGATAAGATATTCTTTTCCTTCATGTGAGATCTCTGTTCCGGAATACTTTCCGTAAAGAACTTTGTCGCCAACTTTAACAGTCATCGGCTCATCTTTTTTTCCTGTTCCTACAGCAACTACCAATCCTTGTTGTGGTTTTTCTTTCGCCGTGTCCGGGATGATAATTCCGCTGGCAGTTTTTGCTTCTGCAGCAGCAACTTCTACAATGACCCTGTCGGCCAATGGTGTAATAGCAATTTTGCTCATGATTATAATGGTTTTAAGGTTAAATAAAATGGTTGTGAAATACTCTGTGCGCCCTGCATTTACTGTGCCAACCGGCTTTTAGTGACAGCCTGTCAGGAAGCAAAAAAAGGTGTCATAGCTGTTTGTCAAAGTGACAGGCTATGACACCTTTAAAGAGGTGACAATGGAGTCTGTTATTGCCCTTGTGCAGGTTCAGTAACCGGCGTTTCAGCAGGTGCCTGAACGGGCTGTTGCTGTTGCTGTGCCGGTGTTCCTATTGGAGGCTGCGCTGCTCCCGGAGCAGGAACGGCAGTGTTGTCAATTTGTTCCTGGATAGCAGAGGCTGCCTGGGTCTCCTGACCTTTGGGCATCATCATGGTAGCCGTTATGCTGAAAACCATCAGCGCAATGGCAAGTCCCCAGGTGAGTTTCTCTAAAACATCAGTGGTTTTTCTGACTCCCATTACCTGGTTGGATGAACTGAAACCTGACGCCAATCCGCCGCCTTTTGAGTTTTGAACCAATACAACTAAGGCAAGCAATAGACAAATAATAATTAAGAATACGGTAATAACGGTATACATGATGGTGTTTTTAAGTGTTCAGCTAGTTGTGAATCAAACTATTAGCAATTTTATTTCTTCTTCAGGAATCCGATTTTTCTTCCAGATCCTTAATAAGGGCTGCAAAGTAACTGCTTTTTTCCGGATTTTTCAAGGATAATCGTTTGTACGCATCAATCGCCTTGGGAATGTTTCCCTGCTGGGCATAAATACGTGCAAGGGTTTCTGAGATAAGGTGTTCATGGTCAACGGCACTTTGCCGGGCCATATTACCGGGCGAATAAAATTCACTCCGCGCAGGCACAATGCGGGGTTCCGTTTTAATAAACCGTGTGATCAGGTCATTCCCGGGATTTGCATTTTCAGCATCATTTAGCTCTTTATTGAAGTATTCAGAAACTCTGTCTGTAGGAATGACCGGAATGTCTTTCATCTTGAGCCAGTCGAGAAAAGTATGCTGCTCCACCACAAGTAACTTCGGATCACGCGGCTCCCGTGGTTCCCGTGCTTCTTTACGAATGCGCACAAACTCCGGTTCGTCCTCTGCAATTTCTGTTGTATCTTCAGCTTCGTCCGTTACTTCATTTTCAATATCAGTCGTATCATTAAATTTCTGAACTATAGCTGACTTTATCTCATCAGTTTCATGTAGCTCCGATTCTTCTTCAATAATACTATTACGTATTTCCTTACTCTCTGCAATTTCGTTTGCACTCGCTGCTTCAATTACGGGTGAGATAAAATCAGAAACAGATTCCGGTTCACTTTCAACCTTTGTCTTTTCAGCTTCCAGCTCCCGCAGCCTTTTTGCAATTATTTCCTGAGCACTCTCTGCAATTGGTTGCTGAATTTCACGCGCTTGTATCCCATTCGTGTTTTGAGCAAGGTTTTCTTTTTCCCTTTCGGGGATGGTGTTGAGCTGCTCCGGCGCTGATGCTGTAATTTCCTCCTGCTTAATTGGTGTACTACTTTCTTTTTCTATAATCAATTCATCCTCTGAATAACTTACCGGGATGGATTCTGATTCAACATGTTTTTCAATTTCTGAATGTATTGCCGGGTGAATTGTTGAGGTTTCAATTTCTTCTTCCGCAATAATTTCAGGAGATGACAAACTCTCTTCTGACTTTTCAATTTCCCTTACAGCATCTGCTTTTTCAACATTGGGAATATTTCCAGGTATATTTTCTATAGAAACTTCCCGTGTAATTTCAATATTATGTAAAACTTCATCTGCTGTTACTGATTTTTCAACTGCAGATTCAGAAATTATTATTTTCGTTTCTGTTTCAGGTGTTGTACTCTTTGCGGAAGTAATCACTTCCACTTCTTCCTGTTCAGTTTTCACCATGTGAATTACTTCCTGCGGCTCAAGGTGTATCAGTTCATAAAGAACCCTTCGGTCCGGTGCATACGCAGCAGCTTTTCTTAAATAACTTTCATACCGGATGTTCTGATGACCCTGGTATTGTTTTGCCAGCAACAGGTGAGCGTTTTGAAAATAAGGAAACCGTTCTGTAATTTCTTCCAGGCCCTTCACCATGGTAAGATTTATGGTTGACGGATTGCGAAGCAGTGATGTAAATTGTTCTTTGGTCATTGGCCTTACCAGTTTATCACAGCTTTGTTAAAAATATCATCCACCAGTTGATTGCATATCTCATTAATCAGTTCCGTTTCAATGGTAGCCAGGTTAGTACGGCTGTCGTAATCAGCAAATCTCGAAAAGGTTGATTCAAAACTTTGCTTTTCATCTTTTGTATTAACAAATTTCACTTTAACGTTTATCGTTAATCGGTTCAGAGCAGCCTGTTCATTACCCTGGATTGCTGTTGGCTGTGTATAGTAATCGGTGATAGATCCTTCAAAATGCAGATCGCCTCCTTTATTGGTGAGTGTAAGATTGGTCTGTGACACAAACTTGTCTTTCATTTTTTCAGTAAACACCTGGCTCAGTGATGGCTGAACAGTAAGTGCACGGTTTTGAAAATAGTCGATCGATACAGTTTTAATATCCGGTGAAATGGAGGCGCCGGTAAAGGAATATACGCCGCATGCCGTGATTAAAACACACAACAGTGAAACAAATAACAGGCTATAATAAATTCGTATATTCATACCGTTATTTAATATCGTATTCCTTTATTTTCCTGTAAAGTGTCCGTTCTGATATACCTAGTTCCTTGGCAGCATGTTTGCGTTTGCCGCGATGTTTTTCAATAGCGCGGGTAATAATTTCTTTTTCTTTTTCAGAAAGCGAAAGCAGTTCTTCTCCCAGTTCTTCATGGTGATGTACACGGTTTCCCGGTTGTGCCGGCTGAATGGAGATTGCAGGTTGCGAAACGGAAATGCCAGGGTTGATTTCCTGGTACAATTTATCGATTATCTGCGCATTATTTTCTGCAAACTTATTGGAAATACTTCCTGATGAAATTAATTCCAGCACCAGTTTTTTCAAATCCACAATATCTTTTTTCATTTCAAACAGCACCTTGTAAAGAAGCTCGCGTTCTGAAAATTCACCGCCTTTAAATTCTTCCTTAACCAAAACCGGCAACCGGCTCATCGATTCCTGCGGAAGATATTTTGCAAGTGTTTCTGTAGAAATATTTTTTTGTCTTTCCAGGATGGAGAGCTGTTCTGTCACATTTTTTAACTGGCGCACATTCCCCGGCCATTGATAATCAGTCAGCATTTTTAATGCATCAGGTTGCAGCACAACGGTAGGCATTTTATAACGTTCAGCAAAATCACTTGCAAACTTCCGGAACAATAAATGTACGTCCTCTTTACGCTGACGAAGTGGTGGAACAGGAATCGGTACAGTATTCAGACGGTAATAAAGATCTTCGCGGAATTTCCCGTTGCGTATGGCTTCCGAAATATTTACATTGGTGGCTGTAACAACACGTACATCCGTTTTAATAACTTTTGAGGAACCTACTTTAATAAATTCCCCTGTTTCGAGCACACGTAACAAACGAACCTGTGTCAGCAATGGCAACTCGGCAACTTCATCTAAAAAAATAGTTCCGCCATTCACAACTTCAAAATATCCCTTTCGTGCTTCGTGCGCTCCTGTAAACGCACCTTTTTCATGACCGAATAATTCCGAGTCAATGGTGCCTTCTGGAATCGCGCCGCAGTTAACGGCTATATAAGGCCCGTGCTTGCGTGCACTCAGCTGATGAATAATTTGAGGAAAAACTTCTTTTCCTGTACCACTTTCACCGGTTATAAGCACGGTAATTTCAGTAGGTGCAACCTGCCGCGCCGTATCAATGGCATGATCCAGCAAAGGCGAATTTCCTATTATTCCGAAACGGAGTTTTATGTCTTGTATATTCATTCTTAATTGCCTCACCCTAACCTCTCCAAAGGAGAGGAGTACATTTATCTGTAATTTATTACTCTTGATTGCCTCACCCTACCTCTCCAAAGGAGAGGAGTACATTTATCTGTAATTTAGTACTCTTGATTGCCTCACCCTACCTCTCCAAAGGAGAGGAGTACATCTATCTGAAATTATTACTTTGCCTCACCCTACCTCTCCAAAGGAGAGGAGTACATCTATTTGTAATTTATTACTCCTGACAATTCCTGACCCCTTTCCTGACTTTTCCCTGACCCTTCCCTGACTTTCCCCCTGACCTTTTCAATTTCTAATGTCTAATGACCAATGTCATTTATTTTACAACTCTCCCAATCAACGTCGCAACCGTACAATTATCAGCAAACACATTCACATAATCACCCGGCTTATAATTTTCTTTAGGAAAGACTACAACTACGTTTTCAGAATTTCTTCCCATTAAAAAATCATCCGACTTTTTTGAAAAACCTTCTACAAGTACGCGATGAATTTTATTTTTTAGCAGTGCGGTTTTTTGTTTTGCCAGCTGTTGTTGCATGGCTACCACTTCAGCTAGCCGGCGCGATTTTATTTCTTCAGGTATATCGTCTTTGAATTGCCGTTCCGCAGCTGTTTTTGGGCGTTCAGAATATTTGAACATGTAAGCAAAATTGTAACCGGCCCATTCCATCAGTGATAAGGTTTGCTGATGATCGTCTTCTGTTTCACCGCAAAAACCCGTAATGATATCGGTAGATATTCCGCATCCCGGAAGGATTCTGCGGATGGCTTCAATACGGTTCACATAATCCTGGCGCGTATAGCCACGGTTCATCCTTTCCAATACCGGTGTGCTTCCCGATTGTACGGGAAGGTGAATATAATTGCAGATATTTTCATGTTTTGCGATTGCATATAACACATCATCTGTCATGTCACGCGGATTAGATGTTGAAAAACGGATACGCAGATCAGGTGAAACTGCCGCGACGGATTCCAGCAACTGAGCAAACGATACCGAAGCGGCTTTTTGTTCATCCGTAAGAATTTCTTTTTTTAAACCGCCTCCCGCCCAAACATAAGAATCCACATTCTGTCCCAGTAAAGTGACTTCGCGGTAACCCGATTCAAAAAGTTCACGGGCTTCCTTTATAATAGATTCCGGATCGCGGCTTCTTTCCCGCCCACGGGTAAAAGGCACAACACAGAAAGAACACATATTATCACAGCCCCGCGTAATTGAAATGAATGCCGAAACTCCGTTACTGGCCAGTCGTACCGGACTGATATCACCGTAAGTTTCATCCCGCGAAAGCAGGACATTAACAGCTTTTTGACCGCCATCAACCGTTTCAATCAGTTTTGGAAGGTCGCGGTACGAATCGGGTCCCGCTACAATATCAACGAGTCTTTCTTCTTCCAGTAATTTAAACTTCAGTCGCTCGGCCATGCAGCCCAGCACACCAATTATAAGATCGGGTTGGGTTTGTTTACGTTTTTTGAATTCCGTTAACCGCTGACGAACTTTCAATTCGGCGTTTTCACGGATGGCGCAGGTGTTTAAAAGAATAATATCAGCCTCTGTTTGATTGGTTGTGGTCACATAACCGGCTGCCATTAATATCGACGCAATGATCTCACTGTCAGAAAAATTCATGGCGCAACCATAACTTTCCAGGTATAATTTACGCCCTGTTGCCGAACCGGTTTCCAGCATTATCACTTCGCCCTGGCGGGATTCATCAATTACTTTATTTTCCGGAATCATCAAATAGTTTACTTTTGGACAAAATTACGGAATTTTGGGCATCTGACAAATTGTCACTTTGCTTTCTCATTTGGAGGTTCATACTTTTTATTCTTTACTTTGCGCCCCGCCGGCAAATCCTGGCGGATTATTTCTTACCCTTTTAATTACTATTGAATAATGGCTGATAACCTTGTTATTGTTGAGTCCCCGGCGAAAGCTAAAACTATCGAAGGTTTTCTCGGGAAGGATTTTATTGTGAAGTCGAGTTATGGTCATGTTCGTGACCTGGCAAAAAGTGATAAGGCTATAGATGTCAATAATAACTTCATGCCTAATTATGAGATCAGCGACGACAAGAAAGCTGTTATTGCTGAACTCACGAAACTTACCAAAAAAGCAAAAACCGTTTGGCTGGCTACGGATGAGGACCGTGAAGGAGAAGCCATTTCCTGGCACTTGTATGAAACGTTAAAACTTACAGCGAGTCAAACCAAACGTATTGTTTTTCATGAGATTACGAAAAATGCGATTCTCGAGGCAATTAAAAATCCACGAAAAATCGATAAACATCTGGTGGATGCCCAACAGGCACGGCGAATTCTAGACCGGTTAGTAGGTTTTGAATTATCCCCTATTCTATGGAAGAAAATTAAGCCCTCCCTTTCTGCAGGCCGTGTGCAATCCGTTGCTGTGCGATTAATAGTTGAGAGAGAGCGGGAAGTAGAAGCACATAAATCGTCTTCGGCTTATAAGGTAACGGCTACTTTTATTGTGGATGATGGCAAAGGAACCAAAGCCACATTAAAAGCTGATCATCCAACCCGGTTCAAAACAAAAGATGAAGCAGAAGCCTATTTAAATAAATGTATCGGAGCAACTTTTTCCATCAGCAACCTGGAGAAAAAGCCGGCCAAGAAATCGCCTTCCGCACCTTTTACCACGTCAACACTACAGCAGGAAGCCAGCAGGAAACTTGGTTTTTCAGTTGCACAAACAATGGTGCTTGCGCAGAAATTATATGAAAGCGGGAAGATCACCTACATGAGAACCGATTCGGTGAACCTTTCAAAAACTGCACTGGACGCAGCCGAGAAGGAAATAAAGAAGCAGTATGGAGCGGAGTACTCCAATCCGAAACAATATAAAACAAAAAGCGCTTCCGCGCAGGAGGCTCACGAAGCTATCCGTCCGACGTATTTCACTCAGCCCACTGTTGATGGCGATGCTAACGAGAAGCGCCTGTACGAACTTATCTGGAAACGTTCCATATCGTCACAAATGAGTGATGCACAACTGGAACGCACCATTGTTTCAATTAAATCTTCAAAATCATCGGATATTTTAACTGCTACCGGTGAGGTGATTAAATTCGACGGGTTCCTGAAAATTTACATGGAGTCAACCGATGATGAGAATGCTGAAGAGTCGGAAGGCGGACTATTGCCTCCACTTAAAGTAGGCCAGGTTCTGGATCTGAGTGAATTGCTCGCCATGGAAAAATTCACACTTCCTCCACCGAGATACACTGAAGCAAGTCTTGTAAAAAAACTTGAAGAATTAGGTATCGGAAGACCTTCTACATACGCACCTACTATTTCTACAATTCAGAAAAGGGGATATGTGGTTAAGGAAGAACGGCAGGGGAGAGAGCGGGTGTTAAATATGTTAAGCCTAAAGAAAAATAAAGTTACAGCTGCTACAAAAACTGAGATCACCGGTGCTGAAAAGTCGAAGATGTTCCCGACAGATATCGGAACAGTAGTGAATGATTTCCTTGTAGAAAATTTTAAATCCATCCTCGACTATAATTTTACTGCGTATGTCGAAAAAGAATTCGATGATATTGCTGAAGGAAAAATCAAGTGGAGTGACATGATCCGTGAATTTTATGAACCCTTTCATGCAACCGTTGAACACACCGAAAAGAATTCAGAACGTGCAACCGGGGAACGGATTCTTGGAAAGGATCCGGCTTCCGGAAAAATTGTTTCTGCACGTATTGGACGTTTCGGCCCACTGGTACAGATGCGGGTAGATGAAAATGATGAAAAGCCACAGTATGCTAAGTTGCGATCTGATCAACGCCTTGAAAATATAACACTTGAACAGGCACTCGATCTTTTTAAAATGCCCCGAAACCTTGGGAATTATGAAGATCAGGAAGTGGTAATTGGCATAGGACGATTCGGGCCTTATGTAAGACATAACAGTCTTTTTGTTTCGATTCCTAAAACCGATGATCCCTACATTATTGATCTTGAACGGGCTATCGATCTCATTGGTGCCAAACGCCAGGCTGATATTGAAAAAACCCTTAAAGTTTTCAGTGAGGATCCCGAAATGAAAATACTCAAAGGCCGTTGGGGACCTTATATTGTTTACGGAAAGAAAAATATAAAAATTCCTAAAGACAGGGATCCAATGAGCCTCACATTTGAGGAGTGTATGGTACTGGAAGCAGCAACGGAGGTCTCAGGGAAACGTGGTTTTGGCAGATTCGCTAAAAAAACAA
This sequence comes from Bacteroidia bacterium, assembly GCA_038215705.1. Taxonomy (GTDB): domain Bacteria; phylum Bacteroidota; class Bacteroidia; order AKYH767-A; family OLB10; genus JADKJB01. The sequence goes on from JBBQQQ010000001.1 coordinate 97,786, forward strand.
CTGCTGAACCAAAAAATAATGCGGCACCTAAAAAGAAAGTTTCTGCACGTAAAAAAGCACCTGCTAAAAAAGCAGCACCCGCAAAAAAGGTAGTCGCACCGGCACCAAAGAAAAAAGTTGCGGCTAAGAAAAAAGCAATTGCTAAAAAGCGCTGACAAAAATGTTGAGAACTGAGTTTTTTACTCCGTTAAGTGATCCGGCTTTTGACCTGATGGTATCCAATATTCCTGATGCCATGGCGGCTTCGGTGGCGGTGCATTCCTTAAAAAATGGTTTTCCCGATACGGAGAATGCAAAAATTGCGATCATCGGAATTCCGGAATATCGCGGTTCAGTTTTCAACCGCAATTTCCGCAGCGGGACAGAAGCAATACGTGAAAAATTATACCGGCTGAAAGCGCATGAGAAACCCTCCAGTATAGTTGACCTGGGCGATCTGATTCCCGGCAATACGCTTGAAGACACTTACTTTGCGTTAACAGAAATTCTGACCGAATTACTGAACCGGTCTATCATTCCCATAGTGGTAGGAGGGTCAAATGATCTTGCCTTTCCTTTTTACAATGCTTACAAAGGATTTAATAAGCTCATTAACATAGCTGGAATTGATTCCCGCTTTGATCTGGGCTTGCCCGAAGAATCATTCAACAGTGCTACCTGGTTAGGGAAAGTTATTCTTCAACAGCCTAATTATCTTTTCAACTTCAGCAACATTGGGTACCAGACGTATTTCGTTGGCGCCACTTCCGTGGATCTGATGAACAAACTTTTTTTTGATGCCTACCGGTTAGGACACGTGCGTTCCGATATCACTGAAATGGAGCCCGTCATTCGTACCGCCGACCTCTTAACTGTTGATCTTTCTGCCATACGCCAGAGCGATGCCCCCGGATCTGCCAATCCTTCCCCGAACGGATTTACCGGGGAAGAGGCTTGCCAGGCCATGATGTATGCCGGGCTGAATGACCATCTCACCGGTTTAGGTATTTTTGAGTTTGATCCTTCCGCCGACAGGCAGGATCAGACGGCCCATCTGGTGGCTCAAATGATCTGGTATTTTATTGAAGGTGTCAATAACAGGAAAAATGATTTTCCTTCCGCCAATCATTCAGGTTTTATCACCTACCGGGTAACTATTGAAAGTATGGGAAAAGACATGGTCTTCCTGAAACACAGGACTAGCGGACGATGGTGGATGGAGATGCCGGAATCTACTCCTAAAAACCGGATGAACCGCTATAATTACCTGCCCTGTTCGGCCAAAGATTATCAGCAGGCATGCGATAATGAAATGCCCGACCGGTACTGGCAGGCGCTTCAAAAACTCTGATTACCTGCAGTTGTTCCTGCTTATACTTTTACTTCACATTTTCAGGTAACGGAAAAGGAGGGATGTGAATGTTAAATTACAACAATTTAATAATCAATAAGATATAAATTATTTTAGATGTTCATAAATCCAACTAAAATTGCAAAAAAAATAGTTGATGAATCTTTTAAACAATTTCACTTTTTGTTTTTGATTTAAAATTTTTAGTTACTTTAGCCCCCTGATTATAGTAATTAACGAAAAAAAATACCGAAGTCAACCTAACGACAGCACTGGCATTATGAAGAAATTTTTACTTATCGCTCTGATAATCATTTCAGTTTCCGGCATTTCCTTTGGACAACAAGATCCGCAGTTCAGCCAGAACATGTTCAATAAATTGTACTCCAATCCGGCTGTTGCAGGTAGCAGCGACGGAATATGTGCAACACTCCTTTACAGGAATCAGTGGACAGGTTTTGACGGTGCACCTGAAACAGGTGTCTTCAGTGTTGATGCACCTGTAAAATTCCTTCACGGGGGATTAGGTTTAACAGTGCTGGCTGCCGATGAACTCGGATTCGAAAATACGTTCATGGCTAAACTTGCCTATGCCTTCCGTTTTAACATTGGTCAGGGAAATCTTGCTATTGGTGCAGATTTTGCCTACCTTCAGAAATCTATTGACGGGGACTTCAAATTTAATGATCCGGGAGACCCGATTATTCCCGAAGGATCGGTATCAGGAAGTGTTATTCCTGATTTAGGTGCGGGTATCTATTATAATTCCGATAAATTGTATCTTGGTGCTTCTATGTCACATATTCTGGAAAGTGAAGTTGATTATGGAGATTTCACTACGGAACTGGCCCGTCACTATTACTTCACGGGAGGTTACCGTTTTGATCTCAGCCCTGCAGTGTCGCTCACTCCTTCATTCTTCATTAAGAATGTAGGTGATCAGACACAAGCCGATATCAACGCAAATCTTCATTTTAACAACCGCTTCTGGATCGGAGGATCCTACAGGCTGGAGGATGCTATAGTTATTATGGCAGGCCTCAATATAACCCCCAACCTTCGCCTGGGATATTCGTATGACATGACTACCTCCGATTTAAAGGATTATAGCAGTGGAACCCACGAAGTAATGTTGGGCTATTGCTATAAAATCAAGAAAAAGATTACTCCAATTAACCGGAACGTAAGATTTCTTTGATATTTTGCAACTATTTATGCAATTGGTAACTTATTTTTGGATTCAGCGTTTGCCTTGATTGAAACCGGAAATAACACATTACTTGCAATAAAGCAAAATATCAGGGCGCTTCCATCGTTAGTTGGAACAACTGTAGTAACTACTTGAAAAAAAAACTAAATAGCGGAACATGAAAAGACTGATTATTTACTCTGCAATAGTGCTGATGCTCAGCAGCTGTGGAGGCGGTAACCGAGGTCAGCTGATTGGGGTGCAGGGACGTGAAAAATGGTATCAGGCCGATCCTTATGGCATGGTATTCATTCCTTCAGGTTCTTTCAATATGGGCCCTAGCGACCAGGACGTGCCTTATGCAGTGATTGCCCAGAACAGATCCGTTTCGGTCCACGCTTTTTATATGGATAACACCGAAATCACCAATAATGAATATCGCCAGTTCGTTGAGTGGGTGCGTGATTCTCTCGCTCATCGTTTGATTGGTGGTGAGCACCTGGTTGATGAAGGCGAATATGGTGAGCGCATCAACTGGAGAAAACGTATCGACTGGGAAGATGAGGAAAATGTAGAAACCCTTAATGAACTCTTCTTACCGGAAGCAGAGCGTTTCTATCGCCGTAAGGAAATTGATTCACGCAAACTGAACTTTGAATACTATTGGATCGACCTTCATGAAGCTGCACAGCGTTCGAACCGTGAACAGGGAAAAACCGACCGTTCTGTATTCATTAAGAAGGATGTTATCAATGTATTTCCCGATACTCTTGCCTGGATTCACGACTTCACCTACTCATTTAATGATCCTATTACTAATATGTACTTCTGGCATCCATCTTATGATGAATATCCAGTTGTAGGTGTAAACTGGAAACAAGCTCGTGCATTCTGTATCTGGAGAACCCAATTGCTGAACAGTTACCTGATGAGCAATGGAGAATCATTTGTTCAGGATTTCAGGTTGCCTACTGAATCAGAATGGGAATATGCTGCCCGTGGTGGTCTGGAATTGTCGCCTTACCCATGGGGAGGTCCTTATATCCGGAACAGCCGCGGTTGCTTCCTGGGTAACTTTAAGCCTATGAGAGGAAACTATCTTGACGATGGCGGATTCTACGCTGTGAGTGTAACTTCTTACTGGCCGAATGATTACGGTCTCTTTTGTATGGCAGGTAACGTTTCTGAATGGACCAGCAATGCCTATGACGAGTCTGCTTACAACTTTACACATGATTTGAACCCTGATTATACGTACGAAGCCAAAGAATCGGATCCTCCTTCATTAAAGAGGAAAGTTATTCGCGGCGGATCGTGGAAAGATGTCGGATACTTTTTACAGACCGGCACGCGTTCTTATGAATATCAGGATACTTCAAAATGTTATGTTGGATTCCGCTGCGTAATGGACTTCATGGGCCGTGACAAATCAGATTTCTGATAATGTTCTTGCATTAAAACTAACCAACTCAATAATTAACTTTAAAACTTTAAAAACAAAATGGGATTAGCTTCATTCACCCAAGGGAAAGGGTTTAAAAACTTTATGGCGAAGCTTTATGGCTGGGGCGCCGCAGTCGTAATTTTAGGTGCTCTTTTTAAGATTCAGCACTGGGAAGGCGCAGGATTGATGCTTACAGTGGGATTGTTGACAGAGGCGGTTATCTTCTTCTTCTCGGCGTTTGAACCGCCACACGAGGATGTAGACTGGTCACTGGTTTATCCGGAACTTGCAGGAATGCACGAACCAGGTCATGATAAGCATAAGAAGAAGAAAATTGACCCGATTGCTCAGGAACTTGATAAATTACTTACCGAAGCTAAAATCGGTCCGGATTTGATTGCGAGTCTGGGAACAGGTATGAAAACCCTGGGCGAGAATGCCGCGAAAATGTCGGACCTTTCCAGTGCTTCCGTTGCTACCGATGATTATGTTAAAAATGTACAGGTTGCTTCAAAATCTGTTGGTTCTTTAGCTGGTGCTTATGATAAAGCTACACAGGCAATGAACAGCCTTAGCACATCCAGTGATGATGTTAAAGTTTACAACGACCAGGTTTCTTCCGCTGGAAAAAATCTTGCTGCTCTTAATGCGATCTATGAATTGCAGTTGCAGGATTCTAATAAACACCTTAAGGAGACTTCTAAATTCTATGATGGCATCAATGAATTGATGTCGAATCTTAATTCTTCAGTTGAGGATACTAAGAGATACAAAGATGAAGTATCCAAACTGGCTAAAAATCTGTCTTCTCTCAATACGGTTTATGGAAACATGCTTTCAGCAATGAACATGAACCCGAATAAATAATTTTTTCTAATTAACCTTATCCTAACTAACCCTAAAACGAGAGAATAAAAAATGGCAGGTGGCAAACTATCCCCGAGGCAGAAAATGATCGGGATGATGTACCTCGTACTCACAGCACTTCTGGCCTTGAACGTTTCCAAAGAAATCATTAACGCGTTTGTAACCGTTAACGATAGCCTGGAAGCTTCCAACCAGAATACTATGTCGAGGAATGAACGTATTTACGCTGACTTTCAGAAAGCGATGGCGAATGACCCTGCAAAGGTTGGTCCTTTCAACCAGAAAGTTCAGAATGTGAAAAAACTTTCAGCTGAAATGATTGCGTATATTGATAATCTTAAAAAAGATATTACTATTAAAGTGGAAGGACTGGAACCAAATGCTCCTGTGCCCGCTCCACGTGATATCGAGCGTAAAGATGATTACGATATTCCAACCAATGTTCTGTGTGGTGACAAAGCCGATGGCAGAGGTCACAGAGCAACAGAGTTAAAAGAGAAACTTCTAAAATTCAAAGCAGATGTGCTCAAGCCGTTATCACCGGAAGATCAGAAACTGTTTGCTCCACGTCTTGATCAGTTATTGAATACAAAGGATCCTGATCCTAAAATGGTGGTTGATAACAAGGCAAGCTGGGAAATGGCAACATTTTATCACAATCCCGTGGTAGCAACAATTGCCCTGCTTACCAAATTCCAGGCTGATGTCAGAAATGCGGAATCAGAAATTGCTAATCACCTTTATACGTCTATTGATGCAGGTAGCTTTAAGTTCGATAACCTGGAAGCCCGCGTAATCGCACCTACTAGTTATGTGCTTACCGGCCAGGAGTTCAAGGCCGATGTATTTCTTGCTGCGTTTAGTTCAACATCGGATCCGGTGATCACTGTAGGTGGTTCACCTATTCCTGTTGAGGGTGGTCTGGGTAAATATTCAGTCCGTGCAACAAGCGAAGGTGTTAAGAAGTGGGGTGGTATCATTAAAGTGAAAGACCCTGCTACCAACGTTGAGAAAGAATACAAATTCGAACATGAATACATAGCTGCAAAGCCTTCTTCAGTGGTATCAGCCGATAAAATGAACGTGTTGTACATCGGAGTTGAAAATCCAATGTCGATTTCTGTTCCCGGAGTAGCCGATGCGAACGTAGCTCCATCGATTTCAGGTGGAGGTGCCACGCTGGTGCGGGATACCAAATCAGGAAGCAGTAAATATATTGTGAAAGCAACAACACAAGGTGAAGCAACTATTAATGTGACCGCTAAACTGGATGGAAAAAATGTTCCTATGGGATCATTTAAATATCGTGTTAAACGTGTTCCTGATCCGGTAGCCATGGTAAACGGTAAAAAAGGCGGACCTATAAATAAAGCGGAACTTGCTGCGGCAACTTCCGTAAACTCCATCATGGAAAATTTCGACTTTGAACTTTATTTCAAAGTAAAAACATTCCGTATGACACTTATCCGTAAAGGAAAAGATCCTACAGAACTCGAAGCTCCGGGTAACCTGATCACTCCGGCTATGAAGTCGGCCATTCAGGCTGCAGGACCTGGTGCGAAAGTATATTTTGAGTATATTAAAGCATCCGGCCCTGATGGAACTACCCGTTCACTCGGATCTGTAAACTTCGTGTTACAATAAAAACCTTAAATCAAGGTTTATCAAATAAAGGAGGATCAATCATGAAAAGAATCAGTTTAATCTTTTCCATCATCGTACTGTTTGCTGCCGGTGCTTCCGCGCAGAATGTGCTCGACGGTGTTTATGTGCGCGAACACAGCCCTACAAAAGCAGTAGTTCCGTTATCATACCTCCGTGAGGCAGATGTGATGTGGTCAAAAAAGGTTTGGAGAATTATCGATTTGAAAGAAAAGATGAACCTGCCTTTTTATTACCCTATGGAAAAAATTAATGACCGTAGAAGTCTGAACGACATTCTTTATGATGCTGTTAAAGAAGGTACCCTTACAGCCTATATGGATGAGGAATTTATGACGCCAATGACCCGGGAAGAATTTCAGCGTATAGGCGGTGCCGGTGTTGATACTACCCAGATCGTTGACCCCGAACCTCCCTATCTTACCCGCGATACAGTTATCGTTCGTGAATTTTCTACAACAAATGTGGTTGCTTACCGTGTGAAGGAAGAATGGTTCTTCGATAAGCAGCGTTCGGTAATGGATGTAAGAATCATCGGAATCGCTCCGCTTATTTATGCAGTTGATGATAAAGGAAATCGTCGTGAAGGTGATTTAAAAATACCTATCATGTGGATATACTTTCCGGAAGCCCGTAAAATTCTTGCCAACCAGGAAGTCTTCATGAGAGGAAATGATTCTGATCGCCGTACATGGGATGATATTTTCCAGAAACGTATGTTTTCAAGTTACATCTATAAAGAAAATAACGTATTCGACCGTCGTATTGAAGATTACAAACAGGGAATGGATGCTCTTGTTGAAGCAGACCGCATCAAACAGGAAATTACCAACCTGGAACATGATCTCTGGGACTACTAAGAATATATAAAACTTTCAATAAAAAAGCCGGACTGGTCATCAGTCCGGCTTTTTTGTGCGCTATTGTTTATTAATGATTATGACCTTCATGATCATCATGATCATGACCATTGTGTTCTGTTCCGGCATTGCCGGTATCAATTGCTCCGGGTGAAGTTGTATCCGTAGTAGTGGCGGCAACATAATTCGGATTTTTCACTAGGTCCATTCCGCAAACCGGACAAACACCGGCTACATTGCTTGCACTGTTCTCACAGTTCATCGGGCAAATATATGCGTGTGAGGTGTTGGTTGTGGTTGACGAGTGAGTTGTGGTTGTTTCTGTTGTTGTTTCGGATCGGTCCTTGTTTCCGCAGGAAGATAATAATCCGGCAGCAAGGATCAGCATTGATAACATTTTGAAATTCTTTATCATAGTGGGTTTTGTTTTTATGGGTTTATCAATTTTATTATTTTTATTCTATACGAAATTGTCTGGTGAATCATTTTACATATTCCGACGGTATTGTCCACCGACTTCAAATAATGCACCGGTGATTTGACCGAGTGAGCAGTGTTTTGAAACCTCCATTATTTTTTCAAACATATTCTGGTTGTGAATAGCTGCGAGTTGTAACTCATGAAGTAAATCACCTGACCGTTTTTCACTGTGATGATGAAGATTTTTTAATGTAGTTATCTGGAATTCTTTTTCTTCTTCTGTTGCCCTAATTACTTCTCTTGGCAATACCGTAGGTGAACCCTTTGAAGAAAGGAAAGTGTTTACACCAATTATGGGAAGTTCTCCTGTATGTTTTAACGTTTCATAGTACAATGATTCTTCCTGTATTTTTCCCCGCTGATACATGGTTTCCATCGCGCCAAGCACTCCGCCTCTTTCGGTGATGCGGTCAAACTCACTTAGCACGGCTTCTTCAACAAGATCGGTTAACTCTTCTATAATAAAAGATCCCTGTAAAGGGTTTTCATTTTTCGCCAGCCCAAGTTCCCTGTTAATAATCAACTGGATGGCCATTGCTCTTCTCACGCTCTCTTCCGTAGGGGTGGTGATAGCTTCGTCGTATGCGTTGGTGTGAAGTGAATTGCAATTATCATAAATAGCGTATAAGGCCTGAAGCGTTGTGCGTATGTCGTTGAAATCAATTTCCTGCGCATGTAGCGATCGACCGGATGTTTGTATATGATACTTCAGCATCTGGGAACGCTCATTGGCTTTGTATTTTAATTTCATAGCCTTGGCCCAGATACGCCTTGCAACACGACCAATTACGGAATATTCCGCATCTACACCATTGGAAAAGAAAAACGACAGATTCGGAGCAAAATCATTTACATCCATTCCGCGACTCGCATAATATTCCACGTAAGTGAAACCATTTGCAAGCGTAAATGCAAGCTGAGAAATGGGGTTGGCGCCTGCTTCAGCAATGTGATATCCTGAAATGGAAACAGAATAAAAATTTCGTATTCCATTCGTGATGAAGTACTGTTGCATATCACCCATCAACCGCAGTGAAAATTCGGTTGAAAATATACAGGTGTTTTGTGCCTGGTCTTCTTTTAAAATATCTGCCTGAACGGTTCCTCTAACGGTTGCGAGTGTACGTTGTTTAATTTTTTGATAAACATCAGCCTCAAGCACCTGGTCACCCGTAACACCCAGCAGCATCAGCCCGAGCCCGTCATTGCCTTCAGGTATTGTATAATTATAAACCGGTTGCTTAAGACCGGAGTTATCGAAAATTGTTTTAATTTTATCCTTAACTTCTTTTTCCAGCCCGTTTTCATGGATGTACATTTCGCATTGCTGGTCAATGGCTGCATTCATAAAAAATGCCGCCACAATGGAAGCAGGTCCGTTAATAGTCATTGAAACTGATGTTGCAGCATCACAAAGATTAAAACCGGAATAAAGTTTTTTGGCATCATCCAAACAGCACACCGAAACGCCTGCGTTTCCAATTTTTCCATAAATGTCAGGCCGGTAATCAGGATCCTGTCCGTATAAAGTCACGGAATCAAAAGCGGTGGACAATCTTTTTGCGGGTGTTCCAAGCGATACATAATGAAAACGTTTGTTAGTACGTTCGGGGCATCCTTCACCGGCAAACATACGGGTAGGATCTTCATTTTCCCGCTTAAAGCGGAAGACGCCGGCAGTGAAAGGAAATTCACCGGGCACATTCTCCTGCAACATCCATTTTAATAAATCACCCCAGGCTTTGAATTTTGGCAGTGCTACTTTAGGGATGCGCTGACGCGATAATGATTCCGTATAGGTTTGAATACGAAGTACTTTTTCGCGCACTTTGAATTCATAAAATTCATTTCGGTATTGTGCTGCTTTCGCAGGAAAGCCTTCAAGCATCTTGCGGTTGGTTCCGTCAAGAAGCAGTTCAATTTCCTTGTATTTATTTTCAAGCGCTGTAACCAGGGATTTATCGGCATCAGTGCTGTTTTCCTGCAGCATTTCAACCGTAGTTCTGATAGCGAATAATTTTTGGGCTATAGTGGTTTGTTCAATCACCCATTGATCATAGCTGCGATTATTTTCTGAAATCTCACTCAGGTAACGGGTGCGGTTGGGAGGAATGATGTATATTTTTTCGCTCACCTCATCTGATACGGTGAAATTACTTTTGAGCTCCGCACCGGTAGCATCAGCTATTTTATTCATAACAGCCCGGTATAAACGATTCATGCCAGGATCATTGAATTGCGACGCAATGGTTCCGAATACCGGCAAGTCTTCATCGGGTGATTCCCACAACTGGTGATTACGTTTATATTGCTTGCGTACATCACGTATCGCATCAAGTGCACCGCGCTTATCGAATTTGTTCAATGCAATGATGTCAGCAAAATCGAGCATATCAATTTTTTCCAATTGTGTTGCCGCACCATACTCCGGTGTCATTACATAGAGGGAAACATCGCTATGGTCGGTGATTTCGGTATCCGACTGGCCAATGCCTGATGTCTCCAGAATTACCAGGTCATATCCTGCAGCCTGCACAATTGAAACCGCTTCCTTTACATGTTTGGATAATGCAAGGTTACTTTGACGTGTGGCCAGTGACCGCATATAAACTCTTGGATTGCGAATGGCATTCATCCGGATGCGATCGCCAAGTAATGCTCCACCGGTTTTTCGTTTGGAAGGGTCAACAGAAATAATAGCAATGGTTTTGTCAGGGAATTCCACTAGAAAACGCCGAACCAGTTCATCTACCAATGATGATTTACCTGCGCCACCGGTTCCTGTAATTCCCAGTACCGGCGCTGTATGAATTGAAAGTGTTTCCTGAATTTTTTTGTGTGATGAAACAAATCCCTCCGGATTATTTTCAGCTGCTGAAATTAAAGTGGCAATGGCTTTCTGATCTTTTGATGCAATGCGATCGACTTCACCGTTCAGGTTCATGCCTGTTGGGAAATCAGCAATTTTCAGCATGTCATTAATCATTCCTTGCAATCCCATAGATCGCCCGTCATCGGGAGAATAAATTCTGGAAATTCCGTATTGATGTAGTTCTTTAATTTCTTCTGGAAGAATAACACCACCTCCGCCACCGAAAATTTTTATGTGTGAACAATCGCGTTCCTTCAGTAAATCGAACATGTATTTGAAATATTCCATGTGACCACCCTGGTAACTGGTAAGTGCAATGGCATTAGCATCTTCCTGGATGGCACATTCCACTACTTCCAAAGCGCTGCGGTCGTGACCAAGGTGAATCACCTCGGCGCCGCTGGCCTGGATAATCCGACGCATGATGTTTATGGAGGCATCATGTCCATCAAATAAACTGGCTGCGGTTACTACTCTAATCTTGTTGTGGGGTATGTATTTTTCGATTTGCATGCGGATACAAATTTATGAAAAATAAGATGAACCCCGGATTGTGAATTTTTATATTGAAAATCAGATGTTTATGAATAAATTCAGAAGGATATCAACCACTTCATCCACCTGCTTTTTAAAAGGGGCTTTTTAGTATGTTTGCCTGTCATGTTTTTTTACCTCTCAAAAATTCTTCATTTCCTGATTGCGCCGTTGACCTGGTTCATGATGCTGGCCATTGTTGCACGATTTGTAAAGCAACCCGAGCGAAAGCGAAGGTGGTGGGTGGCAGCATTTTTAGTACTCATAATTTTCTCAAATCCGTTTCTGGCTAATGAAGCCATGCAGTTATGGGAAATGGCTCCTGTTAATGTGAACTCCATACACGAACCCTATGACGTAGGAATACTTTTGGGAGGAAGTCTTCGTTCTTATGATCAGCAGATTGCACGGCCGGTGTATAGTCAGAGTGTCGATCGCCTTTTACAAACAATTGCCCTTTACAAAGGCGGAAAAATCAAAAAAATTTTACTCAGCGGGGGATCCGGCTCGGTTACCCGGCCTGATGAACGGGAATCGGAAATTATCCTGAAAGTATTGGAGCAGACTGGTATCCCGGCTTCAGATATTATTATTGAAAACGCTTCAAGAAATACTTTTGAAAATGCGGTTTATACTGCAGATATTCTTAAAAAAAACTATCCTTCCGGTAGGTTTCTATTAATTACTTCGTCATTTCACATGCGTCGCTCGCAGGCAAGTTTCATAAAAACCGGTTTAGAAATTACAATATTTCCTGTGGATCCTCGAGCACACAGCAATATTTATACACCCGAAAATGCCCTGTTTCCCCATGCAGGTGCGCTTCTGATATGGGATGCATTGATTCATGAGTGGATTGGAATTCTCACTTACAAGATCGCAGGTTATATATAATTTAATGTCCATATTCACCAACACTCCCTATCTTTGCGCTTCTAAAAAATAAAACTCTTGAAAAACCTATCCATTGCCCTTAATGTTATTCTGATATTAGCTGTAGCATTTTTGTATTACAAAGTTTACAATTCCGCACCGGTCATTTCTCCGGCGTCAAAAATATCAGGTGAAGGAATGCCTTCCAACGCAATTGTATTTATTAATTCCGACACACTTCTTGCCGAATATAATTTTTTTAATGAACTTAAAGAAAACCTTGAAAAGAAACAGGACAGTATTGATACTTTTTTGAAAAATAAAGCGCAGTCACTTGAGCAGGAGGTAATGAGTTACCAGGAACGCGGCGCGATGATGTCACCCGAACAACGTGCCAAAGAAGAGGAGCGGCTGATGGGAAAACAACAGAACCTGATGGATATGAAACAAACGCTTGTGGAAAATTTGCAGGCGGAAGAATCTGATATGAATGACTCCATTCACAATAATCTTTCACGGTATCTGAAGGATTACAACAAAGACAAAAACTACCTCTATATTTTAGGCTATCAGCGTGGCAGTGGGATTTTACTTGCTAATGATTCGCTGGATATTACCAGGGAGATACTCGAAGGTCTTAACAAAAAATAATTTCGTGTAACCGTACCAGCATTCCGGGTAACCGGAAGGGTAGGGTAACCCCGTCGGGGTTACCTCACCCCGTCGGGGTTCAGTTTTCGCTCAAGCAATTCAATTTTCGCCTCTGCATCCGATTTCTTTTTTTGTTCAAGCGCAAGAATGTCGGGCTTTGCATTGGTAACAAACCGTTCATTACCCAGTTTCTTCATCACGGATTCAAGAAAATTTTTTGTATAAATAAGTTCTTCATTTATTTTTTTACGCTCTTCTTCGTGATCTACAAACCCGGTAATGTTCATGAAGTACTCATGATTGCGGAGGAGTATCGAAAGTTGATCCGCAGGTTTTTCGGTTACACTTTCCAGTCCTGATAAGTTGCACAGTTTGGTAACAACAAAATGAAATCCTTCATGACCTTTCTCGGGGCCACCCTTAAATGTAACATGCAGTGCCTCACGGTTAGGAATATTTTTTGATTTGCGAATGTTTCTGATACCAGAAACCAGTTGTATGGCAGCATCAAAATCAGCAAGCAGTGAAGAGTCATGTTTTCCCGCCTCAGGCCAAGTCGCTACAATTATGCAGTCACTTTCTTTTCGTTCAGCAATGTTGTGCCATAATTCTTCAGTGATAAAAGGCATGAACGGATGCAGCAGTTTCATAAGCGACTCAAAATATTGAATCGTTGCATGGTACACTTCAGGCTGAATTGCCTGTCCCATACCCGGCTTTACAATTTCAAGATACCAGGAGCAAAAATCATCCCACACCAATTTGTAACTACTCATTAATGCTTCCGAAACACGGTATTTTGAAAACTGATCGTTAATAATTTCTGTCTCCGCAAGAAGCTTTTGCTCAAACCATTTCAACACCAGCGTATAGTCACGGTTATCGGGTGCCGATTTTCCCTCTGTTTCCGACCAGCTTTGTATCAGTCGAAATGCATTCCAGATTTTATTGGCGAAGTTTCTTCCCTGCTCGCACAACGATTCATCAAAAGGAAGATCATTGCCGGCGGGTGAACTGAGTAACATACCAACACGAACCCCATCGGCACCGTATTTATTGATGAGTTCAAGTGGCTCAGGAGAATTTCCAAGTGACTTCGACATTTTTCTGCCTTGTTTATCCCTTACGATTCCTGTGAGATAAACATTTGAAAAAGGTTTGTCACCGCGGTATTCATAACCCGCAATAATCATTCTTGCAACCCAGAAAAACAAAATCTCCGGAGCTGTTACCAGGTCGTTTGTTGGATAATAATATTTTATATCCGCATTATCGGGATCTTTAAATCCGTCGAAAACCGATATCGGCCACAGCCAGGAAGAAAACCAGGTGTCAAGGACATCTTCATCCTGTTTAATTTTTGCATCATCTGCGAAAGCATTATTTTTTTGTTTAAATAAATTACGTGCTTCGGCTTCTGTTTTAGCAACTACAAAATCACCATGTTCATCATACCAGGCAGGAATACGTTGTCCCCACCAAAGCTGTCGTGATATGCACCAGTCGTGAACATTTTCCATCCAGTGACGGTAGGTGTTTTTAAATTTCTCAGGATAGAGCCGGATGTTGTCATTCATTACATTTTCCAGTGCAGGTTTGGCAAGCTCATCCATTTTTAAAAACCATTGCATGGAAAGCTTTGGCTCAATAACGGCATTGGTACGCTCTGAAAAACCAATGTTGCTTTTATATGGTTCTGTTTTTACAAGATGGCCGGCGGCATCTAAATCTTTTGCAATTTTTTTTCGGACAACAAAACGATCTTCACCAATATAATATCCCGCAGCATCACTCATCTTTCCATCCGGCGAAAGCACATCAATTGTCTGTAACCTGTGTTTCTGACCCAGCATATAATCATTGATATCATGAGCCGGTGTTACTTTCAAAGCACCGGTACCAAAATCCATGGTCACATATTCATCAGTTATTAATGGAACCACGCGGTTAACAATGGGAACAATTATATTTTTTCCATGTAAATGAAAATAACGTTTATCCATAGGGTTAATGCACACTGCCGTATCTCCCAAAATAGTTTCAGGTCTTGTGGTTGCGATGGTAATAAACTCATCAGAGTTCTCAACTTTATAACGCACATGATACAGTGTTGAATCAACTTCTTTATGAATTACTTCTTCATCAGAGACAGCAGTGAGGCCAACCGGATCCCAATTGACCATCCGGGTACCACGGTAAATGTGTCCCTTTTTGTGCAGATCAATAAAGACTTCAATAACGGCATCCGACAAATCATCCTCCATTGTAAAGCGTGTGCGTTCCCAGTCGCAGGATGCACCAAGTTTCTTCAGCTGATCAAGAATAATTCCCCCATATTTTTCTTTCCATTCCCATGCATATTTCAGAAATTCATCGCGGGTAAGATCACTCTTTTGAATACCTTTTTCTTTCAGCATAGCCACAACCTTGGCTTCTGTGGCAATTGAAGCATGGTCGGTTCCAGGTATCCAGCAAGCATTTTTACCTAGCATCCTTGCCCGGCGAATCAGTACATCCTGCAAAGTGTTATTCAGCATATGACCCATATGCAAAACACCCGTTACGTTTGGAGGGGGAATGACGATTGTATAAGGTTCCCGCTCATCGGGAACGGAACGAAAAAATCCATTGTTCATCCAATAGGGATACCATTTATTTTCAGCGGTGGCAGGATCGTATGTTTTAGGAATTTCCATAATCAAAATTGAAGTCTGCAAATATCTGAATTTATCGCGAAGGAACAGCGAAGCCCCTGAGTTGATAGATTGAAGCTCGCTGTGTTCCGTTGTGGTTCCTGCATCTTTTGAACTTATAAATGTTTCCTTACATTTGTCGCCACCTTAAAAGAGCCTATGAAAAACAAAGCAGGATTGTACACCCTCGTAACTATTGGAATAGCAGCCATTTTGACAGTGCTCAACCATTATGAGGTCATGAACATCGATTCCACGCTGCTTTTAATTACCCGGTGGATTGCCATTTCCGGACTGATATATTACGCTGTTCGAAAAAAATCTCTTACAACCTGGATCCTGGTAAGTATGGTGGTGGGAGCTTCAATAGGTCATGATGTGCCCGATGTGGCAGTGAATCTAAGAGTCCTCAGCCAGATTTTTCTAAAAATGATCAAGACGATAATTGCTCCACTTTTATTCGGAACACTGGTGGTAGGAATTGCAGGGCATTCACATATCCGCCAGGTCGGAAGAATGGGCTGGAAATCGCTGGTATATTTTGAAATCGTTACCACTATAGCTTTGTTCATCGGTCTTGCAGCAATTAATATTTCAAAAGCCGGAGTCGGTATTGAAATGCCATCTGGAGGGGAACACGAAGATATACCCAAAGTTGCCCCGCAAAGTATTACTGATATTATCCTTCATATTTTTCCTGAGAATATTGCAAAATCAGTTGTCGACGGGCAGGTATTACAGATTGTTGTATTCAGTATAATATTCGGAATTGCATTGGCAATGCTCAATGAACGTCAGCGTAAACCTATGCTTTCGTTTGCTGAAGGTCTGTCTGATGTGATGTTTAAGTTTACCAATATCATTATGTATTTTGCTCCAATAGGAGTAGGTGCTGCTATTGCCTATACTGTTGGGCATATGGGATTGGGGATCCTTGTCAATCTGTTTCATCTTCTTGCCACATTGTATGTAGCTCTTTTCGTTTTTTTATTAGGAGTGCTATTGCCCGTGGCCCTGCTTTTAAAAATCCCTGTGCGGAAATTTCTTAAAGCTATAGCCGAGCCGGTTTCCATAGCATTTGCCACCACCAGTTCTGAAGCGGCATTGCCAAGGGCTATGGAAGCAATGGAAAAGTTTGGTGTTCCGCGAAAAATTGTCGCTTTTGTTATGCCTACCGGGTATAGTTTTAACCTGGATGGAACTACTTTGTATCTCTCTCTGGCATCTGTATTCGTGGCACAGGCAGCCGGCATCGATTTAACAATTGAACAACAATTGCTCATGGTTTTCACCCTTATGCTCACCAGTAAGGGGGTTGCGGGTGTTCCAAGGGCATCGCTGGTTATTTTGCTGGGTACCGCTTCCTCATTCGGGCTGCCGGTAGAGCCTATATTTATTATTCTGGGTATTGATGAGCTAATGGATATGGCCCGCACATCGGTTAATGTAATTGGAAATTGCCTGGCTACAGTGGTAATAGCCAAGTGGGAAGGGGAATTTAATGAAAATCCTGAAATGATGGTTGAAACACTGGAATCCTGATAAAAATGCGCACTTTCATTTAAAATTCATATAAGACAATGTACTTTTGAACCATTAATAGCGGAAACTGTTACTTAATTAAGATTTCTGCTAACGGGACACGGATTAATTTTATGAACTAAAATAGCAATAAACCAAATGAAAAAAAGTATTTATGCGATCGTAGTACTCTTTGCAATGAGTTTTACAGCCTTTGCACAGGACGAACAAAAAACAGAAGTTAACACGGACCCCAATGCTCCTGAAATTGTATTTGAAAAAGAAGTACATGATTTCGGTACCATTGAATATGGTGGTAATGGATCTTATGATTTTAAATTCAGCAATACCGGCAAAAGTCCGCTGATTATTTCCAATGCACGGGGTTCCTGCGGTTGCACTGTTCCAAAATGGCCAAAAGAACCGATCGGCAAAGGTCAATCCGGATCGATTAATGTTCAGTATGATACAAAACGTCCAGGTCCTTTTACCAAAACAGTAACCATCAATTCCAATGGAAAATCAGCTACCAAGGTAATTACTATCAAAGGTACTGTTACTGCGGCGGAAACCACTGAAGATCAGACACCTGTAAAAAAGGATATGAGTACAGCACCATTGGAGAAAACCAAATAATCACCCAATTAACAGTCCTAATCTAAATAATTTATGAAAAAATTCCTTCTTTCTGCAGTTGTGCTGGTATCAGTTTCTGCAGTTTCTTTTGCCCAGCACCAGCATCCGCCTACCACTCCTGCAACTACGACCACCACCACTACTACTGCTACTCCGGCACCAGCAAATCCCGATGGTCCTGTAATGAAGTTTGAAAAGGAAGAATTCAATTTCGGAAATATCAAGCAAGGAGATAAGGTTCAGTATGAATTTGAATTTGTGAACGCAGGTAAAGAACCGCTGATAATTACTGAAGCACATGGTTCTTGTGGATGTACTGTTCCGGAATGGCCGAAACAACCTCTTAAAAAAGGTGAAAAAGGTGTAATCAAGATAACTTTTGATTCTACCGGAAAACAAGGAATGCAGGATAAAACGGTTACCATTACTTCCAATTCTACCGACAGTCCAAAAATTCTGCATGTAAAAGGAAATATTGAAGTTCCGGTTGTAAAGCCCGCGGCTCCACAGAACTAAGTCTATACACTTATAATAATTCTGATAAATTTTATAAGTTTGTACCCCTGGCCTAAGGCCGGGGGTACTTATTTTATTTACATCCGGTCCATTTTCATGATCGGTTCTCAATAGCACAACCAATGCCTTCAATCAGTCAGAAAGGGCTTCAAATGCCTGCTTCGCCCATCAGAAAACTTATTCCCTATGCTGAAAAAGCAAAAAAGGAAGGGAAAACAATATACCACCTGAATATTGGTCAGCCGGATATAGAAACTCCGGAAGTAATGTTGGATGCGATTAAAAACAATACTTTAAAAGTTATTGAATACAGCCACTCCGCCGGTATGGAGTCGTACCGGAAAAAACTGGTGGGTTATTACAGCAAATACGGCATCGATCTTTCTTACGGGGAAATTATGGTCACTACGGGTGGTTCCGAGGCCATAGAAATTGCAATGGTAACGTGTTTGAATGAGGGAGATGAAATAATTATACCCGAACCATTTTACGCAAATTATAACGGCTTCGGGATACAGGCAGGAATAAAAATTAAACCCATCATCAGCAAAATTGAAGATGGATTTGCCTTGCCGCCGGTGTCTGAATTCGAAAAATTGATAACGCCCTCTACAAAGGCAATAATGATATGCAATCCAGGAAACCCTACGGGATACCTTTACACGAGAGCTGAATTGGAAGCATTACGCGATCTTGTGAAAAAATACGATCTGTTTCTCTTTGCGGATGAAGTTTACCGGGAGTTTTGCTACGATGGTAAAGAATATTTTTCAGTAATGAATCTCAAAGGCATTGAACAAAATGTTGTGCTGATGGATTCTGTTTCGAAGCGGTATAGCGCATGTGGAGTACGGATCGGTGCATTGATATCACGGAATAAAGAAGTAATGGCTGCAGCATTAAAATTTGCACAGGCAAGACTCAGCCCTCCCACTTTCGGTCAAATTGCTGCGGAAGCTGCAATAGATACACCTGATAGCTATTTTGAAAAAGTAATCACTGAATATGTTTCCCGACGGGATCTGATAGTTGAATCGCTCAATAAAATCCCTGGTGTTTTTTGTCCCAAGCCCAGTGGAGCGTTTTATGTTATTGCCAGTTTGCCAATTGATGATGCAGATACATTTTGTCAATGGTTGCTTGAATCATTCGATTACCAGAAACAAACCGTAATGCTTGCACCTGCAACGGGTTTTTATTCAACACCCGGAGCCGGATTAAACCAGGTACGTTTAGCCTATGTGCTCAACCGGGAGTCACTGGCAAAAGCTGTTAAATGTCTTGAAGAAGCTTTGAAAGTTTATCCGGGAGCAACACCGGAAGCAAAAGCCCTTCCTAAACATTCCGCTGTTTAAGCACATGTCTTGTCAACAAATCTGCAATGGAAGCATAAGCCGCTGGCAGGAAGAAGTAAATGTCTTTTTCATGAATCCATTTAACCTCTGTAATTCCTTCCTCAAGCTGAGGCTGTAGCGCATCGTCATAACAGGAGGTCATAAGAAACCAGTTGGTAATTTTCATAACCATGACTCCCCTGAATTGATAAAGGTGATACGTGTCGGTGAGTTTTTTTATGATTTGCAACCCGGTAATTCCGCATTCCTCTTCAACCTCCCTGACAGCAGCTTCTTTTTCACTTTCACCAGGATCAATTTTTCCTTTCGGAAGATCCCATTTGCCCCCGCGATGAATCATTAATACCGGTCCGTCTGAATCTTTATAACGGACAACTCCACCGGCTGCCCGTATCAATGGGAAATAATATACAAATTTTTTGAATACGGATAGTGGATCGGCGGAGTAACTATAAAATATCCGATCAACATTATTCCCTGCTGTTTGAACATGCGTTACAATTTCAGGAGCTGAACGTTCAACATCTATACGAATACCTTCTCCGGGATCGTTATCGGAATTATTAAGAAACCTAATCTCTTTGTCGTTAATAAAAACTTTGTACATTTGTTTTCATGGGGATGGGAACAACCGGTTCAAATATAGCCGATTTTTTACTACAGATTCAGGCAGTGAAGTTACAACCAAAGCAACCATTTAAGTGGGCTTCAGGATGGAATTCGCCTATTTATTGTGATAATCGTGTTACGCTAAGTCATCCCCGGATCCGAACATACATCAGGCAGGAACTTGTAAAAGTTATTGATGAAAAATTCGGAACCCCTGATGTGATTGCAGGCGTTGCGACTGGTGCAATTGCTCATGGTGTTTTAGTTGCTGAAGCAATGGGTTTGCCTTTTGTTTATGTGCGCGCTGCTGCAAAAGATCACGGTCGTCAGAATTTAATTGAAGGTGAAATAGGTGCTAATCAAACGTGCGTAGTCATTGAAGATTTAATCTCAACCGGACAAAGTAGTCTGAAAGCGGTACAGGCTTTGCGCGAGAAGGGTGTACTCGTAAAAGGAATGATTTCAATTTTTAATTATGGTTTTGATGTGGCACAGGAAGCCTTCCGCCAGGCAAATTGTCCGCTGTATTCATTAAGTAATTATGATTTATTAATTGATCAGGCATTGAAAAATGGATATGTGAAAACTGTAGATCTTGAAAGTTTACACAAGTGGCGGGAGAACCCATCGGGATGGAACATTTAATTATTTTTTTACAGGTATAGTTTATCATGTATGACACGAATTGAAAGTAACCAGGTAACAATTTCCCAATCTCCTGAAGAAGTATTTAATTTCCTCTCTGATTTTAATAATTATCAACAGTTAATGCCAGAACAGGTTACTGACTGGGTGTCTGATACTGATACGTCTTCATTTAATATCAAAGGGATGGCTTCTCTTGGAATGGCTATTGAATCACGAACACCGTTTTCACAAATTAAAATTCGTAAAAACGGCAAAGCACCGTTTGATTTTTTTCTTACTTGTGAAATTGGCAGTAGTGGAGATGGTGCAGCAACAACACTCAAACTTTATTTTGATGCCGATTTAAATCCGTTTCTCAAAATGATGGCGGAAAAACCATTGACAAATTTTCTGAACTTGTTAGTGAACCGTTACCGCGATATTACTTCTGGAACTGCGTAGTTAAAAAAGAAATTTCACTTCTTTATAACTGAAAAGTACTTCCGTTTCATCCTCCTTCAATACAGAAAGTCTGCCATCCGGATTCACACCTCTTATAGTTCCCTGAAACCGAATGCCATTGCTTTCAAACTTTGATAGCTTATTGTACAAAAACAGGTGATTTAAATACGTTTCCTTTATTGCCTGATGATTTCCTAATCGTAATTGTGTATACCATTTATCGGTTGTTGCATTCAGCTTTTTAAGAATATCACCGGGACTAAAAATTTTATTTTCAAGCAATGCCAGTGATGTAGCCGGTGGAATATAATTAAGAAATTGCGTTTGATTGATATTAATTCCGGCACCGGTAATAGAATGAATTATCTTTCCATTCCGGATACTGTTTTCAATCAGAATTCCTGCGATTTTTCCGCTATTAACAATAAGATCATTCGGCCATTTAATGCTCACAGCAGCTGAAGTAAACTGCTGAAGCGTTTCCCGTAAGGCAACTGCAATTGCCTGGTTAAATACAAACTGATCGCCCACGGATAAAAAAGTGGGATAAAAAATATAACTGAGTAATAAATTTTTGCCATTTTCACTTTCCCAGGTTGTACCCCGCTGACCCCGCCCTGCCTTTTGATACCGGGTGTAAATCAATGTCCCTTCCTCCGGAATCTCATCGTGTAGCAACCGGGCGGCATAACTATTGGTAGAATCAGTTTCAGCCAACTCTATGATCCTCTGGCCCGGTTTATTGCCAAACATGTCAGGTTATTGGGTTGAGAATGATTGCGGATGGCTCATAAAAAAACATTATTTTTGTACAAACATAGGGAATTCGATTGAATGGGTAAAACAAAACGTATTGCAAAAGCGCCTGAAAGCGCTGCTGCCACTGATTTTTCACCTTTGGTGGATGCAGTAATAACAGGCATTAAGGAAAAAAAAGGCCATGAAATTATTGTCATGGATTTAAAACCAACAGGAACCGCATTAGCTGATTATTTTATTATCTGCCACGGAGATTCCCATACCCAGGTTGATGCACTGGCAAGGTCGGTGGAGGAGGAAGTTCAGGAGCTGATTGGTGAAAAGCCGGTGTTTAAGGAAGGGCATCAGAATGCTGAATGGATCCTGCTCGATTACATTCATGTTGTAGTGCATGTTTTCCTCAAAGAACAGCGTGACTTTTATGGAATTGAACGCTTTTGGGCCGATGCTGAAACGCATGCCATTATATGAACTAAAACTGCCCCTGGTTGTTAAACATTCGATGCATACCGGGTACACTGACAAAAAGGCCGATGGCATAAATATTGACACTTTACATTTCAACTTAGATAAGTAATTACAATTCACCAAATGTCGGATAATCAATCAACAGACGCGAACAACGAGGGAAAAAAACGTTCAATGAATCCCTTGAACAAAATTCCCAAGCCCGGTGGTTCCCGTTTCAATTTTAATTTCACCTGGATCTATGCCATCCTGCTCATCCTTATTTTCGGGGTGCAGTTTATGGATTTTGGTAATAAGCCCAAGGAAATTACCTGGGTGAATTTTGAGATGAACATGCTCAAACCACGTGATATTGCAAAACTGGAAGTGGTAAACAAGGAATATGTAAATATTTACATTGCCAAGGAAAAGCTTGATCAGCCAAAATATAAAGCCGTTTCTAGCAAGGCTTTCAGCAATGCTCCGAATCTGGGTCCTCATTACTACTTTACCATTGGCGATGTAGGTTCTTTTGAGAAGAAAATAGAAGAAGCACAGAGTGAGTTCGCTGATAACGAAAAAGTTAGTATCAGTTACACCAAAGAAGGCAGTTACATTGATACCCTCATGTGGCTGTTGCCCGTGATTCTGATTATCGGTTTTTGGGTATTTATGATGCGAAGAATGGGAGGCGGTGGAGGAGGCAGCCAGATTTTCAATATTGGAAAATCCAAAGCAACACTGTTTGACAAGGACATGCACGTGAAAGTGACTTTTAACGATGTGGCAGGACTTGAAGAAGCAAAGGTGGAAGTGATGGAAATTGTAGACTTTCTTAAAAACCCTAAAAAATATACCTCTTTGGGAGGAAAAATACCTCGCGGAGCACTGCTTGTAGGACCTCCCGGAACCGGAAAAACCCTACTGGCGAAAGCCGTAGCCGGAGAAGCACAAGTACCATTTTTCTCCTTATCGGGATCTGATTTCGTTGAAATGTTTGTAGGTGTTGGTGCCAGCCGTGTACGTGATTTATTCCGCCAGGCAAAAGAAAAAGCACCTGCTATTATTTTCATTGATGAAATTGATGCAATAGGCCGCGCCAGGGGCAAAGCACCATCTTTCAGTGCTAATGATGAACGCGAATCCACACTGAACCAGTTGCTCACCGAAATGGATGGATTTGGCAGCAACAGCGGAGTTATCATTCTTGCTGCAACCAACCGTGCTGATGTTCTCGATCGTGCGTTATTACGCCCGGGTCGTTTCGACAGACAGATCTATGTTGAACTTCCTGATCTCAATGGCCGGAAAGAAATTTTCAAAGTGCATTTAAAGCCTGTCAAAACCGATTCATCGGTAGATATTGAGTTTCTTGCCCGGCAGACTCCGGGATTTTCAGGAGCTGATTTGGCCAACTTGTGTAATGAAGCTGCATTAATTGCGGCAAGACGGAATAAAACCATGGTCGATAAACAGGATTTCCTGGATGCAGTTGACCGGATTATTGGCGGACTTGAGAAGAAAAATAAAATCATTTCCGTGCATGAGAAAAAAGTAATTGCTTATCATGAGGCCGGACATGCAACGGTTAGCTGGTTACTGGAACATGCCCATCCGCTTGTAAAAGTTTCTATTGTTCCCCGTGGGAATTCATTGGGTGCTGCATGGTATTTACCCGAAGAAAGACAAATTACTACCAAGGAGCAGATCATAGACGAAATTTGCGCAGCATTAGGGGGCCGTGCAGCGGAAGAAGTAGTATTCGGGCAAATCTCCACCGGTGCATTAAGTGACCTTGAAAAAATTACCAAACAAGCCTATGCAACCATTTCCATATTCGGATTAAATGAAAAAATAGGAAACATCAGTTACTATGATTCATCGGGCAACCAGGATTATAATTTCACAAAACCCTACAGCGAAAAAACAGCCCAGATTATAGATGAGGAAGTGAGTAAAATGGTTGAAGCCTGTTATATACGCACACGCGATATTCTATTAAAGCATCGTGATCAGCTCGATAAACTTGCTTCACACTTGCTGGAGAAGGAAGTTATTTTTAAGGAAGATCTTGTGTTGATTTTCGGCAAACGTCCCTTTGAGGATGAAATTCTGCTGGAGGAAAAGAAGGTTATTCCACCGGTAATTTCAACCAACGGCAATGGCCATCACGAAGAAAAGATTTTTGATCCCAAAACAGTTCCGGGGAATCCGGAAAGTTAAACCTAACGGGAATGAACGAACTTCATTCCCGTTTTGCATTAAACGCTTTTGGGCTCTGTGGATTCACTGATACCTTTCCAATCAATAAATTAATTAAATTTGGCCATGCAGGAAAGTACCACCAGGGAGAAAGTGCTGAAAAAGATCCGCAATGCATTGATCTCAAAAACAGCTAATCCATACCCTAACCTGGATTTCGACAGCCCTGTATTCAGAATGAATGATGATGTACCCGAATTAATATTTGCGCAGGCATTCAGGGAGGCAGGTGGCCAGTTTGTTTTTTGCACCAGCATGCTCGAGTTTGCCGAGGCACTTCTTAACCTTGCCCAGAGCAAAAAATGGACAAAATTATTGTGCCTGGAAAAAGAATTATCTCATTTCCTCGAGCAGTGTGAATTTCCGCTCAATTACGATCCGTCAACGGTAACAACCACTCACGCTTCGGTTACACTCTGCGAATGCCTTGTAGCCCGCACCGGAAGCATCCTGGTTTCATCAGCGCAGAGTTCAGGAAGAGGAATTCCACTTTTTACACCCGCACATGTGGTTGTTGCTTTTCCTGATCAGATGGTTGATGATTTAAAGGATGCTTTTAATTTTATGAAAAGCAAATACAAAGAACACCAGCCCTCTTCATCCACTTTCATTACCGGACCCAGCCGTACAGCAGATATTGGTAACGAACTTGTAACCGGTGCACAAGGGCCTTCTGAAGTATACCTATTCCTGGTCGACCAGCCTAAATAACCTGAGATGGTACAAAATGATCCCGATTGGATTCGAATTTATACCTCTTCACATCCACACAAAGTAAATATTGTTAAGGCTGTTTTGGAAGATAACCAGATCAAAGCGTTTGAAGTGAATAAAAAAGATTCCGCTTATATTTTTATTGGAGATATTGATTTATTCGTTCACAAAAATGATGAGGTACTCAGCCGATTCCTGATTAAAACCCATGAGCTTTGAATAATTTTACGCAACGCGCCATTACGGGTTTAAGCTTTGCTTTCATAATGACAGCAGCTATTTTATGGAGTCCGTGGAGTTTTGTGGCTGTATTTTTTATAATTTCCTCCCTCGGGCTGCTGGAGTTTTACAAGCTAATGAAATCAGATCAAACAGAGCCACAGGTCGTGAGTGGTTTGCTGATAGCACAATCGCTGCTGCTGCTGCTGACGTATTTATTATGGAACCGTTTGGGTCTTGACTGGATGCTGATTGCAATACCCATGATGGCATTAGTTTTTATTGCAGAACTTTTCAGAAAAAAAAATCATCCATTTCAAAATATTGCAATTACGCTGCTTGGAATTATATACCTGTCGTTACCCATTGCATTAATGATTAAAATAGCATTTGGATTTACACCGGGTGATGATGACCCGTATCACGGGGAAGTTATTATGGGTTGTATATTCCTTGTGTGGGCCAGTGATACCGGTGCCTACATGATAGGATCCCGGATCGGAAAGCACAGGTTGTTTGAACGCATCTCACCAAAAAAATCATGGGAAGGATTTTTTGGCGGTATGGCAACAGCACTTCTTGCCGCTTGGCTCCTCTCACAACTTTTTACCGATCTCGATGTAATGGAGTGGATGGTGCTTTCAATTATTATTGTTATCACCGGGACACTGGGTGATCTTGTGGAATCAATGTTGAAAAGAAGCATAGGTGTAAAAGATTCCGGAACTATTCTGCCCGGTCACGGTGGCATACTTGATCGTTTTGATGCACTGCTGATTTCAATGCCGTTTGTATTTTTTTATCTTTTCCTTGCGGGAAAATTTATGTAGGGATGTGCCCTAAACATTCCTGATATATTTTAAAAGGGAAGAGGCTCGTTGTTTTCTGATTTTTTAACTATATCTTCAATAAAATATCTCAAATTGCTATTATATTTTTTTTGAAATACATCATTGAAAATATTTTGATCTTTACGGTAGCGTAGGAACGACATGAATTCAGTGTTATTTGGCAGTCGTGATTTTTTGAAATCAAAAACATAGCGATCTGGGTAGGAGAGCGGCAGTTTCCGGATGCCGGTCATAAAAGAAGCAATCATCCTGTATTTTAATGTTGCTTTTTCCCGTACTGTCATATCCGTTGTAAATGTTTTATATAAGCTATCGAGGCGTTTTGAATTCAGCATCATGTATTCACTGTAAAGAATATCATCTGTTAAAAATCCTCGATACTTTTTTAATTCTTCACTGTGTTCTCCAAATTGAGATAGTAAAAATTGTTCTGCACCTTTTTCTCCAATGAAGGTAGCCAGGTTTTCATTAAAATCAACACTGCTTTTCAAATAAATTGTTGCATGGGTTAATTCATGAATGATGAGTTCGGCAAGTCGGCCTGGGCTTCGTTTTAACATATTCGAAAAAATGGGATCCGTGAAAAAACCAAGCGTCGACCACGCAGAAGGAGAATAAATATCGGTTTCGTAGCCCTCACTTTTTACCAGTTGCTCTTCTTTAATGGCTTTTTCTTCCACAAAAAAACCCTTGTACGACACATTGCCAAGCAAAGGGAACCACCATTCCTTTGCTTTAAGTTCATAGGGCAAAGCTCCAGTGACCACCCACATAATAGGTTGGTCATGCTGGTTATAATAGGTTGTATAATTTTTTGAATTTTTAAGCCCCAGGGAATCCATTGCGAATTTCCTGATTTTTTCAGTCAGCAAAAGTTTTTCACGTGTTGCCGGATCTAAAGCCGGATCATTAAGAACTTCATTTACAGGCTGGGTATTGTAAATTAACGTCAACTGCCCTTTTAACTGATTTATTCCATAAAGAACAAGTTTATATTGCCACACACACAGGAGGAAAAGCAGCAGAAAGAAATATTTGAAAAATAGTGCAGCAAATTTTTTCATGGTGTCACACCGGATTAATGAAATGCGGTGGAAGGGTAACGGAATAATTACTTATCAGAAACAGTATTTATTTGCATCAATTAATTCCTTTGCAATACGTCTCCGTGCTTCTTTGGTATTGAAAGATGCAGTTTTGGTAAAACGTTTCAACCCCATCAGCAACATGCGGTTTTCATCACCCTCCGACATGGAATTAATCGCATTTTTACCTGCTAAATTTAAACGGTCGACACTGTCATTGATATAAGTTTTCATGATATCATCGTACACTGCAACATTATCATTTCCCTTGAGGGAAGCTAATTTTTCAACACGCAGTAAAACAGATTCAGTCGTATAGATCTCAATAATCATATCAGAAATATTCATAATGATTTCCTGCTCTTTGGCCAGTTGCATCATATACTTCTGCACTGCTGAACCTGCTACCATAAGAGCAGCCTTTTTCATATTGGCAAGTGTTTTCTTTTCAGCACTGAATGGTGCATCATCACCATTTCCAAACTCCGGTATTGCCATCAATTCCTTTTGCACATTTGAAGCAGGAGTCATTAAATCGAGTTCACCTTTCATGGCTCTTTTTAAAAGCATATCCACAATTAACAATCTGTTAATTTCATTGGTGCCTTCGAAGATACGGTTGATCCTCGCATCGCGGTAAGCACGATCCATCGGGTAATCGGATGAGTAGCCATAACCGCCAAAAATCTGTACACCTTCGTCAACAACATAGTCGAGAACTTCCGAACCAAAAACTTTCAGTATTGCGCATTCAACTGCATATTCTTCTGCAGCGCCCAGTAGTGCTTTCGCAAATTCCTTTCCTTCACTCAGAAGTTGTTTTTCTTTGTCGTCAATTTGGTGACTGGCACGGTATAGCGATGATTCCATCACGAAAGTGCGAATAGCCTGTTCGGCCAGTTTGTAACGAATAGCTCCGAATTTAGCAATCGGTAATTTAAATTGTTCTCTGGTATTGGCATAACTAACGGACGTGGATATGGCCCGTTTACATCCGCCCAAAGCGGCACCGGCAAGTTTAGCCCGGCCAATATTCAGAATGTTAAATGCAATGAGATGACCTTTCCCGATTTCACCGAGTAAATTTTCAACAGGTACCATACATTCCATAAAAAACACCTGGCGGGTGGAGGATCCTTTTATTCCCATTTTATGTTCTTCTTCACCTAATGATAAACCGGGGGTTTCTTTCTCAACAATGAAACCTGTAAACTTATCTCCGTCAACCTGTGCGAATACGATAAATAAATCAGCAAAGCCTGCATTAGTAATCCACATTTTTTGGCCGTTAAGAACGTAGTGCTTACCATCGGCTGACAGCACAGCTTTGGTTTTGGCCGCGAGTGCATCCGATCCAGAACCGGGTTCAGTCAGACAATAGGATGCTTTCATTTCACCGGAAGCAAGACTGGGAAGATATTTATCTTTTTGAGATTTGGTTCCGAAATAAAGTATTGGCAGCGTTCCGATTCCGGTATGAGCAGCCATGGCGACTGCGAATGAATGCCCTGCTCCCAATTTTTCGGTCATCAGCATTCCGGTAATAAAATCTTTACCGAATCCACCGTATTCCTCAGGAACCGAAATGCCGAGCAGTCCGAGTTCTCCCGCTTTATCCATGATCGACTGCATCAAGCCCTGGTCCTGGGCATCTATCCGGTCGAGAATCGGGAACACTTCAGCATCGAGAAAATCAGTAGCCATACCCGCCATCATCAGGTGTTCTTCTGAAAATTGCTCAGGAATGAAGGTGTCGTCAGCCTGGCTTTCGCTGATTAAAAATTCACCACCCTTGTGTGAGTTTACTGTTGTTTGTGACATAGCAGATATTTTATTTATCAAATTTACGAAGAAAGGAACCTAAAAGATTCCTGTTTTGTGAATTAATCAGCCTGACATTGTTCACAAATAACGTTGTCAGGAAATGCAGACTTCAAAAAGTGTTATCGTACGTATCTCTGCCCTTAACGAATGCAAAAGAAAAAAATTAAAAAAACCGGAAATAAAAATATTTCCGGCTATAATAAAGTGATTGAATTAGATTTACCCCCTCCGTCCGCCAATTGTGTATGATAAGGAGAACTTAATAATATTTACTTTGGTATTAAATTTCTCTTTAGGTCCAAACGGATTTAAAGAAAGCCTTTCATCACCGATATCTGCCATTCCGGCTGAATAACTCGCCATAAGCCCCAATCCGCTGGAAAACTGGTATCCTAAACCTGCAGCCAACCCGTAATCAAGTCCTTTGTAGTTGTCTTTGGCATCTTCATCATCTACTTTAGCTGATACTAAAATTCCTGCATAAGGACCTACGTTAAAATTTAATCCGCTGCTTAACTGGTAACGCAACCAGATTGGAATCTCGATATAACTCAGGTTGAGGTCAACTTTATCAAGTGAGGCACCTTTTGTAGAGTAAAGAAGTTGTGGTTCCACCATAAAATAGTCAGTAACGCCAAAATTTACAAGGAATCCGAGATGGTATCCAAATAGTAATCCGTCGGAATTGGTATCCCCGGTCATATCGGAAAAATTTACTCCGGCCATAGGACCAAATTTTATTTGTGCTGCTGTTTGTTGAAGACTTCCGGCAATAAGCAAAAAGCTTAATGCTGTTACTATTGCATATTTTGATTTCATGGTATGAAAATTTAGGGTGTGAACGTAGTGTGGATTTCAGCTAAGGTAGTCAATAAAAAACTAAAATGTTTGC
This sequence comes from Bacteroidia bacterium, assembly GCA_038215705.1. Classification (GTDB taxonomy): domain Bacteria; phylum Bacteroidota; class Bacteroidia; order AKYH767-A; family OLB10; genus JADKJB01. Next base: position 128,020 of record JBBQQQ010000001.1, read on the forward strand.
GGGATAAAACTGAAGTTTTTTTCAGTTCAACATTTCAAAAATTCCTGCTGCTCCCTGGCCGGTTCCTACGCACATGGTAACCATTCCATATTTTTTATTTCTTCTTTGCAATTCATTGAAAAGTTGTACTGATAATTTGGCTCCGGTACATCCCAGAGGATGGCCTAAAGCAATAGCTCCACCATTAACATTGACAATCTCAGGATTCAGTTCCAGTTCGCGGATAACTGCCAATGATTGTGATGCAAATGCTTCATTTAATTCAATGAGATCCATCTGATCTTTATTCATGCCAGCTCTTTTCAGCGCCATTGGAATTGCTTCAATAGGACCAATGCCCATAATACGCGGCTCAACAGCGGCCACGGCATACGTTACAAATCGTGCTATTGGCTCAACATTAAGTTGTTTCAGCATTTTTTCAGAAACCACCATAACAAATGCAGCGCCGTCGCTGGTTTGTGAAGAATTACCCGCAGTAACGGATCCTTTGGCATCAAAAACCGGCTTCAGTGTTGCCAGCTTTTCCAGGCTCGTATCGGCACGCGGACCTTCATCAGTATCGATTACCGTTTTACGGATTTTCTTTTTTTCCGATTCGTCCAGGTAAGTTTCTTCGATAGTTACAGGAACAATACCGGTTTTAAAATAACCCTTTTCAATGGCCTGAATGGCTTTTTGATGGGAATTGTAAGAAAAATGGTCCTGATCTTCACGTGAAACTTTAAATTCATTGGCAACTGCCTCGGCAGTAAGTCCCATACCCCAGTACCAGTCGGGATGGGATCTTGCCACTTCATAATTCGGTACAATCCGCCACCCGCCAAAAGGAATGGGGGACATGGTTTCCACACCACCGGCGATGATACAATCAGCGAGGCCGGCTTTTATTTTTGCCGAGGCTATTGCAATGGTTTCCAGTCCGGAAGAACAATAACGGTTAACGGTCATGCCCGGAACCTTAATTGTATCAAGGCCCATGAGCGAAATCATCCTGCCGATATTCAGGCCTTGTTCCGCCTCAGGAGTGGCATTCCCTACAATTACATCATCAATCTGATTCTTATCAAGACCGGGCAAGGAAGCAACAAGGTGCTGAACCACAGTGGCGGCAAGATCATCTGCTCTCAAAAAGCGGAATTTTCCCCGGGGTGCTTTTCCAACCGCGGAACGGAATCCGGCAATAATATAGGCGTCCATACAATGACTATTTCGGTGTAGCGGGCGGAGGTGTAACCGGAGCAGGAGTCGCAGAGGGCTGGGTCACAGTTCCCGGAGTGGTTGCAGCGCCGGGAGTATCCGGAGCAGGAGCTCCCGCTTTTCCAGCCTGTTCTTTTTTCTTGGCTGCGGCTTTCTTGTCTTCTTCCGCTTTTGAAGCAGCAGCTGCAGCCACATCAACGCCATCTTTATAAGTTACCGCACTTACCAATGTACCTTTTCGATTGTAGACTTTCCACTCACCGTCCCTGTTACCTAATTTGTAAGGTGTTTCAGACTGAACTTCGCCTGATTCAAAATATTTTGTCCAGCGTCCATGTTTTTTACCTTCCATGTATTCGCCTTCCTGTTTCACACTACCTGAATAAAAATACCGGATAAATGTACCTTCCTTAACTCCATTCTGATATTCGGTTTCCTCCATGATTTTCCCGTAAGGATAAAACCGCTTTGACATACCATGCCTGACATCATTCACATATTCGATTTCATGAATGATCTCACTTCCGGAATTAAAATATTTCCACACACCCTGTTTCTGACCGATTTCATCGGTTTTATTGCGATGTTTGTCTCTTCCCGGAGCATATTTTGGTTTTTCTTCGGACTGTGCTGTTATGGTTAACGGCAACAGTATCAATACTAAACATAGGTTTACAATATACTTCATCTATCTGGATATTGGTTCAATAACAAGGCCTAAAGTTAATAATCTAAATTTAATTACGTAATGGTTTTCCGGTGGTCAAAATACTCTGAATTCTTTCAAGCGTCTTTTTTTCACCACAAAGTGATAAAAATGCTTCCCTTTCTAAGTCGAGAAGATACTGTTCAGAGACGAGTGCAGGAGCGGAAAGGTCACCACCACACATAATATATCCCAACTTTTCAGAAATCAATTTATCATGTGACGACATATAATGACCTGAATACATGGTATTTGCTCCGGCATAAACCATTCCCAATCCGGCACGCCCCAGCACCCTGATATCTTTACGCTGTACAGGACGAGTATACCCCGCTTGCGCCAGGTCCAGAACTGCTGCTTTTGCATCTGCAATTAAACGGTTACGATTCATAGTTATTTCATCAATTCCTTTACGGAAAATCCCCAAATCATAGGCTTCATGAGCAGAAGTTGAAACTTTAGCCATTGCAATGGTGAGAAAACGTTCTTTGAGAAGGTTCAGTTCAATGTCACCTTCCCTTACGGAATCACTCAGGCGCAGCGCAAACTCTTTGCTGCCGCCTCCACCGGGAATCAGGCCCACACCAAACTCTACCATACCAATGTAAGTTTCAGCTGCTGCCTGAACTTTATCAGCATGCAGCGACATTTCACACCCACCTCCGAGTGTGAGGCCATGAGGCGCTACAACAACAGGCACGGATGAATAACGGACGCGCATATTTGCATTTTGAAAGGCACGAATAGCAAAATCTATTTCATCAAATTCCTGTTCAATGGCAAACATGAACACCATTGCGAGATTTGCGCCGGCAGAAAAATTCGCCCCATCATTTCCAATCACCAATCCACGAAAATCCTTTTCCGCCAACTCGATAGCCTTATTGATTCCTTCAAGCACTTCTCCACCTATCGTATTCATTTTGGTGTGAAATTCAAGATTAAGTACCCCATCTCCAATATCCATTACAGTACATCCTGAATTTTTCCACACCACCGATGATTGTCTCAGGTTATCAAGAATAATGTAGGATTCCTCTCCTGGAATTGCAGTATATTTTTTTGAATTTAAATCATAATACTTTTTAATTCCGTTTTCTGTTTTGTAAAAAGTATTGTGCCCGGCGCTCAACATTTCGTATACCCACGGTGCGGGCTTTTTCCCTGATGCCTCTATAACTTTTACAGCCTCTTTCACGCCCACTGCATCCCATGTTTCAAAAGGTCCGAGTTCCCATCCGAAACCCGCTTTCAATGCCGCATCCACACGGTAAACTTCATCCGAAATTTCCGGAATATTATTGGAAACATAAGTAAACAAGCCATTGAATGACGACCTATAAAAATCCCCGGCTTTATCTTTGCCATTATAAAGCATTTTCATTCTGGTCCGCAAATCGTCAACTCCTTTGGTACCTTCAAGGGTACTAAATTTCACTTTTGCCTGTGGCCGGTATTCAAGTGTTTTTAAATCGAGAGCGAGAATTTCGCTTTTACCGTTTTCACTTTTTACTTTCTTGTAAAAACCCTGACGTGTTTTATCTCCCAGCCACTTATTTTGTACCATTTGTGATACAAATACCGGTAATTTAAACAGATCTCTTTCGGGGTCATCCGTACCGGTGTCATACAATCCGTTTGCCACATGCACCATGGTATCAAGTCCCACAACATCGGTGGTACGAAAGGTAGCAGACTTTGGGCGGCCCAAAACAGGTCCGGTAAGTTTATCTACCTCTTCAACGGTAAGATCCATGGTTTCTACCTGGTGAAGCAATGCCATAATTGAATAAACCCCTATGCGGTTGGCAATAAAAGCAGGAGTGTCTTTGCAGAGTACAGTAGTCTTTCCCAGGAAAAGATCCCCGTATTCCATCAGGAAAGAAATTACTTCAGGATCGGTAAAAGGAGTTGGAATTATTTCGAGTAAACGTAAATACCTGGGTGGGTTAAAAAAGTGAGTGCCGCAGAAATGTTTTTTAAAATCATCACTGCGTCCTTCCGCCATCATATGAATCGGAATTCCTGAAGTGTTGCTGGTAATGAGTGTGCCGGGTTTCCGGAATTTTTCTACGTCCTCAAAAACTCTTTTTTTGATTTCGAGATTTTCAATCACTACTTCAATGATCCAGTCAGCAGCAGCAATATCTTTCAAATTATCTGCAAAATTGCCAGTAGTAATCCGGGATGAAAAACTCTTTTTATAGAGAGGAGAAGGATTGGATGTTACCGCTGTTTGCAAAGCAGAATTTACAATTCTGTTCCGAAATTCTTTTGAATCGGAAGTAAACCCTTTTTTCTGTTCTTCCGGTGAAAGGTCTTTAGGAAGAATATCCAGTAACAAGACCTGTACACCGATATTTGCAAAATGACAGGCTATGCGGGAACCCATAATGCCGGATCCTAAAACGGCTACACTCTTAATCGATCTTTTCATTAAAAATGATTTTTCTGATGCGGGCAAAAGTAGCCATTTCAGATGTGATACTATCTACCTGTTTTACCTTGTTTCAAATATGCGATCAACTGCAGCTTTATTAGCCTCCATTATATATTTTCTTTTCAGACTCAGTTTTGGTGTCAGCTCTCCCTTTTCAATGGAAAATTCTCTTGGAAGCAATTCAATCTTTTTAATTGTTTCATAACTACCCAGTTCTTTGTTGATGAGCTCAACTTCCTCCATGATACGCTCGCACACTTCCTTGCTGCCTGCTATTTCGTCATTTGTTTTCAGAGGCAAACCTTTTCGTTCGGCCCATTCCTTTAAAAAGGCGAATGAAGGTACTATAAGCGCTGCAGCAAATTTCTGGTTTTCGCCAATCACCATAACCTGTTCTATAAAGCGTGATTCTTTCAGTTTATTTTCTATATTCTGTGGAGCGATGTATTTCCCCTGGGATGTTTTAAAGATTTCTTTTTTGCGATCTGTGATTTTCAGATTATTTCCTTCCATGAGGCCAATATCGCCTGTATGATACCATCCTTCAGCATTAATGCATTCTGCAGTAAGATCCGGCCGCTTATAATAACCCAGCATGATATTAGGTCCCTTGCATAATATTTCACCGTCTTCAGCAATTTTAACGCTAACCCCACTGATAACAGGACCAACGGTTCCTATACCCATACCGTTAGGTGCAAGAGTATTTACGGCAATTACAGGAGAAGTTTCCGTGCACCCGTAACCTTCAAGAATTGGAATCTGTGCAGCCCAGAAAACCCGTGCAAGACGCGGATGCAAGGCTGCGCCTCCCGAAACGATGGCTTTCAATTTTCCCCCCAGGGCTTCTCTCCACTTTGGAAAAATAAGTTTATTGGCCAGTTTCAACTGAAGATTGTAAAAAAAGCCGCCATCTTTATTAGGGTCATACTTTAATCCCAGGTTAAGTGCCCAGAAAAACAAAGCACGCTTAATCCCTTTCAGATCATGACCTTTGGCAACAATTTTTTCATATACTTTTTCAATCAACCTTGGTACGGCCGAGAATGCAGCCGGCTGTACTTCCCTGATATTATCGCCGATTGTCTCCATCGACTCGGCATAATATACCGATGTGCTCAGATACATGTACAAATATGTGAGCATCCGCTCATAAATGTGGTTGAGCGGTAAAAAACTTAACACTCTATCACCTGCTTTTACAGGAGGCAGATGTTCAACGGCAATAAAATTACTGACCAGGTTCCGGTGTGAAAGCATTACACCTTTCGGATTCCCGGTTGTTCCTGATGTATACAGGAGGGTTGCCAGGTCGTGTTCACCGATCGAACTTTTTATGGATTCCAGTTTTTCCGGATCTTTATTTTTTTCGCCACACTCAAGTAATTCTGACCAGTGCGGAGCACCTTCAATGCGATTGTAGGTATAAATGCCCGGTCGACTGGTAATGTTACCGGCAATTTTCTTCACCTTAAGATAGAGTTCTTCGGAAGAAACAAAAATGAATTTTACTTCCGCATCTTCAAGGATGAACCGCAGATCCTGTTCACTGATGGTTGGGAAAATAGGCACATCGACTGCTCCTGTTTGCAAAATTCCCAGGTCGGTGAAATTCCATTCCGGACGGTTGTTGGAAATAATAGCAATTTTGTCATTTTTGACTATGCCTTTTGAAATCAGACCATAACTGATAAGATCAACGTATTTTTTGAAATCCTGGCTGCTATAGGTTACCCAACTTCCATTTTCTTTTCCTGCAAAAGCTACATTCAGAGGGTGATTGGTAATCTGATGCGGGATAATGTCAAATAATCTTTTTACGTCCATAAGTTGATGCCTGTTTTCTGCACAAACAAAATAAGGCAATTTTGTTTTAATTTGAACCAAAAGAGCGACATTTAGCTTTTATTCTGTATGCAATTTCAAACCACGTTAAATAATTTACTGAATATCCGGTTTCCACTGATCATGGCGCCCATGTTCCTGGTGTCAAATGAACGGATGATACAATCAGCTATTGATTCCGGGGTAATGGGTGTATTTCCATCGCTAAATTTCAGAACCAAAAGTGAACTGGCAATGCTTATAGCCAGACTGCACCAGTACCGGGAGTCACATCCGGGATCCGGGTCTTTTGGGGTGAACCTGATTGTTCAGAAATCAAATCCGTTATACCAGGAACACCTTGCGATTTGTGTGGCGGGAAAAGTACCATTTTATATTACATCCCTGGGTTCACCCGCTGAAGTTATTAGTCAGGCTCATGCGTATGGAGCGAAAGTGTTTTGTGATGTTACCAATCTTCTGCACGCTGAGAAATGTGCAGGACTTGGCTGCGATGGATTTATTGCTGTAGGACAGGGTGCAGGCGGACATGCCGGTCCTAACCCGCTTACGATACTTGTGCCAGCTTTACAGAACAAATTCCCCACCTTACCCGTCGTGGCTGCCGGGGGCATTGCTTCAGGGGCGGGAATATTATCAATGCTGACGCTGGGAGCTGCCGGCGTTTCAATAGGTACACGGTTTATAGCATCCGCAGAAGCTACCGTCAGCGATGCCTATAAAAATGCAGTTGTTGCCTCCGGAATGGAAAATATCACCCTAACTGAAAGGTTATCCGGTACACCCTGCACGATTATCGATACACCTTATGCAAAGGAGATCGGATACAATCAAAGCTGGCTGGAAAAGCAGCTAAGCAAAAATTCAACATCAAGAAAATATTTCAAGATGCTGGTTCAGGTTCGTGGAATGAAAAAACTCGAAGCTGCCGTGAAGCCGGGGAATTATAACAATCTCTGGTGTGCAGGAAAATCAGTGGAACTCATTCACGATATTTTGCCCTGTTCTCAAATAATAGCGAATCTCGAAAGTGAAATGGTACAGGCATTGAATCAGCTAACTAACCTGATCCGAAAATAAAATGTCGAAACTTCACAATCTCATAGGTAAGGCTGCTGGCTCTTCATTTTATACATGGTTACTTAACCGCGTTTTGTCAAGGGCCATTCCTTTTAATGCACCGCATCATTTTAAGGTGATATCAATTACCCCGGAGTTCACGGAAATAGCATTGCCTTATCGCCGTTCCAACATGAATCATGTTAACGGTATTCATGCGTGTGCACTCGCAACGTTATGTGAATTTACTGTAGGTATGACCCTTGTCAGTAAAATTTCGGAACTTAAGTACAGGATCATACTGAAAAATATTCGCATGGAATATCATTACCAGGCAAAAATGAATGTAACGGCTAAGTTCTCGCTTCCGGAAGCATTGTTGCAATCCAAAATAATTGAACCGCTTGAAACCGCTGATGCAATATTTCATGAATTTGAAATACCCGTTTATGATAGTGCAAACAATCATATATGTACAGGATTTGTGAACTGGCAGGTAAAAAAATGGGAGAAAGTCAGTACGAAATAAATCTTGAAAAATCAGAAATGAAACGAATTCCTCTTTCACTTTTATTATCCGTTATGTTTTTATCGTCATGCGGAATTATTAAACCGGTTTCGGTAATGAGCGTGGGAAATTTTACCACCGAAAACGTACTTTCAAAACCGGAAATCAGGTTTGATATAAAAATTCAGAATCCAAATAATTTCTCCGTAACAATTCAAAAAATGGAAATTGGGGTTTCGGTTGCCGGCCCGGCGTTCGCAACAATTTCCCTGATGGAAGGAGTGCGGGTAACCAAACGGGATACAATGATGGTTCCGGTTTCATTATTTCCATCAATGACAGAAATTGGTTCGATGTTCAGCTCGGGAATCGATGCTTTCCTTACGGGAAAGGAAAACCCTTTGTTTGAAGTTCGCGGCGAGGTTGTGATAAGGAAATTTATTTTCAGGAAGCGTTACAAAATAAAGGAATCCATCAGGTTGTGATGGATTCTCATTAATAAAAAAATTAGATTGTCTTAATTTAATACAGATAATTTTGTGATTCCGGATAATGTGTTTTTTTGCCGGAAGGTTACAGAATACAATCCGGAATTTAATTTCCCTGTGTTAAATTGTATAGTTCCCGATGCCGGTACTTTTATAGCCGATATTATTTTCCCTAAGACATCAGAAATCAGTATTTCCCTGTCAAAATCATTTTCATAAACACCAAGTTGAATAGTAACGGTTTGGCCTGTGTGTACAGGATTTGGAAACACCAGAATTGAAGATGCGGAATTGATTTCCGGAAGCGTAGTCATGTTACAATTCACCAATGTATTGAATGCATCGACTTTTCCTGCACCCCAGGTATTATCGGGAAGATTGGTGCCTGTAAAATTATCCTGAACAGCACATTGAAGTATAGCATTTTTTACCTGCATGGCACCGGCAGTAGGATTTTGTTGCAGGTAAAGTGCAGCTACACCGGCCACTACCGGTGAGGAAGAACTGGTACCGCCATCGCGTATATGAAATCCGCCCTCTGCAATTTTTGGCGCATTGGTAGGCTGAGTGAGCCAGATAGCCATCAGCGAAAGCTGCCCGCAGGATAACATAAGGCCACCCGGTGCCGAGATATCTGGTTTAATTCTGCCATCCCGCGTGGGGCCGCGACTCGAATTTGCTGCAATTGCTCCCGGAACAACACTGGCATCCGTAAAGATGTTTCCGTTTACATCAAGGTAAGAATTCCGGTTTCCATGGTTGGCTACGGTAATTACATTATCAAGACATTGAAACCCCGTTACAATTGTAGACGTGAGATCGGGTAATTTATAATATACAATTTCCGGAACGGTTGCAGCGGAAGGCAAACCGGTGGTAACATATCCCGGCTGACCGGTTCCATCATAAAATTTCCACATGTCAAAGCGTCCTGAACCGGTGGTTATCAGTCGCCACGCATAGGTTGTAGAATCAGGAATCACCAGGAATTCCAACGAATAAGCAGGTCCCTGTATGCTGCCGAACGACTGTACTATTGCGATCCTGTTACCGGAAGAACTGAACAATGTATCCTGTTTGAATATTCCCAGGTTATAAAAAATATCACGGAAAGGTAAACGGCCCCGGAATGAAGAGGATGTGGTATTAACATCAGCACCGAGTGAAAAATCGATACCATCAAAATCAGAAGTATCACCCCACAGCTGGATGTAAAAATTTGGATAGGCTGTATTGTGACGTATCCATGTGAACGAAGTATCAGATGTAACGGTGTAGCCTAAGTGAAAAGGGATATTTCCTGCATTTCCTGCCGCCGCAACCATAACCCGGCCCGTTTGCTGGCTTAGTAATGTGCTTATCATTTGCGATTGTAAATCAAACCCGTCATGAGAGCCGTAATAATCACCCAGACTGGCATTGATCACACAGGGTTTACCCAATAACTGCGCTCTGTTGAAAATATAATCCACTGCATCAATGTAAGTGGGATCCGTGCTGTTATTGAAATCGAAAGCCACTTCAATAATATCTGCCCCGGGTGCAACACCTTTATTTTTATTTATGGCACTACCATCACCCGCTGTAATACCGGTAACATGAGTACCATGACCAAAGCCCTGCCAGTCGTCGTGTGATGCAGCAAGACCGGCATCAATTTCAGTGTTGTTCCATTCCTGTCCATAGCCATAAGCCAACGGAGTATTTGCTGCGATTGGTTTGCGTTGGTCCCATAAATATTTCACCCGGGTGTTACCGGTACTGTCCTGCAGATCAGGATGTGTCAGATCAACCCCGGTATCAATAATACCAACAGCGATGCCGGTTCCATCAAACCCTTGCGGTAATGGTGATTGACCCAGATGAACTTCATTCACGCTAACGGAATTTCGCATCGAGTCATTCATAACTGTATAAGCGTTTCCGGGACTCTCAATTCGCAAAATCCCCTCTGCGGCAGCAAGAAACGGTAATGCTGCCACCGGAACTTTAACCGTGGCAATGTTCCCAACAGAATATCGGAAAACCCCATCATGATTTTCGGTTAGCTGCCGGATGAGTGGAAGGGAGCCCTGAACCAGTATGTTAACCTGTTTATGTTGCATCTGAGGATCGGCGATCATCAGGGCAAGCTGCAGGTTGAGTTTCTGGCCGTCATTCCTTTGTCCGTATACAATCAAAGAACCCAGGCACAAAATCAGGCATATCAGGAGATTTTTCATGAAATAAATTTGGTATATTTACGTATAAAATTAGGAAAAGTTAAGGCTCTCCGGCTTTAAATACCCGGTTGATTTAAACACCTCAGGACCTCAAATTGTTAACATCTCAACTTACTGGTATTGTGTGTAATAATTATGTAATCTGTTGATAATTATTTCACTTCTTTCTAATTGAAACCCTTATTTTTGCTCACATGTTATCATTCAAAATTAATCAATTAACGATGAAAAGAAACGTATTGCACCTTGCTATTACTGCCATTGCTATGATTTTTGCATTGCCTTCACTGGCATTGAATCCTTCAAAGGAATACAAAGTAACTCCCGATAAATTCGGTATGCAGTACAAGGAGGAGAAAGTCAAAACCCCTGATGATGCTGTTTTGAATGCCTGGTTTTTTGAAAACGCAAAAAAAAGCATCAACTGGGTTGTGATTTCAGGCAGCGGTGATGGTAATATGGCCGATCACCTTGAAATTGTGAACTCATTTTTATCGGCAGGTTATAATGTGGCCATTTATGACTATCGCGGTTACGGCTCAAGCAGCGAGTTCAAAATTGATCCCGATTTGTTCATTTATCCGCAGTTTATCACCGATCTCAACGCCATATTAGATTACCTCCGTAAATCCCGTGCGATTACCAAATTTGACCTGTTCGGCCTGAATATTGGCGCAGGTCTTTCAATTGGAGTGGGTGCAAATCGGACAGAAACTAAGAAAATCATTGCCGATGGTCCCTGGACCAGTCTTGAAGGCATGAAAACAAAAATTAAATCCAAGACAGGTAAAGATGTGAACATGCCTTTCGGTTATGACAAAACACATGAGCCGCTTTATGCATTCGAAAAGCCGAAAGGGCCTCTTAAGAATCTTATGATAATTATATCGGCACAAGATCCAATTGTTGGTCCCGCTGATGTTAAAGTTATCAAAGGAGTAAACGAAGTGTATATTGTCAAAAACAGCCCTTCCAATGCTGATAATTTTTCAACTGACAAAAACATGTATTTTGAAAAAATATCTAAATTTCTTGCTGCAAAATAAGTACAGCAAAATACTATAAAAAAGAGGGTGATTTGCTTTTTGCAACACCCTCTTTTTTATTCTTTTTTTTTAATGGTTGGAATTAATGGCAACCACACCTTTTATTTCAGGAATTGCTTTCAACAGCGATTGTTCGATTCCCGCTCTCAACGTCATCATACTCATTGAACAGGAGCTGCAGGCACCGAGCAGCTCCAGTCTTACAATCATATCTTCAGTCACCTCAACCAGCGAAACATTTCCGCTATCAGCTTCCAGATAAGGGCGGAGGCTGTCTAATGTATTTTCAATTCTTGCAATCAGGTTTGGGTCGGTGTGCATCATGCAGCTAAATTAGTAATTATTAATAGCCCGCAGTCTGAACCGGACTGGTTGGTTGCAGGGTTGCATTTCTGACCGCAATTTGCTGAGCCAGGTTGCCTGCCATAGCAAGATACGCCAATGCAGGGGGTGAATTCTGTTCCAAAACGATGGGAAGGCCACTATCACCGCCGTCACAAATGCTTTGTACCAAAGGAATTTGTCCCAGGAAAGGTATATGCAGTTCCTCCGCGAGATTTTTACATCCATCCTTGCCAAAAATAAAATATTTATTTTCCGGTAATTCGGCAGGAGTGAACCAGGCCATATTTTCTACCAGACCAAGAACAGGAACTTTTATGCTGTCCATTTGAAACATAGCGATACCTTTTCTTGCATCCGCGAGGGCGACTTTTTGAGGGGTGGAAACAATCACAGCGCCCGTAACAGGGACTGCCGAGACCAGCGTAAGATGAATATCACCGGTTCCCGGAGGAAGGTCAATAAATAAATAGTCAAGTTCTCCCCAATCCGCATCTGAAAATAACTGGTTGAGCGCTTTTGACGCCATTGGGCCTCTCCATACCACAGCCTGGGAAGGATCAACCATGAAACCAATGGATAGAATTTTAACTCCGTATTTTTCCACCGGCACCATTAACTGCCTTCCGTTTTTTTCTGTTACATAAAGTGGTTCACCCTCAACACCAAACATAATGGGTATTGAAGGACCATAAATATCGGCATCGATCAATCCTACACGTGCACCGGTTTCTGCAAGGGCAATAGCAAGATTGACGGCTACAGTTGATTTACCCACACCACCTTTTCCTGAAGCTACCGCAATGATGTTCTTCACGCCGGGCAAAACACGATTTTCGGGTTCCCTGCGCGTGGTTACATTGGCTGTCATATTTACTGTCACTTCAGCATCTTTATCCACAAAATGAATAATTGCATTAACGCAGGCTCTTTCAATAAGTGCTTTAAGAGGACAGGCGGGAGTGGTTAGAACAACTGTGAAAGAAACCTTATTCCCGTCAACCTGAACATCACGGATCATGTTGAGTGTAACAAGATCTTTTTTTAAATCAGGTTCTTCTACATTGCTGAGTGCATCCAAAACCTGTTGCGGTGTGATTGCCATGAAACGGTTATTTATTTATATAATGATTGAATTAAAAAATTGTTTTCAAGTGGCAAAGATAGGCAGATGTGGCTTACAGTTCGAGGGAAGGATCCCAAAACAGTTTTTTAAAGTCCACCACCTGGTCATTTTCCACTTTAACACCTTCATTTTCGAGTAGCTGTTGCATGAGGTGCGGACTTCCAAAATGGTGTTTACCTGTGAGCAATCCGATCCTATTAACAACCCGCTGGGCGGGCACCGCAGGATGTTGCCTGTGTGATCCGTTCATTGCCCATCCTACCATCCGCGAAGAACCTGAAATCCCAAGATATCTCGCAATCGCACCATATGAAGTAACCCGACCTTTGGGTATAAGTCTCGCTACCTCAAAAACATCCTCAAAAAAGGAATCTTTATTATTATTTTTCTTTACGGATGGCATTATTTAATATGTAAAATTACTACATCGGCATAAAAATTGACAAGCGAGAAATGTATAATTTTAAAATAACACTCAAAAAAAAAGAGGACACCCGTCCTCCTTTTTTTTAAGTAATTTTTTTACTGAATCATAATTTTCCGGTTCGCAATTTGGTTACCGGATTTTATTTTCACGAGGTACGCTCCGTGGTTCCATAATGAGACATCAATTTTTTCATTGAAATTCCCTGACATGGAATTGTATGAAGTAGAAAATATTCTCTTGCCAACCATATCGGTCACCTCAATTAAAACATCTGTTCCCATCAATTCATTTATAGTTATTGTTACAACATCATTTGCAGGAACAGGCATAACAACTGCATTGAGTGCACTGTTAGTTTCATCAAATCCGATTCCTGTACAAACATTTAACGAAATATCATCCACATAAAAGCTGGTTACACCACCGTTTACTCCATAAGATTTTGAAATAAAAGTCAGAAGGTGTGGAAGGCCGTCGTCATATGCATTCAAACTTATACTTTGTATAGAATAAATTGTATCTCCACAGAAAGTACTCGTACCATTTATTGAAAATAAAGTATCACTATCGACAACAACGTTGAGATAATCATCCTGGCTATCACACGCAGGCATTTGTAGCCAAAAACTGAGTGTTGCAGAACTGTTTACAGCAATGGTGAAATTCTGCGAAAGCGAACCTTCTTCAAATACATCGGTACCTCCAAACCATGCCCAGAAATCTCCTGTGCGGGCCTGTGTAATACCATTCGGATCACAACCCAGGTCGCATAATGGAGTTAGAAAATTTGTTGAAGCCTCAGTCCAGCTGGTATTCGGTGTACCTCCTTCAAAACTTCCATCAACAATTATATCCGGACAATTAGCAACGATAACTGTTTGTGTATTAACGTTTGTCCCACAACCGTTAGAAGCAGTTAATGTAACTGTGTATGTTCCTGCAACGGCATAAGTGTGATTTGGATTTTCAAGTGAGCTTGAATTGCCGTCTCCGAAATTCCAGAGATAAGATGTTGCATCCGCGGATGTATTAGTAAAAACTGTTGTTAATGATATTGAAACAAAATTAAATGCGGCCTGTGGAGCAGTAACATCGACAAAAATTATATTGGTTTCAGAATCGGAACACCCGGTTCCTGTATTATTAACAGAGTATGTAACCGCTACAGGTCCTGATAGGCCTGCCGGATTAAACGCATTCCCCGAAACTCCGGTGCCTGACCATGTTCCACCCGAAGTTCCTGTGACAAATGGATCAAGTGTAACCGGAGAACCGGTAGCACATACTGAGCCGGGAGAAGTCCAGTTAGCCACAGGGCCATCATCAAAAACTAATGACCATTCCAAAATTGTTCCGGTATCATCGGCAGCATTGTCGGAAACAATCAACTGCCATGTACCATTGGGTGAGCCTCCTGCATTATTCACAGATCCAAGATCATTACCTGCTGATGCTGTGTAGGTACCGGCAATGGCGGGTGTTATTAAGTTGCAAACATTTTCCATTGAGTTGCCTGTGCCTCCATCAACACAAACTTCTATGTTATCGTTTTCACATCCAACAGGGGAAGCGGGTACTCCCGGGCGATCAGTAAGATTTATACTGGTCCCATTAGGGGCAATGAGAGTAACAATCAAATCTCCCACCCAGGTATGCTCGATCTTGAAACACACACTTTTCAACTGAACATCAACACCTAGTGTTCCTGTAACCCCTGATATCACCTGGGAATTGACGATTCCGGTTGTATCCTCATCAGGTATGGCAACACCTAAATTCCCGAATGTGGTTGTATCAGAACACGGTCCGAGTTGTGTTATTTTATATGGGTTTTTATAATTATTGCTGTTTGAAATTGTGCTGAGACCTGGGATGTTGATTACCGCTCCACGTTTAAATTTCAGATTTTGCCGCTGTATTTTTTGATATACTTCCGGTGAATAAACGGAAATGTTTTTTAGCGATGTATTTGCAGTTGACTGAGCCTGAGATGTTGTGAATACAATGCACATAGTGAGCATTGCCAGGCCTGATTTTAAAAATAGTATTGCTGTTTTCATCATAAAGGGATTAGGTTGCGATTGTTTTCGGATTATTTCGTTAGTCGGGAATAGCAAACTTAGGGAATAAAACCGAGAATAAAAACCGGTGGTGTAATACCCCGGTGATGCAATTTATCAATTTCACTTAATGCCTGAGTTACAATTACGTATAAAATATTCACCTCTTAACACCACATGTAATCACTTATACTTATTTTCGGGAAATATAATATTACTAAGAAATGACCAAACCACGGCATATCGGAGTATTTACTTCAGGCGGTGATAGTCCGGGCATGAATGCTTGTCTGCGGGCTGTTGTTCGCACTGCTGTGTTTCATGAGGTAAAAATTACCGGGATACTTCGAGGGTACCAGGGGATGATTGAAAACGATCTGATGCCTATGCATGCACGTTCAGTGAGTAATATTATCCACCGGGGAGGAACTATCCTAAAATCAGCCCGCAGCAACGATTTCCTTGAAGCAGGCGGTCGGAAGAAGGCGATGGAGAATCTTCGTAATGCGGGCATCGACGGATTGGTTGCCATAGGAGGTGATGGAACTTTTCGCGGAGCTTTGAAATTTTATGATGAGTACGCCATTCCCATGATGGGAGTTCCCGGCACTATCGACAATGATTTGAATGGTACGGATTTTACACTGGGATTTGATACGGCGTTGAATACTGCAGTGGAGGCCATTGATAAAATCAGGGATACTGCTGCCTCTCATGATCGCCTGTTTTTTATTGAAGTAATGGGTCGTGATGCCGGGCATATTGCATTGTGGTCAGGAATTTCAGGAGGTGCCGAAGCAATTCTGCTCCCGGAGGAAAAAACTGATATTGATCAGTTGATTGCACTCCTGGATAAAGGTGCGCAGAATCAAAAATCTTCAAGTATTGTTATTGTTTGTGAAGGTGATGATGCAGGAGGAGCTATTGAAATTGCAAAACAGGTGAAAGAAAAATTTCCTGCATTTGATACCAGGGTAACGGTGTTAGGACATGTGCAAAGAGGCGGAAGCCCAACTGTAATCGATCGCATGCTTGGAAGTCGTTTGGGCATTGCTGCCACCGAGGCTCTTATTGATGGGATGCAAGGTAAAATGGCAGGAATTCTTAAAAATAAAATTGAATTTACTGAATTTTCTGAAGCTACCAAGAAACATGCTCCTATGGATCGGGAGTTATTACGTTATTCAAAAATGCTTGCTATTTAAAGGTTTTTATACTATGATATTAGTTGCAGACAGTGGTTCAACAAAAGCTGATTGGATTGCAGGAAACCACGGAAAAGTAATTGAAGAATTCAGCACAAAAGGATTTAACCCCTTTTTTCATGATAAAAAATTTATACTCGAAGAGCTGAATTCTAATAAGGCCTTGCGTGAATTCAGTCCGAAAGTTTCTTTACTTTATTTTTTTGGCGCAGGTTGTTCCAGTCCGGAACGAAATGAAATTATTGCAGGTGGACTGTCCGAATTTTTTACTAACGCCATCATTTCCGTTGACCACGATATGCTGGGATCTGCAATCGCAGTGAGTGAAGGAAAGCCCGGTATGGCTTGCATCCTGGGTACAGGTTCGAACATATGTTATTTCGATGGAAAAATAATAGCTGATACCCGTCATGGGCTTGGTTATGTTATAGGTGATGAAGGCAGTGGAAGTTATTACGGGAAAAAATTATTGTCCTGGTTTCTCTATAAAATACTGCCCTCTGATTTGGATGAGGATTTTAAAAAGGAATATGGGTTGGATAAAGAAACCATCATCCGGAAAGTTTATCATGAACCTGATCCGAATGTTTTCCTGGCTTCATTTGCAACCTTCCTGTCCAAACATTCCGATCACCCTTTCATTCGTGAAATGGTGTATGATGGAATGAATGAATTTTTCAAGACCAATGTTTTAAGTTACAAGGAAAGTAAAGAAGTCCCTGTCCATTTTGTTGGTTCCATCGCCTGGTATTTCAGGGATACGTTAAATAAAGTAGCCGAAGAAAATGGAATAACCATTGGAAATATTATCCGGAAACCGGTGACAGGGCTGGCCGCTTATTTTTTAAATGGTGGGAAAATGCCCCAATAGCATATCAGTAAGTAACTGCTTCCGGCAAAAATTTAGATGGATTACCCCCATTGCGGATGATGTCGCGGATTATGGAGGATGAAAGTGCTCCATACTTTAGATCGGCCAGAATAAAAACGGATTCTATTCCGTCAGATATCGCACTATTCATATGAGCAATTGCTTTTTCAAATTCAAAATCCGCTCCATTTCTTAGTCCCCTGAGGATATATCCTGCATTTACACTTTTGCAAAAATCAACCGTGAGACCCTGGTAACTTTTAACTTCAACATTTTTATTGTTACTAAAAGTACTTTTTATCCAGCGTTCGCGGTCACTCAACGGAAACATATAATTTTTGTCAGCATTAGTACCCACACCAACAATAATTTTGTCGAAGAGGAGAAGTCCGCGGTTGATAATATCAACATGACCTAATGTTAACGGATCAAATGATCCGGGAAAGACAGCGATTCGTTGCATGTTGTTTGGATTAAAGAAGATTAGGAGTCTAAATTAAAGAAAAAACTGAAAGTAACATTACCATATTTTCTGGAGAAAGAAAATCCCATTAAGGATGTAAATTCTTCCCTTGATGAATGTTCCATTATAAAAACTCCTCCGGGCTTCAAAATGTTTTTATCAAAAATGAGCTGATGTAATTCATTGTGAATTTTTAAATCGAAAGGTGGATCCGCAAACACCAGGTCGAAATGCTGAGGTGTTTTTTTCAAGAAAGTCATTACGTCGGAACGGTGTACAGTGAGATTGTTAATTTCCAGTTCACCGCAGGTCTTTCTTAAAAAGACAACACACTTTTGATCCATGTCGATAGCCGTGATATATTTAGCTCCCCTGGAGGCCAGTTCAAGACTGATGCCGCCTGTGCCTGAAAAGAGATCAAGACAATCGCAGGTTTCAAGATCAAACTTGTTATCGATTATGTTGAACAATCCTGTTTTAGCAAAATCGGTTGTAGGCCGTACAGGAAGATTGCCGGGTGGGCGAATAAGCCGCCCTTTGTATTTCCCGCTTATGATGCGCAAATTACCTGGCTAAAAAGATTAAAATGCAAAGGCTCCGGAAGTTCATCAAAACAACCGGCATACTCATAGGTTTCCGGCCTGGAAGCAAGAAAAAGATTCCTGATATATTTTCTTGCCAGCTGGTAGGGTGCGTCAGATTCGTTTATTTCGCCGACGCATTGAACGCTGATGTGATCGGGGTTCAGATGCAATTGTTCACAAACAAATAAAAGATAATAAACCAGTTCTTCGGCTGAATCAAAACTGAAGGTGTTATAAAGCAACAGCATCCGGCCACGGGTAACTATCACATCCATATACCTGGAATGCACGTTGATGGTAACCAGTTCTTCTTTTGAATTTTTATTCAGATTAAGCAAGAATTCAATTAAAGCAGTTGATGTATGATGAAACCCCGCCAGGTAAAACCACGATGATATGTTTTTATATACAATTGCAGGAATGGTGAATATGGTGGACGCTTCCAGCTGATGCAACTGATCAACTAAAAGGTGTCCGTCAGCTATTTTATCGTGTGAAAATTGCAACTGGTCAGCAGCAGTACCCGGTTCAAATAACGGTCCGGGCACAAGTGTAGCTGTTCTGAAACCGGTACAGCAGATTACGGTAGGATAACCCGATAGCGATAACAGTGTTGATTCCTTCCTGATATTTGGTAACAGTTCCGGATCAGAAAAATCTTCATCATCCAGCTGCCACGATTCGAGGGCAATAAATTTTTTGGACTTCCGGTCGGCTACTGTGCAGGAAATTTCTGAAGCATCAATGTAAATAAACAGATCGTAACTTTCGGGAATATCCTCCTGAAAAGAATCATCAATTATTTTCCTCGAAAGAGAAATATTACTCCCAGTTACCGGCATTGGACGGTTCGGTCATGGAACCAACTTTTAAAACTTCATTTTTATCGAATGGAGCCGAATCTTCTGCTTCAAATACTTTAACTTTAACTTTTCCTTTTTCGATCTCTCCGGCCTGTAATTTGAATTTTGCGCCATTTCCAAATGGTACATAAGGCAGAGAATCTATAGGGTAATTGCCTGGAAATAAAGAGTCCTTTACTGAAACAAAGATGGTATCCCTGATTATCACAGCAGCCGAATCTTCAACGTTACCGATTTGCTTAATCAATGAGAACTGTCCGTTTTTAACAAAATTCAGCAATGTGTCAAAACTTCCGGTGTAGCTTCCGTTCTCTGATTTGTATGCCAGTTGGGCTGTGCGGATGTCTTTTAATCGATTGATTACGAAACTATACCGATGGTCCTTTTCTTCATTGAATTTAATGGGCTTATAAATACTCCTGAAAATAAGAAAGGCAAGAATAAAGATAACGACTGTTAAAATGATACTGATTGGCTTCATAAGAATTAGGCTGAATGAATTAACGGACAAATCTACAATATTTTATTAAAAACTTCAGTACTCGGGCCGACTCCCTCCATTTTTAACATTAATTTGACACCCTTATGATTGAACAGGATATTACCCGGGTTTTTTCAAAAATAGTAACCCAGTTACCGCACATTCCAACATCTGGTCAGCATGATGCCATCAGGAGGATTGCCAATTTTATTGTTAAAAGTACTTCCGGAGATACCTATTTACTGAAAGGCTATGCCGGAACGGGTAAAACTACAATTATAAGTGCCCTGGTGAATGGTTTGCCCGGCACGGGAGTTAAGACGTTTCTGATGGCTCCTACCGGAAGAGCGGCCAAAGTAATGTCTCTTTACTCACGAAAGACAGCTTTTACTATTCACCGCAAAATCTATCGTCCCAAACAGACTGAAGCCGCAGGAATTCATTATTCCCTGGCCCCTAATACACACACCAACACGCTGTTCATTGTTGACGAAGCTTCCATGATTGCTGATAACAGTGAAACGGGCGACCAATTGTTTGGGGGCAGTAATTTACTGAGTGACTTGCTGAACTTTATTAAATCGGGCCAGAATTGCCGCTTGTTGCTGGTAGGTGATAATGCGCAATTACCCCCAGTTGGACAATTAACCAGCCCGGCGCTTGATATAAAAGTTCTTACCCGGAAGTATGGATTAAGAGCGGGTCATTTTGAACTTACGGAAGTTGTCAGGCAGGAAAAACTTTCAGGCATTCTTGAAAATGCTACTGCAATAAGACAGGAAATCAGCGTGGGTGGTAAAAATATTGAATTTCATGATCAGCTTCCTGATTTTGAAAGAGTTCCCGGCTATGAACTGGGTGATAAATTATCCAGTGATTATAGTAGCCTCGGGCCGGAACAGGTAGTTGTAATTTGCCGTTCCAACCGCTCTGCCAATAATTATAACCGTCAGATCCGGTTTACCGGGATGTGGATGGAAGAGGAATTAAATGCAGGGGATTACCTGATGTGCGTTAAAAATAATTATTTCTGGCTGGAGCCGGAATCCCCGGTCGGCTTTATTGCGAATGGCGATATGCTGAAAGTTACCAGGATCGTTGGATTTGAAGAAAAATTCGGTTTGCGTTTTGCCAATATTGCAGTGGAACTTACTGATTACCCCGATCAGCCGGCTTTTGAGGTGAAAGTAGTTATGGATAGCCTTTACACGGAGGCTCCTGCCCTGACCCGCGAACAATCAATGGAATTATTTAAAAGGGTAGGGGATTCTTACCCGGATGCCACCAGCAGGACTGCACGGTTTGCAGCTATTTCAAAAGATCCATTTTACCAGGCGTTGCAAATCAAGTTTGCTTACGCTGTAACCTGTCATAAGGCACAAGGTGGCCAGTGGAAACATGTATTTGTTGATCAGGGTTATCTCACTGAAGAAATGATGGATACCGGTTATTTGCGCTGGCTTTATACCGCCATCACAAGGGCTACTGAAAAAGTTTACCTGGTAAATTTTAATGAGCGTTTCTTCCCTCAATAATTATTGAATACCCTTTTCGGGAAACTTTCCAGGTATAGCACGATAATGATTCATCATAAATTCCATGTCTTTGTCAATATCTCCGGACGGCATAAAAGGAGGTTCTACTTCAACAACTTTCAGGGCATAATTAAATCCCACCATCACAATGGGTAATCCTGCTTTCAAAGCGATATAGTAAAAACCCGATTTCCATTTTGGAGCATAACTACGTGTACCTTCCGGAGTGAGGCAGATGGCAAAATCAGGATTTTTCTTAAACAGGTCTGCCACCGCATCAACAAAATTTGACGTTTTTGACCGATCCACCGGGTAGCCTCCCAGTTTGCGGAAAAACCATCCGAAAGGAAATCGGAACAATTCCTTTTTTGCCACGTACCGGGTATCAATCCGTAAAATACTTCTTGCTGCAATGCCAATAAAAAAGTCCCAATTACTCGTGTGAGGAGCCACAATCATAACGTATTGGCGAAGGGATTTTGGAACCTCGCCTTTAACTTTCCAGCCAATGAGCCAGAAAAAAAAACGGGACAAAAGTAACAGCATCAAATCAGGGTATAAGAATCGGTTTCCGGTTGCAAGTTAACGATAAAAACGAAAACGGGCTTGTAACCGGAATGAAGCAAATTGTGGAACAATTATTGAGAATGTGGCTCAAGCCCTGTAAATTACACTATTCATGAATATGATAAAAAGGTATTTCCCCTTCCTGGTAATGATAGTTCTGATGACATCGTGTTCATCATCACTGGTTCCTTTTACACAACAACTTCGTGATAAACATAAACTGAAACCTGAGGAACTAAAGTCCATCCAGTTTTATTTCTCCAATACTTTTGTATTAAGAAGAGGCGAGAATACAAATAAAAAGGAAACCACCAATGGAGAACTAACTGTTGTAAATGATTCCAAAGTGGAAGAGATTATTATAAAGGCCAAAACGCCGTGTGTTATCAAAGAGATAATTGATGGAAACCGCGTGACGATCAGTTTTGAGGATAATGGTAACAATTACCTTGTTTTTGGAAGTGTAAGTAACCGCGATGGTTATTATACTTTAATGGCCCTGGAATGGAAAGGCGGAAAAGGTGAGATAAATTATGGTGAACAAACGTACTTTTCATCACCGGGCAGCAAGGATGTTTTTCTTGCACTTAAAGTTAAGAGTCTTGAAAAATTTAAGGTTGAACAAAAGGTTGCAAAAGGTGCAGTAATAAAATAATAAAAGTACACTTGCTATTTTTAGTGGGACGTACTGGGCTCGAACCAGTGACCCCTGCCTTGTCGAGGCAGTGCTCTGAACCAACTGAGCTAACATCCCTGAATTGCAAAGATACATATCAATACCCGGTTGTAAAAATTTTAGCAATCATAAACACTCCATAAGCACCGAGTGCAATGCCTGAAATGCGGTTCATCCATATTAGAAAACGTGCAGTTATAAAACCCTTAAGCCGGGTTGCCACCCATGCTTTTAACAGATCGGTTAAAAAAACCACTCCCAGGGTAGCGGAATAAAATGTAAGCGTATGCCAACCATGGTACTGTTCTTTTAAGGATATGGTTCCTGCCACCCCGAGCCAGAACAGCAATGCCGAAGGGTTGAGTGAATTCATAGTGAATCCTTTTACCACATCAATAGCACGTGTTTTCGAATCATCTATCACTTCAAGTGCATCTGCTTTAACAGTTGGTTGCTTGAAAAATGTGAAGATGCCGAACGTAAATATCAGCAACCCTCCGCATAGAGCTACAATGTGATTGTATTCTTTCACATAGAAAAGAAAAGAACTGCCGTAATAGGTAAGTACTACAAATAGTGCGTCGCTGATTAATACACCCAGTGCCAGCATGGAAGCAGGCAGAAATCCTTTTTTGATACTGGTATTAATGATCATAAAAAAGACCGGTCCTACCAACAGCGCCAGTACACCACCCAACAAAATTCCACTCACAATTGGTTCAATCATTTTCCGATAGTAAACGCTTTGAAAAGAAGGTTAAAAATATCAAAAAAACACTTTTCAAGCTGTTCACATCAGGCTTCAGAGCGTTCTTTCCCCACAAAGGATTCCCACTGGCTGAACTGGGCGTTCTTCATGACTCTTGGAAATTTGTTTTGGGCGCCAACCTTGTTATTCATTTTCATCCAGTTGTAAAACACTACAGATGGAACAACTTCAACAATTACATTATTTAATGCTGATGCTCTTTCAACCCGGTAATCGTCATTCAGTATTTTTAATTTTTCATCCAGCAATTCGGTCAGCTGCGAAGAAATTACAGGGTCATCAGTTCCGATATACCATTTATGGGCAAAAAGACTTCCGGAAGGTATTCCTGATACAGTAAATTCATTGATGCGGATGTTAAGATCTTCACTCACCATCTCAATCGCTTTATTCATGTTGTCAATTGAAAGGTGTTCACCGCATAAACTCAGGAAATGTTTTGTACGGCCCACAATAATGATTTCACATTTTGCCTTGTTTGTAAAACGCACAACATCACCAATCAGGTAACGCCATGCACCGGCATTTGTTGAAAGCATAATTGCATAATCCTGTCCATCCTCAACCTCATGCACCATGAACGTTTTAGGTTTTCCGATTACTTCACCTTCACTGTTAAAGCACTTTTCATTAAATGGAATAAATTCAAAAAAAATCCCATTGTTAATAATGAGCCGCATACTGCGATTTCCCGGTTCGTCCTGGTATGCTATAAAACCTTCAGAAGCCAGGTAAGTTTCAATATAAATCAACGGTTTTTGTAACAGGCTTTCAAATCCTTTGCGATAAGGCTCAAATGATACTCCTCCATGCACATAAATGGAAAGATTCGGCCAGATTTCGTGAATGCTTTTAAGATTATATTTTGCCATAACCTTTTCAATCAGCAGTTGCACCCAGGCCGGCACCCCTACAATTACCCCGATATCCCACTCATGGGCCTTTTCAGTAATCTCATTCAGCTTGGCATTCCAGTCGCTTTCCTTGGCGATCTTCCTTCCGGGTTTATAGAAATGCTGAAACCAGAAAGGAAGATTACTGGTTGTAATACCACTCAGGTCACCTTCAAAATAACTTCCCTTCTGATGAAGATGTGTACTGCCACCAAGCATCAGAATTCCTTTTTCAAATAATGATTCAGGGAGATTGTATTTAGCAAGCGATACAATCTGACGTATACTCACTTTCTGTATCGACCGGATCATATCCCTGGTAACAGGAATGTGTTTACTGGAGGAATCGGAAGTGCCTGAACTGAGGGCAAAATATTTCACCTGCCCGGGCCAGCATACATCCTCTTCGTTATGAAGTGATTTATTCCACCACTTTGAAAAAATTGAATTGTAATCGTGAACAGGAACAGTCAGGCGGAATTTGTTTACAAATTGCGGACTCATAATAATTTTCGAAAATTTGTAAGTCTCGCCAAAAAGCGTGAATTGAGCCCGGGATAAAAGTTGGCGCAAAACTTTCCGCTGATGTTGTTCAGGACTATGCCGCTCAAAACTAATCCTGTTTCTCAGTTCAATACCTCTCTTAATAATACTTCCTAATAAAGGCATAGAGTGTAATTCAGGAATAGATTATGATAGCCTAACGGTTACTGAAATGAACAGTAATTTCCACGGATTTTATCAGAGCCAGCAGTAAACTTAATATAATTATCTGATTCCCGCAAATCAGGCAGTTACGGGTTCCATATTACGGATGATATCAGTTCCAAACTCACTGCATTTCAACAAGGTAGCACTTTCCATCAAGCGGTGAAAATCATAAGTGACTCTTTTGGATGCAATGGTTCTTTCAACTCCTTTGTAGATCAGGTCAGCGGCTTCCAGCCAGCCCAGGTGTTCCAGCATCATGGCACCCGACAGGATTACAGATCCGGGATTCACCTTATCCTGCCCGGCATATTTCGGAGCAGTTCCATGGGTGGCTTCGAAAATAGCGTGACCGGTAACATAATTAATATTTGCGCCAGGAGCAATTCCTATTCCGCCCACGCATGCTGCTAACGCATCAGAAATATAATCTCCGTTTAGATTTAAGGTTGCAATAACATCATATTCTTCAGGACGTAATAAAATTTGCTGCAAAAATGCATCTGCAATGGAATCTTTGACAATAATTTTTCCTGCAGCTACTTCAGCCTTCATAGTACTTTCAGCTGCTTCTTTTCCTTTATCCGCAACAATCTTATCATATTGCTGCCAGGTAAATGTTTTATCACCATACGCGCTTTCAGCAAGATCATATCCCCACTGCTTAAATCCCCCTTCGGTATACTTCATGATATTTCCCTTATGCACGAGCGTTACAGAGGGCTTTTTGTGTTTAATGGCAAATTCAAGTGCAGCTTTAATCAATCGCTCAGAACCTTCTTTGGATACCGGCTTAATACCGATTGAGGAAGATTCCGGAAAACGGATTTTATTTACGTTTAATTCTGTTTGCAGAAAATTTATCAGTTTTTTAACTTCAGCACTGCCTGCCATGTATTCGATTCCGGCATAAATATCTTCTGTGTTTTCCCTGAAGATTACCATATCGGTTTTTTCGGGATGACGTACCGGTGAAGGAACGCCTTCAAACCACCGTACAGGACGCAGGCAAACATACAGGTCAAGAATCTGGCGCAAGGCAACATTCAGTGATCGTATACCTCCGCCTACCGGTGTAGTCAGCGGTCCTTTAATAGCAATAAGATGTTTGCGGATAATATCAAGTGTTTCATCAGGTAACCAGTTTCCGGTTTGCTTAAAAGCTTTTTCTCCGGCAAGGACTTCCTTCCAGATAATTTTCTTCTTACCACCATAGGCAATCCGGACAGCCGCATCAATGACTCTTACAGAAGCCGCCCATATATCGGCACCAGTACCATCACCTTCAATGAAAGGAATTACAGGTTGATCGGGTACATTTAATTTTCCGTTAGAGTTAGTAATGATTTGTCCTTCCATGATGCTGATAGTTTATGTTTTTTTAGAAGCCGCAAAGATACTCAATTATGGGTGATGTTTAAAAGTCAAGTTCCAGGTCAAATTGTTGCCGCAACTGATTCAAATCCGGATTTTTTTCCATCATCTTACTAAATTTTTCAGCAGGAGTATATGCCGTTCCTGTTGTCTCGTCAGTATCGGTGACTTGGGGTAGTATTTCGATTCCGGTATTGGAAAGTTTTGTTTTCAGATACTGTAGAAGTTCTTGTTTGTTTGCCTGGATTTCATCTGCCTGAATGGGATTATCGACCGGGATGATGATTATAACATTATCCGTTAACCTGGGTTCATGTTTATTGAGTGCAACAGCCAGTTGGCGACGACCTTCCGACATTAATTTTTCCACCAATTGCTTTACTGCATTCACCAGATTTTCTTCCTCAATTGGTTGGTTCAGTACGACTTCAGAAACTGCTTTTTCTGCATCTGCTTCTGCCGGAGTTTTATTCGCATTAAGTGTTTTGGAAATGGAAATAGTTCCTGCAGCAGAGGCGCGGCTGCGTGATGGAGCCGATGTTTTACTGCTTTCACCAGTAATTTCCGCTTTCGTTTCACTGGGTATTGCATTTTTGCTGACAACAGGTTGTTGAGTTGATGATAGCACTTTTTCTTCTGCAACAACAATCGGTTTTGCCTCGGTTATGGGTGAAGCAATTTTTGTTGCAGCCTGGAGAGGAGACGGATCAGATTTTGGAGTAGCCGTATTAATTAAAGTTTTTTTTTCTGAAGCGGGCAGTTGTTCAACGGCAGGTAATCCCTCAAACGCATTTTCTTTAAGGGCACACATTTTCAACAGGGATAATTCCACATGGAGCCGTTGATTTTGTGAAGATTTAAAATCCACATCACACTTGTTTCCAATTTCGAGATAACGGAATAATAAACCTGCACTGCATTGTTTGGATTGTGCCTTATAACGATCCTTTGTTCTGTCACTAACTTCCAGAAGAGTTATTGTTTGTACATCTTTACACACCAGCAAATCACGAAAGTGCGATGACAGGCCTGAAATAAAATGATGCACATCGAAACCATCATCAATAATTTCATTCAGCAATAACAAAGCACCTGAAAAATCACCTGTTATCAGGTAATCTGTTATCTTAAAATAATATTCATAATCCAGAATGTTCAGGTTGTCAATAACATTTTTGTAAGTCACTTCACTTCCTGCAAAACTTACTATCTGATCGAAAATAGACAGCGCGTCACGCAAAGCTCCATCAGCTTTTTGCGCAATCAGGTGTAGTGCCTCGGGCTCAGCTTTTACATTTTCACTCGAAGCAATGTAATGCAGATGGCTGGCAATGTCATCGATGGTGATCCTGTTGAAGTCAAATATCTGGCAACGTGAAAGTATGGTTGGAATAATTTTATGCTTTTCAGTGGTAGCCAGAATAAAAATAGCATAGGGTGGAGGCTCTTCAAGTGTTTTCAGAAAGGCATTGAATGCCGCAGCAGAAAGCATGTGAACCTCATCAATAATATAAATTTTATAATTTCCCGACTGGGGCGCATAGCGTACCTGTTCTACCAGGGTTCGCATGTCATCTACTGAATTATTCGATGCCGCATCCAGTTCGAAAATATTCAGGCTTTGACCATTATTAAAAGAAACACACGATTCACATTCGTTGCATCCTTCCGTGTCGGGGGTAAGATTTGTGCAATTGATTGTCTTTGCTAAAATGCGGGCACACGTTGTTTTGCCTACACCACGTGGACCACAAAATAAAAACGCCTGTGCAAGATGTTTGCTTTTGATCGCATTTTTAAGAGTACTGGTAATAGCAGGCTGCCCGACCACAGTATTGAAGGTGGAGGGCCGGTACTTCCTGGCAGAAACAACAAAATGATCCATAGTTAATAAGCTTCTGTATGGGTATGAACTGTTAAAAAGCCGAATTACAAAGTTACGTTAAATTCATGAATTCCGGACGGTTTAGCCCTTGATATTTCCATTCCGGTTCCATTAACTTATCAAGTTATTTTCATAAAAAGAGCCGCCTTTTTAGGGGCAGCTCCAGGATAATGAATACCCGATTTTTAATGCATTAACGGTGTAGGTTCCGGTAACAGTGTAAATGGATGCTTCATCTTCGAAGTAATTTCACAAATGATTTTGTTTTCGTGATTTATCCCGCAATTCTTCAACGATATATAAATCCATTCCAAATTGTTATTTTCAAAGGCATATTCCCGGGAAGGATTAGAAAATATTGAAAGACTGCTTGTAATTTCAATTACCGGCAGATCGACTCTTGGTAATAATTTGCCATCAATGGTGGTTGTTGCAATTAAATAGTCGCCGGAAGTGGTTGGAAATATAACTATTTCAGGGAGTTCCACGACCGGAAGCAAGTTGCCGTTAATTGCAGTAGCAATTACCAAATGATTGAGGGGCAGCGCTGATTCAATCTCTATCATAGGTAAATCCGCTATAGCTATTACTTCTCCATTTACTATATAGGCGGGTAGTTTCCGCATTCCTGACTGCTCACCGGTTATTTCAACTACCGGAAGATTTACTACCAGTATATAAGTTCCATTGTGAAGAATACCTGATGAAAGCACGGATCCGGGATGTGTGCTGATAATCTCTACCTCAGGTAAATCAACTACCGGAATGTAAATGCCCTTGTAAAGGATTGCTTTCACAACAGATGTTTCACTTTTAGAATTTTCAATACCTGGTACCGATTCCCTTGAAGGAGTCATTACCGCTGCAGAAACTGACTGGATCAGAACTAGTGTCAGGAAAGATGCGAGTAACATTCGGAAAGTTTTCATGATTGTTGTGTTATTTTAAACTGTTGTTGAAATGATGAGGCAAAGATATGTGAAATAAATAGTACTATGCAATACATAGTACTAAATTAAATTATAATAATATGATAATCAGGGTAATTATTTTTAATATGGTTGATTTTTTTTCATTTTATACTAATTAAGATGTTCCGGACAAGGTATTTGTTACATATTTTCTGAAATTTATTTTTTGGTGACCAATAATTCCCGTTTTTCACACAATGATTGACCTCAAATTCTTAAAGGCCAATGCGAAGAAAATTGCAGCGGAGAACGGGAAAATGGTCCGGCGGTTAAAAAACCGGCCTGTTCCCGGAATTGATGAAGAAGTTGAATTGCTGGATCAATGGGCATTTTCAAAAATCAATTGCCTTTCATGTGGAAATTGCTGCAAGACCATCAGCCCTGTTTTTAAAGAGCGTGACATTGTCAGGTTGTCTGACCATTTCAGACTACGCCCCGGAGCTTTTGTTGAGAAATACCTGTTTATGGATGATGAAGGTGACTATGTATTAAAATCATCACCTTGTCCGTTCCTGGAGTCGGATAATCAATGCAGTGTTTATGATAATCGCCCTTCAGCATGCCGGAGCTATCCGCATACTGGGACTTTACGATTCTCAAAAAGTATGGATTTATTCGTTAAAAATAGTGCGGTTTGTCCTGCAGTCTATGAAATTGCAGAAGAGTTAAAGAAAAAGTATGGAAAAGCGTAATGGTAATGTTTACTTTGCATAACTATCTGGCTATTTGAGACGGAATCAACTTTTATCACAATTCTAAAACCGGGAGTACTTTATTTTGTTCAGCTAGTTACGTCCTATTATTTTTACCACAAAACAGTAAATGGTTCAGTCAGGAAATTCGAACATTATTACCCATCCAAGGCTAATTTCATTACCGCATTCACCCGTTCATGAAATTGAAGTATTTACTTCGATTAGTGATGTACCTGCCGGTGAATGGGAGGTATGTATTACTGATGCGCACCTGTTTTTATCCATTGATTATCTTAAAACAGCGGAATCCAGTTCCCTTCCGGGGATGCAGTTTCGATATGCAATTTTGCGAAATGGTGGTCAGCCGGTGGCAATACTATATTTTCAACTGGTTAATTTGTCGGATACCGGTTTAGGAGGAATTCTGAGCCTGGAAGAATATGGCGGACTTGCCGGATCCTTGTCTACCCGTATCAACGACATATTATTTAGTCCTGGTAAAGATAAAGCCTCTTATATTCTCGTTTGCGGTAATCTGCTTGTTAGCGGTGAACATGGAGTAGCTGCTGTTAGTCATGAAGAATTTAAATATGCTGTTGAGGCCATCTCACCCATAAAAAAAATAATTGCACAAACACTTCCTTCTACAGCACGGTTGGTTGCTTTTATGGTTAAAGATTTTTATGATCCTTTAAATGCAATTGCAAGAACTATTTTAAAACGCGATTATTTTTTACTGAATACTGATCCTGAAATGATTTTTGAAGTCTCACCTGAGTGGAAATCTTTTGATGATTATAAGGCAGCTTTATCATCAAAGTACCGGGTGCGAACCAATAATGTATTGGGTAAATTAGGACGGGTTGTTATTAAAGAACTGAGTAATGATGAAATCATAAGTAAATCGAAAGAGCTGTATGCTTTGAACGATCATGTGGTTAAAAAAGCACCTGTCAAACTCGCAAGGCCTTCAGAAGATTATTTTTTGAACTTAAAAAAAACGTACGGAAATAATTACCGCATCAATGGTTTTTATCTCGATGATAAATTAATTGCTTTCACAAGCGGATTATGGAATGAGGTTCATTATGAAGCCCATTATATCGGGTTAAATTATGAACTCAATCAGCAGTACAGCCTGTATCAGAATATTCTGTATGCCTACATTAATGATGCAATCGTATGTAAATCGCAACGGCTCTTTTTCGGAAGAACGGCACTTGAAATTAAAAGTACCACAGGTGCCAGGCCACATCATCTGGCATGTTATTTCAGGTTTGCAAACCGGATCCTCAACACGCTGGCTAAACCTCTTGTGAGCAGTACCGGTCCTAAAGACTGGATTCCAAGGGATCCTTTTAAAAATAATCAGGAAAACTGAATCCTAAGGTAAACTAATTTCCGGTGAACATTTTAGTTAAATTTGCTGGTATGATCCTGTATTCATGAAATACCGTTTACTTTTATTTCTCTCAGTTGTTTTAGTTTCCTGCCAAAGAACTAACTATGTGAATCTGGATACTATTGAATTGCCTGATCATAATGGTAGTTTTGTTGATGTGGCTGAGCTTGCTCAAAATTATATTTCGGTTTTTATATTCATGTCTCCAGATTGCCCGCTCTGCATTAGCTATACTAAAACCATAAAGGATCTTCAACAAAAATTTCTGTCCGATAGCGTTAAATTTTTTACTGTGTTTCCCGGGAAGCTATACAGTAATGACGAAATTAATGAGTTCCGTGATATGTATGATTTCAAGCTTATATGTTTACAGGACAGGGACCTCACTTTAACAAAATTATTGCATGCTGAAATAACCCCTGAAGCGGTTGTAGTAAACAAGGAAGAGATCGCATATTCCGGCGCAATTAATAACTGGATGTATGAAACAGGGAAGAAACGAACTGTGATTACTGAAAATTACCTGGAAGATGCACTCTCAGCACTCATCAATGGGGGAAAGCCTGATCCCGGTAATACAGAAGCTGTTGGATGTTATATTGAGCTATGATGAAAAGATTGCTCCTGAATCGTTTATTTTTTATCGTATGTACGATAATCGTTAGTGCTGTGGGTCTTACAGGCTGTGATAATAACGATGAAAAGGATATAACATTCACAGGACACATTGCTCCAATACTATATACTAACTGCACTTCCTGCCATCGTCCGGGGGAAGCAGGACCATTCACCCTTATAACCTATACTGATGTCAGGAAAAAAGCAAAAACTATTGTTCGTGTTACACAATCAGGTATCATGCCTCCCTGGCCGGCAGATGCAGAATACCAGCAGTATGTGGGTCAGAAAGTATTGAGTGAAGAAGAAAAAGAGCTGATCAAAAAATGGTATGATCAGGGTTGTAAAGAAGGTGATGCAGACCTGCTGCCACCGCTGCCCGATTTTCCGGATGGCTCACAACTTGGAAAACCTGACCGGGTTATTATAATGGAGGAGCCTTATAGTATCGCCGGTGATAATAAGGACCGGTTCATGGTTATTAAAATTCCATATGAACTTGAAAAAGATACATTTTTAAGAATGGTAGAATATGTTCCGGGTAACCGAAAGTTATCGCATCATGTTAACGGACATATCATTCAATACTCTGATCACGAAAAAGCAAATGTTTTTACCGGCCCCAGGTTTGTCAACAGGGAGGAAGCAGGCACTCTTGATTCCAGTTACAGGTATCTTCAGTTGCTGAATGATGACGGTTCTTATCCATTGTTGACCCCTTCGGTATTCAATTACCTGCCGGGTGTAATACCCCAGATTTATCCTGAGGGAATAGGAGGATACCGGTTGAAAAAAAAGGGAGCCATTCTTATGCGAGATCTTCACTATGGCCCTTCGCCTGTACAACAGGAAGACAAAGCAAAAGTGAATTTATTTTTTTCAAAGGAACCACCCAAGCGTCCTTTTATGGAAACACAATTGGGAACCCTGGGCATATCAGAAATTGTTCCTCCGTTACTAATTCCAGCTGACACAGTGATGAAATTTGTTACAAGGGCAGTAATCCATAATGACATTTCTCTGGTAACCATTAATCCGCATATGCACTTGCTTGGTAAAAGCTTTCTTGCCTATGCAATCACCCGTGACAATGATACAATCCCACTTGTACGGATTAAAAATTGGGATTTCAGATGGCAGTATTTTTACACTTTTAAAACTATTCTCCGAATCCCTGCAGGAAGTGTAATCGTGGCAGAAGGAGTATTCGATAACACCAAAAATAACCCTAACAATCCTTTTTCTCCTCCCCGAGAAATCACGGGCCTGGGAGGAAGCATGAAGACAACGGATGAAATGTTTCAATTGATTTTAACGTTTCTTCCTTATCAGGCGGGCGATGAAAAAATAAGTCTTGAAAATGTATCACCATTGGAAGGCGGATTACCCTGACAAAACTTATTTCCTGATTCGGCGTTAACAGAAAAGGCCGCATGAAGTCCCCGAAAAAAATATCCCCATGAGATTAACCGCAATTCTTAAAAAAATATTTTTGGTACTTGCCCTGGTACTACCTTTTGCTTTAATGGCCCAGGATGATTCCAAACCCAGCAAAAAGCAAAAGAAAGCAGAACTTAAAAAAGAGCAGCGGGTTCAGGATACCAAAAAGGCAGAGATCAAGGGACAAAAACGTCATATGAAATTGCAAGAGAAACAAACCCGTAAACGCATGAAGAAAAACAAGAAAAAAGGTTCCGCCTATGTTTCGAGGCGTCCGGGTTTTTTTCAGCGACTGACGAAATCTTTCCGGTGATTTACTAAGCGTATTCCCTCAGATCAACCGGAACTACCTGCGTTACTCCCTGCTCAACCATTGTAATACCATACATTATATCTGTGGCTGACATTGTTTTCTTGTTGTGGGTGATAATGATGAACTGCGAATCGGCCGAAAACTTTTTAATGATCTTATTGAATTTGTCGATGTTTGAATCATCGAGGGGCGCATCAACCTCATCAAAAATACAAAACGGTGAAGGCTTAAGAAGATAAATTCCAAACAACAATGCTGTCGCAGTCAGGGTTTTTTCCCCTCCCGACAACTGGTGAATGGAAAGCGGTTTCTTGCCCTTTGGCTGGGCAATAATTTGCACATCAGAATCAAGTGGATTTGCAAGGTCGGTAAGAATCAGGTCGCAGTTATCTTCTTCTGAAAACAGCGAACGAAACACATGAATAAAATTTTCACGCACTGCATGAAATGCATCCATGAATTTTTCTTTCGCCGTGTTATCGATTTCAGCAATGGTTTTTAACAGCGATTCTTTTGCTTCCTTAAGATCATTTTGTTCCTTAACGATAAAATCATGACGCTCTTTAATTTCCTTAAATGACTCGAGGGCCATTGGATTGATAGGACCGAAATCTGATAACTGGCTTTTTAGTTTTTCTGAACGCGCCTTCAGCTCATCCGGATTCAATTCAGGATTTGGTTCCTGATCCATGATCTCTTCAAGCACAATATTAAATTCAATACTCAGCCTTTCTTTCAGGGAAGTCATTTTGAGTTTCAGATCATTGATCTGGTTATGTATTTCCCGGATAAGTAAATCAGAATGTTCTTTTTGCTTCCGCTTATCGGCAATAAGTTTTTCTTCCCGGTCTATTTCACCTTTCGATTTATAGTAATCATCTTCCTGGGTTCTTACAACAACTTCAACTTCCTTTTTCTTTTCACTCAAACCTGAAAATAACGTTTCCGCCTGTGTGAAATTTTCCTGCAGGGTTTGCAGTTGAGTTGAAATACCTTCCAATTCCAGTAAATGTTCTTCCCGGCTTTTAGTAAGATTATTAACCTGGTTGGTTTTGAAACTTATGTCGCGCGAAATATTTTGTAATTTGTTTTGTTGCTGAAAGAACTGGATATTTTTCTGGTTGTATGCATTGGTCATGTCATTGACGTGCCGTAGCAAATCATTTGAAAGATCCTGCTTTACTTTTTGCTGATCCAGCAATAGCTGTAATTCGCTTTTCTGTGATTCAATTGAAAAACCTTCCTGTACCTGCGGGTGATCGCCCGGATTAGCCAGTGAATTCAGTTCTTCATTTAATTGGTTTGCAGTGGTGCGGGTGTATTCAATTGCCGAAGTAAGGAAATCCCTGTTGTTGTTTAACGTATTAACCTGACCTCCTGCACGCGCAGCTTCATTTTCCAGCCGGTTAACATTTTTGCCGGAATTTGAAAATAATTCCCTTTGTTCAAGCAATTCTTTTTCAGCAATACTTATTTGAGATTGCAGGTTTTCAATTGACGTCTGGTGAACTTTAATCTGGTCAGAAAGTTGTTGCAGGTTTTTTTGTTTACCTGTTCGCTTTCCGTCTCCCATACCCAGTGATCCTCCGCTCATCGTGTAACGCTGGCGAAGGAAACGACCGTTCTTTGAAAGAATAATATAACCGCCTTCAAATGCAGATGTATCGATGTTGTTGATGTCTTCCGAATTTTCAAGGATATATACATTTCCCAAAAGATGTTCAAACAGTTTTGAATACGTTGCATCAAAATCTGTAAGGGAAAGTGCGTGTCTGAGGCCCGGCAGGGGAGATCCGGAAGCAGGTCTGACCTCTTTCAGGTTATTAAGCACAAAGAAATGCGCTCTTCCCTTTGAAGAATCATTCAGCAGTTGCAGTGCTTCCCATGCTTCCTGAGTACTTGATACAATAAAATAATTAAGATATGGTTCCAGGTAATTTTCAATAGCATTTTTGTATTCATCTTCACAGCTGATAACTTCGGATACAAGAGGAGCATGATTAAACCGGGAACCTTGTCCTTTCAGATACTTGATTGATTCAGGAAATCCTTCCATGCGTTCTATCAGGGATCGTGTCAGATCATGTTCATTGGTTTTAATATCACATTTGCGTTTCTCTTCGGCTAGTTCCTGGTTCATCGCTTTCAGGCGATTCTCCATTTCGCGCAAATTAACTTCAGCGTTTTCCCATATTTTTTTTGCTTCAACGGCGTCCGTTTGCAATTTGGCATGCTGCGGTACCTGCACTTCAATTTCCCGGGTTAGTGAAGAAAGTTTTTCTTCATTTGATTTTACCTGGTCATTCAACCGCTGCATTTCTTCACGTATCGAATTGGACCGTGCCTGCCGCACAGCAACTTGTGTTTCATACCGGTTAATTTCCTGGCGTATGTCATGCAATTGCTGCCCCAGTTCTTTCAGTTCATGGATGGAAGATTCATAAAGGTGTTTGTTTTCTTCAACATTGTGTTTCATCTCCACCAGTTGTGCTTCCAGGCTTTTTAACGACGTTTCTTCAGCAGTTTTTTCCTGTGAAAGCTGGCTTATGCTTTCATTCAACTCAGCTATGGTGTTTTCATCAGTTTCATTCTGATGATGTAATTGATTTTGTTTTTCATTCAGAAAACCAATTCGGTCACGTATATTTTTATTTTCGTTTTCACCTTTCGTTATCTGCAGAATAATTTCATTAAGTTCTTTCTGAACAACAGAAAGTGATTTTTCTTTGTCGAGGCTTTCGGTTTTTAATTTCTGGATATTGGCTTCAATTACATCCAGGTCAACATGATATTGCAGTTTTTCATCACTAACCGTTTCTTCTTTCTTTTGAAGATCGTGCATGCTTTGGCTGAACTCCCTTACTGCATATAAGGAATAGGCCATACTAACTTCTTTATATTCGTCTTTTAACCGGTAGAACTTTTGTGTTTTTTTAGCCTGTGATTCCAGTTGTTTTAAACTTTTTTCAATTTCAAAAAGCAAATCATTTACACGGTTAAGATCTGCATCAGTTTCTTCCAGCTTATGGTAAGTTTGCTTTTTCCTGATTTTGTATTTCGAAATACCCGCCGCTTCTTCAAGCAGATATTTAATCGTATTATTTTTATCATTGAGAATTTCATCAATCATTTTTAATTCAATGATTGCGTAACTGTCGGATCCGATTCCTGTATCAAGAAATAAATCTGTTATGTCCTTTAACCGGCAGGTAATTCCATTCAGCAAATATTCACTCTCACCTGTGCGGTACAATCTCCTGCTGATACATACAGTTGTATATTCTGTAGGAAGAATTCCTTTATTATTTTCAAAGGTGAGATGAACTTCTGCAAGATTGGCAGGCTTCCGGTTTTTTGTTCCGTTAAATATAATGTTCTCCATTTTCTCGGAGCGGAGCATACGTGTTTTTTGTTCCCCCAGCACCCAGCGGATTGCATCTACAACATTTGATTTTCCCGAACCGTTCGGGCCCACTACTGCAGTAACACCTTTGTCGAAGTGGATAGTGACCTTGTCACCGAAACTTTTAAAGCCTTTTATTTCAAGAGTAGTAAGACGCATGACCTGTTAAGCAAAATAATAAGATGAAGAATTTTTGGAAGGGGAGTGCAAAAATAGATTTTCCACCGCTATCTCCGGTAGTCAAATATAGGATAATGGAACGTTAACCGAAAGAAAAGCATCAATAGAGTTGATAATCAGGCAAATGAATTGTAAACAACCTAAATTGTTTTAGGGGTTTTCCTGGTGATGTTTTTAGAAATGAAATTTATAGCCTGATACTGAATGAATTGTCAGGTTTTTGAAAGAAAAAGTGATATTGAAGAAAAGCTCCAATTAAAAATAGATATTTGTATTATTGCACCGCTGAATTATGGATGACCTGAAAGTAGTGTTGTATGTTGTTGTCGCGATCATATGGGTGATCTACAACAATTATAAGAAGATCAGCGATGCTTCTAAGAAAAGGGATCCCTCTAAACCCCCCGCTGAAGTCATCAAGGAAAACTGGCCAAAACCACAACCACCACCTACGCGTCGGGTAACTCAATCTCAACGCAAAGTGTCTGAAAAACAAATTCCTCAACAAGAACGACCGGTATTAGAACGCATCCCATTACCCCAACGCCCACCCATACGCAGACAACCGCTGGCATCAAGATCGCGCACAAAATCACCGGTTTTTCAACGAACTGAGGGCGGGTCAGTTAAACCTTCAAAAGTTGTACAATTTGAAGAACAGGAAATGGAAACCGAAATACCAAATCCCCTGTTATCAGCCCTTCGCACTACTGATGCCAAACAGGGAATTATATGGGCTGAAGTACTTAAAAGACCTTATAATTAATCACTTATTGTGCACTGAAGTCAATAAACTGTAAAAAATGAAATAATGTTTGGATTATACTTTTAAATATTCCTACTTTTACCCACCTCATTGAAAAATATTAAAAACCTAACATAAAATTAACCCTATGCTGAGAAAAATTTACCTATTAACAGCTGCTTTTATAATTGCTTCCGGTGTGGCGGCGTTCGCACAAACGGGATCTATTAAAGGTAAGGTGTTGGATAAAAACACCAAAGAGCCCTTACCCTTCGCGAATGTTGTCGTGGAGATCAATGGCAGCCAGGCCGGTGGTGCACAAACGGACTTTGATGGAAACTTCACCATTAAGCCCTTACAGCCAGGAAGATATAGCCTGAAGGCCTCCTTCGTAGGTTATACTGGTGCCGAAGTTACAGGAGTTTTGGTTTCAACCGATAAAATAACATTCCAGGATCTGTTGATGACCAAAGGCGCAGTGGATATAACCGCTGTGGAAGTAACTTCCTACAAAAACCCAATTATTGATAAAGGAAATCCCTCTACTCAAACTACGGTAACGCAGGAAGAGATAAAGGTGGCTCCAACACGTGATGTTAAATCCATTGCTTCAACAACTGCCGGTGTTTACCAGGAAGATGAAGGCGATGATGTTAACGTAAGAGGTTCCCGCTCCGATGCTACCGATTACTATATCGATGGTATTAAAGTACGTGGATCTACTTCCATTCCACAAGCAGGTATTGAGCAAATTACCGTTGTAACGGGAGGTGTGCCGGCACAATACGGTGATGCGACCGGCGGTATTATTAATATCACAACCCGCGGTCCTTCCAAGGAATTTTTTGGTGGTGTTGAGTTCGTTACATCAGAATTGTTCGATAAATATGGTTACAACCTGGTTGGAGCTAATTTATCCGGGCCACTCTGGTCAAAGAAAGATGCTAATGGCAAAATTGACCGCACCATTGTAGGGTTTTTCTTCTCAGGTGAATATCAACTGGAAAAAGATCCCGATCCTTCTGCAATTGGAATGTATAAAGTAAAGGATGAAATTTTTGATGAGATCAAGAGAAATCCATTGAATACAGAAGTTTCAGGCGGAACCGTTTTCAGACCTAAAACTGAATATCTTACTGACAGTGATTTCGAAAAAATCAAAGCAAAGCAAAATGTTGAATCAGCAGGTTACCGTTTATCCGGTAAAATTGATATTCAACCGTTAGAGAATGTTACCCTGACTTTCGGTGGTTCTTATGATCACAACAACAAAAATGATTTCAGCTTTAACAACTCACTATACAATTATGATAATAATGCCAACAGGATCAATGATACCTGGAGAGTATTCGGACGTGTAACTCAAAAACTGGGAGGATCCAATACCGGTACGGAAGGAACTGCTTCCGTCATTAAAAATGCATTCTATTCGATTCAGGTCGATTATAACAATGAAAAAATAGTTCTTCAGGATGAGGATCATGAAAAAAATTATTTTGATTATGGTTATATCGGTAAGTTCAACACAATCAAAAATCAACAGGTGTCTTATCGTGAAGCATTCACAGTAGACCCAATTCTGGGAGACACCACATTTGAATTTTTTCATCCTGATGGAACCGGCATCCTGTTCGCTCAGAATGCATTTGCAGGGGATTCACTAGTGCAGTTTTCTCCTGGTGGCGTAAATCCGCTTACTCAGGCATATACAGAGCAGTATTTTAACCTGGTTGATGGTAGTCCGGTAGGAAATTATCAGAATGTTTTCCAGATTCAATCAAATGGTGGTCTTCTTAACGGTGATCTTCCACGGAATACCTATTCCTTATATACAAGTCCCGGAAATACGTATGGCCGTTACCAGATAAACGAAAACACACAATTCCGGGTCTCTGCACAGGTGTCTGCGGATATTAAAGACCATGCTATTTCAGCTGGTTTTGAGTATGAGCAGCGAACCGACAGGGAATATATTATTGTTCCTGTAGGATTATGGGATTTTATGTTCCTGAGAGGTAATGAAAATATCAATCAGCTGGATCTGGAAAATCCCATCTATGTAAATTCAACTACCATTAATTATAACAGGAAATATACAGGTGATAACCTTCCGGGATTCTTTGAAAATATCCGTGCTAAATTGGCTGATGCAGGTTATTCTAATGTAGGTCTTACTGACTATGTGGATATTGATAATCTTGACAAGAGTCTTTTATCACTCGA
Organism: Bacteroidia bacterium; assembly: GCA_038215705.1. Taxonomy (GTDB): domain Bacteria; phylum Bacteroidota; class Bacteroidia; order AKYH767-A; family OLB10; genus JADKJB01. The sequence continues at coordinate 168,353 of JBBQQQ010000001.1, forward strand.
TTTGTTCACAGCAGATGAATTACTGAACTCCGGTAACAACATTATATTATATGGTGGTTATGATTATACCGGTGAAAAGCAGAGCGGCTCTCCTTCATTTGATGACTTCTGGACTGCCCGTGACGCGAATGGAAATTTCACCCGCCCGGTTGGTGCCTTCGAGCCAATTTACATGGCTGGTTATATCCAGGATAAATTTGCAATCAACGATCTTATCTTTAACGTAGGAGTTCGTGTTGACCGTTTCGATGCTAACCAAAAAGTATTGCGTGACAAATATCTTCTTTACCCTGCAAGAACTGCAGGTGAAGTCGATGAAGACCGCCCTGCTAATATTGGGGAAGATTTCGTAGTGTATGTTGGTGATGTAGCCTCACCCGATCAAGGCGATATCGTTGGTTACCGTGATGAAGACACCTGGTATGATGCTAATGGTGTTGAGGTTGCTAACCCTAACGTCCTGGCTCAATTATCAGGTGGTGAAGTTGCCCCCTGGCTGGTAGATCCTTCCCTTGCACAAAATGGTGTTCAGACTGACGCTTTTAAACCGGGTGACAGTTTTAAAGATTATGAGCCCGCTATAACGGTTATGCCAAGGGTCGCATTTTCTTTCCCGATCTCTGATGAAGCTTTGTTCTTTGCGCACTATGATGTATTAACGCAACGCCCACCCAACAGACTGAAAAATCGTCCTATCGATTATTATTTTATCGAATCTCAAGGAGCAATTCTTAATAACCCTGATTTGAAGCCGGAACGTACTACCGATTATGAATTAGGTTTCAAACAAACACTTTCAAAAAGTTCAGCAATCACTATTTCCGGTTTCTACCGTGAGTTACGTGATATGATTCAGCAAACCAAAGTGAACTTTGCTTATCCAAAAGAATATCTTACCTATGATAATATTGACTTTGGAACAGTAAAAGGTTTATCACTTTCTTATGACCTGAGAAGAACCGGTAATGTGCGTCTTACTGCCAGCTATACCCTTCAGTTTGCTGATGGAACCGGATCCGGTGACAATACTTCAAACAAATTATTGCAAAACGGTCAGCCTAACCTCAGGACAATTGCACCTCTTGATTTTGATCAGCGTCATGCGATCACAGTATCGTTTGATTACCGGTATGCAGATGGAAAAGATTATAATGGTCCTATGATTAAAAACACACAGATTTTGGCTAATACCGGACTCAATGTGATTTTCAGAGCCGGTTCTGGTACACCATACAGCCGTCAGCGTGATGTAACTACCCAGGCTAACAACATCGGACTTCAGCAGGCAAGCTCAGGTTTACTTGATGGAGAAATCAATGGATCCAGGTTGCCATGGCAATATCGTATCGATTTGAAACTGGATCGTGACTTTAAATTGAAATTTGGAAAATCAGAAAATGCAAAAGCTGCTTATCTGAATGTGTATTTCCAGGTGATGAATGTATTTGACACCAGAAATATTATCGACGTTTACAAATATACAGGCAACGCTGATGATGATGGATATTTGGCATCTGCTACAGGTCAGTCAGTAATTCCTTTGCAGACAGATCCTGAAGCATTCGTGGATCAGTATAATATCAAAGTAAATAATCCCGCCAACTACAGCCTTCCAAGAAGAGCCCGGTTAGGTGTTAAGATTGATTTTTAATTAGTAATAATCACAGAAATTAAAATAACAAAATATGATGAAGCGCTTTAAAATCACAAATTTTTTCATAGCTGCAGCTTTTCTTCTCCTCACAGGAAGTCTTGCTATCGCTAAAGAAAATGTGGGCGTTACCGGCAACAATAACAAAGGGCAAACTATTACTGCTGCTGATTGTAACGCAACCACTGCTCAGGCCGATCTCGAAATTAATAATATACGTACTACCATTCTTGTCGGTGGTGATATGTGGTGGGATTTGTCAAATCCGAAATATGAAATACCTATCGGAACTGGAAAGCATTCACTTTTTTCAGGTGCACTCTGGATTGGAGGAATTGATGCCGGCGGACAGGTAAAAGTCGCTGCGCAAACATATCGCCAGACAGGTATTGATTTCTGGGGAGGGCCTATTGACACTTCTTCAGTTAATATTTCTCCCGATCAGTGCCAGTTATATGATGATCATTGGATTGTAACCAAAGTAGGAGTTCAGGCTTTTGTGGATGGTGATCTTACAAATCCCGACTACCTTGAAATCAAAAAGGATATCGAGAGCTGGCCCGGAAATGGAAATCCTTCTTATAACCAGGGAACCTACCTTGCACCATTTGTTGATGTTAACAATGACGGAACATATAATTCCACTGACGGAGATTATCCGGGATATAATTTGGCAGGTGAGTATCCGGTAGTCCCGGGAACTCCGAAAACGGTTTGTAATGAATATCTTTTTGGTGACAAAACAATCTGGTGGGTATTCAATGACGTTGGAAATGCTCATACTGAAACCAGTTCTGAGCCTATTGGTCTTGAAATTCGTGCACAGGCATTTGGATTTAAAACCAACGATGAAATTAACAATATGTCGTTTTACAAATACCAGATTATAAACCGTTCAAGTCTTACACTTACTCAAACGTATTTCGGACAGTGGGTCGATCCGGATCTTGGAAATGCAGTTGATGATTATGTAGGTTGCGACGTACCAAGAGGTTTAGGCTTTTGCTATAATGGTGATGCTGATGATGAAACCGGAACAGGTTATGGTCTAAATCCTCCTGCTATTGGCGTTGATTTCTTTCAGGGTCCGATTGCCGATCTGAATGATGGCCTTGATAACGATCGTGATGGTTGTGTTGACTGTACATTTCTTGACTCCGCTGGTGTAACCTTAACATTTGATGACAATGTTCTTGGTGAACAAATCATCATGTCGAAATTTGTATATTATAACAACGTTAATAATTCACCAATCGGTAACCCGAATGGTTTCGCAGACTTTTATAATTACCTCAGAGGAATCTGGCTGGATAATCAACCAATTACCTATGGTGGAAATGGCCGTGATCCCGGAGCACCTGTGTGTGACTTTATGTTCCCAGGAACAACTGACCCGATTAACTTCCCTGTATTGGGTGAATGGTCTGAATTTACTGCAGGTAATCCACCGGAAGATCGTAGATTCCTTCAGTCTGCAGGTGTATTCACACTGGTACCTGGTGCAGTAAACTACATCACAACCGGTGTTGTATGGGCGCGTGCTCAGCAAGGTGGTCCTAATGCTTCTGTTGAATTAGTTCGTCTTGCCGATGATAAAGCACAGGCATTGTTTGATAATTGCTTTAAATTAATTGATGGTCCTGATGCTCCGGATCTTGCTATCAGGGAACTTGATAAAAAATTCATATTCTCAATACAGAATTATAATGAAACAGAACTTTACAGCCAACAGGATCCTACTATCGTAAGTGTTCCTGATTCGCTTGCGTTCTTTGATTTCCAGGGATACCAGATATATCAGTTGAAAGATGCGTCAGCGACTACTGATGATATTGGAAATCCAGACAGAATCAGATTATTGTATCAGTCGGATATTAAAGACGGCGTAGCTCAACTTGTAAATTTTGAGTTTGATCCTGCTTTGAATGCAAACGTTCCGGTTGAAATGGTAAATGGTGCAGATAAAGGCATACAGCATACGTACGTAGTGACTCAGGATTTATTTGCTACAGGAAGCACTGCACTTATCAATCATAAAACATATTACTATACTGTTGTTTCTTACGCATACAACCAGTATAAAAAATATGATCCAAATGATCCGATGGCACTTGATGGTCAGAAAAAACCTTTCCTTGCGGGAAGAAGAAATATCCGTACCTACACAGCAATTCCTCATATTCCAATCGTTGAAAATTCAGGACAGGTATTTGGATCCGATTATGGTTCCGGTCCGAGAATAAAACGTATTGAAGGACAAGGTAACGGAGGTATGAACCTGGATTTCCTTTATGATTATAAAGAAACCTTAAGAACTCCCCCTTACCGCATTACGCAACCTGAGTACAAAAATGGAAGAGGACCCTTAGATATTATAGTTTATGATCCTACTCTGATTAAAGACCTGAGTTTTGAAACACGTTTTGATGGCGTTGCCGATTCATCACGATGGAAGATCACGAATTATGATGAGAATTATGTGGTGTTTTCTGAGAGATCAATTGAAATCCCTAACGAGCAGGTAATTCCTGAATGGGGACTTGCAGTTACTATTAGTAAAGTAATTGAAGCTGGAAAAGCAGGTGCAGTTGATAATGGTTTGTTAACATCATCAATTGAATATGCCGATTCGGATCTTGCCTGGTTAAATTCAATTAAGGATATTGATGCTGCAACTCCTGCTCCCGATCCTCAAGACTGGATTCGCTCCGGTACCGGAGGAATTTATGCAGGACAGGATGATGAACAAGTTTATGAAAATCTTGTGGGCGGAACATGGGCTCCTTATAAGCTGACCGCTAAGGATTATCCAGGCCCTAAATTCGCAAATATTGCGGAACCCCAGATAGCCTTGTCACCAACATCGATCTCTAAAACATCAATTGCAAGTGTTGACATTATCATTACAAGTGAACAAAGCATGTGGACCCGTGCTGCAGTTGTTGAAATTGGCGGCGGTACAACAGGTGTCGGAACAGAAGGTAATGCAAAAGCATATGACCTTAGAAAAGATGCTTCAATTGGTAAAAACGGATTGCCTGGTGATAATACAACTGCAGATTCAAGCATGAGCTGGTTCCCGGGTTATGCAGTGAATCTTGAAACAGGTGAGCGTTTAAATATCGCTTTTGGTGAAAATTCAGCCTTCTCGGATGAGAATGGAACAGATATGATCTGGAATCCAACTGCAACAAAGTTCCTTCCCGGTGTTACTCCTGCTGAGCCCGTATTCGGAGGTATGCATTTCGTTTATGTGTTTGGTCACAATGGAGATAACCCGAATGCGGATGTTCCCATGTATGATGAAGGTAAATTTATTTACGAGCGACTTAAAACCGGTAATCTTACCGATAAGCGTAATGTGTGGAAAGATGCTATGTATGTGAGTCTTCCGATGATCGCATCTGAATATCTGAGTCTGAGTCATCCGAATAAAAACTTCCCGGCCTCAATTCCTACCGATGTGACAGTCAAAATCCGGATTGCCAGAACCTACAGGACATATGCAACTTCACAGGTTCTTAAGAACAATGAGCCGATTGCCGACGGACAAGTTTACTATGTTGCTTCAACGCCTGTGACTTATAATGGAACTACTTACACAACAGTTGGAAGTACTTTCACCGGTGTAGCCACCGCTCCAGCCTTTACCGGTGTTGGAACTGTTACTACAGTTGCTCCGACAAATAATTTCAATCCGATGTATACGTTCGGAACCGGAGATCTTGCAAACAATCCGAATAATTCTGAAGCTGCTAAATCTGCTCTTGACCTGGTGAATGTTGTCCCTAATCCTTATTACGCATTCTCTTCCTATGAAACCAGTCAGCTCGATAACAGGATTAAAGTAACAAACCTGCCATCACAGTGTACGGTTTCCATTTTTACAATGAGTGGAACTTTAATCAGAAGGTTTGTGAGAGACGTAGAATCCGACAATTCTGAAGGGCAAGTTTACAACCCGGCAACCCGGAATGAGGATACTTCACTCGATTGGGATCTTAAAAATCAAAAAGGAATTCCTATCGCCAGCGGTATGTATTTGATTCATGTTGAAGCTCCGGGTGTGGGTGAAAAAACATTGAAATGGTTCGGTATGATCAGACCGATTGACCTTGATACATTCTAATAAAAACCTCATTCGAACCTCTGTAAACCAACCAATATATGAACCAAATGATTAGACCTATAATTTACAGCTTTCTTACGGCAGGCTTACTTACAGCCGTTAGCCCGGTTTTGGCGGGAAATGAAGACCGCGCAGGACAGGCAGGAGCTACTGAATTGCTGATTAATCCATGGACCCGCAGTTCGGGTTGGGGTGGAATTAACGTGGCAAATGTAAGAGGCATTGAAAGCCAGTTTAATAATGTGGCCGGACTTGCTTTCGTGAAGAAAACCGATATCAACTATAGCTTCACTGAATGGCTGAAAGGCGCTGATGTTAAGATCAATTCTGTTGGTCTTGCTCAGAAAGTCGGTGAAACAGGTGTGTTGGCATTATCTGTAATGTCAATGAGTTTTGGTGATATTCAGATAACAACAACAGATCTTCCTGAAGGTGGTGTTGGAGATTACTCTCCACAGTTTATTAATATCGGCTTGTCTTATGCAAAGTCATTCTCCAACTCGATTTATGGAGGTATCACCGTTAGGATTATATCTGAATCTGCTTCCGATGTTAAAGCTCAGGGAGTTGCATTTGATGCCGGAATTCAATACGTAACCGGTTTCAATGAAGCTAAAGACAACCTGAAGTTTGGTATTTCTTTGAAGAACGTTGGAACACCTATGAAGTATTCCGGTGATGGTCTAGCCTTCCGTGGAAACCCTCCGGTGGCTACAACCTATCAACAAACTATTGAATCAAGAACTGCGACCTATGAATTACCTTCTTTGGTGCATATCGGTGTGAGTTATGATTTCAAACTTGCTGAGTTGCACCGTATCACGGCGGCTGGTTTATTTACCTCTAATTCATATACGTATGATCAGTTCGGAATTGGGCTGGAATATTCATTTAAAGAATTATTAGGACTTCGTTTCGGCTATCTCTCAGAAGAAGATCTTGGAAGTGATGAAGATCGTCTGACTGCTCTTACCGGTCTTAATGGAGGTATCTCATTAGACCTTCCTTTAGGAAAAGGCGGAAAGAAATTCGGTATTGACTATTCTTACAGATCGACTGAATTTTTTGAAGGAAGTCATGGGATCGGACTCCGTCTGATGCTTTAAAAAATTATATTTATTTTTGTCTTAATGAAAGAGGACCCTTACCCAAGGGTCTTCTTTTATTTTATTTAGTTTAGTAAAACGTTTTAAAAAAATTTAAAATCATGTCACAGGTGAACTATTTTACAGAAGCAGGCCTGAAAAAATTGCAGGAGGAACTGAATCATCTGAAAACTACCGAACGCCCTTCCATTTCACGGCAAATAGCTGAAGCAAGGGATAAAGGCGACTTGTCAGAAAATGCAGAATATGATGCAGCTAAAGATGCTCAGGGATTGCTGGAATTAAAAATTTCAAAACTCGAAGACGTATTAAGCACTGCCCGCATAATTGATGAATCGCAAATTGATACTTCTAAGGTGTCAGTCTTGTCAAAGGTGAAAATAAAAAATGTAGCCAATAAAGCGGAGATGACCTATACACTTGTCACAGAAAACGAGGCCGATCTCAAATCGGGAAAAATTTCTGTATCTTCACCTATAGGAAAAGGATTGCTAGGAAAAAAACCTGGAGAAGTAGTTGAAATTGAAGTTCCTAATGGTACCATGAAGTTTGAGATTATTGAAATTTCACGTTAATATGGCGACAGTATTTACAAAAATCGTTAATGGGGAAATAACCGCCTACAAAGTTGCGGAAAATGATCGCTTTCTCGCATTTCTTGATATAAATCCACTTGTTAAAGGACATACCCTTGTGATCCCGAAACAGGAGGTGGATTACATTTTTGATCTGGAAGATGAGGAATACATGGCAATGATGTTGTTTGCCAAAAAAGTTGCTGCAGGATTACGCCGTGCGGTTCCCTGTATCAGAATTGGTGTTGCTGTTATCGGGCTGGAAGTGCCTCATGCCCACATTCACCTGATTCCGTTAAACACGATGTCGGATATTAATTTTTCGCTTCCTAAATTATCACTTCCCAAAGAAGTTATGGAAGAAACAGCCGAAAAAATACGTGATGAAATAAAGTTGTAATTGATTACAGCTTACGCGATGGATTTTCTGAAAGAAAAGATTTCCACCCTGAATAACTGGTTGTACCTGTTATTTTTTTACCCTGAAAATGATGACACACTGCAGCAGCTAACCCATCTGTCGCATCCAGAAACCGGGGCATTTCGGTAAAACCAATTATAGTTTGAAGCATTGCAGCAACCTGTTCTTTTGAAGCATTTCCGTTCCCTGTAATGGCCAGTTTTATTTTTTTAGGAGCGTATTCGAATACCGGCACCGATCGTGATAAACCTGCTGCAATGGCTACACCCTGGGCCCGGCCAAGTTTTAACATTGATTGTACATTTTTACCGAAAAAAGGTGCCTCAATTGCCATTTCATCGGGTAGATACTCTTCAATGAGCCCGGTTGTTCGTTCAAAAATTTTTTTAAGCTTAAGATGATGATCATCCATTTTGGTCAGGTCAATCACACCTGCTGCCAGGAGTTTTGGTACGGAACCATTCAGTTCAATAATCCCGTACCCCATGATGTTGGTTCCGGGGTCAATACCCAGGATAATTTTATTGGCTTCCATGCTTAGTTTTCAAAGTTACATAACCGGCATCATTCACACGATTTTTTTTTCTAACATTGTTAACATGTTTACCAATGAATTTTGATGAGTCCATTTGCTAAAAAAGCCGGAATTGTATTAATAAAAGCAATTATTTCCGCTATTTCGGTCTGGTTCATTTTAAGGAAAATGAATTCACGAAATGATCTGGATGAATTGTTTGTCACCTTTAACCAGTCCATTCAGGATCCTGTTAAAATGTGGGGTATTTCGGCTGTTTTGATATTAATGGGTGTAAACTGGTTATTTGAAACTGCGAAATGGAAACTGCTTCTTGAATACATCAGCCCTACCAGCTGGATCCGCTGTTTTCGCTCTGTCATGAGTGGAGTTACAGTAAGCATATTAACTCCCAACAGGGTCGGGGAATTTGCCGGTCGGGTAATGCACCTTGACCAGGGAGTACGGGTCAAAGCAGCAATAGCATCCGTTATAGGAAGCATGAATCAATTGCTTATAACTGTAATCGCCGGCGGAATGGGATTAATGGCGTCAATGTCACTGTTCGTTGACGATGCTTTTATTGAACGTATCTTTGATATCCTGGTAATAACGGGGATGATTGTAGCAGTGTATATCTATTTCCGCATTCCCGGCATTACTAGAATGGCTAAAAAATTTTCTGCCTTAAGCAAATTATTGCTTTACATGGAAATTTTTGAGAAATACACAACCGGTACTTTGTTGAAATTGTCAATGTTGTCAGCCTTCCGGTACCTGGTATTTTCCATCCAGTTTATTTTAATGCTCCAATGGTTTGATATTTTAATTCCGTGGCAGGATTCACTTAAAGCAATTTCTATGATGTATCTTGTTATGGCAATTGTTCCAAGCATTGCCTTGTCAGAATTAACCATACGCGGTTCTGTGGCATTATTTTTCTTTTCCGCTTACAGCGGAAACAGTTCCGGAATCCTGGCTACATCCTCTGTTGTTTGGATTATTAATCTTGTAATACCGGCATTGATTGGAGCACTCGCTGCTTTTTATTTTCGATTTACCAGATGATCTGATGGAAATAGCCGGCAATTTTTTATTTTACTATTCACTGTTAATGATCACTGTGTATTTTATGATGGTGATAAGATGGAGTTTTGCATGGCAATCGTACTCACTACCCAAAATTGTTGATGACACTTCCGAAACTTCCAGAATTACAGTAATTGTTGCAGTCAGAAATGAGGAACAGGTAATTTTGGATTGCCTCAAAGTACTCAGTGCCCAGAATTTTTCCAACATGGAAATTATTATCAGTGATGATTTTTCTGAAGACAGGACCCGGAGTATTGTACAGGAATACCTCATGAATAATGCGGAATCAAAAATGAAAATTCGCTTGATCGAAGCACGCGCCGGGGAGGGAACGGGAAAAAAATCGGCTCTTCAAAGAGCAATTAATCAAGCATCCGGAGATTTGATTTTGACCACTGATGCTGATTGTACCATGTCAAATGAATGGGTGAGTACCTTTGCTAAATGCTATCATTTAACAAATGCATCTATGATCACCGGGTTTGTACGACTGAATTCCGGAAACAGCCTTATGGAAAAGTTTCAGGCACTTGAATTTTTAAGTTTGTCAGGAACAGGCGCCGCATCAGTTATGGTGCATAAGCCTTTACTATGCAATGGAGCAAATTTATGTTTTTCAAAATCTGCATTTGATTCGGTGGGTGGTTATGATTATGGAGGAGCTTTTCCATCCGGCGATGATACATTTTTGATGCTTGCAATGGCCCGAACAGGAAAAGTTGTTTTTAATAACCTGCCGGAAAGCATCGTCACTTCTGTTCCCGTTCATGATATGAAACATTTAATTGCACAACGTAAAAGATGGGCGTCAAAAGTTCAGTTTTATAAAGAGGGATACATAAAGAGGACCGGAATACTTATGGTTTTAGTTAATTTTTTATTGTTACTTACCATTCCCTCAGGATTTTTAAATATTCTTTCCTGGCAAAGTGTATTCCTATTATGGTTACTAAAAGCGTCCGCCGATCTTGTTTTTCTGTTGCTGATAACACGATTCGCAAGTCAGCAAAAACTTTTATTGTTATTTTTACCCGCCGTACTTATTTATCCGCTGTATTCCTTGGCGGGAATAGTTGGAGCGTCGGGCAAAGTGAATTACTCATGGAAAGGAAGAAATTATTCCGTATCCCGGGAAAACAATGAATAACAAACCGGTATCACCTGCTGCTGTTGTCTGGAAGAGATTGCGGAAAAATAAACCCGCCATGGCAGGCCTCGCTGTAATTACACTGGCAACGCTTGTGTCGATTTTCAGTTACATGATTATTCCCGATAATACTCCCGATGCTAATGAAATGAATCTGGCGTTGAGTACCTTAAAACCGGGTAGCTCCGTAACGGTTTTGCAGATTCCTGTTGGAACAGAACCGGAATCCCAGCACTTTATTGACCGGATTTTCTATGGAAAGAACCCGGAATATAAAAGTATTCCCATCGATACATTCTGGTTTGAAAATGATACGCTGCTGGTTCGGGAATTTACAGGGGATGCGGAATTGTTTTCCGGAATCACTAAATACCATCTGGCGAAGGCCTTTTCAGGATCTGATCAATATTCGGTTAATGGTAACATAATTTCTTTTCAAGGAAATGATGATAAAATTAAGGATCTAACTGTTCCGGATATACGAAATACAATAATTGAAGAAAGAATAACAACCAAAGCTTTTTTACTTGGTACCGACCGTTTCGGCCGCGACCTGTTCAGCAGGATTCTTGCAGGAACAAGAGTTTCGATGGCTGTTGGATTAATTGCTGTGGTAATTTCTTTGATAATTGGAATCCTACTCGGTTCATTGGCAGGTTTTTTTCGTGGCCGCACAGATGATGTGATTATGTGGCTGATAAATGTGGTTTGGTCGATACCAACCTTATTGCTGGTTATTGCCATCACAATGGCCCTGGGTAAAGGTTTTGCTCAGGTATTTATTGCGGTAGGACTAACCATGTGGGTGGAGGTGGCAAGAGTTGTAAGAGGTCAGATATTTAGTTTACGGGAAATGGAATTTGTTGAAGCAGGGCGTGCATTGGGTTTTACCAATTCACGGATTATTTTGAAACATATCCTGCCGAATATTCTCAGTCCTGTAATCGTAATTGCTGCTTCAAATTTTGCTTCTGCTATTTTGCTCGAGGCAGGTCTCAGTTTCCTGGGAATGGGTGCACAACCACCAACCCCCTCATGGGGAATGATGATAAAAGAAAATTATGGGTACATAATTGTTGATGCAGCGTTTCTTGCCGTTTACCCCGGTCTTGCAATTATGATAATGGTACTCGCTTTTACCTGGCTCGGCAATGGCCTGCGCGATGCTATTGATGCAAAAGAAGGAATGGGAAGCAGAGTGTAAATTTAAAAGTTAGGATTAGTATGATCTTAAATTCCTTTAATAAAGCGAATTCATTAAATCTAATAACACCGTTAAAGCTTAAATGATATTCCTAATACTGCACTTAAAAACGAAATTTGGTTTGTAATAAGTAACAACTTGATTATATCTGTCGTTGGTATTTTTAATCACCATATCTTTTCCATCAAAATTTCCGGATGAAGTGGTATATGATAGCTGCAGATAAAATAATTTACTTTTTCTAAATGGGTATGTTGTTATCAATCCAATCTTTACGGCAGGATCAATGCTGGTTATTGAAGGTTGCAGTATAGCGGTTTCATAAGTTACGGGTTGTGGAAAACCAGGATTAGTGAAATATGATTTATATTGGACTTTAGGACTGTTTGATTTTTGTATACCACCCAAGGCCTGCACTGCCATATCGATTTTCCCCAAACTAAAATGATATTGCAGACCTGCTACAAATCCTGCGATCATCCATTTTCCCGGCTCAACATCATGATCGTAAGTCTGGCCAGTACCTGCACTATTAATAATATCAGCAATACCGCCTTTAAAAACTGAACCATAAAGCGATCCTGCAATTCCAAAATGTTTGCCAATCCCGTAATTAAATTTGATGTCTGTGCCGAAACCCGGTTTAGCCTCACCGGCATAATTTGAAGGACTTAATCCAATATAATTTTGTTCAAATTTGCTGAAGTTTCCTATAGGAATACTTATGCCTGCAGCTATCCCGATAGTGAAACGGGATATTTTTTCGGTAATTAAAGTATCTGACTGACAATATGATGATGTGGCAATTAGTAAAAGAAGAGCTGGAAAGGTTATAGTTTTCATCCTATAGATTTTACAGGTAAAGCTAAATAAATATTCAATTTTTTTAATTATTCCTTAAAAAACAGAACATACAAAAAGACTTTTTATCACCACTTTTTCAAGAGCAACATCCAGGCTTCCTCAGTTTTACCGGCTTTTATTAATTCTTTGGCTGCAAGATGCTGTGCCAGTCTGGAATTGGTCGGATCCGATTTCAATACCGTTTGCAGTTCCTGAATTTCTGGTATCTGCTCAAAAATTTTTATTTCTTCAGCACTAGGAAGTGATTCAACATTCCCCAGTTGCCCCAAATCATTTCCTGTAAGCACTTCGCTATTCCTGATTTCAGCCGGGATGTTATCATAACCGATCCCTAATTTTAAGTTTGGTTTGGCCACTTCAAAAAGTGCATTTCCGGAGGCACGACAATACCAGTTTTGTCCACAACGTGCCACTAAATCAATTTTGTGCTGATCGATAAGACCCTGGTCATTGAGCACATCCTCACTGATATGCATTAGCAATATTTCACATATAACCAGGTTGCCCGCTCCACCTTCGTGACCGGTTTCAATAACCTGTTTTACTTTGCATTCAAACTGTACCGGTGATTCTTTTACCCGGAAAGGTTTTACCATTTCAGACGCAACTGGGGTAAACCCAGCTTTTTCAAATTCACTAACGCCCCGGGGGTATTCGCAACTTGCCAGTGATGCCTGCTGAACCATTTCATAAGTAACAACGTTTATGACAACCTCCATAGTTTCATATACATTTTCCAATGTATGTTTGATGGTATTGTCACGTACTCGTCGTGCGGGACTAAAAATAAGCGTGGGGGGCTTCGAGCCAAAAGCATTAAAAAAACTATAGGGACTTAAATTGGGATTACCTTCTTTGTCTATGGTGCTGGCAAAAGCAATGGGCCGGGGAGCAATGGCACTTAACATATGCGCATGGAGCTGCCCTGTTTTTATTTCTCTGGGATCAATCGTTTTCATCCCTCAAAGTTACGGATTTCGACCAGCATAATTCTTTGTATTAATGCATATATTTGATCTATAGGCTAGTGCACTTACTTTTCAATTTCTTCAACCAGATCATTTTTTCCCTATTTTTGCACTTCTGAAACGAAAAGGTGATCTGAATTAACTTTTAATGATCACCCGGAAACATTGAATTGCGCATGTGGCGTAATTGGTAGCCGCGCCAGACTTAGGATCTGGTGCCTCACGGCGTGGGGGTTCGAGTCCCTCCATGCGCACCCTACAGGACCTTATGGACATTGTTTCATAAGGTCCTTTTTTTTTGCTATTTCTTATGTTTCATTCATCGGTTTACTCCGGGCTAAAAATTTAAGGTATAATTTTTGAATAACTATCGCTTTTTAATCCCATTCCATGAATAGAATTCTGAACTGTTCTCTTTTGATGATTTTTTTCTGGAGTTATACTCCTGCACAAACGATACCCTTAAGGGATAGTATTGAAGTAGCTTTAAATTCTAATCTCAATAAAAGCATAGCGCATTGTTTTTTTTTCGGAAAACATCATCGCGATCTGTGGAATATGCCTGTTAAAATTAAAACTTTAAATTTTGATGATTCTGGTTTTACTATACTTCGTGAAGGTGGAAGCAGGGAAACATACAATGTAAGGTTAACCGATTCACTGGGCAGACAATTTGTAGCGAGGTCAGTTATAAAAGATCTAAGTAAAGCTTTACCTGAACACCTTCGTCATTCTTTAGCAGCCGATGTGTTTACTGACCTGATGTCGGCAAATCATCCTTTTGGTCCTTTAATGGTTCCCCCTCTGGCAGAGGCAGCCGGTGTTTTGCATTCACATCCAAGCTTGTTTGCGGTTACGGGCGAGAGCGATAGCCATAAAAAATTCTGGAGTAATGAGGGAACAATAGTGATGTTGATTGAAGAGCGTCCCGATGAATCCTGGGCGCAAAATTCATTATATAATTATGCCGACAAAGTTGTGGGCACCGAATATTATATAAACAAACGCTTGAATGATAACGACTATGTTACGGATGCAGAACTATATTTGCGAACGCGGTTACTTGATTTACTTATCGGCGACTGGAGTCGCCATGAGGATCAATACCGGTGGGCTGTACGTGACAGTTTGGGAAAGAAATTTTTTCAACCTATTCCGAGAGACAGGGATCATGCGTTTTATAAATTTAATGACGGATTGATCAATAAAATTTCACTGTTGATGATTCCCAAAACCGTCACCTTCACCAGGAAAATAGGAAAAGTAAAACATTTACATATTGTTGGTGACATGCTCGATATGATGATATTGACTTCCTTGCCTAAACCACTATGGGATTCGATAATTTATGATGTAAAGAAAAGTTTAACTGATAGTATTATTGAGCACGCCGTAGCTCAATTGCCGAAAGAAATTTATTTAACGGAAGGTGAAAAGTATGTCCGCTACCTGAAGGCAAGGAGAGACCAGCTTCCCGGAGCTGGTAAGGAGCTATATAAACTTATTTTCAATCATGCCAATATAATTGGAACTAATAAAAATGAAATTTTTAAAATTAAACGGTTAAACAGAAATGAAACTTTGGTGGAAGTTTTTAAAAAAGATGATGATAATAAGCCCGGAGATTTGCTGTACACAAGAATTTTTATATCTGATGAAACTTCATCGATTAAAATATTCGCACTGGAAGGAGAAGACAGGATTGAATTTTCCGGGGCTGAAAAAGGTATCCGCATAAAAATTTATCCCGGACCAGGATCGGATAACCTGGAAATAAAAAAAGCACACAAAGTGTCAGTCTCCGATACTCACGATTATAATTATTCCCAGTTTGTTTTGAGGCAGCAAATGCAGAAGTAATCACCGAGGCGTATTTTTACTAAAACAGGGTTTAGTCTCTTAGAAATCAGGAAAATATCCCTAAAGCATGGCTTTTTAAGCAAAAACACCTAATTTTGCACCCTATTTTTCGCGGAAAGTATTTTCCTTAATTCACTTCTGCATCAATAGTTCATTTATAACTAATTGGTTATTAAAGAGATCTACAGCAACATTTAATTTCAGCATAGCACATGAACATTACCAGAGAAGAGGTAGGGACACTTAATGAAGTCATTAAAATTAATTTATCCCCGGAAGATTATAACCCTCAGTTTGAGGCAGAATTGAAGAAATTTCAGAAAACCATGAATCTACCGGGGTTTCGTCCGGGCCATGTGCCAGTGGGTTTGGTTAAGAAACGCTACGGAAAGGCGCTGTTGATAGATGAACTGAACAAGATTATTTCAGGTTCTCTGGAAAATTTTATCACGGAATCAAAACTGGATATATTGGGTAGCCCTATTCCTCAGCCCTCCAATGATAGCATTAATAACTGGGATAATCCGGGTGAATTTGAATTTCAATTTGAAATCGGTCTGGCCCCAAAGTTTGATCTTACGCTTCCTCCTTCAAAAGCGTTCGATTATTACGATATTGAAGTGGATGAAGCTAAAGTTGAGCAATATGTTGAAGATATCCGCAGAAAATACGGTAAATTTTCAAACCCGGAAACAGCCGATGAAAACTCTATTTTTTATGGTGATTTCGCAGAACTTGATAATGAAGGCAATCTGCGCGAAGGGGGTATAACCAGTCGCTCAACATTATCGGTTGCAACCGTAAAAGATCCTGCAGTCCGGCAGCAGTTAACCGGATTAAAAAAGGGTGATGTGGTAGTGATGAATCTGCTTAAAGCCTTTAATGGTGACCAGGATGAAATTGCTCATATGCTGAATCAACCGGTCGAAAAAGTTGCCCAGATCACCTCGGACTTTCAATATACGGTTGATACCATCAATCATGTGGAAGGTGCTGATATGAATCAGGAATTTTTTGATAAAATTTACGGAGAAGGCACCGTTACCACTGAAGCGGAGTTTAAAGAAAAGGTGCGTTCTGAAATCAAGGGAATGTATACGCAGGAAAGTGATATGAAACTCAAGCACGACCTGGAAGATCATTTACTCCAGGAACTGGATCTGAAACTGCCGGATTCTTTTTTACAGAAATGGCTCCAGACGGCGGTTGAGAAGCCTTTATCGCCGGAGCAGGTTGAGAAAGACTATCCCGGCTACGCGAGGGGCATGAAAATGCGTCTTATTGAAAATAAGATCTTTCGCGAACAGAATATGCAGATTTCCAAGGAAGAGATCAATGAAATGGCCCGGCAGTACATTCTGCACCAGTTTTCAGGGTATGCAGCGGGTTTGAATGAGGAGATTATGGAAAGCCTGATCACCAGGTATCTTGAAAAAAGAGAGTCGGTGGAACGTATAATTGAAACCCTTTCTGACAGGAAGGTGTTTAACTATCTGAAATCAATGGTTAAAACCAACATAAAACCGGTGAAGTATGATGAGTTTGTGAACATTGTTAAAAATCATCACCATCATTAAGCCCATCAATTATTAAAATAAAATAACCAACTTTACATTCATAAACTTTAAAAATCAACGTATGGACTTCGGGAAAGAATTTGAAAAATATGCAGTTAAGCACAAAGGCATGAACAGCATGCATGTGGGAAGCTACATTAATTCTGTTTATGGAAATTATATTTCCCCCACAATTATTGAAGAGCGGCAATTAAACGTTGCTACTATGGATGTATTTTCACGGCTAATGATGGATCGTATTATTTTTATGGGTGTTCCCATCAACGATTATGTTGCTAATATTATTCAGGCACAATTGCTGTTTCTTGAATCAGCCGACGCAAAAAAAGATATACAGATTTATGTTAACAGTCCCGGTGGAAGTGTTTACGCAGGATTGGGAATCTACGATACCATGCAATATATCGGCCCGGATGTAGCCAC
Source organism: Bacteroidia bacterium (assembly GCA_038215705.1). GTDB lineage: Bacteria > Bacteroidota > Bacteroidia > AKYH767-A > OLB10 > JADKJB01. Next base: position 185,884 of record JBBQQQ010000001.1, read on the forward strand.
CATCTGTACCGGTATGGCAGCTTCTATGGCTGCAGTGTTGATGTGTGCAGGAACAAAGGGAAAGCGCACAGCTTTGAAGCATGCACGTATTATGATTCACCAGCCGATGGGTGGTGCGGAAGGACAGGCTTCAGATATCGAAATCACTGCACGCGAAATTCAGAAGCTAAAAAAAGAATTGTATGAAATTATCTCCGTACACTCTGGAAAATCCTATGATGATGTCTGGAATAATTCTGATCGTGATTACTGGATGACCGCTGAAGAATCAAAAGCCTATGGCATGATTGATGAGGTATTACTGAAAAATAAAAATACCTCCAAGTAATTACATTCGTAACAACACACTGAACATTTGAAAACAGGTAAGGATATAAAATGCTCTTTTTGTGGTCGTGATAAAAGCGCCACCAATGTGCTTATTGCCGGCATGTCAGGTCATATTTGTGATCAATGCATAACACAGGCGCAGCAAATCGTGAATGAAGAATCATCTGAAAAACTGAAATCTTCAATCACTGCCAGTTTGCAGCTGCTTAAGCCGATTGAAATAAAGGAATTTCTTGATCAGTATGTTATTGGTCAGGATGAGGCGAAGAAAGTGATATCCGTTGCCGTTTATAATCATTACAAAAGATTAATCTACCGCTCTAAGCAGAAAGAGGATGTTGAAATCGAGAAATCAAATATCATCCTGGTAGGTGAAACCGGAACGGGAAAAACACTTTTGGCAAGAAGTATTGCACGTATGCTTAAAGTACCTTTTTGTATTGCTGATGCCACGGTTTTAACAGAAGCCGGATATGTTGGTGAGGATGTTGAAAGTGTACTTACACGTTTGCTTCAGGCTGCTGATTATGATGTGGCGGCCGCTGAACGCGGAATTGTTTACATTGATGAGATTGATAAAATTGCCCGTAAATCGGATAACCCATCCATAACCCGGGATGTTTCAGGAGAAGGTGTGCAGCAGGGGCTTTTAAAAATGCTCGAAAATACCATCGTGAATGTTCCGCCACAGGGTGGAAGGAAACATCCGGAACAAAAAATGATTTCTGTAAATACTCAGAATATTCTTTTCATTTGCGGAGGCGCTTTCGATGGCATTGAACGTATCATCGCACGGCGCATGCAAACATCAGCCATAGGATTTGCAACCGGCAGAGACATTGCTGAGATCGATAAGGAAAATCTGATGCAATACATTTCACCGGTTGATTTAAAAGCCTTTGGTCTGATTCCCGAACTTATCGGACGTCTGCCTGTAGTTACACATTTGCTTCCGCTCGACAGAGCCACTCTTAAATCCATTCTTACAGTGCCAAAGAATGCACTTATTCGCCAGTATGAAAAGCTGTTTGATATGGAGAATGTTAAAATTAAATTTGATGATGATGTTCTGGATTTTATTGTGGAAAAAGCAATAGAGTTTAAATTGGGCGCCCGTGGACTTCGTTCTATTTGTGAGGCAATTATGCTTGACCTGATGTTTGAAACTCCATCATCAAATAAGGAATCAACTGTTAGAGTTACACTGAAATATGCTGTTGAAAAAGTCAGCAAATCAAGTATTAGCAAATTAAAAGTTGCTTAAGCCTTGCGGGAATATTTAATGAACGAATAATCCCATTCATTTTTTTCATCAGCATTTCTGAATTCATTCGATACTTCTTTCCACATACTTTCTGAGATTTCAGGAAAGTAGGTATCACCTCCGAAACGATGATGAATTTTTGTGATGTATAAATCGGATGCAATTGAAAGTGATGCATTAAAAATTTCAGCTCCGCCAATAATAAAAACTTCTTCCCGGCCTTTGCATTTTTCCAGGGCTTCTTCAAGAGAATTAACAACAATACACCCTTCTATTTTTAAATTTTTCTGACGGGTAATTACAACAGAAACTCTTCCCGGCAAGGGTTTGCCAATTGATTCAAATGTTTTTCTTCCCATTATCATATGATGACCCATAGTAATGGTTTTAAAATGCTTTAGGTCGGAAGGCAGGTGCCATGGCAATTTATTATTTCTTCCTATCAAACCTTCTTCATCAAAGGCAACTATAATCGAAATTTTCATAATATGAGTCTGACCCTTTCAGTCTTAAATAAAATTAAGTGATCACTTTTTATTAATGTAAAAGTTCTTAAAAATACAACTGTGTTCCTGTTTAAACTGCCACCGCAGCTTTAATTCCGGGATGCGGATCGTAATTGGAAAGAAAAAAATCTTCATAGTTAAATTCAAACAAATCTTTAACCAACGGATTCATCCGTAATGCGGGCAAAGGCCTGAAATTACGGCTGAGTTGTAATTTAACCTGGTCGAAGTGATTATTGTAAATATGAACATCGCCGAACGTGTGTATGAATTCTCCGGGCTTAAGATTACACACCTGTGCTATCATCAGCGTAAGCAAAGCATAAGAAGCAATGTTGAACGGCACCCCTAAAAACAGGTCGGCACTTCGCTGGTATAGCTGACAGGATAATTTTCCGTCCGCAACATAAAACTGGAACAATATGTGGCAGGGTGGAAGGGCCATGTTCTGAATCATCCCTACATTCCATGCATTTACCAGCAGACGCCGTGAATCAGGGTTGGTCTTAATCTGCTGAAGGAGGTTTGAAATCTGGTCAACATGTCCGCCTTCCGGAGTTGGCCACGACCGCCATTGGTAACCATAAACCGGTCCCAGGTTCCCTTTTTCATCAGCCCATTCGTTCCAGATGGAAACACCATTATCAGTCAGGTATTTTATATTGGTAGAACCTTTTAAAAACCAAAGCAGTTCATGCACAATAGATTTCATGTGCACTTTTTTTGTTGTCAGCAGCGGGAATCCATCCTCCAGGTCAAATCGCATCTGATATCCGAAAACACTGCGCGTTCCGGTCCCGGTACGGTCTTTTTTATCAACACCATGATTCATAACATGGTTTAGTAAATCGTGATATTGTTTCATGATCTGATACGGATTGGTGTGCAAATTTACTTAAATATAAAATTGACTGCTTTCAAATTCAAATTTTAACCGTTAAGCAGTTATTTTTCAGGAGGAACTGTTCAGGGTTTGCCGCATTGAATAAAGAGATCAATGGGTACATATACAGGTGATTCATCCGGAACCATTTTTTTATTTTGTGTAAAAAAGGCTTAAAAATCATAATTGATGGTTGTCAATGGAATAACCTTTTCATTGTTATTTGTATAAATTTGAGAAAGCAAATTACCCAAAAAACGCTAACTTTGACAAATCCCCGTAAATACGTTTTTCAACCAGTTGAATGGATCAATACTTAAAGCAACTTAACGAATCCCAGCGCAATGCAGTTCTTTGCACCGAGGGTCCTGTGATGATCATTGCAGGTGCCGGATCGGGCAAGACCCGCGTTTTGGTTCATCGTATTGTTCATATGATGAAAAATGGTATAGATCCGTTTAACATCCTGGCGCTCACTTTTACCAATAAAGCTGCCCGTGAAATGAAAAAGCGGATTGCCCATGTAGCAGGTGATGAAGCCAGGAACCTGTGGATGGGAACATTCCATTCCGTTTTTGCAAAAATTCTTCGAGTGGAAGCTCCGCGTCTCGGATATCCTTCGGCTTTTACTATTTATGATACCGATGATTCAAAAAGCCTGATACGTGAAATTGTTAAAGAGCAGGGGCTGGATGATAAAATTTATAAAGCGGGACTGGTGTATAACCGTATTTCATCCGCAAAGAATAATTTGTATTCATGGAAAGATTACCAGGACAATACGGAATTGATAAGTGATGATAAAATTGCGGGTAAGCCTCAGATCGGTTTGTTGTATGAGCTCTATCAGAAGCGCAGTTTCAAAGCCGGTGCAATGGATTTTGATGATCTTCTTTTCAATATGTACCTGTTATTACGTGATTTTCCGGAGGTGCTCGACAAGTACCAGAATAAATTCCGTTTCATTCTTGTTGATGAGTTCCAGGATACCAATTATGCTCAATATTTAATTGTTAGAAAATTGGCTGCGCGTTATGAAAATATTTGCGTGGTGGGCGATGATGCACAAAGTATTTATGCGTTCAGGGGAGCGAATATTCAGAATATCCTGAGCTTTGAAAGTGATTACCCGGATTTGAAAACTTTTAAGCTTGAGCAAAATTACCGCTCTACAAAAACAATTGTTGAAGCAGCTAACAGTGTAATTTCCAACAACCGAAATCAATTAAAAAAATCAGTCTGGACGGATAATCACAATGGTGAGTTGATTCGTTTGATTAAAGGTTTAAGTGATAATGAAGAAGGTAATATGGTGGCTAATTCCATTTTCCAGGATAAAATGAATCACCAGGCTCAGAATAAAGAGATCGCCATACTGTATCGCACCAATGCACAGTCACGTTCGATGGAGGAAGCCCTTCGAAGAAAATCGATTCCCTACAGAATTTACGGTGGATTATCGTTTTATGCGCGTAAGGAAATTAAAGATCTGCTTGCCTATTTCCGCCTTACGGTAAATCCTGATGACGAAGAAGCATTAAAGCGGATTATTAATTATCCGAAAAGGGAAATCGGTAAAACAACACTCGATAAAATTATTGTTGCGGCCGATCAGGAAAATATCAGTTTGTGGAAAGTGCTGGAACGGATCAATGCAATTGAAACCGGAATTAATGCCGCAACGCGTGCACGCATCGGTGATTTTGTTAGTATGATCCGAAGTTTTTCAGTGATGCTTAAAACAAAGAACGCATTTGACATGGCAAGTCATATTGCAATGTCAACAGGATTACTTAAAGAATTGTATGCCGATAAATCACCTGAGGGAATCAGTCATTATGAAAATCTCCAGGAATTATTAAATGGTATTAAAGAGTTTACTGAAAAAGGTACTTCTGCGCTTCCTGCACCTTCCGCAGAACTGGAAGACGGTGAGACATTGCGTACACTTGATGTGTTTTTACAGGATATAGCTCTGGTAACCGACAAAGAGACCGATACAAATGATGAGGATACGGTTTCACTGATGACCATACACGCGGCAAAAGGACTGGAGTTTAAATATATTTATGTTGTGGGCCTGGAAGAAAATTTATTTCCTTCTCAAATGGCCCTTCAGTCGCGTGCTGATCTGGAGGAAGAACGCAGGTTGTTTTATGTTGCCATAACAAGAGCGGAAACCCAACTTACTCTTTCCTATGCGGTCAGCCGTTATAAATGGGGGAACCTTATAAGTTGTGAACCGAGCCGGTTTATTGCCGAAATCAATCCTGAATTTATAAATGATCAGACTGCACTTGTTACGCGGGTTAATGAATCGGAACGGCAGCGTAACTGGTCGGATTTCGGAAGACGAAATTCTTTTGCTGCACCATCAGCACAAGCCGATGTCAAAGTAGTGACCCCGGGAGGTAATTTTAAAAGTGTTTCCAGGTTAAAAGGCACGTCAGTAGCCATTGAAGGATTGCCATTTGAAGCCGATGATCCGATCTCTATAGAAGCTGGGATGGAAGTGGAGCATCAGAAATTCGGTACCGGAAAAGTGGTGCTTATCGAAGGTAATTCGCCTGATATTAAGGCCACGGTAGCTTTTCCCGGCCACGGCAACAAACAACTGCTTTTGAAATATGCGAAACTCCGTATTGTGAGGTAGCTTTACATTGAATAAACCACTAAATTTGTTAAAAATTAAAACCCTATTGCTTTGAACATGGAATACAATTCCGGACGTACCAGGTTACTCATACCTGAATATGGACGGCACATTCAGAAACTTATTGATTATGCGATCAGCCTTGAAGACCGGGAAGAGCGCAACCAAATCGCCAAAGCTATTGTGAATGTGATGGGACAATTAAATCCTCACTTGAGAGATATCACTGATTTTAAACATAAACTCTGGGATCATCTTTTTATCATTTCCGATTTTAAACTTGATGTTGATTCACCTTATGACAAGCCAACTGCACTAACCTACAGGGTTAAGCCCCGCCAGGTGCCGTATCCGTCACACGATATCCGTTGGCGTCATTACGGGTCTATCATTGAGCAAATGATCCGGGAAATTACAGCCATGGAAGAAAGCCCGATGAAGGAGCAGATAGTTGTCAATCTGGCTAATTTCATGAAGATGCTGTATGTAAACTGGAATAAGGATTCAGTAACAGATGAGGTTATTTTTGGCCATTTGAAAACTCTTTCTGCAGGTAAACTGCAGGTAAATGAAGATATTAAATTACAACAGCCTGTTGAAATTCCAAACAAGTCGGCATCGAAAAAAGTGCCGGCCCGTCAACAACGCACTCGCGCAAGAATGCCAAATAATGGCAATGGAAAAAATTTCAGGAAAGGTTGATCCGATTAATTTATGGGAAATAGTTTTGAAGTAAGAGGCGGCACCCGCCTGAAAGGAGAAATCATACCGCAGGGAGCAAAAAACGAGGCTTTGCAAATTATCTGCGCCGTACTTCTCACTGCTGAACCGGTTACCATCAGTAATATCCCGGATATACGGGACGTAAACAAACTGATTGAACTTTTAGCAAATATGGGTGTGCGGCTGACCCGTAAAGGGGAAGGAATTATTGAGTTCCAGGCCGGAAATATGAATCTTGATTTTCTTGAAACCACCGACTTTGCAAAGCAGGCAGCTGCTCTTCGTGGTTCCATTATGATTATTGGTCCTTTGCTTGCCCGGTTTGGAAAAGCCCATATTCCAAAACCCGGTGGTGATAAAATCGGCCGGCGACGTCTTGATACCCATTTCATAGGTTTTATGAACCTGGGAGCAAAGTTTGATTTTGACAGCAAGGATGAATTTTATAAAGTGGAAGCGAAACAGCTGAAAGGTACTTTCATGCTGCTCGATGAAGCTTCTGTTACCGGAACCGCCAACATTGTAATGGCGGCTGTACTTGCACAGGGTACTACTACAATATACAATGCCGCCTGTGAGCCCTATCTTCAGCAGTTATGTAAAATGCTGAACAGCATGGGAGCAAAAATAACCGGTATTGGTTCCAACATGCTTACCATTGAAGGTGTTGAAGCACTTGGTGGTTGCACTCATCGCATGCTTCCCGACATGATCGAAATAGGCAGCTTTATAGGACTTGCTGCCATGACGGCCTCCGAAATTACCATCAAAAATGCAGGAATCGAGCACCTCGGAATTATTCCCAGCGTTTTCCGCAGGTTAGGCATAGAAATGGAATTCCGTGGAGATGATATATTTATTCCTTCCCAGGAACATTATGAGATAGATACTTTTATTGATGGCTCTATTTTAACCATTGCCGATGCTATATGGCCGGGCTTTACTCCCGATCTTCTAAGTGTGGTGTTGGTAACTGCAACCCAGGCTCACGGAACCGTTCTGATCCATCAGAAAATGTTTGAATCACGGCTTTTCTTTGTCGATAAATTAATTGACATGGGAGCACAGATCATCTTATGTGACCCGCACCGTGCAACAGTGATAGGACTGAACCGCAAACACCCGCTACGCGGAATTCAAATGACTTCACCCGATATCAGGGCAGGGGTGGCACTGCTTATCGCAGCTTTATCGGCCGAAGGCAAAAGTGTAATTCATAATATTGAACAAATCGATCGCGGTTATCAGCGGATTGATGAACGACTGAATAAAATAGGAGCCAATATCAAAAGAGTGTAAATAAATCCAAAAGTGGTATTATTTTTGTAAACCTAATTCCGTTAAAAAAACTCACAAAAAAATGATGAAACGCCTTAATTTTATGTTGCTTATCGCTGGTTTAGCAACCATGACTTTCGGATTTGTTTACCAGACTCTTCCAACAGGAACCAACATCGGTGATAAAGCTATTGATCTGGCATTCACCAGCCCTGAAGGTAAAACAATCGCACTCTCCTCACTAAAAGGAAAAATTGTGTTGCTCGATTTCTGGGCTTCTTGGTGCGGTCCCTGCCGGATGGAAAACCCGAATCTGGTGTCAGCTTACAATAAATATAAAGACACCAAATTCAAAGGTGCAAAAGGCTTTACCATTTACAGTGTTTCCCTCGATCAGAACAAAGAAGCATGGATGAAAGCCATCAAAATGGATAATTTATCCTGGGAGTATCATGTTAGTGATCTCGGAGGCTGGCAGTCAAAACCTGCACAAATTTATGGAGTAAATTCAATTCCAGCCAGTTATCTTGTTGATCAAAATGGTGTGATCGTTGGAAAAAATCTTCGTGGTCCGGCACTTGATGCTGCCCTTGAGAAACTGAAATAATTAGTACCCCATAACCCAATTTAAACGGCATTACCTCTTTCGGGGTTCTGCCGTTTTTTTTAATTTTGCCTGCCATTTTGGCTCTTAAAAGCCGGTGGCAAAGTATTTGACCAAACATCCCATGAAATTTAATGTGAAACGACCTTTTAATAAAAAGAATATGAGCCAGGACAAGTCCACCATGGAGGAACATCATGAAAATGAGGAAGTAAAGGCTGTTGGTGAGCCCTATTCACCGGAAATTTCGCCTGATTTATCATCCCCGGAAACTATGCAAGGACAATCAGAGACAGAGAAATTGCAGTCGGAATTGGCAGAAACACGCGACAAATTTCTCCGTATTTATTCGGAATTCGATAACTATAAAAAACGTACCCAAAGGGAGCGGTTGGAGTTATTAAAATCAGCCAGTGCCGATGTTATGATAGCCCTCCTTCCGGTTCTGGATGATTTTGAGCGGGCATTAAAATCGGCTGAGTCTGACAGCAATTTAAAATCGGGTGTTGAATTAATTCATAGCAAATTGAAAATGATAATGGAGCAGAAAGGGCTTCGAAGGATGAATGCAATTGGGGAGGAATTTAACACAGATGTCCACGAAGCCATTACTAATGTTCCGGTTCCAGATGAAAAGCAAAAAGGAAAAGTGATAGATGAAGCGGAAAGCGGCTATTTTTTAAATGATAAAGTTATTCGTCACGCAAAAGTGATTGTAGGAATTTAAAACAGCGTGCACAACTGATATGGCAAAACGTGATTATTATGAGGTGCTCGGCATTGGCCGTGACGCTGTTGAAGGAGATATAAAAAAGGCTTACCGTCAGATGGCGCTTAAATTCCATCCGGATAAAAATCCCGGCGATAAGGCTGCCGAAGATAAATTCAAGGAAGCTGCCGAAGCGTATGAAGTTTTAGGTGACAGCGAAAAGCGCCGCAGGTATGATCAGTTTGGTCACCAGGGTGTAGGGAATAACGGCGGCGGGTATGGGATGAATATGGAAGATATCTTCAGCCAGTTTGGAGATGTTTTCGGTGGACATAATCCTTTTGAAAGTTTTTTTGGCGGTGGAGGTGGTAACGGACGGAGGCATGTGAACCGCGGAAGTAATCTGCGTATCAAAGTGCGGCTAACACTTGCAGAAATTACCAATGGAGTTGAGAAAAAAATTAAAGTTAATAAAACGATTCCATGTACCGCATGTAGCGGATCGGGTGCACAAAATAGTTCTTCTTTTAGTAAATGTGCATCTTGTAACGGGGCCGGACAGGTTCGAAGAGTAACGAACACCATTCTTGGGCAAATGCAAACTACATCAACCTGTCCAACCTGCCAGGGAGAAGGTCAAACCATTACCAACAAATGTAAATCGTGCCATGGAAATGGAACAATGCCGGGAGAAGAAGTAATTTCAATTAAAATACCACCGGGCGTTGGTGAAGGCATGCAGATTACTGTTTCAGGAAAAGGGAATGCTGCTCAACGCGGAGGTGTACCGGGTGATTTACTTATTGTAATTGAAGAAGTAGAAGATGTAAATCTGAAACGTGATGGTAATAATTTGCATTATGATTTATATATCAGCATTCCCGATGCTGCTTTAGGAACCAGCCTTGAAATTCCAACGGTTGAAGGAAAGGCAAAAATAAAAATAGAACCCGGAACGCAGCCCGGTAAAGTGCTCCGTTTAAAAGGAAAAGGCATTCCGCAATTGAACAGTCACTTCCGCGGCGACCTGCTTATAAATATAAATGTTTGGACTCCTCAGGCGCTTACCGCGGATGAAAAAAAGATATTGGAGAAATTAAAAACTTCAGATAACTTTCAACCTCATCCCGGAAAGGGCGATAAAAGCTTTTTTGAAAAGATGAAAGAGTATTTTAATTAAAAGAAAAAGAAATCACATATAGCATCCCTGTACTTTTCTATGTAAAACCTGCCGGCGATTTTAAAAATACATCGATTTTTTATTCCAGTTGCATAAGTTTTACTACTTCTTTTAAATCACCGCAGGTTACTTCAGCAAAATAAAATCCAGGAGGTAATGTTTGTGTATTAAAATTTCGCCTGACTTTCAATTTCAGGCAGTAGTAGGGCTTGCTGTCCCCACAAACCTTTTCAGCGCCTTTCAACTTTACCGGCTTGGCTCTCTGTACCGTGTAATATGTCGTTTTTTTATATAATGTCCCCCCAAAGTACTATAACTTAAGAATGGTTTCAAGTTATATCCTTGTACCGTAAACAGGAAAGTAATTTACTATTTTTGAGGCTGTTGATTTCAGCTATGATTCTATCTGTAAAAAATGTCACCAAGCAGTATGCAACGCACCGTGCCTTGGATAATGTTTCCCTCGAAGTCCCTCAAGGCAGTATTTACGGCCTGCTAGGCCCTAACGGTGCGGGAAAAACCTCTTTAATCAGGATAATCAATCAAATTACCGCTCCTGATGAGGGAGAGGTGCTGTTTATGGGGGAAAAGCTCCGTCAAAAGCACATTGGTATGATCGGTTACCTGCCGGAAGAGAGAGGACTCTACAAAAAAATGGAGGTGGGGGAACAAGCACTTTACCTTGCCCAGCTAAAAGGTATGAGTCGCCAGGAAGCTGTGCTCCGGCTCCGCGAATGGTTTGAAATATTTGAACTGAAAGGCTGGTGGCGCAAAAAAGTTGAAGAACTCAGCAAGGGAATGCAACAAAAAGTACAGTTTATTATAACCGTATTGCACGAACCCAAATTGCTGATACTGGATGAGCCCTTCACCGGATTTGACCCTATCAATGCCAACCTTATTAAAGATGAACTGTTAAAATTACGCGAAAAAGGAACCACTATTATTTTGTCGACTCACCGAATGGAATCCGTGGAAGAATTATGCAGTCACATTGCGTTAATAAACCGTTCACAAAAAATTTTAGATGGTGCCGTTCGTGACATCCGAAGAAATTTTAAATCAGCGAAATATGAAATTGAATATAAAGGGAACGCCATAGCATTCGCCAACGGATTGTGGACAGGCTATGAATTGCTTTCTCACGAACCTCATGGTGAACTCATGAAAGCAGTTGTAAAAATGGGTGAAGGGAGCTCTACCAACGATCTCCTTGCAAGTCTGATTGCAAATGTTGAGGTACATTCTTTCCGGGAACTTATTCCGGGCATGAATGATATTTTTATTTCCCTGGTAAAAGAAAGTAATGAACAACAACCTGTAGCAGAATTATGAATACCATTTCACTGATTATAAAACGTGAATACCTGACACGTGTACGGAAAAAGTCATTTATAATTATGACAATTCTCGGACCCATTCTTATGGCGTCATTATTTATTGTGCCGGTTCTAATGGCCCGTTACGATGAAAATGAAGTGTCGAAGATCCAGGTGATTGATGAGTCGGGTTTGTTTAAAGGGAAACTGCAGAATTCGGAAAGCCTGGTTTTTGAAATGGATACCATGTCGCTGGCTGTAGCCAAAACAATTTTTAATCCCGAGCGACATACTGCAATTCTTTATATTCCGGGCAACGTCATTAATAACACCGGGGCACTCATGCTGTTTTCCGCCAAGCAACCAAACATCAACCTGGTTACTTCCATTGAACGAACTATCCAGAAAGAAATTGAGAGCATGAAGCTTCAGGCCCAGGGAATCAATCAGGAAACACTGGAGCAAATTAAAACGAAGGTTAATGTTAATACCCGCACACTAACCGAACAGGGAGAAGAAGAAACCAGTGCAGGACTTACAACTATTGTTGGAATGCTCGGTGGTGTTTTAATTTATATGTTCATTTTTCTTTACGGAGCCCAGGTGATGCGCGGTGTGATTGAAGAAAAAACCAATCGTATTGTAGAAGTTATCATTTCTTCCGTCAAGCCCTTCCAGTTAATGATGGGAAAAATTATTGGTATCGCCCTTGTAGGATTGACTCAATTTTTATTATGGATTGTCCTTACATTTTCCATCGCAACGGTGGTGTCGAATTTATTTATTGATCCCAACCAAATGCGGGAACAAATGATGAACCGTCAGTCACCTTTAGGCACACCACTTCCCGTGGAGGCTGAAGACGGATCCGTCAGCTCATCTGAAAACAGTGAAATATCAGAAATATTCAACTCGGTTAATTCAATTAATTTTCCGTTGTTGCTGGGAGCATTTTTATTTTATTTCCTTGGCGGATATCTTTTGTATGGTGCGTTGTTTGCTGCTATTGGTGCTGCAGTGGATGGTGAATCCGATACACAACAATTTATGCTTCCTATTACCATTCCGCTAATTCTTTCATTCATTGTAGCGCAGAGTATCCTTCAGAATCCTGAAAGTAAAGTTGGTTTCTGGTTTTCGATGATACCGTTTACCTCGCCCGTTGTGATGATGGTACGGATTCCGTTTGGTGTTGCACCCTGGGAGCTGGCGCTTTCCATGTTTTTCCTGGTAGCAGGTTTTGTGGTAACTACATGGCTGGCCGCAAAAATTTACAGGACCGGTATTTTAATGTATGGAAAGAAAGTCAGCTGGAAAGAATTGGGAAAATGGTTGTTTTACCGGGAGTAAATAACCAGGAGTTACTAATTAATTTTTAGGAATTAAGTTTTATAGTGTGCTCTAATTTTGATGTATGAAGATCGCTGTAATGGATTTGGGCACTAATACTTTTCACCTGCTTATCGCAGAAGTTAAAGGTGACAGGGCATGGCAAAAAATTTTAAACACCCGTATTACCGTTAAGCTCGGCCAGGCCGGAATTGGTACGATCTCAAAAGGTGCTTACGACCGGGGAATGAAAGCAATGGAAATATTTTTCCATTCATTGAAAGAACATGAAATAAGTAACGTTTGGGCATTCGGAACAGCAGCGTTGCGTTCAGCTTCAAACGGACCGGCTTTTCTTGAGGAAGTGAAGCAAAAATTTGGTTTTACTATTGGATTAATATCCGGGGATGAAGAAGCCTCACTTATTTATTATGGAGTGCGACAGGCTGTAAAAATGAGCAATGACAAATCGCTCATTATAGATATCGGTGGAGGAAGTGTTGAATTTATTATTGCAAATAAAACTACTATTTTCTGGAAACAAAGTTTTAAACTGGGGGCAGCACTTTTATTGCGAAAATTTATGCCTGGGGATCCACTATCTCAACAAAATATTTCTTCCATTAATGATTATTTTAATTCAGAACTGAAACCATTGCTGGATGCGTGTAACCAATATCAGCCGCTACTCATAACTGGATCTGCCGGGTCATTCGAAACATTTGCAAGCATGATTCGCCACCGGTTTCCTGAATCAGGAAGTCATTACGGGAAAACATCCCATCCGATAGCATTTACACACTTTGAAAGGCTATACAACGAACTGATTCTTTCAACCACACAGGAGCGTAATGCAATGCGCGGACTGGTAAAAATGCGTGTAGACATGATTGTTATGGCCGCAATATTACTTAAATTTGTAATTGATAAAACCGGCATTCAGCAATTGAAATTATCTTCCTATGCTCTTAAAGAAGGAGCTATCTGGAAAATATTAAACGATTCGCATGAACAAATTTAGTGCTGTTTATTTTACTTTGAAAACTTTAGTTTAAACTCCTTTACAGTTATGCCAAAAATACTAATAATCGACGACGAGAAAAGCATTCGGAATACGTTAAAGGAAATCCTTTCCTATGAGGGATATGAAGTAACCGAAGCGCAGGATGGCATTGAGGGGTTGAAGTTCGCCGAGAAAGATAAATTTGATATCATTCTTTCCGATATAAAAATGCCAAAGATGGATGGCATTGAAGTTCTTGAAAAATTGCAGGAAATCACACCTGAAACTCCGGTGGTCATGATTTCAGGGCATGGAAATATTGACACTGCCGTGGAAGCTATCCGTAAAGGTGCCTTTGATTACATTTCAAAACCGCTCGACTTGAATCGAATGCTGGTAACTATCCGCAATGCAATGGATCGTTCGGTGCTCGTAAAGGAAACTAAAACGCTGAAGCGGAAAATTTATAAAACAAATGATATTATCGGGGCATCGGAACCGGTTCAACTGATAAAATCGATGATTGATAAAGTTGCACCAACCGAAGCCAGGGTTTTAGTTACGGGAGGAAATGGTACCGGTAAAGAACTTGTAGCTCGGTGGATTCATGAAAAAAGTCAACGCTCTAACAACCCGCTTGTAGAAGTTAATTGTGCTGCTATTCCTTCAGAGCTTATCGAGAGTGAATTATTTGGTCATGAAAAGGGTTCATTCACTTCAGCCATCAAACAGCGTATCGGCAAATTTGAACAGGCTAATAATGGTACATTGTTTCTTGATGAAATTGGTGACATGAGCCTTTCCGCGCAAGCGAAAGTACTTCGTGTTCTGCAGGATGGAAAAATAACCCGCGTGGGAGGTGAAAAAGATTTTTCGGTAAACGTACGTGTTATAGCAGCCACAAATAAAGATCTTCGAAATGAAATTGAGAAAGGAAATTTTCGTGAAGATTTGTATCATCGTCTCAGTGTAATTGTAATCCACGTTCCGTCGCTGAATGATCGTAGGGATGACATACCATTGCTTACCGATCATTTCCTTAATATTATTTGCCAGGAGTATGGTATACCTGTAAAGGAACTTACGAAAGATGCTTATGAAGAACTAAAAAAAATTGACTGGACCGGTAACATACGTGAATTGCGGAATGTGGTAGAACGTTTGATTATTTTGTGTGATAAACAAATAACCGGGAAAGATGTAGTGAAGTTTGGTGTGGCCAAGTGAAAACCTGTAACAAAAAAAGATCCCGGCCTTTTTAGGGGCCGGGATAACGGGGGCAAAAAAACTTCTTAAATGATTTCAGACATGCTTTATTTAAAGTTGCCCTTGACTTATTTTACAATTTGAATTTTTGTAACTTCTGTAGATTGTCCTTCGCGATATACGATCAGCATTTGAGGAGCCAGGTTCTGTAACCATTCCATATTGAATTCCATTCCCTGCTTTTCCATAAGGAAACGACCTTGTGTATCATATACTTTGAAGATGCTTTCGCCCTCTTCCTGGGTAAAGCCTAATCCTAAACGATTACCTGTAGCTTTAATACCGATGATGCTAGGAATTCCTGAACAAAATACCTTTCCATTGATAGTTGGAATAGTCTCTACGGAATAACTTGCTCCCGGTGTTAAGATGCTTGCTGGTGCTTTACGACTTCCCGGTGCGGTAACATATTTAACAACGTTTGAAGGATTGGCAATTTCAGTAAAGTTCATTTCATAAGTAACAGGGTAAAGGAATTCAGTTACCAAACCTGCAGGAATAGAATCTGTAGTTTTAATATTCATTTTTCCCTGGTAAAAAGCTCCAACACCATCAGGCTTCCTGATTGCACGCAACAATACGGATTTGGATTTGGTAGTACAAACTTTATCAACGGATGCCGTGTAGGAAACCGTCATGGTATCCAGTCCGGGTGTGCCGGGTGTGAAAAGATTAAGACGCTGTTCAAACAATTCACCTGTTGCCCCGTTGCTCCATGTGATTTCATCATAACCAGATACTGCCATTAGTCGAACTGTGTCACCTTTGCAAATCCACAAGTCGGTTAATGCGCTGATATTCGGACTTGGTAAAACGTTGTACGTTTCACTCAAAACCATGGTGTTCAAAATCGAAGAATTTCCCATATACCCAGTTACCGTTACCGTATACGTGCCGGAAGTATTGATTTCAATTTCCGCTGATGTTTCTCCTGTACTCCACAAATAGGTTTCTGGTTGGAAACTGTTTCCGTGAATACCAACTGAGATCGTTGTTACGTCACATACGTTGCCACTTGCAGGATGCAAATGAATGTTGTTGGGCTGTGCAAGAACACTTAATGTGGATGCCGCCATAATGATAGATGTAGTAATGTAGTTTTTCATGTTTTTTGTTTTTTATTCCCGTGTTTGAACCAATATGGCTTCAATTCATGCACAACAGGCTGATTTTTGTGACAAAATGGGGTTTGAATTGGGTGAATGGAAGGAAAAAGAGGGTTAGGAAAAGGAAATATTCATCAACTCATAAAGAAAGT
Organism: Bacteroidia bacterium; assembly: GCA_038215705.1. Taxonomy (GTDB): domain Bacteria; phylum Bacteroidota; class Bacteroidia; order AKYH767-A; family OLB10; genus JADKJB01. Next base: position 202,189 of record JBBQQQ010000001.1, read on the forward strand.
CAGGGAAAAGATTGCCCTGAAGTGTAGTGATTGGGAATACAAAATACATTCTTACTTTGAATTTAAGGGGCAATAATTTCTTCAATTGGATACAATGAAACTTCTACTTCAGGGGTCAGGGAAAAGGTCAGGAGGAGTCAAGGAAAAGGTCAGAAAAAATAAGTTACAGATAAAAGTACCCCTCTCCTTTGGAGAGGTCGGGTGAGGCAAAAAAAGTCATTGAAAAAAGTCATTAGGACATTAGGACATTGGTCATTGAAAAAGTCAGGAAAGAATTTGTCCCTCAGAAAAGTTGTAGAGACGCATTGCATGCGTCTCCTCTGCATTATTACAGATAAAAGTAACCCTCTCCTTTGGAGAGGTTGGGTGAGGCAAGAAAAAGTCATTGAAAAAGTCAGGAAAGGCGTCAGGAAAAAAGTCATTAGGACATTAGGACATTGGTCATTGAAAAAGTCAGGTAAGAATTTGTCCCTCAGAAAAGTTGTAGGCCGTATGTTTGTAAAGCATAAGTTTCAGATAAATTATAGCTTTGAATTAGAGAGTTCACCCTATAAAATCCCAAAACTTATGCAAACACAAAGTAACAAATTGGATTTCAATGGTCAAAATATTTATGTTGGTTTTGATGTTCACCTTAAAAGCTGGCGTGTTACGATTTTAACTGAGAAGTTGGCTCACAAGACCTTTAGTCAAGATCCTAGCCCCGGTATACTCTATGATTATCTTGTCAAAAACTTCCCGGGAGCAACTTATCATTCCGCCTATGAAGCTGGATTTTGTGGTTATTGGATACATAATAAACTTAAAGCGTTGGGGATTAATTCTATGGTAGTGAATCCTGCTGATATCCCAACAACTGATAAAGAAAAAGTACAAAAAGAAGACTCACGAGACAGTAGAAAAATTGCAGCATGTTTGAGAAGTGGCCAGTTAACCGCAATTCATGTACCTCTATGTAAGACTTTGGATGACCGAAGTCTTGTACGCACACGTGCCAGTTTGGTTAAGGACTTGTCAAGGTGCAAGAATAGAGTTAAAAGCTTTCTGTATTTCCATGGTGTTGAACTACCTGAGTCCTTGCAGAGATTAAATGGCAGATGGCCAAAGCGTTATACAAATTGGCTTAAAAGTATCGAATTCCAGGAGCAGAGCGCCCGTTTAGCACTAGACGCATTAGTAACTTCGGGAGAAAACTTACGAACCTTGGTGTTAAATGTGACCAAACAAATAAATGTTTTATCGAAAACGCCCACCTATGCGGATCAGGTGATGTTGTTGAAAACCATACCGGGCATTGGATTAATAACGGCAATGATCGTTGCATTGGAATTGGAAACAATAGAAAGATTTGAAAGTATGGATAAGCTTGCTAGTTTCATTGGTTTAATCCCATCTACCAAATCAAGTGGTGAACAGGATAAAGTCGGTGGAATTACTAAAAGAGGCCAGCATCTGCTACGTAGTGCAATAATAGAAAGTGCTTGGATTGCTGCAAGAATTGATCCCGCATTAAATGCGAGCTATCATAGTTATTGTAAAAGAATGCAAGCAAATCAGGCAATAGTAAGAATCGCAAAAAAATTAGTTAGCAGAATCAAATACGTTCTCAAAAACAATCGCCCATATGAATGCAAAATTGTTAATTAAAAAACAGCTAAATCACTATATAAATAACCTCTTGTGAGACTGTTTTGCGTCTCTTGCAGTTCGATTAATGAATCTGCTTCTCGTAGGCAACAGCTCACATTATCTATACAAATTAAAAGCGCGACAATGCAGATCGCTAAATGCGATTCTGTTTATAGAAGGTTGTTTTATAGATTTAGTTCTTTAAAATATCAGAAGGAAAAATGAGTTTTATTAGCCATAAGGACAGAAAATAATGATAAAGGCTCCGATGAAGGAGCCCATTATTCACTGCCACAAATCCTATTGCTAATGAGTTGCTCTCCAGCAGAGCTCATGTCCTCTTGGGATTCGTAATGTAAAAGTAAAAAAATGCTGATATATTTGCTTTACAACATAGAAGAGACGCATTGCATGCGTCTCCTCCGCATCCAAATCAAAAAAGATTCGGATAATTCATATTACAGATAAAAGTACCCCTCTCCTTTGGAGAGGTTAGGTGAGGCAAAAAAAGTCATTGAAAAAAGTCATTAGGACATTAGGACATTGGTCATTGAAAAAGTCAGGTAAGAATTTGTCCCTCAGAAAAGTTGTAGAGACGCATTGCATGCGTCTCCTCCGCATTATTACAGATAAAAGTAACCCTCTCCTTTGGAGAGGTTCGGGTATGCAAGAAAAAGTCATGAAGAGTCAGGGAAAAGGTCATGAAGAGTCAGAAAAATAGGTTACAGATAAAAGTAACCCTCTCCTTTGGAGAGGTCGGGTGAGGCAAAAAAGGTCATAAAAAGTCAAGAGTTGTCAGAAAAATTAATCATTAACTAAAAACCTATAGCCTTGATGTACTCCAACTGCTATCTGAAGTTTTGCTGATCATCCGAAAGGATAGGGATTCAAGTCCATTCGAATGTTTGATAGTAGCGATGTCATCCTGATATTCTACTTCGTTTTGTTTTTATGTTTAAATAAATTAGTCCTGTCAATCCTTCAATAACACAAAGTAAAAACCAAAGCATTGGATTGCTACCTAAGCAAACAACATACAAAGCCGTAGTCACAAATAAAATAAGTCCAAGCCATGCCCAAAAAACATTGTTGTAAAATTCGTTATAACGACTTGCAATTTTAATTTCCGTTTTTCTGTCAGGGAAAAAGAGAATTGAGATTTTATCATAGTCCCAAAGAACCAGAAAAATGTTTGCTAAAAACATTAGCCCTGATATAACAATTGTTCCAGACATTTGATATGAAATGGTTATTACGAAGACATTCAAAATGATTGGAAGAAATATCAATGCTCCAAGTGTTGAAAATAGTTGTGTCATTAAAATTAGTCCTGCTAATAATTGCCCCCAACCTAAGAAGTCCCAATAAATTCCAGAACGATAAAGTGTTTCAAAAAAGTGCATCCAAGTGTCAATCGGTGCAGTTTCGCAATTATTAGTGGTAAATCGCTGCCCTGCAATTTTAGGAACTGATGAAAAAACAAAAGCACCGCCAATCAAATATCTTAAGTAGATAACAAAAATATTAGCCCACCTCTTTTACCGGAATTTGAGAATAAAGTTTGTCATTATATTGTTGTGCAGTTTAATGCAACTCCAAAATTAGTTTGGGTTCTTTTAAGGGTTGTATAGGCAGCAAGCCATGCAGTCACTGAATATAGGAATTTTGCAGGGGACCAAAGCCAAAGGCCGTTAGGATCACAACGCCTGAATAATCTGTTTGCCCACCAGAATAGCATTTTCAAGTCCATTCACATTTTTCCCGCCTGCAGTGGCATAAAATGCCTGGCCGCCACCTCCGCCCTGAATTTCTTTGGCAATGGCCCGGATCATTTCGGAAGCGTTGATCTTTTTTTCGGAAACCAGGTTTTCTGAAAATATGAGTGACACATGGGGTTTGCCATCAATCACCGCACCCAGTAACAAAACAAGATTGTTGATTTGCTTCCGTAATTCAAACGAAATATTTTTAATGGCATCGGCTGAAGGCAGTTCTACTATTTCAGCTATAAGATTAATGCCATTAACCGTTGTCATTTTTTGCCGGAGTTCATTCCTTACCGTTCCGGCTTTCTCCAGCAACAACTCTTCAATGCGCTTTCGCAGATTTTCCTGGTCATCGATCAACGACTGTATTCCTTTCAGCGGTGAATTCGGATTTTTTAGCAGCGCTTTGATCTCATTCAGTTCTTTATTTTGCTCCCGCATAAAATTTTCAGCACCACGTCCGGTAATGGCTTCAATCCGGCGGACACCTGCTGCGACGGAACTTTCGGAAGTAATTTTAAACAACCCGATTTCACCGGTTGCTTTCACATGGGTGCCTCCGCAAAGTTCAACGGAAAAGGAGGGATCGAATGTTATAACGCGTACATACTCGCCATACTTTTCCCCGAATAAGGCCATTGCACCCATTTCAGATGCTTTAGTTATTGGAACATTCCGCTGTTCATTCAACAAAATGTTTTCGCGGATTTTTTCATTTACAATTTTCTCTATCTGCTCAATTTCATTCTCCGTAACTTTTGTGAAATGTGAAAAATCAAAACGTGTAACCGATTCATTTACGAGTGAGCCTTTTTGCGCAACATGCGTACCCAGCACTTTGCGCAGTGCCGAATGCATGAGGTGTGTTGCTGAGTGGTTTCCTGTAATATGTTTCCTGCGTTCAGTATTTATTTTCGCATGAAATGAATTGGAAAGATCTGAAGGAAGTTTATCGCAGTAATGCACGATAAGGTTATTCTCTTTTTGAGTATCAAGAATTGATATTATTTCATTTGCATTTGATAATGTTCCTGTATCTCCCACCTGTCCCCCGCTTTCAGCATAAAAAGGAGTACGGTTCAGCACCAACTGGTACTGTGTTTTTCCTTTAGTTTTCACTTCCCGGTAACGGAGAACCTGGCAATCACCTTCGAGCGAATCATAACCTGTAAATTCCACCTGTTCATCTCCATTCACTGCGATCCAGTCACTGAGATCTTTTTCTGCATCGGCACGTGATCGCGTTTTTTGTTCGAGCATGGCTTTGGTAAATCCTTCCATATCAACCTCAATATTTCTTTCGCGGGCCATGAGTTGCGTAAGATCAATCGGGAAACCATACGTATCGAATAATTCAAATGCAAACCGTCCGTCAACACGTGTATCGGGATACTGTTCAAATTTCTTTATCCCGGTCTCGAGGGTTTTTAAAAACGAATTTTCTTCTTCATTAATCACACGTGAAATAAAATCCTGCTGCGATTCAAGTTCAGGAAACTGACCGTTAAATATTTTTGCAAGTACAGGAACAAGACTATATAATATTGGTTCCCTGAAATTCAGGAAACTATAGGCATATCGAACAGCTCTTCTTAAAATTCGCCGTATTACATACCCTGCTTTATTATTCGAAGGAAGTTGACCATCCGCAACAGCGAACGCAATAGCGCGAATATGATCGGCCATAACACGCATTGCTATATCGGTTTTTTCAGATGCGCCATAAGTAATATTGCATTTGCTGCTGATAAACTGAATCAGAGGTTGAAAAACATCGGTATCGTAATTGCTGGTTTTACCCTGTAACGCCATGCATAAACGTTCAAAGCCCATCCCGGTATCTACATGTTTGGCAGGGAGTGGTTCCAGTGAACCGTTCGCAAGCCGGTTGTATTGCATGAAAACATTATTCCAGATCTCGATCACCTGTGGATGACTTGCATTAACCAGTGCTTTTCCATCAGTTGTTTTGCGTTCTTCTTCGCTCCTCAAATCAACATGAATTTCAGAACAGGGTCCACAGGGTCCGGTGTCACCCATCTCCCAGAAATTATCTTTTTTATTTCCTTTCAGAATACGATCCTCGGCAATCCATTTTTTCCAGAAATCATAGGCTTCGTGGTCGAATTCGAGGTTTTCCTTTGCATCACCTTCAAAAACCGTTACATAAAGCCGGTCTTTAGGGATTTTATAAACCCCCGTAAGCAATTCCCAGGCCCAGGCAATCGCATCTTCTTTAAAATAATCGCCAAACGACCAGTTCCCAAGCATTTCAAACATTGTATGATGGTAAGTGTCAACACCCACTTCTTCCAGATCGTTATGTTTTCCTGAAACCCTCAGACATTTTTGGGTATTGGCAATACGTGGATATTTCACAGGGCTGTTGCCAAGGAAAATATCCTTAAACTGGTTCATTCCCGCATTGGTAAACATGAGGGTTGGGTCGTTCTTAATAACCATAGGTGCAGACGAAACAACCTGGTGGCCCCGGGCGGCAAAAAAATCAAGAAAGGCTTTACGGATCTCTGAGGAAGTCATCATAATGGTTTAAGCTGCGCAGGCTAAAAATACCGCTTTGATTTTTCTAAAATATGGTTATTTTTGCCTGACGCGTATTGAACGCGCAAAATTAAGATTTATCAGTTAAAGGGCTATGCCAAAGGCGAAATATTACTTCAATACCCATTCTCTGAAATATGAGAAAGTGGTGATCCCCTGGGGAAGGCGCATCCTGCGGATTTTGGGGTTTTTGGCAACTGCTATAGTTTTTAGTGTTGTTATTGTGGCAATTGCCTATGCTTATCTCGATTCCCCTAAGGAGAAGCAGTTAAAAAGGGAAATCAGCCAGCTTACCCTGCAATATGAACTTTTACAAAAACGATTTAATGAAGTCGGCCTGGTGTTAAGCGACCTGCAGCACCGTGATGATAATATTTACAGGGTTATTTTTGAAGCCGAACCCATACCGTCTACAGTGCGGGAAGCAGGATTTGGAGGTGTTGACCGTTATAAATCACTCCAAGGGTATGAAAATGCAGAATTGATGATTGCCACCAGCCGTAAGCTGGATCAGTTGACGAAGCAGTTGTATGTGCAATCAAAGTCATTTGATGAAATTGTGGAGCTGGCAAAAAATAAATCGCAAATGCTGGCATCCATTCCTGCCATTCAGCCGATTTCCAATAAAGATCTTACACGCATGGCATCAGGTTTTGGTTATCGCATTCACCCCATTTATAAAACCACCAAGATGCACGAGGGCATGGATTTTACCGCACCGGTAGGGACTGATATTTATGCTTCCGGGAATGGGGTGGTAAAAGTTATTGAATACGATTCGAAAGGTTATGGTAACCATGTAATAATCAGTCATGGGTTTGGATATGAAACGTTGTACGGACACATGAGTAAAATAAAAGTTCGTCCCGGACAAAAAGTAAACAGGGGTGATGTGATCGGTGTGGTTGGCAGCACAGGAACTTCTACTGCTCCACACCTGCATTATGAAGTAATTAAACAGGGCAATAAGATCAATCCAATTAATTTCTTCTACAACGATCTCACTGCTGAAGAGTATGAGAAAATGATTGAAATAAGTTCGCAGTCGAATCAGTCATTCGATTAAAGAATGTAACGAATAACGCCTGCCCGCCTTTTCTGGCGGGAATCCTTCGGAACAAATCTACGAATTTTAGAAAGAATCAATTCGTACATTCGTAGATTCGTAGGGCGAAGCCCATTCGTAATTCGTTACATATAGTCGTAATTCGTTACATTAAATTCTATAACCATTGCCATACAAAGAAACCGATACCGTAAAACTTTACTACACCATTGGTGAAGTATCGAAAATGTTTAATGTGAACGCATCGCTTATTCGCTTTTGGGAGAAAGAGTTTGAAGTGCTGCAACCGAAAAAAAATAAAAAAGGCAACCGACTTTTCACGGCTGAAGATGTTGAAAATTTGCGTATTATTTTTCACCTGGTTAAAGAACGCGGATTTACTTTGCAGGGTGCTAAAGCAAAGCTTAAAGACAATAAATCTGACGTGGCAGGTACCACAGAAGTGTATGATTCACTGACAAAGATCAGAAGCTTCCTGGTAGAATTGAAGGAACAGCTCTAAGAGTGCCGCAGGCAGCAATGCAGTTTCCTGGCGGTTAATATTTAACGTCATGAACACTTTTTATTTTACTGCATTTTTATTGCTTATGAATTTTACAACAGTCAAAATTTCTATTGGGCAAAATTATTATCCGCTGCTGAACGACAGCATGACATGGGATGCGCATGATTTTGAGTATAGTTTACCCGCCTGTAGTCAAACAGGTGCAATCCGCGTATTTGTACATGGTGATACTGTAATTAATACGCTATCTTATCACCGCATATCCGGATATCACGCGTAAGGATGAATTACCGAGAAATGAGTTTCAAAAGCATTTCTTTTTGTTCCATAGCTGCCTTATAACCAATATTGAAAATATCACGGGCATGTTTCGTGTCGAACACACTGTATTTGCTTAAAGCAGCGGGTTCAATATATAAATCACAGGAACCGGCTTTGGTTTTCGTAGTACTCATGATAGCCATTTGAAAACAGCGTTCGAGCACACCTTTTAAGCGTACACCCTTGAATGCACCCATTGGGTTAACGTGGATGCCGATTATATAATCACATTTTCCGGTTAAAGGTTCAACTGGAAAGTTATTCAGAAGCCCCCCATCCACCATCACTTTACCATCCATATGCACCGGACTGAAAATAAGAGGTATTGAACATGATGCAACCATGGGTTCCAGCAACGGCCCCGTGTTGTAAAAAACAGTTTCAGCATTTGTAAAATCGGTCAGGCAAACGGTCACGGGTATATGAAGTTCTTCGAAGTTTTTTATTTTAAGATTATCCTGGATTATTTTTTTAAAGGGTGTGGTTTTAAGCAGGCCTTTCATGTCAAAACTCAAACCGGTAATATTGAATAGTTTGCTTTTATTCATGATGGCAATCATAGCTTCGGGTTTTATTCCTGCTGCATACAGCACACCTACCATTGCTCCTGAACTGGTACCTGAAATGGCTGCAATAGGAATCTGCAATTCATCGAATGCTTTGAGAACACCGGCATGAGCCAAACCACGTGCTCCGCCGCCTGATAAAACAAGACCTATTTTAGTTGTTTTCATTACCTGATACCCGAAAGGAATAAAATTTATGAATAACAAAACTTAATAATCCGATGCTTAACGCTGATACAACCCGTGATAAAGTAGGGTACCAGTCAAGAACTTTTATAAGAAAACTCATTAAAAGATAATTCATAAAAAGTATTAATAATGCTACCAGGATATACCTGGCGAGCTGGTGAATACCCTTCAGATCCGATTCAGTAAATACAAGATATTTGGTAATCAGAAAATTTGTAACAAGACCGCATGTGTAAGATAAAATAAGAGAACCGGTTGGAGCGGATAACACCACTAAATTGAAAAGATGTATATCCTGTTTCTGGTAAATAAAATTAAAGGCCAGGAAATAAACTGTAATATCCACACCTGTAGCAATACCGGCAGAAAAAAAGTATCGGAGTATTTTATTATTGAGCAGTTTCCGTACCATACTGCAGGTTAAAAGTAACGATGTGGCTGAAGGTAATTGGTCACATAATCATGAACACCTTCCTCAAGCGAGGTAAAAGGTTTATTGTATCCTGCTTTACGAAGTTTTTCCATTTTCGCTTCCGTAAAGTATTGATAGTTGTCGCGGATATCAGCGGGTATATCAATAAAATTAATCGCTACAGGCTTGTTTAATGCGTTAAATGTTGCCGTGGCCAGGTCAACAAATGTACGGGCAACACCGGTACCTAAATTATATATTGCTGAATTTTTTCGGTGCGTCATTAGGTAAAAGCATACATCAACTACATCCATGACGTAAATAAAATCGCGAAGTTGCCTGCCATCTTCAAAATCCGAACGGTGTGACCGGAATAATTTAACATTGCCCGTCTCCTGTATTTGATTAAAGGAGTGAAAAATTACACTTGCCATTCTGCCTTTATGAAATTCATTCGGACCGTAAACATTAAAGAATTTTAAACCCGCCCAGAAATAAGGTTTCTTTTCCTGTTGAAGAGCCCAGATATCGAAGTTGTTTTTTGATTCGCCGTAGGGATTTAACGGCAGAAGTTCGGGAATGCTGTCATGAAGATCATCATATCCCAGTTCACCATTGCCATAGGTTGCAGCTGAAGAAGCATATACCAAAGGCAATCCGTATGTTACACAATCATTCCATACTGATTTGGTATAATCCAGGTTGAGCCGGTTGAATAATTCCACATCAAACTCAGTAGTGTCTGTCCGTGCGCCTATATGAAAAACAAATTGAACCAGTTTGTGATTTAGCGACAACCATTCATGAAAAAGGGTACGTTCAATTTTTCCGGTTATCTTTTTTCCCGTAAGGTTATTTTCTTTTTCTGCAATGCTGAAATCATCCACTGCAATAATATCAAAAAAGCCTTCCTGGTTTAGCTTACCTACTAAACAGCTTCCAATAAATCCGGCTGCACCGGTTACAATTATCATAATGCAGGTGTGTTGAAAACAGGTTGAGTTATTTCAGGAAGAAGTCCGGATTCCATTCCCTGGTCAAGTAAAAATGCAATTGCAGCTCTTCCTTCAGGGCCCAAAGTTAATGAAAATTCATTCACATACAGTGCTATATGTTGGGCTATTACCTCTGGAACCATTTCCTGGGAGTGGGTAGTAACATAGTTTGAAGATGCATCCGGTGATTTAAATGCATATTCAATACTTTCCCGAATAAGTTTTTCAATATCGTTTCTTTCGTCGGCCGGAAGCTTTCGCGATGCTACGATACAGCCTAACGGTAAGGGCACATTCATTTTTGCCTCCCAGATTTCACCTAAGTCAAACAACTTAAACAATCCTTTTTTACTGTACGTAAAACGTCCTTCGTGGATGAGAAGCCCGGCATCATACTCACCGGCCAGGACTTTGTTTTCGATCTCTGAAAAAATAATCTCTGTTTTATTTTTAATCTCAGAAAAAAATGTGCTCAGTAAAAGATTAGCGGTCGTAAATTTTCCGGGTATTGCAATTTTTAGTTCCGGAAAAAACGAATTTTGTATTGGTTGCCTGCTGACAAGCAGTGGTCCTACGCCCTTGCCAAGAGCACTGCCAGAATCGAGTATCAGATAGTTTATGGATGCACGGGCATAGGCAGCAATACTGATTTTTGATACATGAAGAACTTCATTAAATGACATTTTGTTCAACTGCTCAACATCTGCTAAAACTGGTTCAAAAATATAATCACCTGTGTTAATGCGATTGTTCACCAAAGCATCAAATATAAATGTATCATTTGGACAGGGGGAAAATCCGATAGTAACAGTTTTCATTACCGGTCAGATTTTTGGTTGTTTTTTAGAGAAAAAAGATTTTTTGGATTTTAAATTCTGTTCCTCTCCAATCAAAAATCCATAAGGACGCAGTGACTCAACATTGTCAAGTATGACCTTTAACATTCCAAGGAAAGGAATAAACAGCATCATGCCCGCAACACCCCACACAAAGCCACCTATCAGTAAAGCAATAAGCGTTGCAAGCGGATTAATGGATACAGCCGATCCCACTACTTTTGGAGTTATAAAGTTATTGTCAAGAAATTGTACAAACACACAAACACCCAGAGCTCCTACTGCAATCCAAATAGAATCCTTGGTTAGTAATGCCATAAATATGGGAAAAATGCTTCCAATTAATACCCCGATATAAGGTATAATATTCAGCATTCCGGCAATAACACCCAGTAAAATGGCGTGGTTAATTCCGAGAATTAAAAAACCGATACTGTTAAGTGTGGCAAGAATTGCAATGTCAATTAACAAACCTACCAGGTATTTTTGTGATACCTGTGAGGTGCGGTGCATCATATCCATTACCCAACCATGATTCTCAGGTTTAGTAACATGTTTCATAAAATCTATAAACTTATGTCGGTAATATGTGAAAAAGAAAATGTAGATCGGAATGATAGTGGCAGCTGCCAGAAAATTCCCGGTAGCACTGAAAATGCTTCCAAACATCTGACCGCTTGACTGCATAGCATTCATAATTTGTTCCCTGAGCCATTCAATCTGCCGTTGCTCGCTGATTTTAAAGCTGTCAGTTACGAAGCCCTGCATCATTCCGAACTTTTCAGTGAATTTTTCTTTCAGCAGGGGAAGATCTTCAGAAAAACTTAAAATCTGGTTGCTCAGGAAAAAAATCAAGCCGCCCAGGACTAAAATCATGAGAATGATACTGAGAATGATTGCAAGGATTCGCGGAAATTTTTTTGTTTCGAGCCATCTGCTCACGGGCATCAGCAGGAAAGAAAGTAATATTGCAAGGCTGATGGGGATCAATAAGGAACGTGCATAACTAAGCACGAAAACAACCATAATAATCAAAGCAATGTAAATGGTAGCCTTTAAAGCAATAGGGTAATCCTTCATCAATTGTATGATTTATGAACACCCAAATATAAATAAAGGGATTGAATGATTTTATTATATTGATAATCAATTATTTTGCTAATAAAGTTCAGCAGGCATCAACAGGTATTATTTTCTTTAAAACTTAACCCTTTTAATAAAATGTGGATTAATTTTGTAATGAATTACAGGTCAGTAATTAACAGGTATTCAACATCCTCTGTTATCCCCCGGTGACGGACATCCGGGAGTGTTATTTTAAACGTAACCAACAACTACAGTCTTCGTATCCTGTTAACAATGAAGAGGCCGGGTTTTCATTCGTTTTAACATCTAAAAATTTCAGTACTTTACATCCACAAATGGCTGGTTTGACAAGTAAACAAAGGGAGTTGCTTTATAAATTCAATGAAACTGAGTCAGCGTTTCCTGAGAATTCCTGTTTGCCTGAATTGTTTGAAGACCGTTGCAGGTCAACACCCGATAGTATTGCAGTAATATCAGGAGCCCGCCAGTTAAGTTACCGTGAATTAAACGAAAAATCCAATAAAGTTGCGCATTGGTTAATTTCTAACGGTGCCGGAGCTGATAAACTGATCGGTGTTTGTGCCGACAGGTCGCTTGATCTGGTTATTGGAATCCTGGGTATCCTCAAATCAGGAAGTGCCTATGTTCCTTTCGATGCGTCGTACCCATCTGAGCGGATTGAGTATATGGTAAAGGAATCGGGTATAAAAACCCTGCTTATCCAGGAATCTTTCCGGAATATTTTTTCTGCAACACCGGCAAAACTGAAAAGTCTCGATGCAGATTGGAATGATTTCGAAAATCAATCTGTTGAAAATCCGGTAGTGAAAATATTACCAGCCAACCTGGCATATGTGCTTTTTACTTCCGGTTCTACCGGGATGCCAAAGGGTGTTGCCATGATTCATCGTGCATTGGTCAACCTGATCGCATGGCAAAACACTAAAACCGGACTTGGAATTCCTGCCCGAACGCTGCAGTTTGCACCTATCAGTTTTGACGTTTCTTTCCAGGAATTATTTACCACATGGACATCTGGAGGAACTCTTGTAATGATAACCGATGAAATGCGGTTAAATGCGATACGGTTGCTGGAATTCATAAATGAAAATACAATCGAAAGATTATTTCTTCCCTTTATTGCCTTACAGCATTTAACGGAAGTTGCTGATAACAGTAAAATCTGGCCGAAGTGTCTTAAAGATGTAATAACCGCAGGTGAACAATTACAAATCACCAGGCATATTGCTTCATTTTTTATTCAGCTGCCCGATTGCAAACTGCACAATCATTATGGCCCGACAGAAACGCATGTAATCACATCCTATATAATGGAAGGGCCTGCTTCCTCGTGGCTACCGCTTCCGCCTATAGGAAAACCCATATCCAATACACGCATCTTCCTTTTGGATGAAAATATGTTGCCGGTACCGCATGGTGAACAGGGGAATATTTATGCAGGAGGAGTTGCGTTGGCACGAGGTTATATCAATCGCCCGGAGTTAACTGCTGAAAGATTTTTGAAAAATCCATTTTCTGAAAATGAAAATGATCTCATCTATAAAACGGGCGACCTTGGACGCTACCTGCCTGACGGCAATATCGAATACCTTGGTCGTGCTGATAACCAGGTTAAGGTGCGGGGCTACCGCATAGAACTTGGCGAAGTAGAAGTAGCACTTTCCAAAATAGCCGGAATTGCGCAGGCCGCCGTAATGGTTCGTGAAGATGAACCCGGTGATAAACGCCTGGTTGCTTATCTGGTCACAGAGAAAAATGTTTCAGTAACAATTTCCTCAATCAGGAAACATGTTGCAGAAGTTCTTCCCGACTACATGATACCTTCTTCATTTGTGACTGTCGGGGAATTGCCAAAAACACCGAGTGGAAAAATTGATCGTAAAGCTTTACCCGCCCCCGGTCAATCCCGTCCAGATCTTGGGGTAGTGTATGCAGAACCTAAGACACTTGAAGAAAAAAATATTTCCCGGCTTTGGTCATCCCTTCTAAGGATTGATAAAATCGGAATTCATGACAACTTTTTCGATCTCGGAGGCAATTCATTGCTTGCATTACAATTCATAGCAAAACTTCGCCAGGAGCATGCAATGGATGTTCCTGTTGTTAAATTGTATCAGCATCCATCTATCAGTTCATTGTTGAATTCACTTACAACACAAACTGCTGTTAAATCTCCTTATGAAATTGCAAAGGATCGTGCTAAAAAGAGTGCCAAGGATGCTGCTGAAAACAAAACTGTAACTGATGGTATTGCCATAATTGGTATGTCAGGTCGTTTTCCCGGAGCTGGTTCCGTTGATCAGATGTGGCAGCATTTACTTGAAGGAAAAGAGACTACTTCATTTTTTCAGGATAACGAGATCGATCCCTTTATTGATCCGTCATTAAAGTTCGATCCGGGTTACGTGAAAGCCCGGGGAGTGATTGCTGATGCCGATAAATTTGATGCACAGTTTTTTAATATCAACCCCAAACTTGCAGGATTAATGGATCCGCAACAGCGTGTATTTTTAGAAGTTTGCTGGGAAGCTCTGGAAAATGCAGGATACACTGCGTCAGGATATAGGGGTCTTATCGGTGTTTACGCGGGTATGGGCAATAACACCTATTACCAGAATAATGTTGTTCATCATAAAGATGATATTGAGAAAGTTGGATCTTTCCAGGTGATGGTGGCCAATGAAAAGGATTATATTGCTACACGAATCAGTCACATAATGAATCTGAAAGGACCGGGCTTAAGCATTCATACAGCCTGTTCAACCTCTCTAACGGCTGTGGCTATGGGCTGTCAGGCTTTATGGAATCACCAGTGTGATATGGTAATAGCCGGTGGAGTCGCAATAACCAGTCCTGTTAACAGTGGTCATGTTTACCAGGAAGGGGGTATGTTTTCATCTGACGGCCATACGCGTTCATTTGATGCCGGAGCCACGGGTACTGTTTTCAGTGATGGTGCTGCAACAGTGATATTGAAGCGTTACCGCGATGCCGTTGACGAAGGGGATACTATTTATGCAGTTATCAGGGGAGTGGGAATTAACAACGATGGTTCTGATAAAGCAAGTTTTACTGCACCTTCCGTTGAAGGACAGGCCAACGTTATCGCAATGGCACAGGCTCATGCTAACGTTACACCGGATTCCATTTCCTACGTTGAAACACATGGAACGGCAACTCCTCTTGGTGATCCCATCGAAGTGGAAGCACTTTCACAGGCCTTTGCAGGAGGAACAGATAAGAAACAATTTTGCGCCATCGGTTCAGTGAAATCTAATTTCGGTCATCTTACCGCTGCGGCGGGAGTTGCCGGATTAATTAAAACCGCTCTTGCGTTGAAACACCAGGTACTTCCTGCATCTATTAATTATGAAAAACCGAATCCCGCTATAGATTTTATTAATTCACCTTTCTACGTGAATTCAAATCGTAAACCCTGGAAAACGGAAGGGCACCCCAGAAGAGCAGGTGTGAGTTCGTTTGGTGTTGGTGGTACAAATGTTCACCTGGTGCTGGAAGAGGCGCCTGCACAAACTGCTTCAGGTCCTCATCGCACAAAACACCTGTTGCTGGTTTCTGCCAGAGGTAAAACACAACTTGACGTTGCCGGAAATAACCTGAAAACATTTTTCGATGCTCACAAAGACATCAATCCTGCTGATGCTGCTTACACGCTGCAAACAGGTCGAGTTGCATTCAGTGAAAGAAAATATATTGTTTGTGAATCTATTGCCGATGCAGTAAAGCAGTTGACAGAATCCAATCCTATGAGAACGGGTTCAGGAACTCTGAGTAGTGCTTCTTCCGGGGTGGCTTTTATGTTTCCCGGACAAGGCTCACAGTATGTGCATATGGGAAGTAATCTGTATCGTGATGAAATTGTTTTTCGCGAAGCAGTTGACCGGTGTGCAGATATTTTAATGCCGCATCTGGGTCTTGATTTTAAGACGATTCTCTATCCTGCCAAAGCAGATGAGGAGAAAGCGGCCACCATGTTGCAGGAGACCTGTTATACACAACCCGCACTTTTTACCATTGGTTATGCATTATCAAAATTATGGATGAGCTGGGGGATAAATCCTGTTGCTCTTATCGGACATAGTATTGGTGAATTTACTGCTGCATGTCTGGCCGGTGTTATGAGTCTTGAAGATGCACTAATGCTCGTAGCAAATCGTGGAAAAATGATGCAGTCACTGCCAAAAGGATCCATGCTAACGGTTAGGCTAAGTGCGAATGAACTTAAGGAATTTCTTCGTCCCGGTTTATCTGTTGCTGCAATTAATGGTCCGGCTCTAAGTGTGCTGTCAGGAAATGATGAGGCTATTGATTTAGTAGAAAAGGAACTTGAAGCAAGATCGATTGTATGTAAAAAACTTTTTACTTCGCACGCTTTTCATTCTCCAATGATGGATCCCATTATAGAACCTTTCAGGAAACTGGTTGCCACAATTCAACTGAATGCACCTTCCATACCAATTGTTTCAACAGCTACATCCGAATTTATGACTGAGCATCAGGCAACAGATCCGGCTTACTGGTCGCAACATCTTCGTTTGCCCGTGCAGTTTGCAGATGGAATTAAAACACTCTGGAGAGAGCAACCTGATCTTTTTTTACTTGAACTGGGACCAAGGAATTCTGCCTCATCCCTTGCAAGGCAACAGGCTACCGATGTAAAAAAACAAATAGCAGTTCCTTCATTACCGGATACAGCAAATGATGATGCCGAATGGACAGCCATGTTATCGGCTGTAGGTAAATTATGGATTTCAGGCATTACTATTGACTGGAAATCATTTTACTCACTTGAGAAACGTTATCATATCCCGCTTCCAACATATCCGTTTGAACGAAAACGATATTGGGTAGATCCTGTGGCAGTTTCCAATCAAGTGAATACATTTCATCCGTATCTTCCATTTGCGAATGATAAAACTTCAACAATAGAATCTCAACACAATTCCTTGACGGAATTAAACAGCACTGTACCAATGAATACTATTTCCCGTAAGGACCGCATAATTGCAGAACTGCGTAGTGTAATGGAAGAGGCATCCGGTATTGAACTTGAATCAGTTAATATCGATTCTTCTTTTATGGAACTCGGCCTTGATTCACTGTTCCTTACACAGGCAGCACTTACACTTTCTAAAAAGTACGGAACAAAAATTACTTTCCGGCAATTGAATGAAAGTTTTTCATCATTGAACTCCCTTGCGGGGCACATAGATAAATCGTTGCCTGCAGATGCGCCTGTGCAGCATGTGAGTATTTCAGGTTTTGCAACAAATTCATTACCTGGAAATGCAGAGCCCGGAACATTGCAGTGGCTGATCACACAACAACTTCAGGTCATGCAGCAACAACTTGCCATGGTAGGTGGAATAACAAATCCACCACAAGTTGTAGTGCCTGCACAACCACAAATGCCCATTATAAATAAAGCAAATGATATCGAAATAAGCGAGAATGAAAAGGCGGAACTTTCAAAACCGTTTGGTGCTATAGCACGAATTGAAAAGGCAGTCAGCACTGATTTGACCGACATACAGAAAAAATGGCTATCCGATTTTACTAAGCGTTATAATAACAAAACAGCAGCATCAAAGTTGTTTACGCAATCACACCGCGATCATCTTGCAGACCCTCGGGTTGTGACCGGATTTAAACCAACTCTGAAGGAATTGATTTACCAGGTTGTTGTCGACCGTTCGAAAGGATGTAAGATATGGGACATTGATGGAAATGAATATTTGGATGTGCTGAATGGATTCGGTTCCAATTTTCTTGGATATGGATCTGAACTGATAATGAAAGCTGTTAAAGCCCAGCTCGATCAGGGTATTGAATTGGGGCCCCAGCACCCGCTGGCGGGGGAGGTGGCTCAGCTTATTTGTGAGTTCACCGGTTACGACAGGGCAGGGTTTTGTAATACAGGTTCCGAAGCAGTTCTTGGTGCGTTACGTATAGCCCGAACCGTTACAGGCAGGAGCATTGTGGTATGCTTTAACGGATCCTATCATGGTATCAATGATGAAGTGATCGTTCGCGGAACAAAAAAACTGAAATCCTTTCCAGCATCAGCAGGTATAATGCCTGAGGCTGTGGCCAATATGCTTGTTCTTGATTATGGTACTGATGAAGCGCTTGAAATAATACGCTCGAGGGCGGATGAAATTGCAGCTGTGCTGGTTGAGCCGATACAAAGCAGGAGAGCCGATTTCCGGCCTAAAGCTTTCCTGGAAGAAGTCCGGAAAATTACCGCAGATAACGGCGCATTACTTATTTTCGATGAAGTGATTACCGGATTTCGTTTGTTACCAGGCGGTGCACAGGAATTTTATGGAATCAGGGCGGATGTTGGGACTTATGGAAAAGTAATAGGAGGAGGGATGCCCATTGGTGTTATTGCAGGAAAGAAAGAATATATGGATGCACTCGATGGCGGTTCCTGGCAGTTTGGTGATAATTCAGTTCCTGAAGCCGGAGTAACATATTTTGCCGGAACGTTTGTGCGCCACCCGTTAGCACTCGCTGCTGCTAAAGCAGTTCTGTTGCATCTCAAAGAGCGGGGCATGACAATATATGACAAGCTGAATGGATTTGCAGATAAACTGATTACATCTGTGAATGCATATTGCCACAAAACCGGTGCACCGTTTCATCTCGTGAATTTCGGATCCTTATTTAAGTTGAAATGGGATACGGAACAACCTTATGGTGAATTAATATTTCTTTTATTGCGTGATAAAGGAATACATATTTATGACGGGTTCCCATGCTTTTTTACAGATGCATTTACAGAGCAGGATGTGGATACACTGATTGCAAAATTTGCAGAGGTGATCAATGAATTACAGGCAATGGGTTTTTTGGCTTCCGGTAATTCCATTCCGGCTCACGGAATAAACGGATCCCATGTTTCCAAAATGGATACATCCGAACCACCTGTAAAGGGTGCAAAACTTGGGAAAGATCCCCAGGGTAAACAGGGTTGGTTTATTGCCGACCCTGATCGCCCGGGAAAATATAAGCAGGTTTTTCATGTCTGAATTTAACAGTTCAGACAAAAACTTTATTCAGAGAAAAGAAAATTATGAGTACCCCGGGTAACGATAAAATTATTTTTAAGGAAGTTGATTTTGATCCGTTTGCTGATCAGGAAAAACAATCCATAACAGACCCGGTTCCTACAACGGAATCGCAACGTGAAATCTGGACCAATGTTCAGATCGGAGGACATGCTGCTAATTGTGCATATAATGAATCGGTAACTTTGTCTATGACTGGAGCATTTAGCATCGATGCATTCCGAAAGTCGGTTTTGGAATTATTCATCCGGCACGATGCACTTCGATCGGTATTTTCTGCAGATGGTATGACGCTGAATTTTCGGGATACTATTCAACCGGATGTCCCGATTATCGATTTAAGTACCTTGTCGGAATCCGATCAGAAATTGCGTTTTAATGTGTTTATTGCCGGTGAGGCTGAATATGATTTTGATCTTGAGCATGGGCCATTGGGAAAAATCACCATAATTAAATATAGTGATTCACTGCATAAACTAGTGCTTACATTTCATCACATAGTTTGTGATGGATGGTCGCTCGGTATCATTATGCAGGATCTGGGTAAGATGTATTCTGCATTTGTTACAGGTACAGTTTACAACGATGAACCTGCACTATCCTTCAGGAAGTATGCGATTGAAGAGCAGCAATACCTGGAAAGCGAAGAAAACCGTAAAGTCGAAAACTTCTGGCTGAGCCGGTACAGGAATAATGTTCCTGCAATGGAAATTCCACTCGACAAACCCCGGCCTGCAATACGAACTTTTAATGCCAACCGCGTAGACGTAGTTGTTGATCCTGCATTGGTAGACCGCATTCGTAAAACGGGGGCAAAACAAGGTTGTTCTTTTGTCACAACACTTGTTGCATCGTTCGAAATTTTTCTTTATCGCATTACCGGCCTGGAAGAAATTGTTGTCGGATTACCTGCAGCAGGACAATCGGCGGATGGAATGGATAACCTGGTTGGACATGCGGTTAATTTATTGCCTTTGCGAGCTGCTGTAAACGGTTCTTTATCATTTAATGATTATCTGAAAAATCGGAAACCGGAAATTCTGGATGCATATGACCACCAACGATATACTTTCGGTAGTCTTATCAATCAGTTAAATATTCCCAGAGATCCCAGCCGCATTCCATTGGTGCCGGTATCGTTTAACGTGGATATTGGAATTACCAATGGGGTAAATTTTCATGGTTGTGAATTCAGTTTTATAACAAATCCGAGGAAGTACGAGAATTTTGAAATATTTATTAATGCATCGGGATCAGGAAATAATTTAACCCTTGAGTGTACTCACAATACCGATTTATTTGAAAGTGCTGTAATCAGTACCCGGTTAAATGAGTTTGTAGTGCTTATGGAGAGCATTGTAAAAGATCCCGATCAGAAAATATCACACTTTGAGTTGTTAACTCCGGATGAAAAACATCAAATGCTTGTTGAGTGGAATGCTACTTCACTTGATTTTGATCGCGAAAAATGTATTCATCACCTTTTTGAAAACCAGGTTTTACAGCAAGGAGATGCTGTAGCAGTTTATCATCGTGGCGAAGAAATTACTTATAACCAGCTGAATGAAAATGCCAACCGGTTAGCTCATCTGTTAATATCAAAAGGTGCAGGACCTGAAATTCTTGTGGGTATTTGCATGGATCGCACAATCGATATGATTGTAGCTATGTATGCGGTTTTAAAATCCGGAAGTGCGTATGTGCCCATCGATCCATTGTATCCTTCCGAAAGGATTAGTTTTATTTTGAGTGACGCAAAAGCGCCGATGGTTATTACTGGCAAATCGTCTACACACCTTGTGCCTAAAGGTTCTGCTGAAATTATTTGCCTTGATGAAATTGATGGTTTGTTAATAAATCAGGAGTTGAAAAATCCTGTTACAAATGTAACCGCCCATAATCAGGCTTACAATATTTATACATCCGGGTCAACCGGAAAACCTAAAGGCGTTACTATTGAACACAGGAATGTAAATGCACTCACTGCGTGGGTCAATACTGTTTTTTCCAAAGAGGAATTGAACGGAGTGCTCGGTTCCACCACAATTTGCTTTGATCTTTCAATATTTGAAATTTTTTGTACATTATGTCATGGCGGCAGGTTGGTGTTGGTAAAAGATATTCTTGAGATCACCGAAACCCATGATAAGGCTGCTGTAACCCTGATAAATACCGTTCCCTCTGCAATGGCAGAAGTTATGAAAATGAATAACGCCGTTCCATCCGGTGTGCTAACAGTTATCCTATGTGGTGAACCGTTAGCTGTATCGCTTGTAAATAAAATATTTGCCAACACTTCAGTGAAAAAAGTATATGATTTATACGGTCCCACTGAAGACACTGTTTATTCAACCTGCAAATTACGGCAGCCGGATCAACCTGCAACTATCGGTAAAATTATTGCGAATTCTCAGGTATATTTATTGGATAAAAACCTGCAGCCGGTTCCAATGGGTTTGCCCGGAGAAATGCATTTGGGAGGCGCAGGTGTGGCCAGAGGATATTTATACCGGCCCGAATTAACCTCCGAAAAATTTATTTCAAACCCATTTTCAAACCGCGGAGGTAAGCTTTATAAAACAGGTGACCTTGTACGTTTCCGCCGCGATGGTGAGTTGGAATTTATAGGCAGAATTGATAACCAGGTTAAGATACGCGGATTCAGAATCGAATTGGGTGAAATTGAATCAGTGCTGGCAAAACATGATTCCATCCGTGAATTGGTGGTTGTTGCACGTGAAGATGAACCCGGTGAAAAACGGATTGTGGCTTACCTGGTAATGAAGCCGGGGATGATGGTCGAAATTAAAGAATTAAGGGCATTCCTGAAAAATGATCTCCCTGAATATATGGTTCCTTCATTGTTTGTGTTTATGGAAGACCTTCCTAAAACGCCGAATAATAAAATTGACAGGAAAGCTTTGCCAGGACCTGAAGGTGGGAGATTGCCCGACAATATTAAATATGAAGAACCGAAAACACCGGTTGAAGAGGTGCTGGCAGGTATATGGTGCACGGTGCTTGGTCTTGATCGGGTTAGCCGGAATGATAATTTTTTTGAACTTGGCGGCCATTCACTGATCGCGGTGCGGATGTTTAATGAGGTGGAAAAAATCATGGGCGTTAAAGTGCAGTTGCCTGTAATTTTCCGTGCTCCCACTATTGAAGAACTGGCAGGGTTTATTAATAATGAGGAGTCAACAAAACCCTGGTCATGCCTGGTGCCGCTACAACCGAAAGGTGACCGCACTCCGTTATTTTGCGTACACATGCATAATGGAAATATTAACAGGTGGCGGGTGCTTTTAAAACACCTTCCTGCTGACCAGCCGGTTTATGCTATTCAGCCCAGGGGTTTGGATATCAACCAGCAACCCCACTACACCATTGAGGAAATGGCGAAATTTTACCTGGATATTGTAAAATCGGTTCAACCCACGGGTCCGTACCGGCTTTTGGGATTGTGTTTCAGTGGGATGGTGGTTTTTGAAATGGCCTGCCTGCTGGAAAAGGAGGGAGAAACAGTTTCTTTGCTGGGAATGATTAATAATTATGCGCCGCCTGAGAATCCTACACTTTATCGCATACAAACAGGTATTGACAAGTTCATGAAACTGGAGTTGGGTGAAAAAATCAATTATGCACTTGATAAAAATTTATCGGTAGGAAAAACACTGATCGGGGCTGCTAAAAAGCTGATGAATGTTCCACAACAAGTTGAGGAAGTGCAGATTGACGAAGATCAAAAGCAGGTTGGACACGATTTGCGCACAATTCACTCACAAGCCTTGCTGGATTACCAACCGGAATATATTTATAACGGTGATATTGCGATTATAAGAACCGGGGAACCTATTGAGCAGCACTTCAATAAACAACTTGGCTGGGACAGGCTGGTGAAGGGAAAAATAGAAACTACAGTTATAAACGGGTGCGATAACGATACCATTATCACCGATGAACCGTACAACGCGATCCTGGCCAGTAAAGTCAGGGAATACCTTGAAAATACTGATGGTTAGAGGCTAATTTGGGTGTGAATCTTTGTCCGGTACAGGTAAATATAGTACATTCGTGACCAAATATCCTGTGCATGAAGCTTCACTTCAGGAACCTTTCTTCGATTAACTGGGAACATAAATTGCCGGAGTCCGGCAATCACAATCAGGAAACCCATGTGTGGTCACATTCTATTCATTTTGACGATCCTTTTTTGCGGGAAGCACCTTATTTATTGTCATCAGATGAAATGACACGTGCCGGAAAATATCATTTCGAAAAAGACCGGAGAGTGTATGAAGCCGGGCATGTTTTAATACGGAAGATTCTTAGCCATTATACCGCAATTGAGGCAGGGAAACTTGAACTGACACCGATCGTGAACCGTAAACCGGAATTGATCAACGCCCCGTTTACTATTCATTTCAATATTTCTCATTCAGGCAGTAAAATCCTTGTTGCAATTGGATTTTTATCGGATGTCGGAATCGATGTAGAAAAAATTATTCCGGATTTTGATACCGATGGCTTTGCAGAAGCTAATTATCATTCCAATGAAGTAGCACATTTGAAAACATTGAGCAATGAAGCTGAAACCGATTATTTTTATCAGATCTGGACTAGAAAAGAAGCCTGGCTGAAACTAACAGGTGAGGGTGTGAATGATAAATTGAAAGATCTTGATTTTTCAGGTAAAGAAATGAAAACAACACTGCCTCCACACGGGCATCATGATTTATATATGACCTCATGGAAGGAATCGGTTGATTATATAGCCACACTTGCAGCGTATGCCGATCCGAAGTCGTATCGCTTTTTCAGTTCTGAAATGCTAATTCCCGAAAGCATTCTCTGACCCTTATAAATTACCAATATCCAAATAAAATTCTAAACTATTACCAAAAAATTTATGAGCGAAGGATCAAAATTTCTGAGCGATGTGCATTCTTATTTCGATAAGGCGGCCGCATTTACAAATCATTCCAAAGGTGTGCTGTCGCAGATAAAAATTTGCAACAGTATTTATAAATTTAATTTTCCTGTTGAGATTGAGGGGGAAGTTAAAGTTATCCAGGGCATCCGTGTTCAACACAGCCAGCATAAATCACCAACAAAGGGAGGGATTCGTTACAGTGACTTTGTAGATGAGCAGGAAGTTGAGGCGCTTGCCACTCTTATGACATTCAAGTGTGCTGTAGTGGATGTTCCTTTCGGCGGAGCAAAAGGCGGAATAAAAATCAACCCTGCAAAATATCATGTTAAAGATCTTGAAAAAATTACGCGACGGTATGCAACGGAACTGATCAAAAAAAATCTTATTGGTCCCGGTATTGATGTGCCGGCACCCGACTATGGTTCCGGCCCGCGCGAAATGGCATGGATTGCCGATACATATGCCACGTTTCATTTTGATGATATCAATGCGCTAGGTTGCGTTACGGGAAAACCACTTGGTCAGGGCGGAATTCAGGGCAGAACCGAAGCAACAGGAATGGGTTTATTTTTTGGACTCAGGGAAGCACTCACTAATACGGAAGATATGAAAGTGCTGGGCATGAAACCGGGAATTGGCGGAAAGAAAATAATTGTGCAGGGATTAGGTAATGTTGGATATTTTTCCGCGAAGTTCTGTTCTGAAGGTGGTGGAGTAATTGTTGGAATCGCAGAGCGCGAAGGTGGTATCTACAACGAACACGGACTTGATGTTGATAAAGTATTAAAACACCGGAAAGAAACCGGTTCCATTTTGAATTACAATGGTGCCAAAGGTTATGTGAACTCAATGGAACTCCTGGAAATGGAATGTGATGTACTCATCCCTGCCGCTCTTGAAAATCAGATTACTTATGAGAATGCACCCCGCATTAAAGCAAAAATAATTGCTGAAGGTGCTAACGGACCGGTTACAAAAGAAGCTGAAGAAATTCTGAATCAAAAAGGAGTAATGATTATTCCCGATTTGTATTTAAATGCAGGAGGTGTAACAGTATCCTATTTTGAATGGCTTAAAAATCTTTCGCATGTGCGCTTTGGCAGGATGGAAAAGCGGTTTCAGGAAATACAGACTTCCCGGATTGTGGGAGCAGTTGAAACAGTAACAGGTAAAAAACTCGATAGTTTAGAGCGATCACTCATCGTGCATGGAGCAGATGAACGTGATCTGGTAAGTTCCGGTCTTGAAGAAACTATGATTGCTGCTTTTAACGAGATAATTAGCATTCGAAACGGAAACCCGAAGATTACCGATTTGCGTACAGCCGCATTTGTTAGTGGTATCAATAAGCTTGCCGCAAGCTACGGTGCTTTAGGCTTCTGGCCTTAGGACCGGAAAATTTCAATTTTGCAATTTTATTTTAAAAGCCGGATCATTCCGGCCTTTTTAAATTTCTTACGGAATTTATTGCACATAAACGGGATTCAGCTGATCATTGCGGTTACTTCAATTTCCACTAATAATTCAGGAGCAATCAACCGGCTTACCTCTACCATAGTGGCTGCGGGCCGTATGTCCTTAAAAAATTCCGAATGTGCCCTTGCAACATCTTCCCATTTGGAAATATCGCAGACAAATATTCGTGTTCGGGTTACATCTTTCATTGCCGCCCCTGCACCAGTCAGCGCGTGTTCAATTTTTTGAAGAATGTAATGTGTCTGGCGATAGTAATCATTAACTCCGATTACAGCCCCGTGTTCCGATGCAGTTGTTCCGGAAACTTCAATATTATTTCCTGTCTTAACAACACGGGAATACCCAACAATATCTTCCCACGGGGAATCGGATGAATAATTTGTTCTTGTCATTACGGTTGAGATTTAATTTCAATTAAAGATAACAAAAGTTTGGTCAGAGAATGGGACAATGGGCAATTTACATATTTGCGTTCACCACTCACCAATTCATTTCAACTCAACACTCGTAATTTCTGTAGCAGCATGTGAACAGCAACTGTTATCTTTCATTTGGTAACCTCTGAAAATAAAATAGGCTCCCAGTATCAGCATCATTACGGGTGCTGCTTTAATTAAAAAGTTTCGGGCTTTCATTCCTGCCAGTTTTCCGAATGCAGCCACAGCCATCATGGCCGGAAATGTTCCAAGTCCGAATAAAGCCATATACAATGCCCCGTCAAGAGGTTTTTGTGTAGTTGCTGCACCAGCTAATGCCAGGTAAACAAAACCGCAGGGTAATATTCCATTGGCCAAACCGGCTACGAATAATGAAAATTCATTTCTTTTTTTCAACACACTGCTGAATATTTTTCTGATTGCCGCATTCAATTTAAGGGCAAATGGGTTAGTGCCGGTTTTACCGGGAAGGTAATGGATGAGCACTACTGACAGTATCATAAAAATTCCAATGCCAATAGAAACACTTCTTTGAAATCCCGCAAGCATGAGTGTATGGCCTGCAAGTCCCGCTAATAGTCCAAGGATAGCGTATGTAAAAATTCTTCCTGAATTGTATATCATTCTTCCGGCCAGGTATTTGACAGTATTTTCATTTCCACCCGAGAGCGCTAATGCCAAAGGCCCGCACATAGTCACACAGTGGAAACTGCCCAGAAAACCTATTGCCAATGCCGTTAGTTCAAACATGATAAATTTAAATTACCTGACTACTAATTGCTTTTCAGTATAGTACGTAGTCTCAGCCGATTTATATTCCACCTTTACACGGTACATACCTTTTTCAAGATCGGAGAGAGGTATTAATTGCTGCATATTTTCTCCCGGCTGAATGGAATAATTCTTGTCTTTACTTTTATCGGAAGGCCGGAACAAAAGAATGTTGCCTTCAATTTTATCTCTCATTTCTTCAGGAAAAATAATTTGTATTCCTTGTTCGCCGTATTCTATAGTTACAGGCTGATCGAGGTTATTGTTTCTTGAAGTACTTTCAATTTTATCCTGGAACTTTAATTCCTGTGCATAGTAGTCAGGAGTTACAAGGTCTACTGTTTCGTTCATGCTCCGGTAAACAAAATATATTATAAGGCTTGCAAACCCTATATAGAGAATGGCCACCCGGTAACCCCAGTTGATTTTCATGATTGTTCACTTAGTACTGTTATTTTAACTTTCATTAATTACTTTGACAATTGATATTTACCACCCGGCCCCATAAAATTGGTTTTCACAGTTTCAATTTTCTTCTTCCCTGAGTACACGCCGATTCGGATTTTGGTTTTTCTTTCAGTAATAGTAGAAGGGTCGGCAATCACAAAAAATTCACCCTCAATTATGGTTTCTTTTCCTGATATAATATTTCCGGACGTGGCCATTTTAATTTCACCTTCAAAATTTTCAAGCTTGAAGTGGATAGGAAAATCAGTTGTGGTTTTATTTACAACTTTATAATTATAGAGGTTACTGATTCTGCCATCAGGTTGCTTTTGAAAAAGCATTCCGGGTGTGCGGAGTATGGTTGTTTCTGTATCCGACCTCATGGCAATACCTGTTCCTAGTCCTACCAGCAAAACTGCTAACAGCGCTGAATAAAGTGCAATGCGGGTAGTGAATTTTAAGGGTTGCTTTTTAACAATCCCATCTTCGCTGGCATAGCGTATCAAACCCCTTGGTGTGCCAATTTTGTCCATGATATGATCACAGGCATCTATACATGCTGTGCAGTTAATACATTCCAGCTGTGTACCGTTGCGTATATCAATTCCAGTAGGACATACATTTACACATTGATGGCAATCGATGCAATCGCCCGCTGAACGTTCTTCGTTCTTACGATAAGTTTTTCTGGGCTCTCCGCGTAGGTAATCATAAGCAACAACAATAGAATTTTTATCCAGCAAAACCCCCTGCAGGCGGCCATAAGGACAAACTACTATGCACACCTGCTCTCTGAAATGTGCAAAAACTCCATAAAACACGCCGGAAAAAACAATTATGGCCATAAAACCGCTTAAATGATCCTGAATAGGTTCAGTTGCGATTTTTTTCAACTCTTCAATACCAATCACGTAGGCAAGAAATGTGTTAGCAATGATAA
Source organism: Bacteroidia bacterium (assembly GCA_038215705.1). Lineage (GTDB taxonomy): Bacteria > Bacteroidota > Bacteroidia > AKYH767-A > OLB10 > JADKJB01. The sequence continues at coordinate 230,241 of JBBQQQ010000001.1, forward strand.
AGGATATAAGAAAGAATATCGAATGTTTGCTGAATTTCTTAACTATCTTATCGGTTGTCCATGATGATTTGTTTAAAGCTTTTTGTTCATTACGGTCACCTTCTATAAAGTATTCAATTCTCCTGAAAACCATTTCCATGAAAATGGTCTGCGGACATGTCCAGCCGCACCAGAGCCTTCCGAATACAGAAGTAAATAGGACTATAAATACCACAAAAGTGAGCATTGTAAGACCAAAAAGAAAAAAATCCTGCGGCCAGAAAATCAGTCCGAAAATAATGAATTTACGTTCCAGTACATTCAGCAATAAAATAGGATTGCCATTCAGTTTTATGAATGGCAAAGCAAACAATATAGCCAGGAAAATGTAACTTACATACTTTCTGGCATCATAATACCGCCCGTCCGGTTTTTTAGGATGGATCCATACCCGTTTTCCTTTTTCGTTTATCGTTGAAACCGAATCGCGAAAAGATTCATCCATTCCTGAATCTTTATTCATCTTAATTTTTACTTGTTGTACTCGAATCTTTTATTGATGCAATTATGGTTGTGTCACCTTCCACAGCAGTTCCGGAACCCGTTTCTGTATAAATATCTCCTTGTGGTTCTTTTGGATTCGGTGGGTTTGTGCCATGTATACTTTTAACAAAACTTGATACTTCTTGAATTTGAACAGGTGTTAACTGACCTTGCCAGGCTAGCATGCCTTTTGACGGGAAGCCATATTTTATTATTTTAAATATGTCCTGAATGCTTCCTCCGTGAATCCAGTATTCATCGGTAAGATTCGGACCTACGAGTCCTTCGCCCGCTTTACCATGACAAACCAGGCATTTTTCAGTGTATATTTTTTTTCCTGTTGCAATCGATTTTTCTTCTACCAGGTAAGTAACAGTGGTTTCATCAACATTACTTGCCACAGTTTTTAATCTTTCTGCTTTTAGAACTTCAGCTTCTGCAAGTTGTTCATTGTACTCATCAAGCTGAACATTACCACTGCCTGCAACATGATAATGGGCCATGTAAATAAATGCAAATACGATAGTCAGATAAAATCCATATTTCCACCAGGGGGGAAGATTATTGTCTAACTCTTTTATGCCGTCATAATCATGATCCATTAATATATCAGCCTCTTTTTCCACTGGCACCGCATCATTCATTTTTGTGTTTAATTGTGTCCAGAATGAGGGTTTGTTTTCTTTTACCTTAATGGAAACGGGTTTCTGATACACTTTCGGTGCCCCTGCGAGTTTGTAAATTAGTGATTTAATAATTTTGGCCATTACCAGTATTGTACTGAACAGAATTGCCATTACAAAAACAATAAGGTAATTCATGGGATCCGTCATGATCCCGGCTATTCCATCAGGACCTGTTACAGGTGGTGTGGTTTGAGCAAACGCAACCAGTTTCCCGGAAAATATAAAGAATAATAAGAGTGTGATTTTTTTCATGATATACCAATGATATATTTTTTTAATTTTATTTGTCTTCGTTAGTAAGAACAGAATCTTCTAAAGGCAGATTCATAATTTCTTTCATAGAAGTCTTATTCATCATAATTACTTTTATTCCGACAAGGACAAAAAACAGGAAGCAGATGAGGAGAGAGGTCATCGGGAATATGCTGACTCCCGATATTGATTCCAGGTAGTTAATAAATTTCATTGTTTTGCAGATTGTGGGTTAATTCCTTTAATGTCAGTGCCCATGCGTTGCAGGTAGGCAATCATCGCAATTATTTCACGGTCACTTTCTATATTGATATTATCTTTGGTTAAACCTGCAGTTATTATTTCCGATTGCTTTTTGAGATCATCCAAAGCTAGTTTATCATAACCATCAGGATAAGGTACTCCCAGTTGCTGCATCACCCGAATTTTCTTTTCCAGGTATGAAGTATTTATTTTGTCTTCGATAAGCCATGGATATGCCGGCATCATGGAACCCGGTGACATGCTTGTCGGATCCAGCATGTGATTAAAATGCCAGGAATCGGGATATTTTTTTCCGATGCGGTGCAAGTCAGGACCCGTTCTTTTCGATCCCCACTGGAAAGGGTGATCATAAACAAATTCTCCCGCCTTTGAATATTCACCGTACCGTTCCGTTTCAGAGCGGAACGGACGAATCATTTGAGAATGACAATTATAACATCCTTCACGTACATAAATATCCCTTCCTTCCAGCTCTAATGGTGTATATGGTTTCACACTGCTGATGGTAGGAATGTTTGACTTGATAAGGAAAGTGGGGATCATCTCTGCAATGCCCCCGATAAGTATCACGATAAGACTCAGTACAAGCAGCATTACCGGTTTTCTCTCCAGTTTTCGGTGCCAGTGTTCACCCGGGTTATGAATAGCGGGTTGAATCAGTAAAGCGGGTGCTTCAGCAGCTTCATCAGCTAAAAGTTTACCAGCTTTAACAGTGCGATACAAATTGTACATCATTACAATTACTCCAATCAGATAAAGGGAGCCTCCTACCACGCGTAACTGGTACATGGGAATAATTTGTGTCACTGTTTCCAGGAAGTTCGGATATTTGAGAAAACCATCAGCAGTAAATTCTTTCCACATAAGGCTTTGCGTAAATCCAGCCCAGTATAACGGAATGGCATAGAACAAAATTCCAATGGTGCCAATCCAGAAATGAAATCCAGCCAGTTTTTTAGAATAGAGTTCAGTCTTGAATATTTTCGGAAGCAACCAATACAGCATACCGAAAGTCAAAAAACCATTCCAGCCGAGTGCGCCTATATGTACGTGTGCGATTGTCCAGTCAGTGAAATGGCTGATAGCATTAACATTTTTTAGCGACAACATAGGACCCTCAAAAGTGGCCATACCATAAGCTGTTACAGCAACCACCATAAATTTAAGCACTATGCTTTCGCGGACTTTATCCCAGGCGCCGCGTAATGTTAGCAATCCATTAATCATTCCTCCCCAGGAGGGAGCAAGCAGCATGATGGAAAAGACGGTTCCCAGCGATTGTGCCCAGTCTGGCAGTGAAGTATATAACAGGTGGTGAGGACCCGCCCAGATATACAAGAATATTAACGCCCAAAAATGGATAATAGAAAGGCGATAGGAATATACCGGGCGGTTGGCTGCCTTGGGTACAAAATAATACATCAATCCCAGGTAAGGGGTTGTTAAGAAAAATGCAACCGCATTATGGCCGTACCACCATTGTACCAAAGCATCCTGTACACCCGCATACACGGAGTAGCTTTTCATGAAACTAACCGGAATTTCAAAAGAGTTTACGACATGAAGTACGGCAACGGTGATAAATGTTGCTATATAGAACCAGATGGCAACGTATAAGTGTTTTTCTCTTCTCTTGATGATGGTTCCCATCATATTTATTCCGAATACAACCCAAAGTAGTGTAATGGCAATATCGATCCACCATTCCAGCTCTGCATATTCCTTTCCTGATGTCATCCCAAGCGGGAGTGTTATTACGGCCGCAACAATTATTAGCTGCCATCCCCAGAAGTTAAGATTACTTAACCGGTCATTGAACATCCTGGCTTTACAAAGCCGCTGCAAGGAATAATAAACTCCGGTGAAAATTCCATTTCCTACAAATGCAAAGATTACCGCATTGGTATGAAGCGGCCGTATTCTTCCAAAAGTAGTGTAGGGGAGTTCCAGATTCAAAAACGGCCATATGAGCTGAATAGCAGCTATTAACCCAACCAACATACCCACAAATCCCCAGATGACTGTCGCGTAGGCGAAATTCCGGACGATTTTGTTGTCGTAATAAAACTTTTCTAATTCCATATTTTATTCTGTGATTTTTTTTTGATCTTCCTCTTGAACGTCTTCCAGGAGTATTCTCACCGAAGGTGTGTATTCATCCTCATATTGTCCTTTTTTAACCGACCATATAAACGCGAAAAGGAAACCGATTGCCAAAATCAGGCTGATGCCGATTAAAAGAAAGAGTGCACTCATAAGGAGGAATGGAAATGTTGTTTTACGTTGGTAAAATTACTTTCAGTAGATAGTCCCTGATATGACCGGAATCAGTTATTGAATGTGACATTTGTCATAAAGACCCACAAATACGCTCAGCTTTTAACGTTGTGAATCCTGGCCGCGATGTTGCTCGAGACGGTAGTGAAAAGGATAATTGTTATTGTGCTCAGCGGCATTATGATAGCTGCAAATACCGGAGAGAGATTGCCCTGCACCGCCCACCACGTTCCCGCTATGTTATATAAAAAGGAAATAATGTAACTCGCGAAAATTATTTTCATTGACGATTTTGAGAATTTAAGAAATGCCGGGATTTTATAAAACCGTGAAGCATCCAGGATCCCATCACAGGCAGGTGTAAAATTGTTTACATTATCCGTTACTGCAATGCCGGTATAACTTTGCATAAGTGCTCCTGCATCATTCAGGCCGTCGCCAAGCATCATTACCTTATTTTTGTTATGCTGAAGGTTGCGGATGAAATTTAGTTTATCGGATGGCGATTGTTCAAAATGCATTTTTTCATTGTCACTGAAATAGACCGATAGCTTTTTTCGCTCCGCGGAATTATCTCCTGATAACAATTGGAGGTCATAACTATCCGCTAAAGTTGAGAGGGTCTCCTTCAAACCATCACGGTACTTAGTACTTATATCATAAAAACCTTTGTACTGATCACCGATTGAAACATGAACTTCAGCATTGTTATTTATATGGCCGTCAGGAGGAATAACCTTTCCTGCAAAAGCAGCGGATCCGAGTCTGACAGGAATGCCTTCTATGATGCCTTCAATTCCTGCACCGGTAATTTCCTTAAAATTATCAATTTTCACCCTCGTTTGCGTTTCTAATTCTGTTGCCAGCAAACGGCTGAGCGGATGGGCCGATTGAGAAACCAGTGTAAATATGAGGGAGAGATCGTGATTTGATAAAGTATCTCCGTAAAATTTGATCTGTGCGGAACCGGATTTTGTTAATGTACCGGTCTTATCAAAAACGATGGAGGTGATATGTGAAAGCTTTTCAATAACTCCCGTATTTTTAAGATATAATCCGGAGTTACCCAGGATCCGGATGGTGTTTCCCAGTGCGAAAGGATAGGAAAGTGCAAGTGCGCAGGGACAAGTGATGATCAGCACCGCGGTAAAGGCATTCAGTGCTTTGGGATTATTTCCCTGTGCCATATAAAATATTCCAGCGCCCATTGCAATCAGCAGCACTATAATGGAAAAATAGATACTAACCTTATCCACAACGGAAGATAATTTGTTTTCCTTATTCTGACCGTAATCGCATTCATTCCAAAGTTGGGTGAGGCGGCTTTGTGAAACTTCATTCACAACTTCCAGTTCAATGGCTGCGCCAAGTTGTTTTCCGCCGGCATAAATTTTTTCTCCCGGTTTTTTAAGCACCGGAATATTTTCACCGGTTACAAAACTGTAATCTATGTTTGCCACCCCTTTTAGCAGAATTGAATCGGCAGGAATCAGTTCTTCATTACGTATAAGAATACGATGACCGCGGCTGACTTCAGAAACGGCTTTGGACACTTGTTTTCCGCCCTCTATAACGGTTATGGCTATAGGAAAATACGATTTATAATCCCGTTCAAAGGATAATCGCTCATAACTTTTATTCTGAAACATTCTGCCGGCCAGCATAAAAAATACCAAAGCAGCAAATGTGTCCATATAACCAGCACCTGTACCTGAAAGAATTTCGAACAGACTGCGGGCATACATCACTACAATGCCAAGGGAAATGGGGAAGTCCATATTTAACCTTTTCTGGCGCAAGCCGGCAATTGCGGATTTGAAGAAATCCATATCGGCATAAAGCAGAACCGGCAGCGACAAAAAAATGTTGAGATAGCCGAAAAGTATCCGGAAGTCCTTTTCCAGAACATCGCTTAGCCCGAAATATTCAGGAAAGCTAAGCAGCATTATATTTCCAAAGCAAAAGAAAGCCACTCCTAATTTGTAATAGGAAGTTTTATGGGATGTTAATTTTTTTGTGTCTTTGGAATTATCCAGGCTAATGTGGGGTGCATAACCGATACGGTTCAGCAGTTCAGCAATCTTTTTCAGTGAAGTTTCCTGATCTGAGAAAACCAGGTGTACTTCCCGTTTAAGAAAATTGACCGTTGCCCTTTTTATTCCTTTATCAAGTTTGTATAGATGCTCCAACAACCAGATACACGAACTGCAATGAATCTGTGGAATAAGAAAAGTAACATCTGTGATATTGCCGTTTGTAAAGGAAATGAGTTGTTGCCGGATCTTTTCATCTTCGAGAAATTCATAACGGGCACTGTTTGTTCTCTTTTGTTCCTGGCTTCCGGGAGTATTGTTGAGCTGGTAATAATTGCACAAATTATTCTCATCCAGAATTTCATAAACCAGTTTGCAACCCTCACAGCAAAAAAGCTTTTCATGGGCAATAATGGTATCTTCCCTACACTTGTCGCCACAATGAAAGCACTGCTGCATTTCATTTTCACGAATTATAACTTCATTCTCTTTCCTGGCAGCCATTTATGATAAAGTGACTGCAAAATTACCCTGGCTGCGTTGTATGTAGTATGATTTTTGTCAGCAAATGGTGAAACTGTTCTATATCAACATAGTATTAGTTTGTAAATCCCATATTGATCGAAAAAAATAACAAAGAAACCGGAGATAAAAAGGAGGACACAGAATTCTTTGTTAACCTGGGTTTTTATGTTTCCTTGTTTGTAAATTATCGGGATTATTCTTCAACCACTGCACCACCCTTATACAGTTGGGTGCGGTATTTTTTTGATGGAGATTCAAGAAATTTACCCAGTCCGAGTTTATCCCAGATAGCATCAACACGCGCAATGGTGGTTTCATCAGAGGCCAGGATGTTAGGCCAGTCGCGGGTGAATCCATCGAACTCACGCGTTTTGCGTGTTCCATCAAAGGCAATGTTGTTTTCAAAAATGAAATGGTCGCGTTTTGGATCTACGTTGTTGGAGAACCTCCATACAGCATCCGCAATATCCTGGACATCTAAAGTATGCTCCAGGAAAACAGCCACTTTTATATGCTTGTAGTCGGGAATTTCGAAAAGTGATTTTGCAAGTTCCTTAACATGCTTTGCACGCTTCTTTTCAACTGCAATAAATATCATTGAAACACCTTTCCGCAACAGCGTAAAATTTACGTCAGTTATTTCCGGGAATAATTTTCTTAAGGCTGTTTCATCCGGTAAGTGTGCACTGCCGGGGATATGATTTCTGCCGGCGAGTTCTTCGGGCAGTTTGCGCGTGGCATCAATTCCCATTTTACCTCCAAACGCCATGGTAGAGCAGGAGTGATCCAATACATCGGTAGGTCCCTGCGAGAACACAAAGTCGGATCCGGGATCGGTGTGTTCTGAAATGTATTGTGCAACTTCAAGATTATTCTGAATGTTTACTTCACCATCCACCACAATCATCATTTTTGTAAACATCATCTGACCGGCTCCCCAGAGTGAATTCATAACTTTTAATGCCTGGCCGGGATAATCTTTTTTAATTTTTACAATAACCAGGTTATGAAACACACCTTCAACAGGTAACACCATATCCACAATTTCTGGTACCATGGTCATTTTTATGGGCGCAAGAAAAATTCGTTCCGTTGCTTTTCCTATCCATGCATCTTCCTGTGGAGGTATGCCTACAATGGTAGCAGGATAAACGGGTTTTTTACTGTGTGTAATAGCAGTGATATGAAACTTCGGATAGTAATCTGCGAGTGAATAATAACCCGTGTGATCCCCGAAAGGACCTTCAAGGATATAATCTTCGTCAGGATCAATATAGCCTTCAATAATTATATCTGCATCTGCCGGTACCCACATATCCTGCGTAAGACATTTCACTAGTTCCACACGCTTTTTACGGATAAATCCTGCCAGCATAAATTCATCAACACCATCGGGCAACGGTGCAGTGCCACTGTATGCATATGCAGGATCTCCTCCGAGAGATACAACAACAGGCATTCGAATGCCCAGTTTTTTATACTCGTTAAAATGACGCGCCGAGACTTTATGACGGTGCCAGTGCATGGCAGTGAGCGTTGGACCAAATACCTGCATGCGGTACAATCCAACATTGCGCAAGCCTGTCAATGGATCTTTTGTTTGTATCACCGGGAGTGTTAGAAATGGTCCACCGTCTTCAGGCCAGCATTTGAGTACAGGGAATTTTGTGATATCCGGTTCCTTCATAACTACGGCCTGGCAGGCACCTCGGCCTTTGATGTTTTTCGGCATCCACGAGGCAACTTCACCAAGTTGCGGCAACAGTTTTAATTTATCCAGGAAACTGTTTTTTGGGGAAGTAAATGTTTTAAAGAGGTTTTCAATTTCATGGGCAATATCATCCAGTTTTTCCACACCTAACGCCATGGCCATACGTTTTTCAGTTCCCATGGAATTAATAAGCAGCGGAAAATCATACCCGGTATTTTCGAAAAGCAAAGCAGGACCATAGGCCTTTGAAATACGATCGGTGATTTCGGTGATTTCCAGATGGGGATTTACGTATTCTTTAATACGCACCAGTTCACCGGCATCTTCCAATACTTTTATAAAATGATTTTGATCGCGATAAGCCATTATAGTCAGAATAATTAAAAGATAACAACCATTGCCTGTAAAAAGTTACGACTGGTCAGAAAGGCTGTAAGAGAAAACAGGGGAACAAACGGACATAAAAAAAGGCAGTTTTTCACCTGCCTTTTCTTTATGCTTTTTCTTTTGCAGCTGGGTTTTGTTGTACCTGACCCATAATCCATCCCGTAGTAACGGAACTGGGTCGCTCAATTGGAACGCCCAGTGCACGGTCCCAAAGTAATGAAGTAAGCACGCCAATTGCACGGGAAACACCAAACAGGACTGTATAAAAATCATATTCCGTGAGGCCGTAATGTATCAGCAGAATGCCGGAGTGTGCATCCACATTTGGCCAGGGATTTTTTATTTTGCCTGTCGATTTAAGAATTTCAGGAGTCACTTCATAAAGCAGTTGCACGATTTTGAACAATTCATCATCCGCCATATTGGCTTTTGCGAACTCTTGCTGTGCGGTGTAACGCGGGTCTGTTTTCCTTAAAACCGCATGACCGTAACCCGGAACAACTCTTCCTTCAGCAAGCGTTTTCTTGATATATTCCGCAATCTGTTCTTTCGTTGGGACACCACTGAATTCTTCCCGTAATTCCAGTATCCAGCGTGCTACCTCCTGCGCGGCCAGACCATGCAGCGGGCCTGCAAGTCCGTTCATACCTGCTGCCAGTGAAAGGTAAGCATCCGCCAAAGCTGAACCCACCAGGTGCGTCGTATGTGCCGAAACGTTACCTCCCTCATGATCCACATGAATGGTAAGGTACAAACGCATCAGTTTCCGAAATTCGAGATCATCAAAACCCAGCATGTGGGCAAAGTTTCCTGCCCAATCCATTTTTGGATTCGGTTCAATGTGATGATTTCCTTTATAATTTTTTCGATAGATATAAGCCGCTATTCTTGGAAGCCGTGCAATGAGGTTCATGATATCCTCATACATGGGATCCCAGTATTCTTTTTTGTTCATTCCCTCCCTGTACTTCTGTGCAAAAACCGATTCTGTTTGCAGGGCCATAATGGCCATGCTGAATTGGGTCATCGGGTGCGTTTTTGCGGGAAGCATATCCAGCATATCAAAAACATGTTTGGGAACATTGGCACGCTTCATCCATTCATTATTCACATTGACAACATCTTCAAGTGTTGGAATATCTCCGGTGAGAAGGAGATAAAAAATTCCCTCAGGCAATGGTTCCGGACCTTCTTTCGATACAGGCAGTTTTTCACGTAATTCCGGAATCGAATATCCCCTGAACCGAATACCTTCTTCCGAATCAAGTTTTGATGTTTCCGTAATCATACCAATCATTCCCTTCATACCCGAATACACTTGTTCAACAGTGTACTCTCCTAATACAAAGTCACCATGCTCTTTCAGCATTTTCCTGGTCTGCTCAGCCATTGGAGCGGCTTTCGAAGCGAATTTCTCTTTTAACTTATCCATGTTATTTAAAAAAACAAATTAGTTTGCTGTTATTTATACCTGATGTATCTACTTTCATCTTCCTCATAAAAGGAAAACAAACGGGTAACCCTTGTTGTTTTCCGCTTTCACTATGTTATTGCCCTTTAATAGGAATAGTTTTCTTGCGTTGTTGTTTGAACTTTTCATCCCTTACATCCAGTTCCACAATCATTATAATAAGACTGGCAATAAATCCTACTATGATAATCACCCAGAAGGCTCTTTCAGCTACTTTTCTTACGAGTTTTTTTGCACTGGGTTTTTGTTTTATCCTGATTTTTTTCCGGATCTTAACACGCATCCGCCGGCGTTTCGGAGCCCCTGAGTTATCCTGTTGCGGCTCCGCACCGGTTTCCCGGAGGAGGCCATCTTCTTCAGGCAACTTATTATTTTCGTCAGTGGGCATTTTAACGACTAATAAACTTACTGGTTTTTCCCGGGAATATGGCAGTGTTGCCTAAAGATTCTTCTATCCGGAGTAATTGATTGTATTTGGCAATCCTGTCAGAACGCGATGCAGATCCTGTTTTTATCTGACCGGTATTTAATGCAACGGCCAGATCTGCTATAGTGGTATCTTCCGTCTCACCGGAGCGATGACTCATTATGGTTGTAAACGAATTTATTTTTGCCATGTCAACAGAATTGATGGTTTCCGTAAGACTTCCGATCTGGTTAACTTTTATTAGGATTGAATTTCCGGCTTTTTCATTAATTCCCTTTTGGAGGCGCTTTACATTGGTTACAAACAAATCGTCTCCCACAATCTGCACCTTATTTCCAATAGCGGCTGTTAATGCTTTCCAACCGGCCCAATCATCTTCTGATAAACCATCCTCTAATGAAATAATTGGATATTTTGAAACCCAGTCTTTCCAGAAATTAACCATTTCCGCTGAAGTAAGGCTGTCGTTGGTTGATTTATGGAATACATAATTACCGGTCTTGGCGTCATACATTTCTGTAGCAGCTGCATCCATGGCTATGTAAATATCTTCTCCCGGACGATAACCTGCAGCTTCAATGGCTTTCAGCACGATTTCAATAGCCTCTGTATTGGATTTTAAATTTGGAGCAAAACCGCCTTCATCCCCTACATTAGTTGAAAAATTATTATCCTTCAAAACTTTTTTTAAAGCATGAAAAACTTCAGTACCCATTCTTAGTGACTCTGAAAAGGAGTCTGTACCGGCAGGAACGATCATGAATTCCTGAAAATCGATACTGTTATCAGCATGAGCCCCGCCATTGAGAATATTCATAAGGGGAACCGGTAAAACGCAGGCATTTATGCCCCCGATATACCGGAACAGTGGCAGGCCAACTTCTTCTGCAGCAGCTTTAGCCACCGCCAGCGAAACTCCGAGAATAGCATTTGCGCCCAGGTTGGACTTATTTTCAGTCCCATCTAAATCAATCATTAACTTATCGACGGCAGACTGGGCAAAAATATTAACCCCTTGTAATTCTTCAGAAATTACGGTATTGACATTATGCACTGCTTTTAATACTCCTTTGCCCAAAAAACGCTTCTTGTCGTTGTCACGCAATTCCACCGCTTCATGCTGACCAGTGGAAGCCCCTGAGGGTACAGCGGCTCTGCCAATCACACCATTAGCAGTTATCACTTCCACTTCAATGGTAGGATTTCCTCTTGAATCTAAAATTTCTCTGGCTCTGACGGCACCTATGGAACTCATAATTATATATCTTATTGAGAACTAATTAAATGCGATAAAGTTGTTACTTTAGCATGCAAATTTATGATTTTGATGGTTAACCATGCGTATCCTTTCATGTTTTCTTCACGTAAAACCTATTAATTTAGCGCAAGTCCCTAAAAGTTCATCTTTAAGCCTGGTATATTTAAATTAATGCAATTGAGCAGATACATACTCACCTATATTTTCATAGCTGTTATGATGATAAATGCCGTGGGTGTTGCCCAGGTATCTCATATTTGTAAGCTTGCAATTGCGGGTATTGAAAAGGCAGATTGCGGAAGTTCTAACTCTGAAAATCACTCTTGTTGTGACGCTGCTCCGGAAGCCAGTGATTTTAACCAACCCGAATCGGCCGATTGCTGCACTGATGTGATTAAGTATTTTCACCAGAAACTTACCACCACATTACAACCCGCATTAAAAATACAACCGCTTATTTCATGCATTACTTTTCATATTGTACAGATCCCCGATGTACCGGTAACTGATCACCCATTTTATTACGGAGAACCCGTCGAAAATGCCGGCCGATCAGGCAAAAATCTGATTATAGATTTACAAACATTTCTTATCTGATTCATTAAGCTGTCAGGACAATTTGTCGCGGTTTTACTCAGTTTAAATGTTTGATATCAGATTATGCTATATATAAAATTTAAGAAAAAATTTCTGCTTTTGCTTCTGTCGTGCAGTTTATTCACGGCAAGTGCTCAGCAGGCTTTCGTTGAAGGAACTGTTTATGAACAGTCTTCCGGCGATAAAATAAAATCACCCTTACCCGGGGCCAGTGTATTTTGGGCAAATACCACGATTGGAACTACAACAGATGAGAAAGGTTTTTTCCGGTTGGAAGCTGAGAAAGGATTTCCGGGATTGCTCGTTTTTAGTTATGTTGGTTACCGGACGGACACCATACGTGTGATTAAAGCGGGTGCCATCCAGGTAATACTGCAAAGTTCGGTTTCGCTTACAGCAGTCAATATTGAAGGACGGCAGGATGCAACCATGATTTCCACAATTAAGCCTATCAATGTGGAGCAGGTTGGAAAAAAAGAATTATTGAAAGCTGCGTGCTGCAATCTGTCGGAATCATTTGAAACCAATCCTTCAGTGAATGTTTCCTACACAGACGCTATTACAGGCGCTAAAGAGATCCAGATGTTAGGCCTTTCGGGAATCTATTCGCAGATTATGACCGAAAATATTCCCAATGTAAGAGGTCTTGCATCTACCTATGGGTTAGGGTATGTTCCCGGACCATGGATGGAATCAATTCAGATTACCAAAGGCAGCGGATCAGTTGCGAATGGTTTTGAATCTACCTCCGGCCAGATAAATGTGGAATACATCAAACCTGAAAATGCTGAAAATTTTTATCTGAATGGTTATGGAGCTTCGTCAGGCAATGTTGAAATTAACGCTCACAAAAAAATCAAAGTATCTGATAATACATCAGGAATTTTATTTGTTCATGGAGAAAACAGTCAGACAAAATGGGATCACCAGGATGATAGTTTTCTTGATATGCCCCTCGTAACACAGGGAAATGTAATGAACCGATGGTCATTTAATGATGGTAAAAGATTCGAAGGGCAGTTTGGTGTAAAGGCCATTTATGAAAAGAGAAGAAGCGGTCAGACTTTTTATGACTGGAACAGCGAAGCAGATAGTTCATCAGGATATGGTGTTCAGATCACAACAAAAAGACTGGAAGTTTTTTCAAAAACTGGAATGGTTTTCGCTGACAAGCCTTGGAAGAGTGCAGGATTAATTCTGTCTGCAAATTTTCATGACCAGGAATCGTATTTCGGTTTGAAAACTTATGACGGTGCTCAGCAAAGTTTGTATGGTTCTCTTATTTATATGTCGATTATCGGAACAACAAATCATAAATGGAAAGCCGGTGTTGATATGCGCTATGATGATTACAATGAACTTTACCTGATGAATGCATTCGACCGTGTTGAGAGTGTTCCGGGAGTATTTGCGGAATACACTTTTAACTATCGTGAAAAATTTGGTTTTGTTGCCGGTTCACGTGTTGATTACCACAATGAATGGGGTTTGTTTTATACACCCAGGCTTCACATGAAATATAATTTTACTGAGAATGTAATTGTAAGGGTGTCAGGAGGAAGAAGTTTTCGTACAGCCAATGTGTTTGCCGATAACAGTTCAATCATGGCTACTTCAAGGAATCTTGTGATCGCTGAAAAACTTAACCCTGAAAGAGCCTGGAATGCAGGAGCTAATTTTACCGCAAAATTCAGGGCGTGGTACCGGCCAGGTTCCATCAGCCTTGATTATTATGTAACTGATTTCAGCAACCAGGTAATAATTGACACATACTCCAGTTCAGATGTAATTGAAGTTTATAATCTCAAGGGTGATTCCTGGTCACGAAGTTTCCAGGTTGCATTCAATTACGAGGTATTCAAAAGGTTTGATGTTCGTGTTGCCTATAAAAATGATCATGTAGTAATTGATTATAATGGAATCGCCTCACGTAAACCATTGGTACCCGAACACCGTGCCTTGCTAAATGTCAGTTACGAAACTGTTAAAGAAAACTGGAGGTATGATTTCACTACGCATTACCAGGGCACTACCCGCCTGGCTCTTTCAAATGCAACGGATGATCTTGAGGGCCATGAAAATGACCAGGTACAAAAAGGAACTTCTCCCGATTTTGTGACCTTCAATGCTCAAATTACTCACATCATCAAAAAATGGGAATTTTATCTGGGTGGAGAAAATCTTGCAGGCTTTCGCCAGGAAAATCCGGTCATTAATGCAGACCGGCCTTTTGAAGAAGGATTTGATGCAACAAATGTTTGGGGCCCTGTGATGGGACGAAAAGTATATATTGGTTTCAGATACACATTAAAATAATCTAACATAAAAAAATCAAATTATGAAAATTCAGGCAATTATTAAAAACTTATCAGCAACGTTTGTAATGATGGTAACTATTATTACAGTCGGATACACTCAAACTGCGGAAATTATTATTCAGACCACAGCTCAATGCGGTGAATGCAAAGAAATTATTGAAAAAGCTTTGATGGCTGAAAAAGGAGTGAGGTTTGCCGAACTGGATGTAAAATCAAAGCAGGCTAAGGTTGTTTATAATGCCAATAAAACAACTCCTGAAAAATTGCGTAATGCAATTGCCATGGTGGGTTATGATGCGGATGATGTTGTTGCTGATTCTGCAGCCGTATTACGATTGAATCCCTGCTGCACCAAAGGTGGTCACAGGGAATAATAAATCTTAAATTACATTATTGCGCTGCAACGGGTTCTTCAAGTACCGGTTGCGGCGCTTTCATATATCTCAGTCTGGTGCCCAGCATGATGTTGATACCTGCTCTGAAACCGGTATTGTATGCGTTTTTCCAATTGATAACAGCAGGAATGTTATCACTCACAAAATAAACCTGTGCATTTCTCAGATTAACGCATAATCCCGCACCGGGATTTATCTTCGAATCATTTATCCTGTTAAGACTCATAGTATAATTCAGCCAGTTTTTGGATTTACCGGTAAAACTGAGATGATAATCTGTTTGATTTGAATTATAGTATCTTTTATTCCGAACTAAACCTGTAATTTTAAATCGCGGAGAAATCAGATAGGAGGCGCTAAAGTAGAATTGTGCCGGCAAGTTGCTGGAATAACTTTCCCGGGTGGTAGTTACATTAAATTTCTCATACAGCGAATCGCCCAGTGCCTGCAGGTAAGCCGACGCATCGAGGCTGTCATTATTTATGAATTCATCGAGATTGATTCCGGTGTAGATAAACGATTCAGTTCCGGTTTGTGTAGTATATACAGCATTATCAGTCATCCATCGGATTTGTCCCAGATCTGTCACCGAAGCTGAAATTTCCATTGAAGGTACAGGCTTTACGGTTACTCCTGCATCAACAGCAACGCCCCGGTTTTTTTTTCCGAAAGCATATTCCCTTGCGGAGATGTCATTAAAGGATCCCGTATCAATTCCTGAAGTATAAACAGCATAATCAGAAGTGGCAGTAATTGTGAAATCAACAGGGTCTGTATACATGGTAATTCCTTTACCTTTTGTTACTATATGTTCCATACCATACAAATATTTTATTTTAACACCGGCATTCCAGATTTTATTTATTTCCCGTGCCCAGCACAGCGCATATTCCCTGTAATGGATCCCATCAAGTGAAGGATTCAATTGCTGCACGGTACCCGCAGTGGAAGCATTGCCCTCGTATAAAAACTGCATCAGTGATTTTGAATAATCAAATTTAATATCGGCCTTCTCTGTAATATTAATTGAAATGTAGTTTTTGCCGGCTCTGAAACCTAATGAAATAAGTTCCAGTTCGGTGTGAAATGACATAGTGTTCCGGAGTTGCATAGTATTTATCGCATCTCCTACATTCAGTATCAGTGTTTGTTCCTGGTTGCGTTTGAATAAATCCTTATACCGGAATCCGTTATTGGAGTAAGTATAGGATATTCCCGACAATATCGGTATGCCTGCATGAAGTTTTCCATGAGGTATAAATGAAGGGTTCATGTAACTACGTTGTGGTAAATGCTGAAGATTGTACGAAGTAAGATGTTGTGCTTCTGATAATGTAGCAGTAACTAATAGCACACACATTATGAATCCCTGTAAAATTAATTTTCCGATGTTATTCATTGGATCCTGGTTTTAGCGATTGCGCCAATCTTAATTTTCAGTTTGTAGTCGTTATAAATTTTTACATTAGTACTGCCATTCTGGTAGGATGAAGCACCTGCTTCAATAAGAATATTTTTAGCATTCAACAGCCGCAGTATCCTGGATTTATCGAATGTGTGATCTTGTATTTTTTTGCCCGGCATCAGAACCCTTTCACTGTTTGCAGGAATAATTCCTGATGGAATCAACACCTCTCCAGGAACAAAAAGTGTATCCAGTCCGTTATAATTTTCATCTGTGAAAATAAGCTGTATGTCTGCCTCCAAAGGAAACCAGTTTTCAATGTTCAATCGTAAAGTAAGTTGTTCAACATTTTCAAGATCATTGTAATTGAAGGGAAGCGTATCCCTTATTTTGAAATCACTGGCAGTCCCGTAAAGTGGCAATTCAACATGTATATTCATAGCAAGACGGGAACTGTCTGTCATGAAATTAATTGAATGGCCTGCCGGATTAGTTGCAATTTGTGATTGAACAAGTATAAATCCAGGCTGCTCATCTATTAATGAAGTAATATTGCTATTGGAGTTATTAAGAGTGAACGAGCTGTAAAGGGTTTGTCCTGCCTGTGCAATGGTAGGGCTTACCACCGGGAGTGGATCGGGAAGACCGGTTGCAACCACAAAATTTGATTGATTGGTGTTTATTGCAGTCAGTTGTGAAATTCTTGCATTAAAAGGTATTCCCAGGGAGTTACTAATATCAAATCTTATAAGTGGTTCTGCCACCGTAAAACTCCCGGTACCTAAGGCATTATTAAAAATTGATAATTCTACAGAGTCAGGAATGTTGGCTATATATTGCTGGCCTGTAAAACCAAATAAATTCTGAAACTCCAGTGAGTGAAAACCCGCGTTGCATTGAATGCTATTGCCCGGTGATGCAGATGAACCGTTACCCTGAATAGTTATATCATAGAATACCTGCAGCGTATTATGAGTCGTCCCGTTTTTAGTCAGATCCATATGATACATGTGCAATGGAATACTTAACTGACCCGATATAGCTGTACCGCTGTAAACAAGTGGAATTATCTGGCTGAATGCAATATTGTTTTTTATAAGTCCCGGAATCGTTATTGTAAGTTCTGAATTCATAGGAAAATCTGAACTGTAGTCTATTACAAGGGAACTGTTTTTTAAAAGTACCGAATCAATTTCAATTCCCTGGGAGACCTGAAACTGCAAATCGCGGGATTGAGAAATGTGTACCTGTCCGGAATTATTGAGTGTAAGAATTTCGCTGTTATTCAATGAAAAAGCGGTGCTGACACTTTGATCCGGCAGTTGAATCAACTGATCAGCTCTTAAATCAAAAACTTCATTTCTGTAAACAAGCGTGCAAAACTGGTCGTTATCGGTAATGATAATGGTAGTGCTATCGTTTGCTTGCGCGAAATCATCAATACCTATCTCTGAATAAGCCAGTGGGAAGGCAATGTTGGGTTGCCACACATCGGATGCTTCCAGATCCGGGTTAAAATCATCCTTGCTGCACGATGTAATTACTACAACCATTACTGCTATAAGTAGCAGGTACAGGTTGGTTTTATGGTGAGATGGTGTCATGGCGTAATCTTCTCAGGAGTGGTTAATCCTTTGAAGATTTCTACGCAGCCGGAAAGAGGTTCAGCTATGCCAGCCTTTACAAACCATTACAGTTGTAAGGAATTCACTAAAATTCAAGGTCAGGGCTGATAGGGAACGAATTGAAAATTTCCATTGGTGACCAAAATTGTATCTCCTGTCCCTGAACTTTCTATGGCCGAAAAACTGAAAGTGCCTGAAACCTGGTTCTGAATGTCATCCCAGTTGGTGAATGTGATTGTTCCCTGGTTCGACAAATAATTAACTCCCGTAGCAGTAATGCCATACAATGCAGACTGCAGGTTATACGTTCCATTTACAAATGGGCCGGTATGAATAAGGGAAAGGGTGGAAGTGCCATTCCCTGACAATATGATTATGGAATTGTTGTTAACTGAACTGGATACGTTCCCTGCTGAAACCCATGGTGCCCCGTCAACCAGGGCAGTAATCTTTCCGGGACACGGTAAACAAGGCCCTCCACAGTCTACACCCTGTTCCCCCTGATTCTGAATATTATCGAAGCAATCGGGGAATGCCTGACTAATTCCTGTATCGGTGGTATTACAAGAGGTTACTGATAATAACAACAATAAACAAAAAAACGATATATTATTCCTGGTAACTATGATCTTCATAAATCGGGATTCCTGATGCTAAAGTACTAAATAGTTACTGATTTTAACACCCCATCATTATCAAATTACATCCTAAAACTCAGCGAATAAGCTGGTGAAGTCAAAAAAAGGCTCTTGCTTTAAGTCAATCCTGACAATGAATTTTGGTTTGACTAATTTTACACTGAATATATTGATTTATGGAAAGCATCACCGGAGTTTTAAAAAACGGTATCCGAATAGTTTACATGAGAAGTGAAAGCCCTGTTTCTCATTGCGCGCTGATGGTTGGAGCAGGAAGCCGGGATGAGCTGCCTGGGAAAGAGGGCCTGGCCCACTTCATTGAACATTTGCTGTTTAAGGGTACGGAAAAAAGGAAAGCCTACCAGGTATTGAACCGGCTTGAAGTGGTGGGAGGAGAGCTAAATGCTTTCACAACAAAGGAAGAAACCTGCCTTCATGCATCTTTTCTGACTGAACATACAGAGCGTTCTGTTGAACTGCTTGCCGATGTATTTTTTCATTCGGTTTTTCCCGAAAAGGAAATGGAGAAAGAAAAAGAAGTCATTTTGGATGAAATCAATTCATACCAGGATAACCCCATGGAACAAATCTATGATGATTTTGAATCTATGGTTTTCCGTGGTCAGCCTCTAGGCAATCCTATACTGGGTACTCCGGTTTCCGTAAAGGGTTTTAAGAGAACAGATCTTGTCAGGTTTGTTAAAGGTAAATACTTGAACAGTTCTATTGTTTTCTCTTATGCAGGTACTTTACCTTTCGATAAGATTAAATTTTTATGTGAAAAATATTTTGCTGAAGAGGGTCATCAGTTAAAAACCCAATTAGGCAAAAATACCCGGACCCTTAAACAACGCAAAAAAGTGGAAATCCGGAAAACGTTGCAGGCACATTTTATTACCGGTGGTGTTGCATATTCCGCTCATTCAACCAAGCGTTTTCCTTTATTCCTTATGAATAACATTCTCGGTGGGCCGGGTATGAATTCACGGCTTAATATGAATATACGGGAGAAGTTCGGATATACATACCAGATTGAATCTTCGTATATCCCTTTCCGTGATTGCGGACTTTTTAATGTTTACCTGGCCACTGAAAAAAAATTTCTTGAAAAAACTATCCGACTTGTTGAGGTTGAATTTAAAAAATTAAAGGAGGTGAAAATTGGAGCTGCACAGCTTGCCCGTTATAAATATCAGATGAAGGGACAACTTGCGCTTTCCCAGGAAAACAAGGCAGGTGTTATGATTAATAATGCCAAGAGTGTTCTGAACTATGATAAGCCAATAAAAATTTCCGATATATTCGCTAAACTCGATGCAGTAACAGCTACACAAGTGCTGGAAGTGTCGAATGAAATTTTGAATGCAACCCGGATTAGCAGTTTGTTATATAATCCGGCAGATCATTAAAAACGGAAGCCGAATGTTGTAACCACGCGGTTGTCGGTGCGATCAAGTTTTGCAGCAGGTACGGGTTCGTTGGCCAGGGTATACACGCTATAGCCTTCACTTTTTACAAAATGGCCATAGCCGATATCAAAAAAGAATTTCTTTTCGCGGTAGCCGATTCCCCCTGTAAAACTCGTAATATGCTGATCCGTTTCCTCAACGGTATAGGCACTGTTGATGGGTGAGGAATAATAGGCTGCGCCTGCACGGAATGAGAATTTTTCATATTTTACTTCGAAGCCTCCCCTGAAATTTGAAGCAAAATCATTATATACTTTTCTAATAATTTTATTCTCCGATGAAAAGTTATAATCACTTGCATCAAGCTTAGCCATCGAATAATCGGTCAGCTCATAATCAAAGCTAAGTAATCCCCTTGTTCCAAACACAAAAGCCAGGCTTCCTATAGCTTTGAACGGAGTTGTGAGATTATAGGAATAGGTTCCTTCGGGAGAACTGTACGAATAAGCAGTTCCATCTTCAAATGAAGACCGCATCGAACTGCTATACCGGTCATTCATGTAATAATAGGTGGGCGTGTGAATAGCAGCTCCAACCCTGATCCACTCAGCCGGTTTTATAATCACACCAAACTTGGCATTAAAACCATTGCCTGTTGTTCTCAATGACTGATCGTATCTGAATGAGCGAAAGTTTAAGGTGTCGGCAACACTGATCTCCTGGTCAGTGTCTTTTTCTTCATATACCGACTCTTCCTCATATTGCATGGAAGGGAATGCCAGGGTAACACCGAAAATAATTTTTTCATTGTAATTTCCACCAAACCCAAGCGAAAATTCTCCCATGCCACCACTGGTTGATTTATTCTGTGACTGGTAGGCGCCGCCGTTAGGAATAACGGAAGTGTATTGATTCAGGTTCAAAGTGTCGTGATTAAGCAGGTAAGTCTGGTAGGCAAGATCTGCATCAAATGGGAAAGAGTTGTAAAGGACATCCGGAGTTGCGCCTCCTGCTGTCCGAATGTCTTCTACGAAAGCATCCAGCAGGGAATTTTGAGTGTTTTTACCTTCGAAAGTACTTTCTGAATTGAAGTTTGCCGTGCGGTGATACCCCAAAGCAAAACCAAATTGTTTCCAGCCTTCATTGCGGGTTTTTGGAAATGCTAAAACCAGGCCGAGGTTAGGAATGTCAAAAGAGAATTTGCTGTCTGATGCTGAATTGCCAAGGAAATCACTTTCTGTTTTGCGTCCGGCAAAGCCAAGCGAAAATGAAAATTCCGATTTCCGGTATAAGCCAATCCCGGCAGGGTTCGATGACATGGTTGAAAAATCGGCACCGAGTGCACCAAATGCTCCTCCCATACCAAATGAACGTGCTGTAGAGCCAAACAGTCCCTGGCTATAACGTAAAGCATCAATTTCACTTTGAGCACTCACTAACACCGGATAAAAAAGGCATGCCATAAGCATGCCTTTGAAAATATATTTTATCATTTCAGAATTAATGTTTTTTAGTTTCAGCGTGACCTTTTTGAATTGTTATTGTTGCTTCGTGTTCCGGATGAAGAATTACCGGAAGGTTTGGAAGGAGTGGAAGGCTGGTAATTTTTAGTGGTTGGAGCAGGACGCTGATAGGTGTTACCTGAACCATTCGAATTACCATTATTCCGGCTTGGACGCTCGTCATAGGAACGTGGACGTGAAGAGGGAGGGTTATTGGAAGGCTTTGAAGGCTGTTGATATTGATTCTGCCTGGGTGCGCTTTGTTGCTGTCTTGGCTGTTCGTATGAAGGTGCGGGAGCAGGCTTGTCGTTCGATGGACGGGGATTGCTTTTTGGTTGCTCATATGATGGCTTTGCTGGTTCCGAATTGCCTGGATTCTGATAGTTATTGCCCCTTGGTGTAGTTGTCGGAGGAGTTACCGGACGGGAATCAGGCTGATTGCCTTTACCGGGCTGCTGATAGGTATTACCCTTAGGAGTTGTAGTAGCAGGTGTACCCGGTTTTGGTGTGGTAGGATTCCGTGGTGCTGTACTATAGTTTGACGGATTGTTACCTGGTTTGCTGTCATCTTTAACTGAACCGGCAGCAGGAGTGGTATTTTTCGGACCTGCATTAGCAGGCTGACCGCTAATGGTTCCTGAAGCAGGAGGTTTAGAATCAGGTGTGGTAGTATTTTTACCGCTGATTGATTTAACAGGCGGAGTTGCGGTTCCGGCAGGTTTTACTTCAGGTGTTGTAGTATTTACATTTCGGATGCCATCAGGTTTGCTGTTTGTATTAAGCGGGTTGCTTAGTACAGAAGGAGTATTGGCCCGGTCGGTAACCATCTCGTTCTGGTACAACTGACCTACACTGTTTGAACTACCGTTTGCAATAAGATTGCTGCCATTTTCCCTGCGGGGTCCGTAATAATAACTTGAGTTATCGTAACTGTTGAAATAGCCGGGATTGTAATAGTTTCCATACATTCCGTCATAATACCCATTCCAGTATCCATTATTGTAGCCTTGGTTATAACCATTGTAATAGGAATAATAAGGAGAGTTGAAATAAGGATTATACCACGGATTATACCAGGGATTGTATCCGTAATAGCTGTAAGGAGTGTAACAGTAATTGTAATAAGGCTGATAATGTGGAGTCCACCAGTTATAGCCCAGATAAATACTAACGCCGTATGAATATGGGTTATAATCGTAGTAGTAGGAATTGGTAAAATAATTATCATAATAACCGTATCCATAGCCTACATTGGTATGAAATCTTCTTACCCTTGAGGCATAGGCATAATCATAATAATCGTCTTCATTATAATAATTGTTGGTGATATAGGTATTACCATCTTTTTCTTCAGTTGTAGTTGAAGAAGGAACCTGACCATTTTCATCATATTCAAATCTTGAATTCTGATCCGGCGTCTGAGTATAATTTTCTGCCGGTGTGGCAGTTTCATTTGACTGCACAGGCTGTGTTTCCGTTACCGGAGCATTATTTGGTGAATAATAAACATCATCGTAAGTGCCCGAGCTGTTTCGTGATAATTGCTGTGAGCCACACGAACTCAGCAGGAGGACTGCTGCTACTGCCGGAATAATTAATGCTCTCATGATTGTTGATTTATAACTATTTGATTGAATAACCTGTATGGGGTTTAAGGCTGAATTGTAAATGTGCTATTTGTTTTACAATTTTGTCCAATCGTTTAAACAAATTCTATACCAATTTATTTTTTCAAAGTTACCCAATGGGAAAAGAAATAACAAGTCGTGCTGTTAACTATGCTGAATGGTACCAGGATCTGGTTATCAAGGCTGATCTGGCTGAAAATTCTGCCGTAAGAGGCTGTATGGTAATCAAACCCTACGGATATGCTATCTGGGAGAAGATGCAGCAAGCTCTTGATAAGATGTTCAAGGATACCGGTCATTCTAACGCTTATTTTCCTCTATTTATTCCGAAATCGTTTTTTTCCAAGGAAGCTGCTCATATTGAGGGTTTTGCAAAGGAATGTGCTGTAGTAACCCATTACCGGCTACGCAATTCAGCGGATGGAGGAATCGAAGTTGATCCAGATGCAAAGCTGGAAGAAGAATTAATTGTGCGGCCGACTTCAGAAACAATCATATGGCACACATACCGTGGCTGGATCCAGTCGTACCGCGATCTTCCTATTCTGGTCAATCAATGGGCAAATGTAGTTCGTTGGGAGATGCGCACACGTTTATTTCTGAGAACCGCTGAATTTCTTTGGCAGGAAGGTCATACTGCCCACGCCACTGCAGAAGAGGCCATGGCTGAAACACGCCAGATGCTTGATGTGTATGCCGAATTTGCTGAAAACTGGATGGCGATGCCGGTAATAAAAGGAGTTAAAACAGCCAATGAGCGGTTTGCAGGGGCGGTTGATACGTTCTGCATTGAAGCCTTAATGCAGGATGGGAAGGCGCTCCAGGCTGGAACATCGCATTTCCTTGGTCAGAATTTTGCAAAAGCTTTTGATGTGAAGTTTACCAATAAAGAAGGGGTTCAGGATCATGTTTGGGCAACCTCCTGGGGTGTCTCCACCCGTTTGATGGGAGCACTTGTTATGGCGCATTCGGATGATGACGGCCTGGTATTACCTCCTAAACTGGCACCTATCCAGGTGGTAATCATTCCCATATACAAAAGCCAGGAACAATTGGACCAGATTTCGGAATATGCAGTTTCAATAAAAAAATCACTGGAAAATAAAGGTATTTCTGTTAAATTTGATAATCGCGACACCCAAAAACCAGGCTGGAAATTTGCTGAGTATGAACTGAAAGGAGTGCCTGTGAGAATAGCCATTGGTCCCCGTGATCTCGAAAACCAGTCGGTGGAAGTTGCACGCCGTGACACTAAAGAAAAATCCGTTTACCAGCTTACCGATCTGGATATCAAAATAGCTAATCTCCTGGATCAGATCCAGGTGAATATTTACAATAAAGCAGTGGCGTTTCGTGAATCAGCTACCTGGAATGCCGATACCATGGAGGAATTGGTGGATATTCTGGATAACAAAGGAGGTTTCGTACATGCCCATTGGGATGGTACACCTGAAACTGAACTGAAGATTAAGGAACTTACAAAAGCCACTATAAGGTGTATTCCTCTTGAGGGCGGAAAAGAAAATGGGAGCTGTATTCTTACAGGAAAACCTTCTGCGGCAAGAGTAATTTTTGCCCGGGCATATTGATAAATAAGTTAGAACTTAACCATGGAACCAACCTTATCTGCTTTTGAACTCATTAAAAAATCGTTGGTTGAAAAAGGTCCGTTAAAAGTTGATGTGTACCATCAAACGGAAGCTGCTTTTAACCAGCTGAAAGTCGTTCTCAAGAACCTGGAAGTGGAGCTGTTACAAGCTATGAACGACATCGATAAAAGGGTGGTGGTTAAATATATTGAACGGGGTGCCTTTGAACTGGAATTCCGCATTTCTGACGACATCCTGATTTTCTCCATGCATACCGATATTTTCACTTTTCAGGAAGGTCATTCCATCTGGAAAAATTCTTATCTCACTGATAAACGAACCAGAGGCTATTGCGGCATAATTTCCGTGTATAATTTTTTAACCGACTCACTTAAGTTTAACCGTTTTGATGATATGGGGGTACTTATAGCCCGACTGTTCATCAATAATGAAAACCATTATTTTGTTGAAGGAAAAAAGCAATTAGGCATCTTGTTTAATGACTTTGATAAAGACGAACTCACCCAGGAGAAACTGCGTGTAATTGTTGAAACAACTATTCTGTTTTCACTTAATTTTGATATTGTAACTCCTCCTTTCGACCAGGTCCGAATGATTTCCGTTAAGGAATTAATTGAGAAAAACCTGGCTGGTGTTATAAGTACCGGAAAACGACTGGGATTTAAATTCCAGTCGGACGCGGATATTACCGGATGATTTTTTTCGCTAAAGTTGGTTATGATTGAGTATTTATATACTTTTGCATCCTCTTTTACGGAAGAGGTATATTCGGCCCGTTCGTCTAGGGGTCTAGGACATCTCCCTTTCACGGAGGAAACACGGGTTCGATTCCCGTACGGGCTACTTTAAAAGGACAGAAATGTTCATTACAACAAACCACCTAACGCGGTGACACAGTAACAGTTAACATCAATAAAATGGCTAATCACAAATCCGCTGAAAAGCGCATCAGGGCAAACGAAAGTAAACAGGAACGTAACAGGTATCAGGCTAAAACCATGCGTAATGCACTGAAAACCCTTAGAGCAACTAAAGATAAGAAGCAGGCGACTGAAATGTTTCCTGGTCTTTCTTCAATGCTTGATAAACTGGCTAAGAAAAACGTAATTCACAAGAGCAAAGCCTCGAATCTGAAGTCAAAATTGACAAAAATGATTAACGGACTTGCCTGATAGTTAATATCTTGTAATTTATCTATTTAGAAGCCTTTCTCATTTGAGGAAGGTTTTCTATTTTTATAGAGAACTTTTTAATTTTCATTTTTCATGGAAAACTCTTCAATTAAAGCCTGGGCTGAAGCCGACCGCCCCCGGGAAAAAATGTTGAATCATGGCCGGCATACCCTTACTGATTCTGAACTTCTGGCCGTATTGATAAGAAGCGGAACACGTGAAGAAACCGCAGTTGAACTGTCACGCAGGATTCTGACTGAAGTCGACAATGACCTTACCCGGCTTTCCAGATTATCGGTTTCCGAATTATCAGCATTCAAGGGAATGGGTTCGGTTAAAGCCCTTACGCTGATTGCGGCTCTCGAACTGGGTCGACGCAGGCGCCTGGCTGAGGCTGGTAAAACAACAAAGATTGCATCAAGCAAGGATGTGGCAGACTTGTTCTTACCGGATCTTACCGATTTGCCGTATGAAGAATTCTGGATCTTGTTAATGAATCGGGCAAACAAGGTTATTGCCAAGCACCAGGTTAGTAAAGGGGGAGTAACAGGAACGGTGGTTGATCCCAAGATGGTGTTTAAAAAAGCCGTCGACTGTATGGCATCAGGTATTATCCTTTGTCACAATCATCCAAGCGGTAACCTAACACCCAGTGATGCGGATCTTTCTTTAACCAAAAAAATGGTGGAGGCAGGGCGGTTGCTGGATATACAGGTACTCGACCATATAATAATTGCAGGTGAAAAATATTACAGTTTTGCTGATGAAGGAAAAATGTGATGACGTAAGCGGAGGCTTTCCCGTTACAGGAGAAACCCGGTTTTCTCACGCGTAAATGTATAACTTAGCCGATTCATTCCGCTATGGTTACCGACACACTCGCCATTTTTACGTCCCGGGTCACTTCCCGGTTAAAATATACGTTTGATTTAGTTTTTACACAAATTCTGAGTGTTCCTTATCGTACAATTTCCAATGTAGAAGAATTCAGGCGGTTTCCCGGACCTAAAATCAGTTACTGTGATCAGCAGGTTGGAGATGAGTTGTTTTTTTATGCAACACGCCTTCTTTTTGAAAAAGGAATAGAAGATCAGCAGATATCAGTATTCGACTGGCAGGGGATGAAAGTTTTTTTTGCCACCCATCCCAAATATGCACTTCCATTTGATCCGTTTGCTGCTACATTTTACCTGGTAAGCCGGTATGAAGAATACCTTCCGCACCTGAGAGATTCTCACGACCGGTATCAAACAACCGAAAGCCTTGCCTTCCAGAAAAATTTTCTTCAGAAACCGCTTGTTAACTATTACGCGATACTTGTGAGAGATCTGCTGAAACAACGGTATCCACATATGATATTCCAGGAGAGAAAATACCGTTTTATTTCCACCATCGATATTGATAATGCCTGGGCTTATCTTGAAAAAGGATTTATGCGGACGGCCGGAGCGTATATGCGTTCAATTCTCAGTCTTGATTTTGAAGATTTCATGCAACGCACCCGCACACTTGCAGGAATTCAGAAAGATCCTTACGATACGTATGATCTCCAGTTTGAATTGCAACGCCGTTATAAATTTAAATCTATATATTTTTTCCTTCTCGGAGAATATGGATTGAATGATAAGAATGTTCCCGTTGATTCAAGGAAATTCAGATCACTAATAAAATCGATAGCCGATTACGCTGAAACAGGCATTCATCCCTCATATGGTTCCAATACAAATCCTGCCCGCTTAAAAAAGGAATTGAGCGAATTAAGTAAAATTCTTAAGAGGGAAGTAACAAAGAGCAGGCAGCATTTCCTGGTTCTTAAATTACCTGAAACCTACAGAAGGTTGATAGAATTGGATATCACAGATGATTATACTATGGGATATGCATTACAGGTAGGATTTCGAGCGAGCATCTGCACGCCTTTTTATTTTTATGATCTCGACAATGAGCAGGTCACCAATCTTAAAATTCATCCTTTTGCTGTAATGGATGCAACATTGAAGTATTATATGAAAGTGTCTCCGGCGGAAGCCATGAATCATATACTTCCACTGATTCAGGAAGTCAGATATGTTAACGGTGATTTTGTCAGCCTATGGCATAATGAATCATTGTCAGAAAGCAAAATATGGGCCGGATGGAGAACGGTATATGAACAAATGGTGGCTGCTGCTTCCTGATTTAACATTTAATTATAATCAATGATCCGTTATCTGCGTCATCAGCAAATAGACAAACAATTATGGGATCATTGCATTGACCAGGCAACGAATGGAATTATTTATGCTTACTCCTGGTATCTTGATCAAATCTGCCAAGGGTGGGATGCCCTTGTGGATGATGATTACACAACGGTAATGCCGGTTGCAAGGGGAAGAAAATATTTAATGGATTACATTTATCCACCTTTCTTTGCGCAGCAGTTGGGTGTTTTTTCAAAAAAAATCGTAACTCCCGATTTATGTGAATCTATGATCAGTGCGATACCGGCTGCTTTTCGTTTTGTGGAAATGAACCTGCATATAAGTAATCAATGGATCCCGGAAGGCTATTCAAAAACCTCACGAACCGATTTAATACTGAATATGAATGTTGAGTATTTAACATTACGAAATTCGTTCAGTGAAAATCATATCAGGAATATTAAAAAAGCAGAAAAAAACGGGTTAACCATTTTTAAATCGGCAAATGTTGCAGATGTTGTGAATATGTTCAGGAACAACCGGGGCCGTTACCTTACTAATCTTCATCAATCCGATTATGAGATGTTTCATAAACTCGCTGACGAAGCTTCAAAGCGCGGTATGGCAAAGATCTGGATGGTGAACGATAAATTCGGAATTCCTTGTGCAGGTGCAGTATTTTTTGAAAGCCACGGTACCGGAATTTTTGTTTTTTCTGCCACCACCGGTAATGGCAAGGAATTATCCGCCATGCATTACCTGATTGACCATTATATCCGGGAGTATAGCCTTGAGCTTGATAAACTGGATTTCGAAGGATCAATTGATAATGACCTGGCCCGTTTTTACCGCGGGTTCGGATCAACAGATTACGTATATTTACAGATCAAAAAAAACCAGCTCCCTTTACCCTGGAAATGGTTCAAAAATTAACTTCTTCTTTACCTAAATGCGATCCTGACTAATGGTTAATTTACTCTGTCACCACAATTCAATTGTAAACCGTTTCATCAGTGAAATTCGTGACGCCGTTATTCAGAAAGACAGAATGCGGTTCAGGAGAAACCTGGAGCGGATTGGTGAGATTGCAGCGTATGAAATCAGCAAGACGCTACAATACAAAGTTAAGGAAGTTATAACTCCCCTTGGCATTGCTAATGTTATGCTGCCAACAGAAGAGCCCGTGCTTGCAACTATTTTGCGGGCAGGATTACCCTTGCATCAGGGCTTGCTAAACTATTTTGATAGAGCCGACAATGCTTTTATTTCTGCATACCGAAGGCATCATAAAGATGGAAGTTTTGATATCCGGTTGGAATACGTCTCTTCTCCGGAACTCACCAACCGGTTGATTATACTTTCAGACCCTATGCTTGCTACAGGTCAGTCAATGGTGATGACTTATAAAGCCATGGCTGAAAGAGGTCGTCCTCAACATACGCATGTAGTTTGTGCATTAGCAAGTACTCAGGGAATAGAATATGTGAAGAAAAATCTTCCGCAGGATGTTACACTCTGGATCGGTGCTGTTGATGAGGAACTCACTGCACAAGCCTACATTGTTCCGGGGTTAGGTGATGCCGGTGATCTTGCCTTTGGAGAGAAGGAATGATGTTTTTATTTATTGTTCACAGGAACAACTTTGATGCTCCGTCGTTATACTATTCAATTTATAACCGGTGAGTGAAGTAGGTAAAATAATATTAATTATACTTTTAAGCAGCGTAAAATTCGTTGCCGGCCCGCCGTTTGCTTATTTTGACGACCGATATGACTTTACTTTTTTTGAAACCGTTTTATATTGTGTAATCGGAGGAATGCTGGGGGTGTGGGTTTTTACATTTTTCAGTCTTGAAATCCAGGTAATTTTCAGCTGGATCAAACGCCAGTTTAAAAAAGCCATTAAAAAACCTGAGCTGTTCAGTAAACCACGATCAACAGAAGGTGAAATTGAAATTACATATCTGCTGGTGAAGGAAGAAAATCAAAAAGCTCCTGTTTTTAGTTCTCAGTCACGTAAATTTGTTAGACTATGGAGGAAATATGGAATGGTGGGAGTATCGTTTCTCACTCCTGTAATTCTGTCGATTCCTGTAGGTACAGTTCTTTTAAATGCATTCGAAGACAACAAAAAAAAGATATTTATTTATATGTTTTTTTCCATTCTTTTCTGGGCACTGTTTTTCACCACGATCTTTGAAATTTTACATGTTGTAAATATTCCTGAACTCAAAGAAAGGATTTTCGGATGAAGCAATACAAAGCAGTCTTCTTCGATCTCGATCACACGTTGTGGGACTTTGAATTAAATTCTCAATCCGCAATTACTGAGCTTTATCATGATCACAAACTGGATGCTATGGGAATACCCGGTCTTCAGAATTTCATTGATGCTTACAGGGATATCAACAAAACGATGTGGGATGAATACCATCGCAACACCATCACCAAAGCAACCCTCAGGGCAGGAAGATTCAGCAGGACCCTGGAAAGTTTTGGAATCACCAATTTGAAACTCGCTGAAACATTAGCCGCAGGTTACCTCACTTCATGTCCTGTTAAAACCAAATTGTTTCCCGGTACAATTGCTATTCTGGAATACCTTGCTACAAAATATTCTCTGCATATCATTACGAATGGATTTAAGGAGGTGCAGCATCTTAAAATCAGAAATTCAGGTATTGCCCGCTTTTTTGAACACGTTCATATTTCAGAAGAGATCGGATATAAAAAACCTGAGTCTGAAATTTTTAATTATGCAGTAAAGCAATCACGTGCAATACATGAGCAATGTGTGATGATTGGTGATAACCTTGACACGGATATAGCGGGTGCTGAAAATGCAGGAATTGATGCTGTATTTTTCAATCCGTTAAAAATTCTGAATGAAAGACCTGTATTTTATGAGATTCATGAACTTTCACAATTAAGAAACATATTGTGATAAAAAGAGATACTAATAGTCGCAATAACTAAAAAATCCCGGAGTGATCCGGGATTTTCTGCAAGCGGTAAGTTTAACTGTTAGTAATATGGGTTATTACTTTACAGGAACCCAACAACCTGTTTATTATTACTGTGAAATTGGAGTTTCTGTTTTCTTTTCAGCACAATCCGCCTTCATTTTTTTGCCGTCAGCACAGCAACTTTTTGTTTTTGCACTTGCTGTTTCTTTACCCTTCTTTGAAGAACAACAGGCTTTTGCTGTAGTTCCGGATTCGGTGGTAGTTGTAGTAGCGGGCTCAGCAGCAACTGCATCTGTAGCAGGTGCTTCTGTGGCAACCTGGCCGGCAACTTCCACTTTTGCAGGATCGGGAGTGGCTTCGGTAGATTTTTCGGTGGTCTGGGCATTAGCGGCTAAACCGAAACCTGCTACCAGAGTTAATGCAAGGAGGATTTTTTTCATCTGTTGTTGTTATTTATGCAATAATAAGTTACCTGGAATTAATTGTCAAGGGTTAAGAAATAATTGTGCCAAAAAAGTACCTGTAAACCCTGAATGTTACTTTTGCAGGAAAGAAATGACAAATTGACGATCAGTGAAAATATTCAGGTAGCCCTGGGAGCAGTCAAGGGTCAGCTATTGAGGACTGTGCTTACCGCTCTCATCATTGCAATAGGCATTATGGCGCTGGTCGGTATTCTGACCGCCATTGATGCTATTGAATCGTCAATCAACAGCAATTTTTCGAGTATGGGTTCTAATACATTCACTATCAGAAACTCAGGGTTGGGAATCAGGATTGGCAAGGAGGGGAAACGGCCGAAGCGCCATAAGATTATTACCTATAATGAAGCCCAGGAGTTTAAACAACTTCTGACTTTCCCCGCTTTAGTTTCGGTTTCAACACTGGCTACTCAAATCGCGGTATTGAAATTTAAAAATGAAGAGTCGAATCCCAATATTCTGGTCATGGGCACTGATGAGAATTATTTGTCAACTGGCGGATATGCCATTGGATCGGGACGGAATTTTTCACCTCAGGAACTTGCGGCCGGAAGCAATGTAATTATTATTGGAAGCGAAATCGTCAGTACATTGTTCAAAGCCGGAGAAAATCCCCTGGAACAGGTTATCAGCGTTGGAAATAATAAGTACCGTATAGTGGGCGTGCTTGCCGAAAAAGGTTCCAGTATGGGATTTGGAGGTGACAAAATTTGTCTTGTCCCGGTAACTCATGTCAAACATAAATATGGTGATGAAGGAAGAAGCTATACCATTTCGGTAAAAGTGCATGATGTGGCTGCCCTGGAGAGCGCTCTCGGAGAGAGTACCGGTCTGATGCGTGTGGTTAGAAGCGACAGGTTAGGCGCAGAGGATTCATTTGAAATTGTGAAAAGCGATAGTCTTGCCAACATATTGATTGATCAGATTAAGTATGTTACCCTTGCCGCTACCATCATTGGAATTATTACCCTTTTAGGTGCTGCCATTGGATTGATGAATATAATGCTGGTTTCAGTAACGGAACGTACCCGGGAAATCGGAATCCGGAAATCATTGGGTGCTTCACAGGCTACCATCCGGCGGCAGTTCCTTATTGAAGCAGTTGTAATTTGCCAGCTGGGTGGTTTGGCAGGTATTATCCTGGGTGTGATCATCGGGAATTTGATGGGGCTCGCATTTGATGGTGGCTTTATAGTTCCATGGAAGTGGATTTTTTCCGGCATTGCCGTATGTTTTGTGGTGGGTATTCTATCAGGTTTGTATCCGGCTATAAAAGCGGCACGTTTAGATCCCATTGAAGCATTGCGTTATGAGTAATGTAATTACTTCAATCTTAATAAGATACCTCATCCTGCCAAAGCCAGATTTGCTCAAACCAACCTGTTATTAAAGATTTTCCCCTACAGTTGTTTGATTTAGGAACTTTTTGTACATTTGCCGTCCCTTAGAAAGGGGCTAAACAACATAAACAAACAAGCATGTTAAACCAGTATGAAACCGTTATGATACTCAATCCTGTACTTTCACAGGACCAGGTTAATGAAACGGTTGACAAATTCAGGAAAATCCTCACCGACACCGGTACCGAGATTGTTTTCGAAAACAATTGGGGATTACGAAAGCTGGCCTACCCGATCCAGAAGAAAAACACGGGTTTTTATTACCTTATCGAATTCCGTTCCGATGGTTCAAACATTGGTAAACTGGAACTCGAGTACAAGCGTGATGAAAGGATCATGAGATTTCTCACAGTTTCTCTCGACAAGCATGCGGTTACGTACAATGAAAAAAAGCGTAAAAATGCCGCAATGAAGAAGAAAGAAGAAGAAACCGTAACTCAAAACTGATCGCATCATGGCTAACAACGAAGTAAGATATCTCAATCCTCCTGCTGTTGAGGTGAACAAGAAAAAATATTGCAGGTTCAAAAAGTTAGGAATAAAGTATGTTGATTATAAAGATGCCACTTTCCTGACCAAATTTGTAAATGAGCAGGGTAAGGTATTACCACGCAGGCTGACCGGAACGTCTTTGAAATTTCAGAGAAAAGTTTCAACGGCAGTTAAAAGGGCCCGCCATTTGGCGCTGATGCCTTATGTAACGGATCTTTTAAAATAAGGAGACTGAATAATGGAAATCATTCTTAAGGAAGACGTAAAAAATCTGGGCTTTGCCCATGATACAGTAAAGGTACGCAACGGTTACGGCCTGAATTATCTTATACCAAGAGGCATGGCAATGATTGCCAACGAATCGAATGTTAAGATTAATAAGGAAATTATCCGTCAGAGAGAACATAAAGTATCTAAGTTGAAAATGGAAGCTGAAAAAGTTAAAGCTGCCATTGAAAATGTAGTACTTACCATTCCTGCTAAAGTTGGAGAAAATGGTAAACTGTTTGGCTCTATAACTACACAACAGCTTGCTGACGTGTTGAAGAAAATGGGACACAATGTTGAAAAGCGCCAGATTACCATGAGCGATGATCACATTAAAGCTACCGGCACTTACACAGCAGATGTACAGTTACACCGGGAAGTTATTGTGCCACTTACCTTCGAAGTTGTCGCAGGTTAATTGTACTAACTTATAAAACAAGGCAGCGCCATTATGCGTTGCCTTTTGTTTTTTAGGATTAACCGTAACGGTTATTTTGCAGGAATCAACAATACATATTCAAATTACATAGCTTTACACTTATGGCGAATACAGGTGACATACACGTAGGTTCAGTAATCAGGCACAATGGAGAACTTTTTCAGATCATCGAATACCAACATCGTACACCGGGTAACCTGAGGGCATTTTTCCAGGCAAAAATGAGAAACCTAAAGTCGGGCAAACTTGCCGAAAACCGCTTTCGTGCGGGAGAGGAAGTTGAAGTTGCACGTGTAGAATACAAAGAGTTGCAATATATTTTTAAGGAAGGCGAACACTTTGTGTGTATGGATAATGAAACGTATGAGCAGGTGCACATTCCGGAAGAGTTGTTTGGCGATGGTGCGCAATTTCTTAAAGAAGGAATGAGTGTTAAGATAGCATTTGAACAAGACAATCCAATTTTAGCGGAGGCACCCACTTTCGTGGAACTGGAAATTACCTATACGGAACCCGGTGTAAAAGGAGATACAGCTACCAATACCCTTAAACAAGCAACTCTCGAAACCGGTGCGATTATAAATGTTCCTTTATTCGTGGATCAGGGTGAGAAAATAAAAGTGGATACACGGACCATGACGTATGTGGAAAGAGTAAAGTAAAATACTTCCTTCTCACTGTTTGATGAAGTGATTTTTATCTAAAGGTCTAACGGTATCTTTATCTGATATTTGTTCAACCTGACTCATGTACATGCTTACTACCCTAACTTTGTTTCAGAAGACCCGCTATGCAATTGCCTGCATCTACTGGGTCTTTTTTTTTGCTGCCTGCCAGACTAATTCCCCAAAATCACAACGTTATTATTATTCCGATGAAGGGTTGGAAGAAAGTGTTCCCGATTCTTCAGGTCATGTAAACCTGGGCGATAGAAATGCAGTGATCAACTATATTAAAAATAAAACTTTTGTTTCTAAGACCGAGCAACTGGTAATAGACGATTCGCTCAACATTTCACTTTTTGTAAACGGTAAAAAAGAAGCGGTCATGCGTTGTGAAATTACCGAGTATATGGTTCATAACAACAGGTTGCTGATGCTCACCGATACCATAACTTCAAAGCAGGTAAAATTTACGATATCCAGCGGTGGAATATTAACCGACATGCAATCGTATGCACTCTATTCTTTAAAAAAATAAATTGATCAGAAAATATTCTATCAGGCCATCACTTTTTTCTGCTGACGTTTTCTCTCATTTTCGTCAAGAATAACTTTCCGGATGCGGATTGATTTCGGTGTTAACTCAACATATTCATCCCACTCGATGTATTCCATTGCTTCCTCTAAAGAGAAGTTAATTTTTGGAATGATACGAACGTTATCATCACTACCGGCTGCCCTGAAGTTGGTAAGCTGTTTTGCACGTGTAACGTTAATAATCAAATCACCCGGACGAATGTGTTCACCTATGACCTGACCGGCATAAATTTCTTCTCCCGGATTGATGAAAAATGAGCCACGGTCCTGCATTTTTTCAATTGAATAAGCGGTAGACAATCCTTTATCCATGCTGATAAGAACACCGTTAATCCTGCCGGGAATAGAACCTTTCCAGGGCTCATAGGCACGGAAACGATGAGCCATAATTGCTTCACCGGCTGTAGCCGTCAGAACATTATTTCTCAATCCGATAAGTCCTCTTGCAGGAATATCGAATTCAAGATGCTGTAAATCACCTTTAGGTTCCATGATAAGCAGATCACCTCTTCTTTGCGTAACAAGTTCAATTACTTTTCCTGCCACTTCAGCGGGTGTATCGATGGTTAAAACTTCCATCGGCTCACATTTCTGACCATCAATTTCTTTTATGATAACCTGTGGCTGGCCAATCTGAAGTTCGTATCCTTCACGACGCATTGTTTCGATGAGGATTGACAAGTGAAGAATCCCTCTTCCATAAACCAGGTATGAATCCGGGGAACCGGTTTCTTCAACTTTAAGAGCGAGATTCTTTTCCAGTTCCTTGAAAAGACGGTCGCGCAGGTGACGTGAAGTGACAAACTTTCCCTCTTTTCCAAAAAACGGAGAGGTATTAATAGTGAAAAGCATGTTCATGGTTGGCTCGTCGATGGCAACTGATTTAAGTGCCTCCGGATTTTCAAAATCAGCAACCGTATCACCGATTTCAAAATTATCCAAACCTACTATAGCACATATATCTCCGGCAGGAACTTCCGAAACTTTTAAACGTCCGAGACCTTCAAAAGTCATGAGTTCCTTAATACGGGTCTTAATAATTTTTCCATCTTTCTTTACCATGGAAACCGGCATGTTTTCTTTCATTGTACCACGGTATACTCTTCCGATAGCGATACGCCCGACAAATGAAGAGTAATCTAGTGAAGTGATTAACATTTGCGGGGTGCCTTCGCGGAAAGGAGCCGGAGGCACATAAGAAATAATTGTATCCAGTAAAGCCGTGATATCTTCTACCGGTTTTTTCCAGTCGTGTGACATCCATCCTTGCTTGGAGGATCCATAGACCGTAGGAAAATTGAGCTGTTCCTCGGTGGCATCCAGGTTAAAAAAAAGATCGAATACTTTTTCATGGACCTCATCGGGTCTGCAATTTTCCTTATCCACTTTATTGATAACCAGAATGGGTTTTAATCCTGCACTCAAAGCCTTTTGCAATACGAAACGGGTTTGAGGCATAGGACCTTCGAAAGCATCCACTAAAAGCAGCACTCCGTCAGCCATAGTTAAAACACGTTCCACTTCGCCTCCAAAATCGGCGTGACCGGGAGTATCGATAATATTAATTTTTACTCCTTTATAATTAACGGAAACATTCTTTGCCACAATAGTAATTCCACGTTCCCGCTCCAGGTCATTGTTATCAAGAATCAATTCACCCATATGCTGGTTGTCTCGGAACAACATCGATTGATGGAGGATTTTGTCAACTAACGTGGTTTTTCCGTGGTCAACGTGGGCAATAATGGCTATGTTCCTGATATTCTTCATGATGGAAATGGTCCTGGATTTGAGGGTGCAAAGGTAGCACTTTTTACGCTACCTGCAGCACATCTTATCGGATCATCTATAAATGTTGTTTAGTGATTTTATTTGAATTAGTTGGATTATTCAGTGGTTTAAAACTTTCAGCGAATTAGCCTTGTTTAATAATTTCAATAAAAACTTAAACAAACTTAAATCATGAAGACTATCAACAACAATTTCGGCCGTGTTTCTTCGCGTAACATAGCTATACTAATGACTGCGGTCGCCTTTTCCTTTGCTTCTTGCAAGGATGATGATGACGATATGGCACCCGCTCCGGTACCAACTTATGCTGGATTAATGGTAACACATGCTTCACCGGATGGTCCGGGTGTTGACCTGCTCGTTGACAATGTCAAGATCAATAATGCGGCATTAAACTATCCTGACAACACCCTTTACATTCCTGTTACCAGCGGAAACAGGAATATTAAAGTTAATGTAGGAGGAACAGCAACTACCGTTATTGATGCAACGTTACCCCTGGCTGCAAACAAAAGTTATTCAGTTTTCGCTATTGATTCAGTGAGTGTAATTTCCGCTCTTGCAATTGAGGATAACCTGGCTAATCCCGCTGCTGGAAAGGCTCATATACGTTTCATCCACCTTTCACCGGATGCCCCTGCTGTTGATGTTGCCCTGGATGGTGGCGCTGTTGTTTTCGGAGATTACACGTTTAAGGAATACTCTGATTTTACTCCATTGGATGCAGGAACTTATGACCTGGAAGTACGGGTGGCCGGAACATCAACAGTGGCTCTTGATCTCGATCCGATTGTTTTATCAGCAGGCAAAATTTATACTGTGTTTGCAAAAGGATTTTTAGGAGGGTCGGGTTCACAAGCCCTGGGAGCACAGATTATTATTAACAAATAAACAACTGTTTTCAATGAATGCCCCTCCCGCCCCGTAAGGCGGGATTTTTATTTTACATTCACCTAGGGATGTTTGCTTACTTTTGTGGCCAATCTTTGCTGAAATGAAATTTGATAAAGCAATTTCCCTGCAGGCACTGGCCAGCCTGACCGGCACCAGGGTAATCGGAAATGGTGAATTGAGCGTAACGGGTATCAATGAAATTCACATGGTCGGTGCGGGTGATATTACGTTTGTGGATCATCCTAAATATTATGATAAGGCACTTGCTTCAGCAGCAACATTTGTTATAATCAATAAAGAAGTTCTTGCACCTGAAGGAAAGGCCCTGCTTTTTTCAGATGATCCGTTCAGGGATTATGTTAAAATAGTAACTACGTACAGACCATTCCGGCATTCCCATTCTGCGATTTCAGAATCGGCACAAATAGGTGAGGGCACCATAGTTCAG
Organism: Bacteroidia bacterium; assembly: GCA_038215705.1. Taxonomy (GTDB): domain Bacteria; phylum Bacteroidota; class Bacteroidia; order AKYH767-A; family OLB10; genus JADKJB01. The sequence continues at coordinate 268,971 of JBBQQQ010000001.1, forward strand.
CCAAATGTTTTTATAGGAAATCATGTAAGGATAGGCCGGAATTGTGTTATTCATGCCGGAGTATCGATTTATGATCATTGTGAAATCGGGGATGATGTAATTATTCATTCTAACACGGTAATAGGAGGAGATGCATTTTATTACAAACGCCGACCGGAGGGATATGACAAAATGGTTTCATGTGGCCGGGTAATCATTCATAATAAAGTTGAAATAGGTGCCTCGTGCACAATCGATAAAGGGGTTTCAGGTGATACAGTTATAGGTGAAGGAACAAAATTTGATAACCAGATTCACATTGGTCACGATACGGTAATTGGGAAAAACTGTCTTTTTGCCGCACAGGTTGGTGTTGCCGGAGTAGTACGTGTTGAAGATGATGTTATTTTATGGGGGCAAGTGGGAGTACAAAAAGATCTGGTAATTGGAAAAGGTGCTGTGGTGCTTGGCCAATCAGGAATTGCAAAGTCATTGCAGGGTGGCATTACTTATTTTGGTAGTCCGGTAAGAGAAGCACGTGAGAAAATGAAAGAACTCGCATTAATTAAACGGCTTCCGGAATTAATTCAATTACTACAAGAATCAGGCGAATGACTTCACTCAGTGGCAGTGACCAGACGATAAAAACCGCGCTTGATATTAAACAGCTGCAGTTACACTGGCTGTTGCAAATTACAAAAGCAATTAATTATAATTTACCTTCTTCCAAGCTGTTTGATATTTATTTAACAGTATTAAAAGATCAATTGCATGTATCAAAAATTATCCTGCTGGTAAATGAAGCGGGATGGCAGATACCGGTTTCCTTTGGCGTTGATGAAAAAATACCATTCGCCACTCCAACTTTTTTTGCAAGCGAAATCCAACAACTTTCGGAACATAACAATTCATCCATTCCCTGGTTAAAGCAATTTGAAACCATCATTCCGGTTTTGCATAACCAGATGCCCTTAGCATATGCACTAATAGGTGGTGTTGATGACAAAGTATTTCATTCCAGGAGGGAAGTGATAACTTACATTCATACGATTACCAATTTAATTGTAGTCGCTATTGAAAATAAAAGGCTTACCCAGGAATCTATAAACCAGGCAGCAATGGAACGGGAAATGGAACTGGCAGCACAAATGCAATCTATGCTTTTTCCTGCAAGTATCGCATCTCATTCGCTGATGGACATTGCTGCAACATACATTCCTCACCAATCGGTAGGAGGTGATTATTATGATTTTATTCCTTTGAATGAAATGGAATCGCTTGTATGTATGGCGGATGTTTCGGGTAAAGGAATTTCAGCAGCTTTGCTAATGTCAAATTTTCAGGCTAACCTGCATGCACTCATCAAACACACCAATTCAACATTGGAACAGCTGGTGATAGAATTAAATAATTGCGTGAACCGATCTGCGCGTGGTGAAAAATTTATTACGTTTTTCATTGGTAAGATTAACAATCACACACACAGGATTCAATATATTAATGCAGGTCACAATCCACCCATGGTAATTCATGGTCACCAATTAAGTATACTTGACAAGGGAACTACGGGTTTGGGTATGTTTGATGAGCTGCCTTTCCTTAACTTAGGCGATGAAGAATTTCTGCCGGGAGCTTTGTTGTTTTGTTATACAGATGGCATTACTGAAATGGAAAATAAGAACGGTGTGGTATTAGGACCCGACCACCTGGGCGGATTATTGTTACGTCATTGCGAAGTTGAAACTATGCAATTGTTACATGACATAATGGTGCAATCATTCGATGATTTCCGGCAAGATACAGAGTTGAATGACGATGTTACTTTTTTAAGTTTGCGCTTCAGCAAAAAATAATCAGCTGTTCGTTTTTAATACGGGTTGTCGAATTGTATTAGCGTGATACATTTCAAGCGCAACCAGTGCTCCAATGAAACCCCAAAAAGGCACCGCTGCTTTTTCAGTATCCAGAAAATTATTCAGCAATCCATGGACCCAATAGGTGATGAGTCCTAATATTAAACCTTTTGCCAGCATCCTTACCGTTTTGTCGGTTGAAAAAATAATTAACCGGGAAGCCTTATAAACCACTACAGCCAATATAATTAAAAATGCAACCGGGCCGATCACTCCCTGTTCTGCCAGGGGTCCGATGTATTCACTGTGCGCATTTCCTCCCTCGCCAAAATTAGTACTGATTATGGTACGTTCACTCCATTTTTGAAACGGTGCATATTGGAACATGTACGTTCCCGGTCCCCAACCGAAAAAGGGGCGTTCATCGAACATCCTGAAAGCGCTGCTCCAGCGATTCAATCTTTCAACATTGGATGCATCTGTCGATATATTCGACATCGATTGTACGTGCGAGGCATAATCGGTTGATGATTCTTTTTCATTTTGCTCCAGTGTCATAATAATTTTCGTCTGGAAAGCAAAAAACAATACAACTACTGTAACAATTCCTGTGATTACAATTGAAGTTTTTATACGCAACAGAAATACCAGGTAGCATAGCAATGCAGCGACAAGACTGATCCAGGATGCGCGGGTGTACGAGAGGACTATCGCGGTTAAGAATATGATCAGGAAAAACAATGAAATAATGCGATAGATTTTTTTACTTTCCGTATCCCAGGTGAATCCAAATAAGATGGGAATAAACATAGCTATTACGGCAGCGTATGCAGTATGGTCGTTATAAAATGGAACCATCGCGGTATGAGCAGCTTTTTCAGTGAACCCCGCCATAGCATGAATGGATGTCGTGTAAATAATCACGAGCAGCAAGGGAATGAGGTAGCACCAGATAAACACTTTGATATTTTTTAGCTTGCGGAAAAGCAAAACGCCCATATAAAAATAAACCACAACAAAACAGAAACGTGCAAGTGTTGATTTAAAAGAAACCAAAGGCATAGAACTCGTTGTGGTGGTAATAACCATCCAAAGCAGATGAAAAATAATAGCGAGGCTAACCGGATGTTCTACTATTTTACTGACTTCATTTTGTTCATAGAGGTATTTAAAGATGAATAAGATCATCACCCCGAAAATTAATGGTTCAGAGGGAAGGCTGACGCCAATTCCCAAGCCGGTTCGTGCAAGATTAATGGATAGTGGAGTAACCACTACTGCAAAAAGCATCAGTAAATCCATGCGATAAAGACCGGCAACTATGATAAGCACTGTAGGAGCAAGCAAAAAAATCCAGAAAAATTCCTGAGTAACAGCAATACAAGTGATTAGCGCAACCAGCCCCAAGCCGCTGTAAAGCCATTTTAATCCGGTGCGGTCAATTGCTAAAGGCTCCATTAAATTCAGATTTCAATGGGGTCAGTTCGTTTTATTAAAAGCTACCCGTTTGGAGTTTTCGTAAATCACAAGGATTATAAATGCAAGCAACAGCATAGACCCGGTGAACATAATTACAATTAAACTTCTTACCGGGTACGATTTCTTTTCTGCGGGGACAGGTCGTGTAACGATATTGCTATATGTAAGTTCTTTGGAAAGATCCTTAAAGGCACTTTCGTATTGAATCTTTAAATCATTGTAAGTGCCTCTTACTCTCCATAAATGTTCACTGAGTGATACGTATTCACCACCTTTATTTAATAATCCTTTCATTGCATTATCAATGGGTCGGTTGCCGCCTACCGAAGCTCTTCCGGAAGCCATCTCCCCATAATAAACTTTTGAAAATGCCTTTACCTGATTTTCGAAATCCAAAATTCCATATTTATTTCTTATTTCCATAAGCGCATTTTCCATGGAATCCATTTCGGCTTTTTTGTGATCGAGCTGATGTTTTAAAATGATCACTACCTCAGCGGATTTTTCACGTTGCATCAAACGTGCTTTTTTATGCATTTTAGCCAGTAGTGAATCCACCATCCTGCTGGCAATAACAGGATCGGTATCCAAAACTTCAATTTCAACCGATTCAAATTTGGTCTTGTCAATTTTAATATTTTCACTCATCTGACCATATAAGCTGGTTAGTGGAAATTTATCAGTGGTATCAATACCATAATGCTCAAACAAATTAAAATCGCGAATCAATTCATCCCTTATGTCATCCGATTCAAATAACTGAAGCATTTGTTCGGTGGGACTTTCAGTAGAATACGGAACAAGGTTGGATGGATAGGCAATAGCCGATGATTTAAATTTCGGCTTAACAAATGATTCAGATGAAAAAATTACTGCCAGGATAATGGAAACAATGGTGATCAGTATCAGGTGAATCCTGTACTTGTTGGCTATATTGAAAATAAAAAGAACGTCAAACCCGGAATTTCTAGCAACCCTCTCACTCATTAGTCTAATTTTTAAGTTGGTTATAAGCGCGCAAAGGTATAAAAAATGATCGGGTCGGTTTTAATTGGATATTCTGACGTATGAATGTGATTTTAAACGGATTAAATAACGGATTAGTGCTCCGTCTCGTTCCTGACAATCTTAATCATCGCTTTCAGACTTACTAACCTGGTAATGAATGCCATACTGAAACTTATTGTCATTGCAATAACCAGCGACACCATCCACGAAAGTGCTGTTTGGCTCATTACCCAGGTACATACAAGGGTTACAGCGGTAAAAAGTATAAATTTGATAATAAGCTTCAGATCGATTTTAAGGTGAAAGATTTTCATGCATAGCAGCACCTGTATCAGGGCTGTTGAAAATTGCGTTAGCAGACTGGCTACGGCGGCTCCTTTTGCCTGGTAGGTTGGAATCAGAATAAAATTCATCATAATGTTAAAGCCCATCCCAATGGAGGCCATTATATTCAGTTGACGGAGGTTCCCATTAGCTGTAAGCAACGTACCAAAAATATAGGTGGTGGAAATTGCGAAAAAACACGTCATAATGATGGCAAAAATATCAGCCGATTCTGTAATATGTTCTTTATACAATAAATCCATAATTTCAAACCTGTAAAAAATAGCAGCACTCCCCGCCATAATTGCCGGCACTGCAATAAGTGCATACGAAAGCCGTAACAACTCTTTTATAGTATGTTGATGTTTTAGCATATGGGAAAACATTGGCAAGAGCAAGCCGGCAAATAAAAAGGCCATCATATTGGAAGCATCCAGGATCCGGTAAGCCTGGGCATAAATTCCCGCCTCGCGCGCTCCATCTTCGAGCAAACGCTCCAGCATAACCGTATCGATTCGGTTATAAAAAGTCATCAGCAAAATAAGAATGGCAAATGGATAGCTCTTTTTCAAAATCATAAGAGCAAAAAGCGGGTTCCAGGTTAAAGTTGTGAACACTGCTTTCCGGGCTACGACCATGAAAGTTATGACTGCCGTTATGACATACGCTAGAGTTTGTGCCCAAATAAACCATTCAATCCGGAAAGGCATATCAGTAATGTTTCCCCAAAGCAGCACCGAACAGAAAATGATCATGATTGCCCGGTCTAGTACTGATATTATACTGTCAGTTTTAAACAAATGCAACCCCGCCAGGTTGGATCTCAGATATAAAATAAAAGATATAAGTACTTGATTAAGAAGTAATACCAGTAGCATTCCCAATTGATCGATGGAATAGTTAATAAAAAAGGCGGCGATAAGATTAACTACAATGTAAAGACCAGCAAGACCAAGCCTCAGGATAAGTATTCCTGACAAATGTTTATCAAGTAAGTGCCTGTTTTGCGAAATGTTACGGTTATTAAAGTTGGTAATACCCAGATCCAGCAAGATATTGAATAGGAAAGAAAAATTAAACAGGGCATAATAGGCACCATATACTTCCGCACCTGTGACATTTTGTACAGACCGGTCGATTCCTAATAACCAAAAAGGTTTGATCAGGAGGTTCAGGAAAAGAAGAAAGGCAAGATTGGTGATAAATTTTTTTTGCATTTCGGAAAAGTTGATGCAAATTTAGCCTAATTAATTTGTGACCTGCGCTCAACTTCAATTATGCTGAAAGATTATAAAGATTCCCAGGTGCTGGTAGCCGGCTGTGATGAGGCCGGAAGAGGTTGCCTGGCAGGTCCTGTTTTTGCAGCTGCAGTAATTCTGCCAAAGCGGTTTTCGCATAAACTGCTGGATGATTCAAAAAAAATGACTGAGCTGCACCGCCTGCTGTTACGTGATGTGATAAAGAAAAAAGCAATAGCCTGGGCCGTTGGGGTGTGTGATCATACGGAAATTGACACCATCAATATTTTGAAAGCTTCATTTTTGGCTATGCATAAGGCCATTGACCAGTTGCAGGCACGACCGGGGCTGTTGATTATCGATGGAAACCGTTTTACCCCGTATCCAACGATACCGCATAAGTGTTTTATTGGAGGCGACGGATTATATGCCTCAATAGCAGCGGCGTCGGTTCTTGCAAAAACTGAACGCGACGATTATATGAATCAACTGCACGAACAGTTTCCTCATTATGGTTGGAAAACTAACAAAGCCTATGCTACTCAGGAGCACAGGGAAGCACTTTCCAAATTTGGAATTTCTCCTTTTCACCGAAGGAGTTTCCGGCTCGATTATCAAACCAAACTGGAATTTGAAATGAATGAGGATTGATCTTATCCTTATTAACATTACATTGTAAATAAATTGATTTTTTGTAACACATCCCTGTGTTACTATGGTTTAGCTTTGAAACCACCTTTGTTTCCTCTGGAAGTGAGTTATGGTGAAGGCCGGTGGTGTAAAAATAAAACCGTACCTGAAACCGGTCCTATATAAAATTACTCCCCGCATTCTGATAAATTTATAGTAGTACAATGAAAAGAGTTGTCAGTGCTTCTTTTATAACATTATTGATCCTTGTCGCCGTTGCAGCCACTTTTTTTTATCTCAAAAATGAAAGGAATAAAGGAGGTAATCCGGTAATTGCGATTCCGGCTGATGTTACAATGCTCATTACGTACAATTCTTCTTCGGGCAATCTGATTCAATTGTTGAAATCAGATCTCTGGCCGGTTGTGAAAACCGCACCTTTGTTTGCAAAACTTGAAAAGCAGTTAAATTTTTTTGATACCACATCGGTTAACAATAAAAGCCTGGCAGATTTTCTCAGCGGTCAACCATTATTCATTACAGGGCATGTAACAGGTGCAGGTAAATTTGACTTTTTGTTTCTTAAAAGCCTGGATAATGGATTTAGTGAAAAAAAAGCTGATGATTTGTTGAAATCATTGAGCAAGTCGGAGACTGATTTTGTAAAAAGGAATTACGATGGAAATAGTATCAGAGAAATTATTCTCGCAGATGGCAAAATTTTTTCCTACGTAACATCCCGTGGAATTTTTATTGCAAGTTTCACCCCATTCCTGGTTGAGGATGCCTTGCGGCAAATGAAATTGGGAAAGCCCGTCATCACAAATACTTATCTGTTGAATGAGTTACGTGCAGAGGGAAAGACATCGCTGTTTATAAACTTCAGGAATTTGCCCTTACTTACCGGAATTTTTCTTAATTCGGGTTCATCACCCCGGTCGCATGTCTTTAAAAATTATGGCGACTGGGCTATGGCTGCTGTGGATCCCCAACAGCAGGCTTTAAAATTTTCAGGTTATCTGACGGTTAATGACTCCGGTCAGTTTATTAACTGTTTTAATAAGCAGCAACCGGTAGCAAAGGAACTGTTGAACATATTGCCCCGGAAAACAGCAGCCATAAATTATATCGGAACCAGCGATTTCAAATCCTACTATTCACATTTAAGCAACCATTATTTTACTGCTGGTCAAAAAGAGAAAAAACAAGAGCTGCTTCAATCAGTCAGCACCGGGTATAAGCTCAATCTGGAAAGTAAAATGCTGGAATGGATAGGTAATGAATATGCATTGGTCATTACTGAACCTGCGGGATCAAACTACAACAATAATTCATTTGCAATATTTAAGACACAGAATATTGCACAGGCAAAAAAATCATTACATGCCATCAGTAAAATAATAGATAAAAAAAACAATACTATTACAAAGGAAGAATCGTATAACGGACATGCAATCGGTTTTATCAGGTTGAATGGAGTCATACCTGCTTTGTTTGGTGAAACTTTCAGTGCGGTTAATAAAATGTACTACACCGATATTCAGAATTACATTGTAATTGCCAACCAGGCTTCTGCACTCAGGACATTCATAGATGAATATAAATCGGGTTTACTCCTTCATAAGACGGAATTTTTTAAAGAGGCAATGAAGAATTATCCCGGCGAGGCTAACCATTTTTTCTTTGTCAGGCCACCTCTTGCCAGTCAGATTTTTAAATCAATGGCTAATGCCGAATGGAAAAAATACAGTGATCAGTATAAAGATATTTTTTCAGGAATCAGCAGCATCGGCTTCCAGGTAACTGCAGGCGATACAATGATGAAAATGACTTCAGTGCTGAACTTTTTCAGAAACAAGTCGGCTGAAGGTGTCGATTTGATTTTTGCAGTTGAAACCGATACTTCAGTTTCAATGAAACCGCTCGTTACAACAGACCCTGTTTCAAAAAGCAGGCAACTTATTTTTCAGGATAATGCATCCAACATTTATTTAACCGATAACAGTGGCAATATCATTTGGAAGCAACCCGTGGATGGCAGGATCATGGGTGAGATTTTCGAAATCGACCTCTTCAAAAACAATTCCCGGCAATTCCTTTTCAACACAGCCGAATACATGTACCTGTTCGATACGCAGGGGAGTCCTGTAGGAAACTTTCCCATCCGGTTACCTGCGGAAGCAACTAACGGCCTGGCCGTATTTGATTTCGACAAAAACAGGGATTTTAAGATTTACGTGGCATGCGATAACCGCCGCATTTACGCATATCTGCCTTCCGGGAAACCGCTCCCGGGCTGGAACTTTCAATATACACTCGACAAAGTGGTTGATCCTGTTCGGTCTATCGAAGTCAATAGCAAGCACATTCTGCTGATTACCGATCAAACCGGAAAGGTGGCTTTTGTGAACCGTTATGGAGAGCAGGGGATTCCTGTCGGAAGTGAATTCACACAGGCACGTAATTCGGGAATCTTCAAAACCGGATCAGGAAGTTTAATTACTACCGATGCCGAAGGAAATATAATTGAGATCAGGCCCGATGGCATCATCAACTCACTTCCTTTGAAAACTGTTTCGCCGGAACATGGCTTTCTTTATGCCGATGCTGATGGCAATAATGAACCGGATTATATTTTCCTTGATGGAAGAGAACTGATTGCCTATAATTCACAACTGGCTATGATCTTCAGGAAAGAATTCGACAGTCAGATGAATGGTACCATTCAGTTGCTGACTATAAAAAACGGTGAACATGTTATGGGTGTCCGTTCGGATGTGGCCGATAAAACGTGGCTGATAAAAATGAATGGTTCGGTTTATAATGGCTTCCCTGTAAAAGGTAGTACTCCTATTTTAATAGATGAAATGAACATGGATGGACACAAGCATCTGGTAACAGGGGGAAAAGAAAACCTGTTATATGTTTATTCCATCGAATAACTTAATTATCACCTTAATTTTATTTTCTGGCCCGCTGAAATAGTGACTCCGGATTCCATTCCGTTAAGTTTTATGAGTTTCTTCAGCCTTACACAATGTTGCTGTGAAATTTCCCAAAGAGTTTCACCTTCCGTGGCTATATGAAAATCTTTTGATGGACGGCCTCGTTTTGGTTTCAGGTAAACAATGCTTCCGGATTCAATAATATCATTCTGGCGCGCATCGTTATATTTCAATACCTGCCAGAGGCGTAGATCCTGCGAAACAGCTATTGAAAACCACGAATCATCTTTGCCTGCTATTACATAAGGTACCTGTTGAGCATTAACCATAACTCCTGCCTTTACCGCTTTTTCAGGTTTTTGGGCCGGTTTGCCTTGTTTTGGATGTTCATGTGTTTTCCCCTGAGCACTGGCAACCGGTGGAGGAGAACCCTGTGATATTGGCATATTTTTTCCTCCGGTATCATAATTATATAATTCATGGGTCTCAATCAGTTTAATTAAAAGCTCAGCATATCGGGGATTGGTAGCATAGCCTGCTTTTTTGAGGCCATGTGCCCAGCTTTTATAATCGGTGATTGTATAATCAAATAAAAATGCATAACGGGACCGCTCTCTCAAAAACCGGCCATGATCATCAAAAGATTCCAGTACAGTTCTGTATTTGCGAAAACATTCATCTTTTGCATCATCATCCTTGTGAAATGTCTCTCCGGTCCATTCTTTATGACACTTTATTCCAAAATGGTTTTTCGCTTCCCGGGCAAGAACGCTGTTGCCACTTTCCGATTCCAGAATGCCCTGGGCAAGAGTAATGCTTGCCGGCACCCCCATTTTTTTCATATCCTTTATTGCATCTTCCTTATACAGACTTATGTATTCTGGAGTGGAAATGCGTTTAGGAGGCTGCGTCAGCGCCAGTAAAGGGAGAAGGAACAGGGTAAGTATACTGATGGTTTTTTTCATGAAATGGATTTCCGGTATTGAAACGCAATAAAAGTGAATTTTATGATGGGTAAGGAAGGTTCCTGTCTGTAGTAATGAACATCTATCTGTTAATTCAGCCGGATTGTCAATAAAATTGTGAATGATTGCAGGAAGAGATTGTTTTTAATGTTGAGTTTATGAATAATTTCACCTTAAAATTGGTTCTATGAAGAAGTTAATCCTCATGTTGTTACCTTTCCTTACGCTATCCTATACCCAGGATCTGAAAGCCCAAAGCTTTGCCAAAGGGAATAAGATAATATATACCGGGATTAAAATTTCAATTTATAAAGTTTCGGACAATGATGAAGATGATGATGATGGCGACGATGCAGCAGCCAGTTATACCATCCCGATTGGATTTGAATATGCGATTACTGAACGTATCGGAGTAGGGATTGAGGCGGGAATTTGCAATTATTTTACCGGAGAGGATACAATTACGGGAACAATTGCTTCAGCTAACAGTTTTGATCTGTTGCTTACAGGAAATTTTCATTGGGTCAGAGCAAGCCGGATAGATTTGTATAGCGGAATCGGATTGGGCATCTCCGCATTCAAGTATGAAAGTAATGATGCGCGTGAAAGCAGGTTTACTTCAACAGGAACGTATGTAAGAATTGGATTGATGAATGCACGGTTTTATGTTTCCAATGCTATTGCCCTCAGCCTTCATTTTGGAATTCCTTACATGAATTTTAATAATGGCCGTATCGATGATAACCTGGGATCTGATTATGAATATCCTTTGTCTTTTACAGGAATCGACCTTGGAACCGGACTTGCAATCAGATTTTAACTTATAACAAGTATTGCAGTCCTCCGGTATGAATTGCCAAAATATTCGCTCCTGACGGAAAATTAACTGCAGAAATCATTTTTTCAATCCCATAAAACATTTTTCCGGTGTAAACCGACTCAATAGGAACAGCAGTACGCGATGTAAAATTCTCACAGAATGCGAGCAATTCAGGAGTAGTCCTGGCATAACCTCCTGAATGAAATTCATGCATGATTTGCCAGTTTGACGAAATTTTTCCGGGCCTGGATTGGATGAGGAAATTATTGATGGTTTCTTCAATTGATTTTCCATCTCGTAAAACACTGACACCAATTAATTGCTGGTTTGAATTCAGACTGCTGATAATACCGGCAGCTGTTGTTCCGGTTCCGCAAGCAACAACAACATGTGAAAAATGAAAATCTTTCAGGTTTACTATTTCACTGCAACCTAAAACACCTTCTTCATTGCCACCCCCTTCCGGCAAAATCATGTAATTGCTTTTCCCGGGCAATAGGGTTGGCAAAAAAGAAGGGTTGTCTTTCTGCCGATAAGCCTCTCGCGAAACAAAAACCAGTTGCATGCCATCATGCTCCGCTCTTGAAAGCGTTGTATTTGATTTTGATTCCGGTTCGCCCCGGATAATACCGGTAGTTCTGAACCCTAATTTTTTTCCCACACGGGCGACTGCTGCTATATGATTTGAGAATGCACCACCGAAAGTGATGATTTCTTCATAACCCTGCCTCTGAAACCGCTCCAGGTTATACTTCAGTTTAAACCATTTATTCCCTCCCCAAACGGGGTCCATTAAATCAAGCCTGCGTACCGTTAACCGGATTCCATTATCATAATTAAATGGGCCAGTGTCGGTTATATCCGGTTTAAAATCAGTCCAAAACATATTGAAGCAGCCAACTGTTAAACCCCGAAATTACCTTAATTTTGTGGAATGTCGTTCACCGATAAATTTGACAAGGAAGACTATTATTTTTCAGAAGAAGGTTTTATAGTTTTCACCGAAGCCTATCATCTGAAACGAGGGTATTGCTGTCATAATAATTGTAAACATTGTCCTTACCGGGAAAAAAAGAAATCCATAATTTCGAAAAACCCGCCGGAATAAATTCGCCAGTACTATGAAAACGCTAAGCGGAAAACTTGATCTGACTAAAACGAAAACTCCCACCGGAACGCATCTCAATTGCAAAGGCTGGGTGCAGGAAGCAGCCTTACGCATGTTGCACAACAACCTGGATCCTGAAGTTGCCGAACGGCCCGAAGATCTTATTGTGTATGGTGGCACAGGAAAAGCTGCAAGAAATGTGGAATCCTTTGAGCTCATTGTAAAAGCGCTGAAGGATTTAGAGGACAATGAAACGCTTTTAATTCAATCAGGCAAACCTGTTGGTATTTTACCAACGCATAAGGATGCACCGCGTGTTATCATCAGTAATTCAATGCTGGTTCCACATTGGGCGACCTGGGAAAATTTCAGGAAACTGGAGGCAAAAGGTCTGACTATGTACGGACAAATGACAGCCGGCTCGTGGATTTATATTGGTTCGCAGGGAATAGTTCAGGGTACCTATGAAACATTTGCAGAAGTTGCCCGGCAGCATTTTGGAGGTTCGTTACGAAATACTTTATCAGTAACCGGTGGCCTTGGCGGGATGGGTGGCGCTCAGCCATTGGCAATCACAATGAATGAAGGTGTTTGCCTTGCGGCAGATGTTGAAGCGTGGAGAATTCAAAAGCGCCTCGATACGCGTTACATAGACGTGATGACTCACAACATTGATGAAGGCATTGACAAAGCGCTTGAGGCAAAACGTGACGGAAAGGCAATTTCAATAGGAGTGGTTGCAAATATAATTGATTTGCTGGAACGATTAATTGAAAGAGGAGTGGTTCCGGATACTTTGACGGATCAGACCTCAGCGCATGATGCTTTGGTAGGATATTTTCCGCAGGGACTTTCCGTTGAACAGGCAAAAGTATTGCGTGAATCCGATCCCGAAAAATATATACAACTGAGCAAGGAGAGCATGGTTAAACATACTCAATTGATGATTGAATTACAGCGCAGAGGTGCTGTAACTTTTGATTATGGAAATAATCTTCGCGGCCAGGCTTTTGCAATGGGATTGAAAAATGCATTCGATTTCCCCGGTTTTGTTCCTGCCTATATAAGGCCGTTATTTTGTGAGGGTAAAGGTCCTTTCAGGTGGGCCGCTCTATCAGGTGATCCTGCAGATATTTTTGAAACCGATAAATTGATTTTAGAATTGTTCCCCGAAAATGAAGCCCTTGCGAGGTGGATTAAGATGGCGCAGGAACGTATCGCATTTCAAGGCTTACCGGCCAGGATCTGCTGGTTGGGACAAGGTGAGCGAGAAAAAGCAGGACTTGCATTCAATGATTTGGTTGCAAAAGGAAAAGTAAAGGCACCAATTGTAATTGGCCGCGATCACCTGGATACAGGATCAGTGGCATCACCAAACCGTGAGACGGAAGCAATGAAAGATGGTTCAGATGCCATTGCCGACTGGCCGGTTTTAAACGCGTTAATAAATACTGCCGGCGGGGCAAGCTGGGTTTCCCTGCATCATGGGGGAGGAGTGGGTATTGGTTATTCCATTCATGCAGGAATGGTAATTGTTGCCGATGGAACTGAAGACGCTGCAATACGATTGAAAAGAGTGTTGCATAATGACCCGGCCATGGGAGTAATCCGACATATGGATGCGGGCTATGATATCGCACTTGATACGGCAAGGAAACACCGTTTGGACATCCGCGAACGACTGAAGTAAAAAAATAAAAATTATTTTTTGGAATAATATTTGAAGTGGCGGCGATGATGTCTGTTAAATTTATAAAACAAGTTCTCTGTATTTTATCACTGGCTGTATTTTTCGCAGCCTGTACCGATGATAACGGTGCTGATCCAAATATACCGGGCAGTGACCGCGATAAGTATGTAGGGGATTGGTTGTGCAAGGAAACCGTTGCAGGAAATGCTCCCACAACTTTTACCATTACCATTCAAAAGCATGGTGCCGATGATACACTGTACGTATACAATTTCAATAACATTGGAGCGCCATTTTATGCAGTTTGGCTTGTTTCTGAAAACAGTGTCACTATTCCTGCCCAGACAATTTCCCAGGTAGATTTATCAGGAAGCGGTATTTATGGTAATAATAAGATTAATCTCACTTATACCTCAGACAGTGATAATGTGACTGCCCTTTGTTCGCAGTAGTCAACAGTTTTTACATTTTTATCCTTCATTTACTTACGTTCACCAACTTTTTGGTTTTTTGCCACTGAATTTCATTAAAATTGTGACAGAATTTATTTAACCTTTATAAATTCTCTCCTAAAAACATATTCATATGAAAAAACTGCTACTAGCTATTTGCGTGTTGTTTGCTATTGACGTTTCCGCACAGGTAACGATCACTCAAAATGATATGCCCGGTGCCGGCGATGCTTTATATCGGACCCGTGCCGGAATAAATCCATTCCTTAATTATGCCGCAACAGGGGCCAATCATGTATGGAACTTTCCTAACCTGACTGCCACTACGCAGGATTCCGCAGTATATCAGACAGTGGCCTCAACTAATTTCGTATATGCGCTAACGTATATCGATTTTTTTCTGAATCCAAACAGGGCCAATCATGCAAAGCCCGGTGTTGACATACCTTTTAACAATCTTTTACCCGTTACAAATCCCTACACATTTTATTACCGCAGCGCAACAGTTTACAAGGCTGTTGGATATGGTATGGAACTGGCAGGTATTCCAATCCCGGTAATTTTTTCAAACCATGATGAAATATACAGTCTGCCTTTAAATTTTGGTGACACCGATTCATCATTTTCAGCATATAATATCAGCCTGCCAACACTTGCCTATTATGGCTATGAACAAAACCGTTATAACGAAGTTGATGGGTGGGGTGTTATCAATACTCCTGCGGGAAGCTTTGATGCATTACGGGTTAAAACTACGTTGATGGGAAAAGATACAATCAACCTGGATTCCCTGGGAATAGGCTTTGCAATTGACCGCCCGGTGATGACTGAATATAAATGGTTATCCCCTGGCTTGCAAATTCCGGTTATGCAGGTTAACACTATGGAGTTGTTCGGAATAGAAATTATAACAGATATATTCTTCTACGATCTTCAAAGAACTATCAATGTGGTACAGCCATTGGCTTCAGTTGTTTGTCCGGGCAGCAGTGTGTCCGTTTCCTATGATATTACCGGAGCCTTTAACCAGGGCGGTTTGTTTGTCCCTGCTAACATTTTTAGAGCACAGCTTTCCGATATGAATGGTGATTTTACCAATCCGGTGAATATTGGATCGGTCACCGATTATCAATCGGGAATTATTACAGCAACTATTCCCGCCAATACCCCTCCCGGTAACGGTTACCGCATACGTGTAATTTCTACCAATCCTGCCTTTACGGGAAATGATAATGGATTTGATATTATTGTAACAGTTCCGCCGGTCGCAACAGCAACTGCCGGTGGTGCAACAGAATTTTGCGAAGGACTTTCAGTAGTATTGACTGCAGGAACAGATCCTGCTTACACTTATCAATGGCAGCTGGATGGCAGTGATTTACTTCTTGAAACTAATGCCGATTACTCTGCAGTTGCAAATGGTGCATATACTGTTGTTGTTACCAACGCATGCGGTACTTCAACAAGCGCGCCAATCCAGGTAACTGTGAACCCGCTCCCTGAGCATACTTTTGCGCAGCCGTCATTTACGATTTGTAATAATAATGTGGTTACCCTGATTGCTACCAATACATCAGGTCAAGGTTCCTTAAGTTATCAGTGGTATGGAGACGGAATATTGCTCACCGGTGAAACTTCAGACAGTCTGGTTGCGGCTATTGCAGGAAATTATTCTCTTGAAATACTCAATCCCCTTACGGGATGCAGCTTTACCGCATCCATCAATGTTAGCATTGATTCTATTTCAGCACCTCAAATTACAGCCACCGGAAATGTGACTTTCTGTGAAGGTGACTCAGTGATACTTGATGTTGTGCAGGTTCCAGGGGAAACTTATCAATGGCAACTGGATGGAATCGATATTCCGGGAGCTACAACTTCAAGTATAACGGCTGTGGCTAATGGAAATTACACGGTTGTTGCAACTTCAGCAGGCGGATGTACCGCTGCCTCGGTTTCAGGAACAACAGTTACAGTTACTGCTTTGCCTGTGGTGCCTGTTATTTCGGCATCCGGTAATCCGGTTTTCTGTGCAGGAGGTTCTGTTCAGCTTGATGTAACTCCTGAACCGGGAGTAACTTATGAATGGCAATTGAACGGAGTCGCAATTCCGAATGGAACAGGCCCGTCACTGTCGGCTGTTGACGGAGGAGTTTACACTGTAACAGCAACCGGAAGCACAGGTTGTACAAGTGTTTCTGACCCTGCGGGATTCAATGTTCAGGTAAATCCATTGCCTTCAGCTCCTGTTATCACGGCAAGTGGACCAACTGTGTTTTGCCAGGGAGATTCTGTAACACTTTCAGTAATTGCAGTTCTTGGTTACGATTACCAGTGGACCTTTAATGGTAACAATATTCCCGGAGCTATATTCAATGCTTATACAGTAGCCGATTCCTCGGGATCATATACAGTTTATGCAACAGACATGAACGGATGTTCATCATCAGCTGTGTTGTCATACCAGGTTGATGTGTATCCTTTACCGGCTGCCCCCCTGATTTCTCAATCGAATGATACGCTTTATGCCAGCGGAAGTGGAAATTTCCAATGGTATCTTAATGGAGCTATTCTTCCGGGTGCAACGGGATCATTTTATATTCCTCTTGTGAACGGGAATTATTCGGTTACTGTGGATGATGTTAATGGTTGTGAAAACATTTCGGTTGATTATCCAATGGTAAATGTTGGGATTGGTGAAGCGTCATTTGTTTCCTTTAATGTATTCCCGAATCCATCGGAAGGCATATTCCAGGTTGTAATAAACAACGAGAGAAATATAAACTGTGTAATAAGCGTAATTGATCCTGCAGGAAAAGAAATTTATATTGCTCAAACAAATGAGTCGGTTAAGATTATCGATTTATCAGAAGCAGCTAACGGAATTTACTTTATGAAAATCCAACACAGTTCCGGTGAAAACAGAGTTATAAAAATTGTAATTCAATAATTCAACAGGTATAAAAAAACTCCGGTGAAATTCTCACCGGAGTTTTTTTATGTATTAATTGATTACAGGAGTTCTGCAAGAACATCCATTCCACCTTTAACTTTTTGATCAAGACGCACATTGATTTTAGAATTCAACGGCAGGAATAAATCTACACGGGAACCAAACTTTATAAAACCAAGTTCAGCGCACTGCCTGATCATATCACCCTCTTGCGGGTAATAAACTATACGGTTGGCAAGAGCACCTGCAATCTGGCGCACAAGAATTTCGGTCTTATTATCTTTTTGAATGACAATGGTGGTACGTTCATTCTCTGTAGAAGATTTAGGATGCCAGGCTACCAGTTTTTTTCCTTTGTGATAACGCAGGAAACTTATTTTCCCGCTAACAGGATACCAATTGGCATGCACGTTAATGGGTGACATAAAAACCGAGACCTGCATTCGATCGGCCTTAAAATATTCAGCTTCATACGTTTTTTCAATGACCACTACTTTTCCATCTGCCGGGCAAATGACGCATTGTTCGCTACGGGAAAGATCGCGTTCGGGATATCTGAAAAACTGAAGGATTAATAGAAAAACTACAAGGGAAACAAACATTATGGGGATAATGACGAAAGGCTGTCCCGGGAAAAAAATTAAGATAAGAACATTTATCAGGGCCAGTAATGCAACGGTGCCACTTATGATAGTATATCCTTCCCTATGAATCCTCATATCTGTTCAATAAAAAAAGTGTTAAATGAATAAGCCGGAAAATTATTTTCCGGCTGTAAACATATTAGAAATTTCCTCGTGATTTTATAGCCTTTTCAACTTTCTGCAATGCAAAGATGTAGGCTGCGATTCGCATGGAGACTTTATATTTTTGAGCGGTGTCCCAGACACTGTTAAATGCCTTGTTCATCCAAACATCAGCACGTTTGTTTATCTCTTCTTCACGGTAATAATAGCCTGTCCGGTTCTGTACCCACTCAAAATATGAAACGGTAACTCCACACCCGTTGGCAAGAATGTCGGGAACAACCAGCACACCATTTTTATTAAGTATTTCATCAGCCCTTGCTGTTGTTGGACCATTTGCTCCCTCAACAATAAGTTTAGCTTTGATTTTTGCTGCATTAGTGGCAGCGCGAATCTGATTTTCCATTGCACAAGGTGCCAGAACATCAACTCTCAAAACTAAAAGTTCTTCATTGGTGATCAGGTCACCACCTTTAAAACCTTTAAGAACACCTTTGTGCTTGTCACGATATTCAATGGCTTTTGCAATGTTGATGCCTTTCGGATTGTAAAAAGCGGCGGTATGATCAGATATTGCAACTACTTTAACTCCATGATTTACGAAATGTTGAGCTGTTATTGACCCCACGTTTCCAAATCCCTGCACGGCAACAGTGCTTTTGAATGGATCCATATTCAATTTTGCCATGGCAGCCATTGCAGAAACCACCACGCCGCGGCCGGTAGCTTCCACACGACCCAGTGAGCCACCCAAATGAAGTGGTTTTCCCGTCACAATTCCTGGTGTGAATCCTCCTGAGATTTTTGAAAACTCATCAACGATCCAGGCCATTTCCTGGGGGCCGGTATTCATATCCGGAGCCGGAATATCCTTATCCACACCGAAAATATCAGACATTGCTGATGTGTAAGCCCGTGTAAGACGTTCCAACTCACCTTTTGACATAATCCGGGGGTCACAGGTAATGCCACCCTTGGCTCCGCCATAAGGTATATCTGCAATAGCACACTTGAATGTCATCCATGCCGCGAGTGCTTTTATTTCTTCCGGATTCACATCCATCGAATAGCGGATTCCCCCTTTTGAAGGTCCCAGCGCAGTGCTGTGGATTATCCGGTAACCCTCAAAAACTTTGGTTTTGCCATTGTCCATGCGTACCGGAAGGCTGACAAGAATTTGTTTTACCGGGTTTTTCATTACCTGGTAAACATCTTCGTCCAATTTGATGATCTTGGCTGCTTCATTAAGCCGCTCAATCATTGCCTCAAAAGGATTGGTACTGTCGGTTGCTGAACCTTTTCTTGTTAATTTGATGACTGACATCAGGTATATTTTTTACAACAGGGTGCGAAATTAGCGAATTTTAATATGGCCAAAGCCTCCCCCGATTAATAAATAATACCCTGCCTTAGAAATGCAGTTGTGCGGGTCAGAATTGTAACGTTAATAAACATAAAATACTGTTAGTCAATAAGTTGTTAAAATTACCCACTTAATAGTTAAAAACGCCTAATTTTATAATCTTAATTGATTCTTTCATCATGAAAAACCTGTTATTTATTTTGTGTTTGGTATGGTCTTGTTACTCTCATGGGCAATCCGCTTTATCACCCTGCCAGGAAATGCATCAAAAATTTTTGTCCCTAAATGGTATTTCGACTGTAGCCACAGATTATAATGTAACGCATTACGAGCTGCATATTGATTCAATTGATTTTGCTCAACAGGAATTGCAGTGTTATTCAGGTGTTACTGTTGTAGCTCAGGCAGCCCCGGTTTCAACTTTTGAACTTTCCCTTTTGGGATTTGATCTCGATTCTATTGTATGTAATGGATATGCTGTTACGCACACTTATAATGACACTATTATCAGTATTCAATTAACTCCCGCTATCAATCTTGGTGATTCGGTTGTTGTTTGGATTTATTACCAGGGAACACCGGCACAGGATGCTTCCGGATGGGGAGGTTTTTATTTTAATGGTAATTATGCTTTTAACCTGGGTGTAGGTTTTACTGCCGATCCGCACAATTTTGGCAGAGCATGGTTTCCATGTGTGGATAATTTTGTATCACGCAGCAGGTATGATTTTTTTATAACCACGGCATCTTCATCAAAAGCATTTTGCAATGGAACCCTTCAGCAAAGTATTAATAATCCGGATGGTTCAATAACCTGGCACTGGAAACAAAACCAGACAATTCCTTCGTACCTGGCAAGTATGGCAGTGGCTCCCTATCATACGTTGCAGCGGGTTTCAAATGGCATACCCGTTGAGTTTGCAGCATTGCCTGCTGATACCAATAACGTACTGGCAACATTTGCCAACCTGGATACGATTCTATATTCCTTTATAAATTCATACGGACCTTATCCTTTTGATAAGGTTGGGTACTGCCTGATTCCATTTAACAGCGGGGCTATGGAACATGCTTCCAGTATTCACATCGGACGTGCGTTTGTTAATGGCACACAGAGTTATGCTACTTTGTGGGCTCATGAATTATCACATATGTGGTGGGGTGATAAAGTGACTTGCGAAACGGCTGAAGATATGTGGCTCAATGAGGGTTTTGCTTCTTTTAATGAAGCGTATTATACACAAATTATTTACGGCGAAACAGCTTATCGCGACTGGATCCGGACGAATCACCGCAAGGTTCTTCAATTTGCACATACACCCGCGCAGGATGGAAGTTATCTGACTATGAATGCTATTCCACATGCCAGCACTTATGGATTTCATGTGTATCAAAAAGGAGCGGATGTTGTTCATACGCTAAGAAATTATATGGGCGACAGTGCATTTTTTGCTGGTGCGCAAACGTACATGAATAATAAAGCATATAGCCACGCCAATAGTGCGGGATTAAGTGATGAACTTACTGCAGGTTCCGGAATAAATATGAACCGGTTTTTCGATGACTGGATTTATACTCCGGGATTTCCTCATTTTTCCATTGATTCGGTGGTCTATGTTCCGGGAGGACTCGATCATTATTATATTCACACACGTCAACGCAGTAAAGGGAATAATCATTTATACGAAATGCCTGTTGAAATTACATTCACCAATGGAGTTACTGATACAACTGTCAGAGTTGTGATTGATTCTGCAACAAATGTTTTTCATATTCCAATTTATTTTTCCGCAATAGCAATATACCTTGACCGCTATGGAAAAGTAAGTGATGCAAGGGTTTCAAATGAAAAGGCAATTTTTACTACCGGTGTGCAAACTTTACCTGAAACAAATGTTTCATTAAATGTTATTTCATTAACACAACCACCTCTTAACTGTTTCGTTAGAGCAGAGCATAATTTCGTGGCTCCCGATCCGTTTATTAATTCAAATCCCGGAATTCGATTATCTGATTATCATTATTGGAAAATTGATGGATATATTGTTCCTAATCACATCAAAGGTACTTTCGTATACGATGGTTCAACAAGTGCAACTACAGGATATCTGGATAATACATTTATTACCGGTAATGAGGACAGCCTTTGTATTCTTTACCGTCCCGGAGCAGGAGCTAACTGGGAGGTAGTTGGTTCCTTTGTTCATAATGTAGGGCCATCAGCAATTGATAAAAGGGGCAGTTTTACGGTTGACACTCTTAAGTTGGGCGAATATACAATTGGAATGTTTGATTACACTGTAAACATGCATGAATTGTTCGCCGAAACCGAACAACTGCTTGCTATATCTCCCAATCCTTCGCGTGAAAGTTTTACTATAACTATTACTGATGAATCACTTTTAAATTATTCTTTGCTGATTTATGATATGGGAGGTCGTGCTGTGTATGAAATTAAACCGGATGCCAATTCAAAAAGCGTTACCTGGAACGGAGAGAAATTCAACAGTGGCGTTTATCATGTTGTTTTAAAGAGCGATGGTAAAAAATTGGCGGGTAAAAAACTTGTATTGACAAAATAATCAAGGTGAACATTAATTAAATAAACTCCAGTTGTTGAAACGAAGATCCAATAATCTTTTCATCATCCGCCTTTAACCATTTGTTCAGCACTGTAGCATACACACTGCGAAAATCTACCTTGTATTTCAGGTTATATAATGACAGGTCCGAAAGGTCAGGCATTTCGTTAATACATCCTTTTTGTTTTAATGATCCGGAAAGTAAAAATAAATTATTGGCTTCACCATGATCGGTTCCTTCGCTGCCATTTTGTTTGACCCTTCGCCCAAATTCTGAGAAAGCCATTATGAGTGTATCGTCGAACCTGTTATTTTTCTTAAGGTCACCTACCATTGCATGCAACCCTTCTGACAAAGTGGTCAGTAATCTTTCGTGAACCTGT
Organism: Bacteroidia bacterium; assembly: GCA_038215705.1. Classification (GTDB taxonomy): domain Bacteria; phylum Bacteroidota; class Bacteroidia; order AKYH767-A; family OLB10; genus JADKJB01. The sequence continues at coordinate 291,489 of JBBQQQ010000001.1, forward strand.
TTTTGCCGTGCATGCGTATCAAATCCTGACAAGGATATGTAATACACTTTTGTTTCACTACCGGAGCAAATAAGTTCAGTAATTAATTTCAGGTTATTGCCGAATCGGTTAGCAGGATACGTGGCTGCTGATTTGTAAATTTTAGATTTTTCATAAACATATCCCACTGACATGGATGTTTCAGCCAGCGTTTTGTACAGGTACGATTTTGTTGTGTTTTGTTTTGACTCAGGTTGCATCTTACTTACATCCTGAATAAAGGGATCCTGTGTTACCCGGTATAAACGTTCGGGATTGCTGATGGCGAGACCTTTGGCGTGCATCCCTTTTAAAGCAGTGCTCAACATATCATCCACTTCAACTGCATGATGCGGATCGCTGCAGGGATGACAATGGGAATCAAGATATCGTCCAAGCCAGCCTGTGTCCAGGTACTGATCACTTCCACTTGCTGTTGTCCAAATATCCATTGACCGGAAGTGGGAATGATCAGGATTCGGATATCCAATATTATTGATGATACATAATTCGCCTCTGTCATACAACGGCTGCATAGCACCCATTGCCGGATTCAGTCCCATTTCTTTTGTGATTTTTAAAATTTTTTCCTTTTGGTAGGAGAGGGAGGGGCGAAGTTGATAATACATATCATTCTGATAAGGTATGAATGTATTCAAGCCGTCATTCCCGCCCGAAAGCTGAATAATAACCAGTGATTTGCCAGTTTCTTTCAAAGGTGGTAAAAGCGAATTTCCCAATCCATGTAAAAACTCAGGAATTAATGCCGAACCCGATGCAAGAGCAGAAAGTTTAAGAAAATTTTTCCGTGAAATTTGACTCATCTGTTCTGTTTTAACAAAGTTGATATTCGGGTAAGCTCATCACATAAATAGCAGTCTTAAAAATTTTTTCGCTTCCGCGATCTGATGCCGTCAATTTTTGAATAAGTTCAACCTGTAAGGGTTCAACTTCATTTTGTAAGAGAAAGTTCATTATTGCGACAGGAAGTTTTTCATCCGGAATTTTCGCAAACATTTTTTCAAAAGCTATGATTTCAAAAGTGGTTTTTACTTTCCGGGTTGTAGTCTTATCTACTTTTAAACTTTCAAGATTATCAAATTCATCTTTGGGAGTCATAATTGATTCGGCTTCCTGTAAAAGTAATTCCGGTAATCGCATCCGGTATAATAATGTTGAACTGTCAATCCATAATTGTCCACCCGGCCACCCCGCTACATTTGGCGGGTCAAACAACTGTTGCCCAAGAATTTTATGCAATTGAACAGGCATCATCGGATTTTCAAAATTTATACGAAAATTGCGAATGATTCCTGTCAGCAAAACAACAGGCGATTTTATTTGTGAACCGGTATTTTTTTCATCATAAAACCAATCCGATGAAAGTATATTTTTCATCAAGTCCTCAAGGTCATATCCGGAAGAGAAAAATTTATTGCTTAGCTCATTGATTATTTTTTCATCCGGTACATTGTTTACAAAGAATGCATAAATACGCGATGTGATAAAACGTGCACATTGTTTCTTACTTAGGATAATTCTTACAAGATCATCGCCATCAAAATTTCCCTGCTCACCCAAAAAAGTTTTCGTTCCTGTATCATGGTGATCTTTCCGGATTGTAAATACTCCCATCCGGTCAAAGCTCCATCCGGTTAACGAACGTGCTCCTTCTTTTACATCGGTCTCATTATAATTTCCGATTCCAAGAGTAAATAACTCCATCAGTTCACGGGCGAAGTTTTCATTAGGATTTGCTTTTCGATTCTGATTGTTGTTGAGGTATTGCAACAGCGCACCATTCCTGATCATTGCTTTTAACAAATCACCGAATTTTCCCAGTGCATGTTTATTAATTGCATTATAATAGTTAATTATGAAAATGGGATTTGCAATACGGCAAGCAAAATGTCCCATCCAGAAAAGAGTCATTTTATCACGTAAAGAATTTGTACCATAAGCAAACCGGTTTTGTATATCCTGGTTGATTTGCAAACGTGCCTGACGTTCCTGTTTCCGGTAAGCAGCCCGTTCATCGGCATTCATATTCCGTACTTCCTTTACCAGTTCAGGATCCCAGTTTTTTAACTGCAACGGCTCAATCAATTTTGAATTTTGAAAAAGAACCGAAACCTCATCATCTACTTTGAAGCCGGCACTAACTAACTGTCGTGGGCCAAATCCTGCTCTCCAGTGAAGGTGTTGAATTTTATGTTGATTGCTTATCATTTACATTGTCTGACATTAAAAATAACAATTGGTTTAGTGAAAAAAAAACCGCTCCTGTATATTCAGGAACGGTTTAACAGCATTTTTATTGAATGATCAGGAACGTTCAAAATTTGGTTCCTTAATAAATGTCCGTGTTTTAAGATCATAACAATTTCCCTTTGTAAGAATATGCACTTTCAGGTTTTCAATTGAAATAGGGCAGCCGTCCTGTAAATCGGCAATATTGGAATGTTGAATTTCATGCCCGTCGACTATTGTAACAAGAGTTGAACCAATAATTTCCAGATATCTTCCTTCGGTTATCAAAACACCGGTATCTTCTCCCAAACCAATTCCGATGCAGCTTGGATTGCTGGCTACTGCATGTGCAATTCTGCCAAAGCGCCCCCGTTTATCAAAATGTGAATCGATGATCATGTTTTTAATGAATGCAAGACCGGTGGTTATTTTCACTTCACCTTTCAGCAATGCTCCGGAACTGCTTCCCTGGTAAATCATGGTGTTTGACATGGCCATGGCTCCTGCACTGGTTCCTGCAATCACAAAATTTTCATTGTGATACCTGTTGTGTAAAATGTTCAGAATTTCAGAACCCCCGAAAATGGTACTCAACCGCAGTTGGTTCCCCCCGGTAAACATAACACCGTCACATTTTTTTATACGTTCAATGTATTCCGGGTTTCTTGCATCTTCCCGGTTCTTAATGTGCATAAGGCTTACGTGCTTATTGCCTAATTTTCCAAATGCAGTCACATAGGCTTCACCAACTTCTTCCGGAATTGAAGAGGCGCTGGTTATAATTTCCACATTTGAATCCTGATGACCTTTTATTTCATGCAGAATTCTGCTGAGAATCTGCAATTCAAAAAAATTAATATTGTTCTTTTGTTCACTCTTTGGCTCAAGTTCTGATCCTTTGTCTTCGTTACCACCTATAGCTATCAGCTTTCCTTTGGGAATGTCCATTTGGTCTGTTTAATGTCGCAAATTTAATTCAATAACCAACCATAAGAATGGAAACCTGCAGGGTATACTTACACCAGCATGTTATTATGTTATGTTAACAATTTGGTTACTAATTAGTTTCAATCTTATTTATAGGTGAATATCTTTTATAAACCTATTTTAAGAATGACTTTACGTACAAAACATAAATTTGTTCCCTGCGAACCTATAAGTTAGCCTCTTCGAGCCTGGCAGGCCCGTCAATACGGCCGGTTGAATCCCAAACTTTTAACCCTAACTGCAACCGAGACTGGTTCCACAATTAATACATTTATAACAGGAGCCAGATCGCACTGTTATGTGACCACAAGTGTAGCACAGCGGGGCATCTCCCATATTGCTTTCCAGGTATTGTTGTGAAGGATCAGCCTGTTCCGGATTTTCCTGTTTTTCTGTAATCCGTGAAACCGGCTTTTGTTTTTTAGGTGCGATAGAAGCAGGTTTAACATGAACCAGATCTTCACGTCCCAGGTATTCCAGTGCCAGCAACCGGAAAATATAATCAACCACCGAAGTTGAATTTTTAATGTATGGATGATCGACTTGTCCGGATGGCTCAAAACGTGAGAAAACAAATTTTTCGACAAATTCTTCCAGCGGAACCCCGTATTGTAATCCGATAGATACAGATATTGCAAAACAATTTAACAATGAACGGAAGGATGCACCTTCTTTATGCATATCAATAAAAATTTCTCCTAAAGTTCCATCATCATATTCCCCGGTTCTTACAAAAATAGTGTGTCCGCCAATTTTTCCTTTTTGAGTAAATCCTTCCCGTTTCGATGGGAGCATTTTTCGATGTACAATGCTTGACAGTTGTCTTTTGAATTTTGTATCCGATGAAATCTGGATTATTTTTTTTGCTGCTTCCAATACTTCTTCTGCTGTAAGTTCCTGACTGGAATATTCATCTGATGATGCTTTATTTGAAAGTGGTTGTGACAATTTACTTCCATCCCTGTAAAGGGCATTTGATTTTAATCCTGACTTCCATGAAAGTTCATAACACAGGCGTACATCATCAATAGTTGCTTCATGAGGAAGATTAATTGTTTTAGAAATCGCGCCTGACAAAAAAGGCTGCACAGCCGCCATCATTTTGATATGTCCGTATGCATGAATGAAGCGTTTCCCGTCTTTACCACATTTATTTGCACAATCAAAAACAGGCAGGTGTTCTTTTTTGAGGCCGGGAGCACCTTCTATCGTCATAGTTCCGCAAACATGTTGATTGGCTTCTTCAATTTGATCTTCTGAAAAACCGAGTGCTGCAAGCAAATTAAAATTAAATGATTCATATTGCGATGGTGTGAATCCTAAACGATTCATGCAATCGGTTCCAAGGTTATAGTAATTAAAAAGGAAACGGATGTCAAAAGCAGCGGAAGCACCTCTTTCGAGTTTCTCAATATCTTCTTTAAGAAAACCCATAGACGTCAAAGTTTCGTGATTGATTACCGGAGCGCCCGAAAATGTTGCAGTTCCAACAATATAAGCCAGGATATATTTTATTTGTTTTGAATCATAACCTAAATTTTTTAAAGCTGAGGGAACGCTCTGGTTTACAATTCTGAAATATCCTCCACCAGAAAGTTTCTTGAATTTTACAAGTGCAAAATCAGGTTCAACACCCGTTGTATCACAATCCATAAGTAAGCCAATTGTTCCGGTGGGTGCAATACACGAAACTTGCGCATTACGAAATCCATATTTCTCACCCCATTGAACCGCATCATCCCATGAAGTGCAGGCAGCTTTCAATAAATAGTCGGGACATTTATTAGCATCAATACAAGCCGGAACTATTTCCAATTTCTCAAAAGCATCTTCGGCATGATAAGCTGCGTAACGATGATTGCGCATCACACGCAGCATATGATTTTTATTACGTGAATATTCACTGAAAGGTCCCAGAACCGATGCAAGTTCCGCCGAAGTTTTATATGCAGTTCCTGTCATAATGGCTGTAATAGCTGCACCAATTCCACGTGATTCTTCACTATCGTATGGCAATCCTGCAACCATCAGTACCGATCCCAGGTTAGCATAACCAAGGCCAAGTGTTCGATAATCAAATGAAAGCTGAGCCACTTCTTTTGATGGAAATTGTGCCATCAGCACAGAAATTTCAAGTACGATAGTCCATAACCTCGAAGCGTGTTTTAACGATTCAACATCAACAGTTTTTTTTGTGTCGTCAAAAAATTTCGCAAGATTCAATGATGCCAGGTTGCATGCGGTATTGTCGAGGAACATATATTCCGAACAGGGGTTGGATGCATTAATATTGCCACCTTCCGGACAGGTATGCCATTCATTAATTGTTGTATTAAACTGAACTCCGGGGTCAGCACAATGCCATGCGGCCAATGCAATTTCATCCCATAGTTTTTTTGCCGGTAGTGATTTTGTTACAGATCCATCCGTACGTGCGGTTAGTTTCCAATCTGATTTTGTATGCAATGCTCTGAAAAATGAATTGGGAACTCTCACGGAATTATTTGAATTCTGACCCGAAACAGTTTGGTAGGCTTCACCTTCATAATCGGAAGCATAACCTGCTTTAATCAATGCAGCAACTTTTTTTTCCTCTTCAACTTTCCAGTTTATAAAAGATTCAATTTCGGGATGATCCATATCAAGGCAAACCATTTTCGCTGCCCTGCGTGTTGTTCCACCTGATTTAATAGCTCCTGCTGCACGGTCACCTATTTTCAGAAATGACATTAACCCAGATGATTTTCCTCCGCCGGCAAGATTTTCCTGCGCACCCCTGATTTTTGAGAAATTGGTTCCTGTTCCACTGCCATATTTAAAAATTCGTGCTTCCCTGACCCATAAATCCATAATGCCACCTTCATTCACCAGGTCATCATCGACTGACAAAATAAAACAGGCATGAGGTTGCGGTCGGAGGTAAGCCGATGTTGACCGTTTCATATGACCGGTTTCAGGTTCTACATAATAATGACCTTGTGACTGACCTTTTATTCCATATATATGATAAAGTCCGGTGTTAAACCATTGCGGTGAATTGGGAGCAGCCATTTGCGATAACAACATATACACCAACTCATCATAAAATGCTTTACTGTCATTTTGAGATTTAAAATATCCATACGATTCACCCCAATGTGACCATGTGGCTGCAAGACGGTGTACTACCTGTTGTATCGAATTCTCACAACCATTACTGCCCATACCTTCCGGCACACCCGTTTTCCTGAAATACTTTTGTGCAAGTATGTCGGTAGCCACCTGCGACCATCCTGCAGGAACCTCTACATTATCCATTCGGAATATTTCTTCACCCGAAGGATTCCGGATTATACTGGATCGTAATTCGTATTCAAATTGTTTATATACATCCGTGTTAGCAGCTGTATATCGTCGTTGAATCGCAAGTCCTTTTTTATTATTTATCGAAGTTTTCTTTTCTCTTTTCATTGTTCAACTATTAAAAATTAATGGCCGCAAGAACGACACCGGGAAATGTCCGGAATATGATATAAATCATAGTAAAGCCATTTCTATGAACAGTGTTCCGTTAATTAAATCAAAATATCGCTGATAATGATTGCCAGGCAATCCTATTTCATATCGTTAATATACGAAATAGTATATTTACATGCAATCCAGAAACTTACTGTTAGTGGGGCATTTTGTGTTATTCACAAACAATTCCTATTTTCAGCCTCCTTTTATATTACCTTAAACGCTATATGAAGATAATTGATATCCGGGCCATGCGCGGTCCAAATTACTGGTCGATCCGTCGGCACAAGCTGATTGTGATGAAATTAGACCTGGAGGAGCTTGAAGAGCGGCCAACCAACCATATACCGGGCTTTTTGGATCGTTTAAAAGCAATGTTTCCCAGTTTGTATTCGCATCGTTGTTCAGAGGATCACGAGGGAGGTTTTTTTAACAGGGTGAGTGAAGGAACCTGGATGGGGCATGTAATTGAACACATTGCTCTTGAAACTCAAACCCTTGCGGGGATGGATTGTGGGTTCGGCCGTACACGCGGTACCGGTGAACCGGGTGTTTATAACGTGGTATTCAATTATATGGAAGAAAAAGTTGGAATTTTTGCCGCCAAATCGGCAGTAAGGATTGCAACTGCTTTGATTGAGGGAAATTCATACGAATTGGCCTCCGACATCCAGGCTATGCGTGAACTCCGGGAAGATGAACGACTGGGTCCTTCTACGGGATCTATTGTGGAAGAAGCTCAATCACGTGGAATTCCCTGGATCCGGCTTAACCGTCATTCGCTCGTAATGCTGGGTTATGGGGTGAATCAAAAGCGCATCCAGGCAACTGTAACCAGTCAGACCAGCAGCATCGGGGTGGAAATAGCATGTGATAAAGAAGACACCAAAAATTTACTGGAGGCATCCAACATACCGGTTCCCAAAGGAAGAATTATTTATGATGAGGATGATTTAAGAAATGCAATTATCTATATAGGTTACCCGGTTGTTTTAAAACCTATTAATGGCAATCATGGCCGCGGGGCAACAATTAATGTTAAAGACTGGGAGGGTGCGGTAGAAGCTCTTAACATTGCCAAGCGTATATCCCGTGCCGTTATAGTGGAAAAATATATTACAGGTTTTGATCATCGCATACTGTTGGTGAATTATAAATTCATTGCTGCGGCAAGAAGAACACCGGCTATGATAACCGGTGATGGCAAATTAACCATTCAGCAACTAATTGATCAGGTAAACAGTGATTCAAGAAGAGGTTATGGACATGAAAAAGTTCTCACTGCTATTAAAGTAGATGAGATGACGCTTACAATTCTTAATGAAAAAGAACTTACGCTTGAAACCATTCTGCCGGAAGGCAAAGAACTCCACCTTAAAGCCACTGCCAATCTGAGCACCGGTGGTACATCAGCTGATGTGACCGACCTGGTGCATCCGTTTAATGTTTTTATGTGTGAACGGATTGCGCGTATCATAGGACTGGATATCTGTGGTGTTGATATAATGACAAATGACATTAGCCGTCCTCTTGATGAAGATGGAGGTGCGGTGCTTGAGGTGAATGCTGCACCTGGATTCAGGATGCACATTGCACCCACATCAGGCCTTCCACGGAATGTGGCAGAACCCGTTGTGGATATGTTATATCCTCCTGGTACAAATGCACGCATTCCTATTATTGCAGTAACCGGAACCAATGGTAAAACCACTACAACCCGGCTGATCGCCCACATGGCAAAAACTGCAGGATTTAAAGTTGGGTTCACTACTACAGATGGTGTATACATTCAGAATCAAATGGTGCAGAGAGGTGATTGTACAGGTCCGGTCAGCAGCGAATTTGTGCTGAAGGATCCTACAGTTGATTTCGCTGTGCTGGAATGCGCCAGGGGAGGTATTTTGCGTGCGGGATTGGGTTTTCACACTTGTGATGTTGGTATTGTTACTAATGTGGCTGCGGATCACCTGGGATTACGTGATATTAATTCTCTTGATGATATGGCGCGTGTCAAGGGTGTGATTCCCGAAAGTGTAAGCTCTTCCGGCTATGCAATCCTGAATGCCGATGATGATCTTGTGGTCAAAATGGCTTCAGGTCTCAACTGTAAAGTCGCTTATTTTAGTTTGAATGAAAACAACCCGGTTGTAATAAAACATTGTGCTGCAGGTGGCCTTGCAGCTATTGCGGAAAATGGATTTGTTACTGTGAGTAAAGGAAACTGGAAAATCCGCGTTGATAAAATTGTGAATATTCCACTAACGTTCTCCGGCAAAGCGATTTTTATGATCCAGAATATTTTACCTGCCGTTTTAACTGGATTTGTACGTAATTTTAAAATGGAAGACATACGGCTTGCGTTGGAAACGTTTATCCCTTCACCGGTACAAACACCCGGAAGAATGAACTTGTTCCAATTTAAAAAATATCAGGTAATGGTTGATTATGCACACAATCCTGCAGGCTTCCAGGCAATAGGAAAATTCCTGGAACGCATTGATGCAAAACCGAAAGTAGGAGTTATTGCGGGGGTGGGTGACCGCAGGGATGAAGATATTATATTACTGGGAACACTGGCAGCTCAAATGTTCGATGAAGTTGTGGTAAGACAGGACCGTAACCTTCGAGGGCGTTCTGAAAAAGATATTATTGATCTGATGATAAAAGGAATTCACCAGGTGAATCCTGAAAAAAATGTGAAGGTTATCCCTACAGAATCCGAGGCTATTGATTATGTAATGAAGCACTCGAAAAAAGGATCTTTCATTACAATCTGCAGTGACGTCGTACCGGATGCCCTCGAGCAGATTATGCGCTACAAGGAAGAAGAGGATAAATTTGAAATACTGGCGGAGGATATTCCTAATCAACATTAGTCAGATACACTCTAATAAAGTCAAGCAAATCACATCGCCCTGAATCCATTTTGGATCCCGTTTTTGATGTTTTTTGATTATGGAAGGGTGATTTGGCTGTATTTAACTGATAGTTGTCAGCTTTTTGATCCTTTTACCTTCAAATTAATTCCGTTTACCTAAAATTTCATGACGTTCACGGAAATTCTGTGGGCTCCCCCCCGGTTTGCGCCGTATTTTTAGCGTTAATCTTAAGTTTTTACCCCTATTTCTTAATTTGTTCAATCAGTCTTACTAAACCAGGCCCCATGGAAAAAATCTTACTTCGAGACAATCGGCTGAGAAGCCTATGTCTGTTTTTAATTGCTCTGGCACTAAGCGTGCTGGCAATTGAAACCAATGCACAAACGTGCACAAACTTCAGTTACAATCTTGATCAAGGCAAAAACGGCTCATCTGTTTCTCCGTTGAATCCGGTTGTATGGACCAACCAAAATCTTAACTCGAATGCTGCCCATTACGTGGAGGGACATGTAGTGCCTTACAGGGCAATACTTGCGGGATTAGATTCTGGTTTATGTTATTGTATCCAGATAGAGTTTGACATACGGCATAGCGGTGTTAATGCTCTGGATTATATTACATCCTATCCCAATTGTACAAATACACTTTGCGATGATCCTTCTCACCAGGGTTCTTTTTTGCATGATGCAGAATGTGTGGATCCTGTTGGAGATATAAATGGTTTTACAACTATTACAACTAATTATTTTCAGATTCCGGCACCAACGAATAATGTTATGGCACTCGGATTTCCGCAACCTGTAACAAGTTTTAATGCACAGCAGGAGGGTGAGACGGAATTTACAATGTTTAATGGTCTGATTACTTCTGTTACCTACTTAACTCAGGGTAGCCTTGCAGTTGCTCAATCTGCAACAAGTATTCAACTTTGCTTTACCGCCCAGGGTGATGAAGCTGTTCTAGCATGGGGAGGTCATATAGCTTCACGCCTTGAATGGGGACTGGGAAATTCTGCAGGTTCCATTTCAGGATCTCCGTACCATATGCGTATACTAGGAATGAAATGTTGTCACCAGACATCTTTTACAGGTGGTAATCAGGATCGTTCTTTACAGGCTGGATCAGTTATACCTGCACCGGTTGCGCATGTTGTCAGTACCGATACTTTATGCGTAGGAGGAACAAATCTGCACACAGTTACTACCAATGATCCAGGTACTTCGACGTACTCATGGGAAATTACAAACGCCGGAACAACAGGTGCTCAAATTGTGGGTGTTTCTACAAACCAACAAATAGAAGTTACAACTTCAGGTGCCGGAGAATATATTATATGTGGTACAATTACAATAAACGGCGTAAGTGATTCAGATTGTGACACCATAACAGTAGTAGCCGCACCTGTTTGCAACATCACTGGTGATTCACTCGTATGTAACGGTGCTTCCACTATTTTCACAGCAAGCGGTGGCGATTCGTATTTATGGAGTACGGGTGAAACCACTGCTTCAATCGAAGTTTCACAAACAGGAACGTATACCGTAACGGTATCAGAAGCTTTCGGATGTTCCACATCGTGTCAAAAATCCTTAACTGCTGCTTCTCCTTTTTCACTTGATTTTGACGTTACAGATGTTTTCTGTTTCGGCGATGCCACGGGTGCTATTAATCTTAATATCCTCGGTGGAGGAGTTGGTTTGGAATATGACTGGAGCAATGGTGCTACCAGTCAGGATATCAGCGGACTTATAGCAGGAACGTATACAGTTACCGTTACTGATGAAAATGGTTGTTCTGTTACAGGATCAGCGGAAATTACAGAACCTGATGCGGCACTTGAAGTGGATGAAATTCACATTGATGCCAGTTGTTTTGATGGTTCTGACGGAAGCATAGATCTTACTATAACAGGTGGAACTGCGCCTTATGACATTGACTGGTCAAATAATTCAACCGATGAGGATCTTTCCGGATTAAGTGAAGGAACTTATTCAGTAGTAGTGACCGACTTTTTTGGTTGTACTGCGGGATTGTCGGTTGATATAGAAGAACCTACTCAAATCGTTATTGATAATACACAGGAAAATGTTGCCTGTAACGGTGGTAATGATGGATCAATTGATATTACGGTTTCCGGTGGTACTCCGGGATATGATTACCTGTGGGAAGATAATTCAACCGCTGAAGATCGGACAGGTTTATCGGCCGGCACGTATACTGTGACTGTTACCGATGATAATGGATGTACAGCAACAGAAAGCTATACGATTTCCCAGGCAGGTTCCCTCGAACTTGATGAAACACATGTAAATGTTTCCTGTTTTGATGGAAGCGACGGTTCAATTGATCTTACCGCTTCCGGAGGTACACCGGGGTATACTTACCTGTGGAATGATGGTTCAGGTTTGGAAGACCGGTCAGGACTTTCTGCAAACACGTATACCGTTACCGTTAGTGATGTTAATGGATGTTCTGTAGTGGAATCCATCCAGATAACTGAACCGGATCTTTTGGAAATATCAGAACAGCACGAAGATGTGGACTGCTTTGGAAATTCAAATGGTTCAATAAGTTTGACAGTAAACGGTGGTACCAGCCCTTATTCTTATTTATGGAGCAATGGAAGTACAGATGAAGATTTGTCTGCACTTGTTTCCGGTACTTACACTGTAACCGTAACCGATGAAAATGGTTGTTCCGCTACAGAATCAATTTTTATTGATCAGCCAACTGAATTGCTGATTACCGATTCTGATATTACCGATGTTTCTTGCAACGGTGGTTCAAATGGTGCAATCGATATTACTGTTTCGGGAGGTACGCCGGATTATATTTTCAGTTGGAGCAATGGCTCCGATACTGAAGATATCAGCGGACTGATGAATGGATTATATAACGTTAATATAATTGATGCCAACGGTTGTTCAGAATATATGGAATTCGAAGTTGATCAACCATCACTGCTTGAGGTATCAGAGACAAATGTGGATATCAACTGTTTTGAAGCAAATAATGGAAGTATTGATCTTACTGTTTCAGGTGGTACTTTGAATTATTCGTATGACTGGAGCAATGGAGCAACCACTGAAGATATTTCCGGTTTAGCTGCGGGCATCTACACTGTAACCGTAACCGATGGAAACGGATGTACAGCCAGCCTTAATGCTGAAATTACACAGCCTTTATTGCTTCAATTAATGGAAGACCATGAAGATGAAACCTGTAATGAAAGCAATAATGGCAGCATTAATTTAGGAGTGATGGGTGGTACACCTGATTATTCTTATAACTGGAGTAACGGTGAGACTACACAGGATATCAGCGGCCTTGCTGCCGGAACGTATACGGTTACCGTTACTGATGATAACGGATGTACAGCAACTACCAGCGTAACAATTACCCAGCCCGATGCACTTTCAATTGATGAGCAGATCAC
>JBBQQQ010000002.1:0-265966 GCA_038215705.1 Bacteroidia bacterium
TGTCCACCAAACCCATATCTGTAAGAATTTGCATTAAAATTTCTACCCGGCATAATCGCCCCGAACGCATATAAGTTTATGCCCGATTTTGGTCGGCATACCTCATTTTCCTGTGTCGTAGTTGAAAAAAATCGCATTTTCTTTCTTAGGGTTCGGCTTCAAAAATACAAAAAAATTAGTTGGCATTTTCATAGTTGATGCAGTAGTTTTTATTTTAAAGGGAAGCGGTAAAGGGCTGTTAATGTTCTGTTTTTCCCGACACACAAAAAAGCACAGCGTATAATTTCGGCTTAGCGTAATTGTGAAGAACAACTAACGCCAAGCCAGCGGCACATTATACGCAATGCTTACCGACACGCTAAAACAGAACATCAGCAGCCCTTTGATTTTATTTGATGATAAAAGACTAACGCCCTTCGGTTGTTTCATTTTTAAAGATGATGCAAAAGCCTTACACACATTGCCAACGCTTCCTTTTACATCAGCTTTAAAAACGTTTATTTCTGTTCGCTTAATTGAGCGGTAAAAAACATAGCTCGATTTTTATAAATAGATAAAAATGGCTTGTGCGTGGATTCGTGCGTTTTATCTGTTTATAAAAATGAGCATCCAAAGGGGTTTGGGGCATTGGAAGATTGCCCCAATAAAAAAATGCGAAGCACCTACCTGCCGGAGGCTTTACACTTGCTTGACCGGAGGGAGGTGTATAAAATAAATTCCGGCAAGTGTTGTAACTTTTCTTTACAACTTTTGCCGAACCGCTTATTTTGTGGGGTGTGCAAGCGAATAAAAAAAAGACCTTACCGCTAAAAATAAATTAATCAAGGACTTTTTTTATTGGCTTGTGCACGAAGCGTCAGAGTGGGCGGGGTGTGTAGGCTGTGCGGCTATTTAACATAATGTGCTTATAGGACTAAGGGCATTAAAATCGTGCGCAGCACACCGCTAAAAAAGCCCGTGTACTATAAGATCACATTATGTTATTTAGCTTTGGGTTGTTTTTACTGGCGTATCTTTTTGTTTTGTGTGTCGGCTTTTGCTCTTTGATTTTTGCTTTTATCCGCTAAAAAAAATAATTCATTCTAAAGCAAAAAGCAATGTGCAAAAAGTGCGGTTGGTACAAAAAGTATGACAGTAAAAACAACAGAAGGGCAAGCGAGGGGAAGCAGCAAAAAGACCAACGAAGCCCTGCATCCTTTGCGTTTGGCTCGTGTGTCTGCAAGGGTAAAGGGCGGGGATTTTTGCTGCTGGGGCTGTGGGTGGATTTTTAATTTATCGGATGGAACTTTGATACGTCTTCTGAGAGGTCGTCTAAATCATTCACTAAATAAGCCTCTGTTGAACTTACAAAACGATGTCCGGCCATGTATTGAACTTGTCTAAGATTATAGAGTTTCAGCCAATGAGTAATTACGCTTGCACGGATTTGTTTTGCTGTTGTTACTTTGCTATTCTGTTTGTGCAGCTTCTGCATCAGCTTTTGCATAGTGTTGTTAAAATGTTCGCTTACTCCGGTGCTGACAAAAAAATTATCACTCTGCTTTTTGGTTTGCTGTAAAATTTCATTGCGTGTTTTCAACTGATATTCCATAATATCTAATATTTGGTGAGCTTCTAAAGTCAATGTTCTTTCTTCGCTTCTTCTGCTTCCTGCTACAAAAACTTTTCCTTCTCTCAGCTTCATGTCTTTTTCGGTAAGTGTTCCGAGTTCATAAACTGTTAAGCCCTGGTACACCATTAAACCCAATATCACTTTATTCCGCTTTGAAGCCAATACAGCCGTTTTAAACCAGTTCTGATTTTTATTAGGATTATCTTCTTTCGGCAATTCAAAGTTGTTGTACAGGCTTTCTAATTCGCTTTTCTTGAGTATATCGTAAAGGGTCTTTCTCTTTATTCCCCTGATTTGTATTTGTGTGGTTGGGTTTTCTCCTGCTTGTCCGGTGGTGGCTAAAAAATTAAAGTAGTGTTTTAAACTGTTTATCTGTATGCTGATGGTTCTTTGCTTTACCTTATTCCGCTTGCCTTGTATGAAGTGTAATACATCTGCATAGCTTGCATTTTCGATGGGTACATTTTCTTTTTCACTCCACTTTAAAAAATAATCCGTGTCTTTTATAAATCGTTTTATTGTGGCTGTGCTAAAGCCTTTCATTAAAAGATAGTTGGTAAATTCTGTCTGTTCTTTTAACTCCTGCTGTAATTGTAAAACAGCTTCTGCATCCTGTGTTTTCGCCTTTCTCCGGGTTCTGCTGTCTCTTGTTTTTCCGAGTTTTATTTTTCCGCTCATAGTTCGTCCTTATGCAGTTTAAAGTATTCATATTTCGGGATGTTGTTGTATGGCTGTGGTTTTAGTGGCTCTGTTCCATTTTTATCTGCTTCCACTAAATGCGTGTAAACCTGTGTGCTTTCTAAGGATGCGTGACCTAAGAACCTTGCGATTTTTTCAAGGCTCATTCCGTTTTGTAAAAAGTGCGTTGCGATGGAATGGCGCAATACATGCAGCCTTACATTTTTATTTTGCAGTTCTATGTTATCGGTTCTTTGCTGTAATAATTTCAGGCGTAAACTCATGCTCATGCCGTTCATTCTTATTCCCCGCTGACTTATAAAAAATGCTTCTTCTCTTTTGTCATTCACTATTAGCGGTCTTGCATCATAAACATAATCCTGTAAATGTTTTGCTAATGATTTATTAAACGGTACAAATCTTTCTTTATAAGCCTTTCCCATTCTTACGTGGATGATTTGCCTGTCAAAATTGATGTCCGATAAATCTAAATGGTAACCCTCGTTTCTTCTTAATCCACATCCGTAAAATATACTGAGTATAGCCCTGTCCCTGCTGTTGAGCGGTTCTAATGCTGTGCCTTCATTGTAGCCGTAAGTTGCTGCAAACAGTTCTTTGATTTCATCCTGTGTTAAAAAAATAATTTCGTCCGTATCGTTTGCTTCCCATTCAATATTCAGCGATGGTAAAACCATTCTCCCGCTTTGTCTTAAATACTCTGTGAACTTGTATAATGCCTGTAAATGCTTGTTTAAATAACTGTTGGAGAGTCCACCGCCCCGCCTTGTGTTGCTCCGGTTTTTCAGTTGTGCGTAATATTCTCTAAAGTGTTTTATTTCTATTTGCGGAAGCTGTGTAATGTGGTTTTGTTCTAAGTAGTAAAAAAATTCTCTCAGGCTGTTGGGCATTTGGTAAACCGTTGTTTGTGCATAGCCCAATACGTCTAACCATTCCCTGAAGGATTTTTCAAGATACTGGAAGGGTTGACTTTTGATTGATAAATTTTTCATGTGCTTGCATTTTTTAAAACGATTGGCTAACTGCCCTAAAGCCTTTGACTGATAAGCCTTTCAGTTAGTCATTTACTACTTTGTCCAACTCTTGGCTAACTGGCTTACTTGTTTTTCCCGCAATGCTGCGGGATTTCGCTTCGCTCAACTTTCCTGATTTTGTGGATTTTGGTTTCTCCGGTTCTGCTTTTCTTTGTTCGTAGGCTTTCCAAACATTTTCAAGCACTTGTTTTATTTGCGCTTCAATGCTGCTTTGCATTTGCTCAAAGTCTTTTCCTGCTATGATTTTGTAAGCGTACCCAGTGCGGTGCTTGTTGCCTCCTGCTATTTGTAACAGTCCGTAATCTGTTAGCTCCTGTAAATACCTGTTTAATGTTCTCGGGTTAATACCGTTCTGTTTCCTTATATCATTGGCATAAAACTGTTTTTGCTTTTTCTGCTCTTGCCATTTTTTTAACCATTGATAAAATTCTCTGATGATGCCGCTTAGTTCATCGCCCTTTCTAAACAGCACATCTTTCAAGAGTTTGCAAGCCCATTCAATATCCTGCGGATGTGTTTCTATATAAACTTCTCCGGTTTGCTCGTCTGCTTTTGTTTCTCTTTGGTACTGGCAATAAAATGTAGTGGCTTCAATAAAGCTGAGTAAAATCGGTAATGTCCTGCGTGGTTTAAAAATCTCTTTGGGTAAATTTATCAGTGGTGCAAAAGGATTTATTACTCGTATCGGTTCTAATACTTGTTGCATCTGCATTAATTTTTTTTGCATTTGCTTTTCTGAAAAATGGTCTATTAATCCTGCCCGGTTTTGTTTTTGGTAGTGCATTATTTTTTCGTCCTGTTCTTTGCTTCCATCTAAATAAATCAGTATTGAACGGTTGGAGTTATCTTCATATATTTTCTCTCGTGTGGTGCAGGCTATAACGCTTACAGGCCCTTCAACTATTAACGTGATGGTTCTTAGTTGTCCGCTTTTATCTTTTATGGTTACTGTTTTACTAATTCGTTTTTTTGTTTGTAGTTCTGCTATTGGGAACAGTACATTCATTGCTCCGTGTAAATCTTCTATCAAAAAAACTTTGCCCCTTATTTCTTCTCGTTTAAAGTAATAGAAGCTATTGCCGCTAAATTGGGTGTGCTCTCTTTTATCATCTTCGGGTATGCACATGGCCACTCGTTCCATTAAATAACTTTTGCCTGTTCCGCTTTTTGCCAAGCATATCACACTCAAAGGGTCGTGTAATTTTCGGCTGCTCATTGCCATTAATAATATCACTGCGTTCTCTGCTTCGCCCTGTATGCCTGTGTGTTGTAAATCTTCTAAGGTTTGTTGCAATAGGTTTTCTACTTGTAAATTTTCTTTGGCTGTTTGTTTTTCTGTTTCTGTTAATGGCTTTGTTTGTGGTATTTCGGCTTGTTGTTCTTTTATTTTTACTAATCGGTATTTTTCTAACTCGTTGGTTAGTTCGCTTAAACTGGCTGCTATTACTGCCGTGCCTATTTCTAAGCGTTCTGCTATTTTGCGGATAAATTTTTCTAATTGGTTATCGTTGTATAAATCTAAGTTGTGCCTTACGGGTGGGCGTGGTGCATCTTTCAACTCTACTTTTAAGGTTACTCGCATTCTGTCCAAGCCTTCTAATTTTATTCCGCCCAGTACAGTTTGTTTGAGTAGTGCGTTTTCGTAATACATTTCTTCGGCATTGGTGGTAATGAGTTGGCTTGTTTCCATTGTTTAAAAATAGTTTTTACTGAATAATCCTTCACAAAAGTATAGTATCCTTCTGAACAAAACAAGAACTAATCAAATTGTTTATGAATGTTAATTCACTTAAATTTGCCCTGATTAACTTTTTTACCACTAAAAACTGAACAATACTGATGACTTTCGGACAAAAAATAACTTCGGTGCGTAAGCAAAAAGAGATGTCACAAGCGGAGCTTGGCAAGCTCTCTGGCGTAAATGGTGATATTGTTGGCAAGTATGAGCGTGATGAGATGAAGCCCAGCATTGAGACCGCTAAAAAATTGGCGGATGCGTTGGAAGTAAGTTTAGATTATTTGGTAGGTGGGGAACTTAAAGTGCTTGATAAAAAAACACTCAAACGCTTACAAGATATTGAGAAGCTGCCCGATAACGACAAACAAAACATTTTCTATACGCTTGATGGGCTTATTAAAGCTGCGAAGTTAAAAGCTCTATAAAACAAAAGCCCCGATTATGGGGCTTTGAGCTAGGTTAATCAAGGGAAGGTTATAATCCAGTTATTTTCTTTGATGTATTTAAGGGTAACATCGTAGCGTTTCAAAATCATATAATTGTTCTTTGCCTTTTCCCAACCGTACTTTTTTATAGTATCTGAAGCAAAAACAAAAATCCTATATACTTCTTCAGGGGACTGTTCTAAATATTCATCGTAGAGTTTTCCGTGTAAGCCTATTTCTGCTGTGTCCTTAGGGTTGTAATAGTCGCCCTCTCTTATATTTGAGTAACATCCATCACAATGAATAACAGTATCATTCCGTAAAGAAAAATTGCCATGAATAAATACAGGAGAATTGGTGTTGTTGACAAATTTTAAACGAGAGTCGAATTTATCAACAACACATCCTTCCAAAAATGGGAACGACCAAAGTACAATAAGCAAAAAATGTTTTCCCATAACTATCATTTTTGGATTGCTCTATAGAATGGGAAATAAACTCTTTTATAACTCGGGTAATCTGACGGCTTACTAAACTGCCCAAACCTATGTATTGACAGCGTATTTGCCCACTTTTCCGTATAAAAATTATCATGTTTTGTTGGGTCTTTCCTAATGTTATATTCCAAAGCACTTGGAATAGCGATAATCGGATAGTATAAAGGTCCTAAATCTTTAAACTGTTCTATGTGTCCAATTTCATGATGGAAGTGGTCTCGTTCTTTATCAAAATTTATTTTCTTGTACTCGTTTGTTGGTCGAGAAGCTACAACAAAAGGACCTGGTGTAAATGAAGATTTTTGATCAAAAAAGTCTGTGCCAATAATTAATTCTCCTTCAAACTTGAAAAAACTAAAACGAGGTATATCCTGTACCGCATCAAATTGGGCAAATTCAAAAGTTCCCAAGTTTATCCCTTGAGACATATTACCGCCTTCTGTACTTTTATCAATATGACTATAAGTACCATGACCAGTTAATTTATTTCCTTGCCATTCATAATTCCAATCAGAGTGAGTTTTGCCAAACTTGTATGCTTCATTTGATTTCCAACCTCTGCCAAGTGCCCAATTTTTCAATTCTTGAAAAAATCCGCCATTGGGATCTGTTCCATTTATTGGGTTGCCGTTCATATATGAATATGGACTTTGAAAAGAAAGGAAGTCAGACATCGGGTCTGTCCCCCACCAAGTCATTAGCCTTGTATCTCCTTCTCTGTAAAAAGTTGTAAAGTGGTTTCCTGCTCCGCTAATTTCATCATCTTTCTCAGAGCCTTTGTTATACCCGTACCTGTATTGATTTGCGTTAAAATTTCGCCCAGGCATCGGAGACCCGCCGGGATAATAATCCTGTGCACTTACAAATATCGGAGAATAGAAGTCGGTTCCTCCACCATTTGTATCCACTGGGAGTTTTTGGTCGCTAATTGTGGCCAATACGTTTCCTAGGTGATTTGTTAATTCATAAACTTTATTTCCTGACATTATGTTGGAAATAGGCTTATTCAAATGGGACCAACCTGGCTCCCAAATTATTGTATCAGGATTAAATACACCGACACGGGAAGAGCCATAAAGTGGTACTTCAGCCCAATTGAGTTTATTTAATTTGTCAAGTTCATAAATTGAAAGTATGTTGCCTTGTGAATCTCGAATATAATAAGTTGTTAGAGTTAGGTTATAACTAAATCCAGGTGATGTATAATATCGTTTTTCTATTCGATTATTGGAAGGATCATAAACGAATTTTAATGCTATTTTACTATTTCTATTTACTAAACTATCAATTTTCCCATACGTGTTCCAATATACCCAAAGTCCTTCACTTGAATCTACTTTCATATTTCCATCCTTTGTGTATTGATAATTCAAATTTCTTTGACCATCAATATCATTGGAGTAATTTGAATTAGGAACACGATCTGTAACGTGTGAAAGTTTATTTGTCCCGGAAATATAATGATAAGAAAGAGAATCCATAGCTAAAGGGTTTCCACCCATTAGCGTTCCGTTACGTGTATAAGTTAGGATATTCCCATTGGAATCATAATGAACGGCTTCTTTAAAATCGTCGATGGCACTTCCATTACTCCACAGGTTAGAATCTGCTAAAATATCAGTAAATGCTTTCATTCCTGTGATCCGATTTAACTGGTCATATTCATACTTATAACCCATTGTTACTGAGTCAAGGGCAGTGTTTGATACTACTATATGCCTAATATTTCCATTATATAATCCACGGTTATAAGTAGCGGATACTAAATAAGAGCTATCGCCGAAAGAAGTTCCTTCATACTCAGCTTCAAATCTGGGTTGGGTGGTGCCAATGGAAACATAATCCTGAGCGTGATAACCAATTGTGTAGCCAAATGCATCTTGAGCTATGGGATTTACTCCCCCGGCTCCAATACCGTCTAATCCCATATCAGAGGTAAGAGGCTTGTGATTCAAAGCAACTGATGCATTTACTCCTTTTTGCCAACCTTGCAGCGTATAAGCATAATCGATGCCTTGAACACGTTCATTTCCAAGAATAGTTCGAGCTAATGGTCCATGATCATAATAAATATAATCAGCATCATATTCCCAACCGATAGAATCGGTGCTTGTCAATGTGGTTATTAAACGGTTATCGGCATCATATTCGTATACATGTATAAATTGATCAATGGAATCACATTGATAACATAATTTATTGATTTTGCCACTTGCTAAATCAAAGAAATAATCAACTCTTTTAAACGCTTTACCAATTGAGGAAAGTGAACGATTTTCTTGAAGTAAGGAATGTACATTACCTAAAATATCATAATTGAAATGAGAGGCAGTTTGATAAGTATTAATATCATTATCATAAGCATCTTCATAGGTGGTAGCCGCAACTCGATTCCTCATATTATTTTGGCTAAAAAAAGACAATGTTGATGGTGGTGAATCATAGTAGGTTTGTATTACTTCAGACCTTATTCCTAAATTGATCCAATTCTCAAGAAATACTGGATTTCTGGAAATAAAGTCCGTCATCGTAGAATCATTTTCAATTTCACCTACTTCAGTTATTCTGCCTAATTCATCATAAATAGTGTAATTTCCTACAAAACGTCCTGCAAGGGCCTGTTCGGAATTTTGAGAAACGACTAATCTACCTACTAAATCATACCAGAATCTGGATTGACCGGCATCAGGAGTAACTTGATCGGTTATGCTATTAAGACTATTATAAAAATATTCCGTTTCAAACGAGTGGGCGTTGTGAAAGGCCGTTCCAAATCCGTTTCTATAATTTTGGATTTGGGCTAATTCAGTGGAATTGGCAATTGCGACACCTTGAGGGGGCACTGTTTTAACTAGATTTTTACTTTGATCATAATAATATAAAGTAAAATGGTAATCTAGCATTAATTCCTCAACATATAATTCCTCAACCGCATTTGCAAGACAATACGGTTCATAGGATTTAAGGAAAATTCCTTTAACAGAGTCTGTTGCATATTCAAATAATAAGTTTGAATTTGCAAGTGCTACTTCATAAAAATCATCAGAACAATCCTCTTCAATTAAGAATCCTGGAAAGATTGGCTGATTACAAAGAAAGTGTTCCGTATATGTAAAAATTTCACAAGTATCAAGAATGGACTGATAAAACAATATAGTTTCATTTAAATCAAAAATACTATTCAGATATTCTTCTAAAGTAATGCTTCCTGAAGCGATTGATGTGTATTCGGAAATTACATTTTGAAGTCCATAGCAAGTAAGTGAATCAGTAATTTGTATTTCACAACTATCTATTAATAAAACTAGTTCAGCAAAGGAATATGGATTATTTGCAGTAATAGGAACGCTGCCACTTACATACCAGGTTATGAAACTATCCAGAGGAGTTAACATTGAAGAAGTGTCAAACAAAGTTGTAAAGTGAGAATACGCAACGTTAAGGGAGTCACAAATAAGAGGTAAATCAACGGTTATATCACATGAATCTATCCATGCCATGTACTGCTGATGACTAAGTTCCAATCCTAATAATGTGTTAAAATAAATTGCTACAGGGGGCCTTGGATTGATGGAATTGTAGACAGAAATTAGTGAATTAATAGAATCACATTCTATATTTGGAATTTCATATTCACAACTGTCGAAAAACGAAATGTATTCCTGAACGGTAAATCCCAATTGAAGAGTGGACTCTATCCACATCCAAATAGGAGGCCTAGGCTCATCCAGAGCATTGTAAGTTGTAAGAATGCTAATTAATTGTGAACAATTAATCTCAGGGGTATATTCACATGTGTCAAACCATGCTTGGTATTGTTCTTGAGTAAAATTTAAATTCAATAAAGCATTAAAGTAACTGGTATAAGTTGGCCGGGGTATAGGCAACATCAAATAAGAATAATGATATAAATCGAAAAATTCCCTGCAATTAAAAGCGGGGGCTTCGAGTTCACAGGATTCGAACCAATCTTCAAATTCCTGAGAGGATAATTGATAACCTAAAATAGATTCTAACCACAAGGAAACTGGAGGTTTTGGTCCTAATAAATTACCATAATTGGTAAATAGCACTTCCAAGCTATCACAAGAAATTGTGTCACAGATATTTAGATTACATAAAGCAAACCAGTCAGCACATTCTTCCCAAGTAAGATTGTAGCCTAGGCTATCATGAATATATACAAAAAATGGTACATCAAAATTGGTGTCAATTTTATAAACTTCATTATAGTAATATTCTAAAGAATCGCAGCTGTTTTCTTGGACTTCTAAATCACAACTGTCAATAAATTGAATCCAGTAATTAGAAGTTGTATCTAAATTATAGTGATTATTTAAATACATAGAAATTGGTGGTCTGGGTTCACTCAATCCATTATAATAAATTATAACTGTGCTAAGAGTATCACAATCGATGGTATCCGCTTCTATTAAAATATCACATTGTGAAATCCATGAAAGCCATTGTTGAGAAGTTAAAATAATTCCAACTTCTGTATTCATGAAACTAGCTAGGTCAAGGGTATTCTGAGCGAGAAAATCCGAATAGGAACTATCTATTCTACTACAATTGATACTATCGCTGTAAATTGGAATTGGAATTTCACATGTATTCAACAGATCAGAAATTTGGGCAAATGTCCAATCGTAACCGAATTGCAAGTTGAACCAAATATCTAATGGTGGTATATCTGGTAAGGTAATTAAACTATCTCTAAAAAATTCCAAATCATCACAGGATGGACCCTGACAAAAGGCATCAAAATAACCTCTATAAACGTTACTGGAAGGATTAGTGATATTAGGAATAATTTTTTGAGCTACAGAATCACGATATTCAACTACATTACAGCGAACTATCCAAGACTGATATTCATCAAGTGAGAGTGTTAAATTAAGTTTGCTGTTTAGAGAATCTTCAAGGCTACTTCCACCTGTGCCTAAATACCAATTGTATAGCTGGGACAAACTGTCACAGTCAATTGTTCCGTAGGTAAGTGTATCAAGCATTCCACATGAATCAAGGAATGCAAAATAAACTTCGGGAGTGAGGTTAAAATTAAAAACTTCATTTAAATGGAGACCTAATTGTTCCTCAAAAAATTGAGATAATAGAACACTAGGGGAGTTTTCAATAAAGGTTTCCACTTCTGAGGTAACGGCTTCGCATTTTAGACAGGTGGGACAACTAAGCATTTCAGGGAGACTTATGACATTCGTTAAAAAATCGCAACCACCCTCATCGCATAAATCAAAAAGCTCTTCTAGTTGAGTTGAATTTAAATTTACATTGTATACTGAATCCAAATAGTTTGAGTATCCTGCAAGCGTTCCTGAACCTAATTCTGAAACATATTTTACATATAAAGAATCTAGAATATCGCATGTGCAACCCGGAATAGAATCATACACAATAGAGTTTGAAAAAAAGAGACTGGTTGGCAATTCAAAAGGCTTTGGCAATGAAAAGATAGAAGCATTACAATAAGCATCCGTGGGGCTAACTAGCAAAATATTTTCCATTGCTTGTTGAAAGTTGTAATATGTTGGATACGGAACATTTCCAGGGTTAATTGAGCTTGAGCCCAAAGGATGTTGAGTATCACAACCATTAATGCAAATGGCCTGGAAAGCGTCTAAAAGTGAATCCATTCGCGTAGCAGGTATATTGCCGCAATACTCGGTAACTTTGCTTTGCCAATAATTTCTTTGACTAATGCATGTGGTGTCACAGTGTTGATCCATTGCCTCTTGAACCCATTCATCTGAATCATCTGAAGACAACCAATAGAATTGTGATGCTTCTGTAAAATTTAGAAATCTTGGCATTGCCTCACTA
The DNA here is from genome assembly GCA_038215705.1 of Bacteroidia bacterium. Lineage (GTDB taxonomy): Bacteria > Bacteroidota > Bacteroidia > AKYH767-A > OLB10 > JADKJB01. The sequence continues at coordinate 11,844 of JBBQQQ010000002.1, forward strand.
AATGCAGGATTAACACAAAACAGAGGACAATATTGAGGATGAATTGCTGGTGGATTGTAATGACCAAATAACATCGAACTGGGATTCATGCTTCCGATACAAGTGTTGACACAACCATAAGGAGGATTGTTTTGGGCATAAATATCCTCCATAAAGGCATAGGCTAACTGTTTTTTTAGAAAATATAAGGCTTTAATAATTCGCCATACATGATTTTGTTCACCTTCACAAAGAGTGATAGGATCAGGTATTAATGCTGGGTTACACGCCATTGCATTTCTAACCGGTGGGGGATAATCCTTAAATACTGTAATCAAAGTTGCCAATTCAATAGCCGAGAGTCCAATACAAGGAGAGGGGTAAGGCGCGAAAACATTTTTTAGTGCGTTTAAAAATGCGGTTTGTAGTGCAATTCCTGAACCACTAACAAAATAGGGATCTATTATGTCAATAACATTTTCAGTAAACAGAAATTCAATATATTGAGAATCAGCTAAGGCCTCCTGAAAGCTTTCAGTTGAATATACACCATAATCAAATAAATGACTTTCCTGGTTATCAATACAAAATTGATAGTACGGATATTCCGGATGAATTTTAACGAGATTTTCAGCCCACTCAGGTTCAAAATATTGGATAAAATCTGATGGTCTTAGCTCATCAGGTCTGTAAAATTGGTCTTCGATAAGGACCTTTAATGTGTCTCCACACTTAGTTTTATAATACCCCCCCATTTGGTTTAATGTAAAGGGATGATTGTAGGTATAAACACCGTTTCCAAAGGGGTAAAAAATGGAAATTAAACTATGGGGACCAACTAAATAATTAGAAGAATCAAGTTCATAGGTACCATACTGCCCATTTGGTGAAACATCCTTTAACATAGTTTTATACCGAGTTCTACAGCTTGTCAAAAGACAAAATTCCATGCATTCGTCAACAGCTTCCTGATAATATACCATTCCGCATGTAGTATCTGATGCAGTTGGTACATAAGTGCTGTCACCTGATGATAAAGCATTAAAGTAGGAATTCAAAAAATCTCCTGAAGAACCCAGATTATCAATGCAAGTATTACAGTCTACATCACAGCCTGCACTATCAATCAAAGAAAGTTGATTTTGTAAAAATGTTTCAATCGTTGTGCAAACATTTTCTCTGAGAAATTTCTCAAGATAAAAATCTTTGGCTTCTGCGCTCATAATTACTTTTCTATTTACCGAATACTGCCCTTGGGGTAAATAAAGATTGAAACTGTCACTTATAGCTGCCGGATCATTTATACATAAAGTATCAAAGGGTGCAGGTAATTGATAATTGCTATAAGTCTTTTTGAAGAATGGACCATTAGGTACTGAATCATTACAAATTGATCCTATTGATATTTCAATATCGTAAAGACAATCATAACATATAGAATCGCTTTGACAATTTTCCAAAATCAATGAAACAGGATTAAGAGAATATACAAAATTATAATTTCCATCAGATTTAGCAGGGAAGCTAGCATTTGATTGCATTGAAACATTGTCATTATAATTATTAATCCAGCTTAGAAGGTCATGCCGGATTGTATCTTGGGGTGGTACTGAATCAAGTGGAGAAAGATTTATTGGACTTTGTCCTGTGAGACCAGTAGCAATAATATTTCCTGACAAATCTGTGTATATTAAGGTGGTCTGACCATTTGGATCAGTGGTCATTTCTAAAAAATAATGGTCTTTAAATCCCACATCATTCCCAAATAACCTATCCAGTTCCTCTTGGGATGGCTGTGAATAGAAGTGTTTGAGTTCATGACCACTTCCTATTTGAAATTCTTGTCCAACCGACCCTTGTCTACTTATTCTTCCAGTAAGATCCGGAGTAAATTCAGTAACTGAAAAAGGGTATCCTTCAGCACTTGGAGTGAACATATCAGGGCGTTGGCTATTGTTAGGATTACTTTGGGAGTAGTAAAGGGAACTTCCACTTGTTGAATCCATGGAAACGGGGTATCCACCGCAGTTACCTTGTGCTTCGAAATCCAGGTAGGAATATGCATCCCCAGATGTAGATAAATTAAGGCCTTCAAAAAATTCAATCTTTCCCTGAAATGTTGAGCCAGGTAGTGATTGGACTGCTTTACGGCCTATATGATCATAAATACTTTCAGAAGCAAACACAGTATCTAAAGTATTGTTTCGAGAAACATCTTGGCGAGCACGTAAAGTGCCGTCAGAATAAGTAACTAATTCATGTTTTAATCCATTTTCCGCAAATGACTGAATACTCTCCCAATTTAAGGAATCTTCATGACCTAAAGTATGAAAAACATTAGAAACACCTGATCCGGTCCAAACGGTAGTTAATCTTTGATAATTCGAAAGTATATTGACACCTCGGACACGATAAAGTAACAATCCTTTGGGATACATTAATGAAATATCAAAAGAATTGTGTTGTGTCGAAACCCGGGTGGCGTTATTGGTAAATACTGAATCAAATCGATAGGGTTGACTACTAATAATTTTTCCCCCCATTTTGCTTAAAGAATCCACAAAAACCCATTCAAGATCATACTCAGATGCATTGGTAATTGGGGACCATGAAATAGTTAATCTGTCGTAATTGTTATTGTAAGAATGAGATAAAGAGGTGACATCGTTGCAATCAAAAACTAACATTCTAGAAACACTAATGTCACTTTCCAGTGTAAAGATATCACCAGGTATTTCTGTGCGATTATTTATTTTGAAATGAATTAAATCTACAATTACTTCAAGTCGATGAACATTATCAAAGTGAATATAGTCAGAAATTGTATTTTTCTCTGAGGATAGTAATAAACTTGCAGGTTTATTTTTAAATATTTGCTTATTTTGATAATCAAATCCTGATATTTTGAGGAAAATTTTTGCTGAATACTCTTTAGGCAAAATTAAATTTGCCTCTGTATTGAACTTAAATGTTATTTTGGAAATACAGGTTTTAATACTATCTGTTTGTTCTATATATGAAGATTCTAATTTATCATCCGAAACCTTTAAAAATGATCCTGGAACTAGATCTTTACCAATGAGCCTACTTGTAAAATGCTCCTCTCTTGGAGAAAACCCAAATTTTTGATGTTGCCCTAAAAGGTAACACGCATGAAAAATAAGGACGGTCAATATACAAATCGAGTTTCTTACCATTTGATTTGGAATGTCAATTTATTCAATTTTGATTTACAGTATAGTTCTTATACTTGCCTTTTCCAACATATTGAGAATCCTGTTTTAATACATATCTGTCTATATGAAATAGTTCAGGTTGATAAGTAATGAACTTTTGCTCAATAAAATGGATATGAATGACTGGTTTGAAAAATTCAAAATCCTCTTGATGAAATATTCCAGAATGTTTATAATACAAAATTAATTCATTTATAAAGTAATTATTTTTATCATATTTAATAATTGCTGAATCCATAACAACGCTATTTTCAAAACTTAATAGTATTTCAACTGTGGAATTGTCCACATTAACTAATTTAATAGAATAGTTATTTGAAAAAATTAAAGTATCAATAATATCTAAAGAATAGTTTGTAGGTTTTTGAATTGCATTTTTTGAAACCAATAGGTTTTTATATTTGTTATCTGCAATAATGTGATATTCTTCATTAAGTAACATTTCCATTTCGTCTAAATCCATGTAAATATTCAAATTCTGCTTATAATATTTAGCAGCAAGTGAGTCATAGATATCAGACGGATCCAATACATCATAATATAAGATTTTCACTTTATAAAATAGGCAATTAGGATTTTGGTAATAGTTTCTATTAATTTGTTTTAGATCACTACGGATATCCTGACCCTGACAAACAACAGAATAAAAAAAAATTAACAATACAATTGATTTCATATCGCATTAGTTTTTAACAAAGCGCCTTGTCTCTTTTAAAGTAATAATTCCCCTTTCGGTTTCCTTCTTAATTCTTATTAATGTAGCTTCTTCATCATATTCAAAAAATGTGGCATAATTATTTTCATCCAATTCGGCCATGAGCCTATGTGTTAATGCATCGTAAACAAAGGTTTTCATGTTGCCCTTTGCAGGGAAAATTCTAAAATCATCGAAATAAACCGTACTACCTATCGCTCTTAACTCTATCGACAAGGTTGTAAATGTTCCTGGAATATTAAAAATTCCCTCAATTCGCTGCCATCCTTCAATTACAGGACCACTTGCACTAAATGTTTTAGTGATAAGGGTACCAGCAGAATCAGCTTTGAGTATTATAACTCCATTTGTATAATTGGCATCACAAGGTGTTGGCTCTTTAATCCAAGCACTGATTACGTATTTACCTGAATCAGGAGAAAATTTAACTAAACATGCATTATTTAATTCTATTTCATCTTCTCTATTATACTTGTAATATGAGGAATCCACATCATTAATATTCGAGGCAGTATAGAAGATACTACCCCCTGGGATTATTTCAACAGAATAATTTCCTGTATGAGAAATGGTATCATTAAAGGTAGAACGTGGAGGGCCAATTACATTGGTAAAACTAAAATAATCTTTCCAACACGGGCTTGTACATACTCTAAAATATTCACTGTCTTCGAAATTATCATTTCCAGCATTTTTTGCTTTAGAATTAGATATGACAGCTTTCGCATAATCACCCTGGTAACCTAATAGTAAACTTGAAGGTCTCGCAAGTGCATCATTCTCTTCTATTGGAATTTGATTATGATTAATTCGGGTCACTGTCTTTGAATTAATCCAATTGTCGTTTAATAGTCCAGCATTTGTCATATATTCAGACGTAAATTGCCAAAAAGGTATATGGGAATCAAATTCGCCCTCAGTTTGTAGGTTACTTCCAACAAATGCCAAAGCATTCCTTCTTGTATAGTATTTATATTCTGACAGTAAATTCCAATTGTTCTTTATATTTGAAAGATAGGGATTAACTACATTGTTTGGCTTTATACCGCACTTTATTTCTGAACAGCCTTCACAGTAAAAACAAGCTGTTCCATTAACTACATTTATTTCTAACATAGTCGCTGTATCAATTGTAGAGGATTTAATTTCCAAACAACCAAATTCCAGCTGCTGAATTATATGAAGATTTTCAAGATCTAAGGGCTCAGAGTCTATCGATTGAATTGTCATATAACAATTTGGCCCTAATTTCCATTCAGAATAATAACTATGATTTGTTAATAAAGGTGGAGAAACGGGATAAAATAAAACATCATTCAATGGAATGCTACCAAAGTTTGCAGAATCTCCTAAACAACTATGCGAGGGGGTTAAAATATCGATAATCGAAATGCTGTCCTCTAGTGCCGAATTAACAAATAAAGGATTGTCAATGGTATCCGACCGGACTATTAAGGAATCCAGAAATGAGTAAAAACAAAAATTCGTAGCCCTGAAATCCTCGCATTTATTAATTTTTACTAAATCACAATCAATCTTCCACTCATCTTTGAATTCATGAGCTTCAGTGTTGATTACTTCTAAATTATTCAGATTAAGTGAATCTACAATGCTGTTATATGGTGATACATTTTTAGAAATAAGTTTTTCTATAGGGAAGGAGGAGAGGTTTTTTCTAGCTGATCTGATTACCTTTAAGTTTACTGGAATAGCAGGCATGCTAATGGAATATTTTTCTCCTTTTCGATTAATAATTACAATATTGCCAGATGCATCTTCAGAAGCCCATAATTTGAATTTACCAACAACTCCATTGGCATATATTTCAATTTCATCTCCTGGAATCAAATAATCGTTAGGATCTCCAAATGGCCAGTCTATTACACCATTTACAATTTGAGTTACTTTATGCAAGGTTACTCCCACGTTCTTATAAGCAGAGCCCATTCTGTTATATGCCCAATGGGCGGGAATGGATAGGTTGAAGAGAGAATCGTTAAACTCGTTGGTTGTTTGGGTTAATACAGCATCACCAGTAACCGCATCATGTAGAACATTTGTTTCTGTAATCTGGGAGCCATCTTTGGATGTAATTACATTATCCAGTATCCCATATCTTGATATACATTTAACGCTGACAGCTGAACGAAAACGAACTTCATTATCCACGTAAGTTGGAATTATAGGCGGAATTAATATTGGAATGGGAATTGGAGCTGTAACAACAAAGAATTCAGTATTGCCAGTTACCGTTAATCCATCAGTTTTAGTAGTTTCTTCTCGCATGTCAAGCCAAATCTCTGAATCCATACCCATTGTTTGTTCTTGCACTCCACCACGGGCATCGACAACTTTAACATTGTTGTCTAAAATGTTGTGTCCATCACTATTTTTTAATTGCTTATAATTATATTTTTTAGAGGTTACAACTTTTCCAAATTCATCAATTGTTTTCTCAGATTTTACTCTTCCATGCATATCATTTAGTTCAATAAGATATCCTTGAGTGACAGCTTGATATTCTCTCACTCTAGAATAAATAAATCCTAAACTTGGTCGGGGCTTTCGTTTGTGATTTGGATCTAGAGGGGTTCTCTTGTATATCACTGGAAAGTCGTTTGCTGTGTAAAATTCTTTTTCAATTTTCCCTGTAGCTGTTCGTGTAATATCATTGCTTCTTCCTTTATTAATTGTTACCTTGCCATATCCTACCGAAGCATTGGGGAAAAGCAATTCACCAAACGGCTCTTCTAAATAAAGGTGGTCATCCGGACCTAATCCTCGTTTTACTTTGTAACGGACTGGCCTTTTGAAAGTATTCTCTTCTTGACCTATCCCTGGTTCGTATGAAGCAACCCCAGAGCTTATGGTAATATTGCGGTATGTAGCGGTATAATCGTAATTAGTTATGTATGTTACTGATTTATTAACTGAACTGCCAGTCATTTCTTGCCAGGAGTCAGTAACATGAATTTTCTTAACTCTGTGGCCCCCACCAATTTTAAATCCATTTGAATTACTAAGCCGTACCCATGATTTGGATGTATTTATATGCTTGGCTAACTTTTTATTCATGGCTCGATTCTTAAATTCTGTAAAAATTCCAACTATTTCGCTAATTGAACCAACCAATCCTCTTATAGCTTCTTCAATACTTGCTTGGGCTTCACTGCCACTATAAATTAATTCCTGAGCATTTGTTCTCATGAACTGCCAAGCTTGCAATGCAATAGGATGTGTTTGTTCTATGCTTTTAAGTTTTATCCAAATAATATTGGGATCGGATGTTACTCCGATATACGGCAAGCTACTTCTGTCGATTTGTGCATACGAACTTAAAAAGTCATATTTATTATTATTCCCTAAATCTATAGAAACCCTACAAAATAATTCATCTACATGATTTAAAAATTTAACTATTAATTCTTCATCAGTCACACCTGTTTGATCCGGAACACGTATGTAGATATAGTCGTTAGAGTTCCCATTATTATCATATAAACTATTTGTAAAAGTGGTAGCATTCGGAATATCATTAAATCCTTCGATAAAATACATTTGATGTGCAAACTTATTTTGAACTGCAAAATAGTCATCAGATTCATATTCTATATTAATTTTTGCACCACTAGGAAGATCAATATGGCTAATATTCCATAATCTTGCAAATTCATTAGAATATAATGTATCTTGAACTGAGTAAGGAAAATCTCCATTTAATACATTATTTATTTTTCCATATACAGAGTGAGAGGGAGAAATTTGCAAATTACTCTTAAAAGTACCCCAACGATCTACTTGCTTCATACCATAAAAGACAGTGTCCCCAAATACGTCAGTTTTATAAGAGAACTTATAAGGATTTAGTTTACCACGTTGGTTTGATCCATATGTAAAATAAATCTTTTTTAAAGTTAACTTTCCACCTTCAGAGTTGACATTATTTATTTGTGGATAATATGGAAAAGTTCCGATTGAATTATCAACAATATTATTGGAATTACTTGGTATCCCTGGGCAAATAGAATAGTCATAAACAAAATGTACAACCTTTACAGGGGTTGCGTTTTCACCAAATAGAATATATTCCGATTTGGTGAATAATTTAATTTCTTGCAATAGTTGGAGTGTATTTGTAGAATCTATTTCACCATCTGAATTTTTGACACTCATGCCATCCTCGCGGTTCTGGATTACGAATAAAGCAACATGGGTTTTCGATTCAATTGAATGCAAATACCACAGTTCTTTAGTTCCCCATACGTAAGAAGCTTTTGCGTCACCGATATCCAGGTCTGCACCGTTTCCACTATTTAATCCACCATTATAATATGCAGTATTTTGTCCATATGGTGCCCTGTATTTATAGTGAGAATTCGTTTTTGTATAATTAAATTTTACAGCATCTCCAAAGTCATCTGAAGAAATTCCATCTGCACTTTGATCTACATAATTAGGAGACAATATTTCGGTTAATAGAAAGGTATTTGCATAGGATGGGCGAGTTTCTCGCGAAAAATAATGGTCATTACCTTTGTTGTTAAATACTGTATTATCCGGGAAATTATAATAGACTATTCCATCTAAGGGTTCTGAAACTTCTTCACTGACAGAAAAACTAATATCTTGTTGATTTTGCGTATAAGCTGGCAGTCCGTATATATATCGTTTTCCCTGTGTATCTAATAAAGTTATCTCAGATATATGATGGAGGGGTTTACTAGTTCTTGGAATTTTAGTAATAATTTGGTTTTGGTCATTTTCGCATCCTTCGATCATAATTGTATTACGTGGATAGGAAAGAATTTTTTTATTGATTCCATGTACTTCTGCCTCCTGTGCAGTTAAAAAGGTAAATACGGTATTGCGCGGTTCTCTATATGTTTTAATTAAATTGTCGGAGAGAGAAACAGGATCAAGTTGTGTTCCCGTACTATTAAAAATGTCAAAACTAGCCTGGGCGAAATCAACTTTTGGTCGAAGTTTTATTCTAACCGGATTATTATCTTTTAATATTCCATATATATTATTCGTGTAAGGAGTAAGTTCTCCAGCTCTTTTAAAATAAAAACTTTCAAATTCAGTGTAGGGTTTTGAAAATTCGAAATCTGCAAAATCCCGCATGTTATTGTCATCCTTCCATTTCCCAGAGGATGTCACAACTTCGGTATACCCTCCGTTACCTCCACCATGAGCATTTACCCCTAAGCCAATTTCAATACCTGCTGAACCAGATGCACTAGTTGTTGACACCATTTTGTCATGTAAAATTCCTACATCCGAACGGTAGGGCCTGAATTGCCCCCCAATACCTTCTCCGGAAACATTAAATTGATCATACGTGAATACCGGAAAAGGAAGACAAGGAATTCCTTTTGTATAAGCACCATCATTCTCACGAAGGAAATCATTTAATGAATTGGCTGATTTACCTAAATGTGAATAGATATAACCATAGGTTGGAATTTTAAGAAAGGGTTGATTATATTCCTGTTTAGAATAAAATCCACTTAATTTTAAACTTGGGTGCAATACATAAGCTTCAGAACCTATGGTACCTGAAAGGGCATAGGAGTAATTATGATATGGAACAGAAATAATGGGATTATAATTAGCTGGAGACAAAGAAATACCTCCTGATACACTTAAAGGACTACTGGTTTTTGCTTTATTATCTTGTACAATATTTTTTTGATAGGACAAATCATAAGAAATGGACTTAAGCCCCTGGCGCGAGTTATAGCCCACTCCAATGTTTGCACCTAAAGATTTTGTGTTTTCATCTTTTCTTTTCACTCCAACACTTGCATTGGCTGACATACCCTCTTGAGAATTGAATTCAAGTCCTAAGCCACCAGTAAGGGTACCACTACCACCTATAGCAGTATTAACACTTGGATTGCATGCCAGAGATAATCCATATCCAGTATAGTTGTTTTTAAATATACCAAGACTAATCTCGAGATTAACATTTGTGGTAGAGTCTTGGGCACCTGTTCCGGATTGGCTGGGTGTTTCAGCACCTGCTATCTGTAGATTAACTCCCACATTAACTCCCCAAGTTTCATTGGGTTTTATATGAAAATCCTTAGAAACTATATCTCCTTTGTAATCATCGGGCATACCCCTCACATTCCTGTTAATCGCTCCTACATTTATATTCCAACCTGAACCAACCCAACTTGCTTCTTCATCCATCCCTGATCCCGCATTATAAGCTAAATTTATAGGATAACCCCCAACTTCTAATAATGGGATATTATATTTCATATCTCCACTAAAGAGATCTACCATATCAGGATCTGCCATGGAACTAAATCGTTCAAATTCTGGCTGTGTAGGACCCCCGCCTATGGCAAATGCACAAGTGGGAGCAACAATTTCAATAATCATAACTAGGGCAAGAAATATTGCTCCTAGTTTTTTAACTTTGATTTTCATAGGCAATCTCGTAAAAACTTATTATGTAATGAAAATTCAACATTCTCAGAATTTATAAAATCGTTTTTCAATAGCACTAGTTTGAACTTTTCTTTCTTGTAAAGAGATAAATCGGAAATTGGGAAGTATGTAAATACATGAGAAATCGGAGAGACATCATAATATCGTTCTCCGTTGTAATGCTCACATGCAATCGTATCTGAATCAGAAACTAATTTAATATGTTTTCCAAACTCAAATGAAAAAAAATGAATATACGATTCATACTTTATTTTATGTTGAAAATTTTGATCATTATTCATGAATGAGATTTGTATACCGCATAATGGATTCGTTTTATCTTCTTTAATTGAGTTAATAGGGTGAATTGAAAAAGTGAACTGTCCTGATTTCTGAGTTAAATGGTCACGATTTTGTCCAATAGTATTTGACCTGTTTACTTTTGTACAGGCAAAAAGAAAGCAAAAGACAAGGATACTTGCTAATAACTTCATTCTTTTAATTTAAAGTATAAATAAAATGGTTGCCTTCTTGTATCAAAAAATGTCAAAAGATATAAGCTTTGTTTGTTGATTGATACGATTTTAGAAAAGGGTATTTCAATTTGATTTTGATAAGGGTGAAGAGTAATAAAATCTTGGTAGATAATTTTAGAATTTCTCGAGAGATCTTTGATAGTGTACTCAACTTCTTGCATATTAAATCTATTATTATAAACGAAACCAATAGAATTTTCGAAAATATACTCATGAAGATTTCTTTCAGGGGTAATAGTTCTTAAATTGCTATTAGTATGAATAATATTAGGGGGAGAAAGGTGGAAGGTCCAAATTTCTGATTGTAGAATTTGAAAATTATTTTTTATCACGCTTACCCGCCAAGAATATTCGTATGTATTTTCCAATGGGGGAAATTTGGGATCATAAAATAAATAATTTTCTCTTAAGTCAGTAACAGATATAATAGGAATATTATAAATTTGACTTTCTAAATCGGATTGGCCAGGTTCTATTTTACATACTTGAAGGGTGTAAGTATATTCATTGTCAAAAATGAATTGCGGATTCCATTTCAGTAGTGGATTTGGTGAAGGTAGTTCACACCCATCACAAGGAAAAATTAGTTTTAAACCAAGGGTATTCAAAACTTCAATATCAAAACATCGTGAGACTGAATTTATTTCTCCGGATAAGGGAATAAATGCAATACATAATTCATAATGTCCTGTAATCAAATTTCCTGTCTGATTAAAGTGATTCGAAATTGGATTATCAAAGAAGTTGAAAATACTTTCAGATTGAAGCATCTGCCAGTTACTATTAATACCAGGTGATAATTCGAATATATTGGATTCCAAATAAGTAATAGGTTCTAAATTCACTGATTCAATTCTGATTTGTATGCGCCCTTTTAAAGATTGATTATTTGAGTTGACAACTGTAAAATTAAAAACATCCGAATGTGAAAATACTAAGTAAGATTGTTTTTGAAGGTTGATGGATACTTGCCCACTCATTAATAAGGGGCACCAAAGTATAGCTAACAGTATATTTATTTTTTTCATTTAGAATGAAGCGGTCAATTTAGTATTTAAAGTTTCGGAATTTTTAATCATCCTGTCATAATTATTTACTAACAGAATTTTATAAGATATATTAAAATTAATTTTACTTTTAAATTTATTAGTGACCCATCCTAATTGTGGAGAAAGAGAAATAGTATGATTTTTACTCAAGTACTTATATTCATCACCAACACCTAACCCCAACGCAAGGGATTTGATTTTTTGATAGAATGCTAAATAATGTGAAAATAGGTGTAATTGTGAATTTATTTTGCGAAAACTAAGTTGGTAATTTAGTGTTTGTTTATCATTTAATGTTGTTGAAATCAAATCGGAAAACAAGTATTCGCTGTAATCTCTATTAGTTGAATTAGACTGATTGGTTGTAAAATATGAATAAAAATTATTATTAATAAACTTTGATTTATATTTAAATCGACTTGAGAAGTTCAGTGAAATAGTTTTTTGTTTGACTTCTTGAGAGGGCTGATCATGTAAGAAATACTGGATTTTAGAAATTATGTTGGAGTAGGAAAGAAGTATTAAGTGATTATTATGAATCACCATTGGTTCAATCAAAAAAGATAAATTGCTGAATTTATAATTTTTGTCTTTATTGGAATTGCTGGAAATTTCAGAATGAATGCTTACTTTTTTTGATTTGGTTAATGGCTGAGTAATATTTATTTTTTTACATTTGTCACCTGGGAGTAGGAATTTATTCCCGGGATTGTTATATGTTTTACCCAGTGTCTGGAAGGAAATATTAATAGATGTAGAAGATTTTGGGATAAAGTGCGAAGTTGTTATTGAAATTGCACCGGCATCATATAAGTTATAAGAATTTTCGGAAATATTATTTGTGCTGGCAATAGATGATGCCACCGTTATTTTTAATTGGTTGTTTTTATTTAAATTAGTTTGATTTTGAAAGGAAATAATACTTGTTTTATGGCTTAAATTTTTTAAATTTATACCATTATAATAAAAAATTCCCCCAATTTTTACTTTATTCTTTTCAAAATCATATCCCGATGAAAATTTGAAAAACGAAAGACTATCATGGCTAGTATTAAAAAAATTCAATGAATATAGATTTTTATTGTCGTATAAATTTCCTCCTGCTACTTGTAGAATAAAATTATTATAATCAATTTCGGTTAAAATTCCACTATATTGTATATCATATAATGTGAGAGGAGATTCACTCAAAGTATTTTGACCAATATCTAGTTTGTTAAGTTCAATTTTTCTTTTTTTATAATCTGCACTATTATTGGAATTTAATGGGGATAATGAATCATTAATAGTTGAAAGAGCGTCATACTCAGTTTTGTATTTTTCAAGCTGATTAGCATAATTGTTAATATAAATACAAGCAGAATCATACGGTAATTGAAAAGAAGAGCTCATATTAAATGTGTCAACTGCTAATACTGAAGATTTCATTTCTGGGACGTGGAATGTTTTAAGAAAATGTTGATTGAAATTTTTTTCAAAAATGTTTTTATTTATAGCAAGTTTCTTGTTTAATTCTATTATAGAATCATTTAATAAATTTGAAGTATCATAGTTTGGGAGATTGGTTTGTTTATTGTATTTAAATGAGAATCGATATTTATGTGATGTATTTGAATGGTCAAAAAATGTAGAGTATTGAAAGATTAATGTTATCGGAACTTTACATATTAAGGGAGATAATTCTATCCAAGTGGAATTAAATCTTCCATTTAACATAAAATTCCCATTGGTTTGATAAAATTCATGTCCCATTTTTAAATATGTTCTTTTATTTTTAGTAGAATCATCACTTGTTGTCTGGGCATAGCTTATATGGGTAATACATAAACAAATAGGAAGGAGAATATATATATAAATTTTACTCATTAGAAGTTCTTAATGAGTAATCGGGATGTAAATTTTCTTCGATTTAAAAGTAGCATTATCTGTAAGTGAAAGCAGGTATATTCCAGGTTGGATTCCTGCCACGCTGCAAGTATTCAGATCAGCATTTAGTGGCCACATTTTTATTTCCTGGCCCAACATGTTCGTTAATACTGCAACGGAATTCTTGTAGTTTCCCGTATAATTAATAATAAGGTTGCCGCTATTAAGAAAGGCAGTGAACAAAGTATTTTGATTGTGATCTTCGATAGTAAGTAAAGGATCAATCACTATTGGAGCTCCAACATTGCCTATGGGACTTATATATCCGGCGGCATCGCTATATTCAGATGAACTAAATGTAAGATTGGAATTCGTCAACACTGAAATACCTGCATTTGCTGTCAGGGTAAATGAAAAGATATCACCATAACCATTAGCATTAATAAGATTGTATCTGGTTACTGCTGAGTTAACCCTGTCAAATGAGATTTGATTAAAATTTAGAATATTGTTGCCTAGTAGCATACTTGGTATAAAATCACCGGAGTTAAATGAATAGGTAGTCGGGTCCCCTTGAATATCAAATCCAATTCCATAGCCCGAAAAAAGATTGGATGCATCACCAATAGAGACTACCCCTGAAATGGTTTCACCTGGTGCCACCGTGTCTTTTGAGAGAGTTATTTTTAATTCAGCTGCCGGGAAGGCAGCTTTGTTTGGTGACATAGCTAAACGCAAATGACTTTGGCCGAAATTTGTCGTGATACCTTGTACATCGAATGAATCAACAACACCATTGCCATCGCAATCACTATGTTTATAATCAGTTCCCGAGGATAAAAATTGCGACCAACCCTGGCAAGGTTGGGCATTCCACGAAAGTGAGGCGGATGGTCGAATGGGTCCAGTTGCTCCATAAGCAAGACCTATGGGAAGAAGGTCGGAAGCATCAACATTTTTATCGCTGTTTGCATCCCCAGGCCAAACATCGTTGTTCGCGCAATAATTTACCTGAATAATAAAAGCTTTATTTGAATAACCATTAAAAGGGCAATTCTTGTCTTGCGAGGTTAATGCAAAAATATAGGGAGAACTTGCAGAATCGGTTGAATCTGTGATCCAACTAAAAGTGCCGCTTTCGTTTACTCCAGGATTGATAATAAAAACATCATCTGTTCCAGTGAAATAATAATGTGAGATTGAAGTTGAATCTAAGTTCGCATCCGACGTAAAAACCGTAAAATTAACACTGTCACCAGCGCATATTGTAATTGAATTAGTGCTGCCACCATTCATTCCTGATATAACAGGACGGCTATTCAAATCGGTTGTTACCTTTACCTGGATGGCACGATGTGTTAAACCTACTATTAGCCCATTACGGTATTCAGTTATTCTATAAACTACCAAATCATTCTCTATAGTTGTAGGAGTAAAAGAGAGTATACCTGTTTGGCTATTCAAAGTAACACCTCCTGTTAAGTAAGTTGAAATTGGCTGTAGGTAACTGAATCCAGGAGTATAATCGGCTTCTACCATAGAATAACACGTTTGTTCCCATGCTTTTTCAAGGGAATAGACCAATGAATCACCGTCGGGATCTATTGCGGAAAGGTCAATTTGTTGAAGTTGATTGACCGGCACAGAAATCACAGGCCCAATAGGCGTATATGCAGAATTATTATAGCTGGCATTGTTTAGATAAATAGCCGATAAAAAAACTGTTTCAATGACCGAACCTTGGTCCATATTATCAAGCTGAATGTAACAACATTCTGTAGAACCAAATTTCCAATGATTACTATTTCCGAAATCATGTATAAGTGAGTATCGCACCATTTTCCAACCAGGCCATATATTATTCACACTTTGGCAAGTATTAGGAAGCGTGTCACACACAATTGATACATCAAAAATCGTATCTCTTGTGAACAATAAATTAGTGTTTACATTCCCAGACGTAGAATCATAAAAGCACGCAGGGATTTGGGGAATAGGACCCAATCCATCACATTGCCAATATTTTTCCAGAATAATTTTATAGGTTGTGCCATACATCCACTGATAATAAATTCTTCCTGAAAGCATATGATTTGCTTCAAGATTGGAGTAGGAAACAAAAAAAACAATAAGAACTACGTACAATTTTTTCATTGCTATGTTAATTAATTAAGAAGTTAAATTATAAAAAATGCAATCTTCGAACTATCCCGGCTTCTGTAAAAGATATAAATTAACTGCAATGGGCAGAAGAATGCAGTAATTAATTTTTGAAATTCTAATTATTAATCCAAATGTAATACGAAAATGGTAAAGTCAATGCTTCTTCATAAATTATTTTATAATTCTACATAAATCATTGATTTTGTAATGAATAATTTTAATACTTTTTATTTTAATAATTCAAAATGTTCATTGATATTGTACATAGCGGTAGCAAATAATTTAATTCTTATAAAATTACACTTTTAACTTTACACGAAAACGTCGAAATTAAATTTTTAACTTTAATTGTTAAGCAATTAGGGCAAAGGAGGTAAGGCGGTTTGGAGTAAGTAGGTTCGCATGAGCCACAAGCTATCTTGCCATGCGGCCGCCAGGACGTATGTGAGGCCGGGTTGAGAGTGTTTCTGTTCAAGTCATAAATTTTTGTATAGGTAGAAATTAATATGATAAAAACAAAATGGAAAGTTTTTTTCATGGCACTTTATTTTAATGGAACTTCTGGAAATTGCTTCCCAGATTTAATATTGCGCCCAAATGTATAAGAAGATATCAGCTAAAAAACACGTACTTTCCCCTGTTTTTTACAAATATTCCATACAGGGGTTTACCCTTGGTTTTGTTGGATTAAACAAGATGAAAAATTTCAAGTAGCTGATTACCTGTGTATTGAAATTTTAGCTAAGACTTTTTGTTGCTTTCAGAAAGGTGTATTCTAAAAAGGCTACCACTTAACTAAGTCTGACTGGCTAAAAAAATTCATTAAAAAAATTATACCATCATACTTCGGGGGCTTTGCGGAAGTTGGGGTAACTTAAACTAGCAATGCACCGAACATTAGAATGGCTGAATTTAAAAGGAGAAAATTAAAAAAAAATTAGAGGTTGGCTTCATCCGCAAACGAATAGTATGACTCTACACTAAGAATAATGTGATCAAGTATTGCAATATCCAATAAGTTTCCGCCTTTCTTGAGTTTTTCTGTCAGCTTCAAATCCGATTCACTTGGGGTTAAATTGCCTGAAGGGTGATTGTGACATAAGATTACACCCTGTGCATTACATTTTAAGGCCACTGCAAATATCAGCTTAGGGTCAACTACTGTTCCGGCACAACCGCCCTTAGATACTTGATACCATCCCAATACATGATTGGCCCGATTCAAAAGCAGGATATTGAATTCTTCTCTGAATTCTATGTTATCCGACCATACAGAACGGAATAGGGAAGCCACATCCCTGGAACTTCCAATTTTAATTCTGTCACAGGATTTAGTTTTGTTACTGTACGTTACTCGGATTTCGTTTAAGGTGTTGAGTGTTCTTGTCTTTGGCATCTTTTGAAATTTTAAAGGTGATACCAGCCACTTACAAACTGTGGATTTGCGACGTTCAAAAGGAAACTGGAATACCGGAATACCATTCAGAAAATTGAGGATATGCCGGGAAATCTTTTGAAACGCCAGGCCTTCATCCTGGGAATCGCAAAATCACAGTTTATTTTTGTATCTCCTTTAAAATGCAAAAAGTGAAAGAGTGTAACCGCAAAGGATATCCACATCTTGACACTTGACAAAATATATTGCAATATGATAAACTATGAATATTAAAAGTTAATAAGACTTACCGTTGCTCCTTAAGTGGAGACCTCCTGATACTTTATCAGGGTCGGAACGAACAATGGTGCGTTTGTTATGTTTCTTACTTCATGGCCTTTTATTTTTTAAAAGTCTATGGTAGATTAGAAATAGATTCCGGTAATGGCTTGGTTTTACCAAGGTTTTATCAGAATCAGCCACTCGTAAAAGAGAGGTTTACAAAGGCCCGCCGGGTTCGTTCCGGGCGGGTCTTTTGTATGTATGAAAGAATTAATTAAACTTTATTTGGATTGGAAAGCCTCCTATGCGCCAAGGGCGGCTGTTAACTATAAGATTTGGCTCGAACGGTTGATCGAGGTGTGTGGAGAAAAAGAATTGCAGGAATTCACCATAATGGATGTTGTTAATTACAGGAAATTTTTAGAAGGAAAATTTAATTCCTACTCGGTCCAATATGCAATCATCATCGTCAAAAACTTTTTTCAGTTTTATAAAAATCAGGATTATATCTGCTTAAACCCTTCACTAATAAAACTGCCAAGGATCGTGGCAAAGTCCCACCGAGCGGTGAGTGAACAGGAATTTGAATCGGTTTTAAGTGAAATTCCCAAATCCGGATTTGCATCTATTAGAGATCAACTGATCATATGTATGTTGTGGGATACAGGAGTTCGTGTATCCGAACTGACGGATCTTGATGTTTCTCAAATTAATGAGAACCGTCACAATACCATCATTACTACAAAGAAAACCGGCCTGAAAAGAACAATTATGTGGTCTAAAATGACTCATGAACTACTACTTAAGTATATGGCATTACGTATAAATGAATGTTCTCAAACCACAAGCCATGCACTCTTTCTTGGATGGAAACAGGGGACGGGCTGGTATTCCCGATTAACCACACGAACGGTAGAAAGAATCATAAAAAAATATGTTGGAAATGCAAAAATTTTAGAGCGAATTACGCCCCATAGTTTTCGTCACGGATGGGCCCATAAAAGGAGAGACCAAAATGCGCCACTCGCTTTTATTCAACGAGGACTAGGGCACGTAAGTCCGGTTTCTACTTTTGTGTATGAACAATACAAGGATGTTGAATTTGAGAAGTGTGCAAAGAAGTACCTGACTTGAGCCTATATTCTTCCAAATGCTTTTGATGACATTGTTTTATTAATTGCATTGCAAAAAGCTCCTGTTGAATTAAATTGTACTTATAGGCTCTTCTCCAGGTCTTAATATAACGTTCAATCTTTTTTGCAATCTCAAAATTTTCAATACCTTCATATTTGAAGGCTAGCTGTACCGGTTGCCTAAATTTTGTCCACTGTGGCTTGAAGTGATTGGATTCCTCATAACCTAATTGATGAGCACGCAAGCGTTTTTCCAAATTGGAAGTGATACCAGTATAATATTCTCCTTTACCGCAAATCAGAATGTATAGCGTGAAGGTTTTAGATTCAGCCATAATAATACAAAAGTATAAAATCTTTGAAACACCACCGAAGCGAGGCTTTCAGAAAGTTTTCAACAAACAAAATTAACCTATGACTGAAGGGGAAGTATAGTGGAAATCCTTGACCGGAATATTCAATTTGATATACAACTTACCATATCAGACCTGAAAGGCACCCATATAGGATGCCTTTCGCTGTTTTACATTTTCTCCAAAAGGGGCTTGCAAGATATTTAGTACATGCTATACTTCAATTATCCACAAGAAAGAGCACTTCATTGGGTTTCGTCCCACTGCGGTGCTTTTTCATTTTTTCCTACTTTTTGTTTTAGGTTTTGCATATAGTTAATTTTTTCCTTGGCTTCTTTTTTTAATAATTTTGAACAAGTTTTAACGTAGGGGCTTAAAACCATTTCGAGTTTTTGATTATTATAAAGATATCGAATTAACGAATAAAAGTCTCCGTCACTGGTTACAATAATAGCTTTATCGTATCTATCTTTCTCCACAATTGTATGCAACACAAGATCTGCATCACAGTTACCTTTAGCTTTACCCTGATTATCGAATATAACAGGTTTGAATATCAAAATAAAACCTGCCTTTTGTAGTAGTGCATATAGATCTTGCTGGGTAGGTAAAAATCCCAAAAATATATAGGCCGTGTTTACTTTGTATTTTTCTGCAAGATAAACTCGGAATTTTTTCCAATCAAGCTTCCAACCTAAAGAGGCGATTCCTTTATGTACATTTTGAGCATCAATAAAAGCTGCATTCATAGTGAAAAGCATAATCCACAATAAAAGAATTTGCAACTTAAAAAGTAGAACAGAAGCTGTTAGGATCCAACTAAATATTTACAGCAGGGAATATTAAAAATATGTTCCGATTAAATTTTACTGACCGTCTCCACATTATTCACTTGCACAATTTAATGGGATATGATACAGTGTAAGTAACGGGTTCCTTTATTGAACTTCAACTAAGTAGGCGATACACCTTTTTAAAGAAATGGAATGTCGCACAATATATCTTAGAAGAAGTCAAATCCGTTGAAAAATAAAGGTTTTTAGACGATTTTTCTGTACAAAATCACGTATTCGTGGTGCATAGCGATCTGTGGAGTTAGGTAGAGAATTCATAAATTCTTTTAGAAAGTATTGGCATTACCTGAAAGGGACCTTCTGACGTACGTCAGAATGGAACGAAAAATGCGAATCGGGATTAGTCACAGTTGGGCAGTTTTTGCAGCCCGACTCCATAGGTCGCTGTGTGCGCTTTAGTCACATAGCGGTCGCTTTTAACAGTCGTTAAATTTTACAAGATGAAACTATTTAATATCTGCACAAGGAAAGATTATGAAAAGGAAGGGGAACGAAAGAGCACCTGGTACAAGGTGGGAATATTAAAGGAGGCGGACAGCGGGAAAAGGTATATCAAATTATTTCAACAGCCACAAACGGAGTTTTTCGTTTTTGACAGGGATGAAGGGCCACAGGTAGCGGAAGGTAACGAAAGATCATAACCATGAATCCGATTCAAACCACGCCGGTTCCGAATGTTTTGTTTGATATTTTCTTAAGGGACTTGAAGGGGTGTGAATTAAAAGTACTGCTTGTAATCATTCGGCAAACTCTGGGCTGGGTAGACAAGCAAACGGGGAAGGGAAGAAAAAACAGAGATTGGATTTCAACAAGTCAACTGGAAAGAAAAGCAGGCACATCCCGCAGGGCGATTTCAAGTGCCTTGGCCGGGCTTGTTCATAGCGGATTGATCAGCATATCCGATGACGGTGGAAATATTCTAAATGGGAGCTCTGAACGAAAGGGGAAAATACGGCTCTATTATCAATTAAATCTTTTAAGTATCTCTCCTGTGGATAAAGTGGGGATAAGTGTCTTAAAACCCGCCTTAATTGCTCAAGCCAATGCAGAAATTGCAATGGACATCAGCAAAAATGTGCAAGACCTTGCGCAGAAAATGCTTATAACAAAACAAAACCTACCAAACTAACTCTTACAAAATTCTATTATGGAAAAGTTAACCATTTTTCAAATGCCAATTCCCCGAGTCTTAAAATCAAATAACCGAAACTCAGATATTTTTCCTTTCACCAAAGAGCAGTTGAATCACTTCCAGAAGGAAATGGACACGGCAGGCGGTTTCCATGCCTTGATGTATTTAAAAAAAGCTTTAGAACCTCGTATGGGTATGAAATACATAACCCAGTATCAGAATGTAAAGCGATACCGGGAAAAATACCTTACCGGCGCTTACCAGACCCTACAACCGTTTTATGATACTGAAATGCCTTTCATCTTTTGGAGCGAAATGTATGAGGTCTTATTATCATCAGAATTTCACCGGTGAAACCTCCGCTTACCTATTACGGGGGGAAACAACAACTTTCTAAAACCATCCTTTCGCTTATTCCTAAGCATTCCCTCTATTGCGAGCCATTCTTCGGAGGTGGTGCGGTGTACTTTGCAAAAAGTCCATCTCCTCTAGAAGTGCTCAATGATTCAAATGGAGAACTCATCAACTTCTACCGTACTCTCAAAACTGACTTTAAATCGCTCCAAAAAAGGATTTCAAGGACCTTACACAGCCGGAATGAGCATTACCGGGCCACAGTCATTAATTCGCACCCTGAGCTTTTTAACGCTATTGAGAGAGCTTGGGCAATCTGGGTTCTGGCTAACCAAAGCTTTGCCTCGAAGCTGAATGGTTCCTGGGGATATGACCGGACTAAAAACAAGTCAGCATATCAATTGAACTCAAAGCGAAATGCCTTTACAGAGGTACTTCTAAAGCGGATTGAAAACACCCAAATTGAATGTGGTGATGCTATATAGGTAATAAAATCCAGAGATAGTAAAACCGCTTTCTTTTACTGCGACCCGCCGTATTTCAATTCCCATAAGGGGCATTACAAAAAATACACGGAGGAGGATTTTACTAAGCTTTTGGAGGTGTTATCCCGGCTGAAAGGGAAGTTTCTCCTCAGTTCCTACCAAAGTAAGATCCTTTCTAGGTATTCTAAACTTTTTAAATGGTATTCCAAAAAAATTAATATGCCGATTGCCATTTCCACACATCCCGAAGTTAAAAAGAAAAGGAAAATTGAGGTTTTGACAGCCAATTATCCCATCTAAGGCAGATAGATTACATTTTTTTATTCCTGCCATTTTCAGATTCGACTTTTCATAAAGCTCTTTAAACAATTAAAAATCAAAAATCATGGAAACAAAACCAAAAAGTGAGAAGATTAAGGATGTTTACCAATTGGTCACTAATCGGATTCTGGAACAATTAGAAAAGGGAATTATCCCATGGAGAAGAACCTGGACAGATGCTGGTCTACCTCAAAATCTTATCACTCGTAAGCCTTATCGAGGTCTTAATGTGTGGTTGTTAGCATCACTAGGTTATGTTCAGAATTTCTTTCTGACTTATCAACAGTTGAAGGAAGTTGGTGGAACAGTCAAAAAGGATGAAAAACCGTACCTCGTAGTCTATTTCAAATGGATTGAAACAGGTGACCAAAATGGAGAGGAGAAATTTAAAAAACCGTTTCTCAGGTATTTCAAGGTGTACAACGTGGCCCAATGTAATGGTATCAAGAAAGAAATTATTCCAAGAATATTGAAGCCGAATCACCCCATTGAAGATTGCAAGTTCATTGTGGAATCCATGCCCAACCTACCCTTAATTGTCTTCCGGAACAACGACCCGTATTATCACCCGGAAGGTGATTACATCAACATGCCTGCGATCGAGTACTTCGACTCCAGTGTAGCTTATTATGAAACCCTGTTCCATGAATTGGTACATTCGACCGGCCACAAATCGCGTTTAAACCGAAAAGAAATAATGGAAAAACACCGATTCGGCTCTGAGCAGTATGCTATTGAAGAACTAACAGCTGAGTTTGGGTCATGTTACATCCAGTCTATTGCAGGAATACAGGAGAAATTAGGAGAAAACAGCGCAGCCTATATCCAGAACTGGTATGCCGTTTTAAAGAAAAATCCGAGATTGGTTGTTTATGCCGGTAGTCAGGCACAGAAGGCGGTGGATTATATTCTTGATTTTGAAAACCATCGTATGGTTACTGACAATAGTAAAGGTTGAAAACAGAATCCCAGAAAACCTGATTGAAAAGTCAGGTTTTTGTTTGAGACAAAAGATCAGGAAATATAAAATTAAATATAAGGCCAGAGTAATTACCAGGTTCAAAAGAAATAATTTGAACTAATCAGGAATTATTCATGGGTGCATCGTGGATGCCAAACATTATTATTTTCTACAATTTGCTATTTGCTTCACTTCCACAGGTAGTTGCCTTAAAGTCTTCAATATGTAAATCAGTTCCATGATACGCGAATAAACCAAAATATCAGAAAGAATGGATTTTATGTTTATATATAAATCAACTGTACGCTAACTGTAAAAAAACGCGTTATTTTTTTGATATTTCATATCAAAAAAATTCAATGCCATATAATTTGAAATGCACTAAAGATTCCAAAACAGACAAATCAAATGCATTCTTTGGTATTTGTTCTATTGAATAGATTCCACGGGGCATATAATGTTCCTCAATCTCTATCCGTTTTAACATAGTAATTCCAGTCTTAAGTCCATCATTGCCAATTTCTATGCATAATGCATCCCAAAATACAGAATTGTGTTGCCTTCGAACATGAGCCAATGACCCTACAATTAGTATTTTTTTTGTATCGGACAGTAATTCAATGGTAACTTTATCATTATATGCAATTGAAATTTTTCCTTCAAGAAAATCTATGTTTCCATGGTAACAAGACATTTTAAAAGGGCTCTCAATATTTAATGAAAACAGATTCCAACAACTTTTACCCCGCCGTAATGACACTGCGGCATTAAATGAAATCCCTATCCAATCTGCATTGAAAACCTTTAGCCTTTCGCTTTGAAATGGCTGTTTGTCATTGATAATGTATTGTTCAATTTGTAATTTCCATACAAAATTTAATTTTTCCAAAACTATCTCAGAAATTACTTTATGTACTTTATTTAGTAGCTGAAGGGATGTTTCATTAACGTATTTATCATGGGTTATTCCTAAGCACTTAGTCAATGTGGCTTCTGTTAAATTTGACTTCAAAAATTCCACAGATCTATTCGCTAGTTCAACAATCCTGCGATAATTATAATAGGGGTATAGTAAATTGCAGCCTTGCTGAATATACTGACTTAACTTCCTTTTTTGTTGTAAAATATCTGACGAGGACATATTATTGTAAATTTCGAAAAATTTCGGTTAATTTCAAATAATTTCAAATTCTCTATTTAAATCGTCTCTAATTAATTATGGTGCAACGGATATTGAAATTTCTGAGTTATACTTGCTTTAAACAATAAAAAGCTCCCCCTGGTTCCAAAGACCAATGCGGAGGAGCTTAAGGCCACCCTAATAAGAAGCCCATGCAACTGTTTTTAGCATGTATACGATTAAAATGCAATAGCTTGCAATTTTTTGCGCTAATGATAATCAGGGCTATCTTAAGGATCAAAGTACTGAAACTTAATTCCCTTATAGCATGGAAACTACAGATACTTTCTTAATTACTATTGTTCGGGAACTTGAACATATTGATAATCAGTTGGATGAATTGTCGGGGCAAAAATGGAAATATACTGATGCACAGTTACGGCTGGAAAAAGTAAAAAAAATGGTTAAGGCGCATTGCCATAATACACCTGATGCGGTCTGGGCATTAAATCAAATTAATGCTGCACAGAAAAAATTAAAAATGGTATTGCCAGTTAAAAGACCAGTTAAAAACAAAATAACAAATCAATTGATGGATGTGAGAAAACGGAAACCTCAGGTATCGTTGTTTTCACCAAAATTCGGATGTATCAATAAAGAGCGTTTAAAAACTTTATTTAACAAAATGGTTATTGAAGAGCGCTTTCCTGATTGCACACTTGAAAATTTTCAATCATTATTCTATGACAATGGACATAATAGTAACATTATTCCATACAATGGGTTTTCCACTGAACTTGTTCATCTAATATTTGAGATGCAAAAAATAATAATACCAAAGAAATCAAATTTGAAGTTATGTATTCTTATTGCAAGGTATTTTATAATTGATGGAAAAGCTCTAAAAGCCTCAACCCTTGAAACATTAATGAGCAGGTTACCTTCAATTGCTGTTGTAGATTTTGTAGACCAAATGCTTATGTATGAATTTACTAATGAGAACAAGTAAAATTCTACGTGAAATAATCCACATTTGAATAAACAGTTGGCAACACTTTTCCAGCACGTTCATGGTGATCTTACCCTGAATAGACAAATACATGAAATGAATCCATCCGCAGAACAAACGAGAAATTTATTTTGTTGTCACTTAGAGAAATTTAAAGAAATAAAGTTTGGTAAAAGTTGCTTTTTATTATCAACTTGAAATAAACTATGGTAAACTGTTTTTCACCTCAAGTTATCATAAATTTGCCGGTAAGTGTGGTGCTCAATGCTATACAAGTTACCCATATGGAAGTAAATTATGCCTATTAAGAAAGCCAACAATTATACGGACAAGAGTAATTTGGGCTTTATAGGCCTGTGAAATCCATAACAACGAGAGAACAATGATTAATCACATCATTAAAAGAAAAATGGACATGAGAAAAAAAGCAAATAAAACCAAAAATAAGAAAACAACACCAAAGAGGCCTTTCTTACGCATGTGGAAATCATATTTGAACGCGGAAGGAAAGTATAATATCATGTTGGATTTGCCAGTCCAAACTGAAGGAAGGGAAGAATCTGGATTTTATTTTCCAAGTAGATGAAATAATTTTTTGAATAGTTTTAACTCTTAAACTGAATAGTCAATCATCCTGAACTAAAACATGATCGAGCGAATTTCATTCAAAGTGGCAGCAAGGGCACTTGGTTATACAAGTTATCGGGGATTTCGGTCTTGGTGTATCCGAAACAAAGTGGCTCTGTTGAAGGATACTGGTTCCAATAGGTTATATGTAATGAAAGCTGAATTTGAATACGCTGTCAATAAGGAAATTCTAAAGCATTTAACATATGAGTATAAAATTAATACAACAATAGAATGAATATTGTCAATATTGCCTCTAAAAATTTGCGAGCTATAATGTGCGACCATGAAACCCTTGCAATTTCCAAAAGACAAAAGGGTAAAATCATTGTATATCTATTGTTATCAATGTAAAACCAATGTTGATAAAATTTGCAAAGAAGCGGGTAAGCATAAGGACATATCACAGTGTCCATTTGGAGAGCGACATAAATTTAAGGTTTATGTTCACCAGCCTGGAACCAAAAATAAACGACGGACAATGATACTTGAGACGCGAAACATTAACGAAGCTATTCGGCAGGCAGTTGAATTCCAAAAACTGGTCAGAGGGGAGATGATTCCGAATAGGGAGAGTATTCCTGTAATTGCTCCTACGGCCCAAAGAAAGGAAGTTGTGAATAATCCTGATAATTTGAGTGATTCAATTGACAGATACACGGACTGGTTGGCGGATAAAGAAGTGCCAGAACATTTAAAACGTAACCGGAGTGAAAGCCATGTTAAAGATGTGAAGCACCAATTCGAAATGTTAAAATCTGCACTTGCTTTTCACTCAATTGATCCGAAGTTATTATCAGTTCATGATTTCGATGATGAGATCGTCGGAAAGATTTATAAGTTCCTGAGAGTAAATAAGGGCTATTCAAACAGGTCAGTTAACAAAATAATAGGCAACTTCAAATCATTTTTCAAATGGTTCCCCGAACAATATAATGTTCCTGTCCGTAATGGGTTTAATAAAGTGAAAAAACTACCTGAGAAATATAATCAGCCAATAGTATCTTTCAAAGAGTTCGAAACCCTTATAGGAGATGTAAAACCAGAAAATGGCTGGCAAACTTATGAAAGTGGTGTAAAACAGCGCCGTAATTTTTACCGCCCGTACCTTGTTTCCGTTTTTAAATGGGGAATTCATGGAGGAATGCGCACAGAAGAACTTATTAATCTCAAACATAGCCATATAAAGGAAAAAGAAGGGCACGCTATCATTCGAATACCCAATTTGAAGGTGAATAGAATTCAAGGACGGGAGGCAGAGTCTGAGAAAGTGGAAGTTATCATTCCAGTGACGGAGGATATAGAGCGATTGTTGTCAGAAGCAAATTATGAGCATTTAAAAAATTCAGATGCTTTTATAATTGCACCGGAAATTACAGAAAATAGGGTCAATACTATGAGAAGTGCTATAAGTCGTGGATTCAGTCATTTTTATAATATAAGCCATCCTGAGGGAGGTAAAACATTCAAGGCTTTGCGAAAAACCTATTTAACTCATATGAATAAATACCTGGGAAATGAAGCAACCGACCTAACCCATAGCAATCAGGCCGTGCTGGACAAGCATTATTTGAACAAGGAAAAGCTTGCCGAAAAGGCATTAGGATTCGGAACGTTTAATGAGGAAATACGGCAGGCTGATCTGAACAATGTCCGCACTTCAAAATCACATGAGGAAAAGAAATTAGGTCATGAATTGGACAAGTAACCGGAGATTTCTGCACTTATTCCTGCACCTTACAGTGTGGGGTGCCATCTTTAAGGTCGATAAAGGAAGAGTTCATAAATGGCAAAACCCCCGTAAATACAGGGGTTCCGAACAAGTACCCGGAGCCGGAGTCGAACCGGCATGCCAGTTAAGGCACAGGTGTTTGAGACCAGCGCGTCTACCAATTCCGCCATCCGGGCAATTTAAAAACAATAATTAATGAACGTTTACTATTTACAATACCTGTTTAATAAAAGACAATTTCTACCAGCGCGCCTGCCTGCCGTAAAGATACGATCGACATTTGGTATTGCACTAAGTTACTGATAAGCCTGAGCATTCAGGTTACTCATACGGCAGGCAGGTCTACCAATTCCGCCATCCGGGCAATTTAAAAACAATAATTAATGAACGTTTACTATTTACAATACCTGTTTAATAAAAGACAATTTCTACCAGCGCGCCTGCCTGCCGTAAAGATACGATCGACATTTGGTATTGCATTAAGTTACTGATAAGCCTGAGCATTCAGGTTACTCATACGGCAGGCAGGTCTACCAATTCCGCCATCCGGGCATTTTTTTAACAGGTTGCAAAAGTATTAATTTTTACCGGAATTGTATGGGTAATTCCTTCAGTTGGACCTTTCACCTACAAAACTGCGACTTCTGCCCCTTTTTTAATAACTAATGAAAATTTTATTAGGAAAGTTTTATTCTTCTTTGTATCTTTCAAGTGATTAATTCCTATAGCCAACGACCACGAAAATACGACACGCCAGATAAATCATTTTTTTGCCGGGTTTAACCACTAAAACCGGATTATTGATTTTAATTTTTTTAATACTAGTTTAAATGAGGAGAATTCTACTTGTAAGCTTTTGCATTTTCCAACTAATCGGATGGAATGCTTATCATACTTACTCTCAAACCACCATTATTAATCCGAACACCGATGGCGGATTTGAACTGGGAACTACTTTTGCTGCCAATGGGTGGACGGAAGTAAACGGTACTCAAACAAATAAATGGTATTGCGGAACCGCTGCCACCGGATTTACCGGTGCAAGAGCAGCCTATGTTGGAACCGCCATTACTAACAATACTTACAATGTTAATGCAACTTCACGCGTGCATTTTTACAAGGATGTAGTGTTGCCTGCAGGTCAGCCGAACATTACTTTATCATTTAGCTGGAAAGGTTACGGAGAAGGCAACTACGATTACATTCGGGTATATATGGTGCCCACTACTACTGCAATAACCGCCGGAATGCTTGTAGGGTCCGGGCAATTAGGTGGTGATTTTAACCTCAGTACCAACTGGCAATCGGGATCGGTTACATTTCCATGCACTGCTGCCGGCACAACGCAGCGTTTGGTTTTTTCATGGATCAATGATGGTAGCATAGGAACGTTTCCTGCAGGTGCAATTGATAATATCCGTTTGCTGTCATCGGCAACGTCCACTTGCAACGCAGCAATGGGCACTGGGGTAATCAATGTGGCGTCCATACCCTACAATTCCGGACCCGGTACAACATGCGGACAAGGCAATGATCTTACCGCCAGCAATACAGCAGCTTGCGGAAGTACACTCTACACGACGGGGGATGACCAGGTGTGGGTTTTTACTCCTTCAGCTTCCGGCTCTTATAGTTTCGTGTTGAATGCTCCTTCTGCATCTTATACCGGACTTATGTTATATCAGGGATGTCCAATAGGTATTTGCGGCCCGGCCACCGGAACCTGTGTTGCATTTTCTCAAAGTTTTACGGGAGACAAATCATTTTGTGCAACCCTTACCGCAGGCGTTACCTATTATCTGGTGCTCGATTCATGGGCAGCACCTGCCTGCAATAGTTACAGTAACCTTTCCATTACGTCTGCATCAGGAGGTTCATGCGCTTCACTGCTCGGTACAGGAGTTATCAATGTTCCTTCCCTTCCCTACAATTCAGGATCCGGAACAACCTGCGGAGCAATAAATAATCTTACCGCTACTAATACCGCTGTGTGCGGAAGCACTAATTACTTTACAGGGGAAGATCAGGTATTTATTTTTACCCCTACTGCCACAGGGCAGGTTACAATTATTCTGGACGCTCCTTCTGCTGCCTATACGGGACTGATGCTCTATGCCGATTGCCCTGTCGGGGGATGCGGACCCGGACCCGGAACATGTGTAGCATTTGCACAGGATTTTACAGGGTCAAAATCATTTTGCGCCAATGTAACGGCCGGTGTTACCTATTACCTGGTTCTTGATTCCTGGGCCGCGCCCGCATGCAACAGCTATAACTTCCTGTCAATTTCAAATGTATCGGTTGGAAATCCAGGCGCCACATGTGCCAACGCCGTTAGTATTGCTTCGCTGCCTTATTCCGTATCAGGACAAACCACTGCTTGCAAAGGAAATGATTATTTAGCCGGTACTCCGGGAATTTGTAATGGCGCCCAGGCATTCGGAGAAGATATCGTATATTCCTTCACCGTTAGTTCGGCACAATGCATTGGCATTTATCTTTCAGGTGCTTCCAATGACGGAATTACCTATTCAATTTACCAGGGTGGATGCCCGGGAGCAGGTGGTGTTTGTATTGCAAATGGAGCAGGAGCAACGCTGGGAACACTATCCGGTTCGGTTAATCTCCCGGGAGCAGGAACTTATTACCTGATTATTGACTCGCAAAATCCTTTTGGCAATGTTAGTTTTAATCTTTCCATAAATTCATTCGGATCAGGTGCTGCTAACGACAGGCCCTATCAGGCCCAGGCCATTCCTTTTAACATTCCTATTGGGGGAAATAACAGTTGCAGTGGCAATGCCGATGAACCTGTTGCACAACCGGGTTGCTTTGCTCCCGCAGGAAGCAATACCATGAACACGGTCTGGTACTCCTTCGTTGCACCGGTCTCGGGCTGTGTGAAAATAAGAACAACCCTTGGAACACTTGCTAATACACAAATTGCAGTGTATGGTCCCGTTTCAGGTTCAATTGCAGCAGGAAGCGGAAACACACTCTCAGCAGTTGGTTGTAACCAGGATGTGCCTCCATGCGGTTTTAATACATACCCTTCTTCACAATTGACAGTGAGCGGACTTACCGCCGGAATGACCTATTACATTATGGTGGATGGTTACGCCGGCATGACCGGATCTTTCACAATTTATATTATGGATGCCGGAGTCGGATGTACGTTACCTTTCCCGCCAACACCAGGACAGGATTGCGAATTGGCTTTTCCTGTCTGTAAAACAAATATTGATGTGGCTAACCCCGGCCCTCAGGCTGTAGGGTCCAATTGTGAATTTACTTCCGGAGTAAATTGTCTTGCTTCAGGAGAAAGAGGATCGTATTGGTATACCATCAACATTGTTGCCAATGGGTTTTTAGAATTTGATATTGTACCTAACGACTGGCCCGGAGCACCTTCAACGTTTGCAACAGATTATGATTTTGCAGTGTGGAAAACAAAAACAGCAGGAGCCCCGGGTCCGGCAAATTGTAGCAACCTTGGATCCGTTGCACCCATTAGTTGCAACTACAACTTTCTTGGAGTAACAGGCTGTTTCGGGCCCACCAACGGAACATCTCCGGCCGCTTATCCCGGGTTTGGTGGTGCCTACCAGTCGCGTATTACCGTAACAGCAGGCGACCAGTATTTACTGAACGTAAGTAACTTTTCGAACAGCACTTCCGGTTTCGCACTTAATTTTTCAGCAGGATCGCCGCTGGCTACAGCTCCGCCTGCAGGCGGCACGCTTGTCTGGACCGGTACACTCAATACCGATTGGTACAATCCTGAAAACTGGGGTGGTTGTGCTACCCCGAATTGTGTGCTGAATGTTTCAGTTCCTTCCATACCGGTTAATCAGCCTTCTATTACCGGCATCTCAGCGGTTTGCGGCAGCCTTGATATTACACCGGGAGCAACGCTTACTTTACAGGCTAATTCAAGACTGAAAATTTGCAATAATTTGGTGAATAACGGAACACTTACAGCTTTGACAAATTCCACAATACTTATGCAAAGCGATTCGGTTTTACAAAATCAGAGTATGACCGGTGGAATGACAGGAGTAAATCGTATTTGGAACCTGACGGTAAATAAGCCGGTCACTGCCGGAGGAAATACGGTTACCGCCAATAATGATTTGGATAACGCAGGTAATTTTATTTTAGGAACAGCACCTGCTTTAACAGGAGGAACCTTCAACGTGAATGGGAAAATTCACAGGGTAGGAGGAAATTTCACGGTTTATTATGCTGCCATTCCCTATGGAAATTATCTGCCTTCCGGAGGAACGCTGGAGTTTAATGGTGCACTGTCACAAAATTATTTCAACCGCGGAAACCTGTTCAATGTTTTGATGAATCATACTTCTACCGGTGTGGTGCTGGGAAATAGTGGCGCCATTGACTGGATGACAATTGCCGGAACTCTTACACTCAACCAGGGAACAATTATTACGGGCTTAAACAGGGTGAATATTATAAATCCTGCTCCTGCAGCATCAAGCCCCGGTAATGCAACGAGTTTTGTTGATGGTTACCTGTTGCGAAGTTTTGCAGCGGCAGGAGGATCGTATGATTTCCCTGTTGGTACTTCAGCTAAAGGATATCAGCGACTCAATTTTAATTTCGGAAGTTTCAATGACAGGTTATCAGGTTTGGTAAGTTTTAATAATACCGCACCACCAACACCATTACCTTTTCTTGGACCGGAATGTATTTCTGCATTTTATGATCAGGCGCCTCTTAACAATGGATACTGGCAGATGTCACCTCTTCCTTCAACAGGAGTAGCACCGTATGGAGTTACAGCATACAATACAGGTTACACAAATGCGCAGTCAGGTTATACTGTTATGACACGATACAATACTTCACCCTGGGCATTGTATGGCGCCTGTGTTGCAGCTTCACCGGTCACAGCACTCGAGCGTACAGGAATTACGCAAATGACAGCATCTACTCAATTTGCAACAGCGCAGTCGCTCACACCGCTTCCTGTTGAACTTATCCACTTTGATGCATCTCCGAAAGAAAAAGTGATTCTGTTAAACTGGATTACTGCATCGGAAATCGAAAATCATGGTTTCGAAATCTGGAGAGCCACAACTCCTCCTGATTTTACATACCTGGGATGGTCAGAAGGTAAAGGCACAACAAGTAACATAAGTAAATATTATTTTGAGGACGCCGAAGTAATCACCAATACCAATTACTATTATAAATTAAAACAGGTTGATTATAATGGCATGTTCACCTTTACGGATGTTGTTTTGGCCCGGTTATCATCGAAAGGGTTTACTGTTTCGGCAATGCCCAATCCGTATATGGGAACAACAAATATTACAGTTCATTTAACTTCCGGTGCATTGGTGAATGTTAGTGTATTTTCGGCGCTAGGTCAGGAAGTGCTTATATGGGAAAATAAAGACCTCGAGCCCGGCGTTCATACCTTCGAATTCGGAGCAGTTAAGTACGGTTTAGGCAAAGGAGTTTATACTGCCCGGGTTCAGGTGGACGGTGAAATCCATTATTTGAGGCTTCTGGAACTGGATTGACGACCTTAATCCCGGGGTTTTCATTCATACAACAAGTTCATCTTCAAATTCTTGACTGGCTTACCGGGAGGGTGGGGGTACCCCGTCGGGGTTGAGCAACCCCGACGGGGTCAGAGATTTTGAGATAAGAGGGAATTTTTGTTACTTTGCACTCCCTTTCAAAAACCAGTATGGCCAGGCAGGTAAAGATATTCTCAGGAACAACGTCCAGGTACCTGGCCGAACAAATAGCGGAATGCTATGGTTCTCCCTTAGGTGATGTTACGGTAAGTCATTTCAGCGACGGAGAATTTTCTCCTTACTTCGATGAGAGCGTTCGGGGTTGTGATGTGTTTATCATTCAATCTTCGTTCTCACCGGTTGATAATCTGTTTGAATTGCTATTGCTGATAGATGCAGCGAAAAGAGCCTCGGCCCATTACATCACTGCAGTAATTCCTTATTTCGGATATGCACGCAGCGATCGTAAAGATAAACCGCGTGTAGCCATCGGTTCAAAACTTGTAGCGAATCTGCTTACAGCTGCAGGTGTTACACGAGTAATGACAATGGATCTGCACGCACCACAGATACAAGGCTTCTTTGATGTTCCTGTAGATCACATGGACGCTTCAACGATTTTTGTTCCGTATTTGAAAAGTTTAAATCTCGATAACCTGATATTTGCCGCGCCCGACATGGGTGGTGTTCACCGCGCCCGTGAGTATGCGAAGTTTTTCAGTGCTGATATGGTAATCTGTGATAAGCATCGCAAGAGGGCCAACGAAATTGAAAGCATGCAAATCATCGGTGATGTGCAGGGAAAAGATGTTGTGCTTGTTGACGATATTGTTGATACGGCAGGAACACTTTCGAAAGCTTCCCAGTTGATCATGGCGAAAGGTGCTAAAAGTGTAAGAGCATTTTGCACGCATCCGGTTCTCTCCGGAAAAGCGTACGAAAGGATTGAAGAATCCGATCTGACGCAGTTGGTGGTGTGCGATACTATCCCTTTAAAAAAAGCATCTTCCAAAATTACAATACTGCCTACTGCCGAATTGTTTGCAAAAGCAATTCATAAAGTATACGCATACGAATCCATAAGTCCGTTATTTGTTAAAGCTTAATATTAAAACCAGTCATGAAATCATTTGAATTAAAAGGAACCAAAAGAGAAAACCTTACCAAGCAGGGCACAAAACAATTACGTGATGCCGGTATGGTGCCATGTGTTATTTATGGCGGCAGTGAAAACATTCACTTCTCTGCTCCGGTCCTCGACTTTAGACACCTGGTGTACTCACCCGATGCGCATACAGTTAAAATTGATGTGGATGGAAACATTCACGAAGCTATCATTCAGGAAACCCAGTACCACCCGGTTTCTGATAAATTGCTGCACATTGATTTTTTAGCAATTCATGCCGATAAAAATGTCACTATGGACATTCCCGTAAAAATTACAGGAACAGCCGAAGGACAAAAGCAGGGAGGGAAATTGCTGACGAAGGTGAGAAAACTGAAAATTAAATCGCTTCCGGCTTTCCTTCCGGATGCAATCGAAATTGATGTTTCTCCGCTAGGAATAGGACATTCAGTTCGTGTTGGTGATCTTACAGTGAAAGGTGTAGAGTTCCTGGATTCTCCAAACAACATCATTGTTGGCGTCCGCACTACACGTAATGTAGTTGAAACTCCCGCTGCTGCAGCTGCTGCCGCAAAAGCTCCCGCTGCTGCCAAAGCTCCGGCTAAATAAGTCGTTGAACCTTGAAATATCTGGTAACCGGCCTGGGAAACCCCGGTGCTGAGTATTTTCACACACGACATAACATAGGCTTCGACGTGCTTGACCATATGGCCAGGCATGCCGAAGTTTTTTTTTCTACAGAACGCTACGGTGATGTTGCCCGGTTGAAAATACGAGGCCGACAGGTACTGCTTTTAAAGCCCAATACTTTTATGAACCTTAGCGGGAAGGCAGTGAACTACTGGTTGCAGCTGGAACATATTTCGTTGCAGCATTTGCTGGTAGTTACCGACGACCTCGCCCTGCCAACCGGAACTCTCAGGATGCGGCTTAAAGGAAGTGATGGCGGTCATAACGGGTTAAAAAGTATTAACGAAACACTCAATACTACTGATTATGCCCGGCTCCGTTTTGGAGTTGGCAATGAGTTTGCCAAAGGCCGGCAGTCTAACTATGTTTTAAGCAAATGGCCGGAAGAAGAAGAAAAGTTTGTTCAGGAACAGATAGCAAGGGCTGCTGAGGCAACCCGGACTTTTATTGCTATCGGAGCTGTAATGGCAATGAACCAGTTTAATACCAAAAGTTAACCCATTCCGTTTTTTAACATGATGATGTTGGCAAAAAAATGCTGACGGGTATTCTTTTTGATAATCCGGGATTACCTTTAAGGATAAATAATGTGTCATGATAAGAACGTCAGCTATTACCTGTGTATTAATTTGCCTGATTCTTACATCGGTATGCATCCCCGCAAGGGCACAATTTACTATCCTCGACATTAATTTTGAAAATTACGCAGGAACAACAGGAACTGTTCCGGCTGATATTTTCATTTCATGGAATTCAACGAGCCCAACATCCTTTTATAATTCGACCGGAAATTTCGGTCTCGCAGCACCTTCATATAAATTTGGAAACGACAGCAATTACATCGTAACTAAAATTATGACGAATATCGATTCAATCAGTTTCTGGATGAAAGGAAATGGTACACCTCTTTCACCTGCCAATGAGTTGCGGTTTTATTACAGCATTGACAGTTTGAATTACACACTTTTTCATACTATTGATTCATTGCCGTCAACAGGAACCAATTATATTTTTTATCCAGACCCTAATCAAATCGCTGGAAATATTAAAATTGAATATGGCAAAGTGCCTGCCGGAGGGAATCTTGCATTTGATGATTTGAAAATTTATTCTTCTATCGTCATTGGTGTACCACAATTGTCGGAAGGATCTAATGATGTGATTGTTTACCCTACACCTTCAACAGGTATTTTAAATATAAAAACTAAACCCGGAGCAGGTATTCCTGATGTTGAGGTTTATGACATGCTTGGGAATAAAGTTGATTATGGTTTGGTAGAACGGAAAAATAGTAGTGAATACTATATCGACCTCAGTTATAAAAAACGGGGTTTTTATTTTATTAAAATAAGAAGCGGATTCGAATTTGTTACGCGCCGAATTACTTTAACGGATTAAACATTTCCGTTATTTAAAAAAATTTTTAAGCCGACTGAAGGATTTCACGGAAGTTTACTTTTTCATCAAGGATCTTCCTGACTTTATCAACCGCTATCCGTTCCTGAATCATCGTATCGCGATACCGGATAGTCACCGTGTCATCGGCAATGGTTTGATGATCTACAGTAATGCAGAATGGTGTTCCGATAGCATCCTGACGCCGATATCTTTTTCCGATCGAATCTTTTTCATCATACTGACATAAGTGATCGAATTTTATCCCATCCATTATTTCTCTTGCCTTTTCGGGAAGTCCGTCCTTTTTAACCAGTGGCAACACAGCGGCTTTTACCGGAGCCAGGAAGGAAGGAATTTTCAGAACAATCCTTTCTGAACCGTCCTCCAGTTTTTCTTCATGATAGGATTGCGATATAACGGCAAGGAACATACGATCTAACCCCACGGATGTTTCTACAACAAATGGGACGTAATTCTCATTCATCTCCGGGTCAAAATACTGCAGCTTTTTTCCTGAAAAAACTTCGTGCGATTTAAGATCGAAATCCGTGCGGGAGTGAATACCTTCCAGTTCTTTAAAGCCAAACGGAAATTCAAATTCAATATCACATGCTGCGTTTGCATAATGGGCGAGTTTTATGTGATCGTGAAAACGGAATTTTCCTTCCGGGAAACCGAGTGCATGATGCCATTTAAGACGTGTGGTTTTCCAGTGATCGTACCACTCCATTTCTGTGCCTGGCTTAACGAAAAACTGCATTTCCATTTGTTCAAATTCGCGCATCCTGAAAATAAACTGGCGTGCAACAATTTCGTTCCTGAAAGCTTTACCGGTTTGAGCAATTCCAAAAGGAATTTTCATCCTGCCGGTTTTCTGAACATTTAAAAAATTGACAAATATTCCCTGTGCTGTTTCAGGTCGTAGGTATAAGGTGCTGGCATCCTCACTAACGGATCCCATCTGTGTGGAAAACATAAGGTTGAACTGACGAACGTCCGTCCAGTTTCGGGTGCCTGAAACCGGGCACACAATTTCAAGATCGGTAATTAATTGTTTGATGGCTGCCATATTATTGGCTTCCATTCCGTTTTTGAAAGTTTCATTAATAGCTTCAATCTTTTTCTGATTCTCAACAACACGTGGATTGGTTGAGCGGAATTGTTGCTCATCAAAGGTTTCACCAAAACGTTCCCGTGCCTTGCTGACTTCTTTTGCAATTTTAGTTTCAATCTTTGCTACATGATCTTCAATAAGCACATCAGCACGATATCTTTTTTTGGAATCTTTATTGTCAATAAGCGGATCGTTGAACGCATCCACATGTCCCGATGCCTTCCATATTGTGGGATGCATAAATATGGCGGTGTCGAGACCCACAATATTCTCATTCATCTGAACCATCGACTTCCACCAGTATTCGCGGATGTTTTTTTTGAGCTCCACACCATACTGACCGTAATCATATACAGCACTTAAGCCATCATAAATTTCACTCGACGGAAAAATAAATCCGTACTCTTTACAATGTGAAATGAGGTTCTTGAATAAATCGTCGTTGGAAATTGCCATAGCCGCAAAGATACAAATTGAAGTGCTAGCCTGATGATCCGGCCTGGCATTCCAAAGTTATTGAAAATCAAAATTTTGTGCAGGTATCCAGATATTAAGTCTCCGGGTTAAGGTAGTGGTTCAGAAATTTATTTAACAATGGAAAAGCGGATTTGTACAGGCGGCTTCATCGTATCGATAGTCACACTACCTGTATATAATCCCGGCAGGAGGTGTGAGGCCGACACGATTCCGGCTTGTACCGGAAATTTACCAACCTGCCGCCCGGTGATATCAAAAATCAGTACGTCTCCTGTGTATTCATTATTCTCAATTTCAATTCTAAAATTACCATCGGATGGATTCGGAAAAATATTGATAGTGTTTTTATTTATTTCATCCACCGAAAGTGTACTGCAAAAAACATTATTAAGTTTTCCCCACAGTTCATTATCAAATGAAGAAACTGCTAACAATAGAATGTTTCCGGAATTATTTCCCATTCGTACTACCACCAGGTTCTGAGAAGGTACCACATATATTTTCTGATCATTTTTTCCCAAAGCAGCGAACATATCATCAGGTGCATTGGGCACCAGGTCACCCGGAAAATTTAATTGTGATTGCGGCACCATAAAGGATCCTTTGCCATTCAGCCACCATAAATATCCATAGGAGGGATTCATTGCCTGGCTGGAAGAAATCATATCCTGAAAATAATTTACATCCTGCAAAAGAGTATCGTTGTTCCAGATTCCATTTCCAAGGGCAAGCAACCCAAACCGGGCCATTGACCGTGCATTACTATAAAATACATGATCAATCCACAGTCCTTCAATTCCGCTTTGAAGCGTTAGTTGTGAATAGGTATAAAAATTTAATGTGTTGCCGGAGGTTGCTTCAAGAACATCATGAACAAGATGATAAGGAGCATTGTGATACGCCCAGCGATTTCCTGCTGTAGCGATACAATTCAGGCACGAGTCGGCAGTGCAATCCGGATCCGTTACATCATCATCAAACCCTGTAGTCATACTCAATTGATTTTTGATGGTAATTTTTTCTTCCTCCATATTTGTACAAGAGGTCCATCCTGTTCCAAGATACGATGAAACGGTATCATCAATGGAAAGCAATCCATCTGATTGTGCAACTCCCACGAGGAATGCGGTGAGTGATTTTCCGGCGGAAGCCCAATACCAAACACTATCCTGCGTAAAGGTTCCAAAATAATTTTCAATTACAATTTTACCGTCTTTCAGAACAATAAATGCTTTTGTATTTTTATCGGAAAGATATTGCTTGAGTGTGTCAATCTGATCCGGGCACCAGCCTAATGTAATTGGAGAGACCGTATCCCACACACTTCCCGAAAGTGGTGGATAATATAGTGATTGCTGTGCCCTTGCGAAAAGGCTACATGAAAGAAGTAAAATAGATAGCAGTATTGATTTCATATAAAATCGAATCAGGCTGAAAAGACCTTTGACAATTCAAAAGGTTTAATCAGCCTGATTAAGTGAGGTTGTACTCAACTACTTTCTTCCCCAGAGTTTTGGTACGCCTTTACGGAATTCAAATTTGTAGGCCACTTCAACATTCACATAACTAAAGCCATCATTTTTTTTCGGATTTCCTCTCTGGCTGGTGGCCGGTCCGGGATACCCGCTATTTCCAAAACCGGTAGGGTCGGAAATATACATGGCGAGGTCTTGTTTTATGGGATCATTGGGGAAGTTAGCATTTACTTCAGCATAGGTTGGATAAGCATCACTAACGTCATCCAGAAAATCGGTGAAGAACATATAGTACCCAAATTCAGTAGAAATGGTAATTTTTTTACTGATACCATATCGTAACCCAAGTCCCATTGGAATACCGGCATTGATATATTTATAAGCCGATTTTTTTGAGGATTCGCCTTTGTAATCGGCTCCTTCAGTATACCAGTCGGCCAGGTTGGTTTCATATTCGCCATCCTTCTCAACGATATTTCCTGCAGAACCCAAACCCTCATCCGGAGCATCGCGTACGGTACCATCCGACCAGAAATAATATCGGTTAGCCATATCAATTTCCCCACGGAAAAGATCGGCTTTTGGCTGACCATAATAGGCGCCAATTCCGGTGAAAACAAATAATGCAGCCTGTTGCTTATGCAGTGGCTGGCGGGTATTGGAATAAAGGGTGTACGTAACATGAACCGCTGTTCCAAAAACATCATTGCGGAAGTTGATGCCGCGGCCATAATTGCGGAGTTCCCAGCCCTGTCTTCCCCCAATAGGCTTTGTTTCATCATACTGGAGCCGGTTCCAGGATAAACGGACCTCCACAGAAAGTGGACGATAAAGGTTACCGGAATAGGCCGAACTTCCCAGGAAATTTCTGAAAGTAATGGCAGCACCCGGCTGAGTGGATGCAGTTTGAAACCAGGCTTCATTTCCCAGGTCACCGAAGTAATTGGTAATGCCGCCTGATATGCCCATTTCAAAGGACCGTTGCGCCAGTAGTGGCGTGAAACCCAATGATATCAGGGAAATAGAGAGTAGAAGTCTTTTCATTAGGAGATTGGTTTAGAATAGACCATACTAAATTAGTAATAATCTACAAACATCCAAATTTTATTTATGCTTTTTTGGTAAACGCTCGCAGGGGATGGTGAATGCACCAGAATTAATCTTTTAGCGAAAAAATGGAGGGGAGGTTCGGTGGGTTTACGAGGGCGTGAACGGTTTCAGATTTTTAAAGTTCAGGCAACTGAAAATTAATGTATTTAGGGGATAAAAATTCCGGTTCTTACCGAAAGTGCTTCACGAAATCAGAAAAATTTACCCCCAGCTATCCAGTATTGCCTGGTCCTTTTTTGTAAGCTTTTTCACCACCTCGTCAAATGAATGATCGATCCATTGCAACAGTATTTTTTTGCTGACACTGCCATCCAGTAAAACCGTGTTCCACATTTTTTTATTCATGTGATATCCGGGCTGAACACAATCGTACTGCGATCGTAATTCAACAGCTTTTTCCGGATCACATTTCAGGTTGATGCTGTTGCCTTCGCTTAAGCTGGTAAGACAAAACATTTTGCCCATCACTTTAAATACAAGTGTATCTTCATCGAAAGGAAATGATTCGGTGGTTGCTTTTTTTGAGAGGCAATATTCCCTGATATCCTCAATGTTCATTTTTAGAAAATTGTTTAGTGATCATGTTTCATTTTCTGTTAAAGTATACAACACCGGCTTGGAAGGACTGGCATCATTTTCAAGTGAAGTAATTTGAATGTTTAACAAATACAATCCATCCTTAACATGATCAGGAACAAAAATTAATTCGGTTATGGTGCAGTCAAGACGTGTTGTTCCGGGATACTTCCAGAATGCATGATGAGCAAGCAATTTTCCGTCATCCTTTTCACGATCAACAGAGGGTAAATCAAGCAGCAAATGCCGGATTTTTTTTTCAACCATCCATTGTGCTGCATCCTCGGCCAGGTATGGTGGATTGGTATTGGAATACTGGTGAATTAATTTTTCAGTATCGTTGGGCAATGTTCTGATTACAATAGCTTCAGCAGTGGAATCGCTCCATTTATCTTCCAGTTGTTTGCGCGTAATCACATTGTCATCACCAACTTTTTCAGGATGCAACGAAACAACTTCCGCAAAGAAAAAAAAAGTTTTCAGATAGTCATTCAGGTTATAATTTTCTTTACTGATATGACCTGCACATTCGGTGTGTGTGCCATTGCCATGCGGATTAAGAAAAACATTCCTGAAATTCACACTTCCTCCACTGTTTACATCGCCAACCCAGTCACCCATAACCACAGGCTCAATACGCACCGGCTGTGAATACCAGGCGTTCACATTGTGCTGTCCCGGTCGCAAGGGTATTGAAATATCAAGAGGCTTTTGCAGATCTGCTGAATACTTTTTCCCTTTATGTTCAATGTGTGAAATCATGCGATAAAAATAAGCAACAGATGCCGATAATCAATGAAAAATAATTTAACCGGAACCCGGGTTAAACAATAAAAGCTTTTGCTGTTATCCGGTCGGCAATGAATTTGCCCTTTGCGGAAAGCGTAAATTGCGTTCCAGTTACCAACAAATCTCCGGAATCAATGTATGGCTGCTGCTGTTGTAAAAAATCGGTTTCATAAGATTCCCCGAAGGTTTCCCGTATGAATTTAAGATCAACTCCTTCACGGGTCCGCAATCCGGTCATCAGATATTCATTGTAGCGGTTTTGCAGTGAAAGAATTTCTTCCTCAGCCGGAATTTCATGGTTGTTAATAGCAACCACATACGCCGCATTACTGGCAATATTCCACTGTCGTGAGATGCCATTGTAAGAATGTGCCGAAGGACCGATTCCAATATACGGCCGGTCCTTCCAGTAACTGCTGTTATGCCGTGAATGAAAACCGGGCCGTGCAAAATTTGATATCTCGTAGTGTTCAAAACCATTCAGTGCTGCTTTATCCATCAGCAATTTGAAATGATTGGCTGCTTCTGCATCATCCACATCAGGAATTTTTCCATCCCGGATAAGTTTGTCGAGGGCGGTTTTTTTCTCTACGGTAAGACTGTAACACGAAATATGCTGCACCGGCAAGGAAAATGCAGTATCCAGATTTTGAAGCCACTCATTTTCACTCATTCCGGGTACGCCATAAATTAAATCGATTGTAATGTTTTTAAATCCTGCAGATGCGGCATCCGAAACACTTTCAATGGCCATAACCGCATTATGTGCGCGGTTCATCAACACCAGATCTTTTTCAAAAAACGATTGCACGCCAATGCTTAAACGGTTTACCGGTGTTTGCAGTAACCCGGCAAGTTTTTCCTTTGTAAGATCGTCAGGATTTGCTTCAAGTGTTATTTCAGCATCACCAGCAATCACATAGTATTTTTCGATCGCTGTGAAAATCCGTAACAACTGATCTGTAGTCAGCAAGGATGGAGTGCCACCACCGAAATAAATGGTTTCCAGCAACGGCTTTTCTTCTTTTGTGGGGAGATAGTTTT
Organism: Bacteroidia bacterium; assembly: GCA_038215705.1. Taxonomy (GTDB): domain Bacteria; phylum Bacteroidota; class Bacteroidia; order AKYH767-A; family OLB10; genus JADKJB01. The sequence continues at coordinate 54,915 of JBBQQQ010000002.1, forward strand.
TTCTCAGCTCCAGTTCTTTTATCAGTGCATTAACCACATCATTAATCCGGTCATGATTCACTGAAAAATGAAAATCGCAATAGCTGCAGGCCTTGCGGCAGAATGGAATGTGGAGGTAGAGGGACAATTATTTTTTGATTGATGCTTAAATTAATAAAAAATGATAAATGATAAATGAGAGATAGGGTGCGAACTTAAATTTGGTGATTACGAATTTAAATGAATAATTATAATTAACGTAATCTGAATGAAAAGCACAATTATGATGTTTAATCAACTATTTTATTTATCATCTATCATTATGATAAATGATAGATAGGGTGCGTACTTAAATTTGGTGATTACGAATTTAAATGAATAATTTTAATTAACGTAATCTGAATGAAAAGCACAATTATGATGGTTTAAACAACTATTTTATTTATCATCTATCATCTATCATCTATCATTTATCATTTCTCTTCACTTCGGCAGTACAATGCGAAAAGTTGAGCCTTTATTCATCTCGGAGCTTTTAACAAAAATATGTCCCCCGTGATATTCTTCAACGATACGTTTGGAAAGTGATAAACCAAGTCCCCATCCGCGCGATTTGGAAGTGTAGCCGGGTTTGAAAACTGTTTTAAACTTTGATTTGGGGATACCTTTTCCGGAGTCACATATATCGATATAAACAAATTGCTGCTGATCGGTTATGTTAACCATAATAGCACCTTCGCCGGCCATTGCATCAACTGCATTTTTGAAAATGTTTTCAAGAACCCATTCAAACAGCGGAATGTTCATAGGCGCATACACATCGTGATTGGCCATATTGTTAAGTTTGAAAGCTACTTTTGACGATGAGCGGGAACTGATGTAATTGATGGAATTTTGCACCACCTCGTTTACGTTTTCTTTTTTCAGTGAAGGTGCGGAACCAATTTTTGAAAAGCGTTCGGTAATGGTATTGAGCCGTGAAATGTCTTTTTCTATTTCAACAAGGTGTTCCTCTTTATTGCCATGCATTTTCAGATATTCCACCCATGCCATCAGCGATGATAACGGTGTGCCTAACTGGTGTGCTGTTTCCTTAGCCATCCCAACCCAAACCTGGTTTTGTTCTGCCTTGCGGGATGAACTGAATGCGAGGTAGGATACCAGCAGGAATAAGCTGATAACCCCAAGTTGAAAATAGGGGTAATAGCGCAATTTTTTTATCAGCATGGAATCGCGGTAATAAATAAAATTTTTCTCGCCCTCCTTACCAAAAATTATTTCAATAGGTTCTTTTTCGGTTTTCATTTCCGTGACCTGCTCTTTCAGCCATGATTCATCCTGTGAATTTAAAGAATCAAGGTTCCGGAAGGAATTGATATTGCCCTGGGCATCGGTGAGCACCATAGGAATGGTGTTGTTGCTGCTTACAACTTCAAGGGCAACACTTACATCACCGGCCTCAACCTCCATCTGCGAAAGCTGCCTTACAGCGGCCGCCCACAACTCAACATTTTTTTTCTCCTGCTCTGCAAGCTGCCTGACCAGGTTGTTGGTGTACCATAAAGAGGCAATACCAATACCCAGGGCCACAATTAGCAGGGCTAGCTTCCATCGCTGTTTTCGGGTGTAAATGTTCACAGGTTATTGAACTCTTTTTTAAAATAGTTTGCAATGTTACGGCAAATTATTTACAGATCAGCATCTTCCTCATATTCAATCTGCATCTCCTCTTTCTTTGTCGGCGGCGGGGAACGTTTACCGGAGGTATCTTTTTTCCCGAACTCCTGTTTCAGAATGGTTTTGAGGTTTTTTGACTCGTTCCGTATTTCAGTCGATATTTTTTGCTCCACACCCTGCCGGTCCCATGTGAATTTGGGATCAGCCGCAGGGCCTTTCATGGTAAGGAATATCTTTGGCCGGCCGAGTCCGTCGTCTTCTATAGTGCCGAACTCGGTATTCTGGGCCTTTACTTTGCGGCCCATAATCTGGGATAAATAGAGGTGAAGTTTATAGTCAACCATATTGTCAAAAGTATGCACCCCGCTGGCGCTGATATCAATAGCACTGCTTTTGATCTCCATAAGTGGGATGTAAATCTTCCGGTTTTTGATCTCTATGGTATTGGTGAGATTGGAAAACTTAACCGTTTTCAGGTCGGCCCCTTTCAAAAATCGTGATAGCGCCAACAATGCATCCAGGTTAATGAGTTCCCCGTTTTCAATGGTAAAATTACTTTTAGCGTATATGCTGTTTTCATTCAGGTCGAGCCTGTGGCTCCACATCGACCGGAAAGAAATCTGCGCCGACACTTTTCCTTTAAGATTTTTGTCGACGATCACTTCCTGGCCGAAGTTGCCCATTTCATAAAAGAGCTTATTCACATCCAGGTTTGAAATGGTGGCATCGCATACAATTTTCAGGCTGTCGGAAGGTCGGTCGTGGATGGAGCCGGAAAGCAATACATTTCCATTCACCGTATTGAAATTTAGCTGCCGGGTGCTGAGCAGCTGATTTTCCAGGGTAACTGACCCGACAATACCTTCCGCCTGGAACTTTTTGAACTGCAAATGTGCAATGTCAACATCAAGTGTCAGTCGGAGCTTATTCGAGAAATCGAGCCGGTACACTGTATCATTTACGGAGCCCGCACTTTTCAGATCCTTTGCCATCAACTCATCCAGATTAACATGCCTGCAGTTGAGTGAAGCAGCTATGTTTAATGGCTGATTTTCGGCCATCAGCCAGGCAAATAAATTAATAAAGTTTCCTTTGAGGGAAAAATCACTCGTGCCTGCCTCACCCTGCAAAGAATCGATCAACAAATCATTCCCCTGGAGATGAAATAAACCATTGAAATTTTTAAACAGAACGGGCTTTTGTTTTAAGCGAAAACTGACATTTTTAAAAAGAATATTTCCTGAAGACCGGTACGTTGCTTTTTCACCAGAGATACCATTGAAAGTTGCATCTACAATTGCAAGACCTGAAATTTCTTCAAGCGTATCAGGTTTAAAAAATTTACTCAATGCCTTGAGATCGGCTTCAAAAGATGTAACAATATTTAGTTTAGGCCGGTTGAAATTTTCTATTTCAATATTTGCTCTTACCGGTTTTCCTTCGAGCGAGGCAGAAAAATTTTCAAGTTTGAGATAGGTAACGGGGTTGGCTTTATTTTTACGATTGGTGAAGTAACCTTTCCCGTTAAGGTTTTTTAATTTGTATGGAGTATTTTTTGGATTTAAAAATGCATTTTTACTCACGAATGTGAATGCTACATGCGGAGAATTCGTTTTATCCAGGCGTCCTTTGAAACTCCCGTTAAATTCTATATCCCCTGAATAATTATATTCATCTGCACCCGTTGTATATTTTTCAGGAATGAGTGTGAGTAATGCAGGCAGATCGGCGCCGGGAGAATTAATTGCCAGATCGAGGTCAAGATAATCATCCATTTCTGAAATGGTTCCCAGTAATTGCAGCGTTAAACCCGCCAGTTTCAATTCCGACTCCTTGAAAATATAGTTGCCTTTCGATTTATCAACATCCAGCGCAAGCTGTAACTCACAGGTGGTTTTGGTGAGGTACTTTACCTTTTCTATAATTATTGAAACATCCTGTAAGTCACCTTCGGTAATCAGTGAATAAGTTGTATTCCCGAAATCACCTTTTAGTTTACCGCTTTTTATAAGGAATGAAAAATCCTGTTGCTTTGCAACATTATAATACAAAACATTTACATTTTCGAATGAAACCTGTTGCAGTTCCAGTTGAAATGCCTTTCGGGATGCAGTAGTTTCTGTTTTCCAGATATTATAATTGGTGGTACCGTCTTCAGCAACCTGCAAATTCAGTGTTGCATTTTTAAGCACAATTTTTTTCAGCGCATAATTATCATTAAAGACAGCAGCCAGGTTAAATAACAGTTTAAGACTGTTGGCATTCATTACCGTTCCAGTGGTCACAAAATCACGCGACTCTGCTGCTTTTATATTGGTAAATTCTACGGAAGCGTAAGGGAAAGAACTCAACAGCGAAAAGGAAATTTCTTCCACCTCAATTTTTGCAGTTAAATTTTTATTCAGCGATTCAACTACATACTGTTTCACTTTATCCTTGTACACATAGGCGAGCAAACTGGCAAGAGCAATTATGCCTGCCACAGAACCCAGTATTATAAGTGAAATGCGTTTTATCGGCTGCATGCTGTTGTGATCACTGCTTACCACCTTTTAAACAAGCCTTTATTACAGCATTTAAACGGCCTTTTTCAAGTAAGATCATATGCTGTTCGTGATTTAATTCCGGCATTTAATAAAAAACTGACCGGGGCCAATAATTATGAACGTAAAAAAACCTCTTTTATTGCTAAGATATGAGGAGGGTACTTATTTAATTTCAACAAAATTATGAGCATAAAAAAAACCCCCGTTTCCGGAGGTCTTTTCTGTTCATTATGGGGTTACTTAGAAAATCTCTTTGCGGCTTCTTCCCAGTTGATCACATTCCAGAAAGCAGTAATATAGTCGGGACGCCGGTTTTGATAGTTCAGATAGTAAGCGTGTTCCCAAACGTCGAGTCCAAGCACCGGAGTGCCTTTTACCTCTGCAATATCCATCAATGGGTTATCCTGGTTAGGAGTGGAAGTAATTTCAAGTTTGCCTGAATTATTTTTGACCAGCCATGCCCACCCCGAGCCAAAACGGGTTGTGGCAGCTGTAGCAAATTTGGTTTTGAATTCCTCGAAGCTTCCAAACGTACTGTTAATTGCTTCCGACAGTGTGCCTGAAGGTGATGAGGGGGCATTGGGAGTTAAAAGATTCCAGAACAGCGAGTGGTTATAGTGACCACCGCCATTGTTTCTCACTGCCATAGGGTATTTAGAAATCTGACTGCAAATTTCTTCAATCGATAATTTTTCCGCTTCTGTGCCTGCAATGGCGTTGTTCAGGTTAGTAACATACGCCTGGTGGTGCTTGCCATGGTGGATTTCCATCGTTTTAGCGTCAATGTGAGGTTCGAGTGCGTTAAAAGCGTAAGCTAATTTAGGGAGTTCAAATGCCATGATTATTAGAGTTTTATGTAAAAATTAGGAAATTAGTTGCTCCTGTAAAGGTAGCAAATATTTGCCTAAGGAAGATTTCAGGCTGGCGGGAACTAAAAACATAATTATTTTTAAAGTATTGGTTATTATGTATTTTATTAGTATATCTTTGCGCCTTCAAATTCATATCAAGCCTAATTAATTAAACCAACATCACAATGAAAAAAGTATTTGCCGTTATGGCGATCGTGGGAATGTTTGCTTTCGTAGCATGCGGACCTAAAGCAGAAGAGAAAACTGAAGAAGTAGCTACTGAACAAGTTCAGGAAGCAGCTGAAACTGCAACTGAGCAAGTTAACGCTACTGCTGAAGAAGCTACTGCTGTTATTGATTCAACTGCTGATGCAGCTGTTGATTCTATTACACAGTAATCAGTCACGATCTCAGAAAAAAGCCTCTTCCGCGAAGGGGTTTTTTTTGCGTTCTATTTTTTTGAAGTGTTCTGTGCTTTTTTAGAGACAACCGGTTCTTCCGCCATCAACCGGCACGTTGATTCCGGTAATATACGAAGCAGCTGGGGAGGCCAGGAAGCCTACGGCCGCAGCAATTTCGGAAGGATCCCCAAATCGCCCCATAGGTATTTCATGTATCATTTCCTGTTCCAGTTCCGCAGTGGCTTTTCCTGTTTTTAGTGATTTACCGGCAATTAAAGAATTGAGGCGCTGGGTAAGAGTAGCTCCCGGCAGTACATTATTCACCGTAATCCTGAAAGGTGCCAGTTCCGTTGCAAGTGTTTTCGCCCAGTTGGCGACAGCAGCCCGGATGGTATTGGAAACACCCAAACCTTTTAATGGTTGTTTTACGGATGTTGAAATAATATTGATGATTCTTCCATAACCGGCTTCTTTCATCCCGGGAAGGAAAGCCTGTGTGAGAAGGTGATTACAAACGAGGTGCTGTGTAAACGTATTTTGAAAATCGGTCGCTTTGGCTTCCGTAATGGGTCCGCCTGAAGGGCCACCCGTGTTATTGACTAAAATATGAGCAATTCTGCCGGGTTGCAGCCATGCTGCCAGTTGTGTGCGTAGTGTATCAGGTTCGCTGAAATCGGCTACAATAAAATCGTGTTTTTGAAAACCGTTTTGAGGAAGGGTTTCAGCAACACTTTTCAGACTCGCTTCATTTCGCGCAACAAGCGTGACAGATGCACCCATCCCGGCCAGTTCTTTTGCAATAGCCAGTCCTATTCCCTGGGTACTTCCACATACTACCGCTCGTTTATTTGTCAGATCCATGTTCATGCGGTAAAGATAACAGGGAAATACGAATTACCATTCAACGCAATTTCACGATTTTTTTTTAATTTAGCCTTTAATTGGAAATGTGGTTACTTAATCAATGTCCGGGATTTGTTCAACTAACCCTGGCTTACCACCTCAGGCAATCATTTGTATTTTAAAATAAACCTTTATGGCAATAGCTCCCGCTTTCAGTTTCAAAAAATGGATTGAAGAAAACCGGCATTTACTAAAACCCCCTGTCGGCAACCAGGTAGTGTACACTCCGAACCAGGATTTTATTGTCATGGTTGTTGGCGGACCCAATTCACGAAAGGATTATCATTTTAATGAAACGGAAGAATTTTTTTACCAGCTTGAAGGCGATGTGCAGGTTAAAATTATGGAAGATGGTAAGCCTCGCACGATTGATATCCGCGAAGGTGATATTTTTTTACTGCCTCCCCGCACCCCTCATTCTCCACAGAGAGGCCCGAACACTATAGGACTGGTGATGGAAGTGCAGCGCCGTGATGGTATGAAAGATCGTTTACAGTGGTATTGCGAAAAGTGTAATAACATGTTGCATGAAGATATTTTTGACCTGAAGGATATTGTTACCGAACTTCCTGCAGCCATGGACCGTTATTATGCCTCTATTGAAAAACGTACCTGCAAAAAATGCGGTGCCGTTATGGAGCCACCTGCAAAGCTTACTTAATATTTCGGGGTACTAATTTATTTGATCTCTTTATTTTATTGCTCGGAATTAGGGTACAACTGAAAATGTTTTTCCTTAACCATTTCCATCAGTCGTGCACGAAGTTCATTAATATTTTTATTTTGTGCTGCAGAAATAAATACAGCCGGAGCATTAGCTTTTGCCATCCATGATTTTTGTAATTCTTCAAGGCTTACATTTTCCCTGGTTGCAGGTGTCAGGTCATCCGGTTCTTTCTCAACAAAACTGTAAGCATCCATTTTATTGAAAACCATAAGCACAGGTTTATCAGCAGCTTTTATATCCACCAGGGTTTGGTGTACCACTGCAATCTGCTCCTCAAAATTAGGATGTGAAATATCAACGACATGTACGAGGATATCAGCCTCCCTTACTTCGTCAAGTGTGGAGCGGAATGATTCAACTAAATTATGGGGAAGTTTACGGATGAATCCAACAGTATCGGATAATAAAAACGGAATGGTTTCAAGAACCACTTTTCTCACCGTGGTATCGAGTGTGGCGAACAATTTATTTTCAGCAAATACTTCCGACTTGCTGATGAGGTTCATCAGGGTTGACTTTCCTACATTGGTATAACCAACTAATGCAACACGAACCAGGTTTTCACGTGATTTTCGCCGGGTGAGATTTTGTTTATCAATCTCCTTAAGTTTTTCCTTAAGCCGGGATAGCTTATCGCGGATCACGCGTCTGTCGGTTTCAATTTCTGTTTCCCCCGGACCTCTCAGACCAATTCCTCCGCGCTGCTTTTCAAGGTGGGTCCACATGCGCGTTAAACGGGGAAGCAGATATTGATACTGCGCCAGCTCAACCTGCGTGCGGGCCTGAGCTGTTCTCGCCCTGCGGGCAAAAATGTCGAGGATGAGGTTAGTTCGGTCCAGCACTCTTATCGCTGTTGCTTCTTCTATATTCCTGATCTGTGAGGGTGAAAGTTCATCATCAAAGATCGCAATCTGAATTTCATTGGCTTTTATGTAAGCCGTAATTTCTTCCAGCTTTCCTTTGCCGACATACGTTCGCGCTTCGGGATGATCAAGTTTTTGGACAAAGCGTTTCAATGTAACTGCACCGGCTGTGTGAGCGAGAAACTCCAGTTCATCAAGAAATTCTTTTGTTTGTATTTCAGACTGCCCGGGTTTTGATACAGCAACCAGTACCACCCTTTCAAGCGGGGCATTTTCATTAACAGGTAATTGCGCCATTAAATTAAAATTCGTTGACCGGATTCAGCCGGTATTCTCAGAACCAGCCTCTGCCCGCACCCGTTTGAGTAAAGGGCCATGGAATGGTGATAAGAATAATGATTAGACTTATTAAAAAATAAATAAAAATTTTGCGGAACTTTTCAGAATCGGATGCCGCCCGCTTTGATAAAGAATATCCTATAGTTATGATTATGATGGAAATGATCATCATAAGGATGTGTTCAACCGCCCAGAAGCGGAGCATTTTATCTTTCATTGCAGCTCCCATATCCGGTAATGCCTGCTGTACTGCAGGACTAACCATATACAACAGGAAGCCTATCAGCAACTGTACATGAGAAAATATTAATGTAAAGAGGTTTATTTTTTTATCAGTGGGTGTGTAATTACGTTTATTCTTCCACCCATTGTACGAACGAAAAATTGCCACTATCAGCAAAATCAACATGATCCATCTTACAAGGGAATGGGTGTGAAGTAGTCCTGTATACATAATTTGGTTTTTAAAATCCTCAACAAAAATAGTAATCTATTTCTTATAACCTAATTTTCTGCCAGGTATGAGGTAATTACTCTTTTTGCAAAGTGGATAAAATTGGTAAATCCTCACATTTATTGGTGATTCATCCGCAGTTTTGATGATTTTGAATATTATTGCATCTTATCTGAGCTATGAAAAATTTTTTATGGAGTTTAATGGTTTGTATCGCCTGTTCAGCGGTGACAGTTTCCGCACAGGTTACTTTCCCCGTTAACGGAATACCCGATCAGCGAAAGTTATACCAGGCGTTTATTAATGCAAAAATATGGGTGGATTATCAAACCGTTATTGATAGCGCATCCCTGTTGATTTATGACGGGAAAGTAATAGCTGTAGGAAAAGATATTCGCTTGCCGGATGGTGCGGTTATTCATGATTTAAAAGGGAAGCACATTTATCCGTCATTTATTGATCCCGATACGCAGTATGGAATTGCTCCGCCGGTTCCTGGTGAAAAAGTAAAAGGGCAGCAACATGGCAGTGCCACAAAAGGTGCTTATGCCTGGAACCAGGCACTTAAACCCGAAGTAGATGCTTACCGGCTTTTTATCAGCAACGAATCCCAGGCAGCTTCCTTGCGAAAAGGTGGATTCGGTACGGTTTTGACTTTTAATCATGATGGAATTGCCAGGGGTTCTGCCACACTTGTTTCGCTTGCTGATGGAAAAGAGCAGGAACTGATTTTAAAAAATAAAGCGGCCTCCTGTTTTTCATTCAGAAAAGGAGTTTCACAACAGGATTACCCTTCATCGGAAATGGGTGCAATTGCATTATTGCGTCAGTCTTTTCTGGATGCCGAGTGGTATCGGAAAGGTGGATCGGAAAAGGAATTTAATATCTCTCTGGAATCATGGAATTATCTTCGTGAGTTGCCCATGTATTTTGAATCAGAAAACAGGTTTCAATCATTAAGAATAGACAAAATAGGAAAAGAATTTGGCGTAAAGTTTATTGTAAGGGGTTCCGGTGACGAGTATCAACGCATTGATGAAATTAAAGCATCAGGAAATTCATTTGTAATACCATTAAAATTTCCGGCGGCTTACGATATTTCTGATCCTTATGATGCAGTGAATATATCGCTTGAAGAATTGAAACACTGGGAGATGGCACCTGCAAATCCAATGCTCCTTCAACGGGCCGGCGTTACTTTTGCCTTTACCTCCTCAGGATTAAAAGAGCCGGCGGAATTTCTTGAGCAGCTGCGTAAAGTGGTGTTATATGGATTGCCACCAGCAGCGGCATTGAAAGCCTGCACATATGCCCCTGCCGTTATGTTGGGTGTTTCGGGCGAAACAGGCGGCCTGAAAAAGAATATGCTTGCAAATTTTATTGTTACCTCAGGGGATTTGTTCAGCAAAGACTGTATACTATTTGAAAACTGGATACAGGGCAAGCAATATATCGTGAACAAAGGTAATGCTGTAAACCTGAGAGGTACGTATAATCTTAGTATTCAAAACATGACACCGCTTACCCTTCAGATAGCCGGTGAAATACATGAACTTAAGGCCCGGGTGGGGACAGGAACTGATACCACTTCGGCTACAATCAGCTTTAATAATCACCAGCTCTACATTAAATTTGAAATGCGCAGGGAGCCATTAAAAGGAACTTATTCCCTCACCGGTTTTCAGTCGGATTCAACAGGAAATGTTTATTCAGGCAATGGTATGGATCCGCAGGGCAGACCGGTGACATGGACGGCGACAAAGATTTCCGCAACAGCGTTTACTTTACCTGCAGACACAACTAAAATTGAAAAGCCGGAATGGGGAACATTGTTGTTTCCGAATAAAGCGTATGGGTTCATCAAATTGCCTGAAGCTGAAACAGTGCTTTTTAAAAATGTAACGGTATGGACAAACGAAGCTGAGGGAATAATAAAGAATACGGATGTTCTTATTTCAAATGGAAAAATAATCAGGATCGGCAGTAATTTAAATGAGTCAGGCGCAACGGTTATTGATGGCACCGGGAAACACCTTACTGCAGGAATAATTGATGAACATTCTCATATCGGAGTAAGCGGAAATGTGAATGAATGTTCACATGCTGTAACTTCAGAAGTGCGCATTGGAGATGTACTTAACAGTGATGACATCAATATTTATCGCCAGCTTTCAGGAGGAGTTACGACCTCCCAGTTGCTTCACGGATCGTGTAATCCAATTGGTGGCCAGTCAGCGCTTATAAAACTGCGATGGGGTGTTGCTCCCGATAAAATTAAATTCGAAGGAGCCGATGGTTTTATAAAATTTGCGTTAGGTGAAAATGTAAAGCAAACCAACTTCGGCGACGATTTTAAAACCCGTTATCCACAAACACGAATGGGCGTTGAGCAGGTTTACATCAATGCATTTCAGCAAGCCAGGGAATACGAGACGTTGTGGAATACATCATTAAAAGGCGGTAAGGGTACAACACTGCCACGCCGCGATTTGCGACTTGAAGCATTAGTTGAGATCATGAATAAGAAAAGATTTATCACCTGTCATTCCTATCAGCAGGGTGAAATCAATATGTTAATGAAGGTCGCCGACTCTATGGGATTCCGGGTAAATACATTTACACATATCCTCGAGGGTTATAAGGTGGCTGATAAAATGAAAGCACATGGCGCAGGTGCTTCCAGTTTTTCGGACTGGTGGGGTTACAAGTATGAAGTTATTGAAGCTATTCCACACAATGGTGCAATCATGCATGATGTAGGTTTAACAGTAGCCTTTAATTCCGACGACCCGGAAATGGCACGAAGATTAAACCAGGAAGCTGCAAAAGCTGTGAAATACGGTGGACTAAGCGAAGAAGAAGCCTTTAAATTTGTTACCCTTAACCCTGCTAAATTACTGCATATCGATAACCGCGTAGGAAGCATAAAAGTTGGAAAAGACGCAGATGTAGTGTTATGGTCAGACAACCCCCTTTCCGTGTACGCAAAGACACTAATGACTTTTGTAGATGGCGCCCGGTATTTTGATGTGCAACGGGATGAGGCTATGCGAAATGAAGTACAGCAAGAACGATCAAGAATAATCAGCAAAATGATTAAGGAACGAGGAAAGTCAAAATCGTCTGACTTGAAAAAACCCGTCTTCAGGGAAGAGGAGATTAAACATTGCCTGGATGATGAAGGGTAGTTGGGAGATGATAGATGATAGATGATAAGTGATAAATATGGTTAATTATAAAGATTGAGAGGTTTTTTTACAGATAAAAACTAATAATTAGATAAACTATTCCAACATTTCAATATAAGATTCAACATTGAAAATTCATCACAACTAACGCCAAATGCACAAATTTTATTTAATTTTCCTTCTGATTTTTCTTATACCAATATATGTTTTTAGTCAGAATCCTGTTCCGGCGGACAAGCAATCCAAACGCATTTTGGTAACGGGAGGTACGCTGCATATTGGGAATGGTGAAGTAATAATTAATGGTGTTGTTGGGTTTGATAACGGCAAGATTATCCTGGTGGGCGATGCAACTGTTATACGAATCGACCGCGCTGCTTACGATACGGTGATTGATGCGAGCGGTAAGCATATCTATCCGGGGCTTATCGCGATGAATACTACGATTGGCATAAACGAAATTGAAGCATTAAGAGCCACTAACGATATCAATGAAACCGGTTCGCTCAATCCTTCCGTTCGTTCTGTAATTGCTTATAATACCGATTCTAAGGTTACACCTACTATTAGGTCAAACGGTATTTTGCTGGCTCAGGTTGTTCCCGGTGGCGGTTTGGTTTCAGGTCAGTCATCTGTTATGGAACTCGATGGCTGGAATTATGAGGATGCTGTTTACCTTGTTGATGAAGGAGTACATGTGAGATGGCCATCGATGAGAAAATCAAAACAGGTAAAGGAAGACGCTGATGAAAAACAACAACAGCGCATTGAAAGCGAATTGCAGCAAATTAAAAAACTATTTACTGACGCACGTGCTTATTCCCTGATAGCATCTCCTGTTGAAAAAAATGTCAATCTTGAATCACTTCGCGGCTTATTTAATGGAAGCAAAACGATCTATATCCATTGTAATTTTGTAAAAGAAATTATTGCCGCTGCTGGCATGTGTGCAGAGTTAGGAATGAACATGGTGCTGGTAGGAGGAACGGATGCGCTTATGGTAACCGGATTGCTAACATCACAACGCATCCCCGTGGTGATAGTGAAAACTCACCGGTTGCCATCAAGGGAGGATGAACCGGTTGATATGCCATTCACATTTGCAACCAAACTTCGCGATGCAGGTATCCAATTCGCAATTTCTGCAGATGAATTCTGGCAGGTGCGAAACCTTGCCTTTCATTCGGGTACTGCCGTGGCTCATGGCTTAAGTAAGGAAGAGGCCTTAACAGCAATAACATTATCGCCCGCCCAAATCATGGGCATCCATAAACGGGTAGGTTCCCTGGAACAAGGTAAGGATGCTACTTTTGTAATAGCATCAGGCGATCTGCTCGACATGAAATCAGCTACGGTGGAAACGGCATTTATTAGGGGTAAACAACTCAATCTCGACACCATACAGATGCAGCTTGACCGAAAATACCGTAAAAAGTATGGTTTGAAATAATACCCTCCCGACAAGGAAACGCAGTTCCTTTTTAGGACTTTTTGGCGGATTTGTCAACCGGGCGATATCCCTTAAAAAAACAGACTTTCAGAGGATTTATTCTGGTTGTGAGTCCATTCGGCCACAAAATCCCATTCAGCGTGTAAAACATCCGGTTCAGCATCATTTGTTTGATGATTTTTCTGATTATGGATTCTTTTGTGAGACATTAAATGAATGCAAAGAAAATAATCTCTAAAATGTACGGTTATGGAAACTTCAAAAATGAATAAAGCCTCCCGGCTGTCCAAATCAAATACGGCTGATAACGGTATTCGTGTGCATAATATGAATCCGGTAATTAAGTTAACACCTGAGGGAATTTTATTGTTTGCTAATTCCACCGGAATCGATTTTTTGGAAATGCTTGCTGACCAGGTAAAGGAGCCTGCATTAAAATACCTGTTAACAAATTGCCCTGAAATTCTTGATCCTCATTGTAGTCTTGACTTGTGTTGTAAAATTCATGAAATGAATTATTATTTCAGTGTAGTTGCTTTTAAAGAAGCCGGTTATGTTGGTTTGTACGGGTATCGGTTGGTTCATCTTCATTCCAGGGATTCACTGGTGGCGTAAGTTTACTGCTGTCATTATTATTTATGATAGCTCAAGTAAATTATATCAATGTAAAATTAAGATTTGTTCATGGAAATAACTCTGCAACAATTGACAAAATGGATTTTTAAAATGGGATTTCCGATTGTGAAATCATCTTAAACTAAAAAAGTCGATATGTAAAGTTATCAGTTCAATGAGGTTTTGCTTTTCCTAATTCCTGTGTAAGCAAAAACTAATTTAAAAATTTTTGTCAGAAAAGTAATGTTTATTATTTTTTTTAAAATTTGCATTAAACTCTTCAAAGTCATACCCAAATCCATGATTAATAAATCATTATTTTTCTTACTTCCCGGATACCATCGCGTGCAGTGACCCTCATTAATAATATTCCTGCATGCTTTCGGGTATAATCATATCGCACTCGGGCTGTTGAAAACGATACTTCATCAACCAGCTTACCCTGAACATCAAAGAGTTCTACTTTATACGAATCAGATCCTGTTAATTCCCAGGTAACGGTGTTAGGTGAAGGAGTATATTGAACTGAAACATTAAGAGTTGTGATTTTGGTTATTTGAGGTATCCATTTTCCTAATGACAAATAATATAAGTTCCCTGCCTCACCGGGAATTCCTTCATCTGAAATAAAAACTGCGGTATCGTTAATGAAAGTAATACCTTCTTTTTGGGAACTGTCAATCATTAGCGTTGTAATAGCTGATGGAGTGAAGCGACCATTACGAAATCCGTTATGGAGCCAGATTTGTGATTCCGAAAGCAAGGCAAAAACGGTTGCTGAAGGATTTAAACTGGCTGAAGTTATCCATCCGTTTGTCTGGAAACTATCGGTCAGCATAGCGATATAGTTACCCGGAGCAGCAGGAAGCAGGTACATTTTGGTGTAATCAGAGTTGCTCCAGTTCTTCGAAAACAAATACAGTGAGTCGTTATAAAAGAAAAACGATTCGCAATCGAAGTTCTGCCCAGCAGGTAAAGGTGGAAATTCTTGCTGGTCAGAATAGGTAAAGGTAATGACTTCAGGCATCACAGTATCCTTTGAAATTTCACTAAATGGTATTTTATAGATGCACAGATTAGTCCGGTTATTAAAATTGTTTCCGAAATCACCAATGTAAATATTGCCCGATACATCGCGGGTGATGTCTTCATAATCATAGGCCGTGGCGGATGATAAATAAATTATCCTGATAGTATTTCCGGATGTATCAATTTCAAATATTCGTGGCAGATCACCGCTGTCGTTGTGTGAAAAAATCCTGCCCGCTGAACTGTATGTAATTCCGGAAGATTCAAACAGCGTATCAGGAAGTTTGCATACCGTATGCAGTGAAATATATTGTGCCGTCGTATCCGATGACACAATTATAAAACATAACAGTGTAGTAAAAAAAGATTTTACCATCATAGAAGTAATAACCGCGCAGATTTAATGCCGTGTTCAGTAACCAGGTTAAGCATATATACACCAGCAGTTAGTGAACTTACTTTCATTTCAACCTGGTTCATTCCGGAATTTAACAATACGTTTTGCTGATGATAAACCAGCTGGCCGGTTGCGTTTATGATTTCTATCTCCCCCGATTCATTGGTATCAGAGAGAAACCCGAACTTGAAGTGCCCGTTGGAAGGATTCGGGTAAACCATAAGCTGATCCTGATCGGTAGATGTACTGAACCATGCGGTAAAACGGTTATTCACATCGGGGTTAACTTTTATAACAGGCGATTGAGAATGATCCAAAGGAATGGATTCAGAAACCCACTTTACAAATTTAAAACCGGGATTCGGAATGACACTTATCGTAACGGGGTTGCCGTCGAAATAATCTCCTTTCCAGGGAAGCGGTCCCGGTGTAATCGTGTTAATGGAAATTGTTCCTGCTGCCGGTGGCCAAATATCAAGTTCAACGTTAACAATTTCATCCAGGGTAAATACATTTTTTACCTGTTCCTTGGCAAAGGCAGGCCGGTCATAAATGTGTGGTATTACAGCCTGGAATATTTCCTGGTCCCAACCTGTCATATCATTACCCCATTTATTAAAGTGTAACGGCATTTCATTTTCCAAAACCGCACGGGTTTTCAATATATGTTGTTCCATATTTGCCGGTAAAAAAAGTGTGTTCACCAGATCGGCATACCGGTTTATGAAATATTCTTTGAAATCGGGATTTTGCAGCAAGCTTTTGAATATCTGAACATGCCTGTTATTATCCCCGTAAGGGCCCATAATTCGTCCGAGTACATCGAAACTTGCCGGAGCCCAGCCGTTGTTTCCAAGGGCAATATCAAGATCAATAAGAATGTAACGCCACTTAGCCCCTTCTTCTTTAACGCGCCAGAATTTTATGTTGTTATACGGCCAGTCAATGTTTGATAAATACGTTTCCGCTATGTAGTAGTCACACAGACTTTCAGTATCTATCATTTTGGAGGCCTTTATAAAATTTCCGGCAACAGACATGTCATTTGTTGTAATAAAATTATGCATGGCATTAAATTCCGTAAAATTACCTTCCAGTACAGTTGAATCTTCTTCCAGTAAATCAACATTATCACCATCAACCCCGTAATTTTCTTCAAGATAATATTTGCTGATCCTTTCCCTGATATTATGAACACCATGGTAAATACCGTTAAGAAATACTGCCGCCGGTTGGTAACTACTTAAATCGAGGTGGGTGTTATTCATCATCAACTGCTGCAGAGTGCCATCGCGGAAATGTGTTTTATTAAAATCACCACTGGAGTTCCTCAATACAAGTATTTTAAATTTATCGAGATTTTTTTCCTCAAAGAATTTGTAATTAAAATCACCACCTCCGAATTTGCTTTTGTTGGAAAGCCGGAGTGATTTCATAGGTTTGCTTCGATTTGAAGAGCCGCCGTGGATGGAAACTCCTGAGTTCTGAGCAATTTTACGGGTTGCTGTTTCATCAAAAAATTCAATGTGTGCAGGTATTTCCCAATCCTGCCAGAAATTTGAGCCATAATACGGGTAAACCGGACTAGCATTCGGCCCCGAAACATATATACCTGTATTCCAATCCCACAAATTTTCCGGATTTGTTGAAATAGAAAAAACAGGTAAGTCGGAGTGGTAATCTATAAAATAGGTACCGGTAATTATTTGCGATGGAAGTTCGTCGCTGTTGTTACTGAACGCACATGCCCTTATAACAGTTGTTGTATTTATTAAAATTGCAGCAGTATAGATGTAAGATGCCGGAGTGGGAATACTTCCATCGGTTGTATACTGGAATATCGTATTGCTACCGCCACTAATTTCCAACATGCACTGACCGTTATAAAACCCTGGAGTCAATGAAAACACAGGATTCATAGCATAGCCCATATAGGAATTCGTATTCTGATTGGTGCTTCCCGGTGAGGGCACATTAAATATTCCCAGGTCACCGGAACCGTCTGGTTGATGACCATAAGAATGATCAAGCTGCAAGACGGGAATTATTACCATGTCGGCGATGTTGCCGTTATTGTTGTACAAGGTAAGCGTTTCTCCTTCCTTCGACAGCTTAAAACTTGCATGCAGATTCGGCAATGTGCGGGTTTTGCCCGATGCATAAATCACAATGAATTCCTGGGGATGAAGTGTGAGTTGCGGCATTAACCACGGTTCCGAGTTACCTGCCTTTAAAGCATAATTAAACAGGTTTACGGAAGCCGGTCCCTGGTTATATAGTTCGATCCAGTCGGGTTCATCACCGTCTTCATCTTCCAGCACCGTTCCGTTATAGGAGCAAACTTCATTTATAACTACCTGGGCTGAAGCCAGAATAAAATTCATTCCGGATAACAGTATCAAAAAAGCAAAAATGAATAACCGGTAAGGCTTCATCAGTAGAGAATTAAGATTCCACGGCTTATATCAAATTTACAAAAAAATCCCGGAAATTACATCATTGACGTACTTATCCCTAAATTCTGTTGCCGATGATCATAACCGTATAATTTTGATTTTAAATTTTCCATTGGTAACGGTTTTGGTCAGGTTGGAATCACTGCCATTTCTAAGTTCACCGCTGAAAGTTCCTTCAATAACATCTCCTGTTTTACTTGTAACTATCATCTGGAAGGAATTATCACCCAGCACCACCCCATCCATCAGGTAATTATTATCACTCTCCCAGTTTCCTGTATAAAAGCTAAGATTCAAATGTTCATCAGAAAAATAATCCGATGCATCCAAAGTATCCGGTAAAACCCAGGAATCAAGTAATAGCTGCGTTATCATTATATCCCATCCTATAGGATTTGAAGCAGACATGGTACGCTGCATGGTAAGTCGTTCCATAAATGGAGAATAATTTCCCGTTGCCTGTGCGCAACCTGTATAACCGCAGGTATATTGTGCTCTGTACATCACTCCATCCACCTTCCCTTCAATAAAGTAAGGACTTGGTGTAGGCGTGGGAGTTGGAGCAGGGGTGGGATTGTTATCATCAGATGATGAACATCCCGCAAAGGCCATAATGATAAATAATAGTGCAACAGTGGTAAAATTTTTCATACAGTTAAGTGTGTTGAAGTTTATTTTGCTAATTGTGATTGTATAATTTTGTTTAATGTGTAATGTAAAAATTTGTCAAACTCCATGAATCAATCCCTCCGCCGGATTTATAAATAACTTTTTTAATAACACCCACATAAGGAGCGTAATAAAATTCAGTATCATCCTGGAATAAGTTAGTTGTAGGATCTTCGGCATTAATTCTTACTTTAGTTACATTTTTAAATAGTTTTCCATTTACAAGATATGTACTGTATTTGCCGGTAACCATTAAACCCTCATAATTATATCCGAAATAACCATTAGCTGTAAAAACAGGTTGTCCACCTCTGCAATATTCGCTTCCTCCGTTCCTGTAGATTGCATCAAATACTACAAATTCAAAATAATTCTTCGCAGGGTTGGAGGTTTCATAGCTCATTTTAAAATATTCACTATTAGTGCTGGAATTTGATCCGTGTACCGACGGATAAGAAACACATTGATCATGTTCAGTTTTAGTAATTATGATCGTCTCTTTTTCTAATGTTAAATCATTCTGGTAGACCCAGAAACTTCCTGTGAAAAAAATATAGGGACGTATATTTTCCGGAAGATAATTGTAACGAGTCGTTCTTTCCTCTTTTTCGCAGGATGTGCTGAGGAATAAAATGACGATAAATAAAATATAAGCCGTTTTGTTTTTCATGACTGGCGTGCGCCCCTGGGCTTTTTCAAAGCTAAATAAAATTAGTAGTCACATTACATGAACTGAAATTGATTTCTGGTTCCATTTCCCGCGGGGAAGAATACCTCCCAGGATAGCTGTAAGGCAAATAAAAAATTTCTTAACTTTTGAGGTAAATTGCTGTTATAAAGCTAGGAAAACTGGTGAATTATGACTGCTTACAAGGCAAAAAAGTCAAGATTTTCAGTTTTTTTTCGCACCTTTGCACCCTTAAAAACACATTACATTCATGCCAATTATTATCTTCCTGGTTTTACACTGGTATCTCTCCTTATTTGCCCAGACCTTCTTCCACCACCGCTACGGAGCTCATAAAATGTTCACTATGAACCCTTTCTGGGAGAAATTCTTTTTTGTCTTTACCTGGCTAACGCAGGGATCTTCCTATTTGAATCCCCGTGCCTATGCCATTATGCACAGAATGCACCATGCTTACAGTGATACTGAAAAGGACCCCCACTCTCCGCTTTATTTCAGGGATGCTTTCCAGATGATATGGCACACTAAAGATTATTATGCTGCCCTGGTAACGAATAAAGTGCAGCCGGAACCTCGTTTTGACAAAAATATTCCTTCCTGGCCGGCCCTGGAAAAAATTGCTGAAAGTAAAGCTTCGCGGTATCTTTTTGCGGCAGGATACATTGCATTTTATGTAATTTTTGCTACCCAGTGGTGGATGTGGTTATTTCTGCCATTTCACTTTTTCATGGGTCCCATCCAGGGTGCCGTGGTGAACTGGGCAGGCCACAAGTACGGTTATACCAATTATACCGATGGGGATCATTCAAAAAATACGTTATTTATTGATCTGCTCCTGCTCGGTGAATTGTTCCAGAATAATCATCATCACTTTGCTGCCCGTCCAAATTTTGCCACGCGGTGGTGGGAATTTGATCCGGTATATCCCATTATTAAGCTTCTTGACTTATTCAAAGTGGTCAGGATTGTAAGAGCTGCCTGATATTATTGCCTGCTTTCACCAAGCAGGCTTTTTTTTTGAATTAAAAAAAGTGCATATTGATAATTATCATCTCCGGTTAGTTTTTTTCTGCGTTTTTTGCATTTAAATTTACTGTCAAATTAATATGTGGCGTATGCGTTTAAATTTCGTTAGCTTGAATTCTCTTTTTGGTTTGCTGATTTTTTCCGGTTTTATTGCTTTACAGGGATGTGCATCGAAGGAAACCACCTACACCGTTAAAGAGAAACCTGTTTCGGAATCTGTGTATGCTTCCGGCGTCATCAAAGCTGCACAGCAGTACGAGGTTTATGCCGGAGTAAATGGCATCATTAAAAAAATTTTGGTTGAAGAAGGTGATACCGTCAGTGCAGGAACACCTTTGATCATTATTGACAATACAGTTTCCGAATTTGCGGCCGATAATGCCCGGATCGCAATGGAAATGTCAAAAGACCAAACCGGCCCTGCCTCCAATACCTTACTCGACCTCGAAGCACGATTGAAACTTGCCCGGGAGCGTATGCTGAATGACTCCATACTGCTTAAACGTCAACAAAATTTATGGGATCAGCAAGTAGGAGCAAAATTGGATCTTGAAAAAAGAGAATTGGCATTTAAATCATCCAATACCGATTATTACAGTGTGCTGTTGCAATACAATCAGTTGAAGAGTGATCTTGAAAAAAAATACAGGCAATCGGTAAATACGTTTGAGATTTCAAAAAAGCAACAGTCTGATTTTTCAGCAGTAAGTAACATTAATGGAATTGTTTATGACCTCCTTAAAGAACCGGGAGAATTTATAACCACCCAAACTCCAATTGCCATTGTTGGTTCAGCCGATATTTTTGAAATTGAATTGCAGGTGGATGAATTTGACATAGTAAAAATTAAGAAAGGTCAACGGGTGTTTCTGACTATGGATAGTTATCATGAAAAAATTTTTGAAGGAATAGTACAAAGAATCGGACCTATTATGAATCCGCGTTCACGTACATTTACGGTATTTGCTGATTTTGTTGATATACCTGAAGTGCTCTATCCCAATCTAACGGTCGAAGCCAATGTGCTGATTCAGAAAAAAGATAAAGCGCTTGTGATTCCGGCGGCTTATGTCACCGGTGGAAAGGGTGTATTGACAGCACCCGACGAAACAACGCAGGTTGTAACGGGCATTTCCAATATGGAATGGGTGGAGATCATTGAAGGAATAAAGAAGGAGCAGGTAATTTATTTGCCACAGTAATGAAGATACCATTAACCCTCGATATTTCAAGAGTTTTATTGCTTGCCCGGTTGCGTCAGACGCTGATCGCCGCAGCGGGAGTAACTTTTGGAATAGCGATGTTTATTACGCTGGTGAGTTTTATGACAGGGCTTAACGCGATGTTAGACAGTTTAATCCTGAACCGAACTCCCCATGTCCGGCTTTTTAATGCGATCAATCCTTCGCTCTCACAGCCAATCAGCAGGGCAGAGGAATTTAATAATAGTCTGAACATTATCAATTCTATAAAACCATCCGATGGTCGTGATGAAATTTATAATGGCAAAACTATTCTCAATGCTATCCGCAATGATTCACGTGTGCTGGCAGTATCACCTAAAGTAGCCTCGCAGGTATTTTATAATGTAGGTGTAATTGATTTAAATGGTTTGGTGAACGGCATCGATGTGGAAATTGAACTCAGGTCATTTTCGTTTGGTGATTATATTGTGAAAGGTGATGCAACAGGATTAAAACGGGTAGCCAATTCCATCATATTGGGAAAAGGAGTGGCTGATAAAATGATGGCTGATGTTGGTGAGATGGTGCAGGTTACAAGTGCAAAAGGTGATCGCATGCAGTTGAAAGTGGTTGGTATTTTCCAGCTCGGACTTGCCGCTGTTGATGACGTACAGAGTTATGCATCCATTACAACAACCCAAAAATTATTAGGTAAAACTGAAAGTTACTACACTGACATACAGGTTAAGCTGAACGATATTAATTCTGCGCCAGCTGTTGCAAAAGAATATGCTAAAGTTTTTAATATTAATACTGAAGATGTACAGACTGCCAATGCACAATTTGAATCGGGAACCAAGGTCAGAAATATTATAACGTACGCGGTAAGCATTACGCTGCTGATTGTTGCCGGGTTCGGTATTTACAATATTCTTAACATGATGATTTATGAAAAAATGGATTCTATTGCCATTCTAAAAGCAACAGGATTTTCGGGCGGTGATGTAAAACGTATTTTCATAAACCTGGCTTTGATCATTGGAATTATGGGAGGGATAGCGGGATTAATAATCGGGTTTATTTTCTCATCACTTATTGATCAGATCCCGTTTGAAACGGCAGCACTTCCTTCCATAAAAACCTATCCTATAAATTACAACATTGCCTATTATTTTATTGGAGTTACATTTGCTATGGTCACTACCTATATCGCCGGTTATTTTCCCGCAAGGAAAGCCAGCAGAATTGACCCCGTTATTATTATTAGGGGAAAATGAAAACTACAAATACTGTTCTTGAAACAAAAAACATTTCAAAATATTTTCATGATCCCGCAACTTTCCAGGTGCTGAATGAAGTCACTTTTTCTGTTGCCAGGGGAGAATTTGTTTCCGTTACAGGAAAATCAGGGTGCGGCAAATCTACTTTGCTGTATGTGCTGTCAACAATGGATACCGATTATGAAGGTGACCTGCTGATTGATGGTGAACCCATGAAATCATTGAACGGAGCTGATCTTGCTAAAGTGAGAAATGAAAAAATCGGGTTCGTTTTTCAGTTTCATTACCTGCTTCCGGAATTTTCTGTTTTGAAAAATGTAATGCTTCCCGGTTTAAAATTAAATCGCTATACGGAAGCGGAAGTGGAGCACCGTGCAATGATACATTTAAAAACACTTGGCATTGATGACCAGGCACTGAAAAAGGCAAATATGTTATCCGGTGGACAAAAACAAAGGGTTGCCATAGCACGGGCTCTTATTAATGATCCACTGATAATTATGGGCGATGAACCTACCGGTAACCTCGACAGTAAAAACAGTGAAATTGTTTTTAATATATTTAATGAAATTGCAGAATTAAAACAGCAGTCGTTGCTGATTGTAACCCATGATGAAGATTTTGCCCGGCGTACCGATCGCATTATTGTGATGGATGATGGCCGCATCATTTCCTGAAGGTTACACGCCCTTCAGCTGCAAACGCAACCTCTTTTTTTTATATTTGCCCTCTATTAATCCCATCTGCCACGCAGTTTTATGAAATCACTGATCCTTACTATGTTGCTTTTGGTATGCTCCTTTCACGGGCCGCTTAAAGCTCAGGTAATTGATTCAGTTTACGTGGATGTTTTTAGTCTCTACGAAAATTTATCCGATCAGGAGGGAATGTTTTATTTACCACAAGTGCGGAAATCGGGTTTTGCCCCCGGTTCGAAACTGGTTAATGAAAAACGTTTACAGGCAGCATCAAATGGAGGCAATAATGGCCAGGTTGTATTGGCTGCCGTAAACCTTGCCTGGATTGAACTGGAACAGGGAAATAATGAAAAAGCAATTTCGTATTTCAATACCGCAATTGATGCTCAAAATAAAACGCAGGATAAACAAGGTGCCGCCTTACTTCTGATACAAAAAGGATTTGTGCAGCACCGAAGCCTTGATTTTGAATCGGCTCTCGAAACTTTTAATGAAGCACTTAAAATTGTTGACAGGGGAAAGTCACGATCCGGAGTTGCAGTTATCCATGCACTCATTGCACAAACATACCTGGTGCAAAAAGATTTTGAAAAGGCCGATAAACAATACAAGAAAGCGTACGATGGATTTTTGGCCTCGGGCGAAACAAGAGCACGTGCCCGGATAGGGGTACAATTGGGTGAGATTGCCATCCGGAAAGATGATCCCGCATCCGCACAGAAATACCTTTCGCAATCGCTCGCCTATTTTCAAAAAACCGGTGATCTTAACGGACAAGCACTGGTGTACCGTGATTTGGGTATTATTAAATTCAAAAATGGGGATTATAATAGTGCTGTCAGCGATTACAGGAGGAGCCTGGCGCTGTCGGGACAATTATCCGTTGCAAAACTTTTAAAAAATACCTATCTCAAATTATTCACCCTGAAATCAATTTCCGGTGAGCATGATGAATCAAATGAAATCAACATTCAATATGTTCAGTTGCGCGACTCTATTGATAATGTAGAGCGATCGCGGGTTTTAAATAGTCAAATGACGCGTCGCGATATTATGGAACGAGAGACTATTGATGAGATGTTGCAAAAAGAACAACAGATATCCTATCAGCAGCTATCAACCCAGGAACTTCAAAAAAACCGTCGCGTTACCGAAGCTGAAATCGAGCGTTTGGAGAAAGAAAAAATTATTGAAGATCTTAACATGGCCAAGCGAATTTCCGATCAGGCAAACCTGGAACGCGAAGAGCGTATCCAGCAGCTTACCAAAGATAAGGCTTTGCAGGATCTTGCACTCTCAAAAAAGGAACTTGAAGTAAGCAGGGGGCAAACTTTCCGCAATACTCTTGTAACCGCTTTTATTTTTATTGTAATTATCGGGGGCTTGCTTTATAACCGTTACCGGAATAAAAGTAAATCGCATCAGCAACTCGACAGGGCATACAAAGAACTTACTGATACGCATTATAAACTTGTGGCAGCACAGGAACAACTGGTGCATGCTCAAAAGATGGCGTCACTCGGACAACTCACCGCTGGTATAGCTCATGAAATACAAAACCCTTTAAATTTTGTAAATAATTTTTCGGAATTGTCGGTAGAGCTTATTGATGAAATGAAAGAACCCGGCGCTAATCAACAGGAAATACTCTCCGATTTGCAGGCTAATCTGAGAAAGATAAATACGCATGGCAAGCGGGCTGATAAGATTGTAAAAGGAATGTTATTGCATTCACGAACCGGCCAGGTTGATAAGCAGCCGGCCGATATCAATAAAATGATTGATGAATTACTTGAGCTTTCTTATCATGGTAACCGTTCACGTGACACTAATTTTGTTGCGGAGATCATCCGGAACTTCGATCTCAAACTGCCCCAGGTAAATGTGGTAATGCAGGATATCAGCAGGGTGCTCATAAATCTTTTTAATAATGCATTTTATGCTGTAGGGCAACGGGCGAAAAAGGGAGGAGCATCGTTTAAGGCGACGGTAGGAGTGAGTACCGAATTAGCGGGTGACCATGTAATAATTAAGATTCGCGATAACGGAACCGGTATACCGGAAGAGATCCGTAAAAAAATATTTGATCCTTTTTTTACCACGAAACCTGCCGGCGAAGGAACCGGGTTAGGATTGTCATTAAGCTATGATGTTATTGTAAAAGGACATAATGGTACCCTTGCCGTAAACTCAGAACCAGATTCCTTTACGGAATTTATTATTACACTGCCAATTAGCTGAATGCATTGTGAGGAAATCTGTTAAAATTCCCGGGAAGGAAGCGATGTGGGAAAATTTTATAATCTTTGTTAAAATTAGTAACGTCCAATAAACCTGTACCATGAGCCAGCTATCCGATCTTACCTTCCTTCGCACCTTTACGGGAGGCGATTCCGCTAAAATGACCAAGTACATTAACATGTTTCTCAGCGGTGCCCCGCAGATGCTGACTCAAATACGCCAGCAAACAGATGCCGCCGATTGGAAAGGGCTCAAAACCTCGTCGCATTCCCTAAAGACCCAGTTAAAATATATGGGTGTTACCAGTGCCGTTGACCTGGCTTTTGCCATTGAGCAGCAAAGCGGTGAATTGAAAGACCTCGATCAGCTGCCCCAACTGGTAATTCAGTTGGAAGTGGCAACAAACACCGCCATCCTCGAATTACGTGATGAGTTGACAAAACTTTGATAATCCAATCATTTATTTTATTATTGCACTCAAAATCAGCCCCGACCCCTCCAATTTCCTATGTCAGAATTCAGAAAAAAAATTTTTATCGTAGATGATGATCCTGTTTTAGCAGAGATGCTGAAAGACCATCTGACCAAAATGACCAGCTATGAACTATTTGTTTTTGATAGCGGTGAAGAGTGCCTGAAAAACCTTTCAGAAAAACCGGGTATTATTTTCCTGGATTTTTACCTGAACTCGGTGAATAAGGATGCCTTGGATGGACTTGAAATTCTGCAGGAAATCAAAAAAGTTGATCCTGAAGTGGATGTTGTGATTTTATCCGGACAAGATAAAATTGAGGTTGCTGTTAAAACCATGCAATATGGTGCATTTGATTATATCGTAAAAGGAGAAAGTGCGTTCTACCGTGCCGAAAAAGTTGTTTTTAATATTTACCGGTATAAAAAGCTTCAGGGCAATGCAGCTAAATACAAGAATTTGTCAATCTGGCTGGCAGTAGGTTTTGGCCTGCTGGTTATTCTTGTGCTCTGGCTTCAGCTGTCGGGTAAAATTTCTGATATGCCGGGCTGGAGTTAAATCATCAACCTCAAAATAAAAACAGGATGTCACACCGGCATCCTTTTTTTATGCACCTTTTAATGATAAATATTTTGAAACGTATTTTCCTATCACATCAAATTCCAGGTTGACTACGGAGCCTGTTATGATATTTTTGAAATTGGTGTGATCGTAGGTATATGGGATAATTGCAACCGAAAAGGTATTTATTCCGGAATCCACCACCGTCAGACTGACGCCATTTACACATATAGATCCTTTTGTAACCGTAATAGCATCATCACCCGGGTCATATTCAAAACGGTACAGCCAGCTGCCCTTCTGATTCTCCACTCCGGTGCAAACCCCTGTTACATCAACATGACCCTGTACAATGTGTCCGTCAATGCGTCCGTTTAAAATCATACTGCGTTCAAGGTTGATCTGCTCCCCGGTTTTCAATAACCCAAGATTGGATCTTCGAAGGGTTTCAGAAATGGCAGTCACTGTGTATTGATTTTGTTTTATATCAACTACAGTCAGGCACACACCGTTATGAGCCACGCTCTGATCAATTTTTAATTCGCCCGCAAAAGAACATTCTATCGTTATATGCAGATTGTTATTATCCGGATCCAGTGAAATCACTTTCCCCATTCCCTCAATAATGCCGGTAAACATAAATTGATTTTTTATTTGTTGGGATTCCCTTTGTCGCGAAGCAAATGAACAAATCCTGAAAGTTCACGACTCTTGATTCCGCTAAGGTAAATTTCGTTAACAATGCAGGTGTAATAATAAACACCATCCGGCAAATCTTCTCCAGTATTGTTGGTTTTTCCATTCCAGTTGATAGCAGGGTCACTGGTTTCAAAAACCAATAATCCCCAACGGCTGTATATTTTCAGATCAATGTCACGGATGTACCGGTAAGGGAAAGGATCAAACTCATCATTCAGATTATTTCCATCAGGAGTAAATACATTCGGGAGTTCATAATACGGGCAGTTGTCAACACATATCACCTTTCCGGGTGCTCCCTCATTTCCATTGGTATCTACAGCAGTTACATAATAACATCCGGCAATTGAAACATCGTTGGTATAAGTGAACGAATTTATGTTTCCGTCAGTAATAGTTGCAAGCAGCGTGAAGGGCCCTTGTTGGGAAGGAGAATAATAAATATTATAAAAATTTACATCGTCCGCGCAGCTGTCGGCAGGAATATTCCAGGTGAGAACAATTTCAGGTTTCACACAATCAAAGGATGCTGTATCGGTTGACAACGCACAAGGCGGAACATTATCATACGGTGCAGCGCAGGCTTCCTGTGAATTGTTCAGAATCGGATTAACAAATCCGGGTCCGGGATACGATCCGGTACTCATTACATAGTAACAGTAATTCTGCCCGTTCACAAGACCCGTATCCGTATAACTGGTTGTTGTACTGAATCCGATCGAATCAAATGTCGCTCCGTTATAACGGTACACAATATACGTAGCATTATCCCATGGAACATCAAAGTTCCATGAAAGATTTAATTTTTCATCCGTAGGAGAAATAGAAAGAAATATTGAAGTCGCAGTTTGAGAACTACCCACTCTTTCAAGAACACCGTTCACCGTTGCGTATAAATCGATTTTATACGTATAGGCATTGTCGGTGGTATTTAAACCGGTATCGGTGAAAAAAGTATCTACAAGGCTTGAAGTGATGCCGGCCACTGCAAACGAGGTTCCATTAATTCCTGTTGCACGTAAAACACGATATTCATGAGGGGCAGGAAACTGCTGAAGATCGAGGTCGCTCGGGGCGCTCCATCCCACAAACATAGTTCCGGTAGTGGTGTTGGTAGCAGTTACACTGGCATTGGTTATTACAGGCAAATCTTTCTTCAGGGTTGCACAAACTTCAACGGATGCATAACTCTCGGCACCATCATCAAAATAAGCTATGATCATATAACAAAATTCGGAGCCCGGTGCTAGTCCGTTGCCATTATTATTGTCAAGGTAGGATGTTGTGGTAAGACCCGTCACAGTAGCTATTTTTGAATATCCTGTATAAGCAGGCACTCCTGTTTCACACGGCCCGGGAACGAAGCCAAAAAATCCGGCTCTCCTGTAGATTTTATAACCAATGGCCTCCTGACAAATACTTTGATCCCATCCTAACTGGATGGAATTTCCTGTAGGTACAGCAGTTGGATTTAGAGGGGCGGGAGCAACTATGGTAATCTGTACAGATTCCAGGTCAACCAGGTTTATAAATGCATCATTGTCTTCCGCTTTAAAAACCATTTGGTAGGGTTGCCTTCTTACATGCTCACAATCGGTTTGCCATTCAAATGTTTCTGTAACCGTTCCGGTGCCTACCGAAGGCTGATTAAATACTGCAGGAAAATTTGCAAGTGTCAATGGAGCGCCTGTTGCAGTTAAGGTTATGAGTTCGGTTACTCCGTCGGTAGCAGTAACATCAAAGGTGATAAGGGTTCCGGCCGTAACACAAATATCTGCAAGCGAGGTAATAACAGGTGGTACATTGTTATTTGGATTATTGCAAAGAATGGTAATCTGCATATCACGTTCCACAAAACCTATCTGCACACCGTTACGATATTCTTTAATTAAAAAAGCTACGTTAAATTCACCGCAACTCATAGGGCTGTCCCATACCAGGTCACCGGTAACGGCATCAAGCGTGAATGAATTACTGGCAGCAGGATACGTGTAGCCGGGAATCGGGAGGCCATCCGCACCTTTACAGAATATTAATTCATAAGCCAGGCTGTCACCATCGGGATCGAATGCATTGGCGTTATGAATAAAGATTTGTCCGATGGTTCCATCATCAATAGGTGCCTGCAGCAAAACGGGTGAATTGTTAAATCCCAGGAAGGCAGAAATAATCAATTGCGATTCTACATAAAAAGGAACATCAACCGAGTTGGGAATATTAATTACACCGGCATTCCGGTTCGGATCTTCAAAATACAATGTATAAACGGAAGGTCCGGGATAAGTATGAAAACCGATGTATGTGTTTTTCCTGATATCACTTCCGGGGCCACCGTAGTTATCAGTAAAAGTAAACCTTGGCAAAACAGAAGCGGTACCATCCCCCCAGAAAATATCCAGTTCAGGACGATCGGCGGGGGAAGAAGTTTTGGTATACGTGGTTATGGTAACCTTGTAAAAGAATTGAGTAATCTGCTCATAAGTGATTTCACCGGCACGGTTATGTGTGGCGAAAACTTTGTTAACGGAAAGGAAAAAAAATAGCAGTATAAAAAGAGAAAGATTTTTCATTGATGGTATGCGCATGTTAATAACCGTATCGTCAAAAGTTTTATTGCGGGCAATTAATATTCTATCAATTGTTGTTCCATAACAACGGGTAATTCCCGGAATTCATATTGCTGGGTGCGAAGCTTTGGTTCAAAACCTGCTTCGCGGATGGCATCCTGGATGCCCTGGCTGGTAAACCGGTGAGGAGCGCCTGCTGCTGACACTACATTTTCTTCAATCATGATAGAGCCAAAATCATTAGCTCCGGCATGAAGACAAACCTGTGCCACTGCCTTTCCTACAGTCAGCCAGGAAGCCTGAATATTCTCGATATTTGGTAACATAATGCGGCTCAAGGCTATCATTCGTATGTATTCATCGGCTGTTACATGGTTACGGATTCCTTTTACCCGTTGCAATAGGGTGCCTTCATCCTGGAAAGGCCAGGGAATAAAAGCGATAAATCCTTTGGAATCTGCGGGCTTTTCAGACTGCACTTCGCGCAGCCATACAAGATGTTCAAATCGTTCATCAATAGTTTCTATATGCCCGAACATCATTGTTGCAGATGTAGTTATGTTCAGCTGGTGCGCTGCTCTCATCACATCAAGCCATTCCCGACCTGAACATTTTCCTTTGGAAATCATTCGTCGTACCCGGTCGTTCAGGATCTCTGCCCCGGCACCCGGTAAGGAATCCAGCCCGGCTTCTTTCAGCTCTTTAAGCACTTCGGTATGCGACAAACCTTCCAGTTTGGAAATATGAGCAATTTCAGGAGGCCCTAATGAATGGAGTTTAAGTGTGGGGTAAAGCGATTTCAATTCCCTGAAAAGGGACGTATAATATGAAAGGCCCAGGTCGGGATGATGGCCGCCCTGGAGAAGCAGTTGATCACCTCCGTAACGGAAAGTTTCCTCAATTTTTTGTTTGTACTGGTCAATAGTTGTGATATAGGCTTCGCTGTGACCGGGTATCCTGTAAAAGTTGCAAAATTTACAATTGGCAATGCACACATTGGTGGTATTCACATTACGGTCGATGATCCAGGTAACAAAATTGCCTTTCTTCCGCTGTTTGCGCATTTCATGACCCACCATCATCAATTCAGGCGTAGCAGCATTGTAAAAAAGGAACTTTCCCTCATCAGCACTCAAAAACTCTCCTGCCTGTGCCCTTTCTAATAAATCGACTGTATTCATGGTGTTCGAAAGTTGTTACTTAATCCGGTCATTGTTAAACAATTGTAAAACCGGAATTGTTCATAAGCCAAAGCTCTTAAAACCAACGGGTTTTGAATTAACCCCCTATTTGTGTAATTTCAACCACTCAAAATTATAACTAATTAATGAACACGACAATCCGTAAGACTACTTCAGCCGGTAAAGGCGAAAATGTTGCCATTTTTACAACCAACGCTGAAAAATTTAACAGCACCTATTTTTCTTCACAGGAACTGGAGTTTGTAAAGTCTGAAATTAAGAAAAAAAATAAATTTATTAGTGTAAATCAGTATTCCCGGTACGTTATTTTACAAATTATTGACGCAAATTCAAAAGTGCCGCACAAAGAACTGGAAAACATTCGCAAGGCAGGAGAACAACTTACAAGTGCACTGAATAAAGTAAAAGCTGATAAAGTTTGTGTGGTTTCAGATGCTGATGAAGCTTCGGTGTATGCATACCTTGAAGGGATGGTGTTGGGAAATTACCAGTTTGTAAAATATAAAACTCAGAATACTAACAACACACTTTCCGGCATCAATGTGGTTGCTTCACAGTTAACGGCTGCTTCACTTTCAGAACTGACTTCAGTGTGTGAAGCTGTGTGGATGGCGCGTGATCTGGTGAATGAACCGTTAAGTACATTAACAGCGGTTGAACTTGCGAAGGCATTTCAGTCGATGGGAAAACAGTCAGGTTTTAAAGTAACAGTGTTTGATAAAGCAAAAATAAAATCCATGAAAATGGGTGGACTCATTGCTGTCAACCTTGGAAGCATTGACCCGCCTACATTCACCGTGATGGAATGGAAGCCCGCGAAAGCAAAAAACAAAAAGCCTTTTGTGCTTGTAGGTAAAGGTGTTGTGTACGATACGGGGGGATTAAGCCTTAAGCCTACGCCTTCATCAATGGATTATATGAAGTCGGATATGGCAGGTGCGGCTGCAGTAGGCTGTACAATGTATGCGATTGCAAAACAAAAATTACCGGTGCACGTTATTGCACTTGTTCCGGCAACAGATAACCGCCCTGACGGTAACGCCTATACGCCGGGTGATGTAATTACCATGATGAGCGGGTTAAAAGTTGAGGTGCTGAATACTGATGCGGAAGGACGTATGATTCTTGCCGACGCATTGCATTATGCAAAAAAATATAATCCTGAACTGGTGATGGAATTTTCAACACTAACCGGAGCTGCTGCTAATGCGGTTGGTCATTATGGAATTGTTGCCATGGGGGAATGTGACGATGCGGTTAAGAAAGATCTTAATGAAAGTGCCAACGCGGTTTATGAACGGCTGGTCGAGTTTCCATTCTGGGAAGAATATGATGATCTTATAAAATCGGACATTGCTGATATAAAAAATATTGGCGGGGCAATTGGCGGGGCCATTACTGCCGGCCGGTTTTTACAGCGTTTCACCGACTATCCATACATGCATTTTGATATAGCAGGCCCCTCATTCGGAAAATCCCACGACAGTTACCGTGGCAAAAATGGTACCGGTGTGGGTGTACGTTTTATGTATGATTTCCTTAAAGGAAAAGCCGGGAAAAAATAAGGGTTTTTTACTGTGATAGTTTTTAAAATATTATGAGCAATACGAATGATAGTGATAATAAAGTCAGGGTTGGTATTACCATTGGTGATGTTAATGGGATTGGTCCGGAGCTGATTATTAAAACCTTTGCCGATAACCGTATGCACCAGGTTTGCACGCCTGTAATTTATGGGTCCACCAAGGCTATTTCTTTTCATAAAAAATTGCTCAATAATACGGAGTTCAATTTTACAACCATAAAAAATATATCCGAGCTGAATCATAAGCGCACCAACCTGGTTAATTGCTGGGAGGAAGAAATTAAAATAGAGCCCGGACAACCTACGGCAACCGGAGGAAAGTATGCGTTTGTCGCCCTACAGGTTGCATGTAAAGATCTGGCAGATGGAAATATTGATGTACTTGTTACTGCACCTATCGACAAAAAAACCATGCAGCAGGATGGATTCCGGTTTCCGGGTCATACTGAATTCCTGGCGCAGCAATTCAACTCACCCGAACACCTTATGATGCTGGTAAGTGACCGGCTGCGTATAGCCACGGTAACGGGTCATGTTCCGGTGAAACAAGTTGCCGCCGAACTCACAAAAGAAAAAATTATTTCCAAAATAAAAGTGATGCACCAGTCGCTGAAAAGGGATTTCGGAATCAGAAAACCGCGTATTGCAGTGCTGGGCCTCAACCCCCATTCGGGCGATAGTGGTCTTATCGGAACCGAAGAACTGGAAATTATTTCACCGGCTATTCAGGCAGCCTTTGAGCAAAATATACTTGTGTACGGTCCTTATCCTGCAGATGGATTTTTTGGTGCTGCGAAATTTACCGGGTTTGACGGAATCCTGGCAATGTACCACGATCAGGGACTCGTTCCTTTTAAGTCGTTATCGTTCGACAGCGGAGTTAACTATACTGCCGGACTTCCCATTGTCAGAACCTCTCCCGATCATGGAACCGGCTACGATATTGCCGGTAAAAATGTTGCCTCTGAAGATTCATTCCGCTCATCCATTTATCTGGCCTGTGATATTTTTAACAACAGGATTACGCATGATGAAGTAACGGCCAACCCATTACGATATTCCAAGTATGGCGGTGACAGGTAAATGAGGAACGGCTATTTTGAATTTTCGAAATGGTAACAACTAATTGGTTGTGAAACAGAATTTTCGGGAGTCTTTTGGCAATTTTTAAATAGTAAACTTTTTTGCCGGTATTCCCGTTACTTAATGGAACTAACGTAAATTAATGAAATTATTCCGATTATTTTTATTTCTGACGTTGATCTGGCAACAGGGAATTTCTCAAAATAAGTATGCTACTCCCGATAGCCTTGCGGCTGTGGTTAAAGGTCAGTCGGTGTCAATGCTGCATAAAGCATTAACAAAAAACCTCATCACCGATGAGGATAAAGTAAGAGTATTTTATTCGTGGATTGCCCGTAATATTCATTATGATGTTGTAGAATGGCAGCAAGCCAATAAATCACCGGAGAAACAGGAAATTGCACAGGTGCTGAAATCAAGGAAAGCAATTTGTCACGGGTACGCTGTTTTATTCAGCGAATTCTGCAGGCTATCCGGTATTCCCTGCCATATGGTTTCGGGATATAACAGGCTGGAAAATAAATTTGATGATGCCGGCCATACATGGAACATGGTTTTTGTAAACAAAAAATGGCAACCTATTGACGTAACCTGGGGTGCAGGCGGAATTGATCCGCGTGGAAAATTTATAAAGGAATTTGAAGACAACTATTTTTTACCGGATCCTGTTGATTTTTTAACCGATCATTTTCCCTTTGATCCTATGTGGCAACTTCTTGAGCATCCTGTAAAACTTGCTGATTACAGTAATGAACGATGGAAATATGAAGATAAATCAACACCCTTTTTTAATTTCAATGATACCATTGCTGCCTGGGAGCAACTTGATAGCCTTGATAAAGAATATTCATCTGCCTTACGAATGCTTAATTTTAATCCCGGTGATCCGAAAATTAAACTGCAGTTGTCGTATGCGCTTTTCAAAAAGGGAAATGCAGAATTTGAAAAGGGAAATAAAATTATGGCTGTGCTGTATCCCCGCACGTCAAACGGCAGCGGTAAACCTGCTCCTGTGCGGAAAGAAATAAAGGCAGCCCAGCTGGATTCCATTCACACATTTTATAATTCTGCTGATTTTTATTACCGGCAGGTGCAGTTTACCAGTTCGCATGAAAAAACCGTTTTAAAAAACAACCTTGAAGCTCTGAAAAATAACAGGAGCGTTGTAACCAGGGAAAAAACCAATCTTGCCCGCTAATCAGCACTGAGTCATTTATTTTTAGGGGCTGACTGCATTTAACATTTCGTTAGCTTTGTGCTCGTTTTAAAATTGATATGACGTTATTCACTAAATCTGTTACCCGCGCTATCTGGATGGTACTGGGTTTTATTTTTGTGGGTGTGGGAATAATCGGTTATATCACACCCATGATGCCGGGCCTGGTATTTTTTTTAATTGCTACATTTTGTTTTGCTAAAGGCTCCCGCAAATTTTTAAGAATGCTTATCAGTAACAAGTATGTAGGTCACCAGATTCTTGATTTTAAAAAAGGAAGGGGCATGACCGTGAGAACCAAATGGATTGCTATTATTATGATGCTTACCAGTATGTTTATCAGCGCTTTTTATATAGTGGATACGTATTGGGTTAAATGGGCAATTTGCATTACCGCTTTGCTGGTTGTTGTTGTAATTCTGAAGCAAAAGACTAAAAAAACTTTGTAATTTATTTTAAGTAGTACATAATCAGGTTGTTGTAGATTTTGACACTCCCTTTCAATGTGCTAATTTTGCTGTTGCTTATCCCCGGATAAGATTAAGATATGGTTATCAAACAGTTAACCAACCTCTTACTGCTGCATTCTTCCTATTTTGTTACGAATTATTTAAAAAATTATAAATGATGAAAATGTTACGAATTTGCGTGATGGCTTCTCTTGCTGCCATTATTTGTTACCCGTCGGCCAATGTATTTGCCCAGGGCGGTTGTATTGAAATTAAGAGCATCCTTGTGGATGCATGCGGGACACCTGAAGGTGAAAATGAAATGGTTCGCTTCGATGTTGGGAATGCGCCTCTTAACGTTTCGAATATAATTGTGGATTGGCCCAATAATACTTTCCAGGGTCTTTGTCAGGATGCGGCAACTGCTGCGGTGGTTACTACTATTAACAGTTACATTCAGGGTTGCGGTTCGGTAACCGAACCTGTAAATGGTGTGTTGCCGGCAAATGCCAAAGTTTTGCTTTTGACCAGCCTGAACATAAATGCAATTCTGAATTCCTTTGCCAATTTAAATGAAGACCTGATTGTGTTATTCCAGTGTAACGGGAATACATCAGGTCATTTTGCAAATTTTAATGTTACTCCCGGTCTGCGTACACTCAGTATCGAGTTCACCGGTGCCGGAGGATGTGTTGATTCGGTTACCTATGATCGCACGCTTCTTGTAAACCAGTTTGGAGTAGTAGGAGGATTTTCATTTGAAAACGATGGTGCTTTCGTTGATTTTACAGCAGGCGGTGTAGCCACTTACCTGAATTATGGATGCCAGGTGTTATCAACTGGCCTTGCCATTTCCGGTGGACCTGATGTAGGAATATGCCCCGGAGCAGCACCTTCCGCTTCGCTGAACGGGTCAGGAATTAATATCGTTGGAAATCCATCGTGGAGTGGTGGAACCGGTACTTTTAATCCGGCCAATGCGCTCAGTACAATTTATACACCCGGAGCCGGTGAAACAGGTATCGTTTATTTGACCATCACAGGAAACGGTGCTTGTAATACGACCATGACCGATACCGTGCGTGTTAATATTGTTACATCATTGCCTGCAGTGAATATCTCGGTTTCAATTGATGGCACCTTCAGTTCCAATATTATCGATCCAACTTATTTTTATAACTGGTTTCCCGCGGGTTCAACTAATTTTATTCCCGGAGCATTTTCTCCAACCTTCACGCCCGGTTCTAACGGTTGCTACTATATGGAATTGTCAACTGTTGGAGGATGTTCAGTGCAGTCCGATACGGTATGTATTGTGAACGTAGGAATTGATGATCTCACCAATGAACCTTTTGTAAACCTTATCAGCAGTCCCGGTAAATCACCATGGCTTATATTAGAAACTACCAAACCATCAGGCAACGTGGAAGTCGCTATAATGGATATGTTTGGAAGATTGGTAAAGTCCCAATCGGTAACTATTAACAATACGTACTCAGAAATTAGACCCGATTGGACCAACATCGCATCAGGCATTTATATTCTTAGAGTTTCAAATGAAACATGGTCGGTGGATACCAAAGCTGTTATTACCCGGTAACATAATGAGCATAAAAAAACCCGGTTAGCCGGGTTTTTTTATGCTTACTTTTTTATTCAAATATTCTATTATTTTTATAACCTGGAACATTAAGCCATGAAAACAAAAATTAAAATAGCAGTATGTATTTCATTATGTGTAATTACTGTTTCCTGCCAAAAAAAAGAAAAGGGACCTTTGCATGTGCTGGAACAAATTGAGGGTTCCTGGTGGATGCCGGTTGGGGAGAATAGTGGTGAAGGAGTGATTATGGAAGAATGGAAAAAAGTGAATGATACTTTATACGATGGTAAAAGTTTTGATATCATTAATGGCGATTCCACAATTTATGAAACTATAGAGCTGGTATCATCCGGAAACGATATTTTTTACATTCCCACCATGCAGGATCAGAACGATCGCAAGCCGGTGCCCTTTAAATTAACAAAGCAGGAAAAAGGCAAGTTTACTTTTGAAAATCCCGAGCATGATTTCCCGACCACTATCATTTATGATTTTCAAAGCGACAGTGTATTAAATGCGTCGATTTCGGGTACCTTAAACGGTGAAGTCAAGGGTATGGAATTTCTTTACCGCCGCAAATAAATTCTGACAGGAGGCCAAAAAAAAGGGAGACATATTTTTTTATGCCTCCCTTTTTGATTGTATTAAAAATTAATACGGGCTCTGTAACACATTGCCTTTCCATGTTTGTTTAAAATCTTCATCTTTCACTGCATCTTTCTTACCGAGATAGGTCCAGCGGATGGCTCCGGTGTATTTTGCCAATACGGTATTTACTTCTTTCAGATTGGTTTTATTCACATCCTCGGTAAAGCTTTCAGCATTTTTCCAGGTTCCTCCCAGTTCATTCAATCCCAGTGTTTGTGATTGGGCGGCACTTGTTTCCTGGCCCATAAAATAGCGGGTCAGAAAAGTTTGTTTTTTATCAAGCAATTCCTTTTCAGTAAAACCCTCCTTTTTTATTTTATTAATTTCTTCCACCATCACATCAATCGATTGTTTTGGATCAAGTGTGGAAATGTAAATACTGTTGTACGGATTACTGATCCTGGTAGCATTGTAGCTGGCAGAGGGTGCATATGACAGACTTCTTTTTGTGCGCAGTTCAACAAAGAAACGGTCGTACAGAATATTCATGGCAATTCTCATGGGCACGCCTTCAGGAGAACCCATGCCGGGCGCACTCATTATTCCAATAAGATAATTGGTTGCGATGTCGCGGTCTTCAACGAATATACCTGGCTTAGTAATCTGAACTCGTGGCTCAGCGGGCGCTGCACTGCCTGCAGGGAGCTTCGCGAAAGCAGCTTTTATTTTGGCAATAATATCTTCTTCATTTACATTGCCTACTACCACAACAAAAATTCTGTTTTTAACCATTGCTTTGCCATAGTGATCTTTAAGATCGGCAAGGGTAAGTGCTTCAAGGGATTCGGGAGTGCCTTCAGGAATTTTAGAATAGCTGCGTCCTTTAAACACACTTTCCATTGCAATATTTATCAGGTGCTGATCAGGATTGCTTTGGTTTTGCTTTGCGCCGGAAACCAGGTTGCCCTTTTGCAGATCAAATTCGCTTTGGGCAAAAGCAGGAGCGGTAACTGCTTCCGCAAAAAGATCCCACGCCTCATTCCAATAGGTTTTAATGCAATTCAGGTTCATGGTTCCATAATCATAGGTAGAGCCACCTGAAATTTCAGTTCCCGTTTTTTCACATTCCGTGCTAAACACATCTTTGTTACGTTTGGTGGTGCCACCTTCTGCCGCCAGGCTGAATGCAAAATTTTCAAGACCCTGTTTTTCTGCAGGTATGGTTGCATTTCCACCTTTCACAAATACACGCACACTTATTACCTCTTTCGGAGTTTGCTTAAATATTACCTTGATTCCTTCAACGGAGATTTCCTTAGCCCCGGGACCGCCGGCGTACACTGAAAGAACACCGGTGATTAACAGTACCAATGTGGTTATATAGTTTCTTATATTAATTTTCATGGTTTGAGTTTTTAAAAATGGTAATACTTATTTTAGAAATGATGCTGCATCAGTTACGTTCATCGATTTTTTCATTTCGGGAGATAACAGCAGGCCTGTAACCATAGGGCGGTTTTTGATGTATTCCTGAACATAGTTCCTGATATCAGCCTTGGTTACTTTCTTGATGTTATCAATATATCCGGTATAATAATCGATGCTTGCCGAAGCCCACCAATAGGTAACGTTGTGTACATACGAAGAAGTACTTTCACGCTCGCGGGTTTGTGAAATCGCCAGCAGGTTTTTGGCAGTCTCAAGTTGTTCATCGGTTATGTAATCTTCAGAATCCCACATGTTAATATGTTCCTGAAGTTTAGCATAGGCTTCTTTTACTTTGGCAGGATTTGGTACCAGGAAGATTTGAATGGGTCCGACATATTTACAAGTTGAATATCCTACCTGCGCCTGAAACGCGAGGCCGGCATCGATCAGATCTTTTTGAAACTTCGAACTTTTTTGCTCCAATACAAATGAAAAAACATCAGCCGCATAAGTCGCCGGGATATCATTTCGGGTATCAGGGCCATGTAATGAAGCCAGGATAATAGGCGTTTTTGCATTGGCATTTTCTGTTATGAAATAAGCCGTTTCATTTAACGGTTGAAATTCCGGAATCGGATACTTTTCAAAAATATTAAATTCTGCTTTTTTCCAATCACCAAAAATGGTATTTACCTGTTCAAATACTTCTTTATGATTTACATCACCCGCTATAACAATCATGGAATTGTTCGGATAATAATATTTTTCCTGTATCACTTTCATTTTTTCAGGAGTTGCCGAAAGTATGATGTCATGATCACCAATTGTGTTTTTCCGG
This sequence comes from Bacteroidia bacterium, assembly GCA_038215705.1. Lineage (GTDB taxonomy): Bacteria > Bacteroidota > Bacteroidia > AKYH767-A > OLB10 > JADKJB01. The sequence goes on from JBBQQQ010000002.1 coordinate 94,867, forward strand.
CTGTACAAATCACCCCATAAATATTTATTCATATCCTGCAAAAGCCAGAAAACGGGATTGGATTCAGCACGCTGAAATTCCCCGTCAACAACAGGATTTTCTTTCGTCATCTCCTCCTGCAAAAATAACGGATAACGGATGGCGGAATTCATGAATTTTAAACCATCAGTTGTTTTTGTACTGCTAAGGGTAAGAAAATAATTAACCCTTTCATTAGAAGTGGTTCCGTTAAAGGAAATCCCCAGCTCATTGATGCGCGCAAGAAAGGCCTCCTGGGAAGGAAGATCCTTGTTTGCTTTAAAAAACATATGTTCATACAGGTGCGACAAACCATTGTATTCCGGTTCTTCGGTATACGAACCGTTATGTACCACAATTTCAATTGTAGCCAGGGGCACTGAATTGTCTTCTATTACCAGGATCTCCAAACCATTTTCCAGGGTCTTCATAAAAAAGTTGGAGGGGAGTTTGGATTCCTGTGCTTGCAAATGGCCTGCATATCCGGCCAGGAGAAGCGCCATGACAAATAATTTCTTCATAAAACGAAAGGATTTAATTGGGTTAGAGGCTCAAAAATAACTAAAAATCCCTGCAGATAACATCAACATTAATATGTGAGTCATGTGCAGGGAACCGGATAGCCCGGGTTATATTGCCGGTAACTATCTTTTCATTTTATGGCTTTTGGTGGTAATAATCACTACCCCGCCGGTAGCATCTCCGAATTGTGCCGGAATTCCACCGGTAAGCACTGATATTTCGGCAATTGCACTTTTGGGAATCGAAAAGGATCCGGTCATTTTAATGCCATCCACCATATATAAAGTACCGGTTTCCCGCGATCCTCTTACATTTATGGAGCCGCCTTCTTCTTTTTGGAATACTCCCGCGGTTTGTGATGCCATCGAAACCGCATCCCGCTCCAGCGACTGCTCAATTTCAGGAGTGGAATAGGTTGTCATGGTTGCAGTGCTACCTTTATCAATCATGGGCGGTTCCCAGGTGATGATTACTTCGGGTAAGTTGTTGTCAGGGACCAGTTTTACATCAATATAGGTTGCCTTTTCTGCACTTACCGTTATGGCTTTATAAGTTTGCTTTTTAAACGTGACAAACGAAACCGATAAATCGTAACTTCCCGGTATAAGTGGTTTTATCACAAATTCTCCCTTTTCATTGGTTGTAGTTCCTTTTAAAACTTCGCCTGATTCCCAGGAAATGGTTGCTCCTGTGAGTGGTAATCCTGAGGTGCTGTCAATTACAGTTCCCCTTAGCTCACCAAATTGTCCAAAACTGTTGCCTGTAAGGGTTACAAGCACTGTTATAAGAATTATTAGTGTAGTTTTCATTTGCGTGGATGTTAGATTGTATTCCTTAAGGATGTATTTCTTGCCGCGTTTCCATACACTTTCGAAAATTGAAGTTAAGAGGAGCAGGAACAATGGAATGACTTTGCAATTCGTTAATTTTATGGCGGGTTATGGAAATTGAAAGGATCCTGCATCTACGATAAGTTAACATAACCGGTTTGGATACTGTATGTGGCTGATTAATAAAAAAAATTACGAAGGATCAGAAGACCAGGAATTAATCTCGGTCTTTAAAAGTAACGGGGATCGCAAGGCGCTTGGGATACTTTTCGACCGGTATTCGCATCTTGTATTTGGTGTTTGTATGAAATACCTAAAAAATGAGGATGATGCCCGGGATGCAACAATGGCTGTTTATGAAAAACTGATGGAAGATCTGAAAAGATTTGAAGTTTTAAAATTTAGCAGCTGGATTCATACGGTAGCACGTAATTATTGCCTGATGCAATTAAGAAGCAGGAAAGCCATGTTGCATGTGGATGATGAAAATAGTTCCGGTTGGGATACTGTTGTGGAAACCCACCAGCCTTCGCATCTTGCAACGGAAGATAATAAAGAGGCAATGTTAGTCCTTATGGAAGAAGGCATTCGCACTCTTAATGAAGAGCAACGTATATGCATAGAGTTATTTTATCTGAAAAATTACTGTTACCAGGATGTTGCTGAAATTTCCGGATTTAATCTTTTGGAAGTAAAAAGTTATATCCAGAATGGTAAAAGAAACCTTAAGAATTATATGATGAAAAAAAATCATGAACACTCCGATAAATAAATTTCTGTTTAACGAAACCGGTTGTATCCGAAAAGATCAATTGCTTGCCTATCGCGACCATAAACTGTCGGGCAATGAAAAGCATGAGGTTGAGGAACATCTTGTTGATTGTATGCTGTGCAGCGATGCTCTTGAAGGTCTTGCATTTGTAAGCAGCAGTACACTTGATGCTGTAGCACGTGAAGTTTCAGGAAGGAATTTAGCTGTACCCTCGCGTTCATTCCGTCCCATACTGGTAGCTGCTACTATTGCCGGTATTATTATTTTTTCGTATTTCACCTATATGCAGTATAAACAGATCAGCGATGAGCGTTTAGCTGTAAAGGAAGAGGAGCAGGTGCCTGCAGTTAATCAGACCGGTGCAATTGACAACAATCAGACAGCTTCTGAAACGATGCCGGCTACAATATTGTCAGATTCAGTAAGCACCACAGGAACATTTCCAGTTGCGGGGTTGCAAAGTGCTGATGAAACTATTGCAGACAAGGTCATTCCTGAAATTTCGGAAGCATCAGTTGCTGAAAAGGAAGTTGCTTTTTCTAATGAAGGCGCTTCAGTTATGAAATATGAAATACCGGTTGCGGCAAAGGATGTGGCACCGGTATCTACAGCTATTAAAAATACCGGCAATCAGAATATTACTTACGTGGATAATGTTAAAGTTATTGATTATGGAAATTACGAAGCCGGTAATGTGAAACAGGCTGATGCACCCCGGGCAGTTGCGCCTAAATATGAGAACAGCAAAAAACAGGTGGAAGCAGCGGAAACAGAAATCAAATCGGGCGATGCCGTTAACCGGAAGGCTGAATACCTTGATCTTGTTGCTGATCCGGTAATATTATTCAATAACGGACGCTATGAATCAGCCAATGCCGGTTTCGATAAATTACTTGAACTGAATGAAGCCGATCAGAATGCCGCTTTTTATAAGGGATTGTCATTGTATAATATGAAACAATACAACCCCGCTCTTAAATTACTCGTACCCTTAAGTAATGATAGCACCAGTCCTTTTATGGAAGAAGCGAAATTTTACGCTGCTCAGTCCCACATCAGTAATGGTGAAATCCGGAAAGGAAAAAAATTGCTGGAGGAAGTTTCAGATCAGAATGGTTTTTACTCCGGAAAAGCAAGGGATGTGTTGAAACAAATTAAATAATGTAATCGGGTTAGCCCACCAAATTTCATTTTTTTATCAGGTATTCCAGGCCCAAACTAAAATTTAAAGAAGACTTTTCTGTAAGAAGAAAAAATTCACTCATCGAAGTCAGGCCAAAACTTGTTGATAAATTCAGATGGCGAATAATGCTATAATTAATTCCTATTGATCCTGTACTTAAAACTACCTTTTGATTGTGTGATGACTGATAGGGCGGTCCTAACTGGTAATCAATATATTTTCCCTGAAAGAGTGAATAGTTTATCCCAAAATAATAATGTAGATTTTTGAAGTTTGATTTTGGCAGAAACAAATACCCGAAACTTAATGCTTTATACCATTTTGAACTGACCATGTCATCCTCATAAAGAGATTCAGAAAAAACTTGTAACCTTTCCGGACCGATATAGATGTTGTGGTTTTTAAAATATACGCTTACTAACAAAGCGTTTTGAAACATTCCATAATGATAATTATACTGCGAATAGTTTTTTATCCCGAAATTCCATTTCGTTGTATCGTATTTATGGATAAAAATTGAGTCATACGAAATGTGTGTTTTATTGGTGGATGACATGGAGTTAATATCTCCACTCTTGTAAGAAATTACCTTGGAAATAGGTATATAGTTCTCCGAAAATTTATTTCCACTTTTAATTGAATAAAAAATATTGTCAATATTTACATAGGTAATTTTGCAAATAAGGGTGTCCGACATTGTAAATATTGTATCATGCAAAGCCTGGGATTTTACTTTACTGGCATTGAAAACAAGGCTTGTCAATAGTGCTAAAAAATATAAAGGTTTCATCCCATAATTTTCAAACTATGTCAGGGGATTTTATTATAAATTTTTAAAAGATTAAGATCTTTTTCTTTGGATTTAATTTCAATCAACATTTCTTCAGCCTTTTTTCTGACTGATTCATTTTCTGTATTCATGCGGTCATTCAGAATCGTATCACCCGGTTTACTAATTTCACCTCCTGGGTTACCGGAATCTGTTTTGCCATAGGATTTTGAAATTTCACTCAGTGTCTGTACGGCGGAGAGTCGTACCATCCACTGGGGATAATTATTGCCAATTGCAGCAATTTTATCGATACCGGTCGAAGCGACTTTCGGCTGACAGCGAAGCAAAAATTTTCCATAATTCTGTACCGCTGTGTATTTTGAATATCCCCTGGTGTCGATTAACACACCTGTCATATAATCATATTGCTCATCACCACCATATGTTTTGTAAAATCCGGCTACCATTTCCATAATATTCTCGTTATCTTCCTTTTCCATCGACTTAAGCAAAGCAAGACCTTCCGGCAAATTATAATCAAGAATATGCGTCATGGCGGTTTGCATAACGGAATAGGAAGAATCATTTACGGCAGCCCGCATTAATTTATTAACGTCATCATCTTTCGCAAACAGTTCTGATAAAATAAGTAATGCTTCATTTCTTACATTTGATTTATCGTCATTTACTGCAAGTTCCATAAGCTGTTGTTTCATGGCATTACGGTCGGCAGCTACAAGTGGTTTGCTGTTTCTTATTGCTAGCATCCTGATATTCCAATGCGGGTCATTCAATGCCAGCCGAACAATCTCCGCCTCTGAAGAAGTTGGAGTATAGGTTTTCATGACTTTACTCAGCGCCTCATAACGGTCCATGTACATAGGCCCGCGTTTAAAAAGCGAAACCCATTCTTCAGGTGTATGATTGTCAGTTTTTGTACATAGCAATATTTTTTGAGCATCAAAATTCACCAGTTCAGGCTTCTCTTTAAAATCAAATTCAAGGATCTCAGTTTGTTTTTCAAGTGTCACTTTTTTGCGGATCACCGAATTGCCAGTATAAAAATCAATTTCCACAGGTAGCTTGTACAATGGCGTTGTTTCAAGGCTCTGCATTTGCTGAACGGTAACCCGTTGTTTTCCCGCAACAGCGTCATATTCATAATCAATTTTCAGCGAAGGATGTCCTTTGTCAAAAAACCACTGGTTGAAAAACCAGTTCAGGTCTTCACCGGTTACTTCTTCAAAAGCCAGGCGCAGATTATGCATTTCCACAGCTTTAAATTTATTATCTTCCAGGTAACGTTTTAAAGAAGCAAAAAAGGCTGCATCACCGGTATATTTTCTGAGCATGTGTAAAATGCGGCCACCTTTTGCGTAGGAGTGATTGTCAAACATTTGTAATTCTACATCATATTGAAACCGCACCATGTCGACCTGCTTGTTTCGTGCTTCCCTAAGATAATTGAACTGATCATTTTGCCCGGTGTAATCCGCTTCATCACGACCATATTTATATTCGTTCCACAGGTATTCACCATAAGTTGCGAATGATTCGTTAAGTGGCAGATTCGACCACGATTCACAGGTAACAATATTTCCAAACCATTGATGAAAAAGCTCATGAGAAACTACTTCTTCATTAGAACCATCGAGCAAGCCGCGTGCATCTTTCTGCATGAATTCTCCGAAAACAGAAGCTGTAGTATTCTCCATTGCACCGGAAACATAATCCCTGACAACAATCTGTGCATATTTTTCCCACGGATAATCAACACCCAAAAGTTTTGTAAAAAAGTCCATCATTTCGGGTGTATTTCCAAATATATCACGGGCATAAGGTCCGTATGCGGGTTCAACATAATAACTGATTTCTTTTCCATTCCAGGAATCTTTCACAACTGCAAATTTTCCAACTGCCATCATAAAAAGATAAGGCGCATGTGGCAATTCCTGCCGCCAGTAATCGGTGCGCGTTCCGTTGGAGGTGTTTAAAATTGAACTTACAAGTTTTCCATTGCTGAGTGTTACAAAAGCGGTATCAACCGTTATATAAATTTCCTGTGTGGTTTTTTGATTGGGACGGTCGATGGTAGGAAACCAGACTGAAGAAGACTGCGGCTCTCCCTGTGTCCATATCTGTCGCGGCTTTTCCGGATCACTTCCATCGGGATTAATAAAATACAATCCTTTATCACTGGTAATTGCTGAAGATCCTCCAACGGGGAGTTCTTCGGGTTTAGAAATATACTCAATAAATATTTTTAATGTATCGGCAGCAGAATACGATTTATCCAATGTGATGCAAATACTGTCATTCCTGTAGGTATATGCAAGTTCTGAATATTTCTCTCCTGTAATTAGTTGTACTTCTTTTATATCCATGCCGCGTGCATCAAGAAAAAGTTCTTTGGCAGGATAAAAATGCGGTTTCAATGTAAGTATAGCACTTCCGCTGAGGCGCTGGTTAGCCCAGTCAAATGAAACATCAAGATTCGTGTGTATAAGGTCATGCATTTTAGTGACGGTGGCACGATAGGGTTCACGTGTTTTTTTTGCCGTCACACTCGATTTATCGTCGGGAAGCGAAGTGGTTTTTTTGGAAGGGCTGCATGAAGCACCCAGTAAAAGAAGCATTATGCAGGGAACCGTAAGATTTAATTTCATAGTTATCAGGTCTGAATTGAGCAATATAGTTGTGGTGTATTACAAAGGTGGGAAAAAGTTGTTTTATCGAATCACCTTTCACATGGAAATGTTGAATTATCAGAGGAATAATCTTCCAAGATAATACCAAAAGTTGCCAGTTATAAACGGTATCCCCTTGCTTTCTCCAAGGAAATAACCCCGTTCACGGTATTCTTTTGCAAGCGGATAAATTGAAGGGGCAGAGAATTTAGGTTTTATTCCGGCAATGGCATACAGTATATAACAGTTAAAGCCTGCTAAAATATTGCCTGCTGCCATTCCTGCCAGGAGGTTTAAATCAAATTCCTGGTTGAGTTTTATCATTCCCCAAATGGTTCCAACCAGCTTCATTCCTGATCCGATTCGGTGAAATATTCCCGCAATTTTACTTCGGGGAACCAATATCACATGATTTTTTTTCAGTTCGCTCATGCGGAAAGGTTCCTCACCGGGAAGGTATTCAAAATGCAATGTCAGTTTATAAGGTTCCCCATCGGCAGGGTTGTCATTGCTGAAGCGGCATTGATTGGACTGTACAAAAACAGTAATTGGTTCGGAATCAAACAGCTTATGATTTATTGAAATGCTTGCTTTTCCAATATTCAGGTTGCCGGTTTTTAATGGAGCAATGACATAGGTCAGTTCGGTTTCCCGCACCGATTGTCCCTCATGCAACACCATTCGCTGTGAGACAAAGGGTGAACCGGTTATCAAAAAATCCGTCATTTCCGGTTTCCTGAAAACACGTCCAAGTCCGGAATAGGTAAAAATGAGGTTGATTTCTTCATAACACCGCAGCGTTGTAGGTTCACAACGCGCAAAAAAATAATGATTAACCGGCTGAACCTCTGACCAAAGCTGATCGAGAGCGCCCTGGTCGTAGCGTCTTCGCTGTACTTCATCAGATAAGATCCGGTAGGCCTCCTGAACATCTTTGAAGTGCGATTCAGCCAGCGGATCATCGGGGTTATGGTCGGGGTGATAACGCCGCGCAAGTTCTTTCCACTTTGAGCGCACCTGGGCCATGGTAACCCCGGGCTCCAGGCCCATAATGTGGTAGTAATCTTTCACAAAAATTTGTCTGAAGCGATTTGATTAACGAATATACGATTAAAGTGATACATTTATTTTCAAGGACGGGAATCGATTCACGAATATAGCAAGGTATTGACTAATCGTGAGAACTCATTAACCGCGCCGAAACAACAGACCGGTTTTCTATGCATTTTCTATCTTTACACCATGTTAGAAAACAAAAATAATCGTACAGAACTGGAACAACTCGGAGAGTTTGGATTGATACAGCACCTGGCTGCAGGTGTTACACTTAAGAACAGTTCCTCGGTAAAAGGTATTGGTGATGATTGCGCAGTTATAGATCGTGGAAATCACCTGGAACTGGTTACAACCGACCTCTTACTGGAGGGTATCCATTTCGATTTATCCTATTGCCCTCTAAAGCACCTGGGCTACAAAGCGGTTATGGTTAACCTTAGTGATGTTTTTGCCATGAACGGAAAGCCCTCTCAAATAGTAGTTGCTGTGGGACTTTCGAACCGTTTTTCACTGGAAGCCATTGAAGAATTATATGAAGGTATGCTGATGGCATGCGACCGGCATGGTGTTGACCTGGTAGGCGGCGACACTTCATCATCAAACTCCGGGCTGGTAATCAGCATTACTGCTATTGGAAGTGTTGATAAGGAAAAAATTGCGTATCGCAGCGGTGCTCAGGAGCATGATTTAATTGTTGTATCAGGGGACCTTGGTGCAGCCTATATGGGTCTCCAGATACTGAACCGTGAAAAAAAGATATTTCTCGATAATCCGAAAATTCAACCTGACCTGACCGGATCTGATTATATAGTGGAACGCCAGCTGAAACCGGAATCACGGGGAGATGTTATTTTGCAATTACATGAATTGGGAATCGTTCCAACATCCATGATTGATATTTCCGACGGACTTTCATCGGAGTTACATCACTTGTGTACAGCTTCAGAAAAAGGCTGCAGGATATATGAAGAAAAAATTCCGATTGATGTGCAAACGTATGCTATGGCCGAAGAAATGAATTTGAACCCCACCGTGATCGCACTCAATGGCGGGGAAGACTATGAATTGCTTTTTACAGTACGTCAAAGTGATTTTGAAAAGTTAAAACTGCTCACTACTCTGACAATTATCGGGCATATTACAGATGCTGCTGCAGGTCTTGCCCTGGTTGATAAAAGTGAACATGAAATTTCACTTAAGCCACTTGGGTGGGATGGGATAGGTGCGAGCTAAAATTAAATTAGTCGGTTGTATGGTGATTACTCAACTGTAACAGACTTCGCCAAATTTCTTGGCTGATCTACATTGCAGCCTCTCATAACCGCAATGTGATACGAGAGAAGCTGTAAGGGCACAACAGAAACAAGCGGCACCAGCAAATCATCTGTTTCAGGAATTTCAATTACATAATCCGCAATTTTTTTCACTTCAACATCACCTTCAGTAACAACGGCAATAATGATTCCTTTACGCGCTTTAACTTCCTGTATATTGCTGACTACTTTTTCATAAGAACTGTTTTTGGTAGCAATTACCACAACCGGCATCTCCTCATCAATCAATGCAATCGGTCCGTGTTTCATTTCAGCTGCAGGATAACCTTCAGCGTGAATATACGAAATTTCCTTAAGTTTAAGAGCGCCTTCAAGTGCGACAGGAAAACCATATCCTCTTCCGAGGTAAAGCACATTCCGTGAATCCTTAAATCGTTCAGCAAGTTTCTTTATTAAATCATTTGATTCAAGCGCATGTTCCACTTTTGCAGGAATGCTTTCCAGTTCATTTAATAATCCGTGAAAACGTGATTCAGTAATCGTTCCGCGTTTCCTTGCAATCTGGAGTGCTAACAGGGTAAGCACTGTAACCTGTGCGGTAAATGCTTTTGTTGAAGCAACACCAATTTCAGGACCGGCGTGAGTATATGAACCTGCGTGTGTGGCGCGAGGAATGCTTGATCCAACAACATTACAAATTCCAAAAATAGTTGCTCCTTTTGATTTCGCAAGTTCGATTGCAGCAAGTGTATCGGCAGTTTCACCTGACTGGGAAATAGCAATTACAACATCTTCCTCAGAAATGATCGGGTTGCGATAACGGAATTCAGATGCGTATTCAACTTCAACGGGAATTCTTGCAAGGTCTTCGATAAGATATTCACCCACAAGACCGGCATGCCACGATGTTCCGCATCCCACAATAATTACACGCTTTGCATTAATAAATTTATTTTCGTAATCACCCAGCCCGCCTAAACGAAGCCTTCGGTTCTTTGCATCAATACGTCCCCGCATGCTGTCCCAGATGGAGCGCGGCTGTTCATAGATTTCCTTTAACATGAAATGCTCATAACCGCCTTTTTCGAGCATCTCAAGCTGCATTTCCAACTCCTGAACATAAGGAATCTTAATTTGATTCTCTATGGTTTTTACAGTAAGCTTGCCATCCGAAATTATTGCAACTTCACCATCATTAAGGTAAGCAACATTTTTAGTGTACTCAACAATTGGTGTAGCATCGGATGCAATAAAAAATTCATCCTTGCCGATTCCCAAAACAATAGGACTGCCTTTACGTGCAGCCACCATTTTGTTGGGATCTGTTTTTGAAATTACAACAATTGCATAAGCTCCGATCACTTCGCTTAATGCAAGCCGCACTGATTCTTCAAGATCAACATGCAGGTTGTCGTGAACATCTTCAATCAGGTGGATCAGCACTTCAGTGTCGGTGTCACTGTTAAAAGTATGTCCCCTGTTAATTAATTCTGTTTTAATAGAAGAATAATTTTCGATGATACCATTATGGATAATCGCAAAATTTTTCGATTCCGAAAAATGAGGATGTGCATTCCTGTCGTTGGGTTCACCATGTGTGGCCCATCGCGTATGTCCCATGCCGAGAGTGCCTGAGGTGTTTTTGTCTTTGGTGTATTCAGCAAGGTCCGAAACCTTACCTGCTTTTTTATAAACATTCAGGTCGCCGTTGAGAAGCGCAACACCTGCACTGTCATACCCGCGATATTCCAGTCGCTGCAATCCTTTCATAATAATCGGATAGGCCTGGCGATGTCCGATATAAGCAACTATTCCACACATGAGATTTGGGAGTTTTCAATGAAGCAACAGCTTATCGCAGGGCTTCATGGCGATTTTTAATCGAGTTTTGAATAAGTAAGTCGAAGTTTAATTTTATTGCCGGTTCCTGTTGTGCCGGGAATAATGGTACGGAAGGCGTTTACTGCCCCTCCGGAGGATACCAGGCTGAGGCCATAATCGGTTGCTATTTTTCCAGAGATCAAACGCTGCACATAACGGCCGATGTTGAAACGGTAATCGCCAGTGGTGGTGCTGAATGAACCGCCATAATAGGAGGAAGATTCAAGTATATCCGGTATAATTGCTTCAGATCCTTTGTCGTCAACACCGAAAGTAAGCAAAGCCTGGTGATTTACATACGGTGCAGCATTATCCTGAACGGGTATCACCAGTTCCGCCTTGTTTATTGAAACGGCACCTGCTGATGCGAAGTTTTTTATGTAAGGAAAAATGAAACGAACTTTAAGGCCAGCCATCGACTGAATATACAGCTTATCATTTCCGGAAACGGGAAAAACATTGCCAAATGTTGCATTTGTATAATCGTGTTCATAATGATTGTACCGCGGGCACTCCGAGTTTATTTCGAAGTTGGCATTTATGGTTGTGGGGTTCGATGCGTTCCGGTAGTAAACGGTGAGTTTCGACATGGAAGCCTGCAGATTAAAGGATACTATTAATCCACCACCACTCACAACGTTTGTACGCACATGAATTCCTTTAAAGAAATTCGTGAATGCTGAGTTATCAATGAAAGTTGCATTGCCGGCATTCAGGAAATCGTTACCTACCTGGTCAGGTAAACGCAAACGTAAATGAGGTGCACGTTTTGTTCCACTGACTACAACGCTATCCTTGGGATGGGCATCGATATTTCCTGAAAAAAGTGTGGATCCAGTCGTTAGCACATCATTGGAATAATAAGTAGTATCATAAACAAGCTGCTCGCTTAACTGCAGAACCTCCATAAATAAAGGCATTAGTGTATCTCCGTAATAATCGGCATACGCCATTGTTAAAACAACGGAATCAAGCACCGGTGTAATTCCAAAAGTGAAATTCGTATTATTGTTAGGAAGGCGAAGCTGGGAATAAAAGGATGCTTTCGACATTCCGAAAACCGGATCGGTATAACTTCCGGCAAGGTTGAATGCAGCAACTACCTCATCACTTCTAAGAGAATCTTCGCGAATGGTAGTGGCATGAATCGTTACGGTATCCGTAAAAAATACTCCCGGTTGATCGCTGTCGGGCTGAACTTCGATACCGAGTGAATCGGGTTCGGAACAGGCGGCAAGCGTCATACCTGCTGCCAATAGCACAGCCGGTAAACGCCATTTTATAGTGTTAATCATCCTGTAAAAGTATGGATTGTAAAGAACAACTCCTTAACGACACAAAAGATTAACTATTTCGTCAGGAAAGAAGTATTGGTTCACGATTCAGCAAGAACAGTTTCTTCCACCAGCAAATCATCATAAAAAGTATTGTAGGCATCCACATATTCCTCTGAAGTTTTAAATTCAAGAAATGGCTTCTGACCTTTTTTGATTGCTGATTTCAGGGAAGCTGACATGGTTTCAGAACCCTGGATGATGGCATCCGACTTGGATATAGCATTCAATGTGATGCCTTCCCAGTTTGGAGTTTTGAGATCCTTGATATCGGCCGGTGTAATTCCCTCCATAACTACTTTTTTGGAGTAATCATCAGCAAATGACTCTTCAAAATTGTCATCATATATTGAATATACCACGCGGGCATCCTTAAATACAGGATCTTCACGATAGCTTGTTTTGATAAGCAACGGGATCAGACTGGTCATCCAGCCATGGCAATGAATGATATCGGGCGTCCAGCCAAGTTTTTTTACCGTTTCTAAAACGCCGCGGCAAAAGAATATGGTACGATCGTCATTGTCTTTGAAAAACTTCTTTTTGGCATCTCTGAAAATTGCTTTGCGCTGAAAATATTCTTCGTTATCGATAAAATACACCTGCATGCGGGCTGCCTGTATGGAGGCTACTTTTATGATTAAAGGGTGATCGCTGTCGTCGATGATCAGGTTCATGCCTGAAAGACGGATTACTTCGTGCAGCTGGTTTCTTCTTTCATTAATAAGGCCAAAACGTGGCATAAAAGTTCTTATTTCTTTACCGCGTTCCTGGATTCCCTGGGGAAGGTGGCGGGCAATCTTTCCTAACTCTGAATTTTCGAGATATGGATGAATTTCATGTGAAATGTAAAGAACTTTCGCTTTTTTCATATTAAGATTTTTTACTTACAAGTGCAAAGGTACGCAATTTATTCGACTTTTGCAATTAAACAAGGGGTATCAGTAAATATTTGTGTTGGATCAGTCATATGCAATACTCTATTTATCAGCCATTTAACACCGTACAACCTTAATAAATTACAATTTTCATCCGTCAGGGACTTTCAAATATTGTTTATCATTGCCTCAATGATTATTGTTGAAACTGTATCCGAATTAGCTGAGGCATTAACTATGATGAGGCATCCAGCCAAAGGGGTCGGACTTGTTCCGACTATGGGGGCGCTGCATGAAGGGCATTCATCCCTTATTTCAAGGGCTAGTTCTGAAAATCAAATAGTTGTAAGTAGTATTTTTGTAAATCCTACTCAGTTCAACGACAAAAATGACCTATTGAATTACCCCCGAACTCCCGATGAGGATGCCATGCTGTTGTCGGATGCCGGTTGTGATTTGTTATTTTCACCTTCCGTAAAGGAAATTTACCCGAAAGATCACCTTCTCGATCTGGATTTTGGAAATCTTGATAAAGTGATGGAGGGGCAGTTCCGTCCGGGACATTTCAGGGGCGTTGCAACGGTTGTTTCACGTTTTTTTGAGATTATTCGTCCCGAAAAGGCCTATTTTGGGGAAAAGGATTTTCAGCAACTCGCCATTATTCATGAGGTAAGTGCACGATTATTTCCCTCAGTCACTATTGTGGGATGTGAAACCATACGGGAACCTGATGGTTTGGCAATGAGTTCGAGGAACATCCACTTATCTTCCGATGAAAGATTGCATGCGGGGATTATTTATGCAACACTTTTATGGTCAGCCGGAGCAGTGCAAACCGGGTCGGTTGAAGAGGTTAAAGCCGAAGCGGTTAAAAGGATTTCCGCTGTGGCGGGATTCCGCGTTCAGTACCTGGAATTCGTTGACTCCGAAACACTTCAGCCAATAGTTTCCTGGCAAAAAGATCGCAAGCAAAGGGCTTGTATTGCTGTTGTAACATCTAAGACACGGTTGATTGATAACGTGCCTCTGTGAACTGACAGGGAGGAAAAATCCCTACCTTTGCACCCGCATGGAAATACAGGTATTAAAATCGAAAATTCACCGGGCACGTGTAACCCAGGCTGAACTGCATTATGTAGGAAGCATAACCCTTGACGAGGATCTGATGGAAGCTTCCAATCTTATTGAAAATGAATTGGTACAGGTATTAAACATCGCTAACGGGGAGCGCTTTGAAACCTATGTTATAAAGGGTGAGCGTGGATCAGGAACAGTATGCCTGAACGGTCCTGCAGCCAGGAAAGTGCAGGTTGGCGACATTGTAATAGTAGTTTCCTACGCAGTAATGGATTTCGAAGAAGCCAAAACGTTTAAGCCCTCATTAATTTTTCCCGATGCAAACAACCGCCTGATTAAAAGCTGATTTTGAAAAGCAAACTGCTTTCCTTCGTAAAGTATTTCCTGTTGCTTTGTGCAGGTTTGGTGTTGCTCTGGCTGACTTTCAAGGATCAGGATCTGAAGGAAATTTTAAGCAAACTCACTTCAGCAGATCCGTTTTGGCTGGGAGTTTCCATTTTACTGGCTTTCGGCGCTTACCTTAGCAGAGCAATCCGCTGGGTTATGTTACTGGAACCTCTTGGTTTTAAACCTAAATTAAGCAATACGTTATATGCGTTGCTGATCGGTTATTTCGCTAACCTGGCCATTCCGCGCATTGGAGAAATAACACGTTGTGGAGTGCTCGCCAATTCTGAAAAAGTTCCGTTTCATGCCATAATCGGCACCGTGATAGTAGAACGGGTAATCGATCTGATTATGCTGATGATTTCAATGTTACTGGTGGCGTTTCTTGAATACGACATGCTCAGCAGGTTTTTATCGGAAAAAGTTTTGGGTCCGATGGCCGGCAAATTCACGCTATTTTCCAATCCTGTTTTCTGGATTGGATTAATGGTTTTCATAGTGGCTATGATCTGGATTTTAATCCGGTTTGGAAAAAAATCGGAACACGACAGCAAATTAGTTACCCGGCTGCGTGGTTTATTTGCAGGTGTTGCTTCAGGATTTAAAACAGTTCTGAGAATGAAAAATACAGGATGGTTCATCTTTCATACCATACTTATCTGGGTAATTTATTTCCTGATGACATGGGTCTGTTTTTTCTGTCTCGAGGCAACATCTCACCTGGATATGAAAGCGGGAATGTTTGTGCTTGTAGTCGGAGGTTTAGGTATGTCGGCACCTGTACAGGGCGGGATCGGTGCTTACCACTACATCGTATCACAGGGACTTCAGTTGTTTGGGGTGTCAGATACTGATGGCATTGTTTACGCTACACTGGTACACACTACCCAAACACTATTAGTCGTTGTATTAGGATTATTCGCGCTCTTTATGGTGTTTATGAACCGGAAAAAAACTTTAGCCAATGGATAAATTTTCTGTTTTGCAAAATAAAATTCATACGATTGATTCGTTGAAGAAAATTATAGCACTCTGGCGGTTTACCGATAAAAAAATTGTTTTCACAAATGGATGTTTTGATCTGCTCCATTACGGACATGTTGATTACTTATCGAAAGCAGCTTCATTGGGTGATGTTCTTATTGTAGGATTAAACACCGATGCGTCGGTATCAAAAATCAAAGGACCTTCGCGCCCGGTGAATGATGAAAAATCACGAATGCACATTGTGGCGTCACTGTTTTATGTTTCAGCAGTGGTGTTGTTTGATGAGCCCACTCCCTACGACCTTATCAGGATAGTTGAACCGGATATTCTGGTTAAAGGGGGTGATTACAAACCGGAATCCATTGTAGGGTATGATATTGTTAAAGGTAAAGGTGGTGAAGTAGTCACCCTGGAGTTTGTTCCTGGTTATTCTACTTCTGCCCTGGAGAAGAAAATCATTCAAAATTCAGGCTAAAATATATTAGAAAATCGTTTTAATCGTCCCGATTTCTGTTTAACTTTGTTGAATTGTCATATTTTATGTGGAACAGACTTTTAGTTACATCCTTCATCATAATTATTTTTTCTTCGTGTGAGGAAAGTATGATATTGAAATCAGAGAAGAAGATGAAGGAGGATATTCAGGGAACCTGGCAGCGAAATTTTCAGGGACGCAATCCATTTTTTACTTCTTGCGGTGCTGATACATTGTATTACAGTGAATACTGGATATTTGACGGTGACAATCTTTATACAACGTTTCAATACGGAGGTGTTGTGAATTGTGACCGTGGCACGCGTGACAGCACTTATGTTGATGGCATTGACACGGCGGTAGTTTCGAAATTCAAAATCGATACAAGAATACTCGACGCTTTCCTTAAATTCCAGATAATTTCCGGAACCAATGATTCAGTAATTACTTTCCCCGATAAGTGGGAATTTGTAACTCTTGATAATGATGTGTTATACCTGGCAACCGATGAGCCGGTAAGCAACAGCGTTTTGCAGCTGGAATTTTACAAAATCAAGTAATTTTCATTTTTCATGGCCAAAACAAAATCTGCTTTTTACTGCCAGAATTGCGGTGCTTCATCACCGCGCTGGATTGGAAAATGTCCTTCCTGCAATGAATGGAATACCTATGTAGAAGAAATTATTGCAACGGGACCATCACAGGTTCCTGCTTGGCGCGCCTCCAAAAGTGATTCTCCCGGAAGGCAGGCAACTCCACAACTGCTAGGTGAAATCGCTCCTGATAAATTAATCCGCATCACCCTTCCCGGGAAGGAATTGAATCGCGTGCTGGGAGGCGGGCTTGTGCCAGGAGCTTTAGTGCTGGTAGGCGGTGAGCCAGGAATTGGAAAATCGACACTGATGCTCCAGATCGCCATGCGGGCTAAAGGAATGAAAATTTTGTATGTCTCAGGTGAAGAGAGTGAACAGCAAATAAGCATTCGGGCAACACGAATCGGAACTTCAAATACTGAGTGTTATATTCTTACGGAAACGAATACCCAGGCTATTTTTCGTCACATTGATTCCGTAAAGCCCGACCTTGTTATCATTGATTCGATTCAAACTCTATTTACTCCCGAAATCGATTCCTCGCCCGGAACAGTTTCGCAAATCAGGGGATGTGCAGGCGACTTGTTAAAATTTGCCAAGGAAACATCGACACCTGTTTTTTTGATCGGACATATAACTAAAGACGGAAGTATAGCCGGGCCGAAAGTGCTGGAGCATATGGTTGATACCGTTTTGCAGTTTGAAGGCGACAGGCATCATGTGTATCGTATTTTACGATCGACGAAAAACCGGTTCGGTTCCACTTCCGAAATCGGTATCTATGAAATGAGCGGAAGCGGGCTTTCAGAAGTGAGTAATCCGTCGGAAGTTTTATTATCGCACATTGATGAAAATTTGAGTGGCATTGCCATTGCGTGTACCATGGAAGGATTGCGCCCGCTGCTGATTGAAGTCCAGGCGCTGGTGAGTTCTGCCGTTTATGGAACACCGCAGCGGTCATCAACCGGATTTGATTTACGTCGGCTTAGCATGTTGCTTGCAGTGCTTGAGAAACGATGTGGATTCCGCCTTGCTGCAAAAGATGTATTTTTAAATATAGCAGGCGGGCTGCGTGTTGAAGATCCGGCAATTGATCTTGCAGTTACATGCAGCATACTTTCTTCAAGTGAAGATATTGCACTTCCGCCCCGTGTTTGTTTTGCCGGCGAAGTAGGATTGAGCGGAGAGATCAGGCCTGTAAACAGAATTGATCAGCGGATTAAGGAAGCGGAGAAAATGGGATTTGAAAAAATTTATTTTTCAAAATACAACATGCAAAGCATCGACAAAAAAGCATTTCCCAAAATTGAAATTGTTCCCGTTGCAAAAGTGGAAGAAGTTTTTTCAGCGCTCTTTGGAGGAATGTAAGATCTGATTTTGAACGCGGAATTTAACAGGATTGAAATCCAGCCTGCTTAAGGGGAGGATAATAAAACGAATTTTATTCCAGAGTAATTCATGCCCGAAGCAGTTTCGGGTTAAACGATTTATTGGCGTTCCTTTTGCTCTGACTCTTCTCCTTCGCTATCGATTTCAATAAGCGCTTCACTGAGTATTTCTTTCCTGCTAACCCATTTATCGATTGATAAAAGAATACTGGGCAGTAACACCAGGTTGGTGATCATTGAAATTAAAAGGGTAAGTGAAATAAGCATTCCCAGTGCAGCAGTACCACCGAAATCGGAAACTGCAAATACGCCAAAGCCAAAAAATAAAATCACCGTGGTATAAATCAAACTCAAACCTGTATCTGTTATCGAAGCGGAAATAGCTTCAGGGATAGATTTTTTATGATATTTTAATTCATGCCGGTACTTAGCCAGAAAATAAACCGTACCATCAGAAGCAATACCAAAGGCAATGCTGAAAATAAGTATGGTGGAAGGTTTGAATCGGATATCCATAAAACCCATAAGCCCGGCCGTTATGACCAACGGAATCAGGCAGGGTAATTTTGACAGCAGAATGATACGTACGGAACGAAACAGTGCAAGTCCGACAAGTGCGATCAGAATAATTTCAATCAACAAACTTTCAAGCAGATTTTTCAGCAGGTAATCATTTCCCTTCAGAAACATCAGGCTGTGGCCGGTCATGCTCACATCATATTTTTCCTTGCCAAAAATAGAATCAACTTTAGGCTGTATAACGGCAAGCAGATCCTTAATCTTACTCGATCCTACATCTGCCATCTGTATGCTGACACGGGTGTGCTGGCGTGTTGAATCAATAAAAGAGCGCAGCTGGTTTCCTTTTACATCACTGGTAAATTCACTCAGTTTTTTTAGTTCACCCGCACCCGGAAGCACATAATATTTTTCATCACCACCCCGGTAGGCCTGGTAGGAGAACTTTATTATTTCAGTCACTGAAATTGCACGGGACAATTCCGGGAATTGCTCGAGTTGTTTCTGCAGGGTTTTTATTTTATAAAGCGCCTCTGCATTATCGGCAAACACACCACCCGGTTTTTTTGTATCAATAGCAATTTCAAAGGGAAGTACACCTTTGAAGTTTTTCTCAAAAAACCGGAGATCAGAATAGATAACATCTTTTTCAGGAAGATCATCCACTACAAATCCAGTTACATCGATCTTGCTCATTCCGTAGAATGAAATCAATGTAATAGCCGTTGTTGTCACATAAATGGCTACCCGGTGGTTGAGAACAAGGTAATCGATAAAGCCAAGTATTTTGTTAATGCGCTTTCCTTCAAGATGCACCATATGACGTGCTTTCGGAGGCGGCAGAAAACTGAGAATAATCGGTATCACTACCAGGGTGATAACATAAGTGATCATCACATTCAGGGCTGCAATTACACCAAACTCAACAAGAAGTGAACTGCTTGTAAAGTATAAAACTCCAAAACCGATGGCGGTTGTTACGTTGGCAAGAAAAAGGGATATGCCTACAGTAGTGATCATCCGCGTAAGCGCTTTTATTTTATTGCCATGACTGGCATATTCATTATGATATTTATTGATGAGAAAAACACAGTTGGGTACCCCGATAATCATAATCAGCGGTGGTATCAGTCCGGTAAGAATGGTTATTTTGTAATGCAGTAATTCAAGAGTGCCTACCGAAAAAAGTACTCCCAATAAAACAACTACAATCGATAACAGTACAGTGGTAAAACTCCTGAACAACGCTCCAAGAATTATTGTGGTGATGATCACCGACAGGAGCAAAAATAATTTCATTTCGCCCGAAACTTTATTCATAAGCGCCGTGCGTATGTAAGGCATGCCTGAATAATGAAGAGTTACATTATGTTTTTTGGCAAAGCGGTTTGCTTCATCGGTTATGCTATGAACCATTTCAAGCCGGTGTTTGGAATCGAGGTCGGCTTTTTTGAACGTAATTGCCATCAGCGTGGCATTGGTTTCTTTGTTGATAACCAAACCATCATAAAACGGCAGGGCATATATGATTTTTTTCAGACTATCGACTTCAGCCTGTGTGCGGGGCAGCTCTTTAACAACTGGGACAAAATCAAATTTCTGAAGACTATCATTGCGGAATATGGAATACAAATTGGCAATACCCAACACTTCCTGGATTCCGTTAATTGACTTTATTTTATTTGCAAGAAGATGCCAGTCGTTAAATTTTTCTCTGGTAAAAAACTGATCATCTTTCAGCCCGATCACCATTACACTGCCATCTTCACCAAAAAGCTTACGGAAGTTTTCATAATCAATGTAAGCAGGATCTGTTACCGGCATTACTTTCGCAAACTCGTAAGAAAGCTGAATTTTGGAAGCCTGGTAAGCCATGAGGGCAGTCAGAAGCCCTAATACAATGAGGAAAGAAATTTTATTCCGTAATATTTTATTTGCCAGGAATTTCCACATGAAAGATTACCTTATGAGAGGTACTTAATTGATTTTGTAATTATTACATTTCACTTACGGAAATCAAAATGTAACCGGAAGACATCAAAATGATACTGCAAATATAGCGGATTAAAAGGGTAGGGAGGGAAGGAATCTGCTCAGGGTTTCACGCAGAGGGTGCTAAGGTTGCAAAGCTTCGATCCGTTACACTTTGCGAAGTTGTGATATAATCTGCTCAGGGTTTCACGCAGAGGGCGCTAAGGTCGCAAAGATTAATTCGGGGCACCTATGGCTTCATTCAAATTTTATATCCGGATACACGGCAAATGCACATGTACCCGGACACAAAACATTGAGAACACTGCTATCAGAGCAGCATTTTTAGGACGATAACAAAAACTATTACACCTGCCACAAAAAGTGCGGGCACCAGTATTGTATTGCCCTGTGGGACATTTTCCTGATTGTCTTCCATTTTAAATGATTTTTAAAGATTAAGAAACAAGGGTTTCCACCATACACAAATACGATGGGATTAAGGGCTGTGAAGCAACCCGTTCACAAAAAAGTGTTTCTCAAATTCGCATTATCATGAAAGCCAGGTGTAATCGTGGCGAATCGGTTGCGTGTGGAAATACAGGGTTTCCGGAGAACGAAAAATAATTTATTCCCGGCTGTGTATGGTGCACCGAATGAGAGACTTCATCAAAATTAGCGGTTGCTGATCCTCCATTATTCGAAAAAAAGTTGATAGTAGGAACAGGGACATTTACAGGGCTTCCGGTAATTGAGTTACCATAAATGGTTTGTTCAAGTTGACTTATCTGCGTAGTGGATAGACCGGATGCATTGAAAGGAATTTGAGATATCCCACGGTCCGGCATCAGGTGAAAAAGAAATGGAACAACCACCAGAAAAACCTTCAGCAGTTTAATCAGGGTTAGTCTTTTTTTGGGTGCCATTACTGCAAAAGTAAGGATTTCTGTCGCCGGTTCGTTCCCTTCCCTTAACGTTATTTTGAACCGGGCATAAGCAGTAATTTACCTGTTTCAGACAAGTTGCCTGTTTTTATTACATACCAATAGGTTCCGGCTGTCACCGGCTTGCCGCTTGCAAAGGTTCCTTCCCAGGTCATAAAGCAGCTTTGGCCGGCACGGTTCCCTTTTTCAATGCGGGTAATGAGTTGCCCCTGTAATGAATAAATTTCCAAAACGGGTGCCGTTTCACATGCATCGATGCGAAATGTAAAATGTCCTGTTGAGGGATTAGGAAATACCTGTATCAACGGATGAGTATTGCCGGGTAAATTTGGAGAAGGTAACCCTGAAAGCAGCGAGTCGGTTGCCAGAATAGCTCCGATATCAATCAGTTCATCGCCCGGTAAATAATAGGTTAACTGAAAACTGTCGAACAGCATTTCATCGGTGGTTGATAAACCTGCAACAACCAGTTGCGGTGGAGAATTCGGATTATTGGGATTGCCGGAAGTATTGTCGTAAACATGTTCCGACTGAAGTGTATACCCCGCAGGAATTCTTACAGGGTACCGGTAATTATAATACCCCTGCCATTCAAAGTCCCAGTCGTTAATACGGATCAAAGGAATGGTATCGGTGCCGCTGAATGCATAATTTACCAGGCTGGTGCACAGTAAATGCGAGTGCGGAAACGTAGCCAGTATGGAAAGATCGAATGGAAAAGGGGGAAAGGAAGCACTAAACGTATTAACGGTTCCGGGTGGCATAAAAAGTGCCCAATTTTGAAGCGGGGCAACTACGGAAACGGGTCGGATTCCGGGTTCATTAACCGGATAAAAGTAAAGCCGGATCTTAGTGCTGTCCTGTAATCCTGCACTGCCGGCCGGATAATGCATCTGCATAACAATTTTAGAGCCTGCTTTAATCCGTATGCCTAATTTGAGAGGAGCCTGGCCTGGAAACACTGTAGGCGGTGCACCGGGAGCAAATCCTCCAAGTCCATAATCCCCGGGAAGGGTGAAACAGGTGCCCGATAAATCATTAACCGTTGTCCCGAGCGTATCAACATTTAACAGCACATGATGCACAATCGCAGGATTGCCTGGAACAATTTCAAATGCACGAAGGTATTGGTCCTGGGCAAGGTTTGTAGGCAATGAGAAGCATACATACTGATCGACCGATGATGCGGTACTGGTATAAACAGGCATTTGCAATTCCATGGTGGGGGTGCCATTGAGCTGGTATCCGGTATAAACCGGTGGAGCGGGTGCAAGTGTGGTATCTCCGGCAAGAGCACCGCCGTTGATCCAGTTTAATATGGCAGTTTTTTCAGAAGCCGTTATAATACGTTCATGTAAAAAACGGGTATAGCTGGTATCCGGCGACCAGGGCGGCATTTCATTATCGGTTAAAGCAGCAAAAATGCCGGTAGCTTCCTGCACCGTTTGTGAATAATTCATAAAAGGAAAAGGACCTGCCCCTCCCTGGTGATGACAACTCGTACAACGACTAAAGAAAATGCCTGCAACATCTTTGTATGTAATTTGTGCATACGAAGTAACAGTGCTAAAAATAAAAATCAGTAACAATATAAGTCGAATCATAGGAATTTGTAATTGATACACAAGATAAGCATTTTACAAAAAAATAATTTTTTTTCGGATCACGCTGTGGTAGTTGCTGTTTGATAAAGTAAGAAAATAGAATCCGGGAGGGAGATTTTTTTTATCTATTTCGAAGGATGTTCCCTGTTGCTTCCAGGAAGGGATTACTGTTTTGCCGGTAATATCAGTCAGTTGTAATGTTGTTGTGGAACCGGGATCAAAAAATGTTTCCACAACGGACACTGAAGTTACGGGATGAGGTGTAATGTAAATTTGAATTTTTGTCAATTCATCAATTGATGTATTCGTTACGCAAATACTATTTGAAATACTGCTGCAATTGTCTTCAAAAATTGTGAGTGTATAGCAACCGTTTCCGGGAATTAAAAGAGTTGCCTGTGTTGCGCCTGCAATGGGAGCTCCATTCATACTCTACTGATAGGTGATGCCTGGTGCCGGAATTATATTCGGTGCATAAAGTATATTTCCATTCTGAAGTATGACCGGAGTCTGAATAGTGCCTTGTGCAATAACAACAAGGTTTGAAGTAAAAGCAAAACAACTTGTAGTTGGATTAAATATAACAGCATTGTATATTCCCGGTTGTGTAATTGTAATAGTTTGTGATGAATCACCAGTTACCCAGGAATGAAAATTGCCGGGCGGTAAAGAAAGTGTAAGTGAACCTCCCTGGCAGATGTAAACAGTATCATTGGGTGCTGCGGGAACATTATTGACGAGGATCTGAATCTGTCCCAAAGGTCTGAACCCGTTTCCTTTTAATAATAAAGCCGAATCATAATGGCCATCAAATACATCGGCAATAGAAATTTTCATGTGATAGGTTTCGCATACAGTGACGGGAAATTTAAATGTAAATGGCGATGTATATCCGTCGTAACCCAGATCAACCGCACCGGTTCCAACATTATCGATAAAATAATTGCAATTTAAACAAGGTCCTGTGGAAGTGCCTGCCGACTGTCCATTATTAACTGTGTTAATGCCAACCGGAATTTGAGTTCCGGGAATTGTTGAAATAACAGTATTGGGAGCAAAGCCCGGACCGGAAATAAATATTCGGAAGATATCGGCTGTTTGTTGGTTAACTTTTTCATTATACTCTTCTGTCGCAAAAATTGCTTCCAGAAGAACAGTATCACTTGTAGAAATGAAATCAAATTCAAGGAAATGGTGATCGTATGTAAGAAAGGGTGAAATAATATTATTAAGCGTTACGTCACCGGGCATTCCCAGAATTGTTGAGTTGGTAAAAGCTGCGGTATCATTAATCTCATTTTCATCAACAGGCCCTGTGCTAATAATTACACCGTTTGCATAGGGAATTTGAGTGATTCCATTGTTAATAAATAAGCCAAACCCATCCATTACAATGGGTGCAGGATATATAATCTGAATTCCCGGACCCTGCAGATTTTGCATCAGTGCAGTTGAAGTTACATTATCATTAATATTCAGAAACTGGGAATAGGAATAGCTGTTACAAAGCAGGAACAGGGTTACCAAAAGATTAAAGTTGCTTTTCATAAGTAAATAATTTTCAATTCATGAAATAAACATTTGCATTCCAGTAACAAGATAAAAAATCAACCAGCTTTTAAAAACCGCTGAATGTAATTTCAAATTGGCAGTAACAAATATAGAAAAAGAAATGAAAATTGCAAATTATTTCTGAAAGACGATGTTCCAAGAATTAATTAAAAGGATTACATCCCCATATCCATATCCTCGCGTGGAGCGGATTCCCTTTTCGGACGCGCATCACGGTCGCGGAGTTCTCCAAAACGCCAGTTGAGCGCAAATGTAAAGGTTCGCGTGTCACGACGGCGAATAAAATCCTGGGTGTATCCGGGGCCATCGAGGTTAATTCCAAAGCGTTGCGAATTGAATGGATCGGAAACACGGAAAGTAGCGGTGAGTTTATCTTTAAGCAATCGCTTGCTTAATGCGAAGCTCGTCATGTGCATGTCTTTCAGATATCCCTGTGGTACTTCAAAAGGCGCCCTGTAAAAATACGTTATCTGCAGGTCAGATTGATAAGGGAGTTTGAAGGTTGTAAAAATGCGCGCTGAAGCTGAAATATCGGATGATCCCAGATCGGCTTCAATATTAGACGCATCAATAGTATTCTGATAAAGGTTCGAACTGAAGGTAAACGACCACCACTTAAATACATTACCATTCAGGATGAGCTCGAGTCCGTAATTTTCAGCGCTGTTGATATTTTGAAATGAAACGTTTGCTATTCCTGTTGTAACATCAAAAAATCGATAACGCTGAATCGGATCATGCGTATATCGGTAGTAAAGCGTGACCGTTACATTAATTTTATTAAAGATCCTGTTTCCTTCCACTTCATAACTGTCGGTATATTCTGGATCAAGATCGGGATTACCGGTTCTGATATTCAACGGATCATCATAGTTGGCAAATGGATTGAGTTGCCCTGTACGGGGGCGATTGATGCGCCGGCTGTAACTTGCTTTGAACTGCCATTTTAAATCGGGTTTCCAGCTTAAGAATGCGCTTGGGAAAAAGGAAAAATAATCCTTCTTAAAATTTTCACCGGTATTAATCAGTTCCGATTCCCGCTCTGCATATTCACTACGTAGTCCTGCCTGAATCCCGAATTTTCCAACCGACTGACGGTACTGGGCATATACTGCATGAACACCGTCATCATATACAAACCTGTTGGTGAGTTCAGTATTATTTATAAATTCCCCGGTAGTTTCGTCAAAATATTCAGAATAAAAATCATTGTCAATATTTCGCAATGTACTTTTATAACCGCCTTCAATTTTTTTATCTTCTGAAATGGGATGTTCATAATCGGCCGCGAAGGTGTAAATTATATTTTCTTCGGCATAAAGGTCATGCTGGCGTTCAGCAGGAAACAGAAGGTTTGGAATGGATTCATTGAAAAAAACCTGCTGGTTAAAATTGTCTTCATTGTCTTCCATGTTCACCGAAGATGTAGCCTGCAGATTTAATAATCGCCCTGGTGATTTAAAGTTTTTCTTAAAAATAAGTTCCAAATCAAATCCCTGGTCATCACTGGTTCCTTCCGTATCACGACGATACAAACTATCGGGCTCAAAAATATCACCGGTAAAATCATACCATAAAAATTCATCATTTTTACGATAGCTTTGGTTGTATATAGAACTGAACGATAGCGTTGATGAGTTAGTAAGGTTGTAATCGGCTCCTACTTTGATGTTAAAAGACCAGTTGTTGCTTTCGCCTTCACCATCCTGGTTTAGAATTGAAGGACTCATGCCGGTGATAAATGTCTGACGATAGCTTTCTGTACTTGAATAGCGGATGTTATGATTATAACCGAAGTTTGAATACAGGTTTAACTTTCCTTTGCGGTAATTAATGGCAGCACTTCCGCCATAACCTTTATCGAAGTTGGTGTTCAGTCCAACACTTCCCGTAAGGCCGGTTAATTTATTTTTTTTAGTGATAATATTAATGATACCCGAAATACCATCCGGATCATATTTAGCGGAAGGATTAGTAATAACTTCTACTTTTTCAATTGCAGATGCCGGTAACGATTCAAGTAATGATTTTCCGCCCGAACCGGTTAAACCGGAAGGTCTTCCGTCAATGAGTATGGTTACATTTTCATTACCGCGCAAACTAACATTTCCATCCGCATCCAGTTCCACACTTGGCAAATTTTCAAGAATGTCATTCACATTTCCGCCTGTTGTTACAGCAAGTTGATCGGTGTTGTATGTTTTCCTGTCGATGTTGTTCATGGCAAAACTTTTATCAGCCACAATTTCTGCTCCTTCAAGCAATTTAGCCGAAGGTTTCAGTTTTATGATGCCCAAATCATTCACGGGAGCGCTTCCCTGCGGACGAAAAACCACCTTTCCTGTATATTTTTCATAACCGATAAAAGCCAATTCAACAAAATAACCACCAGGAGGAAGATTCTCAAGCATGAAATCGCCTTTCATATCGGTAATCGAGCCCGACACCAACGAAGAATCGCGCATTTTTTTTAATGCAACGGTTGCGAATTCCAGGGGATTGCCCGTAGTTTCATCTGCAATTTTTCCTTTCAGCGTAAAGGAAGGAGGTTGTTGAGCAAAAATTGGATTTATACTGCTGATAAAGAGAATCAGGATTAAAAAATGGAGCTTTGATGAATTCATAATTTAATGTAAAACAGTAGTTGTAAAGATAGTTTATGAAATAACGAAATAGACAGACGCAGCAAAGTGAAAATAGTTTAATGAAAGAAGCATGAAATTATAGGTTAATTCATGAATAATTAACTTAATTTAACAAATAACGGTAATGAAATAAAATAAGTAAGCGATAAAATAGCTGAACCTGAAATGAAATACAGTAGCAATGCCTGTAAAGCCCAGAACAATGGAGCGATGAACATTCCTGCCGCAAACTTAACGGAACCAATGAACTGCGGATCTTTTATGTTAGCGAGCAGTAGTTTGTGAATTATAAAATAGGGGATCAGGCTGTTGATTTTTATGTACCCCATAGTTATGTTTCTCCACCAGGAGACAGCCGGCTTGCTTGTTTTTTCATTGCGTGGTATGGGGTATTCTGCAATAATTAGCTGATCACTTTTTAATTGTAAATGGAGGTTGTGATGATATTCACGGTATCGCAAAAGAAAATTCCATCGTTCCGCATAGTTGTCGGAATCAATGTGAAGCATTAGAGGTTGCAACCGGTTGCGCAGCTGGTCAACTAAAAGTTCCATTTGAAGGGATGTATTTATTTGCGTAGCTTCGGTAGCATCAATTGTAAGCGGAGACCCGAAGTTTACCAGTACGCGGGAACGGAACGACGAAGGTGAATCGTATTGCAGCCCGACAGGAACAATTGAAACTTTTTTCGAAGGATTTACTGACATCGCAATTCTCGCAACGCCTTTTTGTAGCGGACCGAGATTATAATTTTTGCTGTGACTGCCTTCGGCGAAAATTAAAATTGATTCATTATTCTCCAGTTTCTGAACAACATTTTCAAATACACCGTCATTTTTTTTTAAGGTTGCAAATCCATCCCGGAAACGGTAAACCGGTAACATTTGTAACGTATTCAGCACATACGCTGCTTTTGGATTATTAAAAACATTTGCACGGGTAAGAAACCAGGGAGCCTTGTCGGAACTGCAGGTTACAAGTATGGCATCGAGGAAAGCGTTCTGGTGATTGGGAACAAATATTACAGGACCGTCTGGAATTCCGGATGCACCTTTGATTTCCCATTTTCTGAAATAAAATCCGAGTGCAAAAGTGCAGCAGTGTTTTAGCGACTTGACTAAAAGGGAAGCCATACGCAGCGGTTAACGTTAGTGCATATATGATTTAGGAATTCCAAATGCATGCACAAGGAATTCCGGAATCTGTGCTGACCATGTTGCAGGTTCATGTCGTCCGCCATCAACGATTGAAAGGCAAAGTTTTTTTTCAGGACAACTGATTTTTGCCGATAACAAATCAAACATATCGAGCGTATCATCAACGGCATCAATAATTCCATTACCATTCCTGTCGTTCTTCTCATCATTCGTTCCTGCCATAAGATAACACCGGAAGTGTGTTGCAATGGATGTGTGTGTAAGTTTATTAAAAATGATCCGGTCATTATCGGTGTAACCTTCTTCGTAACTTTTGCTTCGCCACCATAATGATCCGCTGAATATACCTGCTGTTGCAAACAACGACGGATTTGATGAAACAATATCAATT
The DNA here is from genome assembly GCA_038215705.1 of Bacteroidia bacterium. Classification (GTDB taxonomy): domain Bacteria; phylum Bacteroidota; class Bacteroidia; order AKYH767-A; family OLB10; genus JADKJB01. Next base: position 123,784 of record JBBQQQ010000002.1, read on the forward strand.
GCCGATAATCCGCCGAGTGAACATCCGGCGAAAGCCGTATGAAGGGGCGAAAAACCACCCGGTGTGCTTACATGCATCCAGGGAAGTAATTCGCGGGTGATAAAATTTTCGTAATGCTCTGCTTTTTCACCGCGGCCCATAAAATCTTCTACACCGGAAACTCCATATTCCGATTGCCTTTCGCCTGCATGAACTGCGGCAACAGTAACCGGCATGATTCGGCCGGAAGCATGCAGTTTGTTGATGGCCTGGCGAATGTGCAATGCATCGGACAGCTGGCCATCATTCAAAAACAGCAGTCCTTTTTGAATATTATCATGAGTGCCCGGCGTGCTGATAACCTCAACATCAACCATCCTTTGCAGAAATGACGAAAATAAACGGGTGGTTTTATTTTTATTATGCTTGAATATCAACTATTTATCAAATTTAAAGCGTTGTTTAAAGATCCGGATATTTCTTCATACATCCGGTTGCGTGATATAAATTTATTAACAGCAGTCTTTTTTGTAATTTTGGAAAAAGTAAAACGGTGAAGGAACAACATAAGTGCTGGCATTCTCCTATTTTAGGAAAGGATATGGACATGCTGGTTTTTGGTGAGCAGGGATACCCCATCATCATTTTTCCCACTTCAATGGGGAGTTTTACTCAGAACAAGGACTTTCATCTGGTCGATTCAGTTGCCTGGTTTGTCGACAACGGTCTGGTGAAAATATATACACCTGCAAGCATCGATAATGAATCATGGTATAATGATAAAATTCATCCAGCTGATCGTGCACGGAATCATGAATTGTATGAACAGTTTATGTTGGAAGAAGTTGTGAAGCCCGCATTGCATGAAACGGGTAAATCAAAAGCCGCTTTCGCGGGATGCAGTTTCGGAGCGTATCATGCAACGAATTTCGGATTGCGGCATCCTGAGGTAACAGGATATATCATTAATATGGGAGGAGCCTTCAACATTAAGGATCGGGTGAATGATTATTATGATGATACAATTTATTTTAATAACCCGCCGGATTATCTTCCCGGATTAAATGATCCGCGTATAAAAGAAATTGGAATGATATTCGGAACCGGTTCGCGCGATATGTGCATGGATGCGAATATAAAAATATCGGAAGAACTGAATGCAAAAGGAATTCCACATTATCTCGATATTCAGCAGGGAGCAGATCATGACTGGCCGGTGTGGAGAGAAATGTTTCCAAGATATCTTTCAATAATGTTAATGTAACGAATTAATGTAACGAATTAACGAATGCTTCGCTACGAATCTAACGAATGTAACGAATTAATGTAACGAATTAACGAATGCTTCGCTACGAATCTAACGAATGTAACGAATTAATGTAACGAATTAACGAATGCTTCGCTACGAATCGAATGTAACGAATTAACGAATGCTTCGCTACGAATCTAACGAATGTAACGAATTAATGTAACGAATTAACGAATGCTTCGCTACGAATCTAACGAATGTAACGAATTAACGAATGCTTCGCTACGAATCGAATGTAACGAATTAAGTTTTATTTATTGAGATCAGTGTGGAATGCATTGAGGGATTTAAAAAAACAACAAAGGAAACAAAGTAACAAAGAAGGACGAAGTGATGATTGATAAAATGATTCATTCGTAAATTAGATTCGTAGGGGCGAAGCCCCATTCCCGCCGGAAAAGGCGGGCAGGCGTAATTCGTTACATTACTAATTTTAGAAAATATAGAATATGAAGGTTATTGGAATTTTACATGGACAGGAAAACATTTTTCCTCAGGCACTAATTGAAAATATCAATTCGCGGAATGAGCCCGGAATTGTTGCTGAGTTGGTGCGTATTGATAAACTCGTACAGGGGCAACCCTCGGGATATGATGTTATAGTTGACCGTATTTCTCATGATATTCCTTTTTACAGGGCATGGGTTAAAAATGCTGCTGCGTTTGGTGCAGCGGTACTGAATAATCCATACTGGCTCGATACCGAAGAAAAGTTTGTTGCTAATGTAGTAGCTGAAAAACTGGGAATACCGGTTCCGAAATCAGTGCTGCTTCCATCAAATTCCCATCCGCCCGATACCAATGCCAATTCATTTCGCAACATGGCTATGCCGCTCGATTGGGAATCTATTTTTGGGCACATCGGTTTTCCGGCATACATGAAGCCATTCTCAGGAGGCGGTTGGAAGAATGTTTATAAATTACGCAATCCGGAAGAGCTGTATGCCCGTCACCAGGAAACAGGAACGCTGGTGATGCTGCTGCAGGAAGAAATTATTTTTGACGCGTATTTCCGCTGCTATTGCATTGGTGGAACCGATGTTCATATTATGCCATACGAACCAAGAAATCCGTTTCATGAACGCTACGTAGCTAATTTTCCGCATGTAACCGAATCGCAGTTGCAATTAATTCATGATTATGTTTTGCAACTAAACAAAGCTCTCGGTTATGACATTAATACGGTTGAATTTGCCATGCGCGACGGAATTCCATATGCAATTGATTTCACCAATCCTGTTCCTGATGCGAATCCCGATTCAGTAGGTCAGTTTAATTTCGACTGGCTGTTGCGTACGGTAACGGATATGGTTATACGAAAAGCACATGCCCATGATCCTGATAAAAATAATCTGAACTGGGGAAGCTTTCTGCGGAATTCTGTAAATGGTAAGCTGGTAGATGAAAAGAAAGTGTCTTTACAATAAACGTATATTTTAATTCCCAAAAAAACTTAATCTACCCTTGTTTATATTTTCTGTATGCATGAACCTATATTAACACCGTTAGTCACTGACAAGCCCATCAAGGAAGCTACTGCGATGGATCAGTTAAATTTGCCACCTTTCACCATAGGAATCGAGGAAGAATTCCAGGTGATAGATCCTGAAACGCGTCAGTTGCGGTCGCATATGCACCAGATTGTCGAAGGAGGAAAGGTTATTCTCAAAGAACAGGTGAAATCTGAAATGCACCAGTCGGTTGTTGAGGTGGGAACCAATATCTGCAAGAACATCAAAGAAGCCAAAGAAGAGGTAATTTACCTGCGTAAAATGGTAGCTGAACTGGCTGCACAGCAGGGCTTAAAAATCGGCGCTTCGGGCACACATCCTTTTTCGCTTTGGCAGGAACAGCTTATCACAGATAATCCGCGTTACCATGAAATTGTAAATGAGATGCAGGATGCTGCGCGTTCCAACCTGATTTTCGGATTGCATGTGCATGTGGGAATCGAAAATCGTGAGAAGGGAATCAAGCTGATGAATTCCGCACGTTATTTCCTTCCCCATATTTTTGCTTTATCCACCAATTCACCATTTTGGCAGGGAAGAGATACGGGGTTTAAATCGTATCGGGTAAAAGTATTCGACAAGTTTCCACGAACAGGTATTCCCGATTTTTTCTCGAGCGCTGAAGAATATGACCGGTACATTAATTTACTGATTAAAACAAAATGTATTGATAACGGAAAAAAAATATGGTACGATATCCGGTTGCATCCATTCTTTAATACACTCGAGTTCAGGGTATGTGATATTCCCATGCGTGTTGAAGAAACAATTGCACTGGCTGCACTGATGCAGGCGATCATCGCAAAACTGGTTCAGCTTATGGAAAAAAATCTCGACTTCCGACAATACGGCCGTTCACTGATTATGGAAAACCGATGGCGAGCGGCACGGTATGGAATGGAAGGCAAGCTGATTGATTTCGGAAAAGAAAAAGAGGTGCCGGTTGCCGATCTTACTGAAGAGTTACTTGAATTTGTTGACGATGTAGTGGATGGCTTAGGCAGCCGCGATGAAATCAGTTATATCCGAACCATGATAAAAAACGGCTCAGGAGCCGATCGTCAACTGGAAGTCTTCAGGAAAGAAAAAAACCTGAATGCGGTAGTCGATTATATCATCGAAGAAACCAATTCGTTTTAATCACAACTGTTTTATTTCTCTCATTCACTCATTCTCCCATTCCCCCATTCCCTAATTAACTCATTCCCCCATTCCCCCATTCCCTCATTCCCTCATTCCCTCATTCCCTCATTCTCCAATTCCCCCATTCCCTTGGACCCGATAAAAATTGCAATTCTCGATATGTACGACGGCCATGCCAACCAGGGAATGCGTGGCATCAAACAGTTGATCGAAGACCAGGTTTTTCCGAATGAATGGAAAGTTTTTGATGTGCGTGGTAAAAATGAATTGCCGAATCTCGATTATGATATTTATATTTCTTCCGGTGGGCCGGGAAGTCCTTTAACAGGAAAAACTTTATGGGATGCGGGATGGTGCAAGCTGATGGATAATTTGTGGGAGCATAACAGGAAACCGGATGCTCAGAAAAAATATGTGTTTTTAATTTGCCATTCGTTTCAGATGCTCATCAATCATTGGAACCTGGCTGAAATTACACAGCGTAAATCAACAGCATTTGGAATATTCCCCATGCATAAAACAGATGAAGGCGAAAATGAAGCCATCCTGGTTACGCTGCCTGAACCATTTTATGCAGTCGACTCGCGCGACTGGCAAGTGGTGCAACCCGACATGAAGGCCATGGAGGCTCGTGGCGCCACATTACTGTGCATTGAAAAGGAACGGCCTCATGTACCGTATGAAAGAGCCACCATGGGAATTCGCTTTTCTGATGAATTTGTCGGTTTCCAGTTTCATCCCGAAGCCGATGATTTTGGTATGAACCTCTACTTTCAACGGCCCGATAAAAAGAAACAGGTTGTTGCAACGCATGGCGAGAAAAAGTATTTAGAAATGCTTGACTATCTCAAAGACAAAGACAAAATTCAGCGCACACAAACCACCATACTCCCGGGTTTTTTGCAGCTGGCTATGATGAAACTGCGGAATTTTACGTTTTGATTTATTGTCATTCTTGTGGTATTTCTTTTATTTTAATAGCAGTTTATTAATTTTTGCTGTATAAGAATTCAACAAATTATTTTTCAGTACTTTTATAGTCCAATTTATTGGTTATTCTTTATGATCCCCATTCTCCGCGAACGCTATAACAAAAGTTTTTCCCAGGAAAGATATATTAAATTTATTCATGATCTTGAGCAGTATGCGGGAGAAAAAATTCCTTTTCGCATTGCTGAAACTCCGGTGTTTATACCTGCAGCACTTAAATTAAAACTGGAACAGGCATGTGAGACGATTATTGCAGTGATAAAACGGCCGGATTTCATTATGTTGAGCGAACGTGCCATACCCGAAGGGTTAAAAGTTCCCGGTGCGGAAAGTAAGCCGATGTGGATGGCTTTTGATTTTGCAATATGCCGTTCGTTCGACGGACAACCGGATCCGCAGTTGATAGAGATGCAGGGTTTTCCCTCCTTGTTTTTTTATCAGCACGTGCTGGCAAATAAATACAGGAAACATTTTGATGTAGATGATGATGTTAGTCATTTATTTGGTGAAACAGGTGAATCGTATGTCAACCACATGCGTGATTTGTTGCTGAACGGACATGCTGCTGAAAATGTAATACTCCTGGAAGTGGAGCCCGAAAAACAAAACACACGAATCGATTTTACTGCTACTGAAAAACATACGGGTATACGATCGGTTTGCATCAGTAAAATAAAACGCGAAGGCACAAAACTTTTTTATGAATGGGAAGGCAAACGCATTCCTGTTCATCGCATTTATAACCGGGTAATTTTTGATGAGTTTACCAAAAGAACCGATTTAAAATGTGAGTTCAACATGACAGAGGAAGCTGATGTAGAATGGGCTGGACACCCGAACTGGTTTTTCCGCATCAGCAAATTTACAATGCCTTTTCTGAAAAGTCCCTTTGTCCCTGAAAGTACATTTCTCAACGAGATGCAGTCGGTACCGCACGATCTTGAAAACTTTGTTTTGAAACCGCTATTCTCATTCTCGGGAACCGGTGTCAAATTTCATGTAACCAATGAAGATATTGATGCGATTAAAGATCCTGAGAATTGGATTTTGCAGCGAAAAGTTAATTACGAACCGGTGATCACCGCTCCTGATGAAAATGTGAAAACTGAAATACGTCTGCTCTACAGCTGGCATCCCGAAGAAGATGATCCGCGTTTGATTATAAATATGGCGCGGTTAAGCAAAGGCGAAATGATTGGTGTTAAGTACAACCAAAACAAAACATGGGTTGGAGGTAGTGTGGGGTTTTTTGAAAATCGTGACGAGTGACGAGTGGCGGGTGACGAGTGACGAGTGACAAGAAAAAGTGGTAGCAGTTATATCGAATCCGGGCACGGCTTGTCGGGCCATAATCCCGCACGATCAAATTTGTGGATCTCTGATCTCCCTCGTAGATTTTCAAAAAAAAACCGCTTCACCAGTTTGCCGTGCGGGATCTAAGGCCGACGATAGTCGGGCTGTAATCCTGCACGATCAAATGTGGGGATCTCCGATCCCACCCGTAGATTTTTCAAAAAAACCGCTTTACCAGTTTATCAACATTTTTCAACCGTTTCAAATTAAAAAGCAGCGCAACTCCCAGGTGAAACGGCACTGAATTGCGATACCAGGCTTTCATTACCGGGTTGCCATTTTCGGGACGGATCTTATAGCCGAATTTTTGCATCAGCTTTCCGTTTATATCCAGGCAAAGCGAAATTTCAGAATTGTTTAATCCGCCTTTTTCCCATTGATTTAATTTAGACGCATCTATACCACGCTTTAGGATGCTGTCGTCGGATTGTGATGAGCCTGCGACCGGGATATCGAACATCGTTTCTGAAAAGCTGATATCACAGTGTGTACAAACGTTTTTTAGCGTTTCTTCCGGACGTAGCAGCAGGTCTTCGAACCGGATAATTTTAACGGCAGGATTTTCTTTATAGCTAAGGGTAATGTCGGCTGCAGCTTTCCAAAGTTTGCATATAGTCACGGGATGGTAGTTAATCCATGCCCTGACAGCTTCCCGCAAAGGAATTTTACCGCCCGATAATTTTCTGCGCCGGTATTTATATTTCTGCGAAAGCAACACCTCCCTGGGATCTCTGACCATAATTATGAAGCGCGCATCAGGGATTTTCTCAAGTATGGTATCGATTGCATAAAGGGTTTGTGGCGTTTGCTCGCAGGGTATTTTTTTTCCGTTTCGTTTTGTTTCTGCTTCAAGAAATTTTTCAAATAATTGCAAATAATCAAATTGCTGATTGCCAACAACCGCAGCTGCTTCATCGCTAAAGGGTTTAATTTTCCGGGACCCAAAATACCCGTTTCGTTGTATGGCACATAAAGTAGCATATAGATTTATTGATTTGCTGTTGGAAGGAATTACTTCGACTTTTCCTGCCGGAAGCAACTCATCAAAAAAATGGAGTTCCTGGAACGAAAACACATCCGGGTGATTGCCAAGTAATTTCGACATCATTGTTGTTCCTGACCGGCTGTTTCCCGCAATAAATAGTTTCATCCGTAAAGGTAAACCTTGTAAGTACCGGTGTAAATATCAATAAAAGAGTTCGTTTTTTATGAAAGAATTTTTTTCCTGTTGCGTAAATGAAACATTCGCTTGATTTTATCCAGATAGCAATCGGCCATGGTAGCCGTTTTAATTTTTATTTTCCTTATATTTGAGTAAATATAATTTTATGATATCCATCACATTAACCCGCCCGGGGTACCTGTTATTTTTAGCACCACTTTTTTTTGCAATGAGTTGCAAAGGCCAGGGGAAACCTGTTCCGGCAGAAGCGCAAGCCAGCACTGAAGGAATTTCGGTGGCCTCAGAAGTAAGTTCAAAAACGTTTCAGTATAATGCATATTTCAATGGCTATAATGCGCAGATGCTTCGTGGGCCATCATGGAGAGCACCCGGATTTGTTGAGCAGGTGAATGGATTGAACCCGGGGTTGATCCGGTATCCCGGCGGAACCGTATCGAGTTATTGGGACTGGAAAACAGGATGGCTTAAAAAGGATATTCCCTTGCGCAAAGAGTGGAAAAGTGTAACTGTTGAAAATCCAATTACCCTGGAAGATTTAAAATTTGCCTGTGATAATACGGGTGCTCTTCCGCTATTTGTTTTGAATATGATGACCAGCACGTTAAATGATCAGATTGCCATGCTGGAACATGCGCAGAAGATAGGATTGCCCGTAAAATTGGTAGAACTTGATAACGAATTTTACCTGGGTGATGAATTTTACATTAAAAAATATCCAACCGGGAAAGAATATGGTGAAACCTGTAATGAATGGATTGCGGCACTTAAACAAAAGTTTAAGGGAGTTAAAATTGGCGTAATCGGGAACTCAATACGAGAAGGTGCGGCTAAAAAAGAAAAAGCACATGCGCAGCGGGGTCAGAACTGGAATCGTGATTTGCTCGCTGTTGTGAAAAATGCAGATGCAATGACCTTTCATGTGTATGGCGGCGGAGGCATGAATTACCTTGGAAATTTTACAGCGTCTGATGATGAAGAAACAGTGGAGAAAGCAAATGCCGTGCAGCAGGCTTTCGACAGAAAAGAATCAATTCAGTATGCATTGAGTATTCCATTTATCAGGTGGAATAATTCCAATACATACGATTATAAAATATTGCCTTCCGGGATGAAGGCGTGGATCACCGAATATAATTTGTTTGAACGTGAAGGTGTAGTGGCGGGTACATGGGCACACGGACTTTATGCGCTCATGCAATCATTGCTGTTTATGGAAAATCAGGATACAGAATTGATTTGTTACCACAACCTGACAACAACCGCACAATTTGCTGCGATTTTTAACAGTGATAATGCGTTTTATAAAGCTGTAAAGAAAAAACCGACTCCGTTGTTTGGATATACGGCTGCCGGATATTGCCTTGCGCTGTCAGGGAAAGCTTTGGATGGAGGGGGAAAGGCTGTCAAATTAAAATTTACAAATAATGAAATGATCAGCGCTGCAAGGGGTCAGCAATATCCTTCGCTGAACGGCTGGAAGATTGAAGGAAAAAACGGAACGAAAATTATTGTTGCGAATTTGTCAGCTAAAGAAGTCACAACAGATTTTGCTGCTATTGCCGCAAGTAATTCCCGTTACACTCAGATTCATGCAGAACCGCATTTGCAGATTGCACAGGAAAAAGAGGTGAACCGTAAAACCGGAACAGGAACGAAAATTACGCTGCCTCCTTATTCGGTAACGCTCATTGAAGGCGACTGAACATTATAACCCAGCTTTTCAGAAATTTCATTTATAATATCATGAAGCACGGGATGAATTTGCGGTTCTGATTTGAAAGGCGCATGTTTAATAACATCTTCTCCAAATGAAATAAATTTCAGATCCTGTGACAGTCCTGTAAATTCACAGATTTGGCGTAAAACTTTTCCGGGTTGCGAACAAAGCTGTTCATATTTCACGCCCATAATTTTATCAGGATAAAGGCTTTGCATTTTCATACCAAAATTCATGGTAAGAATCCATTCAACTGCAGCTTTGTCGGGTTGAGTAGTAAATGCTGAAATAGTAGTATGATGCGGGGCGAGCAGTTCATCGCCGGGAACAACCTGCTCCAGTAACAGTTTCCATTTCCTGTCATTAACTCCCCACCAGTTTTCACCTTTACCGGTATTACCGCGTTTCGATGACCAAATTGCAGTTGATGCAATAGTTTCCCACGGATTGCGATACAGAAAAATATATTTTGCATCTGTAAATAAAGCGTTCAGGTATTCAATGCGAAAAATCATTTCAGGAAACTTGTCAACGATACGGGTAGAGCCCGAACGCTGCAAAAAGGAAGAGTACAATGCTTTAACTTTTCTTCCGATTTCAGGAGTTGCCTTTGAAGCATCCATAATATAATCGGCGCGGCTGTTTGAATAACTTCCAATAATATCATCATTAGGATTGGCAGAAAACCAAAGTGCTTTTGGTTCATTCAGGAAACCTACTTCAGGATGCATAGAGAGAACCAGTCCGAGCATGGTTGATCCGCTTCTGCCGGTTCCGGTAATAAATACGGGCGATTCAGACTGGGGAATTGCATTATTGTTTAATGCGGAACGCAAGGAAAAAAAGGTAACCGGGTTAAACCAGCGGCCTTTTGTGGTTGCCGGCCGCCCTTCATAAAGAAAATAGGATAACAGCCGGGGAAATACTTTCAACGGGTTGGCAAAAATATATTTTTTATTCAGTTGTGCTATCATGCAGCAGCAGTTACAGGTTTGAGCCAGGAAGGATTATTTTCGTTTATGCCATACCGTGATAGCAGCAGTTGGAGCTTTTGATTATGCGGATGGTAATAGGACTTGAGAAATTCAACAGTCTCACTATCGAGATCTGTTTTTTCAAAGGGTGTGCCATTCAATTTATAATAAATTGCCATAAGATTTTTTTTGAATCCGGGGTTTGATCGCCAAAGTCGCTGACCTGCTTTGTTGGCAGATACAGCAAACTTCTGAAGTACAGGATTCTTATAATTCATGGATTTATTTTTTACATCAAAATCGAACTGTTCATAAAATGAAGGATCAATTTGCAGCCAGTGTGCAATGTTTTGCATGAAGGTCCTGGTATTTTTCAGGTCATCAAAAAAAACTATTTTTAAACGTTCACCAAAAATTTTCAGCCAGGGTTCGAGGAACGTATGATATTCACCGGTTGCAAGTGCGGAATACAAATGGTTCTGCTGCATTTTTAATTCTTCCTGCGAAAGCTGCCGGCACCGCATTACAAATTCTTTGAGGGAGAGATCACCCGGCAATTGTAACGTGGCTTTTTTGCGCTGATAAAAGGAAATTAATCTGTCGACCGGATTTTTAAGGATAATAAGTATTTTCACTTCACCCAGCACATCCGAAATCATCTCCGCCATTTTTTCACCACCGGTCACGTAACCGGGTGTTGCCTCTAATCGATATTTTGAGGCAGTGCAATGTGAAAATTGTGATTCATAATTACTCACAGGAGCGATTGGTTCATTGTACAGAACCGGCAAAAAATAACAGGTTTCCTTATCGCGGGAACCACAAACTTGCGGATGAGCCGATAAATAATGGAACAGGGAAGTAGTACCGGCCTTGTTCACGCCGGCAATTATAAGGTTTGCTAACTTTTTATCGGGATATTTTCCGGGGGTCATTTCACGCAAAACAGCTTGGTTTCATGACGAAAATTCGGGTTTTTTAACCACTTTTCCCGCAACTTTTTCGTAAACGGCTGATAATCTTTGATAAAAGATTAAATCGGTGAATTGGCTATCGGCTAAAGCTTTGGCTTTCAGTCCCATTTCCCGTGCTTTTTTAGGGTCGTTGAAAAGTTGCCGGATATGGTTTGCCAGGGTTTTTGAATCGTGCGATGGAAATACAAAGCCGGTTTCCCCCTCTGTGATATATTCGGGAATTCCTCCTTTATCGGATCCAATCACTGCTTTGCCTCTTGCAAATGCCTCCATCATTACATAGGGAAAGTTTTCATGCCATATGGACGGTACCACTACGAAACGGCAATTGCTAAAAAGCATTTCCAGTTCATCACCATATTTTGACCCGAGGAATTCGATATTTGTTAATCCCAAACCGGCAGACAACGCTTCCAGCTGCGGACGGTAATTTCCGGATCCTGCAATTTTTAAAGGTATGTCAGGATTCGCCTGCATCGCTTTAATCAGGATATCAACTCCTTTTTCATCCGACAACCTGCCTATGAAAAGAATATATCCGCTATCACCCTCAGAAGCTTTAAATTGATTGGCATTAAAAGGCTTGCCGATAAAATCGAGCTGCGCAGTTCCCTCACCCCAGAACTCGGCCGTTTTATTGAGCATGAAACGACTTTCAAAAAGAAAGATACTTATATTTTTTTTCCACACATTTAAATAATCATGTGTGTACGATTCTGCCGCGCTGATAATACTCACTGCAATGGAATGTTTGCAACAATTATTTACAACGGCCTTGTAATATTTTCCTCCTTTGCAATCTTCGCATATGCGCCCATGGTGAAACAAACGGTAATTCGGACAAATGTGTTTGTAATCATTGCATGACATTACAACCGGTATTCCTTCTTCACGGCAGGCATCGAGTATGCTTGGTGTAATAGTGATATAAATTGCAAAAACATGAACGACATCGGGCCGGAATTCGCGGAGGAGTTTTTTAAATCCTGTTTTATTTTTTTTCGAATAAATTACTGAAGGAATGTTTTTAATGCGCTCGAGCAAAGGTCCTTTTAAATATTCCACTGTTTCGCCGAACACCACGTTTTCATCACGGGTATATACATCACGGCTTCCTTCCGCATTAAAATCAGTTGTATATATTTTTACTTCGTGGCCCTGGGTCCTGAGTATGCGTGCTACATCCTGGAAGTAAACTTCGGCGCCTCCTACCTTTCTCCAGAATTTATGAACCAGCAAAATTTTCATGCGACCTCAGGTGGTGTTTATCCCGCGAAAGCGGTTTTGCAGACAAATGTACTAAGATATCTATTCGGTTTCAATTGATTGGATTAAGTGCCTGGGCTTTTTTAATTCTTCGCCACTCGGAATAAACCAGTCCGGCCAATAGCCAGAAGTAGAATCCGAACGCACGAAATACAAAAGTTCTTAATATCAGCGAATAAGGTATGGCAATTATAACCAGTGCGGCCATTGTGAAAGCAAATATGCGAAAGTAGGGATCATTTGAAAAACGGGCTACAAATACAGAGGCTTTAAAAATGCGGAACAGTATGAAAAAGTAAATAATGATGCCGATAATACCATAATAAATAATGAAGGCAACCCAATAAACATCATTAATGATGGGCAGGTTGTTTATCGGCATATTGGATCCAAACAGTTGCGTAGCTGCCTTTTCCAGTGCAAATTCCTGTGCCGGACTGTACCCGATCAGCTTGAATGAACTAAGCAAGTGTCCGCCTACTTCAGTGAGGACTGCGCCGCGTGAGTACTGCATGGTGTTATCCATGTAACTGGAACTGAATACCGTGGTGATGTTGGCAAGTGGATCGGTATATTTTATTTTGGGATTGATATAAGGCTCCGACGACCCGCTGTTATCGAAAACACCCAGTAGAATAATGGGCGAAGCGAGCAGCAAACCTACCGACAAATACACAATCATTTTTTTTCGTCCACCAGCAAGAAGCAGTATTACCGGCACTGCGGCAAAAGCGAGCAATACGGAACCCCGTGAATATGTGAAAAACAAAGCCAGTGTAATTAGCACCAATGCCACAGCATAGATCCATTTATGGGTTCGTGGGATATGAATAGTTTTTTGCAGTGCTGAAACGCACAGAATAAAAAGAATTACCAGGAACAGCGCCAGGAAAACAGAGTCGCCGAAAGTTCCAATGCCTGCACCCATTTCCCTTCCTCCACTGAAGCCTGATGAAAGCAGCCGGAAACTAACCTGCTTACCTCCAATTTCAAGATCGCTTGCCCGGGGATACCAGAAGGCTGTTATTCCGAAATAGTGCTGGTAAATGGCAATGCCGCATTGAATGGCAGCAATACCAATGAGTGCCTGGAAAATTCTCCGCGCTGTTGCAGAATCAACATTGATAAATGCTACCACGTAAAACAACGGAACGTATCGAAGTAACACCCTTAGTCCCATAAATGCCTGGAAAAATGGCGCCTGGTTTATTACTGTAATTAATAACGCATATCCGATAAAGATGAGAATAGGTTTATCAATGCTGGTTCCTTTCGGGATTTTTTTGAGATATAAAAAGCGCATCAACAATAATCCTGCGAGAAGATAAATTATGATTTCAACCGCAAATCTCAGGTAACTGTATTCCACATCCGAAACGGGCAGGTATTTTAATATCACCACCTCGAAAGGAACAAAAATTGCCAGCAGCAGTATGAACCAGGTAAACTTTAACTTCATTTTTATTTTCTACCAGGGTGGTTGTTGTCCTGTGAGCCGGTGTAACTTATCCCGGTCGTCCCGGTAATATTCATTTAAATAATTCCGCAGTTCCTTGCTGATTTCAATTGATGAGGATGAATTTTTATTCATATCCTGGTAAGAGGATTCCAGTTTATGTCCGGCTAATTTAAGCTTTTTCCTGATGGATGTATGAAACAAGCGGGTGAGAGGTCGTACCGTTCTTTTAAATTTGCGAAAAACCAGGTGCATGCCCACGCTTTTCGCGGATACGGTTTTATTGAACACTTTAAAATCGAATCCTTCAAAATAACTTTCTTTAATGCCGGAAAATTTTGCTATTTCACGGCAGAAATATTCGGCATTTTTTTCAAGATGTTCATAATAGGTGATGTGAATGTTATGCTTTCCGAAAATGGTGATGTAGTTTTCTAAATATGCAGCGTAGTTGCCCTGCTCCAAAGCCCGTAAATGTTGTGGTGTATTTGCAGATGTTGATTTTTTTTGAACCTCAACATACTCTTCAAAAGATGTTTGCGGTGACAATAATCCATTCAGCCGGGCAAAATTATACCATGAAATAAGCCGGGATACCGGTTGCCGTAAAATAAATACAAACTTACACTGTTCAAGTTCTTTACGGATGGCGAGTGCTGACTTGCCGGAATATAAATAATCAGGTGTAGCTTCAAGACGCACCTGAACGGGAGAGCAGTTTCGGAAGAGTTCATCAAATTGTTTTGATGCAAATGATTGCCTCCCTTCACCGGATAGCGCATAATCATTATTCCAAAAATACCGGGACTCTTTCATTACACAGGGACAAATTTGCGGATGATATTCAAAATAATTGAATACCGATGTGGTTCCGCATTTTGTACTGCCTCCAATTATCAGGTATTGATGAGTAGCCATGAGTTAGTTACTTTCCATTAAAATGGCCAATAATAGGTCCTGATTTTAAATGTTCTTCTAATATAAATCATCGACATAAGGTTCCAGGCTGCCATAAAAACCATTCCTGCAATAGCCGACCCAAGCAGTCCGTACAAAGGTATTAATATGGCACAAACCACAACATTTATCAGCGTGCTCGTAAGTATGATGTTGCGAAAAATATGCTGCTTTCCTGTCATATAAAGAAATTGTCCGACTGATCCTGCAAACACATTGAACAGTTGTCCGATCATGGTAATTAACAATGCAAGGGAACCGGCAATAAATTCATCGCCAAACAAGCCCAGCAACCAATCCCTCAAAAAAATAATTCCCAGGAAAATTGGTATGGAGGAATAAAAAATAATTTTTGCCGTATGCGCCGTATATTTTTTTAATCCTTCGGTGTCGCCTTTTGCATGTAATTGTGCAAACCGCGGAGCCGAAACACTGTTAATTGACATGAGCACAAAAGCTGAGAAGGTTGAAATTTTTAATACCACCGAATAAATTCCAACATCACTTTCGGTTGACCAAATTCCCAGCATAATGGTATTGATCCATCCTGCAACCAGCAACATGGAGTTAGCCAGGAGCATAGGAATGGCATTCCGAACCATTTCGGGAATCACCAGTTCGGAGGAAGTAACTTTTGTATTTGCACGAATGCGTTTAATAATCAGCAGGCTGCTGCTTAACGCTAATATCATCAAACTGGCAGCAAACGCAATGTTCGGTAACCAGGGATGCCGGTAAAAAACAGTTATGATGCCAAGTAAAATGGCAGAATATAAAAAATAACTAACGTTCTGGCTATACGCATATTCTTTATTCATTCTGAAACCGCGGTAACACTCTGAATTAATGAATCGCATTGCCATGGGTAAAACTGCGAATGAAATAATACGGAAATAGGGTTCCAGTAATGGTTTTTGAAAAATGTATTGCGCAATCTGGCCCGATGCAAAAAACAACAATGCCGATAATGCAATTCCAACGGGAACCACCACGGTCAGTGTTTTTTTATAAACTTCAAGTATGCGATCCCACCTTCCTGTGGCATGATCCTGTGCGAAGTGCCTTACCAGCAGCGAATCCATACCCAGCCGGCCCAGTACACTAAACATCATTAAAACAGTAACAGAAAGTGTGTGAGCCCCGAGAACTTCAGATCCGTAATAACGGGAGATAATAAAAGTAAATGCATATCCCGCAACAAGTCCCAACAGGCGAACGGCAAATGTAGTGGCACTGCCTTTTACTATCTCAAGAAAACCTGCATCTTTGAAATCCCTGTTAAAGCCTCGCGCGATTTTCCTGATCATGATACCGGAAAATTAAGGGCGTTGGACCACAAAATGTGGATTTAACAAATCGGCTTTGTTGTAAGTAACGGCGAGGCCTGTGTGAAAATTGGTTACTATGCATCCTGCATTTTCGGCTATTGCCTGTCCCGCGGCAGTATCCCATTCCATAGTAGGAGCCAGGCGGGGATAAATATCGGCACTGCCTTCCGCCACAAGGCATATTTTTATTGAGCTTCCGCTCGATATAAATTCAAGTTCTCCATGCTTAACGCGAAGTGTTTCGATAAAAAGTTCCGTTTCCGGAGAAAGGTGTGACCGGCTTGCCACAACAGTGTAGGGGTGGTTGGAATCACTAACCGGCAGTTTAAGTGAAACGGCCAGCATATTTTCGTACCACGCATCAGGGTTTTTTTCAGAGTGAAAAAAAGCGGAGGCATGATGCTGCATACAGGAAGGAATCCAGGTTGCTCCAAAATAAAGTGTATCGGTTACAGGAACATATATAACTCCTAAAACCGATTTTTGATTTTCAATAAGTGCGATATTGACGGTAAACTCACCGTTTTTTTTAATGAATTCCCGTGTACCGTCAAGCGGATCTACCATCCAGAAACTTTCCCATCCGGTGCGTTCTTCATAGGGAATGTCGCGCCCTTCTTCACTTAAAACCGGTAATCCGGATTCGGAAAGCAGCTCCACTATTTTGTTATGTGCTTTTTTATCGGCAATGGTTAACGGACTTTTGTCGGATTTTAATTCCACTTCATGCGCACTATCATAAACGCTTATTATTTCTTCACCGGCTTTGATGGCAGCGTGAATAGCATATTTTAAAAGTTTGTTATGATCGGCCATAGTACTAATGTAAATAAATATACTACACTTATTCTCTCATCGGATGGACATCCCCGTTAAGGGAGTACTGAAAAATAGTTTGGTGCTAAATAATCATTCCCGCACCGACTGTTTCGTTGGTAGCTTCATCAATAAGAATTACACTGCCCGTGATTCGGTTTTTACGGTAGCTGTCGTAAAACAAAGGCGCCGTAGTACGAAGTTGCACACGTGCGATATCATTCATGCCAATGCTTTTATCATTTTCGAGGCGGTGAAGGGAATTGATATCTACTTTATATCTCACATCTTTAATAATACACCGAACATCTTTGGTTGTATGTTTAAGTCCGTATTTACCTCCGGCAACAAGTGGCCGTTCACTCATCCAGCAAACCATAATATCAATGTCCTGCGATACAGTAGGTACATTGTTTTCCCGCACGATCATATCGCCTCGTGAAATATCAATATCAGTATCGAGTGTCATCGTTACCGACATGGGTGAAAAAGCTTCGTAAACTGCATCTTCAACGGAGAGACTGTGAAGTGGATTAATGGTTTTTATTTTTGCTGTAAAACCGGAAGGCAGAATTTTTACCTGGTCGCCGGGTTTAAAAACACCACCTGCAATTCGGCCTGCATAACCTCTGAAATCATGAAATTCGGTTGCCTGTGGCCGTATCACATACTGAACCGGGAACCGGCAATCAATGTGATTTTCATCGCTGCTGATATGGATGTTTTCAAGGAGATACATCAGTGTTGAGCCCTGGTACCAATCCATGTTTTTGGATTTATCAACCACATTATCACCTTTCAATGCGCTGATGGGAATAAAATGCACATCTTTAACATCAAGACGCGACGAGAGTTTTTTATATTCACTTACCGTGCTCTCAAAAATTTCCTGGTCATAATTTACCAGGTCCATTTTATTTATGCAAACAATAATGTGAGGAATCTGAAGCAACGATGCAATAAAAGAATGCCGGTTTGTTTGTTCGAGAATCCCTTTGCGTGCATCCACTAAAATAAGTGCAAGGTTTGCGGTAGACGCACCGGTAACCATATTTCGGGTGTACTGAATATGCCCGGGAGTATCGGCAATGATAAATTTCCGTTTCGGTGTTGCAAAATAACGGTAGGCAACATCAATGGTGATACCCTGTTCGCGTTCTGCTTTGAGTCCATCGGTGAGTAACGCAAGATCAACATGTTCGAAACCTTTTAACTTGCTGGTTCTTTCAACGGCCTCCATCTGATCTTCAAAAATCGATTTACTGTCGTATAACAGCCGGCCTATCAGTGTGCTTTTTCCATCATCCACACTTCCTGCAGTTGTAAACCGAAGGAGTTCCATATTCTGATAATTTTCCAGGTTACGTGAATTCATTTCACTAAATGGGTTTGATAATTATAAATGTATATCAGAAATAGCCAAGTTTTTTACGATCTTCCATTGCTGTGTCGGAGCGTTTATCATCGGTGCGTGTACCCCGCTCGGCTGTTCGCGATGCAGCCACTTCGAGTATGATTTCTTCAACGGTTGAAGCAGGTGATATAACGGCTCCCGTACACGTCATGTCGCCAACGGTACGATAACGGACATTCATCATACCTGCTTTTTCACCCGGTTTCAGTGCAATAAAATCTGACGTTGCCAATATCACTCCATCCCTTACCACACACTCACGGTCATGTGAAAAATAAATGGAGGGGATATCAAGTTTCTCCATGAGTATGTATTGCCACACATCCATTTCAGTCCAGTTGCTCAACGGGAAAATGCGAAAATGTTCACCCATATTTTTTTTCCCATTCAATAAATTCCACAATTCAGGACGTTGGTTTTTAGGATCCCATTGACCGAATTCATCACGGTGTGAGAAGAAACGTTCTTTGGCGCGGGCTTTTTCCTCATCGCGGCGTGCACCGCCAAGGCATGCATCGAGTTTATATTTTTCAATGGTATCGAGCAGCGAAATGGTTTGCAGAATATTCCGGCTTGCATTGATGCCTTTTTCTTCGATGGCGCGTCCGGTATCAATACTTTCCTGTACAGAACCGATAATGAGACGGGCTCCAAGTTGCCCAATCATTTTATCGCGGAATTCAATGGTTTCAGGAAAGTTGTGACCGGTATCAATATGCACCATTGGAAAAGGAATTTTCGCAGGGAAGAATGCTTTTCGTGCAAGGTGCGTCATCACTATGGAATCTTTCCCGCCTGAAAACAGTAATGCAGGCCGTTCGAATTGTGCAGCCGTTTCGCGGATAACATACACCGCTTCCGACTCAAGAATCCTGAGGTGATTTAAATTGTATAAGATCATTTTTTGTTGGAAATCGTATTCATAATATAGGACGAGATTTGTTCAACAGCATCAGCAATGGTTGTTTCGGCTGTGGCAATTGTTAATTCGGGTTTGACGGGTGCTTCAAACGGAGAACTGATGCCGGTAAAATCAGGGATTTCACCATTTCGTGCTTTCTGATATAAACCCTTTACATCCCGCTTTTCACACACGGTGAGTGGACAATCAACAAACACTTCAATGAATTCCCCGTTACTCACCAGCTTCCGCACCCTGTCACGATCTTCCCGGAAAGGAGAAATAAAGGCGGTGAGTACAACTATTCCGGCATCTACAAACAACTTCGCTACTTCTCCTATTCTTCGTATGTTTTCCCTGCGTCCCTCATTCGAAAAATCTACATTGTTATTTAAACCGAACCGGATATTATCGCCATCCAGAACATACGTCCTGATTCCTTTTTCAAAAAGTCGTGATTCCACACCGTTGGCCAGGGTACTTTTGCCCGAGCCTGAAAGTCCGGTAAACCACACAATACATGATGCATGTTGATTCAGCCGCTGACGGTCGGATTTGCTGACCTGGTAATCCTGGGGAATAATGTTAGTAGAATCGGGCATCAATAAGAACCTCAAAACAGGGAGGCAAAGGTAATGAATTTCAGGGCTGAAAACCAGTTTTACAGGTAGGAAAGCAAGTCATACGGTTAGTGTAAAATATGATTTAAAAGTTTGATAATCAAATAAATGCACTAAATTTTCAAAAATATTCCATATCCTGCAAAGGAGTGGAAGCCAAATACACCCTCTTCAAAAGTTTTTGATTTAGCAGCAATGGTAAGTAGTGTTCCGGTGGTTGATTGCGGCATTATTGAACAAATCAAGAAACCGGATTAATTAAATTCCCACCGGATGCCAGGTAGTTTTAATTTCCTGAGTATCCATAATCATATAGGGACTTTGCGCATCGGGTGATTTCCAGTCCTGAAAATTATAATGAATAACTCTTTTCACATTGAGGGCACCGTTAGTCTGCGCCAGGGCTAATTCATCCTTATCATCACCACAATAAATAGTTGCATTCACATCCATATGGCTTGAAAAAGGTCCGGTTAGTTCTTTACGGAAGCCGGTTATTAAGTTAACAACACCACCGGGAAGATCAGATGCGTGCAGCACTTCAGCCAATTCGATGGCCGTGAGCGGAAATTTTTCATCAGCAAGAATTATAATTGAATTTCCACCTGTAATGACAGGACACATAATGGAAATTAAACCTGACAGCGGTGCGTTATGAGGAGCAATCGCACTAACCACACCTGTAGGTTCAGGAAATGAAAAATTAAAATGCGATGATTCAACCGGGTTAACGGTGCTGAATACCTGCTGATATTTATCAGACCATCCGGCATAATGAACTAATCGGTCGATGGAAACTTCAACCTCCTGTTCCGCTTCGCGCGAAGTCAGTCCCTGTTTTATAAAAGAATCAATAAACTGGGCGCTACGTCCTTCAAGCGTTTCAGCAATGCGGTAGAGGATTTGACCTTTGTTATAGGCACTGCGTTTTGACCAGTTTTCCTGGGCTTTACGTGCGGCAACTACTGCATCACGAAAATCTTTTTTAGAACCCCTGCATATATTCGCAACCAGTTCCCCGGCAGAATTCGTTAACTTATAAAACCGCCCTGATTCCGATCGCGGAAATTTGCCATCGATATAGAGCTTATACGTTTTTTGAACACCAATGCGTTTTTTTTCACCGGTACTTTTGGTAGCGTCGTTTACTGTTCCATTACTGTTTCCGGGTTTTAACTTCGCCGGGGTTTTGATCTTTTCCATTCTACAATAAATAATTACCAAAAGGGTGTAACCATACCGTTACACCTTTACATGCGACCAGTTTTCACCTGATTTAATCCGGTAAAGCTGCATTTCAGAAATGTTATAATGCTCAGCAATGTCTTTCATTGACTCCCTGCGTGATTTGCTGAATATTTTTTTCTTAATATTTTTAACGGTACTGACAGTTAATTTATGACCTTTATAAATGGGTTTGCTCATCCTGTCTTTACGGGCTTTCAACACCAGCGGGCTCGATTGCTGATGCTCTTCCATATCTTCCTTGGTTGCCCACTTAAGATTTTTTGCGCCGTTATGAGTTTTATTATGGTCTTTATGAATTACAAATTTTTGTTTGGTACTTGTTTTCTTTAAAAATAATTCGGCAACCAGTTTATGAATGTAATAAGTTTTGTTTTCGCCGAAAGGTTTCACGTTCAGAGTAGGATAACCTCCTATGGAAGTGCCGTTCAGTAATTTTCCTTCCGGAATTTTATTGGTGAAACTGGCAATGCGTCCCTGGTTAGAGATAGCATAACGGTACCGAAGTGCCCCTTTAGGCATTTTCAGTTCTTTCCATTCTTCGTTTTTAACGCTCTTTATCATGTGATTTGGATTTAATAATGGTTACTGTATAATGGGTTAAATGTGGTATTAAGGGATAAAGCTATAAAAAATTTTATTCACACCAAATTTTAAAGCAATACAAGAAGTTACCATTTCACATAGGGGTACAAACCATGCAACCCACCTTCCCTTCCCATACCGCTTTCCTTATATCCTCCGAAAGGCGATGCCGGATCGAACTTATTATAGGTATTTGCCCATACCACACCGGCTTTTAACTTAGAGGAAACCTTGAAGACCTTTGACCCTTTATCACTCCAGATTCCACCTGATAAACCAAAAGGAGTGTTATTGGCTTTTTCGATTACTTCTTCGACTGTGCGAAAGGTTTGAATGGCCAGTACAGGACCAAAAATTTCCTCCTGAACAACCCGGCTCGATTGGGCTACATCAGTAAAAAGCGTTGGCCGGAACCAAAAACCTTTTGACGGAACCGGGCAGTCGGGCTGATACATATTCCCTCCTTCACTTACACCTGCCTTTACCAGCATTTTAATTTTAGCCAGTTGTTCTTTTGAATTAATTGCACCAATATCAGTGTTTTTGTCAAGAGGGTCACCAATAATAAGTGTCTCAAGACGGTCTTTTAATTTCCGGATAACGGTTGCGGATATACCTTCCTGGACAAACAGCCGGGAGCCAGCGCAGCAAACATGTCCCTGGTTAAAAAATATTCCATTCACAATGCCTTCAACGGCCTGGTCAATAGCGGCATCTTCGAAAATAATATTCGCGGCCTTGCCACCTAACTCCAGCGTGTATTTTTTTGAAGTACCCGCCAGTGCTTTCTGAATAATTTTTCCTACATCCGTAGATCCTGTAAAGGCTACTTTATCAATTCCCGGGTGATTCACTAATGCTGAACCGGTAGCTCCTGCGCCGGTAATAATATTCACTACTCCCGGAGGTAACCCCGCATCGCGGATAATTTCGGCAAGTTTCAGCGCAGTCAGCGAGGTGGTTTCAGCGGGTTTTAATACTACGGTATTTCCTGCCGCCAGGGCCGGTGCAATTTTCCAGGCCGCCATGAGTAACGGAAAGTTCCAGGGAATAATTTGTGCTGCCACACCCAGTGCTTTGGGTTTCCTTCCCGGGAAGGCATAATCGAGTTTGTCGGCCCAGCCTGCGTAATAAAAAAAATGTGCTGCAGCAAGGGGTACATCAATGTCGCGCGATTCCCGTATCGGCTTTCCGCCATCCAATGATTCAATGACAGCAAGTTCACGGGCCCGTTCCTGAATGATGCGGGCAATCCGGTAAATGTATTTACCGCGTTCCGCACCCGGCATCTTCGACCAGGTTTTATCATAGGCAGCACGTGCAGCACTAACGGCCTTGTCTACATCCTCACTTCCGGCGGCAGCAATTCGTGAAATAACGGTTTCCTTTGCGGGATTGATCGTCTCAAAATAGTTCCCTTTAACGGGAGTCGTGAATTTGCCATTGATAAAAAGTTCGTACTGCTGATCAATTTGCACATGATCGGTTCCTTCAAGCGACGGGTCATATTGCCATTTGGTCGAAAAATTAAGGGGCGAATTTTTGCCGGCTTTTTTCATGTAGGGTTAGATTGAAGGCCAAATGTATTCATTAAATTAATATGTGGTTTCAAATAGCTTTGTTTATCGCCTCTCCAGACAAATCCACCCATTCATCCCAATAAATTTGCAGTATATACTTTTCAGATTTTCCTTCCGGGATATATTATTGCGGGATGAGGTGGAAAGAAGATTTAGCAACTGTTAAGGTCATAATAGAGTAATTCTATTTAAATTTGAGGTTCAGACTACTACCGGAAAAAGTAGTCTGAATCCCGGAAAAAGTAGTCTGAAAGTAGTCTGAATAGGTGCAAATCAAGGGTTTATATCGCCCTTGTCGGACAACAGGAGCAAGGCTTCGCTTGAACGAATGTCTTGTTTATTGGCAGACTTTGGAAAAAGTGTTTTACTTTCAGTATGTAATTAAAAGTTAAAGTAACGAATTATTTTTATAATTTGACTGTCTTAAATTTTTTAATTTTTGCTACTCTATTTATAATATGAAAATTTTTATTTGGAATATATCGATTTTAATTTTGCTATTATTAAGTAAAGAATCATTTGGGCAGTATGATTACTGGAAGGTGCACCTGCCGGGATATAATACTGAATATTATAATGCTGAAATTGATTTTGAAGGCAACCTCAATCTAGTAGTGAATGGGGTAACAATAGTGGCACCCGACAAATTTATTTCATTTGATAAGGAAGGTTATGTTGTGTTTAATCAAAGCATCTCTGAAACCGCCATTATGAATTTCAGAGATACATCCGGCAACCGGTATCTCGTTTCCTATTTACAACCGAATATCCGTATTCAAAAGTTTGATGCAAATGATACATTGCTGTGGAATCATTCGGAACTGCTTCAATTTCCTCCTATTATTTCGAATTCGTATGAAGAATTTTTAATGGTGGAATCAGCTTCTCATTTATTTCTTTCAAATGGAAGCCTTGTGATTTCCGGTTTGTACCATATTGACATTACTACACCCTGTATTTTATTCATAGACCCTGCAACCGGAATTATTACAAATGAATATTATGGACCTGGGTCAAGTCAAGGAATCACCGAAATATACCTACAGGAAGACGATAATCAAAATATAAACATGGCATATTTTTCTGAAATATCTGATGTATTCCATATTGATAAAATAAACCAATCAGGCACTCTGATCTTACAAGTGCTTTTCGGCAACATATTGGATTTCATAACTGTGGCATTTGAAAATTCAGCCAATCATTTTTACATAGGAATGATTGATTTCAATACAAATGACTTAGTGGTTACAAAAGTGGATAAGAATACTCTTGGAGACATTTATACCATGAACACTGGCATCAGCAATTTTCAATATGGAGATAAATTTGGCGCAACGGATTCGGCAGTTTTTATAACCTCAAATGCCCAACGTAGAATTTATGTAGATGGACTATTAAAATGTACCTACCCGGGACTAAGTTATACCATGGTTTGCCGGGATATTACTTTGTACTCCTTAGGTAGCAATATTGGAATGTTAGATACAACCTGTACTTATACTATTGGTTCGATGCAGTTTGATAATAATACAACTCAATTTTTCGCACATCATATTCTTGATCAACGGTTCCCAAATGATTATTTCACAAACAACGACATAATTTATGTAGTTTCAAAAAATAATTCAGGTGTGATCGGAGTTGTGGCTATCCGCAACCCGCTACGTAAAAACTATTCCGGAAAACTGTATTACGATGTCAATAATAATTGTTTAGCAGACGGTATTGAGCCTGGTATTCCAAATCAGCTGATCAGGTTAAATTCAACAGGTAAACTAGTGTTTACAGAACAAAACGGATATTTTGAAAATTCAGCTGATACCGGGTCGTATACTCTGGAAGCAATCCCTTTTAACACAACGCTCAGCAGGTGCCCGGTTACAATCCCGGTTCTGATC
Source organism: Bacteroidia bacterium (assembly GCA_038215705.1). GTDB lineage: Bacteria > Bacteroidota > Bacteroidia > AKYH767-A > OLB10 > JADKJB01. Next base: position 148,986 of record JBBQQQ010000002.1, read on the forward strand.
ACTGATACAGTTACCATGTATTCGGGGAATAACTTAGGAATTCAGGACCAGGTTGGAAATTTACAGGATCTTTCAGTGACTGTAAATCAAAATCAAGCTATTCCCGGATTCAACACCCACATTTTTGTTCATGTTCAAAATCAACAACCGCTCCCTGCGAGCGGGAAATTGAAGATGACTTTTGATTCGAATATATTTACAGTTACAAATACAAATCCAACTGTAGATTCTATTTCGGGAAATGAATATTTCTGGAACATTGACAGCCTTCAATACCTGGTGCCATTTGTTATTACATCAAACTTAACTGTAGATACACTTGCTGTCTCGGGTACTACTTTCTATACTCATGCACATATCACCAATGTGATATCTGAAAATAATATCTCCAATAATATGGATGTTTACCAAGGAGAGATCCTCAGCTCCTATGATCCAAATAACAAAAGTGTGACACCAAAAGGGTATGGATCTATTGGATTAATCAGTCCGGCAGATTCAATACTCCGGTACAGGATCAATTTTCAAAATACCGGAACATATATGGCCTATAAAGTATTTATTATTGATACCCTGGATGCCTCACTGGATATTTCCACATTTCAATTTCTTTCGGCCAGCCATCCCTGCCAGCTTTCGTTCATTGATGATCATGTAATCCAATTCACATTTGAAGATATTATGCTTCCTGACAGTGGCACCAATGAGTTACTTAGTCATGGATATATAAATTACACCATTCATACATACAGCAATCTTCCTGTTTCAATTGAAATTAAAAACAGGGCTAGCATATTTTTTGATTATAACCCACCTATTATAACCAATCAAACTATTAATACCATTGGAGTTCTTGGTTATGAAGATGTAATACACTCTACCCAAATATTGATATATCCGAACCCTACAAACAACCAATTGCATGTGGTCACCAGGAACGATGATGTGATTCAGGAGATTTCAATTTACAATGTTGAAGGAAAATTGATCAGTCAAAAAAGAAGAGGTTTTGAAGGCAATCACGGAACTTTTATTATTTCCGATTTTGAACCGGGTTATTATTTCATCAAAGTACAAACTGCCATTGGAATGTATGTGAAAAAATTTATCAAGATATGAATTCCTGCAGGATGAGAAAAAGATAGAAAGCGTTTCCTTTTATAACTGGAATGTAGTTGCAGAGCCACCTTCGCTCAATTTCAGGCTACTTATTCGATTAACAACGGAAATTTTTGTTATTCATCCCGAATTTCTACATTTACTCACTAAAACAACTGCAATGAACATGTTTATTTCAACATCACTGGTATTGCTGGTCATACTGGCAGCCTTACATTTCCTTATAAAAGTTAAAACGGATAATCCCGGTTCTTTTTTTAGATGGGGTGGTTATTTGGTGCTGATAGGAGCAGTTATACTCCTTCTTTGCCTGGCATACAAAGGTGTGCGAAAAATGACACATAAGGGGAAAAGTGGTCACTATGGTATGCAGCACCGATCCATGGCTAATGATAATCTCTGCTCAGGGATGAATGACTGTATGGGGAAAAACAAAATGGAATGCGGGCCTGGTATGAAAAGGGGAATGGGTAACAACGCTTGTTGTGCATGTTGTGGTGAAATGGAAATGCAAAAAGGTAAGGGAATGAAAAAAAGAAATCAGCAATGGACAACCGATACTATTGACAGAAAAATAATCAATAAAGAAATTGAAATTGTTGAACAATAACTCATTTATTGCTTTCAAACCATTCATTAAATTTTTTAACGATTTCCAGTAGTTCAGCGGCCCTGGGCGTATTAACAGGATAGCGTGACAGATAACCAGGATATTTATAATACATCCTGTTGAGGGCTCCGGTTAATGTTCTTCCTTTGGTAAAAATTTGTTTTCCTTCCGGGTTGGTAATAAAAAAATGGCGCCTGAGTTTTCCAAGGTACAGCGGTGGATCCTGGTTGTAAGATGACATTGTTCCATTGCTGAAATGAAGCGTATAAAAACGATACAATTTTGAAGGACCATCAACGGCTTTGTGAAGAAAATGAAACCCGTCGGAACTTTTTAGGTCGTTGGTAATTTCTTTGCGGTACCCTGTTCTGATTCGTTCATAATGAACATCTGCATAGCCATATGCGATTGCATCTTTTACTGTATATAGTATTGCTACACCGTTATTGTCATTAAATAAAACTTCGGACTGGTTGCGGGCTACATTTTTTACGGTAATAAATCCGTACAAGGTATCTTTTGACAATGTTATAACGTAACCCTGAACAACACTGCCTGATTTATATTCACCAAGGAGGTTGGAATCATAAGCCAGTTCTTCATCTTTATCAGAAAATTTATTTGACTTCCGGGTTCGTTTGTCGAGTAAAAACGAAAGCACTTCATACTTCGTTACGGAATAGATTGTGGTGTCGTGCGAAGGCCAGAGCCGGTAAGTAACCAGCGAATCATTCATTGAAACAATACGGCATTTAATTTCCGCTTCGTTTTTTCTTAAAACAAGAATATCCTGTGAAAGGCCGGATGAAACATAACAAAGTGCAACAACAAACAATAAATAACTTCTCATATCAATCCAGCACACCCAAACTATCAAGTTCTTCGGGAGAAACCCGTGGCGGTAAAATATTATTTTTTATTTTTTTGATCACAAATTCACCGGCGATCTGCGCTTTTTCTTCACTTGAAAATCCATTGTTTCCCATTACTGCAGGTATGTGTGGCTGATGAATATGAATTTCACCATTGATCATAATATCATACCCCCAGCCATGCGTTCCGTTATGTTCTATAGAATCGACCTTAAAAACTTCTACCGTGAGGTTGGCGTCCTGATACGGATTAAACCCGGGCGCAGGCTGATTTTGTTGTGTTGCAGGAATTTCTTTTTCCGGTGCCTGCTGACACGCACTCATGGTAATTACTACCGCAATTGCTACGCATTTCCGTAAAGAAACAATACCTGTGATTACAAATTTCAATAGGTTCATTTTATAAAAGTAACTAATGATAGGATTAGGTTTGGGAATTGTTGAATCAGGAAACAAAGTTACTAAAAATGTGACTTCACGAACATACCTTAGCGTGTATATTTAACCCAGGACTTCTTCAAGTACGGTATGTGATTTAATTGCATTGCCATGGGTGTGATGGATTTCAAAATAAGTTACCATTGCTTTAACCAGAATTTTAAGTGAAGGGGATGTGATAGGAATATCCCTATAATTTTCAAAATCCGAATGCATTAGCCGGAACAGCAATGCTGCATGATCATAATCAAGGAATGCTTCATGTACAGGCCGGTTCGGCGTGAAGTACCCTTCTTTGAGATCAAAGATGCTGACACCGGGCACGCATTCCCCATGAGGGAAAAAACCCAGATGCCTCGAGAACCGGATCATAAAATAAATATGAAACCGGGAACAGTTTTCCTGACAGAGATCCAGGATCTGAATGCTGTTATGGAGAAAGCCAAAGAGTATAGGACTTTGTTCTTCTTCACGGATAGAACGGTAAATCACCTCCGATAAAAATATTGCGATGCTGCTTTTAACAATATCGCCCGGAATTGTGATAAATGGAGGTGATAACTGAATTTCAGTAATGCGTTTCATCGATTGCCCGGGTTTGCCCGATGCAACCATTTCTACGAGCGAGAGCGGCTGAAAAATATTGCTTTTAAACCTGCTGTTCCGAGTACGAACGCTGCCCACAATGTAAGATCCGGGGCCGGCATTTTCAGTATAAATTTTTACTACCAGGCTCGATTCACTATAATTCGTGGATTGTAATACGATGCCCCGTGTTTTGCTGTTCATTTATATCCTGAAAAGCATTAATTAATGAAAAGTAATTTCGTTATGCAGGTATTTTCGCCTTCTTCATCGGAACTAAATACAAGGTAAACCCCGGTATGTGCTTTTTCGCCTTTGAAATTTGTTCCGTACCAGATAGCCTGCGATCCCAGCGCAGTGGTTTCATAAATTAAGTTACCACTAACATCCGTTATTTTCACATTTCCATTTGGAACAAGCCCTTTTATAGCAATGGGTCCGCTATAATTTTCCCTAACGGGATTCGGATATACTAAAACATTATTACATCCACCATCACCGGCGATTGCTTCGCCTTTTATAGAAATCAAACCCCTGTTGGTGCCAATAAAAACTTCACCGGTAACCTGGTCAATGGCTAATGCAATTATATAATTCGATAACAGTGGTGAATTTAATTCATTATAATTTGCAATTTGTCTTGTACCATCGGGCGACATAAGAAAAAGTCCGCCTGATTCGGTTCCGATCCATTTCCTGTTTCCCCCATCAACGGCAATTGCTGTTACAACTTCCGATTCCAGCAAATACTGATTAATACCATCCTGTTTAATTAAAATTTGCTGAGCATCAAAATTTGTGGAGGTGATAACAGAGGAAGGAGAATAGATTACCGCAATACCTTTACCGGTACCCAGCCAAATTTCATTCTCCAGATCTTCAGTGATGGCCCTTACATCGGCACTGGGCAAATTTCCTTTGCCGCTTCCGGTAGAAATAAACCGGGCAATATCATCCGAATCATCTTCAAGCGTTCCTTTATCATCGAAAACAACTATTCCGGTTCCCTGCGAATTATTACCGATAATATTAATCCATTTTTGACCATAGGAATCAATTGTCAGGTCACCAAACAGAGGTGCGCCCGTGATGGTTGGAATTGAAAATGCATACCAGTTTCCTTCTGTAGTCCGCACATTTACCGGTCTTGCTGCCAGCGAATTCACTGCCCATAAGTTGTTGCTTTTATCAAATCGCATACCTACCACCTGCACCTGAGTAGGATTTCCAATACCGATTTGCAATGTGCTGTTCGTATCCCTGAACGAAGCAACAGGCTGGCCGTTCAACATTTCAAGGATCCCGTTTCCCTTAGACCCGATAAAAACATGTTGCGGGTTCGTAGGGTCAATTGCCAGCGACATATTGTCGAAGTAACTCCCAATCGTGAAAGGTGCGTTAGGTAGCGTCTGGTTATTATAGGTCTTCCAGTCATTATTATAAAATTCAGAAAAATTGCCCGGTGAATACGTATTGAACCATCCCTGTGTGCGGGTGGCATGTGTAACCCACAAGCGACCCTTAACAGATTCCATTGCGCTGACCAGGTCCGATTGCGGTCCATCAGGAAAAATAAAATCGTAATTGCCGGTCGGAGTGACACGGATCAGGCCCTGGTTGTTATCAGCTATCCATAGCAGACCTGCAGCATCGTAAATAGCATCCCTGGTAACAGGTGACTGGTAATCATTGTTATCAATTTTACGGGTCTGGGAAAATGAAGTATTATAAACACTTACGCTATAGCCGTTAGTTATCAGTAATTCGGTTGCCGTTGCAAAAAAAGAATAATTTTTAGTTATATCCTGGCTGCCTGAAACAGGTGATGGAGCCCAGGTAAAACCATCATACATAAGAATGTCGTCGTTGGAATTGCCGGCCGCGGCATTTGGTTTGGCATAATTGACAAATAATTTGTTGTCAAACTTTTCGAGCAGAGTATAATCCCCTGCGTTTCCGTTATCGGCCAGAGAAATCGACCAGTTAGCAAAATTTCCCAGGTTAGGATTATTAATATCCGCAGAAAATACACCTTCTTCAGTAGCAGCAAAAATGGTATTCCCCATAAATTCAATATCAAAAACTTTTATTTCAGTTCCTCCCGGTCCTATGATATACGTGTCTTTGATTTCATTTTTCAAAAGATCGAGTACCACAATTCCGAAACCGCACGAGAGATAGGCAAAGTTGTTACGGAAAGCGATTCCGTAAATATTTTTATCGCCCGTGAGATTCTTTCTTTTGATATCGGATATATTGATAATCTTATTCTGATTGATCAGGTCGATATTGGCATTGGTATATGCTATAACGAGTATTTTGGTTTCGGGGTCATATTTAAGTGTGTTTACGTTCAATTCCGACAACCCGGAAATTTTTGACATGGGCACTACACTATTATCGCTTTGCTGATAAAAAAACAGACCACGGTCGGAAGCGCAGTAAACTTTGTCGCCCGTAGTAGCAACCACCCGTGCCTTAATAAAGGGAAGATGAACCCGCCACTGACCTATGGCTGGTTCCTGGGCTTGAATAAAAGTAGGGAATAAGGCTAAAATGCTTAAAATGAGTAGAATCCTCTTCATAGTGCTTTTCAAAATAAGGTAACACCTAAACAAACAGTAAATAAGGCATTTTATTTTATTGAATTGATGATAATATTACTGGCTTTCAGGTGGTTTAACATTAAAACCGTAAACGGATGCGGCTGTAACGGCGAATTTCTAATTTTGACCCCTTAACAAGGTTCCCCATAAAGGTGTTATGCGAAATTACGAAAAAACCATTTCAGCCTCCGGTACACCAAATATTAACTCCCGGCAGTCGTGCGTATAGCTGTTAACACCCGTTTATTACTCCCCGGCAAGCTGGATGGTATGGGCTGGTTCGCCTATCATACCCTATTGCGCATTACCAGGGAGCACCCCGAAGTAGAATTTCTCTTTTTTTTCGACAGGAAATGGTCGGATGAATTTATTTTTGGCCCTAACGTAACACCGGTTGCGCTTTTTCCGCAGGCCCGTCACCCGGTTTTATATTATTTGTGGTTTGAACATGCTGTACCCGCGGCTTTAAAAAAGTATAAAGCCGATTTATTTTTAAGTCCGGATGGTTACCTGAGTCTTTCCGCTAAAGTTCCGCAAGTGGGTGTTATTCATGATTTAAACTTTGAGCATTACCCCAACGATTTGCCAATGCTTACCCGCTGGTATTACAAACATTATTTTCCTTCGTTTGCAAAAGTTGCAAAACGTATAGCCACGGTTTCAGAGTTCAGTAAAGCAGATCTTATAAATGCTTACCAGGTTGATCCGGGCAAAATTGATGTGGTTTATAACGGTGTGAATGAGTGCTACCGTCCGGCCGGTACCGCCGAAATTACGGCAACGCGGGTCACTTACTCCTCCGGACAGCCTTATTTTTTATTTGTGGGCATGTTGCACCAGCGAAAAAATATCGCGAATCTTTTCAGGGCGTTTGAAGCATTCAGGAATCAGACCGGCAGTGGAATTAAGTTACTAATAGTTGGACATAAAAAATGGTGGACACCTGAAATGGAAACGGTGTATAACAGCATGACTCATAAAAATGATGTGATCTTTCTTGGCCGCCAACCGATTGAAGAACTTGTTAAAATTACAGGTGCAGCTATGGCGATGCTGTACGTTTCGTATTTCGAAGGCTTCGGTGTTCCAATTATTGAAGCCATGCGATGCGGTGTTCCGGTTATAACCTCCAATGTTACCTCGATGCCGGAAGTAAGTGGAAATGCAGCGCTTCTTGTAAATCCATTTGAAGTGTCGTCAATTTCAGAGGCCATGGTTCAAATCAGCAATAGTGAAACGGTGCGGGCTGATTTGTCAGCCAGGGGAATTATTCAAAGTGCGCGATTTTCATGGGACGACACTTCTAAAAAATTATGGCAAAGTATTATTAAGTCCCTTTGAGAGGCCATCGGCCTGTCTTTTAAAAATTTTTCCTGCCGGATAATGTGTTTTAAGCATAATACCTGTTGTATCAAGCCGGTAAATCCGCTTTATTTGAATGAAATTACTCTTACCTTTGCGGGAAATTGATGCACAATTATGACGAAAAAGGATACGGTTTTGGTATTGGGCGCGGCCGGTCAGATTGGTACAGACCTGGTAATGCGCCTGAGAAGTGAGATGCATCCTTCACAGGTGATTGCAACCGATGTGAAAGAACTGAAAGGTGAACTTCGCGAAAGCGGGCCCGGTTTTGTTGTTGACGTTCTCGATTTTAATGCTGTTGCAAAACTGATGAAACAGCATGAGGTAACAGAAGTTTATTTACTCGCCGCATTACTTTCCGCAACAGCGGAACAAAATCCAAAGCTTGCATGGAAACTGAATATGGAAGGACTTTTTAATGTGCTTGATATTGCAAAGGAAAATACCGCAATAAAAATTTTCTGGCCCAGTTCAATTGCAGTATTCGGACCAACAACGCCCCGTGATAATACTCCCCAGCATACCATCATGGAACCTTCAACTGTTTACGGAGTAAGCAAACAGGCCGGCGAAAGATGGTGTGAATATTATAATCATAAATTTAATGTTGATGTACGCAGTCTGCGTTACCCTGGCTTAATCAGCTACAAATCGTTACCCGGCGGAGGAACTACCGATTATGCTGTTGACATATATCATAAGGCGTTAGAAGAAGGAAGTTTTGAATGTTTCCTTCGAAAGGATTCCACGCTGCCAATGATGTACATGCCCGATGCTTTGGACGCTACGCTGGATCTTATGCGCGCACCGTATGATTCAGTAAAGATCCGGTCTTCCTATAATGTGGCAGGTATGAGTTTTTCACCCGAAGAAATTGCTGCAGAAATAAAAAAACATATTCCGGAATTTACTATCACCTACAAACCCGATTTCCGACAGGCGATTGCCGACAGCTGGCCTGCTTCAATTGATGATAAGGAGGCAAGGGAACACTGGGGTTGGAAAGAAAAATTTGATCTCGCCACCATGACGGGTGATATGCTGAAGCAATTAAAATTACAAAAACTAAATTCAACTGTTAAATAATTTTTCTTTTTTATGAGTCAGGAACTTTATCTCTACAATTCTTTATCACGAACCAAAGAACTCTTTAAACCCATTCAGCCTCCTAACGTGGGCATGTATGTTTGCGGTCCAACTGTATCCGGCGAATCGCATCTGGGTCACTCACGCCCTTACGTAACATTTGATGTTGTGTACCGGTATCTGAAATTTATTGGATACAAAGTTCGTTACGTTAGAAATATTACCGATGCCGGTCACTTTGAGGAAGAGGGACGCGAAGCAACGGATAAAGTAAATGAAAAAGCGAAACTTGAAAGAGTGGAGCCCATGCAGCTGGTGCAGAAGTATACCAACCTTTACCATGACATGATGGATTTGCTGAATTGCCAGCGTCCCGACATTGAGCCGACAGCTACCGGACATATTGTTGAGCAAATTGATATGATACAGGACATTATTAAAAAAGGTCTTGCTTATGAAGTTAACGGTTCAGTATATTTTGATGTGAATAAATATGCATTGGCAAATGATTATGGCAAACTGAGCGGACGAATTCTTGAAGATATGATAGCAGGAAGCCGCGAACTCGAAGGCCAGGGTGAGAAACGCAATGCGGCTGATTTTGCTTTATGGAAAAAAGCTCCGGCTGAACACATAATGCGATGGAACAGTCCGTGGGGAGAAGGTTTTCCGGGCTGGCACATTGAATGCTCTGCGATGGCAACAAAATATCTCGGTACCGAATTTGACATTCATGGAGGTGGTATGGATCTTTTATTTCCTCATCACGAAAGTGAAATTGCACAGTCGAAAACGGTAAGCGGATGCAGCCCTGTAAAGTATTGGATGCATAACAACATGATTACCATCAACGGAAGAAAGATGGGTAAGTCGTATAACAATACGATCACCTTGCGGGAACTATTTTTCGGAGGGAATGAACTTCTTGAGAAAGCATACCCACCCATGACCGTGCGTTTTTTTATTTTGCAAACGCAATACCGTGGCACACTCGATTTTTCAAACGAGGCATTGCTTGCCGCAGAAAAAGGTTTGCAGCGTTTGCTTAATGCTTATGAAACTATCGGGAAATTGCAACCTTCAGAAAAAACTTCCTTCGATATAGCTGCGATTGAATCAGCCTGCTTCGCTGCTTTGAATGATGATTTTAATACAGCTGTGGTAATAGCGAATTTATTTGATGCTTCGCGACTGATCAATTCCGTTCATGCAGGAACTGAAACCATTTCTGAAGATGGTATTCTGCAGGTGAAAAAACTTTTTGATGATTTGTTGTTTACCATTCTTGGAATAAAAGCCGAAGCAAAAGACAACAGCCAGGATGTAGAGGGATTAATGCAATTGATTCTTGAGATCCGGACAAAGGCAAAGAACAGCAAGGATTTTCAGACCGCAGATCAGATACGTGATACGTTAACCAAATTAGGCATTGCTATTAAAGATACCCGGGACGGTGTTACCTGGTCGAAAGTTTAACCGGATATTTGTACTGATTATTAAACACAAGGCACATGCTCACTATTAAAAGATTTCCTGTTTTTTTTTACAGCGCCCTTTTTTTGATAATTGCATGCACTGCCAAGGACACTACTCCGGAAACTGAAACAGAAGTCGTTACAAAACCCGCGGCAATTCCCGTTAAGGCCCCGGCACTGAATGCAGATTCAGCGTATTTATTTGTGAAGCAGCAGGTCGATTTCGGACCAAGAATTCCCGGTTCAAAGGCACATGCTGCATGTGCTCAATGGCTGGAAGAGAAATTAAGAAGTTATATTCCTGAGGTGATGGTTCAGAAAGGTATCGTAACCACTTTTGATAATCGGAAATATGATTTGAGAAATATTATTGCTTCGTATAAACCCGAAAAGAATCAGCGGATATTATTGTGTGCTCATTGGGATACACGCCCTTTTGCCGATCGTGATGAAGGGGCCAATAAAAATAAAGTTTATGATGGTGCTAATGACGGTGGAAGTGGCGTAGGTGTTTTGATTGAAATAGCACGGCAACTCAGTATTCATAAACCTGATGTTGGTGTTGATATTGTTTTGTTTGATCTTGAAGATTACGGACAGCCGGAGGAGAGCAGCTTTCCTGTAATGAAAGATTCCTGGTGCCTGGGTTCACAATACTGGGCAAAGAATCCGCACAAGTCTGGATATTTCGCACGGTATGGCATTTTGCTTGACATGGTAGGAGCCAAAGGAGCGGTATTTCCAAAGGAGGGAACATCTGTTTATTATGCAAGCGGGCTGGTTGACAGGGTCTGGAATACTGCAAATTCCCTGGGTTATGGAAGTTATTTTATTAATACCCGCTCAGCTCCTGTCACCGATGATCATTTGTACATTAACCAGCTTGCTAACATTCCGTGCATAAACATTATCCATTACGATGTGATGCAATCCGATTTTTTTGATCACCATCACCGTGTTACCGACAATATGGATCAGATTGACCCCGCGACTTTAGGAATGGTGGGTCAAACGGTGTTACAGGTAGTATTCGAAGATGCGCAAAGCGTGAATTAACTTTTACAGTTTCACAAATCGCTTAACAGCAATTTCGTTTGTGCTAATAATTTTTAATGCATAACTGCCTTTTGAGAGAGATGAAATATCTATTTCGTATACTCCCTCGCGTGAGTACTTTATTTCGAGTAGTGAATTTTTTCCCGACATATCGGTAGCTTCTGCATAAAGCGGCTTTTCATATCCCGCTATTTCCACAAACAAAGATTCCTTTGCTGGATTAGGATGTATTTTGAATTTGGAATTATCATTTTCTGAAATGCCGGAAACAATACAATTTGAGATGATGTAACTGAGATGTTCGATAGTTGAACTGTTGATCAGCACGCCGTTTCTGAATTCATCCACCCTTGCTGAAATAAATGCCTGCTGTACCGTGGATGGAGTAAACGTCATAACACCGTTAAGGGAATCAATAACAATTGGAGTGGAAGACTGCAGCTGATTAAATGGCTGCATCGGATTCAGAAAGGGTGCCGGGGGACAGGGCGTGGTGTTGTCGTAATAGGGATTGAGATGATAAAAAAGGGAATCGCCGTCCGCATCGGTTGATCCGAAATTATTCCACGCCTGCTGGTTGGTGCAGAATACGAATGTTGGATCCGCTACATACGCAGATGAAGAATTTACGGGATAATTCAGATTATCAATTTTAGTAGACACATACAAAAAACTCTGGTTTTGTCCCGCATTTTGAGGAAATGAAGAGTAACTTATTATCCAGTCGGAACAGGTTGAAGGCAAGGTAACCAATCCGGAATAAGTTGTTTTTTCAATTCCCAGACCGGGTCCTCCCTGGCAGGATGATGTTACAGGAGGCAGATAGGAGGAGGGCGGAAGAATAATACTTCCTGCTGAGTCAAGTGAAAAAGTGCCGGATGTAGCACACGACACCGATGAAATACACACGGATATCTGGGGCACCGCAGGTAATCCCTGGCAATCGCGGTACCACCTGACACTCACCTGGTAAACTCCCGGCGAGACATAGGTGTACGTTATGTCAGTTCCCAGTAAATGACCGGCATTTGAATTAATGGAATAAAATCCCAGGAAGGCGCAAATAACCCACCTGCCAATTTTTTTAACAGCAGTATTCATAAGACAATGGTTTTTTTTAAGATGGATTGCAGAACAAAAAAGTTGCACCGGATAAATTAAAAAAATACACGGATCAAAATTCTAATTAGAAACCGGGTAGTTCAGGAATAAATTAACCGTAAGAGGTTACCGCAATGTTGTAACCAAATCCGGATATTTCGGATCGATTTGTTTTAAGGCCTCGTACACTTTTTCGGCAAGCAGGTATTCCTTATACCAGTTTTTATCGGACGGAATAATATGCCAGGGGCTGACATTGCACTTTTCAAATATGGATTCATACACTTCCATATACAGGTCCCATTTTTTGCTGGTTTCCCAATCCACATCCTTATGTTTCCAGAATTTTTTGGGATTGGTCATTCGTTCGCGTAACCGTTCCTGCTGTTCTTTATGTGAGACGTGCAGAAAAAATTTTAAAACGGAAGTTCCGTTATCTTCGAGCAACTGTTCGAAATCGTTAATCTGGCGGTAACGCTTTTCAATATCTTTTTCAGGAAAGCTGTTTTCAACAGAAGGAACAAGGATATCTTCATAGTGAGAACGGTTAAAAATATGAATCATGCCCTGGGGAGGAACGTTAGCATGAATGCGCCATAAAAAATCGTGAGAATATTCGTGTGATGTAGGTTTTTTGAAATTAAATACCCGTGAACCCATTGGATTCACATCCGCAAAAACATCTTTAATGGCGCCATCCTTTCCGGAAGCATCCATTCCCTGCAGAATAACCAGTAAGCTTTTTTTGGATTCAGCATATAATTTTAACTGCAGTTCCCCTATCTTTTTAACCAGGTCAGTGGTTTCATTTCGTATAGCATCTTCGTCAACTGATTTGGCAGGACCGGTTGCTGCTTTATTTATATTCATAAAAAATTATTTAAATCCGTCAGCATTATTTTTAAGTGACTTTACAACATTATCCTGCTCATTGATTTTGGAGTTCAGCTCGTCAATTGATTTTTCATTCGATTTAATATCGCGCTCATTGTCGGCAATTTCGCTTTTAAGGTTTTGGATGCCGTTTGATAATTTTTTATTCTTGTCTTTCAGCTCTTCACGACTTTTTTCAAGGGCTTTCAGAATTTTTTCAGCCGCCTTAACTTTATCCTCAGCAAGTTCTTTATTGATCATTGTAGCAAATTTCAGAAGTATTTCATCTGCCCCTGAGTAATTGCCGCCTGAATTGGTGATGTATTCACCGTTTCTGTTTATTGCAATAGTGACTACAATATTATCGCCGGCATCATTCACCTTTGAATAAATATCGAGAGTATCAGGACTAATAGAAGGAATTTTTGCATTATCCAGGAAGTATTCGCCCTTCCGGCCTTTCATTTTTCCTTTATAATCTTTCATATACGAAGCCCAACGTTTTGCAACCATGTCTTCATCAGCATTGGATATTTCAATACTTGCAGCTGTAAGACTTATTCCGTTAAATGTTGCAGTTTCGTAACGCACTTTCGATTGCGCCAGTAATGAAATAGAAATAATAAGAAATGAAATAGTGAGAAAAGATGTTTTCATGGTGTTGTTTTTTTTATTTTAATTATATTTCAGTTACGCCTCCGGAAATAATAAACTTCATCATTTCTGTACCTGACACATCGAGTTGTTGAATATTTGTGGCTTCCACAATAAATAATTGTCCGTTAAACCCATAAGAGAAGGGCAGGTATACAGCCATTTTGGTGGTTTCAATTCCAAGTCGTGACAAGTCATTTTCGGTCACAAACCCGATGCGTTGCGTCACGGGCTGATAATTCATGGTAACCAGCACCGGTTTGGTGAATCGCTTTTTCTCACCTACAAATGCCTCTACAAGATCCTTTACTGAAGTGTAAATAATTTTTAACAGCGGTGTTTTTCCGAGCAATTTTTCCATCATGCTAAAAAATGGATTTGCTACAAGGTTCGATGCAAAATAACCCAGGATGGTTACTATAAGAAATAAAACCAGGATTCCGACACCTGGAATTTCAAAATTTGGATACCCCGGAATGGCAATGGGAATGTGTATCGGTATGAGATTGTCGATCCAGATAATTCCCTGGATAAGTACTACCAAAGTAACTGTGATAGGTACCGTAATTAATAATCCCTGTAGGAAATAATTAAAAATAGTCCTGAAATTGAAGTTGTTTCTCATGAATTGAAAATCTTGTGCGATTAGGCACACCGGTGAAGTTCCTGGATGAAGGTAAAAGTTTATAGCATTACAATACTATAAACCTTGCATGTCTGGTTTGCGTTGCCGAAAACAGTTTAATCACATAATTGCCGGCAGCAAGTGATGAAATATCAATTTGCATTTCGGGTTCAGAATTTATCTGGCTTATTTTACCTGATATAATCATGCTGCCCTCCGCATCGAAAACCTGGTATTGTGAAAGTGGTATTTCACTGTTCAGTTTAACTTGAATTATATCCCTTGCCGGGGAAGGAAATACCGACATTGCTTCAGAATAGTATAGTTCATTGATGCCAACCGTCGCATTCAGCCGGTCAAAAAAGAGCCAGGGCCCCTGTGGTGAAATTCCCGCCCAGGCTATTCCTGTTTCATTTACCGATGTGGAAGAATAATTAATCACCACCGGTAAAACACCTGTTAACGCTGATGCCACAGTGGTATCATTATACGTATTATCGGGTGGCAGGAAAGTGGTAAACAAACCCGGTGAAAGTGTTGATGAGGTAACAAATTGCATTTGGTCAAAAGAAGTTCCAACCGGTGCAGTCGAATCAGCCAGGAAAGTAAGTGTTACGCCACTTCCAATCGGATTGGAATACGCAGCTGCATCAAACCAGTAAGCTGACAGAGAGGCATTGCCACCAACAACGAATTCGGGTTGATATGTTACACCATTATCTGAAGATGTTTTGCATTTGAGTTGCTGAACGGCATCACCTTCTGTAAAAAGAAACCAGGCCGAGCCATTTATGAGAACTGTTTTAAATTGTTTTCTTTTTATCCCTGTAGTAACCACAACATCCTGAAACGTTCCTGGTGCAAGTGTTCCTGGCGCGGTTTCATCATAAAATGCTGCAACAATATCAGAAGATGCAGTATCAGGCAAAACCGGTCCGTAATAATTTAGGATTAAACGGGTGCCCGACATGCAAATTTTTGGTGCCGCTCCATTACTGGTTACCGTTGCTGAGTTGCCGGTGAATGACAAACCTCCATCCACAGTTCCATACCGGCGAATATCATTATTTAAAGGTTCCTGAACATACACATAGATCCAATTACTGGCAGAAGAAGCAGCGCAATCAAAATCCTGTATGCCTGATAGTGTAAATTGCCCCAGCGTTCCTGACTCTGCATTTAAAAAGTTAAGAATATTATTCTGTAAGAATACGCAGTACACGCTATCTAATCCGGTAACTACCATTTTAGTTTTAATTACAGCTCCGGATGCAGGTAATCCGCTCAGGGGAACAATACTCCATGAGTCACCATTGTCGGATGAAGTGTAAACAGTAATCATATCAGGCCCTGTAGCGGCACCGGGTAGTGCTGCAAACAGCACACCGTTTTGTTTTGCAGCTAATGAATGTTGTGCAGTAGGTTCAAACGCGCTTATAACCTTATCAGTTCCCCATCCGGAAACATAATGTGACGCTACAGTAAGAATTGTTACCAGGAAATACTTTTTTGTAAGCATTGAAGTCATAAGAATTATTTTTATCAGTAACTAATTAATAGGCTCTTTCATTATTACCTTTCATGTAATTAATAAATGATTTGCAAACAACTTTATTTCCCCCGGGTGTCGGATAATTTCCCGAAAAATACCAGTCGCCGGTGTGATTGGGAATAGCTGTGTGTAAATCTTCTATTTTCTGAAATATGATTTGCACTTCAGCTTTAATATCTTTCGGTCGAATCATCTTTGCAATTCTATCCGATATCTGGTGTGCAGTAAATGGCTTGTAAATTTCTTTTACAAAATTCTGCATTTGAGCTGTTGGTGCTGACTGCTGTTCGAGGCATTTGTGATACACTTCCTCAATAACATGATCCATATTATTTTCTTCCAGCAATTCAATAGCTGCAGCAAATGCTACAAAGTCTCCCAGTTTCGCCATGTCAATTCCATAACAATCAGGATACCGGATTTGCGGGGCAGAGGAAACAATTATAATTTTTTTAGGTTCAAGCCGGTCGAGCATTTTAAGGATGCTTCTTTTTAACGTGGTACCTCTTACAATAGAATCATCAATGATTACCAGGTTATCCTCACCTCTTTTAACAGTGCCGTAAGTAATGTCATACACGTGAGCTACCAGGTCGTTGCGTTGGGCATCATCCGTAATGAAGGTACGCAATTTGGCATCTTTTATGGCAATTTTTTCAATGCGGGGTTTAATGGAAAGTATTTCGTCGAGCTGCGTTTCCGTTATATCAGGACCGGCTTTTAAAATTTTGCGTTTTTTGACTTCCCTCAAATAACCTTCGATACCGGATACCATTCCATAAAAAGCAGATTCAGCTGTATTTGGTACATACGAAAAAACGGTATTCTTCAGATCATAATCAACAGCTTCAAGAATTTCAGGGCATACAACACGGCCCAGTTCCTTGCGCTCTTTATAAATATCGACATCACTTCCACGTGAGAAATATATTCTTTCAAATGAACATGATTTACGCTCCTGAGGTTCGCGGAATTGCTGCTGTTCCACTTTCCCGTTTTTACGGATCACCAAAGCATGGCCGGGTTTTATTTCGATCAGTGATTCAGCAGGTACATTAAAAGCTGTTTGTATGGCAGGCCGCTCCGAAGCAACAACCGCTACTTCGTCATTTACATAATACCAGGCAGGCCGGATACCATTCGGATCACGCATCACAAAGGCATCACCATGTCCAATAAGTCCGGCAATAACGTAACCGCCATCCCAGCTCTTTGCCGCCCTCGTGAGTATACGCTGAATGTCGAGGTTACCTGCAATCATGGAAGAAATTTCCTTGTTGCCAAATCCTTCCTGCTTGTAACGTTTGAAAAGCAATTCATTTTCTTCATCTAAAAAATGTCCGATCTTTTCAAGGACTGTAACGGTATCTGATTTTTCTTTTGGATGTTGGCCAAGATCCAGCAACTGGTCGAGCAATTCATCAACATTGGTAAGGTTAAAATTTCCTGCAACAACCAGATTACGGGTCATCCAGTTATTTTGACGAAGAAAAGGATGGCAATTTTCAATACTGTTTTTACCATAGGTTCCGTAGCGCAGGTGCCCGAGAAACAATTCTCCCGTAAAGGGCAAATTATTTTTCAACCATTCAGGATCCTGCATCTTGTCGGGATTTTCGCGCGCAGCTTCCGAAAAACGGGAATTGATTTTATTGAAAACCTCTATAATGGGTTGCGAAGCATTACTGCGATGGCGACTGATATAGCGGTTGCCCGGTTCCACATCGAGTTTAATGTTAGCAAGTCCTGCTCCATCCTGTCCCCTGTTATGCTGCTTTTCCATCAGCAAATACATTTTGTTAACACCATAAAAAGCAGTGCCGTATTTTTCTTTGTAGAAGGAGAGGGGTTTTAATAACCGAACAACGGCTATACCGCATTCGTGTTTAATCTGATCACTCATGGCAAGTATCTAAGGTGCAAAGATACTAAAAAAACAGACTCAATATGTATTTGAATATCAATTAATTGAGTTCCATTTTCCGACTTAAGATCACCGTTTTCAAAATATTTGTTTAGATTCCGTGATAAAAAAAGGGTTGCTGATCATTTCAAAAATAGCATAGATGTTGCACCTAAAACTTTCCTGTCGCTTTTTTCCTGTATATAAATGATAATTGATTTATTCAGCCCAGGTGAAATTTTTTTCAACGGAACCCGCAACAAACCTTTTTGTGTTTTGAGATCGGATGAATAAAAAAGCCGCGTAACATTATCATTGCGTAATGTCTTTCCTTCGTTATCGCCTTTTTCCACTTTCGTGGATAAGTTTTTTTCCACGATTGCAACATTGATATATTTATCACTTCCCGATTTTCCAGTGATAACAGCTGACTGAACTTCATAGGAAATATCGAGTGTGTCATCAAAAATTTGGAATGTAAATTCAGGTTGCATTGGAACAGAAGTTGCCAGGCTTGTTTTAATCATATCAAAAACTTTTGCTTTTGATTCAACCGGCAGAACTGTTCTTCCATTCAACAGCATAAATGGGGTATAAGTTTCTTTAAGTCCCAGGACGGAAGTGTAATTCGTCAGACGGTTTGTAAATTTAAAACTGCTGAACGGATCTTTCCATCCATACCGGTTCCAGAAATCAACATGCATCGATAGACAAAAAACCTGTTGATTATTTTTTTCTGCATCAGCAATTATTTCACTCAGCAACTTATCTGCCGCCGGAGAATTAATATCTCCTTGCGAAGTGAATAATTCAATGACAGCAACACCGGGGTAAGCAGCGGGTGAAGCTTTTTGATTTTGTGAAAAAGCCTGACAGTACATCAGTAAGAATGAAAATAGTAATAAGTTTTTAATACACATGTAATAATTTGTTAGCGTTACTGTAATCACACAAATAAATCTTTTTCTACACCCAGCCATTCCAAAGCGGTGCCATTTAATAACTGCTCCCTTGTTGCATCATCAAAATCCATGCTTTTTATAAGTGATCCTGGAATGGTTTCACCAAGAGGGAAGGGATAATCAGAGCCGAGTGCAACACGATTGGCACCGGCCAGATTGACCAGGTACCGCAACATATCTTTATCATGAACGAGCGAATCAAAATAAAATTTTCCAATGTAATCTCTCGGATTCACATTATTATCGATAGCTACCAGATCAGGACGGCAGTTAAATCCGTGCTCAATTCTGCCGATAGTCGATGGAAATGATCCGCCACCATGTGCAAAAGCAACTCGCAGATCGGGCAACCGTTCAAACACGCCTCCGAATATCATTGAACAAATGGCAAGTGATGTTTCGGCAGGCATACCTACAAGCCAGGGAAGCCAGTAACGCTGCATTTTTTCCTGTCCCATCATTTCCCATGGATGTACAAATACTGCTGCACCAAGTTTTTCAGCAGCCTGAAAAAACGGAAATAACTCCGGAGCATTTAAATTCCAGTCGTTGACATGACTTCCAATCTGAACACCTCTCATACCAATTTGCATGCAGCGTTCAAGTTCACGAATAGCCATGTCAGGATCCTGCAAAGGAATTGTTCCCAATCCCGCAAAACGTTTCGGGTACCGGTGCACAATACATGCAATATGATCATTTAAAAATTTTGATACCTCCAGACAATCATCAGCTTTCGCCCAGTAACTGAACATCACCGGTATTGTAGAAAGAACCTGAACATGCACCCCATGCTGATCGCATTCGGTTACACGCGTTGCGGCATCCCAGCAATTCTGTTCTACTTCCCTAAAAAATTTATCGCCAACCATCATCCTTGCGCAACAAGGTTTGTGATGATCGAGACTGATAAATCCGCCGTAGCCGAATTTTGAAGCATAGTTGGGGATGTTTTCAGGGATGATGTGGGTGTGGATGTCGATGGTCATAAATATTTGATTGCTTTGATCAACTTTGATCATCTATGATTTTTATGATCATTATGATCTTTTATGATGGATTTGTTATGATTATGATTATGATTTGTTTTTGATGTGACTTTTAAATTCGTTGGCGAACACTTTTCTTTTGAATTGAGGAGTTATTCCAAAATTGAGGAGTAATCCTACCTCAAAATCTGTTGCCCTTAGCGCATTTTTTAATTGATCTTCGTGAGCGGAATTTAGGGTAATTGCAGCTTTATTTTCAATTACAACAATGTTTTCAACAACAATGTCAGGCGTAAACCGGCCAACCTCAAAGTTATCATAATATACTTTAAACATTTGTTGAGATGAAAACTGTAATCCAGCACGATCAAGCTCTATGAGCAATGCCCGTTCGTAAACTTTTTCCAGAAAGCCATACCCGAGCTTATTGTATACTTTGTAATAACAACTGATAATTTTGTCAGTTAAGGCGGAATGAATGAAATTTGATTTGTCCATTTGAAAAGGGATTAAAAAGTAAATTAAATGCCTAAAAGTAATAAAAAGTCAAATCATAAAAAAAAATTCATCTATTTTATTAAATCCATCCTAATAATCAATCATAATAGATCAATCATAATATATCATAAAAATCTTAATAATCATAAAATCATTAAAATCCTTCAACCAAACACAATCCCCTGTGCCAACGGTAAATCATTTCCATAGTTGATAGTATTCGTCTGCCTTCTCATATACACTTTCCAGGCATCAGAGCCTGACTCCCGTCCGCCACCGGTTTCTTTTTCTCCACCAAAGGCGCCTCCAATTTCAGCGCCCGATGTACCGATGTTAACATTCGCGATACCACAGTCGGAGCCATCCTGTGCAAGGAACAATTCAGTTTCACGCATGTTGTTTGAAAAAATGGATGATGATAATCCCTGCGGAACATCGTTTTGCAATTTTATGGCTTCTTCAATTGTTTTATATTTGATGAGATAAAGAATCGGTGCAAATGTTTCGTGTTGTACAATTGCAAAATGGTTTTCCACTTCCGCAATACAGGGGTTTACATAGCATCCTGATTCATATCCTTCACCGGAAAGTATTTCGCCGCCGAAAGCAATTGTACCACCTTCTTTTTTCACAGCTCCTATAGCGTTAGTAAAATCATTCACTGCATTTTTATCGATAAGCGGTCCAACCAGTGTTTTCGGATCAAGTGGATTTCCGATCCGGATTTGCTGGTAGGCTTTTATGAGTTTGCTTTTAAATGTATCATACACACTTTCGTGGATGATCAAACGTCGTGTGCTGGTGCAACGTTGTCCGCATGTACCCACCGAACCAAACAATACGGCGAGTTGAGCCATTTCAAAGTCAGCATCGGGTGTAATGATGATGGCGTTGTTGCCTCCGAGTTCGAGTAAGCTGCGGCCGAGTCGTTCCCCGACAATTCTTCCCACACGTTTTCCAACCGCAGTTGAACCCGTTGCAGAAATCAATGGTACTCGTTTGTCGGCAAGAAAATTATCGCCAACATTTTTAGAATTTCCTGCTACCAGGCAAAGCGTTCCCTCAGGAACATTATTTTCTTTAAGTACATCGGCAATTATATGATGTACTGCAATTGCACACAGCATAACTTTTGAGGAGGGCTTCCATACAGTTGTATCGCCGCACACCATTGCAAGCATAGCATTCCACGACCAAACTGCAACAGGAAAATTAAACGCGCTGATAACACCTACAATTCCCAACGGATGATATTGTTCATACATCCTGTGGCGCGGGCGTTCGCTGTGCATGGTAAGTCCGTGCAGTTGGCGTGATAAGCCCACAGCAAAATCACAGATATCAATCATTTCCTGCACTTCACCTAATCCTTCCTGGTATATTTTCCCCATTTCATAAGCAACCAGTTTGCCAAGGTCTTCTTTTCTTTCGCGCAAAGCATTGCCGATTTGCCGTACAACTTCACCTCTTTTAGGTGCAGGTACAAGACGCCATTGCTCAAATGCTTTTTGTGATAACGCAATCACTTTTTCATAATCATCCGCAGTAGCCTGTTTAATTTTACCAATCAATTTCCCATCAGCCGGTGAAAAAGATTCTATTATTTCTCCGGTGGTAGGCAACCAAACAGTACCGGTAGATACGCCGAAGTTAGTGTCCCCGATGCCGAGGCGTTCAAGCGTTGAAGAAATGTCGAAAGTTTGGGGTTTTGCCGTGAGGGTGCTCATGAAGATGATATTTAACAAGGTGATTTGAAATGCAAAATTACAAAATCGGAACGTAAATTCAATATATTGTTTTTCAAGCATTTATGAATAAAACAAGGTCTTTAAAAAATGGGAACCTTTGGTGAGTCCCGGCAAATTCAAGATATTTCTTTATTCCTTATTTTAATGCGATGCAAACATTTTTCTCTTCCGTAAAGAAATTAAGTGCTTCAAAACCCCCTTCGCGGCCAACGCCTGAATTTTTTACACCTCCGAAAGGAGTACGAAGGTCACGCAACAACCAGCAGTTGATCCAAACAATTCCGCTGTGGAGTTTAGCTGCTACGCGGTGCGCACGGGTCAGGTTTTGTGTCCATACCGTTGCAGCCAGTCCATATTGTGTACTATTTGCAAACTGCAGTACTTCTTCTTCGGTATCAAATGGTGTGATAGTAACTACAGGACCAAAAATTTCTTCCTGGTTCGTTCGGCAATCAAAGTTCAGACCTTCAATGATGGTAGGTTCGATATAAAAACCACCTTTTTCTGTTCCTTCGAGATGTACCTGGTTCCCACCGCAAATTATTTTACCGCCTTCCTGCTTTGCCAGTTCAATATAGGAAAGTATTTTTTCCATGTGAGGCTTCGAAACTATGGCACCTATTCGTGTATCTTCTGAAAGCGGATTGCCAATTTTCAGCGACTTTACTTTTTCTACAAACGCATTCTTAAATTTTTCATACAAAGGTCGTTCAACAAACATGCGTGAACCGCACAAACAAATTTCTCCCTGGTTGGAAAAAGAAGAGTGCACCGAAGTTTTAACGGCGTTATCGAAATCACAATCAGCAAAAATAATATTCGGGTTTTTCCCTCCCAGTTCCAGTGAAAGTTTTTTAAACATAGGTGCTGCCACTCGTGAAATTTCAGCGCCGGTTTTAGTGCCACCGGTAAATGAAATGACAGGTATTTTTGGATGTGCTGTAATGGCACTTCCTACTTTAGGTCCTGTGCCATGAACAATATTCAAAACACCGGGTGGCAATCCTGCTTGAATACATAACTCCGAGAGCATATACGCTGTCATCGGTGTAATCTCGGAGGGCTTTGCCACCACACAATTACCCGACGCAAGTGCAGGAGCAATTTTCCATGTGAACAAATACAGGGGAAGATTCCATGGTGAAATACAACCTGCAACACCGATAGGATGGCGGAGTGTATAATTCAAAGCGCTGCCTTCCATGGCATGAGCTTCCGTACTGGTATGCAGAATTCCGGTTGCATAAAAATGAAAATTTTTAGAAGCTCTCGGGATATCAACCGATTTAGCGAGCCACACAGGTTTACCATTGTCAATGGATTCAGCCAGTGCCAGTTTATCAAGATTCGCATCAATAAGTTCCGCTATTTTAATAAGAATAGCTGATCGTTTTGCGGCGGGGGTTTCACTCCATGCAGGAAATGCTGCAAGAGCTGCCTTAACCGCCGCTTCAACATCCCGTTCATCGGAATCGGGTATCAGGCTGTATGCTTTACCGTTGGCCGGATTTATATTGTCAAAAAAGGTCTTTCCTTCAGGTTCAACCAACCGGCCATTTATATAATTGAGAATTTTATGCATCCTTAAAGTGTCGTTAATTACTGTGCAAAGTTAGCATTCAATTTAATACCTGTGGTAAACAAAAACAGCCACCTTTTTGGGGTGACTGGTTTTAGTTGTTACAATACGGTTTGGTTATTCATTCCTGATTATTGAGAATTCCCCATTAGTAATGCTTCCTGTTGGAGTGTCGAAATTATACTGGCCTGTTGTAATGCCTCCTGGCATTCCGAAATCGGTAAACAGGAGTTTGTTGTTGGTTGCATTGGCTGGAGAACCACTTCCATAAGTCCACATGCTATCCATGCTTATTACAATATTGTTATTAGATCCTAAATTAAGCGGGTAATAGTCACCCACGCTATTTGTTAAACTTATTGAAATGTTACAATCATAATTTCCGGGATTGGCAGTTCCGCCAATTAAAATTTGTGCCGATTCAAAAATGCCATCACCATTTAGATCGGTATAATCAGTATTTGAAAGCATATTGGATAATGTGTATGTGGTAGCTCCAATACCATTGGTATTTATTGTAAATGTATTTTGTGCAATTGATCCTGCGTTACAAAGTTGAATTACCGGTGCAGTCGAAAGCGATCCTGCAGCTCCTGTTACAACACTTGTGTTTCCACCAAATCCATTATAATTTGCGGCGACAGCTATAGCAGTATTTTCCTGAACGAATATATTATATTGTCCGTTATTGGTGAATTGAATTACACTTCCACCATTCCAGGATGCATATATAAAACCAGGACTGGCCGCCGCGCCACCGCAGGTTTTTACACTTCCCATAATCCGGGTCGCACAAGGTGCAACTAAGGGTGGAACAATGTTTACAATTCCTGCAACAGCAGTAATGGATTGTACAGGACTGTTAGCTGACAAAAAGGGATTGTTAATTTGTAATACCTGGCAGTCGATCACATAACCTACGGGTACCCAAGTGGTAAATGATCCATTGTTATCTGTAACAAGATTCATGAAGTTATTGATGGTAACAACTACACCCGGCATTGGATTATTCTGGCAATCCACTACTTTACCCAGAATATCAGTGCGCTCACCTGGGTAATCACAATTCCACATTGAGAAATGACTAACGGTTCCTGTAAAATAGGTCCCTGATTTGGTAGCCTGGCCGTCTTCTTCCCAGAACCCACTGGTTTCATTCAGGTGCCACAAAGGAACAGTTGCCTGTGCCGATGCAGTCTGTGATGGATCAATCGGAAATCTCAATTCAGCAGTTGAACCTGTTGCCAGTTTTATTTCATTTATCCCGCTGTTGTCAAAAAGTTTCGCTTCAATCATACCCAGCGAATATAACGCCCGCGTTTGTCCTGCAACCGTTATGCCTGATAAGTCACCACCGGGAACAATTGCTTCGAAATTCGATGCTCCGGGACTGATATGCCGTGCATACACTTTTACCTGTCCCGTATATGCCGTACCGTTAGCATCAACAAATGCGTTTGCCGGAAAGGTAATTCGCGCACCGCCGGTCAGGTTAAGGACTCCGCCTGCTGTTCCGGAAATATTTACCGCTACCGGGTATTCCTGCATCATCAGGTTGGCATAATTGGCAGCACCTGCCTGAGTTTTTTTAGCATGAATACATTTAAAATAACCAGACTTACTTGCCGTTATTACCATTCTTGTTTTGGGCACATCCACATTAATAAAAAGGTAATTTCCACGATTGTCGGAAGTTGTGGTAATGCTTCCGAGTTTAACCGTCACTCCACTCATTACATTGCCGTCGGTGTCGGTGATCCTTCCTGTCACACTTGTTTTAAGCGTTGGGCCCGATGGCGTAACAGGTGTTGATGAATCGTCGTCATCATCTTTTTTGCAGGATACAAACACCGCAGAGAATGCAAAAAAGGCGATAAATGCGAGGATAAATTTTGAACGTGTTTTCATGGTAATTTTTAGGGTTTGGAAATATTTTTAATGCTTGTAGTTCTGGTCCATATAAAATGGAAATTAGTGAATGGTTTTTATAATTTACTGAAACGGATGTAACCCGTTTTATTGCCTGAAAATATTCTTAAGTGATATATTCCGGAGTTCAGTGATGAAACATCAATCATATACGCAGATCCTTTGGTGATAACCGGAAATGAAAGTAGGCGTCCGGTCATATCGATGAGTTCTATCTTATCAGGAATAATCGTGTGAGGTAACTGAAGGTATGCGATTCCGGATGCTGGATTTGGAACAATGGCGACTGGAAAATTTGTACCTGTTTCCGTAATTGACGAGAACGTTGTGGTCCAGCAATTCCCATAAATATACGTTACCGTTCTTTCTATATCCTGGTTGATAATTTCCTTTATCTCATCAATACAGATTGCCGTATCTGTAATAGCGGAAAAATAAACTCTGCATAGCAACTGGGCCGAAACCGATCGTGTAAAGGCAGAGTCCTCATGTGAAATGGCAAATATAGCATTGGTGTTTCCCACTACACGTATGTCTACAGGAAATTCAACAGGATCCGCAAGGCTTACAACACTACTTACCGTTACACCTGAAAGCGAAAACTGGAACGCTTTTATATCTGCATTTTTGCTGAATAATTCAACATCCACATATCCTGCACCGAAATTAACATCCGCAATAGCGAGCCCGGTTGTATCATTTATATTAAGAATATTATGAGGAAAATTACAATCATTAAAATTACTTCCTGCAGGATGCGGATGATGCGGCGTGTTGTTACACCACATGGCAAGTGCAGCATCATAAACTGTAACTTCACCATCGCCATTCAGATCAGTGCAGGGCGACGCAATAATTGTGTTATCTTCAAGCTCATTGGCATATTCCAATACATCAACCGAATCCAGTACCAGGTCGCCGTTTATGTTTCCATACATGGATGGGCCTCCGCAAATTCCATTACAATCAGGTAAGGCAGCACCACCGGGAATTCCCATGCAGTCAACATAAGGCGTACAGGTGGGTAACAACGAATAGGATTTCACACCTGAAGAAGTACTTGTTATTTCAATGCAGATCTGGATGGCATTATTTTCATGATTGATTTCATAGTGATTCAACGCATCCGGTAAATGATGCGAGTTTACGATTATTGCCAGTCGATATTGTCCATCGGGAACATCGGTAATATCAATCCACTGACATTGGGTTCCTACACCATACACGTCATAACAGCCTGCGGATATACCCATATTCCCACAGGTATACTGCCCGAAACCACAAAGATCAATTACACAAAAACCGTTTTTATGTCCCACCGGAATGAGATTGTTATTGGTATCATACAAACGATAATCGCCATATCCTTCATAATGCGCATGTCCGTGACAATTCACCATGTTAAACATGGTCGGGTTTGCGAATGGACTTCCAATGTAATAATCAAGCGGACCAATGTTGTCAATCTTAGAAGTAAATGCAACCACATACCGGGTTCCGTATCCGGTAACGCAGCCTTCATCAACATCACACGCACTGGCATTAATGGTCATCATAGTCAGACTGTTCACAAAAGCCAATGAATCAAATTTTAAATCAGGGCCTGAACATAAAGGATTGGGGAAATAAATACAACTACCGTCATCAATAACTGCAAGTGGATTGAAATTACACGCCTGTGGATCGGTACAGCCCTGCACCGGACCTACGTAGCTAAATGCAAAATCAATGGAACCTGTACAATCATCGGCATTGTCGCCGATGCGAATGTAATACGTCTGTCCGGCCATAAAAACCACATTCAGGTCTGCCTGCAATCCGCAGCCAGCATCATCATTGTAAGAAAAAGTTCCTACGGGACCCTCATCAATCAGATTGCCTGAGCAACTGCTGTACACCCATATTTTTGTGTTGCAGGTATTCATTCCGCAAGTGGTTATATTGTACGTACCATTAACGGTGCAGGTATATACGTAGTAAGTGTTATCAAAAGCGGCTGTATATGTTCCGGCATTAAGCTGCAATGGTGATGAACAAAACATTCCGGGTGAACAGGCGATGGGGTGAGTGGCTATTGTGCCGAAAGCATTGCCACTTGCAACCAATATTCCATCGGAGTAAACCCAGTACCCGCCCGGTGCATAAATGCCATCACCAAAAGTATCGTGTATTGTAAAAATCATGCATGAATTAACAGGCACGCAAACCGTATCGCCAATAGCAAGTCCGGACGCTACAATGTTGCCGTTATTATCAGTAAGTTCCCACGAAGTTTCATAAGGCCATGCATCCGGAATGATCTGAATAATAATTTCGGTAAACCCGGTTGAGCAGGTGGTTTGCGCATTACTGCTGAAACATACTAAACAGAGCAACAGGGCGGTAATTAATTTTTTCATTGCGATAGCGTTTGTGTATGAAGAAGTGATATTGGATATGAAAGTAATAAAATCCCGCCGATTCAACTAATTTATTCATTCTGATGACGAAAGTTTCTTCCTTTAAGATGCTTTCGCAGAAGGGCATGCAACTGTCCTGGCTGTGATTTCGTCTTTAAATACACAGGAAAATTTAAAAATTATCGTTTCAAAAAGTTTTAATTCAATGAAAATCAATATTATAGCATCAGTCTTGATGTTCCAATCGTTTTCCATTTCACTTTATTCGCAATAATTCGAATGGGTGCAGTCGGGGTCATCACCATTCGAATCATTCAAAAATTTTAGTGAATTAAAAGTTGTTGTGTATTTAGTTGAGGTTAGTTTAGTGTTAATTTGGGGACTGCAAAGTCGGAAGAGCCGGTAATTTTTTGCCGGCTTTTTTAGTGTTCATTTTAAGGAGTTTCATTTTTTATATACTCAGCCCAGGTGCTTTTCTTATAAATATCATCTCCATAAAAAACAAGAATTTTTTTAAGAATAGCCGGGGGCAGGTAAAACGGAACCGCATCCATCAGGTTATTGTCTTCATCAAGCAGTGCGAGGGTAGGAATAACAAGATTATTTTTGCTAAGCACTCGTGATAATTCATGAAAAGGCATATTGGGTTGCAAGGGATTTTTGTAAATTTTTCCCTGGTAAAGCAACGAGTCTTTATTTTCGGCATTAAAGTCAATAAACCGAAAGGTGCTGTCGGCGTATGCAAACACGGTTGTATCAATAAAGGAAGTGCGTTGCATCACCCTGCACGAATTGCACCAGGTGGTGTTAATCAGCACGAGTGATTTTTTCTTTTCCTTAACGGGAAAATTAAAGGCTTCAACAGGGGTCAGCCATTTCAGTTTTTTTAAAGAGATATCAAGAGTTGAATCGCGGAACGCTTTTTCGAACTGCACATTAAAATCATCGAAGTTGGAGTTCCTGAAAACATTTTCGACGGTAAAAACCAGCATGGGTTCAATTTTTTTACGTTCCAGGAATCCGGCCGCTCGCATATTGAGAAGAAATTCATTTTTAGCGGGATCAAATACATTTAAAAAGATAGTTGAAGGATAGGATAAGGATCCCTGGAGCATGGTTACGGCAAATTCATGCGGCGCTTTAGGAGTTGCAGCGGTAGGCTTATAAATTTTGCCCAGGTACGTAATGGTATCTTTCCCTTCGGCATTGAATTTTACAGGATAAAAGTAACTGTTGATGTAATCAGCCAAATCGGGTTCTGAATAGGTGGTTTTCATCATGTGTTTGCACCACCCGCACCAATCGGTATAAAAATCAAGAAGAATTGGTTTAGGAGTTGTTTTGTTCAATTCCATCGCCTTCTCAATCGACATCCATTTAACAAGGCCATTGTTCGGATCACCCGCCTGGCTATAGGTTACAATGCTACAGCAAAGGAAAATTATTGTGACAATCGAAGGTTTCATCAGTTTATAAAACACGCTTATTTACGACTTAAGATTTTCTGTAAAATTAAGAAAATGAAATTTCTTAAACAATGTTAGTTTAATAATCTGTTTTTGAATAACATCATTCCGCCACACAATCAAAAGCGTTTATCTCATTACTAAAACATAAACCTTATCTCTTATTTTTTAAAAAAAACGGAATGCACCACCAGTTTCCTCGCATAAACTTCATTACCTGTTACAAGACGGAAGGTGTAAATTCCTGCTGCAGCTTCCGGAAATTGTACCTGTAAAGTTTCAGATACCCATTTCTGATCAACCGATATGATGCGGCCTTCTGTATCAAATACAGTTATAGTAACCGGGTCATTCGCATTTTCAAAAGTGATATAAAAAATACCGGTTGAAGGATTCGGATAAATAGAAAAAGCACCTCCTTGTTTTTCGGTGCGGATGGATATGATGCGGGAGAAGGAAAAACTTCCGTCGTAATCGGTTTGTTTCAGCCGGTAATAATTTATCCCGATAGGCGCTGTAGCATCAGTATAATTATAATCGAGTTGTGATAGACTGCTTCCTGCTCCGGCAATTTTTACAAGTTCTTCAAACTCTGTTCCGTTTTTGCTTCGCTCAAGGGTGAAGTAATCGTTATTGAGTTCCGTCGCAGTGGACCATTCCAGTAAATTTCCTTTTGGCGTTGCCCTTCCCGTAAAGGAAAGTAATTCGATTGGCAACGGAGAAGTAAGTTTAGTATACCATATTGGTGATGACCATGAAATATTTCCGTCTGCCTGGATTATTTCTGTAAAATAATAATAAGAACCCGTTATGAAAGTATGTACATAATTATGTGTTGAGGAATTGGTTACTGTAGTAAGAATAGCAGGAGCAACATTGCTTCCGGGTATACCATACCAGATTCGTATTGTGCTGATAGATTCTCCATCGGGATCAGAAGCAATGATATCGAATACCGGTGCCGTAGTTTGCGTTACAATACTGCCCATAGGATAGACTGTATTCACAGTAAAAGAAATATTCAGATTGAAATCTTCGGTTGCATAAAACCGCATGTTCAGCATGGCATCAACGAGTGAAGCTTTCGATAAAGAGGTTGCAAGTATAACCGTTCTTCCTTCACTCGATTTTCCCATAGTCGCAGAGTTATGATTGTCAAGATCAACGGTAGGTCCGAGTTTATATCCTTTGCTTAAAAGCGTTTTATAGTAATTGGCATTGTTACCCGCTGCAGGATCAGTATAAGTAGTATTGGTTGAATTATACGGCCCGTTTTTAAGAGCTACGCCCACAATGGCATTGTCGAAAGCACTGTTGTAAGGCGTGCCCGCAATATTGTCGAAGTCGGTATTGTTAGGATGACACAATGTTGCAAATGCATTTGGAGTTGCATTCACAATGCCAAACAATGTTGCATAATCTCCTTTGGCACAATAAATATCATAGTTGGATGTGTTCCACCCGATGAGCTGGTCGACACCATAAATTCCCACATGGCCACCGGTAGAAATGGTACCCCATTCCATCCCGAAAAGGGCAACAAAATCATTATTGGCTGCTGTATACACAGTTGCTTCCAGCACCCCGCTGGCATATTTTGCCGGAGTCATAACCGGGCCTTCATTGTGATTGTGATCCGAAATTCCCATGAAATCAAAATTCAGTGCGGTGTTCCCGATATCATAACAACAGTAAGCGCTATTCAAACCGTTGCAAACATTATCAATGTCACCATCTGAATAATCGGAATGTGAATGAAGATTCCCGAAATACAGGTTGTAGGAAGAAACAAGTGAAGTGGCACCTGTAATGGTTGCAGGATTGCCGTTAAGAAAATTGGTGTTACAGCCGGTTCCGTTCATTTCATAAATTGCAAAATGATACGTGGTGCTTGAAAGTAACCCGGTAACTGTAACTGTGCTCCCGGTGCCACTGTAAACAACAAATTCGCCGGGTGCCGTTGTGCTTCCTGAACCATAAATTGAATTCGCTGCGTATGCGGTTCCATCTGATGGCGGTGTGGTGACTGCAGTATTGGCTTTGCAAACCACAATGCAATTGTCGCCATTACCCCTGGTCCATGAGAGCTGAATGCTGCTGGCGAGTCCTGAAATTATAAGTGGCGCGTTTGCCTGGAGAGTTGGTTCCGTATCGGGTATACATGCAATGGTTGTTACATTACTTATCGCAGGACCGGTTAGCAAATAATTTATCGTACAGCCACTGCCGTTATATTCAAAAGATCGGAATTCATAGTTCGTTGTAGGTAGCAATCCGTTTACGGTAACTGTATTCCCGCCTCCCGCATACACCACATATTCACCGGGCGCCATAAGTGTTCCTGATCCAAAAGTGGAATTTGCCACGTAGGAAGCACCATCAACAGGTACACTGGTCACCGGCCCGTTTATTCTTCCGATAACAATACGTTCATTACCATTGCCGGGTGTTAATCCAAGAGTAACACTATTTGCTCCAACTGCGGAAACAGTAATGGCATCGGTAGGAATGGTTGGCTGAACATCGACGGTACAGAGATTTGGAATTCTGATTATATCAAAGTCGGCGAAATCGGTTGAAGAAGTGACATGGTTCCACAGGCATCCAAGGAACAGCAAATCAATCCCGGTGTAGGTAGCATCGCTTGTGGTTGCGCCCAACTGCACGTAGGTGGAACTGTTAGGATCTGTAAAGGAGCTAAGAAGATTTCCAACAAAAAGGCTCCAGTTATTTCCTACCGGATTATATGTGACTTTAACAGTCAGGTAATCGCTTCCATAATCAACAGCAGGTGCAATAATATTTGTAATGTTTGAGTTGGCATCCAATCCATTTACAAAACGAACGAGTCGCAGATTATCGGAAGATCCTGAATTACCCAGTACAACTGCGTAACCGCTTCCCGTAAGGAAATTATTTGAATTACATCCTAAAACAAAAGCAACTCCGTAATTGCTGTTATCAAAACCCGAAGGATCGGCACGCCGCTGACGCATATTGAATGCCCAGGTAAGTACTCCGGTATTGGAATTGAAAACAGTATTGTATGCTGCCGACACATCCCTGTAAATGTAATCACGACCCGCTACGGTACTTCCCATTTTTAACTGGTTGGCCGCAATCACCGATCCGGTGTTAGCTACCGTTTCCACTTCCACCCAACTGTTGCCAACAATATTATTATTGATTCGCTGAAAATCATCGAGCAAAACGGTTTGCGACCATATACAGTTTGACACCACCAACTGCAGGCAGGTTATCAATACTATACGCATAAACAAACTAAACCGCATCGGCAGCAATTTTTTGCATCTAAGGATTCAATGAAAAAATCAGGGAAGTGGCAGCAAACCAACTGAGAAACAAATATATACTTTATTTTTTAAATGCACAACCCCATGTTCATTACTTAGGTTATTAAAACCTTAATTCTCACCTTCATACCTTACATTTACAAACTAATTCACCTGCAATGAAAATTCCTTCGATAGTTTTTCCACTTATAGGCTTACTAATTGTTTGTCAGGGCTGTAAGAAAGATAAAGAGGATGATTCGGTTCCTGTTCAAACCGGAAAGATTGCGGGAAGCCTCAAACTCACTGATGAATTTGGTATCGAATTGACCAATCACAGTGGTATGGTGGTTACTGCAACGGGAGGTCAGTCGGGCATTACAACAGCCACCGGAAATTACGAGTTGAGCAATCTGCAATCAGGCACTTATAATCTTGAATATCAAAAAGCGGGGTATGGAACCTTTAAGCGTTTTACTATCCAGGTTGTGGCCGGTTCAATAGCCACCACATTAAACGGAGTTGATTTTCTCGGACAAAAAAGCAGCACGGAAATATCCGGATTGTCGGTTGTATTGAATCCTGCTGATTCCACTTACAGCATAGGTTGTACGGTTTCACCAACTCCGGATGCAGTTAATCAACGGGCGTTCCGGTTATTTTTTGGAAAAACTGCAACAATGAATTACCTGGATTACCAGTTTACTCCTTCCAATACGTGGGTGTCGTCAACTGCGAACGGACAAATTACAGGGTATGCGCGTTCACAGTTTTACAATAATGGTTTTTCACCCGGAGAAACGGTTTATGTAATTGCGTATGGCGAATCCATTCGAACAAACACATACACCGACCCCGTTACCAATACAAAAGTTTTTCCTAACATTAATTCAAATGCTCCTTCCAATATGGTGTCATTTGTTTTACAGTAACCGGATGGAAATATTTTGAGCAACAAACTTCCTGCTGATTTTATTGAACAAATTAAAAAGCTTCACGGAGTTGATGCGGATGCATTTTTTAAAAGTCTTGAGCAGCCAGCACCTGTTTCATTGCGGTTAAATCCTATGAAACGGATCAATGATTTTGATTCGATGGAAAAAATTCCCTGGGCAACCGGTGGTGTTTATTTACCTGAGCGAATCTCATTCACACTCGATCCGCTTTTTCATGCAGGTTGTTATTATGTTCAGGAAGCCAGTTCCATGTATCTCGAACAGGTATTACGTTATATTATGTCAGGTGATCACCAGTTAAAAGTTCTGGACTTGTGTGCGGCACCGGGAGGAAAAACTACACATATGCTCGCAACGTTACCTGCAGGAAGTTTGGTGGTGAGCAATGAAGTTGTCGGTTCCAGGAATACCGTTTTGCAGCAGAATTTATCAAAATGGGGGTATAGCAATGTTGTTGTAACACAAAATGACGTTTCCGATTTTTCACGGTTGCCCGGATATTTTGATATTATAGTTGTGGATGCTCCCTGCAGCGGGGAAGGTCTTTTCAGGAAGCAACCTGAGGCCGTAAATGAATGGAGCACCGATGCAGTTGCAGTTTGCGCAGCCCGTCAGTCATCAATTCTGGATGGTATATACGATTCGCTAAAGGAAGGCGGATTTTTGGTTTACAGCACATGTACCTTTGAGCCTTCTGAAAATGAAGAACAGTGCGCGCGAATGAAACAGCATTATGGTATGAAGCAGGTGAAGTTACCCATTTTGCAGGATGAAATTGTTCAAACGGATTCAGGATTGCGTTTTTATCCGCACCGCATCAAAGGAGAAGGATTTTTTATTTCCGTTTTACAAAAAACCGAAGCCACTCCTTCAGTTAATTTCAGGAATAAGTCCGTTACAGCATTTCCGGATACAGGATTTCTTAATAATTACATTCAAAATCCTAATGATTTTGTAGCATTTAAAAAGAATGATGAATTGTATGCTTTTCCAAACAACCATATGCCTGATATTCATCTTTTGATGGATCGTTTTTTTGTCAGAAAAGCGGGCATTCACCTGGGAACTATAAAAGGAAAAGATCTTGTTCCTGCACATGAGCTGGCCCTTAGCAACGAATTGAATCCGGGCGTTCAAAAGGTGGAACTGTCGGTGGAACAGGCATTAGCTTACCTGCGATGTGATACCGTGTCGCTGGCAGCTATTCCAGCAGGTTGGGCTGTTGTAACCTACCGCGGTTTTGCATTAGGCTGGATCAAAGGAATCGGAAACCGGATTAATAATTATTTTCCGCGCCATTTGCGTATTCTTAAGGCTGCATAAGAAAAGTCTTCCTTACATTAGTATGTTATTTTTCAAATAATATCTTTGCAATATGACATGGGACATTAACACAGCTTATAAAATTTTGCAGAAAGACCCTGTGATGAAATCGATCATCCGGAAAACGGGAAAACTAGAACCTGCTAAAAACAGGGATGTGTATTTTTCATTGTTGCAGAGCATCACCAGTCAGCAATTATCAACGAAAGCCGGTGACACAATTTTTGGACGGTTCCTTGATCTATTCCCCGAAAGAAATCCCCTTCCTGAGAAAGTTTTACGCATAAATATTGAAAAACTTCGGGGAGCAGGTTTGTCATATGCCAAAGCCGGCTACCTGAAAAATATTGCAGAATTTTCACGTACTCACGGACTGGAATACAGGAGGCTGAATAAAATGGATGATGATGAACTCATGGAATACCTGGTTTCAATTAAAGGTGTTGGCCGGTGGACTGCCGAAATGATTTTAATGTTTACCGTTAACAGGCCTGATATTCTCCCTGTAGATGACATTGGCATTCGAAACGAAATGAAGAAGATGTATGGATTAGTTGGGGATGGAAAAAAATTTACAGAGCAAATGCATGAAGTAGCGGAGCCCTGGAAACCGTATCGTACAATTGCATGCCGGCACTTATGGCGGCATCGTGATCAATAACTCTCGCCATGAACAAATACCTTACACTAACACTCTGTATTTTAATACCCGTAATAACCGGGAGCATTTCCGGATGGCTGTCGGGAACTGGTTTAAATGAATGGTATGCCACACTTAATAAACCTTCTTTTAATCCTCCCTCCTGGATATTCGGACCGGTTTGGTCGTTACTTTATTTACTGATGGGTATTTCCTTATACAGGATCATACAAAGTGCACCGGGAAATTTACGAAACCGTGCTCTGATTTTGTTTTTCGTGCAGTTGCTGTTAAATTTCATGTGGAGTTTACTATTCTTCCGCTGGCATCTTTTAGGAGTTGCTTTCGCAGAAATACTCGTCTTATGGCTTGCCATACTGGCGATGTTATATTATTTTCATAAACTTGACAGAACTGCATGGATGCTGCAGATTCCTTATGTATTGTGGGTAACCTTCGCTGCATTTTTATCGGGATCATTCTGGTATTTAAATCAATAATGCTACACATATTAATGGGATACTTCAAATTGAACCTGATTGTTTATTTTGCCACAAAATATAATGTTATGAAAAAACTGTACAGTTTAACGGGAGTGCTAATCGGTGTATTTCTTTTTATGGATCCGGCCCTGAGCCAAAAGCCGGATAATATTAAGCCGACAGATAACCTGATTGTGAAAAACATCCCTGAGATTCCCTCGGCAATTGCAAGTGAGGTGAAGCAGTACACCGAATCACGGTCTGCTTTTCCCACTGACTGGCATCCGTTGAAACGGGAAATGATGATTGCTACGCGGTTTGGAAATACCACGCAGTTGCATTATTTAAAAATGCCTTCAGGAGCACGCAGGCAGATCACTTTTTTTGATGAACAGGTAGGTAATGCGGATTTTGAGCCTTTGAATGGTGATTATTTTATTTTTTCAAGAGATGTCGGTGGAAATGAATTCGGCCAGTTGTACCGGTACACCATGTCGGATGGGAAAATAGATCTGCTCACCGATGGTGGTCGTTCCCAGAATGGCAATGTGGTTTGGAATAATGAAAAAAAGACAATCAGTTTTACTTCCACAAAACGAAACGGCACCGACCGTGATATATACACCATGAATCCGCGGGACACCGGATCTGTAAAACTGGTGCATGAAGTTTCAGGAGGTGGATGGTCTGTGAGCGACTGGTCACCCGATGATAAGCAAATACTCATTCAGCAGGGATTGTCGGTAAATGAAAGTAATATTTTTGTTCTTAATCTTGCAACGAAAGAAAAAAAACTGATAAGTCCTGCTTCTAAAAAAGAAACCGTGGCCAATGGTGCTGCCCGGTTCAGCAAAGATGGAAAGCAGGTGTTTTTTATTACGGATCATGAAAATGAATTCAGGCGTTTGGCAATTATGAATACCGATGGCAGTGCCATGAAATATATTACTTCAGGTTTGGATTGGGATGTGAGTTCCTTTACTATGGAAGAAGGACGGAAGCGGGCATTGTTTACAACCAATGAAAACGGGTTAACAAATGTGTATTTATTGAATATGGAATCGTTGGAATGGAAACCGGTCACTGGTTTGCCTGTTGGGCTGCTCGCATCTTTTTCATGGAGAAAAAACAGCGATGAATTTTTCTTCAGCTATTCATCGGCTAAAAATAATTCCGATGTTTATACGCACGATTTTAAAACGGGGAAAACGGAACGATGGACGGAGAGTGAGCTGGGTGGAATAGTGGAATCCAATCTGACCGAACCCAGGCTGATAAAATGGAAGAGCTTTGACGGACTTGAAATTTCCGGTTTTTTGTATTCACCTTCTAAAAAATTTACCGGTAAAAGACCGGTGATGATTAATATTCATGGTGGTCCCGAAGGACAATCACGCCCCGGTTTCCAGGGAAGAAGCAATTATTTTTTAGAAGAAATGGGCGTGGCAATTATTTATCCCAATGTGCGGGGTTCAACCGGATTCGGGAAAACATTTGTGAAGCTGGATAATGGCATGCTTCGTGAAAATTCAGTAAAGGATATTGGTGCTTTGCTCGACTGGATTGCCACACAACCCGACCTGGATGCATCACGTATTATGGTTACCGGAGGAAGTTACGGAGGTTATATGGCGCTTGCCGTATCGGTACTATATGCTGATAAAATCCGATGTGCTGTTGATGTGGTTGGGATTTCTAATTTCAACACATTTTTAAAGAATACTGAAAGTTACAGGCGTGATCTGCGCAGAGTTGAATATGGTGATGAACAGGATCCTGAAATGTTTGCATTTCTCGAAAAAATTTCACCCAACAACAATGCAGCTAAAATTCAAAAACCGCTTTTCATTATACAGGGTGGAAATGATCCGCGTGTGCCAAGGACTGAAGCAGAACAGATGTTTAATACATTGAATGGAGCTGGTAAAACAGTCTGGTACCTGGAAGCAAAAGATGAAGGACATGGTTTCCGGAAGAAAAATAATATGGATTACCAGTTCTATGCTACTGTAGAATTTATGAAAAAATACCTTCTGAATTGAAAGGATTGAGAAGAGTGTAAAGGGGCATCAGCAGCGATCTTAATTCTGCTGCTGATGCTTGTTTGATTTAATATTTTATCAACCGCAAAGGTTTCGTATATCCTTCAACCGTTATATAATAAACTGAAGCATCCCAGCTAACTGCAGGTATGATAATTTTTTCAACATCTGTAATTGCTGTGTATACTTTTCTTCCGGAACTGTCATACACTCTTATTTCCCGGTTTTGATGATTGGCCGGAAGCACAAGTGTAAAATTTTCGCTAAATGGATTAGGTGATGCAATCAGAAGTGCGTCATGTAGATCATGTAATCCCACATTCGTAACGTTTACACAAAGCGTAGTATCGGAACAGTTTCCGAATGTTAGAAAAACCGCATATTGTCCGTTGGAAGTAGCGGTAAATGACTGCCCGGTTGCTCCGGCAACCGGTGTATTGCCATTCCCGCAATCGATCCACTGGTAGGCAGCGCCGGATTGCATCGAAGTTAATAGCGGACCCGTCTGGCTGACCGTTGTATTAAAAGCTACTGAGGCAAGATTCAGTTGAACTATTGAATCACAACCACCCGGCAAAGAATAGGCTTCATAATAGGTGCCGGGAACAGTAATTGTCTGACTTCCGAAAACATAACTGTCGCCCGGACATAAAACATCATTGATGGTTGTAGTATTAGATGATGTAACACCCGTTACAAAATTGGATGTTGTTCCGTTTAATGCAAAATTATTTAGTAAACCATTTATTGATCCTGTTGCATCGAGCAGGGAACTTACCGAAAGATTATTTCCTGATGCAGTTCCCTGGTTAAACCGGTAATACAATTCAAGGCCGGTCTGAACAGGATTGACGGCACCGGAGTACAGGCAGCTG
Source organism: Bacteroidia bacterium (assembly GCA_038215705.1). Lineage (GTDB taxonomy): Bacteria > Bacteroidota > Bacteroidia > AKYH767-A > OLB10 > JADKJB01. The sequence goes on from JBBQQQ010000002.1 coordinate 188,087, forward strand.
ACTTCAGCAGGGGTTAGTGCTTTACTCCATAAAGAAACTTCATCAATTTTTCCGTTCATGTAAAAATTAGCAGAAGTCCAGGGTAACATACCAATATAAAATGCCTCAACAGTATTCGTTATAGTTCCGGAAGCTGAAACGGAATCAACAGCAGTGCCGTTATGATACAACGTAAGCATAGCGCCGTTGTACGTAAGAGCAAAATGTTGCCATGTATTTAAAACAAGACCGGGAAATACAATATCAAAGGCGGTACCAAGATTATTTCGAAATCGTGCTTCAATGTCAGTTGCTGTGAGTTGCAGCAAATAAAAATCGGCATCAAAATTATTTCTGATTCCACCATATCCATCGTAATCGGGGAATGTGGGGAATGCATTTTCGGGATACACCCACATCGACATAGACACGGCATTTGCATTGGCTATGGTCGCTGACGCCCCAGGTGCTACAACATGATCATCAATGTTGTCGAAGAACAATGCGTTTTCAGATTGTGCGTTTATAAGAAAAGGCGCAAGTAATATAACAGTTAGAATCAGTTGAATTTTCATAGAAGAGCTTTAAGCAGGAAATGCTAAAGTAACCATTCCTTTTCATGGACCTGCACAACTAACAAAAAAAAATTTCAACGAATTAGTTTTTAATAGCGGGAACCAGAAAAATCCTTCCGTTATTATTTATAATTCTAAGTTGATAAGCCGCAGGAGACAGATTTTTAACATCCACTGTTTCATCATCCTTGTAAACTTTTGTTGATTGAATTAATTTTCCTTCCAGGGAATACACCTCCACTGTCAAAGGAAAATCTTTCGGATCTGCCCCCGTAATTTGTACCGCATCGGTAAAAGGATTCGGAAAAACTGCGACCTCATCCTGTGCAATAAATTCGCCCGTACCTACAGTGGGTGATACTACAAAAACAAGCGAGTCGGAAGGACCGGGTACAATTCCCGGTGTGCAGGGAATGGGACCGAAGCCGGCATCCACCTGGAAATGGAAAGTATAATTTCCCGCAGGTAGCGGAGCAACTACCAACGTATCGGTATGTGGGCAGATTACAGTAAAAGATCCAAGACAATGTAACGCTGTGGCATAAACGTCGTTTCCGGACACAGCAACCGTTTGCATAACCTGGTCACATCCCCCGGAAGGGAAAAGACATTCAGCATAGAAATATATTGTATCATTCGGAGTCGGGTTTGCAGGCGACATGGTGATTGACTGGATGGTTTGTGCCGAAGCAGAAATTGTAAACAGTAAAGCAAACCCGGTAATTATTGCAGCATGTGATTTCATGAGAGTTAAGTTCTTTTTTATTAAACACCAATCCGGGAGGAACATTCCGCAATCTGTACCTGCTCCCCGGCATACAAAAGACGATTCTCGACGGACTTTGGTTGTATGAGGGATTACCAGGACCTATCCGGGGGTTGAAATTTTAATGATGACACTTTTCTATATAGTTGAATACCAGTTTAATATAACATTAAGACAATTCGTAATTGTAAAAAAAATGATAATTTATGGGATTTTTTTCAGTATCACAAAATGGTAACTTTTCCCCCTTTAAAATCGTATTAACGAGTTAAGAATCAACGAAAAAAATCGTATTTTTGCAGATCGCGTTGCTGGGAAAGATTTAATCCTGATTCACAAACCGTTTAAATAGTAGTATATACTTACAAAAGTTCAGGCATGAAAAGAATACTTTACAGTGCAATAGTAATCATTACTTTATTAACAACAAAAGTTTTCGCACAATCGGGTTTAACAACGGTTCAAACAACAGCGTGTGATACTTACATGGATGCGGGTCCGTTAACGCGTGCCTCATCGTTTGGTGAAGAGCAGATTGTAACAGGAATATATCAGGGATTGGCACAGCAATATAACAACATTTCCGGCCAGTTAAAATCCGTTGTTTTCTGGGCAAGAGTAAATCCTGCTTCAGCAAGTTCCTCTAATACAGTAAAAGTTATAGTATATAATGCCAATCAGGGTTTACCCGGTACTATTATCGGTTCCCAGAACATTGTACTAAATACTGCATCTGCCCCTTATATGGTTACTGCAACCTTTGCAACGCCTTTAAGCGTCAATGGTAATATCATACTATCCATTGAGCCTTTCTCACCTTCAACTGATAATTTCTTCGTGCAACGCAATACTTCTCCAAACGGACAATTTCTTAATCTTACCAAGATCAAGCAAGCCAACCAGTGGTTTAAAAATTTAGCTGCAGGCGATCCGGCATTCGATTATGATTTTATGATCCTTCCCGTCAAGGCCATTAACATGACGGCAAATTTCACAGCTAATACTGTTGCGAATGTCACTACGTTTACTAACACCTCTTCCAATGCAACTTCGTATGAATGGAATTTTGGTGATGGCAATACATCAACAACTGCTTCACCGGTTCATAATTATGCAGCATCCGGATCTTACAATGTTAAGTTGAAAGCATTTTCTTCCGGAGTAACGTCATGCGTTGATTCGGTTATTATTCCCGTGAATGTAGTGCTGACCGGATTAAATGAATTGCAGGATGGACAGGGTTGGCTGGAGTTGAAACAGAATCTGGTTTCAAGTGAACTCGCAGTAACTTTGATAAAAACCAATGAAATTATTATTTCTGATGTGCAGGGTGCTGCTGTTGCGAAGTATTTGTTTAAAAGCAATGAAACACGCATCATTGACATTGCATCTTACCCCGATGGAATTTATTTTATAAGTGCTCCAAACCAAACCGCAATAAAATTTGTTAAGGTCAACTAATAATTAATCCTATGAAATACTTAAAAATTATTTTGTTTTTCGGTGCAGTTTTCTTTACAACGGATGCTGCATTCGCGCAGTCGCAAAACACACCTGTTACAGAATCACAATCAATTCCGGAAGTGTTGCCGGAACCATCCATTACCACGCCGGTGATGTTAATCGAAACAACTTCTACCCCTTCTGCTCAGGATGCTAACGGCATTACGTATATGATAATTGACGGACGCAAAGTATATGTTGACAGCAATGGCATTCAAAGCCTCTCAGCACCTGTTGAATCCACTGAAAAAATTATACCAACCGAAACCAGATCACCTCAAAATCCTGAAAATTAATTTCAGTTTTCAGCCAGAAAATTAAACCATGAAACATTCAGCCCCCCGCCTGATTGGTAAAGTTATTTTACTTTTTGCAATCACAATTTTAACAATGAACAGTTTCGCGCAGACTGTATTATTTCAATCCGGATTTGAAACGGGAGATCCTGCATTTCTGTATCGGGCAGGAACGCTCAACACACCCGTATTAGCTACAACCGGTGGAAATTCAGCAGCCTACTGCGGAAAGTTTACCACCAACGGAAAATACGATGGTGCATTTGCTACCGGAACCGCACTGAATTTCACACTCAATAAATATTATTCGATAACTTATACGTATAAAGTGGCAACCTGTGGAGGAACAGCCAGGGTTTATTACAGCACCACCGCCGGAACATTTGCCAATATAACTGCCGGAACATTGTTGCAAACCACTACGACAAATCAGGTAGCTTATACTACTGTTACCGCATCCTTTAAAGCAACAGCTACACAATCAGCATTTATTGGATTTGTAGCTACTATGACGGCAAACGGTTGCAACTCTGCAAATTTCTGGATTGATGATGTGAGTATAACAGAATCCGATACACCTCCCTGCGGATACTACTGCCAGGCAGGCGGAACAACAGCAACCCCGGGTTCCTTAACCAACGTTGTTTTCAATACCTTAACAAGGGCCAGTGCCTTTGATGGTTATGTGTGTACCGGTCTTGCAACATCAGTGCAACGAACAGTAGCGTATGATCTAACTGTCGACAGGAATGCTACTGCAGCTTATAACCTTTACACACAGGCATGGATTGACTGGAACAGTGATGGTGACTATAGTGATGCAGGAGAAATCGTAATGCCTTCAGCTGTGAGTAATGTTGCAGGTGTTGTTAGCAGAACGGTATCGGTAACTGTGCCGGCCGGTGCAACTTTAGGATTAACCAAAATGCGGGTGATGATGAAGTACAATGCCGCTCCTGTAGCTACCGGTTGTGATGTTAGTACCATTTACATGGATGTGGAAGATTATGACATTGATGTTAATCCTGCTCCAACACCAATGGTTTATATTTCGTCCACTACTACACAAACTAATACATCTTCGGTTAATGCCGGAAGTTTCAGAAACGAAGTCGTTGGATTGCAGATAGTAACTTCCGGAACTTTAACCCCTTTATCAGCAACGTCATTTACATTTAATACAGCAGGCACAACAAACGCGCCTAATGATATTTTAAATGCACAGTTGTGGTCGACTACCAATAACTCCGGATTTTCAACTACTACACAGGTAGGAGCGCTGATTGCGAACCCAAATGGATCTTTCACTTTTACAGGCACCGTTCAGCTGCTCCAGGGAATTAATTATTTCTGGCTCACATATGATATTCCGGCATCGGCAACTTCACCGGATGTAATTGATGCAACATGTACATCGGTAACTGTTGCAGCAGTACCAAGAACACCATCCGTAACAGCACCCGCCGGTAACCGTCCAATTATAACGGCTCTGCCTATGGCCTATGTTTCAAGTACGGTTACACAAAATGTTTCACGAAGTCCGCGTCCTGATTCCAATCACCAGATAATCGGAGTTGAAATCGTTACGTCAGGAGCAGCATCTCCACTTTCGGTTACTTCTTTCACATTCAACACTACCGGAACGAGTGCAGTTGTTACCAATAATATTTCAAATGCGCGTTTGTGGTCGACAGGTACAAGTTCTTCCTTTGCAACATCAACCCAGGTAGGTGCCACTATAGCAGCGCCGAATGGGGTGTTTTCAATAACACCATCACTGACGTTAGTGAATGGTACAAATTATTTCTGGCTCACCTACGATATACCCGCTTCTGCGGGATGTGATCCGGTACAGGCAGATGCACAATGTACCTCTATAACAGTAGGAGGCACTCCAAGAGTTCCTACCGTAACTGCACCGTTGGGAGCTGTTGTTATAGATTGTCTAACTGCATATTATTCAAAAGGCAACCTGCCTGCAAATATTCCGGGCAACTGGAATTCGCTGCGTGACGGATCGGGAACCAATGCAACTACTTTTGGCGCAGGATCGATGTACTATGTACAGAATGGTCATACCATGGCCACAACTGCTGCAGTAACAATTCCATTCATGACTATTGAAGCGGGTGGACGTGTCAATGCATCATTTCTTATATCACTTACTGATTTACGTATTAACAGTTATGGAATTTTTGAGCAGATTGTACAAGCAAACAATGGCGGTTATATCACTAATTTCTACATAGAAAATTATGGAACCTGGATTCACAATAACGCAGGTTTTCTACCTAACCTGAACCGGTATTTCAGTCCGCGTTCCAATCAGTGGTTTTACCAGTGGGGTGGAGGAACATTTCCTTCAGGAACATCATGGGGAAATGTTTTATTGAACGGAACCACGACCGGAAATTTTGGAATGGGAAATTGCTTAACTACCATCCAGGGTGATTTTGAATGGCGCAGAATTGGTAACAATAATTATTTACTTGATGAGCAAAATGAAACCATAGACATCGGTGGAAATCTTATTTTTTCAGGCGGATGGTGGAAGGTGGCCTATGACAACAGCATGCCGGGAAATCAAACCCGTACGGTAGTTATTAATGTTGCCGGTGATTTTATAATGACATCCGGTAAGCTGGAAGATTATACCCGTGGCGATGCTGCTTCAGGTGCAACTTTAAATGTGAGCGGGAATGTTACCATCACAGGAGGAACGATGAACTTTAATCTTTCTCCGGGCGGAGCTTCTCCGGTAAACCTCGTGGTGGGTAATCCATCTATGAACTGGAGCCAAACCGGCGGAACAGTAACGTTAGGAAATACCAATGTGAAAACAGGAAAGACCGCATATATGACCGGCACAAAACTGGGAGAGATAGCTGCATCACGTACAATGATTGTAGAAACGGGGGCAAAACTGTATACCAGTAATTATCTGGTTACCGGTGGTGGAAATTTCACGCTCCAAACAGGCGCATGGTTAGGAATCGGAAGTGCTGCAGGTATTACATCCACCGGTGCAACAGGTAATGTTCAAACTTCAGGAACCCGTTCTTATAATTCGGGTGCTACGTATGAATACTATGAAGGATTGTCACCTCAGGCATCCGGTAATTTTATTACTACAACTACCAGTGGAATTTATCCTTCACAAGTTGCTAACCTTATCATCAACAAAACTTCACCTGCGCATATCGTCAATCTTACTAATACAACTGATGTTACCGGAACACTGACTCTTACAAGTGGTGTATTAACTACATCAATGCTTTCCGCAACAGCACCGTGGGTGCGCATTCCTTCCTCTGCTACGGTTTCACCTACAGGAGGATCGGCCGACAGTTATGTTGATGGATATATTCGTCGACAGGGAGCAACAGCATTTACTTTCCCAACCGGTAATGCCGGAAAATGGCGTCGCATTGCTTTTACTGCTCCAAGTGCGACTACTGAATTTGAAGCTCGTTATGTGTCATCTGCATATACCAATACTACAACAATGGCACTGGCTCCACTTACGGTGCTGGATCATATCAGCACTATTGAGCACTGGTATCTTGATAAACCGCTTGGCGCAGATGGTGCAACTACTAAAGTCCAGTTATTCTGGGAAGACGCCTCAATGAGCGGAGTCTACAAATTCGATTCTTTGGGTGTTGCACGCTGGTCAGGTTCGGCTTGGGAAAATGCAAATTGTTATGGCAGTTGTCCTGCAAACTGGACTACAAGCACTCCTCAAAGAACGTATACTGGAAGTGCAACTGGCACAGGAATCGGAACCATACAATCAAATACAGTTTCTGCATACGGTCCTTTCACATTATCTTCAATTGGAATTTTTTCGCTGAATCCATTGCCTGTCAACCTGGTTGATTTCTCAGCTGATTGTGAAAGCAAATCGGTGAGGTTGCAATGGTCTACCGCATCGGAGCAGAACAATAATTATTTTACAATTGAAAAAAGTAAAAATGGCTATGAGTTTTACGAACTTTCAAAAGTAAACGGGAGTGGCAACAGCAATAACATACGCCGCTATACTTATGAAGATCTTAACAAAGAAACGGATGTAAGTTATTATCGTCTGGCACAAACGGATTATGATGGCGCAATAACACAGCTCAACACAGTTTCAGTAATGTGTTCAGGAAATTCCAACGCTGTAATAACTGCTTACAACAACCAATCCGGTAAAATTGTGATTCTGTCGGATCTTGATTCAGAAGATAACCTTTCCGCACAATTGTTCGATGCACTCGGAAAGCAAATCCGTACAGGAACATATAATTCAATGAAAGGAGTAAGCACTCATTTCCTTGATATTTCGGGACTGAATTCGGGTATTTACCTGTTGAATATTCAGGGTCGTCATAAAGTGGTGACGAAGAAGATTGTGGTGAATTGAGGTTCGACTACGCTCACCTTGACAAAAAAGTTCGCTCGACTACGCTCGCTTTATGTTAGGACGCCATTTTCATGGCGTCCTAACGAATGAAATGTAGAGATTAGAATGCTTTTTTGATGATTGAACAAATGATCATCATTATTTCGGGAATGTAAAATAACGAATTCCCAATGCCAGGTTCAGATGAAATCTCGCTGTGCAACTCCGTGGCCTCCGTGTTATTTTTTAGGCTGCGACAAAACAATCATCAAGTAAAAACATAGCCCATAAGATATCAGACTACCATTGAGGTTCGACTACGCTCACCATGACAAAAAAGTTCTCTCGACTACGCTCGCTTTATGTTAGGACGCCATTTTCATGGCGTCCTAACGAATGAAATGTAGATTTTGGAGTAATCATTATGATTTAAACGGGAATGTCCGATAACAAATTTCTGATGTCCAATGCTTCTCTCTAATTTCATCTTTCCCTCTCAGAAAGCTATGGCCAGGTAAACTCTCCGTGTTGTTTTTTAATCTGCAGCAAGACAATAATCATATACAATATCACAAGATTATCAGAAAAATTTTAAATCATAAGATTTTTCGGGAATGTCTTATAAAAATGTCTCATGTTTAATTTATCCTGAATTTCTTCATGCAACCCCGTATCTCCGAGTCTGCCCGAAGCAGGTGAGCCTCCGTGTAAATTTTTCCGTCATGACAATACATCATCAGGTAAAAACTCAAGTCACATAATTATTTGAAAATTATTGAGGTTTTATTAATCATTATGATCTGCGGGAATGTCCAATAGCAAATGTCCCATCAGTAGCGTTTCGATTAAATATTTTCAGAGAGTGTAGAAGCCTTCGACAAGAAGACAATTTGACGTTTTGAGCTTGGCGCTGATTATGTCCCATGTTTAATTTATTCCGAATTTCTCCGTGCAACTCCGTATCTCCGCACCTGCCCGAAGCAGGCGGTCCTCCGTGTTATTTTTAGCGCTGCAACAATTTCATAATCATGTAAATAATGAAAGTCACAAGACTGTTACAAAGCCAATACTGTTTGAATAGGTATCATGATTTTTTATTCGAATGTCCATCAACAATTATCCAATGTTGAATCTATCCTGAATCTCTTCGTGAACTTCCGTATCTCCGCACCTGTCCGAAGCAGGCGGGCCTCGTTGTTATTTTTAGCGCTGCGACAATTTCATAATCATGTAAATAATGAAAGTCACCGACTGTTACAAAGCCAATACTGTTTGAATAGGTATCATGATTTTTTTTATGCGAATGTCCATCAACAATTATCTAATGTTGAATCTATCTGAATCACTTCGTGAACTTCCGTGTTATTTTTAGCGCTGCGACAAAATAATGTAAAAAATGCAAGTCGAGAGATCGTAGAAAGCCATTATTGTTTAAACAGGAATCATGATTTTTTTGCGGGAATGCCCATTTACCAATGTCCAATTTCCAATGTTAAGTTTATTTCTTTGAAGATTGTAGTCATCATCCTCTTTTTTAGGGAATAAAAAATTTCCAAATGACCAATGACCAATTTCCAATGACCTATGACCAATGACCCATGATTAATATCCAGTTTCCCTAATTTTTAATGACCTTTATTCCATCAGAAACAAGGCTGCCATTAAACACGCGAAGCACGTACGTACCTTTAGGAAGATCATCAAGATTTTCGATTGCGATCTGGTTATTATCATCCGAAATCGTCATCTTTTGTTCATGAACCATTCTTCCTGAAACATTCCAAAGGCGCAAAGCTGTTTCTCCCTGGTATTCCTCCGGAAGAGTAACCATAATACGGTTTTGGAATGGATTAGGACCCGCAGTAACGGGTTTGCCTGTCAGGCTATTTGATTTGCTCTGCACCTTAATACTTCCCAATTCTTTCTTTGTCCCGTCGAAATCAGTCTGACTCAAACTGTAATATGAGACACCGGCAAGAGGCTTGCTATCCACGAGGTTATAAATCTGCAGGGAATTTGTATTGCCTAATGAAGAAACATTCTTCCACGGAATAAAATTGGTTCCATTCTGCGAACGTGACACGGTGAAATAATTATTGTTGACTTCCGAAGCAGTTTTCCACGTAAGTGAAACATTTTTATTTTCATCATACTTGCCCGTAAAGCTTACAAGACTGATGGGCAGAGCACTCGCATTAACAGTCATCACCTGGTTAAAAAAGGTTCTTCTTCCGCAGGCATCCGTTATCACGCATGTTATTATTGTTTGCCACGGTAACATTGTATGAAACGCCGTGAATTCAGTAATGGAATCACTGGCAGCAGAAAATGTTCCTCCCGCACTCGAAGTCCATGAAAACGTATAAGGTGCCTGACCACCTGTTACACTTACTGAAAATGTATCCGTTGCATTGGCATTCATATTTCCTGTTACAGCGGATGTTATGATTGGAGCTTTTGCTTTTCCTGCAACCAGTAAAAAGTTAAAGAACGAACGTTGTGCAGCAACCTGCTCTGTCGTGCTTCCGGATGTAAGTTCGTGACCACCGGTGTACATAACCAATCCGTTGGTTGAATCTCCGAATGCAGGTCCATACACCATTACTACACCTTCACGCGGTGACGCTGATGTACCGGTAGTAGCCAGTCTTTTTGTTGTAGTTCTCCACTGACTGGTAGCATTAGGGAAAAACCATCTTTCAGATCCACCCGACACCGCACCTGTTATGGTACCCATGAATTGCATTACGGGATCTATAGGATAGAAATATGAAATAGCGCCCGGTAATGCCTTTGCATGATATTCTAAATTCGTCCCGCATTTACCCGACTGGTAGCATTTCAGTCCCGATGTACTCAAATAATTTAATTGCTCAAATGGTGGTAATGTATTCCTGCAGGATTCCATTACACTTACTGCATGGCATTGCATCCATATAAACGACTTTTCAACAGTCACAAAATCATAAAGATAATTGTGAGTTGCCCAGGTAGGATCACCATGTGGGTTGACCCAGATATCGTGACAGGAACTTAAGTTAGCAGGAGCATTTATTTCCGATGCAGATGATGGTATTAATGCGTTATTAAAATATTTAGTGATGATGGTATCATTACCGGAAAGATTGTCAATCATCACTTTTGGAAAACTGGTGATGTCCATATATACAGGTGCAGATATACTGGAAACTGAATAGTTGCCAACCACACCCTGCGAAATCCAATAATCAATTCGTGCTCCCACGGCAGCTGTAATAAATTCTCCGGGAATAATAAAAGTGCCGCCTTTATATGTAACTCCATTATGTACAAAATCGGCACCGTCTTTCGCTTTTGTAGGTTCTATCACCCATTTAACCGGCACATTATAGGTATTAACCAATTCATAAATCATTCCATAAGGACGCAAACCGTTCGAAACAGTTTGGGGAGTAACTCCCATATTTATTATGAAAGATCCGGATGATATAGTTTCAGTTGTTGATGCTTTCGCTTTTTCAGGTACCCCTGTATTAAAATATCCAAAGAATATAATAAATACAATGATGCTCAATCCGGCGGATATTGAAGCAGCAATAATAAGTTTGGTTCGCAGGCTTTGAGTTAAAGACTGCCTTTGTTTGAACGACATAACAGAGTTGTTTGAGTTGCACCGTGTTACGAAAGTAAGGAGGTTTTGTTGCAAAACATTATTAAACAAATGAATATCAATAGATTATGATATATAATTTCACCGTTTCGGCTTGAGGCAAATTTCGAGGATTTACCCTTATTCTCTAATTTGGAATGCTTTGATTTCTCAAAAAAAAACTCCCATGACAGTCAGCATGGGAGTTTGCACATTTTCTTTTTATTTTTTTTAATTCGTCTCTGACGATTGTTTCATTTCTTCAAGCTTTAATACCTGAGCGAGTGTTTTTAACACACGGTCATGATTTTTGACATAAGGATTTGTTGTATCCCAAACATAACCTGCAAGCACTGAACAAATCTGACGCTGGATAGCAGGATTGGGTTTCTGCGCAAAAAATATATCCTGCAGGTCACCGTCATACCATCCCATTACATACGAACGGAAAGTATTAACACCCTGCATCATATAATCGGTATATTCTGTTTGCCAGTTTACCTGCTCACCTTTCAATTGTTTGCACACCAAAGTTGCTGCTTTATGAGCTGAAACCGTTGCAAGTGTAACGCCGGATGAAAAAACAGGATCAAGAAACTCGGTAACGTTGCCTGTCAGTACAAAGCCTTTACCAAAAAATGTATTGGTTGACATCGACCAGCCTTCCAATGTTCTTGCATCGAAAATAAATTCCGCGTTTTCAAATCGTTCTTTCAGTTCAGGTTCTGATGCTATCATTTCACGCAACTGAGTTGTGGTATCGCCTGAAAATTTATCAAAGAATGCTATGTTTCCCACAAACCCTACCGATGTAACACCATTTGAAAATGGAATTATCCATATCCACACATCACGACGGTGCAATACAATTGTGATTCGGTTAGGTTCATGATAGGAATCTCTTTTCAGATCCCTGATGTGAGCGAAAACAGTTTTACGGGGTGGAAGATTTGATGGCTTATCAAGGTTGAACAATTTTGGAATTACCCTGCCATATCCGCTTCCGTCGATAATAAATTTTGCAGAAATTTCTTTTTTGTTGCCATGAATATCTTCAACCGTTGTCACGGAACCTTCATCAGTAAAAATTATTCCTGTTACCCCGGTTTCAAATTCAATAGGAACTCCCATTTTTTGAACTTCGTCACATAGTATCTGGTCGAAATCAGCACGTGAAACCTGCCATGTCCATTTCCAACCTTCGGTAAAGCTTTCAGAAAAATTAAAATCGCACACTCTTCCATCTTTAACGAATTTTGCACCAAATTTTTCCTGGAAACCTTTTTCTTTTATGGCATCAAGAAAACCTGCAGCCTCCAATGCTTCCATGCAACGCGGCAACAGGCTTTCACCAATTACAAAGCGTGGAAATTTTACTTTTTCCACAATTTTAACGTTATATCCATGCTGGTTAACAATCGACGCTGCCACTGTTCCTGAAGGACCGGCACCAATTACAAGAACATCAACTTCTTCTCTTTTCATCTAAAATCTGCAGGATTTAATTTATTTATTTTTTAATAATGTTACTCCGCTGTCGAGTACAAAATCAACTGTGCCTACTTTCACAGGAGTCATACCCGATTCCATAAAAGTTTCATTCCAGGAAATATTCATAACAGTGAACTGCATATCGGCAATTTTACCGGGAATAATAAAGATAGCTGTGAAGGTAATATCATCACCTGGCATGAGAATATCACCTTTATCTTTGCGGTTGCTATTGGCAAACTCCTGGCCGTCTTTTAATTTCACTGATAATTTCGAAGGATCAATAAATGCAACTTTTTTACCTGAGTACGAGCATTTGAATTTTGCAGCTGATTCCTGTGTTGCTTGTTTCTCCTTTTCAAGAGTACACTTGCAATCACCGGCTGTAAATGAATTTTTGGCTGCAGGAAGTTGAAAATCCGGAGCTTTTAAAATTTCTCCTTTTGAACTTATTTTATAAAAACAGTTTAAATCCAATTGTAATTTTTCCACATGAAATTTGGTATCACCTGTAACTTTGAATGTTTTGGAAACGGTTTCCATTGGAGGAATTGAAAAGTTGATTCGCGACAGCAAATTGCCTTTCGGATTAAAAGTACCATGGTCATAAATAAACTTTGCTTCATTTCCTTTACAATATAAAAAGTCGGAGGTTTTGTTTGTAATCGTCATTTCTACCAGGGTGAATTCCTGTTGCGAATGCGCGTTTTTGAAAGTTATTTTTAAATCATCATTTTCAATAGGAGCCACTTCATAATGATTTTCATGCTTAGGATCACTTGGTGGCCTTTGTGCTACTACAAGTGAAACAGAGAAAATGAACAATACAGTGAGAAGACTGAAATTTTTCATAGTATTTAATGGATTTTTATGGTTTGATTAAACTTTTGTAAAGGTACATTTTTAGGGTTTATAGCAAACAATTTTTCAAAATACAGGTGAGTATGGTTACTTTTTACGCTGATCAATAAGTTTGTAAATTTTTCGCTTTCCTTCCACAAGCTGCATTTTTTGAATGTCGGAAACCGGGAGGAATTTAATGTCGGGCACTACCCGTAATGCTGTTTGCAGGGCTTGGCGGATCTTTATTTCGGCCAGTCCGTTGCCGGGATATACCGCCAGGTTTACTATTAATTCATCGCCGCCCAGTTCATTGTCGAGAAGGATAATCACATAATCCTGAATCTCTTCCATGCTGTTCAGAATGTTAAAGAGAGTCTGAGGGTATAGCGTAGTGCCTTTATACTTTATCATTTGCTGTTTGCGGCCGGCAACCGGACTGATACGGGCAGTAGTTCTTCCACACGAGCAGGGTTCTGTATAAAAGGTGCATATATCCCCGGTACTGTACCGGAGTAGCGGCATACCTTCCACGCCAAGTGTTGTAATCACAAGTTCTCCATAGACTCCGGCAGGAAGCTGATTGCCGTTTTCATCAATTATTTCAAAAATTAATAATTCATCGTGATGATGCCCGCCATTCCCTTGAGCGCATTCAGTAAATGCAGTTTGTTGTTCGGTTGATGCATAGGTTGAAAATAATTTAACATTCCACGAAGCAGTGATTCTTTCACCCAAAGCATTTAGCTGCAGATGCTCGTCGCGGATATTCTCACCAATGCAGAGGATTTTTTTAACGCTGGTAGTGTTGAGATCCGTACCATGATGCTTTGCATAATCAACCAATCCCACAATGAAAGATGGTACAGCAATCAGCACTGTAGGGTGTAATCTTTTTATCACATCCAGTTGCATGGAAAAATTCCCGGGTCCTCCCCGTATTATTCCTGCACCCATTTCCCGTGCCCCTAAGTAATAAGCAATACCTGCCATAAACTGCCGGTCAAGAGAAAGCATCAGCAGCATAATATCTTCCCGGCTGATTCCGGTGCACGTAAAGGATTCAAGTTCGTTTTTTGCAAGACGCTGTAGATCCTTTTCAGTAAGTCCAATGATAACCGGGCTTCCAAGGGTTCCCGATGTGGTGCAATATTCTACTATTTTACGCTGGTCAACACACAAAAAATCCATGTTGTTTTCCTGTAAATCATTTTTAGTAACAATGGGAATTGTAACCAGGTCAGAAAAAGACTTTATACTGGAAATATCAACTTTATGTTTGCTGAAATGTGACTTATAAAAAGCTGAATGATTATTCAGATTCTGCAACAACTGTTGAAGCGATTGTTTCTGAAATGCTGTGAGGCTTCCCTGAGGAGAAACTATTGAAGTCATGCCGATAATTGCTTTTCTATAACGACCATCGCACATGCGATATCTTTAAGATGTGATAAGGTAAGGTGAATGCTGCCTATCGAAAAAGATGCAATTGCTACTGCGGAATTACCATGAAATTTAAAACCGGGTTTACCGGAATCATCACTGGTAATATCAATTTCATTCAGCACCAGACCTCCGGGAAAACCTGTGCCAAGTGCTTTCAGCAATGCTTCTTTCGCTGCAAACCGCGCAGCATAATGTTCGGTTTTGTTAGTTTTGCTCTCGCAATAGGATATTTCGTTTTCCGAAAAAACATATTCCCTGAATCCGCTGTCTTTTGCAATTTTTTCAGCAACTCTTGATGTTTCAATTAAATCGACGCCTATTCCGGTGATCATATTTTTATATTTTTCAGGATATTTTTTCTGTACACTTCCTGATCTGTTCAAGAATATATTTTTCTTCGGTGCGCGTTGCAATTTCGTGCCTGAGTGCTGATTCGTAAGCGGCTTTCGCTTTTGTGTATGATTTTTTTTCATACAAATAATCACCAGCCAGCACATAGGAATGATAATATCCGGGATTTAACCGGATTAACTGATCGGTGTCAACCGTTTCACCATTTGCAACTTTGTTTTTTAGTTTTCTGAAAGCGACAAAATCAGTATACGCTTTTGAAAAGAGAAATGTATCAGCCGGTATCGTTTCCAATGAATCTGATATTTCCATGTTTCGATTCAATCCGTTCATCGAAAATATTGATTTAAGATCATAACAACTAAATGCTCCCAGTTGCCATGGGTTGGAAGAGACCCATACTTTCCCGGATGATGGTTCAAATATAATTGCATGGTGAGCGATTAGCTGGTTAATGGACTTTTCATTTCCCAGGCCAATAAATGTATTGTTTTTTCCCGATTTATCACGCAGGATAGCTGCTGTTTTTTCAGGAGTGTTGAAAGTAAGGGTATCGAGCAGTTGCGAAAGACGTTCATGCCTGTATACAGACGCACTTTCGTCCATTTGAATCCTGTTGCTTTCCGACTTGCCCAGTAGTTCGCTTTTGTAGTGGTTGGTGCAAATAATGTAGTCCTGTTCAGGATCGTATACGGTAAGCGTATCCGGAGTAATTTCAAGTGTCACCGCTTTATTATCCTGTGCGGAACCTAAAAGAAATGATTCCGATACAAATGTTTTACGCGAACCCGCAATGGCAACAGCTTCATCAATGTTTTTTGCATACTGAAGAATTTCCCTGGCCAGAATAGAAATGGGAGTTGCTGAACCTGAAGGCATCTCTGATTTCGCAGCATTCAGCGTAATGGTAAGTCCCTGAACATTCATGCCCGATACAACACCCGTCATGCCACCCCAGGTAACCATCATAAACTGATAACCCTTGTCGGGTGCTACAAACTGAATTATTTTATTTGCCGCAAAGCGATCCCCAACAAAAAAATCGAAATTTCTTCCAATCAGCAATCGGTTGTCAGATGATTTGTCATTCCATGTTGCAAAAGATGAACATCCTACAAGGGCCAGGTTTTGCAGAGCGTGTCCGATATCATGTGCAGCGTGATAATTCATGAGTCGCTGGTATGGTGTACCAATATAATCAAACTCATGGGAAGCCGATTTTGAAACACCGTATATCTCGAGTTTATATTCTTCAGGAATATGATTTTCGAGATCCCGGTTGAACCAACCGATAAAATACTTTAGAAAATTCCTGTAAAATGAAGAAGGCACAAGTTTGTTTATCTGTTCAGAGAAAGCAACTTCCTGTTCATGAATCAGCTCTTTTGCAAGCAGTCCGTTAATTACGCCCCTTTCAAATGGTTTGCCTTCAACATACATTTCCCACAATCCGCTTTTACTTTTCCGCAACCAGTTGTTCCCGATTACATAACAATTGCTGTCGAGCTGATGCCTGCTCAATTCCAGGCTCGCGGTGCTTTCAGGCAACGGGGGAGTAACCCGTGCAACAGCCATGAGGTAAATAAATGCACCGGAGAGCAGCACCACGATGATGAGAAGGATATATCCTGTAATTTTCAACAGTTTACGCATCCTGTGCCTTTGCAATTTTGTGTATTATTTCCTTCATTCCCAACAACACCGAACATGTTACAACGGAGCTGATCGATACTCCTAGAATACCATGGAGATTAATATTTTGTCCTGTGAGCAGCAGGTTTTCAATTTTTGTGCGGGGGGAAATAAAAGTTTTAAGCGGATCTTTAAAATCTTTGGCGATTCCGTAAATGGAACCATCATCCGTTCCCATGTAATCGCGGAAGGTTAAAGGAGATGAAGTGTAATAGTTGAGAATTGCATCCCGAAGGCCCGGAAATTTTTTCTCTGCCAGCGTGATAAGCAATTCTGCTTTCCTTTTTTTGAATTCTTCATAGCTTTCTCCCCTTGCCCCCGGATTTCCAACGGTATTGTGAGTGCCGGCCCATTGCTCCACATCCTTAAAATTCATATAGGCCATGAGCGTTATACCTTCCGCATATTCTTTTCCCGGACCCAGGCCGGAGAAGAACAGTGCATACGCCTTTGGCCAGTTATCTTCATTGTAATCCATCACCGACCAAACCTCATCTTCCAGAAAGCAATAGTAATTTGACTTCTGGTATTTAAATCTGCCTGGTTTCAGAGTGATGTTTAATATAAAAATCGAACTTGAGTTTTCAAGACTTCCAATCCGGTTCCGGTATGCATGCCTGATCACATCGGTTTCTGTCATTTTCAGCGTTCTGGTCGGATGAATATTTGAAATAAAATAATCGCCGTGAAAACGTTTCCCGTCTTTGGCTTCCGCGAAAGCTACTTTCCCGTCTTCTACATGCAACTTTACAATTTCTGTCCGGTTTTTAACAGTCCCGCCATTGTCGAGAATTTTACGGCAAAGTTGTTTGGCAATTTGTGACCCACCGGTTATGAACCGGTATGAACTTTCAATATAACTGTTGAGCACAAGTGCATGAACATAAAATGGTGTTTTATCGGCAACACCTGCGTAAAGTAAATTATTGCCACCTAAAACATTTCTTAATCGCTGATTGGTTGTCAGGGAATCAATATGAGCTTTAGCATCAAAAGTGAGGTATTCCGATTTTTCCAGGTAATCACCATCGCGCAAATTATACAACGGGAATCGTGAACATACAGTACGGATGGAATCACAATATTTTCTTATGGATTCTTCCTCGTTGGGAAAATCTTTTACCAGTGATTTAATGAAGTTATCGTATCCCTGGGCAAAAGCATATTCTTTTTCATCACTGTGAAATACAATCTTATCAAAAGCATTTTCATCCAGCTTCTCAAGTTTCATCAGATCGATGATACCAAGATATTTGAAAATTTTATACAGGTTCTGACCCTTGTCAAGGCCACCGACATAATGCACCCCGGAATCAAAAATGTGTTTGTCGCGGACGTAGGTTTGTAAATTCCCTCCCAGTTGCTTATTCATTTCCAGGACCGTTACGTGGTAGCCTTCCTGGGCCAGAATTGCTCCGCACACCAGACCGCCCATGCCGCTCCCGATAATAACCACCCTTTTTTCCTGCTCCACTTATGCGTTCTTTTGAAGTACAAAAATAATATTTGAAGTCCACCTGGAGGGGTCTGTGACCGACAATGACAGGTTGTTCCGATGTGCCACGCTTTCAATGAGTTGTGATGAAATGAAGTGCAAACCATCTTTGCCTGTCTTGTTAAATCCAAGTAACCGGGTGGAAAAAAGTTCAGAAAGACGCGTGCCACGGTGTCGTTTTTGGAGTTCCGTTACCCCATCCCTTATCACCAGTAAACCTGATGGATTCAACCGGTCGATGCATTTTTGCAGCAATTTTTCCTGATCCCCCGCAGTAAGATAATGCAGTACATCATTCATGATGATCGCATCCTGGAAATCAAAATCATAGGTTAATGCATTGGCATGGTAAAAATTTGTGTGTGGGTTTTTGGTATACCCGTTTTGAGCAATTGCTATTTTACTTTCATCGAAATCAATTCCGGTTATGTTCCGATCACGTGAGGTATAGCTAAGCATATACGCCAGGAACCCATATCCGCAACCGATATCCAGTACAGTTCCCTTCACGGGAATCAGGCCGGTAAAAAATTTATAATTATTTTCGAGTCGTACCTTAATTTTCATGTACCATTCAAGAACAGGGCCTTTGTAAATGAAGTTACTGAATAAATGTTCTTTAAAATATTCCGGTGTTTCAACCTCTTTCGCTACCTTGTTTAGCTGACTGACAAAATATTTTCGTAATTGCTTCGCTTTTTCCTGGTAGGTACTTCCATACGTAGTATCACCGGGATGTATTCTTGGCAAAATCGATAAGGTGAGTTGTCCGTTTTTCAGATAAAAAAATCCTTTTGTCATCGTATGGGCAGCACCATGAATCACGATGGGCAGAATATCTATTTTTAAATTTTCGGCAAGAAAAAAAGCACCTTTATGAAAACGGCCAATCGTGCCGTCAACGGAACGTGTACCTTCCGGAAATACGACAATAGAATAGCCTGCAGCAACTTTTTCCGCAAGCCGGGTAGTGGTGTTTTCTGCGCCTTCGGTCACGGGATAATACTCAGCCATGCGTACTGCCATTCCGAAAACAGGTGAATTCCACACCCATTTATTCGTTAGCAAAATCAGTTTTGGATGCATCATTATCAAAAGCAGGATATCGAGAAAAGAAGAATGATTTGCTATGATTACTGCAGGTTTTGAAAAATCTTCGCCATTTAAGTTAATAATACGCTTTTTAACATTCGACATAATATAAATCATTGATCCGGCAAATTTGCTCAGTATCCAGTGATAAGTATATTTAATTCGCGCCGATTTAACGGGTATCAGTTTCATCATTAATATTCCTAAAATGGAAATGAGAATGGATCCGAAAATAAAATAGCTGAAGGCAAATACGGATTTAAGCATGTTTAAAAACGTATAAGGCTCATGGTTATGTACTGCAGGGTTGGTGATGAGAAAGCGGAATAAAACTGGTTGAAGGGTTTGTGAAATGAACCAAACACTCAGGATGCCAATAATAGAAACCAGTGCAATTGAACTCAGAGCAGGGTGTTGTGCAAATATCAGAACACCCATACCAATTATTGTTGTGGTTGCCGAAAGGGCAATCGACACCCGTAGTGATTTTATATTTTTCACTCTGCGTGCATATTCCTGCTGAAGACCGTCAGTGGTGAAAATGCAAAAATCATCGCCCAGTGCGAAAATAAAGGTGCTCAATACAATGTTGACAATGTTAAATTTTATATCCAGCAACGCCATCAGCCCGAGAATCCATATCCATGAAACAATCATGGGAATGAAGGTTAACAGCGCAAGTTCAATACGGCCATAGATCACCAATAATGCAAAAAACACAAGAAGCGAAGTCCATAAAGTGATAAAATTAAAATCTTCATTGACAATCGACATGAGTTTATCGGTGATGTATTTTCTGTCGAATGCCGAAGTGGCTTTGAAATTGTCTAATTCATTGTAAACGGCATCTGCATTTCCGGGAGTGGTTTTAATCATCCCTATCAAGGTCCAGGCTCCGTTTTTTTCTTCAATCAAATTATTTAGCAGCACTTCTTTTAACGTCAATTCCGCTTTCGCGGGAAGCAAACCGTATTGCTGTTTGGTTTTATCCAGGAATGGGGTAAAAGCACTTTCCTTAAAACGAAATGCTTCACCTGATTGGATAAGTTTTTCAAATACCCGTTGCTTTTTCTCAAGCGTCCAGTAATTATTCCATCGTGAGATCCGTATTTTTTGTTCTTCAATTGAGGGAAGCACGGAGGATACACTTGAGTAAGTTATTAATTTTCCGTTCGCTTTTAATCCATTCAGAACTGGGGTTAATTTTTCGTTTGATTGCAGCGCGGCTTCCTGGCTATCACCATTGGTTATAACAAAGATTGATTTTTGGTAAAATGATGATACCCGGTTCATTTTATCTTCCGCCGTATGAAGATCTTCCGACATGTAATTAATTTTATACATATCAGATTCAAAAGCTACATCTCCGGCAAAGTATAACAGAAATGGTGTGAGAAGTAGTATGAATATTAACCGGAACTTCAGTGAGGGAACAAGAAAGTTCAGTTTGCTGATAAAGGATATGGATGATGATGGTGCCTCCGGTTTATTCTTCTGTGAAATAAAATGAGGCAAAAAAACCAGGGTCGCGATTGCGGCACCTGCAAGACTCAAAGCTGCAAACAGTCCCAGGTCCTGTAACACAGGAGCATTTACGAACCTGAGGCAGAGAAAACCTCCAATGGTGGTCAGGCTTCCTGCGATCATGGGAAATGCAAGTTCACGGATAGTTGCCCTGATATCGGGATGAAACCGGTGATGTGTTAAAAAATGCATGGAATAATTGACTGCAATTCCCAGTACAAGCGACCCTGCACCTACGGCAATCACCGAAATGGAACCCTGTATGAAATAGGTGAGTGCCAGTGAAAAAAGTGCCCCGAAAATTACAGGTATGATGATCAGTAATGGTGCTATTGCGTTCCGGAAAAACAGCAATACAATCAGCAACAATAAAATTATTGTAATGGAGACAGTCAGTTTTGTATCAGCACGAATTTGTTCTGCGTTTCCTGCTGCAACCGCCGGGGCACCAAAATAAATAATTTCTGATTCCGGATGTGTTTCCGAAAGCGCTAAAATAGTTTCGTCAAGTTTCGAAAAGAAAACTGCATTTCTATCTGTTTCTGATGAGGGGTATTTCAAATTGAGATACATTACCAAATTAAAATTATTTTTTGTCAGGTAATGGCCGTCATACAGTTGAATCTGTTCATCAACCTGCAGACTGTTTAATTTTTTATAACCGATAAAGTTGAGTCCCAGCGGATCTTTTAAAATGAATTGCTTCATACCGATACCTCCAGGCCCGGTAAGAATTTTGTAATTATTTTCAACCTGGATTTTTATTCCTTCATCAGTGATGAGGGAATCTATCGACCGGTAGTCATTTTCATCAAGAAACAACGGCAGGTTTTCATCAATGACCTCAAGCAACGCGGTTGCTGCACTGTCGCTGGCAATATGATTTACCGATAAAATATATTCAGGAAACCGGTCCTTTAAAATTGCTGCAAACGAATCTGCCAGAAAGATGAGATGTTCGGGGTTTGCAGAAGAAAGTGTGTCCTTTTGTGTAATGGCAATTACCACCCGGTCTGAGAATTTTGAATCGCCGAAGAAAGAGGCAAGTTGTTCGGATTTTTCGTCAGAAGGCAGCATCTGAAGAATGTTTTCCTGTAATTTAACACGGGATGCAAAAAATCCCAACACGACTAAAGTGAAAAAAAATACCAGGAAGAGTAACGTTCTTCTTGATTGAAAGAAGTTATATATCCTGATAAAAATATTACTCATGCGATAAGCTGATTTTCTTTCTCCTGATGAAAGATACCAGGAAGTAGGAAATAACACCTGAAATAAAAGCCGCCAGTAAAGCCAGTGTTACACTTCCGTAAAGGTATTGTACGAAATTTAAATGAATACTTTCAAGGTCAATTCCATTTTCAAAATTTAACGGAGTGGCATTTTCTCCCACCCACACCGTTCCCATTTTATAACTGAGGTATATTATTATTGGAATCATTGGTGGTATGCTGATGTTCGCAGCCACTATAACCATTGCTTTGTTTAACCGAAATGCGATGGCAAGTGTAATGGCAATCAGTAACTGGAACCCCCATACGGGCACGATTCCCATAAAAACACCAAAAGCAACCGATACAGCGGTGACAGCAGCGGTTTCTTCACGGTTGAATAATTCCTGCTTTAAATTGGAATAGGTGGATATTTTAAAAATAGCACGTATGAAATTCCGGGGATTGATGTACAGGAAGGTGATCAGCACCAATACTGTGTTAAGAATGCTGATGCGTGTGAAATCTTTAAAAGGTCTGAAATGCGTAACACGTTCAGTTGCGGGTGCATAATAAACAGCCACGGGAACCGATTCAATTTTTATTCCTTTCCATGCGGCGCGCACAATCACTTCAATTTCAAATTCGAATTTTCGCGTGAAAAATTTCATGTCCTTCATCAGGGCTACCGGATACAAACGGTATCCTGATTGCGTGTCGGGAGCTTTAATTCCTGTTTCTACCCAAAACCAGAAGTTTGAAAACTTATGTCCGAAACTGCTTTTACCCGGTATGGAAGTTTGATTCATGTTACGAGCACCTATTATCAGTGCAGGTCCTTCAGCTTCAAATTTTTTAATGAAAGCAGGCAGATCATCCGGAAAATGCTGACCATCGCTGTCAATGGAAATTGCATAATCATACCCAAGATCTGTTGCAGCGTGAAACCCCCGTCGCAATGCCCAGCCTTTACCAACATTGCTGGTATAACTTACCAGTTTTATATCACTGTATTGTGAAAGAATTTCGCTTGTCCCATCGGTTGAGCCATCATTTACAACAATAATATTCCGGGTGTATGATAAAACACCGTCAATTACTTTTTTTAATGTTGCTGCATTATTGTAAGTGGGGATCAGAACACAGATTTTGTATTCTCTGAATTTATCACTGTAGCGGGTAACTGCCTCCGACATGTTATTGATAAACGGCTCTGGTTATTTTGAAAAAGGTTAACTTATCCGATGAAATACTGCCGTCGAGCACCAATGTGTTATTTTCTCCGGTAACATATTTAAGTTCTACATCAACCGAATCATTTTGCAAGGGATTGATCAAAGATAAAAATTTGATGTTGGCTGTGTGCAGCAATTGAAGCGGGCGGTTAACGGCTTCTTCAAGAAGTTCTTTCACAATGGCCATCATGCAAACTCCGGGCACTACGGGAAGACCCGGAAAATGACCCTTGAAAATTTCGTGGGTTTTATCAAGTTCAATAGTTGTTTTGTAAACGCCATCGCTTCCTGACAAAGGGGCGGTGAGTTTAAAAAAATCGTTTTTAAGCATTACCTGATAATTTTATTCAGCGTTATGTTGTATTCAAATGATTGATGTGCAAGATACACAGAATCAGGCATTCCGGAGCCATTACCAGTCAGATTTACAATGATTTTTTTCTTTTGGGCCGATGCGGTTTCAATACGCATTAACCGGGAACATGAAGCATCTGTTATAAAATACACCTGTTCTTTTTTCCTTCTGAAAGCATAGTAGGCTTCGGTGCCGGATGACAATATTCCAGGGTGATCAATATCAAAACCATGCAGAAGTAATAAACTTAGGTCATTTTTTAACCTGTTGATAACCAGTTTCTTGTTCATCTGTTTCACGCTCGAAACGACCCTGAAACCATCTTCAAGGAATTCATAATCGAAGTAGGTAACACCCATTTCATTGGTGAAAATCACCCTTATTGAACTGTCTGGCATAGTCTTGAATAATAGTATTCCACTCAGGTGTTTACCGGTAACATTCACCTGTGCATTATATAGCACTGTTGAAAAGCGGGGTTCCAGAGTTGCCAGGCAGGATTGTTTATTTTCCTGAACAGGGTATATATAAGCTGCCGGCTTGCACCCGAAACCCAGAGTTAATAGACTAATTAGTACTGAATTCCGAATCCTGGACAGGGACATTTATTTCTTTTTCCGTAAAGGTAATAACCGTATTGTCACCCGACGGCTCCAGCAGGTCAATTTTAACCACGGAACCATCATTGCTGTCAAGGTAAACACTTATATTTTTAAAATAATCCTGCATCTCTTTTTTTACAGGGGTTAGCACCAGTAAGTAGGATTTATTATCTGAATAAATTTCCGGTGTAAAATCTTTATTGTCGAGAGCAGTTCCCTGTACACAATCAATTATGATTTTATTAACTAAAGTAAAGAGTTTATTGCTTTTTGAAGAGAAGGAATGAGTTTTTTGATCATCCCTGATTGTTACTTTATCAGTGTTGATGATGAGCAGGTAACGGTATGGATGTACGTATTCCATCCGGACCTTGTCAGCTTTTTTAAAACGAAAAGTTCCTTTTGATACTATTTTTTCAGAAACAACAGCAATATTTTTTTCCTGTACAAAATTGCTCTTAATTGTTTGAGTTGCATTTGCCGTTTCTGAAAGTTTTTTGCGGAAAGCCGTGTTATCGGTTAACGGTTTATAACCTTTAGGCTGTGAAATTGAAGCCGTCGCGATCAGAACCAAAAGCAGCAGCAGGAAGTATTTTCTAAACATATGCGTTAATATTAAGAAGTTTATCGGCCGGCACAATTGAATACCCCTTTGCCCTGATACCATCAATAATACCTTGTAAGGCATCAACCGTTACAGGCATGGTATCATGCAGGAGAATTACATCACCGGCACTCACTTTTTTAGTAATTTTATCAACCAGTTTTTTCGGATCTTTTGTAACAGTATCCATTGAACGTAAACTCCAGCCTACGGAAGTCATCTTCACTTTTTTAACAGCTCTGGCGAGCACAGGTGTTGTAACTCCGTACGGTGGCCGGAACAGGTGAATTCTTTTCCGGGTTATTTTTTCAATGGCTTTGTTCGTCGTTCTCATTTCCTGAACCAAACTGTTAAATGAAAATACATCAAAGAAAAAATGATGTGTGTAACTGTGATTTCCCATAACATGTCCTTCGCCGGCAATGCGCTGCATGATTTCAGGATTTTCAACCACTTTTTCTCCAATGCAGAAAAAAGTTGCAGGCACTTCATTTTTTTTCAGAATATCAAGAATGGCAGGTGTGGTTGATGGGGAGGGGCCGTCATCGAATGTAATCGCAACATTTTTAAGGTCATCTTCACCACGGTACACTACAGGCATAAAAAATTGGGAATTGATTTTCGAAGACCCATATATAATAAGGAAAATATACGGTACCACCGGTATGAGGAAAAGCCAGATAGGAATACTCGTGATTAGCCCGGATAAAGCTATCACGATCAGTATCATTATTAACAATAACGTAGCTCCTTTATAGTTCAGCATGGTTCAGCAAAATTAATGAATGATGAATTCCTTTGTGTTGGTTGTAAATAAGTATCGTATTCAACCTTTCATCCGGATTCAAAAATTCGCTAAAGCAGTTCGGAATGGTTTTGTGTTTTAATATTTCAGCACCCAGCCAGGTAGCAAAGGCACTTGCGGTTGCGTATTCCCCGCACCAGTGTTTATATTTCAGTAACCGGTTTTTACAGTTGATTGCTTCTGCAAAGAAATCGTTCTCCTTATCGTTTGCGCCATCACCGTTATGTCCTGAAATAAGCAGGTCCGGTTGAACAATATTGTGCCGTAATAGCAATTCTTTTGCTTTTTCCACAACTTCATTTCCATTCATAAATGAATAGCTTTCAACTTCAGCAATTTTTGCATAACTTGATGCTGTTTGTATACGTGACAAGGAAAAAAAAGCGGAACCTTCACCAGCAACAGAACCCTTTCCCGGGATGTAAAAATTTTCCGCATTAACTTCAGATTCTTTATAAAATCCGATGCGCTTCATAATAGTAAATGATGCATCGGTAATTTCATCGATGCCGCCAACCAGGACATCATCGGCAGAATTTTCTTCAATAAGCAACATGGCATCCATAAGCGCGCTTTCAAACGACAACGCCCTGTGCACATACGTACTGTTGTAACCCCGGCAATGAAACAGAAGGGCTATTTGCGCTGCAATTGTATTGTGGGTTGAATGGATGAAGGCCGTAGGGCTGAGCATATCTTCCTGGTACTGTACGAGTTTTGAAAGAAACGAATGGGTATCTTCAAGGCATCCAAAAGCCGTACCAACAATTATTGATTCCGGTTTTTCAATTCCGGCTTCCCGTGTTGCGAGCAGTGAAGCAACTATTCCCATGCGAATAATCCGGCTCATGCGCCGGATTTGTTTACCATCAATAAACTGACTGTAGTTGGGTTCTACCGACAACCATTTATTGCCTTCTTTACCAATAAAACCCTCCTGTAAAACATTTTTATCGAAGCTCTGCTGAGGAGATATAACGCCGATTCCATTGATATAAACACTCATGCGCGGATTTTTGAAAAAATTAGCGAAGTGCAATTCCCACCGAACCCAAAAGAGTTGGATAATACATGATTTATCTCCTGGTTTTCGAGCATTTTTACCTGTGGATAAACCGACAATCCGTGCATGGCTTCGGTAAATGAAAAATTAGGATAGATAATCCCTTTCTGAACAGCAACTGCTGAGAAAGCTGCTTCAATGGCACCGCTTGCACCGAGAGTATGACCGGTAAATGATTTGGTAGAACTCAGCGGAGGATAGGTTTGGCCAAAAATGCGTACCAAGGCCTTCCCTTCTGCGGAATCATTATTTTGTGTTCCGGTTCCGTGCATATTAATGTAATTTATGTCGGATGTATTCAAAACACTCATTTTTAAAGCGCCCGACATTGCCAAATACGGACCATTACCTTCATCCGATAAAGCAGTCTGATGATGCGAATCATTCGTGTTGCAATAACCGGTCAGTTCACATAACGGCTCCAGGTTATACGCAGTTGCAATTTTATTACTTACCAGCACCAGGTAGGCAGCACCTTCACCGAGGTTTAATCCCTGGCGAGACTGATCTAACGGCCGGCATTGGTTGCGGTCAACTATCATCAGAGAATTAAAACCGTTCAGTGTAAAACGGGTTAATGGATCCACTCCTCCTGCAATCACCAGGTCCAGTTTGCCACTCTTTATCAAACGTGCTCCAAGCATAATAGAATTTGCTGAAGAAGAACACGCGGTGCTGATAGTAGTGATAAAACCTTTTATTCCAAGTTTCTCGCAAACGTAATCAGTATGTTTTCCGCAATCGTGATGTTGAACTTTACGTAAATCCCCTGATTGCTCATCCTTCATAAAGTCTTCAAAAAAGGATTCGGTTTTATCCATTCCTCCAACTGAACTTGCTGATATGAATCCTGTACGTAGTGTTGTAATTAGGTTTTCCGGAAGCGATTCTATTGCCTGCTTTGCAGCATAATAACTCAGGAGAATGGTACGGCTCAGGCCGGATTTCAATCCCGTTATCGCTGCAAGTTCTTCATTTGAAAATTTTACTTCACCCAGAGGAAAAGTTTCACGGTGACGTGTTTCAAGGTATTGTGTTTTCGCAATTCCTGACTGGTGGTTACGGAACGTATTCAGTGATTCTGAAATGTTGTTACCAATGGCAGAAATTATTCCCGTACCGGCAACATAAACAGAACTACTCATTTGAAAATTATTGCTTGTTTGACTGGATGTATTCAGCCATGGAATTTACCGAACGGAATACGGCAGGTCCATCTTCGGCACGTGCAAGCCGGATCCCATAATGTTGTTGTAAAAGCACAATCAGTTCCAGTGCATCAATGGAGTCAAGTCCAAGGCCTTCAACAAATAATGGCTGATCATCACCAATGTCTTCGGGTTTTATATCTTTCAGATTTAACTGCTCAACAATTTGACGCTTAAGATTTTCTTTTAACTCAGTCATTATGTATGATGGTATAGTGCTTGTATGGTCTCAGGCTGGTAAGGTTGTAATTCATCAGACCCGTTATTTATCGCCAGGTATAAAAATGCATCATAGGTCTCACCCAGCAACTCCAGCCATCCACAGATGCACGCATCTATAATTTTTTCTTTAAAAAGCTGGTTGATGTAATTAACCTGGGAAGGGATGTCGTAACGGTCGGAGATGAAAAAAGAATTTTCACCCTTGAAGCCGTTCCTGATACATATTTCACCAATCACGATATTCGGGAGCGAATATACAAAAACAGCCGGACTTGCCACTCCGCTTTTCAGCATCGAGTTGTACTTTAAATCTGTATCAAGGCTTGAATTACAATTACTTAAAATCACACCGGTTGTCTCGGGATTTAATTTAGTTAGTAACTCATTGTTATTCAGCAATATATCGGATGCCAGCAGTCCCATTTTACTGAGGTTATCCATTTTATGGAATTTCGGATAATTGAGCTGAAAATGGCGGTAAGCTGATTCAGAAAACTCTGCAAAACCCGAGCCGGGCGATTCCATAATAAGCCGGCCATCTTTATAAATACAATTATCAACGATTCTGCAATGATGGGCAACAGCTAAATTCATTATTTGTATTTACAAGGGATGCGCAAAAATAATTAAAAAGTGCACATTATGGGTTGTGAATAGAATCCTTTTATATTTGCCTTAAATATAAAATTTAAAATTCCCATGAAAATCAAATTCATTCTGGTTTTTGCAATTACCGTTATTGCATTTACTTCGCAGCTGGCTGCTCAAAAAATTAATCTGGAATCGGGCAGCATTAAAGAAATTGTAAAAGAGAAAACCATTAACATTCAATACGATTATTCTGATTTCCAGGTTGGCAAAGCTGGATCAGAAGCTGACTATATTGCGAAAAAAGTTGCAGAATATAATAAGGACGAACCCGGAAAAGGTGAAAAATGGCAGGCCGGATGGGTCGATTCGCGTAAGAACCGTTATGAGCCCAAATTCGAGGAGCTGATTAATAAAATGCTGGAAAGCAAAGGGATCGTGCATGGTAATTTTGCGGATGCAAAGTATACGCTCATTGTTAAAACAACTTTCCTGGAGCCTGGATTTAATGTTGGAGTAATGAAGCAGCCCGCTTATGTGAGTTTTGAATTCACTTACGTGGAAACAGCATCACCTTCAACCATAGTTGCAAAAATGACCCTGTTAAAAGTTGTAGGATCCCAGTTTATGGGTTATGATTTTGATATGGGCTCACGCATTGCCGAATCTTATGCAAAGGCAGGGAAAATTCTTGGTAAATACCTTGCTGATTAATTAAGTTTAAGACACCTCAATTAACT
This sequence comes from Bacteroidia bacterium, assembly GCA_038215705.1. GTDB lineage: Bacteria > Bacteroidota > Bacteroidia > AKYH767-A > OLB10 > JADKJB01. The sequence continues at coordinate 217,785 of JBBQQQ010000002.1, forward strand.
CTAAAAAATTAAGAAGATGATTTCAAATTTAAAATCAGGTAAAAATTTTATGATTCACACAAGTAAAATTTTAATTGCATTAGTGTTATTGAGCTTCCCGGTATTCGCCCAGGTGGTAAAAACCGGCAAAGAGTTTAAGATTAAACTCAGCACACCTTATAAGGTGATTGATGCAACTACCAAGGAATATTTCAATAATGGAAATACCATAATCAGTGTAAAATTTACAGACAAAGATTTTTATATTCAAAAATTTGACTCGAAAACCATGAAAGAGGTGAGTATGCGCGAAGTCACCGATCTTCCCGATGGCTGGTCCTATGAAGGCTTTCTGCAGTTAAAAGACCGGGTTCTTTTCTTTTATTCCCTGTGGGATAGAAAAAACAAGACCGAACAACTTTTTTCGAGAGGCATTGAATTCGAAAAGGGAACTTTCGAAGCAACTCCTACACTGGTATTAAGCAGCCAGGAAAAACTGTCGGGTCAAATCTTGCAAAAGGGGTATAGCTATTCGACAACTGATAAATTCGACTTTGATACATCCTATGATACTACTAAATTATGTATCCGGTACAGAAAAAAACCGGAGACTAAAAATGATGCAAAGAGTTTTGATGAAATCGGATTTAATGTATTTTCTATTGACGGAAATAAATTGACAAAAATCTGGAGTAAAGAAGTGAAAATGCCTTACTCAGAACAGAAAATGGATACTCTGGGATTTTCGGTGGATTCGGATGGTAATTCTTATCTGCTTGCCAAAGTTCGCGTAGGAGAGGGAAAAGGTGAAAAAGATAAATCCGGAAATTATATTTACACGATGGAAATTATTAAAGTTGATGCAAAAACTCAGGAACATTCAATTATTAAGGTTGACCTTGCAGCCCGATTTATAACCGATGTAAAACTTACCGAAACAAAAGATAATGGAATTACCGTAATGGGATATTATTGCAAAGAAATCAGCAAAAAAACCAGTGGAGTAGAGGGATTATTCATGTCGAAACTAAATAAGAGCGGGCAGATTGAAAATATAAAATCGTATGATATTCCGCTGGAAATCATTAATCAGAATATCAGTAAGAAACAAGCTGCGAAAAATACAAAAGCAGAAGAAAAGGATGATGAAGATGGAGCGGCACAGCTGGCGAATCTTCGTTTCTACGATTACATTCAAAGCCCTGACGGAAGCTTGACAATTGTGGGGCAACAGTATAAATTAGTTGTACATACAACTACCAGTTCTTCAGGCGGTACACGGACCACTTACACTTATCACTACAATGATATGCTTGTTACAAGAATTAAGGCTGACGGAACTCTTGCCTGGATGCGCAGGTTGCCGAAGAACCAATATGGTGCCCGTAATCCCGGAGGATTGTCATATAAAAATATTAACAGTCAGAACCACCAGTATTACCTGTTTCTGGATAATCTGAAAAATCTCAATCTGCCTATCGACCAGGTTCCGGCACGCCATGTTGATGGTGCAGGTGGAATACTTACTGCCTATAAAATAAATGAAGAAACAGGGGAAGTATCAAAAGTTTCAATTTTAGATATGAAGAATGTCAATGGTACTGAATTGTTCCAGTTTTCAACAAACAGGATACTGCAAGTTTCACCTACTGATTTCGTGGTTGAGGCGTATAAAAAGAATAAAGAAGATGTTATGGTAAAAATTTCGCTGACTGAATTAGGGAATTAAGCAGCTAGCTACTTTTTTTAAGTAATAAAAGCGAATGGTTGTTGCCATACTTGTTGTAAATCAACACATGGTTCAACTGTTCGCTTTTTTGTTTTCCCCATTGAATGACAGGTGGCACTTTTCCCTCTTTTAAACACAAAGCCGCAAGCCACATAGCAAAGCTTCCTGATGTCTGGTACTCACCGCAGAGATGTTTGAAATATCCAGCTCCGGAGTTCATGAATACATTTTCTTTTACGAACGTGAACCAGTGATCTGACCGGCTATCGCCATTAAATCCATATAGAACCAGGTCAATATTTTCCCGCCCAAGGCCATTATCTTTTAAAAATTCTGAAATAGTTATGTGTAAAGCACCCGCACTCTCAGGATTATAAATAGTTTTTACTCCTGCAAGAATTGCATAATCATCTTCTGATTTATTTTTATTCAGAACAAAAAATGCTGAACCTTCTCCGCCAATTGTGCCGGGTGAATCCGATTGCAACAGCCTGGAAGAATTGATTTTTTCCTTTTTCCATAATCCAAGCTTATCATAAAAAAAATAATTATGATCTGTCATTTCATCGATTCCGCCAACCAGAACATTTTGTGCTTCGCCTTCTTCAAGTAACATCAGTGCATCCCGCAGAGCGCTTTCAAAGGAAAAACCTTTGTGTGCAAATGTGAAATTATGTCCGGTGCAATTAAGGTGAAGAGCAATTTGTGCACTTACTGAATTCTGAATCGACTGAATAAATGAAGTAGGCGTCAGGAATTGTTCATCATCTGCAATAATGGCTTTCAAAAATTTTTCGGTATCACCAAGGCATCCAAGCGCTGTTCCTGTTATTATAGCATCCGGCATATCAAGCCGTGCATTTTTCATACAGATGAGTGCTGACGCTATTCCCATTTTTATAACTCTCCCCATCCGCCGCGCCATTACAGGATTTAGGAAATCAAGGTAAGAGGGCTCAATACATCTTAGCAGGTTAGTATCGCTTTCGCGGATGTCATCCGGAAAATGGGTACAATTAAAAGTTAATTGTGGGGAAATCACTCCGGTTCCCCTTATATAGGCTTTCATAATTGCGCGCAGGAAAATAATAACGATGAAGTGTTACCACCGAATCCGAATGAATTCGACAACACAGTATTTATTTTTTTATTGATAACCGATTGAACAGGAACAATGCCTGTTTCCGGCATGGCTTCAGAAAAATTTAAATTGGGAAAAATAGTATCGTGCTGCATGGCTAAAATTGAAAGCACAGCTTCAATGCCACCTGCAGCTGCCAGCGTGTGACCGGTAAACGCTTTTGTAGAACTTAACGGAGGAATTGCAGCACCAAATAGTTTTTGTATGGCAAGTCCTTCCGACAAATCATTAACTTCGGTGCCTGTGCCATGCGCATTAATGTAATCAACCTGCTGAGGTGAAATTCCATTAACAGCAAAAGCCTTCTGCATCGCTGCAAAAGCACCTTTTCCTTCAGGCGACGATGCGGTCTGATGATATGCATCATTTACATTTCCATAACCGGTCAATTCACACACTATATTTTTTCCGCGCGAAGCGTTTTCTGATTCGAGTACAATATAACCGGCACCTTCTCCCAGGTTCAAACCTTTCCGGTTGGCATCAAAGGGTTTGCAAGGTTCATTGTCAAGAATTTTCAAACTCATAAATCCATTCACCGTAAAACGGGAAAGTGAATCAGTTCCTCCTGCGATCACCCTGTCAACAAGACCGAGTTTTATCATTCTCGCACCAAACATAATTGAATTGGCTGAGCTTGAACATGCGGTACTGATAGTAGAAAGGTAATCGGTGATGCCCAGGAAGTCAGCAATGCGTTCGGTGCTGTCGCTGCAATCAAGTGTGTTGATGTAATCTAAAAATTCATTGTCATCATCCGGATCAAGGTATTGGGTAAAATGATTTTCAGCAATACCCATTCCGCCTACACTTGTTGCTGATATAATTCCTGTACGAAATTGTTTAATATTTGAAATGCCTGCACTTGCTAATGCTTCACGTGCAGCAATCATTCCAAGCATAGCTGTGCGTGATAAACGCGAGGAACTATTTACGCCCAGACGCACCTTCAGTAAATCATCCGGTTCTTTAATTTCTCCCACAGCGAGGTGGTCGCGGTGACGGGTTGAAAAATTTTCGAGTTTACCGATGCCTGATTTTTTTTTCAGTAAGGCAGCGTACGTTTCTTCAACATTGTTGCCAATCGCTGAAATAATACCTGTACCGGTAATAAAAACTCTGGAGCTCATGACACAGTACAGGTGAATTTACTTTTGGTTGGCCTGGATATATTCAGCGATGGTGCGTAATGACTGAAATACTTTTTTGCCCTCCTGAGAATTGGTAATTTTAACTTTGTATTTCCGTTCCAGCAAAACACTTATTTCAAGTGAATCAATTGAGTCTAATCCTAAACCAGTTCCAAATAACGGCGTGTCTGCCTGGAAATCTTCACGTTTAATATCTGCAAGGTTTAATTGCTCAATAATATCTGTCTTAAGTTGTTCTATTAATTCATCCAGCGTTATATTCATGATTTTTTGTTGTTCAGGTGCAGCGTAAACAAGCCGCTCAATTATTTTTGTGTTTATTAATAAATGAAGCAATACTAAGCGTAAAGAGGAAAAAAAGCAAGAGTTTTATCAGGTGTTTCCAGATATCCACTATATTGCCATGGCCAAGAAATACCGATTGAAAGGCATTCAGTCCCCAATATAACGGTGAAAACTCTGCAAATATGCGAATGATTTCAGGCATTACATACACCGGAACCCATATCCCGCCAAGGGCAGCCAGGATCACCACGGAAACAGAACCGAAAGTGGAAGATTGCTGATGGGTATTAAACACAGTCCCAACCAGTACACCAAATCCGGTTGCAGCGAGTCCACAGCTGAGTGCGACCAACAATATTGTTATCAGGTTGCTTCCGATCTGAAGTTGGGGAAGGCCGAGGAGGGGCATAATATAAATTCCGGCCAAAATCATTAACGCACATTGCGAGAGACAAACTGCCAGGTAGGCCAGTACTTTTCCCGACATAACGGTGGCATACGATCCCGGCATGGTGCGAATGCGAAGGTAACTTCCATCAGTCCGTTCTTTAATCATACTTCCGGCCAGTGAGATCACTATGAAAAACATTCCGAACAATGTCCACGCCGGAACATTGTGCTGTACCGAGTTGAGTTCATAAACCGAGGCTGTTCCGGATGCTGTGCTCTCTTCAAATCGTATAAATTCCCCGATCTCTTCCGGAGAGCTGTCTGCAGTACCTTCATTTAATTCGCGTTTGAATGCTTCCAGCATAGTTTGTGTTTCCAGCCGTGATGCAACGTGACGGATTGAACTAAGCACTGAATTTTTAAAGGATTTTTTTATATCCGGTGCAAAAAATACAGGTAGTGATGTTTCCGTAATTAAAGTATCCTGTGAGGTTGTATCGTTGGCCGGAAGTCCAAGATCAAGCATGGTTTCATCAACAAAATTTTGTACGCGGCGGTCCAGATTTTTGGTAGCATCAGCTGGAATTACAATTCCGATTTCATATACACCCTGCGTTACTTTTTTTCGGGCTTCCTGCTCAGTACCAGTAAATCGCGTAACTTCAAATATGTTTGATCCCGCAAGACCGGATTCAATTTTTTCCCCGAGTGCACCGTCATCTTTATTAATAAGCAACAGCGGTATTTTTAACTCCTGGTAATCCCTGAACGGGGCGTCCTGTATGAGTGCCATAAGGATAACCAGAGCCATAGGCATAAGAAACATAACAGCAAGTCCGCTTTTATCACGGATCAGCAACAGCATTTCTTTTCGGATGGTGGCAGATAACCGTAACATCAGTCCCGTAATTTACGACCCGTTAATTTAAGAAAAAGATCTTCCAGGTTTCTGCACGAATGCATCCTGATTAATTCATCAGGCGAGCCTGATGCAATGATTACACCATGGTCAATAATTGCAATGTGAGTGCATAAATGCTGAGCTTCCTCCATCAGATGGGAAGTATAAACAATAGTAGTTCCTTTTTTATTCAGATCCTGTAAAAAAGTAGTGATCATGTTTCTTGATTGCACATCAACTCCTACAGTTGGTTCATCCAGAAAGACTATTTGTGGATCATGCAAGATTCCTGCAATCAGATTGATCCTTCTTTTCATCCCTCCCGAATACGTTTCGATTCTTTTACCGGCAACTTCCTTTAATCCAAATATTTCAAGGTAAGTATGTATGCGTTTGTTAAGTTCACTGCCTTTCAACCCGTACATATTTCCAATGTACTGTAAATTTTCAACAGCTGTAAGAGCCGGATACAACGCAATATCCTGCGGAACAATGCTGATGAGTTCCTTAATTTGTTTTGAATTTTTCTGATGCGTGTAACCTTTAATCCTTACATCGCCCGCAGTTTGTTTAAGCAACCCGCACAGTATCGAAATGGTTGTAGTTTTACCTGCACCATTAGGTCCAAGCAATCCCCATATTTCGCCGTTGGTAATTGAAAAAGAAATTTTATTAACCGCGGGTACGGCAGCACCTTTATAATTTTTAACAAGGTCACGAACTTCCAGAGCCGCGGCGGTACCCATTAAAGTGAAATTTTTTTCAACTTATTAAAAATAATCTCTTCGCGGTTCGAACAATCAATAATAGTGTCAGAAAGTTTTTCATAATTCTCACCGGTGATTGCCCGGTCTTTGCAGATTCGTGCCGCATCATAAGCAAAATCCCTCCAGCGGTCACCGGCTTCGGTAAGTTCCTGTGATATGTCAAGCAACCACGGCTGTTCCAGTTGTGCTGCGGCTTCCTGCAAAAAGGCTGCATAAATAAACCGAAAGCCTGCTCCACCAGTGCCAATTTCTTCCTGCATTCTTACAATATTTCCTAAAAATAAAGCGGCTTTTCGTTTATCAAGTTTTTTCGGATACTGTGCCACTTTTTTTGCAAGATAACGTTGTCCGCGTATCCCAAAAAGAGGAACGGGTATTGTGGTCATATCAACTGCAGTTTTTTTAATTGCAGCTACAATTGGCTGTTTTAAATCAACCTGCTTCGGAACATAAATGGGGTAATACATTTTTCCTCCCGGCGCCAAAGCTCCTTTGGCATATCGCGCACGTTGCAAATCCTGCGGAGAAATTTCAGTAACCGTTTCCATAACCGGATCACTCACAAGATAATTTCCGTTCTGCTTTCCGTATACAACAATATTATGTGCATTAAAATGAAACCGTAAAGCCGATGGTAAGTAGGGGAGATAATAAACACTGGTTAACATTCCAACCGGTATGCCCTTATCGAGGACGCGGTCGAGTTCCTCCATCGCTTTAGTTTCGCTGCGGAAGGATTCTTTTTTCATTTTAACACCCAGCCGCTTGCACGCCCTCGCAAATATCAATCCCGGGAAAATGCGGTAGGTAGTACCGGGAATTCCATTCACTTTTAGAAAAGGAAGATGTCCGAAAAATAATCCCGATCCGATTCCGAAAATCATAGGTTCGCTCAGTGGGAGCCCATGAAAGCGAAGCAGATTAGAAGCCACACCACTTTCACAATGTGCCGACTGGTGATGTTCGAAATTAACGGTCAAGCTTTTTGAGTTTTAAATTTTTTATCAATCTGTTTTTAACAGTTCTTCTTTCGTGATACGGAATGCACTTGCATATTTATTGAGCTGCTGCTCCGACAGGCGTTTGAAAAACCAGGGTTTAAGATGCAGCTTTACCAGGAAGGATGGATATCCTACATATCCGGCAAGCATTCCTGTATCGAGCATTTGTTTTTCTTTATGATAGGCTATCGGGCTGAGTTTGCCTGCATGCACCTGTTCCCTGATGATTTTTACTTTTTCGTTGATTTCCTCCCAGGCCTGTGACAAAACAATATTTTCAGGTTCCCAACCTACAGTTTTTACTTTCGTGTAGGAGCCATCTTTATCAGTAGCATATTTGAGTACTTTCAGTTTGCCTTCCAGTACATTGTTATCATCCTGCGGAACTTTTTCTTTATCCATTTTTCAAATGAATTTTAGGTGATAGACAATTAATTTGCGTTTCGGTTTATTTCCTTTAACAGGAAGTAAAATGATTAGCAAACAGTGAGCAGTGCTGTAGCATATGAAAAGCGTGCACTTTCAGGAACTGATAATAAAATCCGTTCTCCCTTTTTTAATTTACCGGAGTTAAACAATTCTTCCAGTGCCAGAAAGATGGAAGCTGCACCGATGTTACCTATGCGTGAAAGGTTAATAAACCATTTATCCTGTGAAATACTAACATTAAGTTTCTTCATTTCATCATCAACCTTCGATCTGAAAAATTCAGATGAGATATGCGGAAGATACCAGTCAATAGAATTGCTTGATACTTCATGTTTCTCAAGACTTTCTTTGAATTTAATGGTTCCAAGCCGTGCTATATTTGATTCCAGTAAACGGGTATCCTGGCGTAATGAAAACAATGATTTTTCAAGCCATTCTTTCTGCTGAAAAGCAGCCCATCCGCTCAATTCACCATTCTCTAATTTCTCTGCTCCAATGTACATGCATGTTTCCAGTTCATTTGCGAAGGAACATATATCAATCCATTCTAATCGTAACGAAATGCTTTCCTTATTAGGCTGATCCGACAACAAAGCAGCGGCTGCTCCATCTGATAACATCCATCTCAGGAAATCTTTTTCGAATGCGAGGTACGGTTGCGCTTCAAGTTTTTTTAATTTTTCCGCTTCCTCACTAAAATTACCTGCATGCATCCAGTGCGATAATTTTTCAGAACCTGTAGTAACCGCGTTGGTTGTATTTCCCATGGCAATGGACATAAACGCATATTTAAGTGCATTCATTCCTGAACAACAGGAACCTGAAAAAGAAATCGCTTCATGCGGATGTGATTTTAATTCGCCGTGAACCATTGATGCGTGTGATGGAAGTAACTGGTCGGGTGAGGTTGTACCGCAGGTAAGAAGCTGGATGTCGGATACCTTAAATTCAGGCGATTCTAAACGGCGTATAGCCTCAGCAGTTAGCTGGACATTGCTGAAGGTGCTTTTCCCTTCTTTATCCATCGCGTAATGCCGGTTGGTAATTTTATTATTGCGGAGTACCAGCGCTTTGGATTTGGAGCGAAAATTTCCGCCAACAAAACCCAGATATTGTTCCATTTCATCATTACTAACCGGATCTCCCGGCAAAAAACCGGCAATCCGGTTAATGTAAACCGGCTTATTCATAAACTTCAAGAGATACTGATGCTAAATTGTTCTTCAACCCTTGGGGAAATGTGTCCGAAAATTCTTCGGGATTCAAAGATACTGCTTATTTCGCAAAAATCATGTGGTAAACAATCATTTTTTGCGTGTTCAGATACCGGTATTAGCGTCAGTATGTAGCTGAAAAACAGTGTGTAACTACCTTAATTCATTTCCTGAATAGTATTCCGTTTCCCGTCGGAACCGGGAAGGAAACAAGACAGGCAACAACCTGGAAATAATAGTGATGAGAGGTGACAAAAGCAGGATAGCTGTGGGTAAGGCAATTCCGAAGATGCGCACCCGCGTACGGCGATTTTTGCTGCTGGAATTTCCTTTTTTCAGAATAAACCGGGCGTATAGCGGGAACAATACTTTACCCCGGCCTTCCATTATCATCAGGTTAGGTTTGATATTGATGGCTCCAAGGTTTACCAATTCATCCTGCATGCCCGAATAATTATTGGAGTTAAGGTGAGATTGAATCACATCACCAAATTTCCAGGCTGACAATTCCAGTTCTTCATCCGGAACACCGTATTTGGGAAAAATACCGAGGAACTTTTCACGAACACCTCCAAGTGCAAAGGCCAGCACCGTGATAAGACTTACCAGGTTTGAAGAACGGTCGACAAATGTGATGTTGCCCACCAGCCTGGCATCCAGTCGCTTTAAATGCACTTTCATTTTTTCCTGTGCATTCAGCCACATATTGCGGCACGCCAATAGTGTAACAACCGGTTTTCCCTTCAACAACCTGGCAGCCTCCGGTGATTGCAAAAAAGAATCAACAGGTCTGCTGACCGATAAAAACCATGGCTGATAGGCGATGATAACCAGATCATAATCGGTAGCAGGATTAAATTGATACGGTAACATGTCACAGGGTATTCCTTGTACCGTTTCCGGGAAGGCATCAAAAAATTGCATGTATGTCCAGGGAAAAGGGAAGGGTGTGGTAGGCCTCAGGTTTTCATAGTCGAGGGTTACCTCTGAATTTTTTTCCAGCGATCGCAACGTTGCTGTAACAGCTTTGTGCAACTGCCCCGATTGTGTGAAGTAAATAACCAGTACCTTTTTCATTGTTATTGCATCATGAAGGTTCATTCGTGCCCGGTACTTTATAACGGGAAATTGTCCATAGCAGATTTTTGTTCAGTACGGAGACTGCTGTAATAATTCCTGAAAATAATGCGGCGCCAACACCCACACAAACAATGTCCTGCCCCGTTAAGTAAAGATTTTTATACCGGGTACGGGGTCGGAGTTCTTTTATGCGGAAACGCTGGGGGCTGTGCTCAAGTCCATAAATTTCTCCCGACTGATATCCTGAAAAATGTTTTGTTGAAAGCGGTGTGGAAAGTTCTGACCACACAATTTTATCTTTTACCTGTGGCATTACTTCGTATAATTTGTGAAGCAGGAAATCTGAAATATCTTTTTTCAGATCATCATAATTTGCACCTCGTTTTTTCCATTGAGAATTTTCCCATTCTTTCATGCCTTCAAAAGGGAAAGAACCTACTACCTGTATTGCCGCTGTGCCGGGATGGGAATGCTGCCAGTCAGGATCTTTCGAAGAAGGAAATGAAATATACACTACCGGTGAGCGGCTATATGAATCCAGGTGATGTTTATCAAAATTGGCATCGATATTATAATTTTCATACCACCATATATTGTGTTTCGGCAATCGCAGCTTCTCGTCAGTTTCATTCAGTCCTACATATAAACATACATGTGAAATGGAAGGTGTGATCCGGTTGACTGCAGTTTTTGTTTCGCTGTCGGTACTTCCGTTTACTAATAATTTGTTGAATGTATTGTGTGCCCCGGCATTGCTGATAATTTTTTTGCCGTAAATCCGGTCACCATTTTCGAGTTCCACACCGGTGGCTTTATTATTTTCAATAATTATGAATTTTACCGGTGCTTTAATGGCAAGTTTTCCTTTATTAGCTTCAAGAGTATCGATGAAAGTCTGTGGAATACTGGAAGCTCCTCCTACAGGATAATTTCCTCCTTCAAGAAAATGATCCACAATCATGGCATGAACGGAAAAGCAGCTTTTTTTGGGCGGCAATCCATAGTTACCACATTGCGCACATAATACCGCTATCAGTTTTTGATTGGTTGTAAAATCGGTAATAACATCATACGTTGTGCGGTCGGAATATTTATAGAAACCTTTCCTCATAAAATATCCAACTGTCTTGCTGAGCCATCCCGGCATTGTGCGTTCTGAAAAAAACATAATAGAACGGCCACTTATTTTTTTGAGTAACCTGAAATAATCGCGGATGGCTTTTTCTTCATCCGGAAAGTATTCAATAAGCTGGTTGACCTGGTTTTCATAACCCGACCGGAAATTATAAACATCACCACCGATTATTGCCTGGTCATACACATCACCTATATCGGCCCACTTCAGTTTTCCGTCTGAAATATAATCGAATGCTTTTTTAAGAAGTGCGTCTTTAATATTTACCTGTCCTACGTAATGTACACCAACATCCCAAGAAAAATTTTTCCGTTTAAAAGTATGTGTAAATCCTCCCGGCTCATAATGCTGCTCCAGCACCAAAACTTTTTTACCGGATTTGGCAAGTAACACCGCGGTAGTTAATCCGCCGATTCCCGAACCCACCACAATGGCATCGTAAACAGTTTTTGCTAGTTCCGGTGAATAACGGTGTTTCATTAATTAATGGATTAACCCTGTATGTTGCATGAAATACTATTTCAGGAAGCTTTACGGCATTTCAGTAAGGTGTGACTTACTCCTATTTTATCAATGCGATCAGTTACCTGGAACCCTGCCGCTTCAATCAGTTCGGTGAACAACCCGGAATGATACATCTGGCTGTTACCGTTTGCAATGTTTGTAAAATACAATGAAGTCATTTGAAGACAAAATGCTGATACTTTGAATTTCTGCCGATCCCAGAAAGGTTCCAGGATAAAAACCTGACCATTATCATCGAGAGCTTCGTGACATCTTTTAAGTATTGAAATGATTTCACTTTCTGAAAAGCAATCCAGGAACTGGCTCATCCATATAACGTCATGGCCTGTTGGAAGTTTTGCTGATTCATCCAGAATGTTGATCTGGTGGAATGTGACACGGTCTGAAAATCCTGCCTTGGTGATGTTTGATTCCGCCATGCGAAGTTGCCCGGGTAAATCAGCAATTGTAACGTTAACTTCATTATTATAAGCAGCACATTTCAAAGCCCACTTACCTGTATTACCACCAATATCAAGAATTTTTTTAGGATTGCTGTCGAATACATGTGGTAACACTACAGGAAATGAATCACTGGAATAAAAATGATCAAAGGCAAACCAGCTTTTCTGTTCCTGTGGTTTTAAGTAGGCGAGACCCTCATATATTGTTGGCCAGTTCCCGAGAGTTTTCAACCCTTCCGGCTTACCGGTCTGTATTGATTTAGTAAGATCAAACAGGCCACGGTAACAGATGTCCTGAACAAAGTCCATGTTAGCCCGTGTCATTTCATCCTGCAAAATATAATGACCGGTTTTTGTGAGCGAGTACCGGTCGTCATTTATGATCAGCACACCAATGCCCAGTCCGCCTTCCAGCAAAACCCTGACACCATATGCGGGCAACCCTGTTTCTGAAACAATTTCCGTTGTAGTGATACCTTCCTTACCTGCTTTTTCTACAATTGCCAGTATTCCCAAATCTCTTAAAGCTATGGTTGCCTGGAAAACAACAGGAGCAAACGCAATGTATTGCGCAAACTCTATTGATTCAAGAGCATTTCTCTCATCACTGTTGAAAAATTTCATCATACTGTTTAGTTGTGTTGCTTGACTCATATTTGTAATAGGCTTGTCGTTTTAATTATTCAGTTTCGTGAAAATACTATTGCCGCGTTGCAACCTCCGAAACCGGAGGCAGTCTTGAGACAATTTTTCATGGGTTTGTACAACGGTGATTCCAGGATGTTAAGTCCGGGAACTACTCCAGGACGTTTATATCCTTTAGAAGCTACAGCAACTCCGTTTTGAAGCGACATAATGCAAATTGCGGATTCTACCAGGCCTGCCGCTCCAAGGGTGTGCCCGAAATAGCCTTTCAGACTGTTAACCGGTGTTGATTGTAATCCGGAAAGGTGAAACGCTTTGGCTTCCATTTCATCGTTATAGGGTGTGGCAGTTCCGTGTGCGGATACAAAATCAATATCCTCAACCGTTAGTCCCGAAGTTGTTATGGCCGTATTTATAACCTTACTCAGTTCGGCACCATCTCTTGAAGGTCCTGAAATATGATTCGAATCATTACTGATGCTTCCGCCTCCTATGTAAATGCGGCCGGTATTGGCTTGTTCGTTTTCATCAGCAGATAATAAAATTGCTGCACCTGCCTCGCCAAGGTTAATACCGTTCCTTGCTTCCGAAAACGGCTGGCAAGGACCCGGGCTCAGAGCCTGGAACGATTGAAAACCGGAATAAACAAATTTGCTGACCGTATCGGCACCTGTTACAACCACATGACGGTATTGACCTGTTGAAAGTACTCGCTGCGCATACAAAAGAGCCATCACACCCGAAATGCAGGCATTCGAGATTACAACCGGCTGATTTTTATTTTTAAAGTAAGTGGAAATCCGTTTTGCAGATTCAAACAGGTTAAGTTGTCCGGTTAACTCAGGTGTGATTGTTTCAGTTTCCAGTAATGAAATATTTCCTTTAGTTGTTGAAAAAACAAATAATGTTTCATTTCCTGAAAGATCAAATGATGCTTTGTGTTGTGCCCCTTCAATGGCAGCAATTAGTAATTTTTCATAGTGCGTATAATTATTCAACGCTCCAACCTCAAGCTGATTATCTTCTACCAGGGAAACCCAGATGGGATTTTCATCGATATTAGGTTTATAATGCTCGGTAATTCCCGAATTTCCTTTTAGCAACTGGTCAAAATTCACTTCAGCTCCCGAGCCAAGAGCAGAAACAATGTTAAACGAATCAACCAGTACTTTTTTCATATCAACAGGGAACCCGTTGATTTTTTCCATTGCAGAAAAAAATCAGGAGCGGTTAATTGTAATTGCTTATTTACGCTATCCAGAAAAACCTGTGTAGTTGTTCCTTCAGCAATAATATCTTTTTTTTCAGCCAGGAATATTTTGTAATAGAAAATTATTTTGGCTGCCATGCTGTCAACAAATCGGGTTTCAATAATGGCTGTATCACCATAAACCAGCGATTTTTTATAGTCGCAGTTTATATTTACAACAGGTGCAATAAATCCCTGGCGGTAAATATCCATATAAGCAAGCCCGTGTTTTTCACCAAATGCTTCACGGCCATCTTCAAAGTACCGTATGTAATGACCATGCCAGACGATACCGAGCGCATCTACTTCATTAAATTTAATTTTAAACTCGGTAATGGATGAAAGCATGCTGACTAATTTTTTGCGGTGAACTTTTTCCGCCACCTTTTATATTCCTGATTCTGTACCTGGTTCATAACTTCATTAATGGGAGCCGCCCAGTGATTGCGGAATCCGAGGCCTGATGCAACGCCTATTAATTTTTCAGTAAGTAGAACAGTCTTTGTCTCCAGATCAAAATATGTCACCCACATGGAGGCTTTTTCCCAGGTTTTATTTAAATCTTCAATGATAATAATCACACCCAGACCTTGAAGGTTCCCGGTATCATAACCTTTTACATGAAGGGCAATTTTTTCTTTGTTGATCCTGTAATAATCAACTGACTTACTTGTTATGAGCAGACTTGTATCTACTAAGGTATTTATTTGAGTTACCATTTCAAGCCGCGGTGAGACCGATTCCTTGTGAAATGTTTTTTTCAGATCATACCTCACCGGTTCATCGAGTATCAACTTATTTATTTTAGGGAAATAATCAATCATCATTGCAGCGGTTTCACCACCGGTATTTCCTGAATAACGTGCCTGGGTAAAGTCGATGCCAAGCCATGTTAACGGAACAGTTTTATCGAAAAGGGGGGCTGTTGTTTGTGCGTGTGAAAAATGCAAACTTGTTAGAGTAGTTAGCATTAAAAGCAGGATATTTGAGAGGATTTTCATTTCAGATTATTACTCCGGCTTAATGAAAATTCTCATCTCACATTCTGCCTGCACAATTCCATCTTTGTAAACTATTCCCTTCACAATACTTACTTCCATAACCTGGTTGGTCACTACGACTTCGGTGGTTATTTCATCTCCAGCTTCGGGAAGGTGGTGTATTTTCAATTCTTTAATAGATGCTATAAAACCGACAGGAACTTTTTTATTGTCCTGCTTGCTTAAAAAACCCATTCCAACGGCAGCCGTTTGTGCAATATTTTCAACCAATCCGCTTTCAGTAAAGTGGCCATTTGTAAAAAAAATATTTTTTTTATTAATCAGCAACCCGGAAATTGTTTTATCAATGCCGGCATATAATAATTTATCAATCATTACAACCGGGGGCCGCTGCGGAATAAATTCCAGAATATCGTTTCCTGAGATTAACATAGTTTATGATTGCCAGAAATTGTAATAATTAAACCATTGTTCAGGATATATCCTGGTCATTTTTTCCATGCTTGCCGAATAGGCATTTAAAATTCCCTGCATGGTATCTCCTTGGCGGGAATCATAGGTAGTTACCTGTGTTGAGTAAAGGTGATAATGACGGGAACCTTCTTTAAATGCATACACAAAAGCAACCGGAGCTTTTAACTTGAGAGCAAGCAAAAAGGGTCCTTCCGGAAATTGCGCGGGCATTCCAAAAAATTCTGTGGTAAGAGTTTTATTTCCCGGAAGGAACCTGTCGGCATGCATGCAAACCACTTCATTAAGTGTGAGCGCTTCGTTGATCTTATAAATATGCGACAAATCGTTTTTCACAAGAATAATATTGAATGTTTTTGGACCGGTGACATTTTCCATGTATTGCTTGATTCGCGCATCTTCACCATCAAACATTACTATATGAATACGTGTTTTCAGTCTTTTAAGTAAATGTCCGGCTGCTTCCCAGTTGCCAAGATGGCCGCTTAACAACAGTCCGCCTTTTTTGCCGGCTATCATCTGGTGTAAATGTTCCTCGCCTTCGAACTGGAAAGTAAAATTTGTAGTGGCACCCGACATTATTGCGACTTTATCGATGAGCGCCTGGCCCAGGTTATAATAGTTGTTATACAATCCTGTCAGCGCTTTAGTGTTGTTAAATTTAAGTATATTTTTGTACAGATTCAGAATGTGTTTAGATGTAGCAGGTGAGAAAAAAAAATAATAGAGAGTTACAAAACGCAGCAAGAGGTAAGCACCTTGTAAACCTGTTGTTTTGATAAGGAATACAAAAATTCTATACCCGGCAGATGTGCCTTTTGATTTACCCTGCCATCGGGCCATTAGTGTTTTCCAACCTTAGCAATAACGTAATTGTAAAAATCCTGGAACGTAGTGATGCCTGTAAAATCCTCAGCCTTCACTTTAAAGCCGAAATTACTTTCAATTACAACAACCAGGTCAATATAATCGAGGCTGTCAAGCTGAAGTGTTTCGCGAAGATTTGCCTGGGGAGTAATCATCCCGGGCTCCACTTCAAATTCTTCCACCATAAAGTGGTTGATTTTTTCAATAATTTCGACAGTTTCCATTCTTTACCAGTTACTTATTTAATTCCTTTGCGTATTATCAGCGATGAATTCGTCCCTCCAAATCCAAAAGAATTGGAAAGGAATACGTCAATATTTTTTTCCTTGGTTTTACTGATAATGTTCAGTTTGGCAGAATCCTCATCAGGATTTTCAAAATTAATGTTGGGAGCAATAAAATTATCTTTCATCATAATCATTGAATAAATAATTTCACTTGCACCTGACATCCAGCACTCGTGTCCGGTCATTGATTTTGTTGAACTCACAGGCGTGCGGGCATCCGCGAAAACCGCGTCAATTGCCTTTGCTTCCTTGGCATCACCCACCGGAGTGGAAGTTGCGTGTGCATTAATGTAATCAATTTCATCAGCCTTCAGCCCCGACTCTTTCAATGACATACCAATCGCCTTTACCGGGCCATCCACTGTTGGATTCGAAATATGACCACCATTGGAAGAGAACCCGTATCCGATTATTTCACCCAAAATGGTGGCTCCTCTTTTTTTTGCCGATTCAAGGCTTTCCAGCACCAGAGTAGCCGCGCCCCCACTTGGAACCAGGCCGTCGCGGTTGCGGTCGAATGGACGTGACGCTTTTGAAGGATCGCTTTCGCGGATGGAAAAAGCCGACAGCGCGTCAAAATTACCCATCGAGTAAATATTTACTTCCTGTGCACCACCGCAAATAATCATATCCTGCAAACCGGTTTTAATAAAATGATAACCGGTGCCAATAGCATGGGAGCCGCTGGCACAGGCTGCACTCAGTGTATAGTTAATTCCTTTGAACCTGAAGATGGTGGAAAGGTTCATGGTCACGGTGGAATTCATAGTCTGGAAGACCGACCCTGAACCAACAAGCAGCGTATCTTTCTTATCACGAATGATATCTATGGCTTCCATTACCGGTTTTGCTGAACTGTCGTTTCCATAAATAATTCCAATTTCATGACTGTCGAGGTAGCCATCATCAACACCGGCATTTTTAAGTGCTTCAACAGTTGCCATGTAAGCGAACTCACCCTGCTCAGGAAGCATCACCCGGGCACGTCGGTCAAGAATTCCTTTCAATTGCGGACGCTCAACCAGGCCTGTCAACCCCGAGCGGTAGCCAAATGCCTTTCTTTCAGGGTCCAGGACGATTCCTGATTTTCCCTGGAACAGAGCATCTCTCACAGCTTCCATACTTTTTCCGATGCAGGAATAAATCCCCATCCCGGTAATCACCACCCTGTTCATTTAAGCAAATATAATTTTTTTATCAGTTTTTAATGTCATGAGTACAATCCCCCATTCACATTAATTACATCACCTGTTATGTAGGAGGAAGCAGATGATGCAAAAAATGCAACCGCTTCCGCAACTTCTTCCGGTTTTCCGAATCGTTTCATCGGTACAATTGCCGATAACGTTTTTTCGTCAAGACCTTCAGTCATTTCTGTTTCAATAAATCCCGGTGCCACGGCATTAACAGTAACTCCTCTGCGTGCAACTTCCTGGGCAAGCGCTTTTGTTGCGCCAATCAATCCTGCTTTTGCAGCAGAATAATTCGTTTGCCCTGCCATGCCTTTTAATCCCGACAAGGAAACCATGTTAATAATCCTGCCATATCGTTTTGACAACATTTGGTTAATAACATGACGGGTGATATAATAAAAAGAATCAAGGTTGGTGGAAAGTACATTGTGCCATTGCGACTCTGTCATCCACATAAGTAATCCATCTTCACGAACACCTGCATTATTCACCAGCACCTGAATAATTTTATCCGGGTTTTTTTCTATCCATCCGGCAAGGATCGTATCCACCTGTTCTTTATCGGAAACATCAAACTTCAGCATTTCACACGTAACCCCGGTTTCTTCGATCAATATACGGGTTTTATTTGCCTCATCATCATTATTCCGGTAATTAAGTAAAATATTAAATCCCTGCTGTGCAAGTTTAATACAAACTGCACGGCCAATGCCTCTCGATCCTCCGGTAATGAGTGCGTAATTCACCTGGTTACTATTAGTTAAACAATTCGATTTTTCCTTTTTTCAAATGCTCCTTTACAAGACTTGTTATTTTATACATGGCCTTATCATCTTTTATAACAGGACAAACTTGGCGGATTTCCCTGTAAACTTTTCCTGAAAAAGGGGAAAGTCGCTTTGATGAATTCAGACCATCTATTGCCTGGGCAACTGCGATTGCATGTATGGCCAGCACTTCGAAAGCATTTTCAATAACCTTTCGTGTGATTAGTGCTGCGTTGGTTCCCATGCTTACAATATCCTGGTTGTCGTTGTTATTGGGAATGCTGTGAACGTAAGCCGGATTTGAAAGCGTTTGGCATTCGGCTACTGTGGATGTTGCAGTAAACTGCATTCCCTGCATTCCGTAATTTAATCCCAGCACGCCTAAATTCAGAAAAGGCGGAAGTTTCTGATTGAGTTTATCATTCAGTAAATAATTTAATTGCCGCTCAGCAAGCATAGCTAATTTGGTTATGGAAATTTTTAGTTTATCCATTTCAAGAGCTACATAATCTCCATGAAAATTACCGCCATGAAAAACATCTTTTGCCGCTACATCAATAATGGGGTTGTCATTTACAGAATTCACTTCACCCATAATAATTCCAACAGCGTAATCAATAGTATCGTGCACCGGGCCCAGTATCTGGGGTACACAACGCAACGAATAATATTCCTGAACTTTTTCTTTAACAATATCCTGCGTCTCGATGTTTTTACTCTGGTATAAAATATCGGAACGCTTTTTAATCAATTTGCTTTTGCTCACAATGGTGTGCATGGCGGCCGCAACTTTTTGCTGGCCTTTGTGCGGTTTCAAACGGTTCAGCTCTACTGAAAAATGATCGTCATAGGCTTCAACAACTTCGTTGATCATGGCAGAAAGTATAACCGACCAGTTTAATAATTTCCGTGCATACACCAGGTTCATTGCACCAATACCCGTCATGGCTGAAGTGCCATTCAGTACAGCAATTCCTTCACGTTTATGAATGGTAAGTGGTTTTATTTTTTCCTTACGGAAGACGGTGGTGGCTGCTGTAATCTTACCCTGGTACCATACATCACCTTCCCCGATGAGTCCCTGGGCCAAATGTGCAAGCTGAACCAGGTCACCCGAAGCTCCAACACCACCGTGTTCAAAAATGCAGGGATATATTTCTTTGTTAATGAGATCTTTAATAAGGATAACCAGTTCTTTATTTACTCCCGAATAGCCTTGCATCAGTGAAGAAAGCCGGGCCACCATCAACGCACGAACATCGGTAGGAAGGAGCATATTACCTGCCCCGGAGCAATGACTCCGGATAAGGTTGTACTGTAATTGCCTGAGGTCCTGATCTTTAATCTTGTACTGTGCCATCGGGCCAAAACCGGTGTTGATACCGTATATCAGCTTTCCTTTCGAAAACTCATTCAAAAAATGATAGCTCTCATCTACTTTTTTCAATGCCTTTGCCGATAATTTTACCTTTTGTCCATCCAGGACTATGGCATACATATCATTCAAAGTCAATGGCTTGCCGCCAATTTCAATCATTGTTGTGTTAAGGTAATACAGGTGAGCAGTAATTGTTCATATAAGCAGAACACGCTGCTTTAAAGAGTCGGCAAAATTAGAGTAATTAATTGAGATAATAAAGCATTTTAGAGGGGAAATACCACTGAAAAGCTGCAGGAAAACGGATCACACAATTTTTCAATTCAGGCCTTCGGCCCTCGTTTGTAGGTTACGAGTCCGTTCAAAAACTTACGCAGGATCTGGTCACCGCATGGTTTGTAATTGGGATGATCTTCACTTCGAAAAAAGGCGCTTAATTCAGTTTTGCTGATCTTAAAATCTTCAAGACTTAAAATATGAATAATATCATCATCCCTCAATTCAAGCGCCACCCTCAATTTCTTTAAAACATCATTATTGCTCATAAACCGTGAAATGAAAATTTTATAGTTTCGCTTTTAATTTCGTATTAATTTCTTCAACGTACTGTTCCCTTTTGAATCGATCACTTCCAGGTTATAAAATCCTTTTGAAAGTTCCTGCAGTGAAAGTTGAATACTGAATGCATCAGCGGTTTTCGAAATTATTTTTTTACCGGCTAAATCATAAATAGTAACCAAGGAAATTTTATTTTCATCGGAATGAATCATGAGTATATCTATCACGGGGTTGGGATAAACACTGATAAGGCCTGCACTATTGATTTCATTTACTCCCACAAAGGCAGGATCAATTATAAGGGAATCGGGTTGTACATTAAAATTTATTAGTGTTCCATTGATCGAAAGGCCAAGCACTGAAACAGCATTCATTAATAGTGTTTCAACGGTATTGACAGAAGCTTTTGCCTGAATGGAGATGGTTCCAATAACACCGTTGAGATTGGAAGTATCATTCAGGTTTAACCGTGTTATTGCAGCGTCAACCTGGTCGGATGAATAAAATGATTTTTGGAAATCCGCAATTCCCGAAGGTAAATTTCCAAGTACCGAACCGCTGTAATCAAATACAATTTGAGTGGTATCGACCAGGTCAGCGTCGAATAACAACGACCATTTAATTCCGTAAATTAATGGAATGGGAAGTGAAGTGCTTCCTGCATAGACAGTAAAGACTGCTGTTCCTCCCGGTGGAATCGTATCCTGCGATGCAGTGATGATTAAATCATAAACCGCTGATGCAATTACGGGAGGCTGCAAACGGAACGGATGCGTTAAACCATAATTCTGAGCGATGGCAGCAACATCCAATAGCGAAACAACTCCGTTCCCATCGGTATCAGCATGTTTGTGATTGACTCCTGAAAAGTATGAAGTGCTCCAGTCCCCGGCAGGTTGAGGTAACCAGTTTAAAGAAGCATTGCTTCGTAACGGCCCCGTATATCCCATAGCCATTCCAAGATAAACAAAATCGAGATTATTAACCGTTAAATCATAGTTGCAATCACCCGGCCAAACATTGTTGGTAACCTGTGACCATAACGTTGAAAACTCAGATGTATTCCCGGATGAATCTGTTTGTGTTGCGGTTACAGCTGCAGGTGCTGTTAATGTTCCGTTATAAATCCAGTTCCCCGAATTATCAGCCGTCACAACTGCAATAAACTGATCGCCCTGTGCATTGGAATTTCCTGATATACTGTAAAATATTTCTATTGTTGATCCGGGCAGAGCCGTGCCGGTAACACTATCTGTTGAAACAGATGTAACAACAGGAGGAAGAATGCCGTTGTTTGAAGACTGGTAATTAAAAATTCCCATATCACCGTTATTGGCAATTGAATTTTGTGAAAACGTATTTCCTGTTCCCCAATTCCAGATGCCATCAGTAGCGTTTTCTTTAATTTCATTACCGGTAACTAAATTATTTGAAGATGATCCACCATATTGGATTCCGGTTTGATTGTATTTAATTTTATTTGCAATTATTAGCGAAGAATCTCCGCCAAGGGAAATAGCAACATTGTTAGGTAATGGAAATGTGCCTGTAAGATCAGTTCCAAAAAAATTATTTTCAATCCTGTTATTTACACCCTGGCTTCCCGTTATTCCAACCGGGGATCCTGCAAAAATATTTCTTTCCGATGCAGCGGGGCCTCCGATTTGATTATGACTTCCATTAATAATCATTGAGCTTCCATACCGGTTGGGAAGTGTATCGGTGCCTGTAATATTAGTGCCAAATTTATTTCCCACCACAGTGGTACTGTCACCGAAAATAAATAAAGCTGTTTTACTCGATACCGCACTGACAACACAATTGCCAGAAAAAAGATTTCCATCCCCTGGATTTGTTCCCCCGATGGTTATCACGCTTCCGCTTGACGAAATTCCAAAGTTATAGTTGGGAATGGGAAGCGTTCCGGTTTTGTCAGTACCAATAAAGTTTCCTTTTATAGTTACGTTTCTCACATCGTTATATAAAACAACACCCCATGACTGGTTTCCTGAAATTACATTATTTTGAAGGGTGTGTACCCCGGTAAAAGTTCCGGTCATCGATAACCCTATTGACGTGTTGCCCTCTGCAACCGAACCGGAGGTATCAGTCCCGATGTAATTATTTTGAACCAATGATGCTGCATCCTGCCCGAGTGATATTCCGAACATGTTACCACTTATTACATTTCTTTTTGCAGGATCACCAATGGTAACATTCAGTGCCCGGTTAGTTGTTAATGCGGTACTAAATCCATTCATATAAACACCGTACACTGCAGCTGTATTTTGATATGGATTTGAATTGAAATAAAAATTCAATCCCATAAATGTTTTGGTCACTCCGTCGATTTCAATTTTAGGAGCAGCACCCGTATAACCATTAGCCGGCTGAGTACTTCCATCAATTGTAAGGGATTTAAATATCAGGGGAAGCATGGTGTCCAACTGGATCCGGTGCGGGGCAGGTCCGGGAATATTAAAGGCAATGACATCTGCAGTAGCAGAAAAATTAGCACTGCGGATTGCTTCACGTAAAGAACCGGCACCATCATTTGCAGTTGTGGTTACGAGAAGAGTAGCGGGTAAAAAATTAATTCCGGAAATCAGATATCCGATGCAACTGGATGATGTAGCGAAAGTAATTGCAGGCTCCTGTACTATATTCTGTCCGTCAATGGTAATGGGTGCGAGGTAGTCGAAAATTATAAGTGAATCACAGGTCACCACTGGTAATTGAGAATTTATCGGAAAGGAAGACCACCCTCCGTTGATCTCAATGGAGCCTCCTGTATTATCAGCATTCGCATCCAGAATGGCCTGCCGCAAACTGCCGGGCCCGCCATCAGCATTGGTTGTAACCCAGTAAATATTTCCATTTACTGCAGGTGTGCATTGCGAGTTGGCGGTGATGGTTGATAAAAGTAGTAACACCAAAACTGATGCACCAAAGCACAGAGGTCGGGTAAGGTTCATTACAGGCTGTTTTATTGAATGAAGTAAAGGTAGCAATTTTACGATTCAAGATGTAAAGAATTACGCCTGCCCGACTTTTCTGGCGGGAATCCTTCGGTACGAATCGAACGTACGAATGTACAGATGAGCCATTCGTACATTCGTAGATACGTAGGGGCGAAGCCCCATTCGTCATTCGTTACATTCGTTACATTCGTTACCTTTGCGTTATGCAAATATCAGACAAGTTCCGCCCCATGTTTCTTTTAGATCCTACTGTTGCTTACCTGAATTTCGGTTCATTCGGAGCGTGTCCGAGGCCCGTTTTTGAGGATTATCAGCAATGGCAGCTGCTTCTGGAACACGAGCCCGTTCAGTTTATAGCAGTGAACGCATCTGGTAACATGGCAACCTCGCGTAAGGCTCTTGGAAATTATGTTAATTGCAATGCCGATGATCTGGTTTTTACACCCAATCCCACTTTTGCGATGAACATTATTGCAAAAAATCTCCGGCTGGATGAAGGTGATGAAATTCTTGCGACCAACCTGGAGTATGGCGCCATGGACAGGACATGGAGCTACTACTGCGGATTGTATAAAGCGCGTTATGTAAGGCAGCAAATAACATTACCCATTGTTGATAAAGAATCTTTTCTTGAACAGTTCTGGCGTGGTTATACATCCCGGACTAAAGCAATATTCATAAGCCAGATCACAAGCGCAACCGGGCTTATTCTTCCCGTTAAGGAAATATGCGATAAAGCAAAATCACTTGGTTTAATGACAATGGTTGATGGTGCTCACGTTCCCGGACATGTGAAATTAGATTTGTCAGATCTTAAAGCGGATATTTTTACGGGAGCTTGTCATAAATGGATGATGACACCGAAAGGAAGCTCATTTTTATATGTAAAAAAAGAATTGCAAAATGATCTTGATCCGCTTATTGTTAGCTGGGGGTACGAAGGTGCAAATCCTACGGAATCGCAATTTCTCGACTATCACCAGTTCAATGGTACCCGTGATTTTTCTGCTTACCTGACCATTCCCGCAGCGATATCTTTTATGCAGGAAAATAACTGGACTGATGTAGCATCGACCTGCAGAAGAATGGTTAAAGATAATGCAGCACGGTTTTGTGAATTGCTGAATACGGAACCATTATGTCCACTTTCGGATGAATTTCTCGGACAAATGCTGAGTTTGCCAATTGCTACCAAAGAGCCGGAGAAATTGCAGCGGTTGCTTTTCTCGGATTACCGGATCGAGATTCCTGTTATGCGACATGAAAATAACGTGTACCTGCGATACTCAATAAATGCTTTCAACAGCCAGAATGATCTGGACCGATTGTACGATGCAATTCTTAAAATCCGTTCAAAATCACCCTCCTTAATTTGAAGGAAAATTGGATTCCTGATTTTATTATTTGCGCTGATACTTTATTGACTTAAGCATTAACAGGTATACGGATTCAATTTTACTCAATTGACAGTTAAGCCTTCTCCGAATAGCTACATCGTTGATTATCACACCTCAACGAAAATGGCATTGTTCTTGATTTCGCGGTAAAAGTTTACCGGTGGAACACTTATCCGGAATAAACGCACAATCAAAAATTCAGTCTTAAAAACAAAAAGATTATGAAATCAATTCAAATTCTTGCAGCGTTCAGCCTTATAGTTATGGTGAGCACAGCAAAGGGCCAGGAGCGGGGTGAGATCAACCTGGCAGACAGTACAGGTCTCCCCGGTGATCATTTCAGTTTACAGGGTGCTTTAGGAATTTTTAAAGAATCAAAATCGCTCGAAGATTTTGAAAAAAGAATTAACACAAAAGATAATTCCGTCAACAACCTTGATCTTAACGGTGATGGAAAAATTGATTATGTGAGGGTTATTGATATCTCCAAAGACCTGGCTCACGCTATTGTGCTGCAGGTTCCTGTTTCAGAAACGGAAACCCAGGATGTAGCTGTTATTGAAGTTGAGAAAAATGGTGAGTCATCTGCCATGATCCAGATAGTTGGTGATGAAGCATTGTATGCTAAAAATACAATTGTTGAACCTGCTGAAATCGCAGAACCTGCCGATAACGGAAATTCAAAACGGGGTCCTGCTGCATTTTCTCCCGGAGCCTTCATTATTTTTAATGTTTGGGGATGGCCTTGTGTGCGATTTATGTATGCCCCGGTATATGTAGTGTATGCATCACCGTGGCATTGGGGGTATTATCCGGGATGGTGGAGTCCATGGGCGCCATATCCGTGGAGCTATCATTATATGAATACGTATCACTATCATGATCACTATCATTATGCACCCTACCATCGCACCGAGTATGCCCATCGTGCATATGCTCCCCGCAGAACTCATTCCAGTCAGGTCACCAACCGGTACCGTGAAAATCATGTACGATATAATTCAAGTTCAACCAGCAGACCAGCTCGTACAGTAACCGGTAACCGCCCATCACAGGTTTCCGGCTCTACACTCCAGTCACGACCACAGGTAAAACCGGCACCACAGCAGGGAAGGCCTTCAACAGATCAGCCTTCATCAAGGCCCCGCACTTATTCTAAAGATCCCCAGTCAAAACCCGCACCTGGTGATCCAACACGAGCGCGACCATCTACCCGTCCGCAAACTGCACCACAGACCCGCCCATCTACACAACCCCGTACATCGGAAAAGGCGAAACCCGCAGTACGCCCAAAGCCGGCACCGTTATCACGACCTGCGCAAAAAAGCAGGCCGATGCAAAACAAACCAGGCAATCAGAGGTGAAACTAAATTAGGAAAAATAAAAAAGGCCTCCGGAATTTTAATTTTCCGGAGGCCTTTTTTATTTCCTGAGAAATTTATCGTTTTATAATTTTTGTTGTGGTGATGCCGGATCCGGTTGTAATTTTCAAACTGTAAATTCCTGCATTAAGTGATGAAATATCAATTGTGCCCGATAAAGGAAATTCTTTAATCATAACAATTTTTCCAGGCATATCTACTATTTCGATTTTAGAAATTTTATTCGTTCCCGCATCAATGACTAATGGACCATATGTTGGATTCGGATAAACTGTTACAGGTGCATTGACCTGGTATTCGGTGATTCCGGTAAATGATGGACCGTATGTTACATTCAGAACGGGTGCAAATTCAGGGTCCGTTGCACCGCTGAAAGTAATCAGACCCCCGGTAGCAGCCTGTGCAGAAATCATAAATTGTGTTGTGTTCAGGTGTGTGATGTAAGGAAGCAATGTTGCGGGAAGATCAAGGCGTAACCAATGTCCGTTATCAGTAACGGATCCAAAACTACATGGATCATCTGTTGCATTTCCCGAGGCGCTGTAATCGGTGGCTTCAAGATCGACCGTTGCACCAAAATTTCCATTTACAATTTTTACCTGCATGGTGCTGCCTATAGGATTATTTCCGGTTAACGTTGCTCGCCGGAGAAAAAGACTTGCTTTCGAAACACCGGTATCGGGCATGACAGTAGTATTGAATGATAAAATTGTGGAGAATTCTTCCTGTGCAAGTTCACCTATTTGCAGAGATGATGCAATTGTACCCTGTGCCGATACGGAGCCATCACGTGTTCCACCTTCCGATAGAAAATACTGATCGTCCATTAACGCTTTATGATAATATTTTTGAGTCTGGTAATCGAGTAACACCCCATAACCTGCAGGTGTTAAGTGAAAGCAATCACGGAATATCAGGTATGTACGCATTGATAATTTTGGCGAAGGATAATCAGGGTAACCATCAGGCATCGGTGCTGTAAGCGCAGGATAATTTCCTGAAGGCGGTACACTCAGGTTCACAAGCTGTCCGTAAGAATATTGCATCAGGCCTGTTGCTTTCACAAAATTAACCTGCGGATCGATGGCAGCTAATGCTGTAATGGTATCAGAAAAATAATTCAGTATTCCGTTTAGTTCGGTGAATGTTGGTGATCCCATTCCCGCCCAGGTTGCATAAAAAGGGTGAGTCGTTTGAAAAGGTGCAAGCTCATTTATGATTTCCCCAAAATTCGGATACGCATAGCCGCTCCATAAAATTTGAACACCCGGTTTATTTACTTTTATAAAATCAATAATTGCAGTCAGTCGGTTGTATACTGAATCCAGCAATGAATCTGTTTTTGCCGGGGACCAGTTTTTATTCCAGTCATTTAAAACATCATTCCCACCAATGCTGAGGTGTACAATTTTTATTGAAGGATTCGCATTCAGTTGCGCAGCAATCTCATTCAGTTTTACCGGTTGTAAAAAATCGGATGTCTGCGTTCCATTTTCTGCAAGAATCCCGTTCGTGAGAAATTTGTAATTGGAATGTCCCCATTTTTCAAACGTGGTGTTGATCACCTGGTCGGTTCCTATAAAATTTGCCCAGCTGTCGCCTATCAGTAATATTTTGGTTTCGTCGGTTTCAGAACACTGAGCAGTTACAGTGGAGGTGGCAAAAAATAATACGGTTACAATGCATAAAATTGATTTCATCGGGAGACAGATTTGTTGGAGAACAAATGTATAAGGAAGCCCGGCGATACACCTTAACTATTTTAAGAAATTGTAGGATGATGGCAGGCTTTAGCCGGAAAAACAGTACCTTATCAGAACCAATAAGGTCATAAAAGTATCAATTCTTTTTCCGGAGGTATTTCCAGTGACGGGTTTTACCTTCCGAAATCCATTCAATCGCATCATCAAGACGTTTATTTCGCGTGATGTCGGTTTTTGCCTCTGAAATCCATTCGTTGTATTCCTTTTGTTGGGAATGAGAAAATTTTTCAAAAAAGAATTTTGCCTTTTTATTTTTATTCAGGGCTTTCTGAAGTTCAGGTGGAATCGCTAAGGGTTTTTTAGGTGCTGATTTTTTTTTTACAATTTTAATTCCATCCGTGTTCAACTGCATGGCCTGTTTAATAAGATCAATTATTGCTTTTGCAGGAGGCAAATCCTTTACGGATGTCATCCTGCCAAAGTTTCCCATCGCTTCTCCGCCTTTAGCAGCATTCATGCGCAAATAATTATTTGGATCTTTTAAAAGCGAACTTTTCCGGAAGCCAAACACACAATGATTCTTAAAAGAGGCAAAACTGCATAGCGGTCCCAAATAATCAAAGGAAGGCATTCCCCATTTTATAGTTTCAGTTACTTCCGGACAGGCTTTGTGAATTAATTCCCTGAGACGATTCATGACAGGCTGGGCAAAGGGTTGTGCATTGTCAATATAAGCATCAATTCCTGGATCCGTCATGGCTAAAAAATTTAATACATTCAAATAGCTGGTTTTTCTTAAACAAAAAAATTCTGTACATTAAATTTATCAGATTCCAATACGGTCCGTAAGCATTTTTAATGCTTCATTAAATTTCCAGTCCTGTTGAACTTCCTTGTAACGAACTTCATTTTTTTCAAGATAAAATTTCCAGTAAAAAATAAATGCCGAATCGGGTTCGGACGTATCAAAACGACCGCGACCAAATTTAATATTGTAAAAGGTTAGTGTATCACCCGGCTGTGTTTCCACGAAGTAATTACCATCACTGAACCATAACAGGGTATTTAAAGCATCTGAATCATACTTTACCAATTGATCAGTATTTCGTTTGTAGGAATTCCATTTAATTTTTTCATTTTCCTTCAAATAGGAATATTCAGATGTGTAAATTGAAGAATCATCATAGGCAATTGCACTCCACAATACCGCATTTAAAATTGTAGGAGTAGAATTTAATTCTGAATAAGAAATATTTTCCGCCGAAAGGCTTTCTTTAAACTTGCCATGCACATCAAGCTTTAATATAAAAGTCATCAGCATGTAGGCGCTGCTAACTGCGATTGACGTCCATAAAAATTTACGTCGTAACGGATTGTTTCTTTTAATGAATAAACAACACGCAAGAATTAACAGGAAAGGTAACGTATATAATGGATCAATAACACTGATATTATTAAATGCCACCTGGTGATTGGTAAACGGAAGCAAAAGTCGCGTACCATACGTTGTACAGCAATCCAGTAAAGCGTGTGTAAAAAGTGCCAGGAACCAAAACAGGTACCACTGCTTCATCGAAATTTCTGCCTTGTTCCATTTTCTGCTTATCCATGCCAGGGGAGCAGCGGCAACAAGGTGTGTAAACATGGAATGACTGTAAGCGCGGTGGACCTCAAGCTGCCTGATTGGATCATCACTGATAAAATTATACAATACATCAAGGTCGGGCAGGGTACCTCCAATTGCACCCAATACCATAGCTTTATTGCCCAGTTTTCTTCCCAGGAGAATTTCTCCAACAGCAGCACCAAGTACAATTTGCGTTAATGAATCCATACTACACTTTGAAATGCAAGAATAGTGTATTTATTTTTAATAAACCGTTGATCATTTACAAAAATACACGAGGTCAGATGACCCTTGTTTCGTATGCACCTGAAATTTCTTTAGTGGGCTGGTATGTTAATCTTAATGTTGAAAGGTTCATTATTGACAAGAGCTGTCAATATATAAATACCGGG
The DNA here is from genome assembly GCA_038215705.1 of Bacteroidia bacterium. GTDB lineage: Bacteria > Bacteroidota > Bacteroidia > AKYH767-A > OLB10 > JADKJB01. Next base: position 247,853 of record JBBQQQ010000002.1, read on the forward strand.
AGCAAGATCAGAATTTTCAATAGTTATCCTGTGAAATCCCATAGGAAGTAGTTGGGTGCGCTTTATGGTTGGCCTGATAAGCTGACCTGACATGGTATAAAAGTCAACACTCACAGTTGACTGTGATTCCAGGTAATATTCAACCACCACATTGTTTTCATTGTTATCGAACCAGGCAGTAACTGCCGCCGGTTTAATTGGCGCCATTTCACGTGCACCGGTTTTAGATATGGAAAACTGATCAACAATGGTTCCACCTGATGTGAGATACCTGCATGTGAGATTATCGCCACTCACATCCATAACAAGTGAACAATTATTTGTATTGTTATTGAAGAACATGCAAGGCATTGGATATCCTGCCTGCACTGTTCCGGGATTCTGACCCGAAGTTCCGCAAATAGCATACACGGTGCCGTCATAAGGCGGCGACTTGGCAAAATTATTTGTAGCCGTTCCTATTTTCATCGCATTGGTGAAGGTGGTGGATGTTCCGTAATGACCTTTAATCATATAACTGCGTTCATTAACATGTGAGTGGCCGCTCAATACAAGATCAACATGGTAATTTTCAAGTAACGGAATAATATTCGCCCGCATATTGATTAACTCTGTGTCCGTATCACTGTTATGTGTGCCTTTTGTATAGGGCGGATGGTGAAAATATACTATCGTCCACCGCTGGGTATTGGCAGCTAAATCATTGTTCAGCCACGTATACATGGCACTTGTAGAATTATTGTATGACCCATAACTGTCGAGTGAAATGAAATGAATGTTCCCGTAATTGTAAGAGTAGTATTTTGGTGAATTCGAGGCCACACCACCTGCTTCCCCTGCTTGAGGCAACGAGAAATTGCTGAAATAGGGAAAGTTGGTTGACAGCGTGCTGGAATTCTGGTACCCCGCATTTCCATAATCATGGTTTCCTGGCGAAGGATAAAGCGGAATACTTTTTAACTGGTCAGGATATACATTAAATACATACGATTGATATTCGGCATCAGTGCCGGTTGCATATGCATTATCACCAAGCCATAACCACAAATTCGCAGTGGTGCTTCCATTATAGGCTGCAAACGAATTCCTCACCGCTGCCTGCTGTGTTGATCCGTTCCCGAAATCGCCTGTCACCCAGATCCGCACAGGTGATCCTGACCCTGTAGGAAGAGATGTCGTAAAATTATTTATAGCATCTCCCTGCAATAGCGTTGAAGAAGTACCTATAGAATAAAAATATTTTGTTGATGAATTCAACCCTGTAAGTGTGACAATATGTTCTGTGGTTGCTGTTGCATCAGAAACAGAATTGCCGTAAGATGTTGTTGTTCCAAAATTAATTTTAGAATCACAGGCAATATCAGTACGCCAGCGAATTGTTATGGATGAAGGGGTGACTTTTTGAAGATAGGCTCCTCTTGTGACAACCGGAACGGCTGCAGATCCGGATCCGATAAGTTGCGCCTTAAAACTTATATCGCTGCTGCTTGCAGACTGCTGATGAATTTCTACTGCGAGAACATTGGTGCCTGGCAATAGTAGCGAGTGATTAAGGGTTGCGGCATTCCAGGCTGATTCATCAGTACCTCCTATTGCCGTTGGTGAAAGAGTGGTATATGAAATTGTTCCCGATGGCATATTGTTGCGATAAACCTCTGTACCGTTAAGGTAAACGACAATTCCATCATCACGAACTACATTTAATTTTAATGACGCATAGGCGGAAGGGTTAGTTACATTAAATGATTTCCGGAAATAGGTAGTAATGTATTTTGCCGATGCGTTGGATCCATAACTTACGGTTGTAGCTTCATCACCATCGCCATAACCCAGTTCTGCATTTCCAGATAACCATGATGCGTCGTTAAACGAAGGAGCGATCCATGCTGTTCCCTGGTTGCTTCCGTTTGCGAGATATTTCCATGATGTAAATGTTGTGATTAGCGAATCATTTCCTGCTGAAGAAGTAGTGAAACCCGAAGATGATGAAAAACTTCCCGGCCCGGAACTGCAAATTGCCTGCACACCGTATTCATAATTAGTCGCAGGTGTTAACCCTGTTAAAACCTTTGAAGTAGAAGACGCTGCAACGGTTGTCCATGTTGACGAACCGGTAGTACGGTACCTTAGGTTATAACCGGTAGCACTGCTTACAGCACTCCAGTTTACGGTTGCTCCTGTTGAACTTATCCCGGTGCTTGTAAGACTTGTTGGCGTTCCGCATACACTGGCAGCCGGAGTTGAGAAGATAGAGTTGGGTGCATAGCTGCTATTGCCCGATAAGCAGGTTGCACTTGCTGAATATTCATACGTTACTGATGATGTTAATCCCGTTAATTGCCGTGAGGTTGCAGTAGTGGAAACTGTAGTATAAGTACTTGTTCCTGTAATCCTGTATCGTATTGTATAACTTGTAGCGCCAGTAACAGCCGACCAGGAAACAGTTGCGGAATTTGAAGTAACTGCAGTTGCTGCAAGTGAACCGGGTGTTCCACAGCTTACCGCAGAGGTTGCTGTTAAACTTAAGTTAAAACTAATATCAGCATTCGTGCGATTGTACTGATGAATTTCAACGGCTATTACATTTGTTCCGGTAACCAGTAAAGATAACGGTGGTGTATATGTGTAATAAGTCGACTCACCACTTCCTGAAATAGAAGACGATGCGCGCGTGGTATAGCTGTATGACGATGGCATATTACTTCTTGCCACCTGCGTTCCATTCAGATATACTACCGCACCATCATCGCGAAGTAAATTCAGGGTTAGTGCGGAATACGCTGCTGAATTTGCAACAGTAAAGGATTTCCGGAAGTAGGTAGTAATGTGCTTGTAAGAGGAATATGGGCCGAAACTTACTACTGTAGCCTCTCCGCCATCGCCATACCCCAGTTCGGCATTTCCGGCTGCCCACGATGCATCGTTAAAAGCGGTTCCCCGCCACGCAGTACCCTGGTTACTGCCATTGTCAAGGTATTTCCAGGAAGATCCCGTTGGAATGAGGGTTGTAGTTTGTGCCAGACTTCCGGTAGCAGCAAATAGGAGCAGTAGAAATATAATCTTTTTCATGGTGACAGGAAATGAGGAATAAGGGGAACATTCCGGTTTATACTATTATGCCGGGAGATTTGATAAGGAGGTTCGGGAAGCCGGGGAGCAATCCAGGGAATATATTTGTTGAGTAAACATACAGTATTTTTTTAATCCCATGATGAAAGAAAAAATAAATAAATTTAGGAACCCCTGAAAGCATTTCAACTGTATGGAAAAATTGTGCCCGATCACGTTGTTTGTATTTTCACCCGTATCGGAAGAATTTTCCCATAGGTGAGCTGTCGCCAGATCCATTCCAGTGGTCCATAGCGGAAATAACGGAACCAGATGATACTATAAATTACCTGGACAAAATATACTGCAATCGCTACAGGCACAAAAATCGCAGGTCCTGTTTCTGTTCCCAGGCCCCACCCGATGCCGTAGTAAATGTAAATTCCAATCAGCGTTTGTACGATATAGTTCGTTAGAGCCATTCGTCCTGCCGGAGCCAGGTAAAGCAGCATTTTTCGCCATGATACTTTAAGCCAGAGTAAACACAATGTTGCTGTGTAGGCAAGACTTAATGGTATGACGCTTAAAGCATAGAATAATGTATCAGCCAGTCCGGCTGCTTCGGGAAGATGGATGCCGTCGAATTCAAAGAAAGTAAGCGCTAGTGTTGACGGAAGTCCAATTAAAAATCCCAGTTTCTGAACGTTCATCAGTAAATTCCTGTTAGCTTCCAGGTTGGAATAAATCTCTTTCCGGCCAACCACGAAACCAATCAGAAACATGGCGAGTACTTTAGGTATGCGATTGCTGCCAATAATGTGAGCATACCGCCAAAAAAATCCGCCCTGTCCCCAGTTAAAAATATTTTCATACATGATACCCTCCGATAAGTAGGTGATATAATTATGACGATCTATCCCATTTGAGCCATCTGTTTGAATAGCAATTTTTACCAAAGGAACAGCCAGATTCCAGGCGCCGTTGCTTAGCACTTTTGCAAGGTCAAATAGTAGGGGTGAAAAAATCAGTAGCGTTGAAATAATCAACAAACTTTTATTTGAAAAATTCCTGAACAGCGGCAACACCATCCCCACAAGGGCATATAAAAATAAAATATCACCAGGCCAAAGCAACAATAAATGCCCTAATCCTAAAATCAGAAGAATAAAGATCCGCCTGTAAAAAATAACTAACGGATTTCGTCCTGCTTTTTGATTTCTGTCGAGTATTATGGTAAATCCGATTCCAAACAATAGAGAGAATAACGAATAAAATTTTCCATCAACAAATGCAGTGAGCAGGTAATTAATCCACTTATCAGATGCATGTGTTGGCAGAGCCTCCCTTGCTGCATCATCCATAAAAAGGTACAGTGCAAATCCGGCGCTGTTGGCGATGAAAATTCCTAAAAGGGCAAAACCCCTCAAAACATCAAGAATATCAGATCGATCAGTTTGAGGGCCGGCAGTGGATGATATCGTCATGGGGTGAAGGTAATCGGGATAATTATAAAAAAAAATACCGTCGGTTATTTGGGAAGATGGAGAATCAGATCCATCCACGAAAAGTGAGACATACCCAAAAAATTTCCCTATTTTTACCCTCCAAACAATAATAAATTATGAGCGATCAGGTACGACAATTAGAGCCCAAAGAATTATGGAATCATTTTGCTGACTTAAATGCGGTACCCCGACCTTCGAAAAAGGAACAACGGGTGATTGAATTTATGAAAAAATTTGGTGAAAGCTTGAATTTGAAAACTGTTGTTGATCAGGCCGGCAATGTGATCATAAAGAAACCTGCTTCAAAGGGTATGGAGAAAAAATCGGTGATTGTTTTACAAAGCCACCTCGACATGGTGCATCAAAAAAACAGTGACACCAATTTCGATTTCGATAAGCAGGGAATTGATATGATCGTCGATGGTGATTGGGTGAAAGCAAAAGGAACTACGCTTGGCGCGGATAATGGTATCGGCGTTGCAGCGATTATGACGATTCTTGCATCAAAGGAAATTCCGCACCCTGCCATAGAAGCACTCTTTACAATTGATGAAGAAACGGGCATGACCGGAGCACTTGCGTTGCAGGGAGGAATGCTCGAAGGTACTATTTTGCTCAACCTGGATACGGAAGAAGACAATGAACTTACAATAGGTTGTGCCGGCGGGGTTGATGTTACTGCAACCGGTTCTTACCAGGAAATTAATCCGCAGCATAAAGGCGCATTCCGCATTTCAGTAAAAGGGCTAACCGGAGGTCATTCCGGAGTAGATATTCACAAGGGCAGGGGGAATGCCAATAAAATTATTATTCGATTGCTTTCTGAACTTACCAGGAAATTTAAAATTCAGGTAGCCCTTATTGATGGAGGAAGTCTTCGCAATGCTATTCCCAGGGAAGCAATTTCGGATGTAGTTGTGGCCGATAGTGACGTGGATCAGTTTAAAAAAGCAATTGCCGATTTTAATTCCATAATTAAAGCAGAAAATAGTTTCACCGATCCAAACCTTGAAATAACGGTCGCGGATATTGGAATTCAAGCCAAAGTGATGGAAGAAAATTTTCAGGATAAAATTATTAAGGCAGTTTATGCCTGTCCGAATGGCATTTACCGAATGACACCTTCCATTGCCGGGCTGGTGCAATCATCGAATAATGTTGCACGCCTGTTGGTAAAAGACGGAGCTTTTTCAATTCAGTGTCTCACGCGCAGTTCCGTGAATTCAGAAAAAGCAGATCTGGCGCAAGCCATAACAGCTGCGTTTGAACTGGCAGGTGCCACCATACAACTGGGAGGAGCTTATCCGGGATGGGAACCTAAACCCGATTCGCCAATCGTAAAATTAATGAGCGACCTTTATAAGGAGCGCTATAACGAACCCGCACATGTGAATGCAATACATGCCGGACTTGAATGCGGCATTATCGGTAAAAATTATCCTTCCATGCAAATGATTTCTTTCGGCCCCAATATTTATGGCGCCCATTCACCCGATGAACGCGTGCAAATAAGTTCAGTAAAAAAATTCTGGGGGTATTTACTGGAAACACTTAACCGGATTCCTGAGAAAGCAAATTAACGCAATACTCAATATAAAATACAAAACACACGAATTAAAGCTATGGAGCATGAATTATTTATTCTGTGTTTTGTGTTAAGTGTTGTATATTTAATATCATGATAGTCAAATTTTTTTGGAAAATTCCGACATTTTCGGTTACTGGAAATTTTTGGAAGGCTATTCCCGCCAGGAGTTTTAAGTTAAACATGGAAATTCAAGTTCTGAATTGATATTTTAATGCCAAATTCTGCTAAGATTTGGAAAAATTATAAAGTTTTCAATTTTTTCGGAGCGCGTTTTACTTAGCTATTTGCGGTTGGTTGTTTAATTACAACCTCTCATTTTTACCTTTCCCTCAAAACAACGACCGTTAGCTCACTTGCACACCGAATGCGCCCCAGAGCTGTGTACTATTGAGCCAAATTAATTTAAAACCTGACATCATGAAAAAAATAATTCTTACGCTGGCATGCGTAACCTCTTTAACAGGAGCTGCTACCGCCCAAACCTGGTTAGTAACCGGTAACAATAGTATTACGACATCTCAATTTTTGGGAACAAAAGATTCCAAAACACTGGATTTCAGAACGAATAACATTTCTCGTATGTCGATCAACCCCAGTGGTTACATTGGTATGGGAATGACTCCTGTTTCCAGCGCTCGTTTATCCACATCTTTATCAGTACCCACTATAATAGCCTTAAATTCGCCGTATGCCGGAACGCGCTCAACTATTACAGGAGGCTCTGGATCTGCTAATGGATACCTTGGAGTTTACTATTCTGCGACCTTTGGAATATCAACACTACCAACTTCCTTAAATTTTACGGGAGTTCTTGGGGTAATGGAAGTTTCCAATACATTCGGCGCAGGTGTAATAGGATGGAACAGGAACAATAAAACAGGTGGAAATCATTATGGTATTTATGGAAGTGCCAATGGCTTCACATCAGGATCATCCCTTGCAACCGATAAAAACATAGGTGTATTTGGTTCTGCAACAAATAACTCGATCAACATTGGTGTGTATGGAAGTGCGAACGGAACTGATGATTGGGGCGGATATTTCTCTGGCCGCACCTATGTTTCGAAACAACTTGGAATAGGAACAGAGAGTCCTTCCAGTATGTTATCTGTAGACGCCACTTCAGGCATGTCACCACTAAGAATTGAAACAGCTGGTCTGACTAGAATGTACATGAGCAGTGCCGGTAAAGTTGGAATTGGTACTTCTTCACCAACTGCACGTTTTAATGTTCGATCTACTATTGACTCCAAAGCTGCCGATATTTCTGTGTATGCTGCTGCTGCCTCTACTATTTATGGCCTCGATGTTACAGCGACCAATTTATCTACCGGTATGTCTGTGGGTACATTAACCACTGCGAACGGAACAGGTGTTAACCGTGCCTTCGAAGCATCTGCATCTAATGGAACAACTAATTATGGTGTTTATAGTATAGCGGAAGCCGGTTCAGGAAATGCATATGGTGTTTACGGAAGAGCTAATGGCGGTTCAACAAGTAATACAGTTTATGGTGTATATGGTTCATCATCCGGTGCATCCAATCACTGGGCGGGTTATTTTGCGGGAACAACATATGCTTCCACTTTGCGTGTGGGTACAACTGATGCTGCCAGCGGATATGCCCTGTCGGTGGGTGGTAAAATGATTTGTGAAGAAGTTAAGGTTGCTTTGGAAACCAACTGGCCGGATTATGTTTTCGCCGACGACTATAAACTTATGCCACTTGAAGAATTAAAAGCGCATATCGAGAAAAACAATCACCTTCCGGGATTACCATCTGCTGAAACAGTTGAAGCCGATGGCGGATATAATGTGGGTGAACTGCAGGTGAAACTTCTTGAAAAAGTTGAAGAACTTACTCTGTACATCATCCGCTTAAGCGAAGAAAATAACGAGCTGAAAAAAGCGCTTGGTACAATAAAAAATTAATGAGGTTAAATTCCAACGATCATGAAAATTAAACTTATATTTTCAATGGTGCTTTATGGAGTCATCTTCATGAAGCTGCCATTGCCGGCGCAGGATTCGCGGACTACACTCTCTGCCATTACAGAGGCGAATCCATCGACTAACTGGCTTCATTTTAAAAAGGAGCTGCAGATAGCCCCACAGGAATTGTTTACCGTTCATAAAAAATCGCTGGGTTTAAGCGATAATGATGAAATGCGGATGTTCCGTGAGTATACGTCGCCAGCTACCGGAATTGCACAACAGCGTTTTCAGCAATACTATAACGGTGTAAAGGTGCATGGTGCGGTTATAAATGTGTATAGCAGGGAAGGTGCCGTAATTAAATCCAACGGCCGTGTTATAACCAGTTTAACAGGTACCGCTGTCCCACAAATTAGTGAACAGGCTGCTCTTGATGTTGCCCTGGCTGCTGTGCCTTCTGAACAATACCGGTGGCAGGACCCAGCTGCAGAACAGCGTTTGAAGAAAAAGAAAAAGGATGTAGATGCAACGTATTTTCCAAAAGGGGAGTTGTTGTACATGTACAGGGAAGGTTCCGCAAAAAAATCGGTTAGTGATTATGAATTGTGCTGGAAGTTTTCGGTTAATGTTACACGTGGCAATTCAAAGCATGTGTTTGTAAGTGCCCTTACGGGAGAAATTATTAATACGCTGCCCATAAATTTAAACTGTAATGGAACAACAATGTATCTGCCGATGTATGGTGCGAAAACAGTTTATACATCCAACCAGGGCCGGTGTGATAATCCAAGTTATTTTGAATTGTTCGACGACTGTACTGTAGATATCAAAGTTGAAAATGATGAATTTGGTGCGGGGACGGATGATCCTATTTGTAACTGGTCCTCACTTAACGAATGGGGTATAGGAACAAATCCGCTTCAATATACTGATGGCGATGGCGCTCAAGTGTTGTGGGGAATGAAAAAAACGTATCTGTTTTATCTCAGTAATTACGCGTGGAACAGCTATGATAATTCAGGAGGATCAATCGACTGTACCGTTATGTATGAATTTGAAAACGCTAATGGCGATCCTACAGGTAACAATGCACAATATTATCCGTTTGAAGAAGATTTTGATTTCGGATATGGAAGTGATGCTTTGGATGGAACGGATTCCTATACTACGTTGGATATTGTAGCGCACGAATTTACACATGGCATGGATGATTTTTCAGCAGATCTTGATTATGAAGATGAATCCGGAGCATTGAACGAATCATTTGCGGATATCATGGGAGAAGTGGTTGAAATGTATACCGACCTGGGCCCTGACACCACATTATGGTTGCATGCAGAAGATAAAGGTTGGGTAGGAAGAAGTTTCATCAATCCTAACGATTATGATAATCCGGATACATACCAGGGAACTTTCTGGTGCAACTATAGCAATTCCTCACTCGATTGTACCGAGGATGATAACGGTGGTGTACATATTAACAGTGGTGTACAGAATCATTTTTTCTATTTGCTTGTTGATGGCGGTGATAATGTTAACGATCATGGAACACCATACAGCGTCAGCGGAATAGGCTGGAACGACGCCTCCGCCCTTGCATTTCTGGCTCACCTTTACCTGTGGGGGACTGCTGAATATATCGATTCACGTGATGCATGGCTGGAAGCGGCCTCTGATCTTTTCGGAAGTTGCAGTAACCAGGCTATACAGGTAGGTAATGCCTGGCATGCTGTGGGAGTGGGAGCACTAAGTCCCGATTACAATGAATTGGTACTTGGAACCGTGATGGCAGGTCCAACTAATGTTACACGGCAGGCAATCAATAAAGTATTTACTGCCGGAACCGTTGATATCAGTTCTGTTTCAGGTATGGGTGAAGTACGGTTTTATGCCGGAAACGAAGTGGTGCTTACACCCGGCTTTACTGCTCCTTCAGGAAGTGCATTTGCAGGAAGAATAAATCCCTGTTCCATCACCCTGCACACGGCTCCGCGCATCATAGGGCAAATGGAAGAATCGCTTGCAGCTAATGCATCAACTGAAAAAGTGCGGAACGGATTTGAAGTATATCCAAATCCCTACACAAACAGTTTCACACTTCAGTTTCAACCTGCTGAAAACGAAATTCCCGAAATCATCCGCATCATGAACAGCGCAGGAGTCACGGTGCTTGAACAGTCAGTTAGTACCGGAAGCCGTGAAGTTTCCGCTTTTGTAAATACTGCAGGACTTGCATCAGGAATTTATTTTGTACAAATAGTAACCAATCAACGAAGCCTTTTAACAAAGACTTCAAAAATGGATTGATATATTTTAAATTCGATAAAAAGCCTCACAGAAATGTGGGGCTTTTTAGTATTTAACAGATGAATATTCAAGCCGATGCATTTTTTCTGCAGAAATTTCGATTTTATCAATTTTCAGCCTTACTTTTCTATATCTTTATTTTTTATTCAAACACAAAGCGTTAATCCTCCACAAGTTTATAAAGCGTATTTATAATATATTCATGAAATCAAAAAGAGTAGTTCTCCTTTTTTTGCTGTTTTTTCAAACTTTTAATTTATTTGCCCAGGAAATTGAGTGGCAAAATACCATTGGGGGGAGTGATTCTGATGGATTGAATTCCATCATTCAAACAATGGATGGCGGATATTTATTAGGAGGATCTTCCTGGTCAGATTTATCTGGAGATAAGACTGAGAATTCGAATGGTGGTTTGGATTATTGGATAGTTAAAACCGATTCATTGGGAATTATTGAATGGCAGAATACTATAGGAGGCAATGATTATGATAACTTAGTTGTTGTAATACAAATTGATAATGAAGGATATTTAATTGCCGGCACTTCAGATTCTGATATCTCTGGAGATAAAACCGAAAACTCTATTGGTTCATCTAGCCAGCATGATTTTTGGGTTGTGAAAACGGATTTATTTGGCTCAATTGAATGGCAAAACACTATTGGTGGATTGGGTAGTGACGTTCTTTATTCTGCTATACGAACTGTTGATGGCGGTTACTTGTTAGGCGGACAATCAGATTCAGATATATCCGGCGACAAAACCGAAAACTCTTTAGGAGGTAGTGATTTTTGGATTGTAAAAATTGATTCGGCTGGGAGCATTCAATAGCAAAATACTATTGGAGGAAATAGTTCTGATTATTTGGAAAGTATTAAGCTTACAACCGATGGTGGTTATATACTAGGCGGATATTCTGTTTCAAACATTTCAGGAGATAAAACAGAAAATACAAATGGCGTAACCGATTACTGGGTTGTGAAAACGGATTCTACCGGTATAATTCAATGGCAAAACAATATAGGTGGTAATAATATAGAACAATTAAGCTCTGTTATTCAAGCTTTCGACGGTGGATATCTGTTGGCTGGAACTTCCTATTCAGATATTTCTGGAGATAAAACCGAGTTATTAAATGGTACCCATGATTATTGGATTGTTAAAATCGACTCAATTGGAAATTTGATTTGGCAAAAATCCTTCGGAGGAAGTAGCGGCAATAGGACTTATTCATTAATTCAATTAAGTAATGGCGGATTTTTAGTTGGCGGAACTTCAAATTCCGGACTTACTGGGAATAAATCTGAAAATTCATTGGGTGCGTCTGACTTTTGGATAATTGAAACTAATTCCAATGGCGATCCTTTATGGCAAAATACTATTGGTGGAGTGGACTCTGATGTTTTTCATAATTTCATTGAAACTAGTGACGGAGGCTTTTTATTAGCAGGGAGGTCGGAATCAAATTCTTCCAGTGATAAGGATGAGAATTCAATGGGTAGTGCTGATTATTGGATTGTTTAAGTAACGGGGAATTATAATTTAATTCAGGGAGTAAATTATGCTGATTTAAATAGCAATAATCAACATGATGTAACAGAATCTTCTATTGCTAACAAAAAAACAATTGAAAGCAATACCGGACGTTTTGCTTTTACTGATCAGAATGGATTTTATTCTTTAGCGGTTTTAGATAGCGGGAATTTCCAGGTTGCACCTTTCGCCTCAATAAATTACTACTCAGAATCACCAGCTAATTATAACATTAATTTTAGTTCAATAAATCAGGTTGACTCATTAAATGATTTCGCATTTCAGCCCACAGGAAATTTTGATGATCTATGTATCAATATAACTCCAGCCGGTCCATTTCGTTCCGGGTTTAATGCATCATATTTAATTAACTACTCAAACCAAGGAACAACTACAATCAATGGTACAGTATTATTTTATCCGGATAGTAATGCTTCATTTGTTTCTTCCACACCAACACCAACTTCAATCACTCCCGACTCGATAGTTTTTTCAATAGGGAATTTGACACCATTTCAAGCAGGTCAGATACTTATAAAAGTTCATGTAAATCAGGGATTGTCAATTGGTACTCTAATCAATTCCGGTGCAGTCATTCTGCCAATAATAGGAGATGTAAATCCCGGTTGCAATCAATCCTTTTGGGAAGTTTTGACAACAGGCTCATATGATCCCAATGATATTTTAGTCAATCGTAATTTTTTGTACGAATACGAAATACTAAATGAGCCGGAACTCGAATACATTATCCGTTTTCAAAACACCGGTAACGATACGGCTTTCACTGTGAACGTTTTAAATCCGATTGATACTGCGAAGCTGCAATTAAACTCCCTTGAAATCGTTTCATCTTCTCACCCTATGAATGCTTCCTGGATTCCGTGGGAAAGAAATATGCAATTTGTATTTGATGCTATTCTTCTCCCCGATAGCAACACAAACGAACCTCAAAGTCATGGTTTCATTCGTTATAAAATCAAATCCAAAACAAATTTATTAATTGGCGATTCCATTTCCAACCAGGCTTATATTTATTTTGATTTTAATAATCCCGTAGCTACTAATATTGCCAAAACTGATATCATTTTGTTCACAGGAGTTGATGAATTGCAAACTTCAACTGACTTATTCAATATTTATCCCAATCCTGCAACTTCAAAATTGACAATTCAATTTAATTCAAATTTGCAGAAAAATATTTCATTAGATTTATTTGATGTGTATGGTCAAAGAATAAAAATTATACATGACGGAATGATTCCAAGCAACGGTTTGAATAAATCTATTGATATATCTGATTTATCCTCCGGAATTTATTTTATAAAATCAGAAGGAGAAAATAATACTGTTAAACGTTTTGTGAAGTATTAACCCCAACTCTCGTCTTCGTCTGAAGCGCCGGCCCTGTGGCGTGGGACGAGGATGTGAGTATGTTGACTTTGAGGATAGCTTTATGCTCTCCCGTTTGAAAATGCCTCATACATTAATTTCGAACCGCCCTATATTAGGACTTGGAATTACATCTGCAAAAATTTACTTAATGACCGGACAGTAAGAAATATAACTACAAAACACCTAAACAGCTCTTCTCAAAAAAAATTATACTTGAGTTGAGTTTATCACTTACTATTTCCATCACTCCTCCATTACAATCCTTATCATGCAACTTTCTTTTGATTTTTTATAGACTTCGTACCATAATTCGTTTGTGCCGAAGTTTATAGTTTTACCATTCGAATAATTATGGTATTCCTTTCCATTTACTTCTTTCATATTAAGAATAGGAAAATTTACAACATCCCCGTTTGTTGAATTTACTTTATAACAGTTAATGAAGCCATGAATACCGTCCTCATGCTCGACAATTTCTTTTGATGAATTGTACGAACCTAAATTATCATAATCATCCTGGAAAACAATAAATATAGAATTTCCTGATTTTAGATACCTGTAACTGTGTGCATCCACAGTTGAACCTACCCATGATTTTTTTGGAAGCAGACTCATCCAGGTAATATTAAACGACGCATCAAATTTTGTCAGAATTAAATCGTAATGCCTGGAAATACTTCCTGTTGCTGAAAAATGAAATATTTGTTCTGTAAAAACCAGTATTCCGTTATCAGGTTCTAATTTAATATCCCTGACTTTGTAAAATTCATCTGAACCAATTTTTGATTTTTTCTTCGATGCCTTTATTAAACCGGGTTTATAATCATTTTTTTTAATATCAGACACACTCCCGTTCTGATTCAGTTTGCATGTAAATATACCCTCGGTTTTTTTTAAATTTCCAACTGTAGAATAAACTCCTGCACAAATTACATATCCACCCGGATGGTAAACCATTTTAATAAAATTGGCCACTTTACCTCCTAAATTTAAATCGAATTTTTTAAATACAGTTTCATCTTTAGCTAATCTTAAGATTTCACCTTTATAATCTTTTTCTGATAATTCATTTAAATTATCGTTATTTAATTTTGTGAAATGAAAAACCGTCATATAAATGTTCCCAACTTCATCGAACGTATAATCCATTGGACGCATTTGCTTTTCATGATAAGGAAACAATATTTCAGATCCCCTTATTTTTTTTAATTCCAAATTATAAATATACATACCATGCGTCTCTGGACCTGTTGAAAACATTCCGGTTGAGGATGGCCTGGAATACTGCACTAAAAAAGACGTTGAATCGGTATTTAAGGTTATTTGGAATTTTCTTTGGTTTTTAAAATATACATCCAGGCTTTCAACTTTCTTGTCGGCAGCAAATAATTCCACACCCGCGCCTTTAAAGGTTCCGGTATTAACGTCAATTTCACGAACAAAGAAATGAGGAATCAGCGTTTTGGATGGATAGGTTGAATACGCACAATAGATTTTGTTTTTTAACTTAATGCTACCTTCTAAAATGATATCATCGGGCATATCCGAATAAACTTTAGATGAGACCAATTTCATGTCATTCCTGGCAAAAAGTTGTAAGGTGAGATGATTTTTTTCCAGTTTTATCGCTAAAGCATTGTCACCGACTAATACATAATCATATTCATCATATCTGCCTTCAAATACGGGATAACCGGGGCCTGTATCAACTTTAGCTCTTGGATCGGTATAAACTGGCTGAGCAATTGATAAAAAAGGCGTAGTTAACAGTAGTAGGTAATTTAGAAGGAATCGCTTCATAAAGTTGTGTTAAGTTTGCGAATATAGTTTAATTTCATATATATTCGAATTTTTAAGGATTTAATGTTGCATCACTGAATTATTAATGAAAATTACTATACGCTGCTATAAAATAGACGGAAAATATTAAATTATTTAAAAAATCTGTTAAAAATTTACTTTCCCATGTCAGCGATCGTTATTACCTCAAAGATTAAAACGCACTTTATTTTATTACTCCAACTATTGTAAACTGGCTCGATGTTTTTACACGACAAGAATACAAATATGTTATTGTTGATTCTTTAAACTATTGTGTGGAGAAAAAGGGGCTAAATATTTATGCGTGGTGTTTAATGACCAGCCATATGCATTTGGTTGCCGCCGCCCGCGATGGTTTTAGAATGAGTGCTATTTTAAGAGATTTCAAAAAATTTACAGCCAATAAAATTATTGGTATGATCAAAGAATTTCCAGAAAGCAGAAGAGCATTTTTATTAAATCAATTTGAAGAGGAAGGTCTTTCAGATAAAAGAATTACCAAAGGTAGGACAGGTTGTTATGTCTCAAAAATTTGCTCCAAAAAACATCAATCAGGTCCAGCTGGATGTTTCTGTTTTACAGACTGGATTTTACATAATTCAATTCCGTGATAATAATCACTTTGCTTCGGTAAAATTCTTTAAAGAGTAGCTGTTTACAAAACTAAAACCTGATACCCGGAATTTTAAATGCCTCAGCAATTCCTTCTGACTCCCTGCAACCTTATCATAAACAATACGCGCAACTGGCGAGGACGATTAATTTGAGCAGCCAGAAAAGCCCCACATTTCTGTGAGGCTTTCAAAACCTTGTATTCAACTGCTGACCGTTGACCTTTGACTTTTTTTTCGTTGTCCGACCAGGATGATATAAACCCCTGATTTAGGCACATTCAGACTACATTTAGGCTAATTTTTTGGGGATTTAGACTAATTTGGCTAAGGAAGGTCTGAAAAGCCGAAATTTCCTATTTTTTAGAGTAGTTTGAAAAAGTTAGCAACTTAGGTTTAATTTCACGTGAATAATTTGTTTCCTAATAAAGAAACATTTATCTTTACCAAAACGTTAAACAAGTGCAAGTACCAAAATTTAAAGTTGCATTTTTAGAAGAAGCTGCTACGTTCCTTGAAAGTCTTGACCAAAAAGTAAGAGACAAAATAATTTACAACATTACGAAGGCAAGATTTTCGACCGACAAAGAACTTTTCAAAAAACTGACTGATGAAATTTGGGAATTCAGATCGCTGATTAACAAAACTCATTACAGACTTTTCGCATTCTGGGATAAATCAGAAAAGACCGAAACGATTGTAATATCAACTCACGGACTGATTAAGAAAACAGATAAAACTCCAAAAAGCGATCTAGATAAAGCAGAACGTTTAAGAAAAGAATATTTTAATCTTAAAGATAAGAAAAAATGAAAAAGAAAAATTTAAAAACTTATTCATTAGACGAAATTACCGACAAACATATTGGTAAACGCGGGACTCCAAAGCGAGAATCTTTCGAAAACGAGTTGCGCCTCGATTTGCTTGGCGAAGCAATTAAACAAGCACGTATTGAACGTAACTTAACACAAGAAGAACTTGGAAAACTGGTTGGTGTACAAAAAGCGCAAATTTCAAAACTTGAAAATAGCCTAACTGATGCAAGATTTGAGACTATTATAAAAGTGTTTAAAGCACTTAATGCAAAAATTAATTTCAATGTTGAATTGCTTAACCAAACTATAAAACTGACATGATATTACGCAAATCTGCAATTATATTCAGACTACTTTCAGACCATTGAATTGCCACAAAAAGTGAAACCCACTGGTGGTGCGGGTTTCGAGGGGTTTTCCTGTTGTCCGACCAGGACGATATAAACCCCTGATTTACGCATATTCAGACTACATTTAGGCTAATATTTTGGGGATTTAGACTAATTTGAATATGGGTAGTCTGAAAGTATTCGATTTATCAAACTTTGTAAATAGAGAATATTTTTTTAGTGATCTGATGTTTTTTTTGCAAAAAAATTACTATTGGGTTTGCTTTACAATTTTCATTGCGACCTCCGAATTTCCCCATTTTGTTTTTACAAAATAAATTCCATCGGCAAAATTGCTGATATCACAATGCTTAAATTGACTCCATTGAGCTATGTTATCTTGATAAATTAAGCTTCCGGTTACATCATATACTTTTAATTCACCTTCTTTGGGTGATACCGGAAATTTCAAAGTAAATTGGCCATGACTCGGATTGGGAAATGCGGAAATTGAGATATCATCTTCAGAATTGTTTAAACCAGTATACAAACAAGTGCAGCTACTAGTAGTATCGCATCCTAAAAAATAATTAGGATGGTTGGGAAGTGTATTGAAGTAAAAGGCAGGGAGTGTAATGCCATGCTGTACCAAATTACAAGCTGTACCAAGACTATCCGGATGGTTGATCACATGCATTTTGAATGTGCTATTCCCTGTGGTAATATAAATTTTCCCATCGGCTGCAAGTTCCGCATTTTCAAATAAGGTGGCAAAAGGTGGGCTGGGAGAATAGGTGCTGTCCCATACCGCTATTAACTGCTCACTCGCTGCAATGTTAGATGCTGTTAAATCATATTGGTAAACTTCTTTTAAATCTGATATATACAAAACTTTCGAATTTGGTGAAAAGGCGACACCACCGCCTACAAGATAATTATAGTTACCTGTTGGTATGAATAAAGTATGCACAAATGTTCCGTCACATCTGTCAAAGAAGAACAAGTCCAATCCCCCGGCAAGGTAGTAATTAGCATACATCGTTCCATCAGGAGAGAAATAAGCTTGCCCACCACTCAAAGGCCGTAAGGAACCTTCATTTTGAAATGTTACCGAACTTACACCGGATGGTGTTACCAGAATTTTATAAATCTTGTTAGAATTGATTCGCTGGCAGGTAACCCACCAATCGCGTCCATTTGCGTGTTTCACTGCCGTAATCTTACCAGGATTA
>JBBQQQ010000003.1:0-243400 GCA_038215705.1 Bacteroidia bacterium
AGACGCGGAGTAACACACAATCGATATTTTGAATCACTAAAAGAGGAAAGGGAATGTCTGCAGCGATTCTTCAATAAATTTAAAAAACCAAATAATATTCTTACTTCACTATCCGCAAACTATTAAGACGTTTATTATAGATCACTCTATGCGTTTCCACCTAATTGTGTTTCCTATTCTTATGTTGGTAATTTGTTTATCAGATTTTAAATTATTAGCACAATCGGAACCTCACACACATGAACGCCTTTTTATGAACTTTTCCGGAGGTATTGCAGGAGGTAATATAAAAAGTAAAGTGGAAAGTTTTACACTTGAAACTTATGGTACTGCTTTCGCTGCGGATTTCAGAATGGGCGGATTTGTGTCGAAAAGGGTTGCACTTTGCGTGGGAACAGTTTTTACCCGATTAGCAGAACCACGAGCTGTTTTAGCAGGATACGGCGCAACCGATAAAGTAAAGGGGTTAGTACTTAAAGAATATTTTTTTGGCGGAGGATTGAGCTGGTTTTCAAATTATAAGGACGTCAGTTTATCGTTGTTATCAGGCCCCGGCTATGTTGTAGTGGAGGATACTAAAAAGAATACAAGCAACACCAGCGATACGGGTTTTTCCTTTCAGCTAAAAGCTGTAAAAGATTTTTGGATTGCGCCACAAGCAACAATTGGGTTGGGAATTATGTATATGAAATCAATTATTAATAACGAAGGCATTGAGAAAATCAGTTCTAACAGATTCGCTGTTTCTCTGGTAGTGGGAATCGACTGAATAGTATATTCTCGTCGGCAATTTATTAAAATGATTTACAGTACAATTTTTGTGCTCGCTTCATGTGCAAATGAAAAATGTTTAATGCTTAATGAAAAATGTATAACCAGCAGATTCTTTCGCTTTGCAATTTTGCATTCATAATTATACATTTTATATTCCAACAGTTTCCTAATAAAAATTTGCACTCAACACCGGCATTTCAGTGCAGGAGGAACAAAAAAATCCCAGACTCAATCATCTTAGCTGTGGTTTTATTTTTAACCGTAAAACAAATTACAGATAAAACTTTCAGAGTTGAATATTTAACTGATGAAGATGGAAACACATACGAGATGGAGGTTGATGATTAGTGTTTGCTAGTAACACTGGGCACCACATTACTTAAGGCAAATTTTTAGGATATCGTATTCCTTTCTATAGATATTCAAAATTTAATTGATGCTCGGATCTCATTTCCGGGACAGGGGGTGAAAAACTATTTCATTAAAATTAAAAAAGCATTGGAATCCCTGGAAACGTATATAAACGCAAATAAACGAAATGCAAAAAAACCAGGAAGTTAAAATACATATACAAAAGTAATGGGAAGAGAAATATCACTTTTTGCAGACTACCATCAACAAGAAAATTCACTGACGAATTATTGCGGATTGCTTATGAAAATGTTATATGAAGATAGTCCACGAAAATTTGAAGAACTTTTAGCCACATTGCTTAAAACAGATACTAATATTATTGTTGGTCCGACCTTTACACAACAGTCAAAGAAAGAAGATAGCATTCCTGATTTGGCGATAACTCAAAAATCATTTTCAGTGTTTTTTGAAACAAAAACATCGGATTGGTTTTATGAAGACCAAATCAATAGACATATTGCGGGATTTAACCAGACTGATGGCGACAAAATCCTTTTTTTGCTATCAAACTTTGAGAATGATAATCTTGAAGAACAATTTAAAAAAGATATTAAAAATGCAAAAAAGAAGAAAATCATTCTCCAACCAATAACTTTTGAAGAAATGATCGGTTCACTGGAACAAGTTTGCAACACTGAGTATTTAAAAAATTTACTTGACGAATTTAAAATCTACCTTGACAGAAATAGCAGGTTACCAAAATGGAAATATTTGCTTGATGTTGTAAGCTGCTCCGGAACTCTTGAAGAAATCAATGAAGGCGTTTATATGTGCCCCGACACGGGTGGTGCATATAGCCATAGACGTGCAAAATATTTTGGACCTTACGCATCAAAAAAAGTCTCTGCCATCTATGAAATAAATGCAATCGTTGTGATAGGAAAGAATTTGAGTGATGCAAAAATTAAGTGGAAAATTAGAGGTCTAAAGGACGAAGTTTTAATCAAACAGGCAAAGCAAAAACTTCGTAATTGGCAATGGAGAATTGACGAGAATAAATCAGTTCCTATGCAAGTATTTTTGCTTGATAATAAACATGAAACAAACTTTATAAAAGAAACCAGTGGTGGAATGCTTCAATCGAAGAAATACTTTTGGGACATCGCAATGGACTGCAAAAATTCTCAAGAACTTGCTGAAAAATTACGAGATAAGAATTGGGGGGATTTTGACTGATGTCGGCTTCAGCTTTATATAATAAATTAATAAAATTATGGATGAAAAACTAATTATAAAAACTTGTTCGATTGCCATGGTTGCTGCTGGTATTCTACTTGTGGTTGCTGGCGCCTTGAAAGAATATTATAAGGACAAGTTGGAAAAAAAACAATCCGCTTTGAGTGGCAATCTCACTTCCCAAAAAAAAAGTATAAAAAGTGATGAAAATTATTTAATTACATTGAAACTTGGTGGACTCCGATGTTCATTTAAGAAAAGTCAATTTGTAAATGGAGTTTTAGCTGGAAGTTGTTTATCAATTGAAAACTCTGAACCAGTTAAAATTAAATATACAAATGGTAAGCTTTTAATTTCTACTAAAATATTTGATAGAGACCAAAAAATAGTTTGTGAAATTCAAGACAATGAATGGACGATAAATCCGAATAATTTTTACAAAAGAAATTATATTGATGAAGCGATAGAGATAATTGATCAATATGATAACGTTGTTCTATCTGCCAGAGTGATCAATAACAATGAAATTTCAATAAATGGAATAATTCATACGGTTGGATATGGATATCTTTTCATGTATGACAACACATCTGAAAGTTTGGAATATTTTCCAACAGCGAAAGCTATAATTGAAAAAAAATCCGGCAAGACTATAGATGAATTGTATCGAGAAAGTGCCCAAAAAATTCCGCGATTATTTTCATATAAAGGTGACTATTTGGGCAAACTTGAAAATCCTGATAAGGGGCCTGGCTTATGATGGTCAAGTATTTTAAGACTATTTCCCAAAAAGTGGTCCAAAAGCAGTCTGAATTGGTGTAAAAATTAGTTTAATTTTAGTCAAAATAATACTCAATAAAGAGCATTTTGACTAAAGAGAGACTATATTTTGACTAAAAAACTAACTGTTTTAAACTAAAAAATCCCTGTAAATACTTGATTTACAGGGATTTGACTGCGGTCCGGACGGGACTCGAACCCGCGACCCCATGCGTGACAGGCATGTATTCTAACCAGCTGAACTACCGAACCGTTTTCCTTTACCGTTTAAATTACTCCCAAACCGTATTGGAGGCACAAAAGTAGGGAAAAAATGTTATTTACAAATAGTTGTTTAATAAATTAAAATAAGAATCATAGCGGAATGATTATCAAATAAATGCCCTGATATGCCCTCAGAAATTGCCTCCGGAAAAAGAGGTTGGCTTTGCAAAAGGGAGAAAACATTGGATTACTAAAAAAACCGTTGAACTCGTTACTTTCCCGGTTCAAGGTTCATTCCGCATTGGGGACATTTATCGGGAACTTCGGAGGTGATGTCGGGATGCATAGGGCAAAAATAGCGACCTCCGGAAATTTCGACTTTGCTTTTAACCACAAAGAAGCGGTACGATAAGCCTACCGTAGATTGGTACTGGGTGCCTATTTGGGTCTTGACCACTTTCTGATACACCGGCACATCGGCCAGGGCATACAGGGTGAATTTGCCTTTGGTGAAACTGACCTGGGGCGAGAAAAAAACTTTAGTGTATCCTGTCGCCTCGGGATCATAATTGGGATACGCGTAAAGTAATATGTCTTCGTTGAGTTTCATTTTGTCTACCCATTCCCCCCGCATTTGCAAGGTGACTCCCAGGTTTTCAAAAAATGTTTTTCCAACAAATACGGCAATACTTTTATAATCGCCCAGCTTCTCTCCTACCGGGTTCCATCCTTTTTTGATATACATGCCGTTGGCAAAAACACGGAAATTTTTTAGCGGGTAACCGCGGTATAAAAATGTGTAGAAAATTAAATCCTGCGCCCCTGATGTTAATTGTACCGACTGTGGTTTGGTGATGTAATACGTCGATCCCGAAAAGGGTTCTATATTGCCCGTTGAATCGTCATAACTGCCCAATGGAATCTTATAGCCGAGTCCGATTGTTAATTCGGTCCGCGATGTTAGCGTCGTCCGGTTGATTACATCGTACCTGGGAAATAAAATGAGGTCACCAATACCATGCGATTCATAAGTGGATGCAGGATTTTCATCCAGACCCACTTCCTGCTTCTTAAAATAATAGCCGCTTTCCACCGACATGGTGAAATTTTTCGAAACGCCGTAAGCCAACCTGAAATACTGGTAGGTGCTATTGAAACTGTCGAAGTATTTTATGGAATCCTTTTTATCTTCATTAAAAAACTGGTTGGTTTTAATCATCTGGAAATTGGTATTAATCTCAAATTGCCTTTCCATCAGAACTCCCTGCGATGTCCCACCGGCTATCGGACTTCCGCTGCCACCAGAACAACACTGTGCCGCTACCCTTGTTGATGCAAACAGGGTTTCTGCAATCATTAATAAACCAGTTACCAGTAATCGTGAATTCATATCGGATGGGTTTAAGCAAAAAGAGCCCGTATTTTTACAAATACCGGTTCTTCATATATTTTATCATATTGTCAATGTGAAACCAGCAAGTTTATAAACCGTGTTTTACCATCACCGGTCAGTTTAACCAGGTAGGTGGCAGCAGCCAGTTTAGCAGTGTTCACTTCCACTTTGTTTTCTCCCGCGATCATTGGCCCTGAAAAAATATCCTGGAGCCTTTTACCCTGAAGGTTGAATAATTCAATGGTAACAGTTGCCGGTTGATTCAAAACGAATTTTATTTCAGCAGATTTATCAGCAGGGTTGGGATAAATGTTAAGGATCGACAATGGATTGTTCTGCTCATTAATGCCGGTACTTGTTAGTGCCAGGTTGATAGCAGCCTGTAAGGCAGATGCATTGACGGTATTATTGGAATTATAAAAAACAGTGTGGTTCACTCCTCCTCCTACCACTACAATTTTCGGCATACCAATAGATCCGTAATCCAGCATATCGATTGCCGGATTGGAGAAACGCAGTGAATACGCATTTTGCGGAACCCCAATCGAATTGGCCCAGCCATTCAAGGAGCTGCACACGGTGTTGGCAAAATCATCGGCCATGTATAAAAATACTGAACCGGGATGAGAGGACTGGAAACTGCCCACCACATTATAGGCGGTGAGTGAAGGTCCTGCACAGGCACCACATGGCATTACCCAATCAAGCACAATTATTTTTCCGGCATCAAGCTCCGTAAAGAGATCGTGCGATACGCCTGAACAATCGTTACAGGTAAAGTTGGTTGCTGTTTGTGCATAAGCTATTGCCGATGTTGCAACCATTGAAATTAACAGGATTAATTTTTTCATGATGTTTTATTTATTCGATGTTTTTGATGTAAAATGCAGATGGAAAATTCTCCTTCAGTGTTTGAACCCATCCGGGTGCGCCCGACTGTAAATTGTTGCCGTTAAAATCAACCATATTGGGTCCTTCGTATAATTTGTTCAGATCAAAACCTATAGTTATAGTTTTAGGCAGATCCATAAGCATTAATGAAGTAGTGATTTCATGCTTTACAAGCCCTGCTAAATTACCATAGTGATAAACCAATGGCAGAACTGCTCCGGTTGAATCAATAAACTCACCTTCATGTTTAAAATAAAGATACCCCGTATTCCAATCCCAAAGCATCCCATATACAGGATCCAGCTCTCCGGTTTGCGGACCGGAAAAATTAAGCACGCTGTCAACACCCATGTAAAAACCAATTGCTGTATAATCACCCGAAGGCACAGTCATGGAAAATACCTGTGTTGCGGGCTCCCCTTCTGTCACCAGTTCATAATTAGGAGCACGGTAAATGGTTCCGTCGGCTTTACGGAAGGTAATGTTGCTGATGTAATACTTTAGCAAAGTAACACTATATTGATTTCCTGCCAAATTTACATAATTCATGCTGCCCGGCGTGATGGTCTGTCCGCTGATTTCATTGATAAAAATAAAATTAACCGTGGTTGTTTCAGGCTTCATTTCATCCTTATCACTTTTACAGGATGACAACGCGATTACAATTAATAAAATTGAAACAGTAACTAAATTTCTTATCATGGATGTTACTATATTATTCTGTTTTAAGAATTTTTATTGTTGCTCCGGATGTACCGGCATTAATTTTTGCAACATATATGCCAACGGCTAATTGTTTTACTGAGATGTGAATTACGTTTTTACCGGTTAATAAATCATGTGATTCATCAAGCACAATTCGTCCCCGTGCATCAAACAGCTGCACGTGTGCACTGCCGTTAGCAGGTGCATTGATGGAGAGTTGCAGTAAATCATTAACAGGATTCGGTGTAACAGATACTGAAGGAGGCAATGGCAGTTCAGGCTGATAATTTAAAATACTGCTTCCATCAAAAATAAAAAGTCCGTTTGAAATATCAGAAGCGATAATATTCCCGGAAGGAAGAAATGGATATAACCCCCAGCAACCTGCTGAACTGTAATACGAAGTATTTTGCGGATGCGTATCATACCAGGCAATTCGTATTGGCTGCGACGGATCCGAAATATCAAACGCCACCACCCCATCGTGATAATATGAAACAAGTAAAACATCGTCAACTATATATGGTATATGCGCCATACTTCCATTATCAGATAAAGGATCCGGGACTTGCAGCAAATTCGACCGTACCATTCCTACCAGCTGCGGATCGTGGATATCGGTCAGATCAAAAAGCTTAACACCCTTGCCATGATTCTCATCTGTAAATGCCAGTGTTTTGCCATCAGGTGTAAGCCAGGAACTATGATTATATCCAAACTCCTCATACATTTCAATAATGGTGATCAGTGATGGCGCAGCGGGGTTTTTCAAATCATATATCCACAAGCCGTTATAGGCATTCGAACAGTAAGCTGTATCGTTTCTGACAAACACCTCATGCACATTGAAAAAACCGGGATTTGAAAGCGTTCCCATCAACACCGGGTTTACCGGATCGGCAAGCGAGAAAATATCCATGGGTCCGAATGTATTATCGGGACGGGTGTTGGAACACATATACAAACGGTTATTCTCAACGGTTAATGTATGGCAGCGTTTTGAAAGTGCATCATCATCATACGCCAGCACAACACTGTCGGGGAGATACTGCAGGTCGAAAATCTGTAAGGAGTTTTCTCCCTGGTCACTCACAGCGTACAGGTAATGACTGTAAGTAGCATAATCTTTATTCACAACAAGTGTAACGGTATCTTTTGTAGGGATAAAATCCAATAACTGCGGGACGGATGCATTAGTGATATCAAAAAAATATGTTCCCTGGGTACTCGCCAGGAACGCATATTCACGGCCGTTAGCGGCATAACCCCAGCATTCGCTGAAAGCGCCGGTCCAGGCGTTGGGAATGGAATCATCGTCCCAGTTTGATAACAATGGCAGGTTCATGTTTTGCTGAGCTAAAGCCGGCACCACAAGGAACCAACACAGCAACATGAGAAATAACCTGAAGAGCAATTGGTTCATTTTGAATATGCCTTAGCGGGGAGGGGAAACAAATATAGTGAAAAAACGCCAGTTCGACTACGCTCACCGTGACAAAAGAGGCGCGGTTCGACTACGCTCACCGTGACAAAAGAGCGCAGCTCGACTACGCTCGCTGGGGAATGAGCGGCGCTGCGCTTGCTCATTATGTAGATGACATGTTATAAATGAGCGGCGCTGCGCTTGCTTTTATGGTTCGACTACGCTCACCGTGACAAAAGAGCACAGCTCGACTACGATCGCTGGGGAATGAGCGGCGCTGCGCTTGCTCATTATAAAGAGACATTCAGTAAATGAGCTTCGCTGCGCTTGCTCATTCACGAGATGAGTTCGCGGTGCTCACTTGGAAAATTCGTAAAAATCTAGGATTTTAATAGCTCTACCAGGAGTGTGGTCATTCGGCCTTCGGCTTCGTTGGCTACCCGTACGACTTCCTCGTGGGTGATGATTTCCGGTTCATCGGATCCTCCCAGGTCGGTGATGATGGAGATGGCGAAGCAGGGAAGGTTCATGTGGCGGGCTACGATTACTTCGGGGACTGTTGACATGCCAACAGCATCGGCACCAATGGCGCGGATGTATTTGTACTCGGCGCGGGTTTCATAGCAAGGTCCGGTAACGGCTGCATATACGCCGGTATGACAACGGAAATGATGCTTGCCGGCAATGGCCATCGCTTTGCGGATGAGATCCTTATCGTAAGGGGTGCTCATATCCGGAAAGCGCGGACCCAGTTCATCGGCGTTTTTCCCGATAAGGGGATTAAGGCCCATTAAATTGATATGGTCATCGATTATCATTAAATCGCCCACTTTATAATTCTGGTTAACACCCCCGCTGGCATTCGATAAAAAAAGCCGCGAGATGCCCAGGAATTTTAATACCCTTACTGGGAAGGCGACCTCCTGCATGGTATATCCTTCGTAAAAATGGAAACGACCCTGCATGGCAACCACTTTCACTCCTCCCAGTTCGCCCATAATGAGCTTGCTTCCATGACCAACTACGGTGCTGACGGGAAAGCCAGGAATATCTGCGTAAGCAAGGCTGTGCTCAACTTTAATATGATTGACCAATCCACCCAGGCCACTTCCCAGGATAATACCTGCATCAGGCCTGAAGCCGGTTTTGTTTAA
The DNA here is from genome assembly GCA_038215705.1 of Bacteroidia bacterium. Lineage (GTDB taxonomy): Bacteria > Bacteroidota > Bacteroidia > AKYH767-A > OLB10 > JADKJB01. Next base: position 8,915 of record JBBQQQ010000003.1, read on the forward strand.
GATAAAATCAGCGGTTTCTTTTATTTTTTTCAACATAATTGCGGATGGCCTGGTTAAATTCTGTCTGTTGGTGAATATGAACTTTAATGGGTATGAAAAAACAAGGTAATGATTCAAGTTCTTTCATCAATGGTGTGTTACGCAGTCGCTGATAATCTTTTTCAGTAGTGATTACAAGTGCGGAAGCGCCGGCAAACTTATCAAATTTTTCTTTGAGCAAAGTAATATCCTTCGTGTTATATTCATGATGGTCGGAAAATTGCACCAGTTCAACGGAAGCTGCATGTTGCTTTACCAGGTTATGCAAATGATTGGGGTGTGCAATGCCGGTAAAAAGTAAAACCTTACGGGATGTTAATTCATTAAGCGGTAAAGTTTCATTTGAATAGAAAGCGATCAGTTCATTATACACCAGTGAAGAAAAAAATACCTGCTGGTGTTTTAACGGACGCAATTCTTTTAAGAGCTGCTCCTTTTCATTTGCCGTCATGCTTTCACTGCAACGTGTCACAATAATACAATCGGCCCTCCCTGATGCTGACTGGGGCTCACGCAAATCTCCGGCTGGTAAAACAAAATCCCTTGTAAAAAGCTTGTCGTATGAGGTTAGGAGAATTTTAAACCCGGGATTAACCTGCCTGTGCTGGTAGCCATCATCCATGATGATAACCTGCAGATTTTTATCAGCATCCATTAACTTTTCAATACCTTCGGTTCGTTTTTCACATACGGCCACCGTTACATCGTCGTATCGCGAAAAATATTGCATGGGTTCATCACCGATCATAGTAGCATCAACACCTTTTCCGGCTACTACAAATCCTTTTGATTTCCGGCCATAGCCTCGGCTAAGCGTGGCTAAACGATAATCTTTATTTAACAAATCAAGCAAGTATTCCACATGGGGTGTTTTGCCAGTTCCTCCCACCGACAAATTTCCCACAAGAATAATTGGGATATCAAATTTTTTTTCTTTCCATACACCTGTTACGAAAAACAGGTTCCGCAAACGGGCAACAGCTGCGTATAAAAAAGAGAATGGAAGCAACAGGGGCCGTAAATTCATAGGAGTATTGCGCTAAAATAGATAAAAAATCAGCGCCTCCGGTAGCAGCTCCATCCGCGACTCCAGTTTGTCAGGTTATCCTCCCAAAAAAATTACAACGAAGGAAACATAGATACTGAGAAGGGCATAGATATTATTTAAAAATAAAAACTTCCAATTACCCAAGGACTTAATGACTTTTTTTCTTTCCCCTATTTTATCCTAATTTTACTAAAAATATTCTGTGGAAAAACTCGCAACAATCATTCATCTGCTGGAACAACTGGCACCGTTATATTACCAGGAATCGTACGATAATTCAGGTTTAATCACCGGTTCCCCGGAGATGGAAATTACAGGAGCCTTAATCTGCCTCGACAGCACTGAAGAAATTATTGATGAGGCAATAGCAAAGGGATGCAACCTTGTAATCTCACATCATCCGATTATTTTTTCAGGATTAAAAAAACTGAATGGTAAAAATTATGTGGAGCGAACCATAATTAAAGCTATCAAAAATGATATTGCAATTTATGCCATTCATACCAACCTCGATAATGTGCTTGCCGGTGTAAACCAGGAAATTTGCAACCGAATTGGACTCGTTAACACTTCAATTCTGGTTCCTAAAAGTGGGATTTTGAAAAAACTTGTTACGTATTGTCCTGAAAACCAGGTGGAGGTAATCAAGTCAGCGCTTTTTCAGGCGGGTGCCGGGAACATTGGCAATTATGATGAATGCAGTTTTACCGTAACGGGCACTGGGACTTTTCGTGGAAATGCAGATTCCAATCCTGCTGTTGGAGAAAAAGGGAAACGGCATCATGAACCGGAGGCACGGATAGAAGTGGTTTTTGAAATTCAAAACCAGAGAAAGATCGTTGAATCCCTGCTTTCGGCTCATCCCTATGAAGAAGTGGCTTACGATATCTATTCAATTGATAACCAACATAAAAATGTTGGTTCCGGCATGATTGGTGAACTTGAAAAGGCGCTTCCGGTTGAAGAATTTTTAAAGCTGGTAAAAACAAGATTAAGCACAAATTGCATCAGGTATACTAAAACATCGAAAACATCAGTTAAAAAGATAGCTGTATGCGGTGGTTCAGGGAGTTTCCTGCTTCCGATGGCGCTCAAATCGGGAGCTGATGCGTTTATAACTGCTGATTTTAAATATCACCAGTTTTTTGACGCGGAGGGGAAACTGGTGATTGCCGATATCGGACACTATGAAAGTGAGCAGTTTACGAAAGAATTAATTTATAGCTTTCTGAACGGGAAATTCACTACATTTGCGCTCCGTTTGTCGGAACTTAACACCAACCCTATAAACTACTTTTAATATGGCGGTAAAAAAGGCCGTGGCAAAAGGCAAGGCACCAGCTAAAAAGCCTGCTCAAGCAGCCACTACGAAGTCAGTGAAACCTGCCGCTGCCAAAACGGCAAAAAAACCCGCCAAAGCAGCTGCTAAAACCACTACCAAACCTCCTGCTAAAGCTGCCACGAAAAAGGTGGAAAAAACACCCTCTGCAAAAGCAGTGGTAAAAAAAGTCGCTCCGAAGCCGGAACCGAAGCCACCAAAAGAAACCAATACCTCGAAAATAGTCAATATGATTGCTGAAAAAAAAGCACCTAAAGTTAAAAAAAGTACTCCTGCCGAACCGAAAGAGCCTAAAGAGCCAAAAGAGAAAAAGCTAAGCGCCCGTGCAGCGAAGATTGCTGAAAAAGCAGCCATTGAGCCGGTTAAGGAACGCCGGTTTACTTTTAATCTGAAAACTTTTTCAAAGAACAAGATCGAGTTCACAACCGAAGAAAAATTACAGGCTCTTTTCCAGTTGCAGCTTATCGATTCTGAGATTGACCGTATCCGGATCGTGCGTGGGGAGCTTCCAATGGAAGTTAATGACCTGGAAGATGAAATTGCAGGACTGCAGACACGCATTGCAAATTACACGGAAGAGGTGGAATCAATGCAGAACCAGATCGCACAGAAGAAGCAGTCGATAAAAGATTCAAATACCGCGATCAAAAAATATGAATCGCAGCAGATGAATGTAAAAAATAACCGTGAGTTTGATTCGCTTAATAAGGAAATTGAATTCCAGCAACTGGAAATTCAATTATCTGAGAAACGTATTAAAGAATACACCGGTGACCTTGCAGCTAAAACAACCATTCTCGAAGCGTCTACGCAGACTTTAAATGAGCGACTGGAAGATTTGAAAAATAAGAAGGATGAGCTTGACAATATCATTGCTGAAACCCGTAAGGAAGAAGAGCAATTGTTAAAATTTTCAGAGCAGGCTCATGACATGATCGATGAGCGTCTTGCTACCGCATACGAGCGCATCCGTACCAACGCCCGTAACGGACTTGCAGTTGTTACCATTCAACGCGATGCGTGTGGAGGCTGCTTCAACAAAATCCCGCCACAGCGGCAATTGGATATCCGCCAGCACAAAAAAGTAATTGTGTGTGAGCATTGCGGACGCATCCTGGTTGATCACGATATTGAATTATAAAATTAGTTAATTGATAATGCATCAAGAAAGAGGATCTCCTGTTCAATGGAGATCCTTTTTTATTTTCCTACGATTTTCCATACACTATTAGAAATTCTGATTTACATTCATCAATGCAATGAGATACCTTTTATTCACCTTGCTGTTGTTACAAGGCTTTTCCGGGGCTTATGGTTCAGGTTTTGAATTTACACCAAATTGCAAAGCCGCATATCAAAAAATGCTGCAGCTGGACTTTACATCTGCCACGACTATCCTGTCAAAGGAAAAAACAGTTAACCCCGAAAACGCTGCACCGGCTTACATCGCACATTACATTGATTTTTTGAGGGCTTTCATTTCAGAGGAAGATCGGGACTTTTTACAGTTAAAAAATAATTTTGATTTGCGGCTTGAACAGGTTGAAAAAGGTGCTGCCGGAACTGCATGGATGAATATGGCGCATGGCGAAATGATAATGCAACTGGCCATTGTGAAACTGAAACGCAAAGAATATATTTCAGCAGGTTATTACATACGGCGTTCGTATAAATTGCTTGAAGAAAACCAGATCCGTTATCCGAAATTTATTCCTCATTTAAAAGGGCTTGGCTTTTTTCATGCGTTGATTGGTGCGGTTCCTGAAAATTATAAATGGCTTTCCAACCTGGTGGGATTAAAAGGCACTATATCGCAGGGAGGAAACGAATTATCATTACTGATAAATCAACTGGAAAAAGATGATGAACTGGAATTTTTAATGATGGAAGCCTGTTTGCTGAAAATTTTTATAGCTACACATCTTGAAAAAAATTATGCATCAGCACTTGCACTGCTTGAGAAAACAAAAAAAAATAAAACTGCTGAAAATCCTTTGTTGGTTTTTATGGAATCCAACACGCATATTATATCAGGAAACAGCAAGGAAGGATTAAAAATACTGGATGCCTTCCGGCCCCAGCCCGGCCATTTTCATATGTACTACCTTGACTATGCAACCGGCATGCTTAAGTTAAACAACCTCGACCCTGATGCATCAGAACATTTCATTCGTTTTGTAACCGGTTACAAAGGTAAAAGTTTTATTAAATCGGCTTATCATAAATTAGGATGGCTTGCCTTATTACAAAATGATACTGCAGGATATTATAAGTTTATGGAAAATGTTAAGCGTGCAGGTGATGATTTTACGGATGAAGACAAACAGGCACTAAAGGAAGCAATGGCTCATGAATTACCAAATAGTTACCTGCTCAGGTCGCGTTTATTATTTGATGGAGGAAACTACAACGACGCACTTGCAGAACTTGCCGGAAAACCAACCTCATCATTTCCTAAATTCAGAGATCAGCTGGAATTCACGTATCGGCTTGCACGTATATTTGATAAAAAAGGACAAACCGAAAAAGCCATCCAGTACTATTCTAAAACCTATGAGAATGGCATGCGGACAGAATGGTATTTCGCGGCCAACGCAGCATTGCACAATGGAATGCTTTATGAAAATAAAGGCGATAAATTAAGGGCGCAGGCCTGGTACCGCAAATGCCTCGACCTGAGAGATCATGAATATCAAAACAGTATTGATCAGAAAGCAGAAGCGGGCTTGAACAGGATTGCTGACTGAATTATTTTAAAACAACCACGTACGATTTAATAATTTAACCACATGGATTTTCTTGACGAAAAATTAACCACGTATATTGAAGCCCATACCAAACCCGAGTCGGATTTATTGCAACAACTAAATCGGGAGACCTGGGCGAAAATACTGATGCCGCGAATGTTGTCGGGCCATTTACAAGGACAGGTACTGGCTATGTTCAGCAAGATGATACAGCCTAAACGCATACTGGAAGTTGGTACCTATACCGGTTACAGCGCACTTTGTCTTGCAGAAGGACTTACCGCCGAGGGTAAACTCATAACAATTGATATCAACGAAGAATTAACCGATATGGTACACCGTTATATTGCTGCATCGCCGTACAAAAATCAAATCACAACCCTGACCGGTGACGCTTCCGAACTCATTCCCGGCATAGATGAGATTTTTGACCTGGTATTTATTGATGCTGATAAAGAAAATTACAGAAATTATTATGATCTTGTGATTAATAAAATCCGTAAAGGGGGATTTATTATAGCCGATAATGTACTTTGGAGCGGCAACGTGCTGAAAAAAGAAAATGATATGGACGCGGAAACAAAGGCTATCGATCAGTTCAACAAAAAAATACAGTCAGATCCAAGAGTGGAAAATGTGCTTTTCCCGGTGAGGGATGGATTGATGGTAATGCGAAAAAAGTGACAAGTGTAAAGTTACAAGTTACAAGTGACGAGTGACGAGTGTCGAGTGACGAGTTCGCCGGCTCGGAGAGACTAGTTACAAGTGACAGGTGGCAAGTGACAAGCCCACCTGACTCAGAGAGACGGGTAATAAGTGAGTCCTTATCAACTTATCATGTGCCTTTGAGTGATTTAGTGTAAATTTGACTTAGGGCAAAAGATAAAAAGTCACCAAAGGAAACCGCATCTATTTTTGATGCCATGACTAAGGCAATGGTAAAAAGTAATCCGAAGCCGAAAGCTAAGCCTAAAAAGATACTAAAAAAGAAAAAATGAAGGTTGTCTTAATTGGAATGATGTGCTTAGTATTATCGTCTTGTAGATACGAGGATGGACCTGGGGTTTCACTTCGAAGTCCCTGCGCCCGAGTTGAAGGAATTTATGATATTGTAAAGTTCGAAGTTTGTGGTGCAGATTCAACCTTGAGTATTATTTCTCAACCTTGTTATGGTAAAATAAGATTTGATGGAGATGAAGATCAAAAAATGTACTTTGAAGGTTTACCCCTTAGCTGCTTAACTACAGGGACATGGAACTTAAGTAATAATGATAATGACATTACTATAGATTTTAAGGGGAATTTCTATGGAATCCCACCCTTTGGAACTGGACACTCACCCGAATTTGTATCTGCGAAGTACAAAATATTACGATTAACTGATAAAGAAATGCACATCACTACTACCTACAACAATTTAACTTATGTAATTGAATTAGAAGAATGAAGAATGCCTAATATTTTTTATTTTGGTGTAACTTGTATATAATCACCCCTATTACTTATTGACAAGTGACAAGTTACACGTGACGAGTGACGAGTGGCGAGTGACGAGTATCTGACTCGGAGGGATGAGTGACAAGCCCGCCCGGCTCGGAGAGACGGGTGACAAGTTACAAGTTACAAGTTACACGTGGCGAGTGGCGAGTGGCGAGTGACGAGTGACGAGTGACGAGTGTCTGACTCGGAGAGATGAGTGACAAGCCTGCCCGGCTTGGAGAGACGGGTGACGGCTGACGAGTTGAGCCTTATGACCAATTACCTTATTACCCAATTACCCAATTACCCAATTACCCAATTACCTAATTACCTAATTACCCAATTACTAATTACCCAATTACTTATTACAAATGAGCCAGGAAATTTTTCAGAAAAAAAAGCCGCAGTATCCCATCAACGCAAAGTTGCGGACGTTCCTCTCTTATTATTCACGGGCCATAAAAGTAAATGTAGAATATAAAGACCTGATGCGCTACAATAGTTCTTTTCCGCTTTACAATGAAGCAGGCAAAGATACCTTATGGGAAAGGGTGTTATATCCGCAATCGGAAATGGAATCGATCAATAAAGCGCTCATTGAAATTTATGCGATGCTTAAAACAGGTGGTGACACTTCAGTAACCGAACACCTTTATGTTGACCGCATTGATTACTGCACCTTTGGTAATTCAAATCCGTTCAGGATCCGCATCGTTAATCATTACAATGATAATTTCGACTATTTTTATGTCAAACAAGCCGATGCTTCCCGTATTTATGGTCTCGAACTTGAACACATCCTCTCCCCTAACCGTATTACGTACTTCGTTGATCGCGACACCCTCATTGAAGAACACATTGCAGGAATTCCGGGTGATATGTTTATTGAAAACAACCTCAATGAAAAAGGGTTGAACCAGATACGTCTTGCCAAGGAATTTGTTAAGTTCAATGCCCGCTGTTTTGTGCGGTTGCTGGGTGATATGCGGTCCTACAATTTTGTAATTGATGTTACGCCTGATTTTGAACAGATTCATTACCGCATACGTGCCATTGATTTCGATCAGCAGAGTCATGAGGGAAGAAAAAATCTTTATCTTCCCCAATACTTCAAAGAAAACAAACCTTTCGTGGATCTTTGTGTCAAACTAATTACTCCGGAAACGTTACACCAGTACCAGAGCGAGGAATACACGCTTATTGCAAAACGGATTAAAGCATCAGGCAATATGTTTTATGACCTCATCACAAGTATGCAGAATGACACCATTTCAACACCGGAAAAAATAAGCAGTCTTGCCGGTGAATTAAGCACGCATTATAAAGACGACCGTTTCCTTGATTGCACAACAATGGGAGAATTGGTAGGAATGAGTTTGAATGTAATTGTAGAAAAAACTAAAAACTGATTTAAAAACATTTTAAACCCTGCAACTAAATGCAGGGTCCAACATAAAAAATAAAATCATGAAAAAAAACATCCTTCTAACCCTGGCCCTCTTCATTTTTATCACCACTGCCGCATTTGCTCAGCAGGAACGCATGGGGCGCAAGACTGCGGAGCAACGCACGGAGCTGATGACAAAAAATCTTACTCAAAAACTCGCACTTACTGCTGAACAGATTGAGCAGGTACGTGAAATAATTCTGAAACGTGAAAAACTGCGCGAAGCGGGGGTGCTGTCGAAAGAAAAACAAAAAGCAATCCATAAGGACCTGAACAAGGTTCTAACTGCTGATCAACAAAAAATCTGGAAAGAAGCCAGGGACGAAAAGGTGGAGTAAAACAGGTTGACCTTCCACGCAAGTGACCCTTTTATGCCAAGCATAGTTTTGCTACTTTTGCGCCACCAAAATACGTTTTATGGCTTACCACTACGACGATGCCACCATCGTTAAGATTCTTGATGAGACCGACATGGTTAAACGGTTCTTTATCAAGATGCCCGACACAATGAAATTTACTTTTAAGGCGGGGCAGTTTATCATGATCGACCTGCCTATTAAGGCAAAAGTTACCAACCGGAGTTATTCAATTGCGTCGGCTCCTTCCGATGATAATATTTTTGAATTGTGCATTGTTTTAAAGCCTGAAGGACTGGGTACACCTTATAAATGGCAGAATTTTGAAGTGGGCACACAGGTGAAAGTTTCCAGGGCATTGGGGAAATTTGCATTAAAGGAACCTATTGAAACCGACATTTGTTTTATTGGAACCGGTACCGGAATTGCGCCATTGCGATCACAACTCTTTGATATCTATAACCGGAAGCTCCCTCATAAAAATATTTACATGGTTTTTGGAAACCGCTGGGAAAAGGACATACTCTACAGGAAGGAATTTGAAAAAATGGAAAAAGACATGCCGGGCTTTAACTTTATTCCGGTTTTGTCACGTGATAATCCCGGCTGGACCGGTCGTAAAGGCTATGTGCACCAGGTGTATGAAGATATTTTCTCCGATAAGCGCCCGGCTTATTTTTATATCTGCGGCTGGGCCGATATGCTGAAAGAGGCCCGATTGAGGCTCGAAGCAATGGGCTATGATAAAAACGTGGTCAAATTTGAGTCGTACGATTAAACCGGTATTAAGAATTCACCATTGTTAATTAGTTATTGCATTCAAAATACTTTGATATGAGCCAATCGCTCACTTCATAAGTCATTTATTAATAAGCCTTTTCATTCATAAAAAATCACACCCACAAATTTTTCGATTTGTTGTTGCAAATGCCGGTGTTACATATGAAGTTTAACTTATTATATTTGTCGAAACCAATTATGTATGGGTCCGGGTTCGATAATTGCTTTGATGATTGCTGCTGTTGCCTTTTCAGGGATAGCGATACTGATTTCCAAGTTACTACTAAAAACCACCCCAAGCGTTACCAAAGGTGAGCCGTACGAATGTGGCATTCCTACAATTGGGCCAAGCTGGATACAGTTCAGCGTGGGTTATTACCTTTTCGCCCTTATCTTCCTTATCTTTGATGTAGAATTAATATTCCTTTTCCCGTGGGCAGTGGTAGTGAAGAAATTAGGATGGATAGCTTTTGTTGAAATCATTATTTTCCTCTTTATACTGTTCATGGGTTTCCTGTACGCTCACAAGAAAAAAGCATTGAAATGGATGTAAACCCAAAACCACCCGCAGCTTTTCCCGGTGAAGTAATTCAAACTCCCGGCGGTGGGATATTAGTCAGTAAAATGGATCAGGTGATCAACTGGGCCCGCAGTAATTCCCTCTGGCCTCTGGTATTCGGAACGAGTTGTTGTGCCATTGAAATGATGAGTACGGCAGCAGCCAAATATGACTGGTCGCGGTTCGGTTTTGAAGTTGCACGCGCAACCCCTCGACAAGCTGATGTAATTATTATTGCAGGGACAATTGTAAATAAAATGGCGCCCGTGCTGAAAAGATTGTACGATCAAATGGCGGAACCAAAATATGTTATTGCTATGGGAGCCTGTGCCACCAGCGGCGGTCCGTTTTTTTACAATACGTATTCTGTTGTAAAAGGAGCCGATCATATTATTCCGGTTGATGTTTACATTGCGGGTTGCCCGCCCCGACCAGAAGCACTCATTCACGCAATGCTCGCGCTACAGGAAAAAATAAAAAGCGGACTTACCCGCGAACAAATCAGGATGGAAAAACCCGCTCAATCTTTTTAAATGACACGCGAAGAATTACAAACGCAATTGCCGGGTATAACACAGGCCGTAACTTTTGAGGAGGGCGGAGAGTGGCTGAACATGAATGTTGAAGCCTCTAACTGGAAAGATGTTTCGAATGCGTTGCGGCATACAGAAGGTTTTGATTTCGATTATTTATTCTGCCTTACCTGCATCGACTGGAAAACGCATCTTACAATGGTGTATCATTTTACTTCCACCATTCACAGGCATCATCTCGTTGTAAAAATAAAACTGGATCGTACAACTCCTGAAGTTGAAACGGTAGCCACAATATGGCGCACTGCTGAATTTCATGAACGTGAAGTATTTGAATTATTCGGAGTTAATTTCATTAATCACCCTGATCTCCGTAAACTTATTTTACCGGATGACTGGGAAGGATTTCCTTTGCGGAAAGATTATGAAGATCCTATAAACATGATCAAGCTGTAATGTTAGAAGAAGTAACTACAACGGAACAGGGCGATCTTGTAATCAACATCGGTCCGCAACATCCTGCCACACACGGCGTGCTGCACCTGGTAATTACCCTTAATGGGGAAACGATTAAAAAAGTGGAACCTCACCTGGGTTACATTCATCGTTCCATCGAAAAAATGTGCGAGAGTCTCAGCTACCGGCAGTTTATTTATGTCACCAGCCGGATGGATTATCTTTCATCACACATCAACAATCACGGGTGTGCCCTGATGGTGGAAAAAGCAATGCAGATTGAAGTTCCCATGCGTGCGCAATACATTCGTGTTATCATGGATGAACTTACGCGCATGGCTTCACACCAGTTGTGGTGGGGGGCAATGGGAATGGATATCGGTGCCTTCACTCCTTTCTTTCTCGCTTTCCGCGAAAGGGAAATGATCAATGAAATTATGGAAGAGACCTGTGGTGCACGACTCACTATGAATTACATGGTACCGGGTGGTGTAATGTATGACATCCATCCAAACTTCTGCAAAAAAGTAAAAGATTTCATCATCCACTTCCGTTCGAAAATAGATGAGTATGATACCTTACTGACCGGCAATATTATTTTTCAGAACCGCATGAGAGGTGTAGGAATTCTCAGTAAAGCCGATGCGATTTCTTTTGGTTGCTCGGGGCCTGTGGCCAGGGCAAGTGGCGTTACCTGCGATATCAGGAAATTATACCCGTACGAAGTTTACAATCAGGTTAATTTTGAAGAAATTTTAGCCACTGATGGCGACAGCCTGGCGCGTTATAATGTTCGGTTGCTTGAAATGCGCCAGTCAATGAATATCATCGAACAGTTGATTGATAACATCCCGGAAGGTGACATCCAGGCTAAAACAAAAGCGGTAATTAAATTGCCAAAAGGAGAATTTTATTCGCGCGTTGAAACAGCACGAGGCGAATTTGGTGTGTACGTTGTCAGCGAAGGCGGCACCACACCGTACCGAATTAAATTCCGTTCACCGGGATTTAGTAACCTGTCGGCACTTGATCATATGGTTCGTGGCCAAAAACTCGGTGATATGGTTGCCATTATGGGAACACTTGACCTTGTAATACCTGATATCGATAGATAAACTTTCAACTCAAATTTAAAACATACCTGCATAAAAAATAATGTTTAGCCTGGAATCCATAACCGATGCCGTTCAGGCATTTTTATTTGCACAGCTTCCAGCGACCTGGGCGCTGCTAATGCAATTTGTAATTGTGGGTATATTGGTGATTACACTTTTTTCTGTTTTGGGTCTTGTGCTGATTATGATGGAACGGCGGGTTTCAGCATGGATGCAACTGCGTTTAGGCCCAAACCGTGTAGGTCCGGGTGGAATGTTTCAAACTGTTGCGGATACTTTAAAACTGATCGTTAAAGAAGGCATGACACCTACGGGTGCCGATAAGTTTTTATTTAACCTGGCACCGTATATCGTTATGATGGTGGCTATGGTGATAATGGCACCGCTCATGTTTGCCAAAGGGTTCCAGATCTGGGATATTAATATCGGTGTATTCTTTATTTCTGCCGTTTCTTCAGTTTCGGTTATCGGCATTCTCATGGCAGGTTGGGCAAGCAACAATAAATACTCACTGCTTGGGGCTATGCGAAGCGGGGCACAGATTGTAAGCTATGAACTATCTGCGGGTTTGTCAATCATTGCAATTGTTGTCCTTACGGGAAGTTTAAAAATTTCAGATATTGTTGCCTCACAGGAAACAGGCTGGTGGCTGTTTCGCGGACATATTCCTGCCCTGGTGGCTTTTGTAATATTTATTGTAGCTGTTACTGCTGAAACCAACAGGGCTCCTTTTGACCTGGCTGAAGCAGAATCAGAATTAACTGCAGGATTTCACACTGAATATTCAGGAATGAAATTCGCACTTTTCTTCCTGGCTGAATATGTGAATATCTTTGTAGTGTGTGCCGTTGGTGCTACCTTATTCCTGGGAGGATGGATGCCGTTCCATATAGGCAGCTGGCAGGCATTCAACCAGGTGATGGATTATATTCCTTCTTCATTGTGGTTCTTTGGCAAAACGTTCTTCCTGATATTTGTGATCATGTGGTTTCGCTGGACTTTCCCACGTCTCCGGATTGATCAGTTGCTGAATCTTGAGTGGAAATATTTGTTACCAATAAGTTTATTAAACCTGCTGCTTGTTACGCTGATGGCAATCATGGGATGGCATTTTTAACAATTGATAATTAAAAAGTGAGGTTATGATTGCAGTTGATATAAAAATTAGTTCAGTTCAAAATTTAATTCTGATTTATTAAAGTGTTTATAAAAGAATATATATCCGATATCATTTCAGGCATTCGGTCATTGCTTACCGGCATGAGGCTGACCGGGTATTATTTCACGCATCATAAAAAAGAAGAAATTACCGAGCAATATCCTAACAACCGCTTAACCCTGAAACTGCCTGAGCGCTTTCGCGGAGAAGTAGTAATGCCACATGATGAGAACAATGAACATGCATGTACAGGCTGCACTGCATGCGAACTGGCTTGTCCGAACGGCACCATTAAAATTGTAACCAAACAGGAACTGAACGCTGAAGGAAAAAAGAAAAAAGCAATCGATACGTTTGTCTATCACCTTGAACTGTGCACGATGTGCAATTTATGTATTGAGGCCTGCCCTACCGATGCAATTAAAATGGACCAGGCATTTGAGCACAGTGTTTTTGACAGAAGTCTTTTAACCAAGAAACTCAATAAGCCGGATTCTAAAGTAAGGGAGGGTATCGAGTAATGAGTATTTCTGCCATTATGTTTTATATTATATCCGCAGTGATACTTGGAAGCGGTTTGCTGGCAGTAACTACCCGTAAGATTTTTCGTTCAGCCATTTATTTATTAGGTTCCCTGGTGGGCATTGCAGGATTGTATTTCTGGATGGAATTGGAATTTATTGCGGCGGTCCAAATCGTTGTGTATGTTGGAGGTATTGTTGTGCTCATCATTTTCTCAATATTCCTGACCCAGCAATCGGGGATGCTTATGCCACGCACTCCAATCTTCCGGGATTTTGTAGCTATTCTTACCTGCATTGCAGGTTTTGTACTTGCATTCAAATTTATTTACCGTCACAAATTTCCTTCTTTGCAGACTAGTTTCGATAACAGTGTTGACCGTATCGGTACACAAATGCTTAGCATGGAAGAAGGTGGCTATGTACTGCCTTTTGAAACTGTAAGTATTTTATTGCTTGCCGCAATGGTTGGATGTATTGTCATTGCATTAAGAAATTCACCTGATCAAAAATGAACGAGATACCATTAACACATATCCTATTCGTTAGTACAGCGCTATTTTTTATTGGCATGTACGGTTTATTCACCCGGCGTAATCTCATTACCATGCTAATGGCAATTGAATTGATGCTGAACAGTGTCAATATTAATTTTTTGGCCTTTAACAAATACCTCTATCCTGAAAATCTGGATGGTGTATTCTTCACCATCTTTATTATTACCATTGCTGCCGCCGAAGCTGCCGTAGCCATTGCTATTATCATACACTTATACCGTGGTTTTAAATCCATTGATGTAGAGGAAACCGACAACCTTAAGTTCTGATACGTATTTATGAGTTACACTTCTTACATCGCACTTATTCCATTACTCCCGCTAATCAGCTTTCTGCTGCTGGGATTTTTTGGTAAACGATTCCCGGGCAATGCCGGTGGAATCGTAGGTGTAATTTCACTTTCAGGCTCTGCATTGCTGTCATTGTATACCGCATGGCAGTATTTCTTTGTTAATGGAATGGCGGATGGTGTTTACCAAACCATTACGCCTTTCAAGTATACATGGCTGACTTTTACCGATTCCCTATCCATTGACATGGGTATTATCCTGGATCCGTTATCGGTGATGATGCTGGTGGTGGTAACTTTTGTTTCACTCATGGTGCACATTTTCAGCCTGGGCTATATGAAAGGTGAATCACGGTTCAGTACCTATTACGCTTACCTTTCACTATTCACGTTTTCAATGCTCGGACTGGTAGTATCCACCAACATTTTCCAGATTTACATGTTCTGGGAATTGGTTGGCGTTTCATCCTATCTTCTGATTGGATACTATTTTGAAAAACCTTCAGCTGTTGCAGCGTCTAAAAAAGCATTTATTGTTACCCGTTTCGCTGATTTGGGATTCCTGATCGGGATACTCATATTAGGATTGGGTGCAGGCAGCCTGGACTTTATGACGATCATGGAACGGCTTACCGGTTCTTCGTCACCGGAATTGACAGGAATGATTACAACGTCTTTCCTCGGAGTTTCAGCACTGACATGGGCATTGACACTTATATTCATTGGTGGCGCAGGAAAATCCGCAATGTTCCCGTTACATATCTGGTTGCCGGATGCCATGGAAGGTCCTACTCCGGTATCGGCACTTATTCACGCCGCTACCATGGTGGTTGCGGGTGTATACCTTGTTGCGCGATTGTTCCCTGTTTTTGTGAATGACCCTGTTACCATGGATATTGTAACCTGGGTAGGGGCATCATCAGCCATATTCGCGGCGATTATCGCATGTACACAGACCGATATAAAAAGAGTGCTTGCGTATTCTACAATGTCGCAGATCGGATATATGATGTTTGCCTTGGGAATATCGGGAATAAATGATGGCAACAACACCGGGTACATTGGATCACTGTTCCATTTGTTTACACATGCTTTCTTTAAATCATTACTTTTTCTTGGTGCAGGTGCAGTAATTCATATGGTTCACAGTAATAATATGAATGAAATGGGAGGACTGAAAAAGTTCATGCCCGTTACGCATATTACTTTTCTTGTTGCGTGCCTGGCAATTGCCGGCATACCTCCCTTTGCGGGATTTTTCAGCAAGGAAGAAATTTTACTGGCTGCCTGGAATTCAAATCCTGCAATTTACTGGATTGCATTAATAACATCCGGCATTACCGCCTTCTATATGTTCCGTTTATATTTTTCAATTTTCTTCAGCAAGCCCGCCACTTTGCACGATCATCACGGTGAAGGAACATTTACAATGAAACTGCCTTTAATTATTCTTGGCATTCTTACCGTCGTAGCCGGATTTGTACCCTTCGCATCACTGGTAACGCCTTCAGGGGTTCCCTCCCACTCTGAAATTCATCTTGTTTTTTCAATTGCACCGGTATTTCTTGCGCTTACCGGAATCACAATTGCATACATGCTCTACTTCCGTGAAAACGAAAAACCTGCAAAAATTGCTACAGCTATGGGTGGTATTTACAGAACGGTTTACAACAAATTTTATATTGATGAAATCTATTTATTTATCACAAAAAATATTTTATTCCAAATGATAGGGCGACCGGCAGCCTGGGTTGACAGGAAACTTGTAGATGGCACGATGAATTTTATTGGTTACTTCACCGTACTGGGCTCAGAGCTCATCCGGGGTTTTCAATCGGGAAGAGTTCAGAACTATGCTATTTATTTCCTTTGCGGTATCCTTACATTTACGATCTATTTTATTTACTTCTGGAAATAATTTATGAATTTAAATCTACTCCTGCTCATTCCGCTGCTTACTGCTGTCGCAATTTTATTTTGCAACGGATTGAAACAGGTACGGGTAATTGCTTTGGCAGGATCTGTAATTCAACTGGCGCTTTCATTTTTTCTGCTTAGTGAATTTAATATGGAACGCCTTGCGGGAAATGAGGCAATCATGTTGTTTGAATCCAGCTACACCTGGTTTGAAACCCTGAATATCAATTATCATATAGGCGTAGACGGTATATCGGTTGCAATGATTTTGCTCACCGCTTTTGTTGTGCTGGCCGGAGTACTGGTATCCTGGAATGAAAGCAGGATGAGCAAGGAATTCTTTTTCCTGTTACTCTTTTTAAGTCTGGGAGCTTATGGTTATTTCATTTCTCTCGATTTATTCACCTTGTTCTTCTTCCTGGAAATTGCCGTTATTCCGAAATTTCTCCTGATCGGAATCTGGGGAAGCGGTAAAAAAGAATACAGCGCCATGAAACTGGCTCTCATGCTAATGGGCGGTTCTGCACTGGTATTTGTGGGACTCGTAGGAATTTATTACAATGCGTATACACCTGAAGGAGTCCGCACGCTTGATATGCTCGAAATCGCATCCCTTCAGATACCGGCCGATGTGCAGCGATTTTTCTTCCCGTTTGCCTTTATCGGTTTTGGGATATTTACCGCCTTGTTCCCGTTTCATACCTGGGTTCCCGACGGCCATTCTTCAGCTCCTACTGCAGCATCGATGTTTCTTGCAGGCATATCAATGAAACTCGGCGGCTATGGCTGCCTCAGGGTGGCTGTATTTCTGATGCCGGATGCTGCTGTTGATTATTCCGGGATCATTATTGTGCTATCAACCATTGCAATTATTTATGGTGCATTTGCCACCATGATGCAAACTGATTTGAAATACATCAATGCGTATTCATCGGTAAGTCATTGCGGGTTTGTTTTATTGGGAATCGGCATGCTGACTGAAACAGCCATTAAAGGAGCGGTAATGCAAATGGTTTCACACGGGTTGATGACGGCACTTTTCTTTGCTGCCATTGGAATGATTTATCAGAGAACTCATACACGGGAAGTGAAACACCTCGGAGGTTTATTAAAAATAGTTCCCTTTATATCCACGGTTTTTGTAATTGCGGGATTATGTTCACTGGGCCTTCCCGGATTTAGCGGTTTTGTGGCAGAAATGACCATTTTTATGGGATCGTGGGAAAAGGCCGATTCCTTTTACAGGATAGCCACCATTCTGGCATGTGCATCAATAGTTGTAACGGCTGTGTACATACTTCGTGCAGTCGGGAAAGTGATAATGGGACCTCTAGAAACACATACTGAACAACCTTTCGGAGATGCAACCTGGAATGAAAAACTTGCTGCGGCATTGCTGATAACAGGTATTGTGGCAATGGGTGTGGCTCCTTTCTGGCTGAATGACCTGCTAGGCCCCGGAGCATCGCAGGTAATAATGAGAGTTGCGGGAAACTAAAGAAGTTACGAGTGACGAGTTTCGAGTGACGAGTTGTATGGTCGGAGGATTAAAAATATAGATTTGGTTTAGATATGTATTGCAAAACGTCTCTATACCAACAGAATTACATAACTACGGCCTGAAGGCCGGGGCACTTAACATAACAACAGTACCACAGGGAAATGAACGAATACTTACTATTAATGAAAAGTGAATTACTGGTAACGGTAGTCATTTTCATTATTTTATTTTTTAAGATCCGTAACGCCGAATCGACGGAAAGTAGTCTGGTTGCAGATAATACTTCGGTGCTGAATTGGGTGAATCTACTGTTACTGATAAATTTTGTTGCAGGGTTTTTCATGAACAGTGAAGGTTCATTATTTGGTGATATGTTCCGGAACTCCGCGCTGCTTTCATTTGAAAAAAACATGCTGAACCTGGGAACTTTATTGATTTCCATGCAAGCGTACGACTGGCTGAAAACTCACCGGCACGTTTATGAATTTTATATTTTGCTGTTATCGACGCTGCTGGGCATGTTTTTCATGATATCCACTGATAACCTGATGATGTTTTATCTTTCACTGGAATTATCAACCATTCCTTTGGCCGCACTGGTTAATTTTGATCTGCACAGAAAGCGTTCATCAGAGGCAGCAATGAAAATGATTATGATGTCGGCTTTTTCATCAGGGTTATTGTTATTTGGAATCTCCATGTTTTATGGCACAACGGGAACATTAAGTCTTACAGCATTACCATTGCTGCTGGATCATGGTCCACTGCAAATGTTCTCATTAATAATATTGGTTGCAGGCTTTGGTTTTAAAATTTCAGCGGTTCCGTTTCATTTATGGACAGCCGATGTATATGAAGGTGCGCCTTCATCGGTGACTGCTTACTTGTCGGTTGTTTCAAAAGCAGCAATACTGTTTGTGATGATACCGGTAATGTATACTGCGTTCCAGCCACTCGATGTGGAATGGTACCGCATGTTTATTCTGATTGCTGTTGCCACGATGGTTGTAGGAAACCTCTTCGCACTGAGGCAAAATAATTTAAAGCGTATGCTTGCCTTTTCGTCAATTGCACAGGTAGGTTTTATTCTTGTAGGTTTTGCGGGGCAATCGGTTGAAGGCGGAACTTCCGTAATTTATTTCATATTAATTTACATATTTTCAAATCTTGGCGCCTTTGGTGTGGTTACACTTGTGAGTGCGATAACCAATAAAGAAAATGTTTATGATTACAGGGGCTTTTACCAAACGAATCCATTTCTGAGCTGGGTGCTTGCAATCTCTTTGTTTTCACTGGCGGGTATTCCTCCTGCAGCAGGATTTTTTGGAAAATTTTTCCTGCTCATGGCAGGAGCTGCGAAAGAAAACTATACGCTCATTATCATAGCTGCACTCAACATGATAGTATCGTTATATTATTATCTGAAGATCATACGTTCAATGTTCATGGATAAAAACGAACAGCCTATAGCATCACTCAAAATTAGTCTGCTGCCCGGAACTGCCTTGATTGTTTGTATGATCGGGATGGTGGTAACAGGATTATATGGCGAAGTGTACCTTTATATCTACAATTTAATTTCCGCTCAATAATGGCGATCAATAAAAATCATTTATTTGAAGATCTTGATGGAATTAAATGTGCTGTGGTTGAAGCCGGTCTCACAGAACAGCGTGCTGCATTTTTGAAATCATTGCTCGAATTAAATGGATTTACGGTTGTTGTAGTTCCTGAAGCACCTGCAAAGTCTACTGCCCCTCCGCCACCTGCTGTTGAACCACTGACGGATCCCGAAACCAATCCCAGTCCTGCAGTTATTGCTCCTCCCCCGCCGCCTCAAACTTTTAAACTGGGCGTTACCGATGTTGTGTTCAATGCCACGAATGCAATTTATGGGAGATTGCTGAAATCACATGAAGGCCGTGTGGTTACAATGGCATACTGGCTTCAGAAGGAAGATGTTTCGCACGATGAAATTCCTTATTTTGACCGGAAGTTTTCCTGAGACGCTTCCTACCTTTTTGCCTCACCCGACTTTTTTGCCTCACCCGACCTTTTTGCCTCACCCTACCTCTCCAAAGGAGAGGAGTACATTTTTCTGTAATATATACTTTGTTTATCGAAACATATGAAGTGATTGGCAGAAAAGCAGGAATGTAAAATGTAGAATGTAGAATTTAAAATGTAGAATTGCTTGGTAGTTCAATGAGCTAATGACTTAATGTCTTAATGTCTTAATGTCTTAATGTCTTAATGTCTTTTTTTGACTCACCCGACCTCTCTAAAGGAGAGGGGTACATTTTTCTGTAATATATACTTTGTATTGCTAAACATATGTTGTGATCGGCAGAAAAGCAGGAATGTAAAATGTAGAATGTAAAATTTAAAATGTAGAATTGCTTGATAGTTCAATGAACTAATGACTTAATGACCTAATGTCTTAATGACCTTTTTTTGCCTCACCCGACCTCTCCAAAGGAGAGGGGTACATTTTTCTGTAATTTATACTTTGTTTTGCGAAACATATGTTGTGATCGGCAGAAAAGCAGGAATGTAAAATGTAGAATGTAAAATTTAAAATGTAGAATTGCTTAGTAGTTCAATGACCTAATGTCTTAATGACTTAAATGACTTTTTCCTGACCTTTTTCTTGACCCCTTCCCTGACTTTTTTCCTGACCCCTCCCATGACCTTTTCCTGACCCTTCCTTCCTCCCTTATTTTCCTCAATTTTCCGTAATTTTGCCCCCTGTTTTATGGAAACTACGGTACAAGAGGGATTTTTAGATCAAATTGAGGTTTTTGGAGCAAGGGTTCACAACCTTCGTAACATTGATCTTACCTTTCCCAGGGAAAAACTGGTGGTAATCACCGGTTTAAGCGGCAGCGGAAAATCATCACTGGCATTTGATACGATTTATGCCGAAGGTCAGCGCCGTTACATGGAAACTTTTTCAGCCTACGCCCGCAATTTTCTTGGAAATATGGAACGTCCGGATGTGGATAAGATTACCGGCCTTAGCCCTGTTATTTCCATAGAACAAAAAACCACGAATACAAACCCGCGTTCCACTGTAGGAACCACGACCGAAATTTATGATTTCATGCGGCTGCTTTTTGCCCGTGCCGGAGAAGCGGTGTCGTATGTAACGGGTGAAAAAATGATCCGGCTATCTGATGATCAGATCATCCAACTGATACTGGAAAAATTTAAAGATAAAAAAATTATTTTGCTCGCACCTGTTGTCAAAGGACGCAAAGGTCATTACCGTGAATTATTCGAGACCATCCAGCAAATGGGATTTTTAAAAGTCCGCCTCGACGGAACTATTGTTGATATAAAAAAAGGATTGCAGGCCGACCGGTACAAAACACATGATATTGAAATTGTAGTCGACCGGATTGCTGTGACTGAAGATCAGAAAATACGGATCACCGAATCGGTTCGTACAGCGCTTAAACATGGCAAAGGATCATTAATGGTATTGGATGAAGGGAAAAATGATTTGAAGCATTATTCGCAGCACCTGATGTGTCCTACATCCGGTATCAGTTACGATGAACCTGCTCCAAATACATTCTCATTTAACTCACCGTATGGTGCCTGCCCGAAGTGTAACGGCCTGGGCACAATCGCAGAAATTGATTTGAAGAGTGTAATACCCGATAAAACTATTACCATTAAAGCCGGTGGAATTGCTCCTCTCGGGCCGTACAAGGATAACTGGATTTTTTCGCAGATACAGGCTATAGGACGCCGTTATGGATTCACGCTTACAACGCCCATAGGAGAAGTTCCCGATGAGGCAGTGAATGTTATTTTATATGGATCAGA
The DNA here is from genome assembly GCA_038215705.1 of Bacteroidia bacterium. Classification (GTDB taxonomy): domain Bacteria; phylum Bacteroidota; class Bacteroidia; order AKYH767-A; family OLB10; genus JADKJB01. The sequence continues at coordinate 30,591 of JBBQQQ010000003.1, forward strand.
TGAAGTGTTCCAGGTCAGCCGGGAATACAGGCAGGGTGATTCACACCAGTATACACTCGCATTTGAAGGCATTGTAAATTTTATTTCCGGACAGCTCGATGAAAATGCTTCACCCGCCATAAAAAAGTGGGCACAAAGTTTTATGCAGGCAGTTGAATGTCCTGAATGTAAAGGAAGCCGGTTAAAAAAAGAATCGCTCTACTTTTTGATTGACGGCAAAAACATTGCTGAACTGGCTCACATGGATGTGCTGCAATTGCAGGAATGGTTTACTAAAATTGAATCCCGAATTACTACGCGGCAGAATAAGATTGCACAGGAAGTATTAAAGGAAATAAGAAAGAGAATTCAATTCCTGCTGAATGTAGGTCTTGATTATCTGACAATGAATCGTTCTTCACGTAGTCTTTCAGGAGGCGAATCACAACGCATCCGGCTGGCTACGCAAATTGGTTCTCAGCTTGTAGGAGTATTATACATACTTGATGAACCCAGTATTGGTTTGCACCAACGCGATAATGTAAGACTTATAAAATCACTGCAGGAATTGCGTGATGTGGGGAATTCGGTCATCGTAGTAGAACACGATCGTGAAACTATCATGTCGGCAGATTATGTTATCGACCTTGGCCCGGGAGCCGGTGTGCATGGCGGACATGTGGTTGCGCAGGGAACACCGGATGAAATTCTGCAAAGCACGTCGCTGACTGCGAAGTACCTGAATGGCACAATTTCCATAAAACCCGGTAAACCACGTCCCGGCAACGGAAAAAAATTATCAATTACAGGTGCAAGCGGTAACAACTTAAAAAATGTTACAGCTCATTTTCCACTTGGGAAATTCATATGTGTAACGGGCGTTAGTGGCAGCGGTAAATCAACGCTGATTAATGAAACACTTTATCCGATACTCGCACATCATTTTTACAGGGCAGGCACCAAACCTTTACCCTATAAAACAATCAAAGGATTACAGTACATTGATAAGGTAATTGAAATTGACCAGTCTCCTATTGGCAGAACACCAAGGAGCAATCCGGCAACATATACCGGGGTGTTTAGTGATATAAGAAATCTTTATGCACAATTACCGGAATCAAAAATCAGGGGTTATGCACCCGGTTGGTTTTCATTTAATGTTAAAGGCGGACGTTGTGAAACGTGCCAGGGTGCCGGCATGCGAGTTATTGAAATGAATTTTCTTCCAGATGTGTATGTGCATTGCGAAAGCTGTAACGGAAAACGGTATAACCGCGAAATTCTGGAAGTGCGATACCGCGGCAAATCAATTAATGATATTTTAAACATGAGTATTGAAGAAGCTGTTGAATTTTTTGCCAACATGCCTTCTATCGCGCATAAAATCCGCACTATTAAAGATGTGGGACTTGGTTATATCACACTCGGACAACAATCAACCACACTCTCGGGAGGTGAAGCGCAACGAGTGAAACTTGCAGGTGAGCTTGCGAAGAAAGATACCGGGAATACTTTTTATATTCTTGATGAGCCGACAACAGGATTGCATTTTGAAGACGTAAGAATATTGCTCGATGTTTTGGGACGCCTTGCTGATAAAGGCAACACCGTAGTTGTTATTGAGCATAATATGGATGTGATACGTTGTGCCGATCACATTATTGATATTGGTCCTGAAGGGGGTCAGCGTGGCGGAGAAATTATTGTGGAAGGAAAGCCACAAGATATTATGGCGGAAAAAAGAAGTATCACGGGGCAATACCTGAATCGGGAACTTGAACAAATGGCATTCTAACTTTTTTTTCCGGACCACGTAAACACGTGTATTGGAAAATAATCAGTATCATTTTTTAATTAATTGATATGAATCTTGAAGAAGCAAAAATCCGTAAAGCATTTACCGACAAGGACTGGCAGGAAATAAGGGCTGATGATACCTGGTCGATTTTTAAAATCATGGCTGAATTTGTGGAAGGGTATGAGAAACTTTCAAAAATCGGCCCGTGTGTTTCTATTTTCGGTTCGGCACGTACCAAACCCGGTACACCCTACTACCTGTTAGCCGAAGAGATCGGTGAAAAGATTGCCGGGGAAGGATATGGAGTAATTACAGGTGGCGGTCCCGGTATTATGGAAGCCGCTAATAAAGGTGCGCAAAAAGCAAATGGCAAATCAGTTGGTATCAATATACGGTTGCCCTTTGAACAGCAACCCAATCCCTTTATTGATCACGATAAATCTATTACGTTCGATTATTTTTTTGTAAGAAAAACGGTGTTTATTAAGTATTCCCAGGGATTCGTTGTTTTACCCGGAGGTTTTGGTACGCTTGATGAATTGTTTGAAGCTTTAACACTCATACAAACCGGTAAGATTGCAAAATTTCCGATCATCCTGGCCGGAAAGTCTTACTGGCAGGGTGTGTACGATTGGATTTGCAATACCATGCTGGAACAAACAAACATCAACAAGGAAGATCTTGATCTTTTTAAACTGGCCGATACTGCTGATGAAGTGGTGAAGCACATTAACGATTTTTATTCGAAGTACCTGCTAAAGCCCAATTTTTAATAACTATTCCTACGGTTGTATTGAAAGCATGTGTGTGGTATTGAAGCGTAGTATTCAATAACCACCCCCCTCCCTTTTTAATGAAAATGCGTCCGTAAAGGGACTTTTTTCAACCTGTCAGATTCCTGATTTTTCTCCCGTAACATTTCCGGAACATTAAAGTATAACCCCCATTGATTTCAGGTATTTCTCAAATAAAACTAGATTAATACCTTGATTTACAACAGGTTAAATTATGGACGAAAAACTCGTTACAATTTTATTGGTGGAAGATGATGGCGTTGATGTAATCAATGTACAACGTGCTTTCAAAAAGAATAATATTCAAAATCCGCTTAAGGTTGCCAAAAACGGTTTGGAAGCATTCAGCATGTTGCGTGGTACAGACGGGTTTGAAAAAATTGTTCCTCAGCCGCAAATTATTCTGCTTGATTTGAACATGCCGCAAATGAACGGACTTGAATTTCTGAAGGAGCTCCGAAGTGATGAAGAATTAAAAAGCCTGAGTGTATTTGTAATGACAACTTCCAACGACGACCGCGACCGGATGGATGCATATAACCTGAATGTTGCCGGCTACATATTAAAGCCTGTATCCTTTGAAAAATTTGTAGCTGCAGTATCGATTCTCGATAGTTACTGGAAACTCTGCGAACAACCTTAAATTATCAATTACTACAATAACACATGACTGAAACAATTAAAATACTGGTAATTGATGACGATGAAATAGATCGTATTTCATTAAAACGCTCAATTAAGGCATCTGGCTTTAACGCTGAAATAACCATGGCAAGCAATAAGGCCGAGGGACTTGTTGCCGTTGCTGATAATATTTACGATTGCATCTTCCTTGACTATAATCTCCCTGATTGTAACGGACTCGATTTCCTGCGTGATCATCGCAATGAACTGAATGGAGCTTCTGTTATTGTTGTGACTTCCCACGGAGACGAAAAGCTTGCTGTTGATGCCATGCGTTTAGGTGCCTGTGATTACATACCAAAAAATCATGTTACACCCGAAGGCATATCACAAAGTATCCGGTATGCATTACGAATTAATGAAGCACAGTTAAAAAATACCCGGTTTGAAAGAGCGTTACAGGAATCAGAAAAAAAGCTGGATACTGTAATTGCAAAATCTCCAATTATTTTATTTGCAATTGATAAAAATGGTGTGTTCACCATGTTTAAAGGCAAAGGTGTTGAAATGCTAAAGCTGAACCCGGAGGAAATTATAGGAAAAAATTTCTTTGACACCCACAAAAAACTTCCTATTGATATTAAGGAATTAAGAACTGTTATTGAAGGAAAAGAACTGAACACCACACTGGAAATTAATGGCCGTCACTTTGAAGTAACATGCATCCCGCAAAGGGACGATATGTTTGAACCTGCAGGCATGATTGGCATAGCAACCGATGTTACTGAACTCAAAAAAAGTGAGATAGAATTAAAAAACAATCTCTCCACAGCTGTTGAATCACAAAAAGTAAAAGAACAGTTCCTGGCGAATATGAGTCATGAAATACGGACACCTATTCATGGGATTATGAGCCTGACCAACCTGCTCATCAAAACTAACATTGATACCGATCAGCTGACCTACCTGAATGCAGTAAAAAAATCAGCCGATAATTTGTTAGTCATCATCAATGACATACTGGATCTTTCAAAAATTGAAGCCCAGAAAATGACTTTCGAAAGTACAATATTCAGTGCTGAAGAAATGGTAGATACTACTTTTGAATTGTTCAAAGCGAAGGCTAATGAAAAAAATATAAAAATTTCAAAGGTTGTTGACCAATGCATTCCGGAATATATTAAAGGTGATCCTACACGATTGAGCCAGATCTTAAATAACCTGGTTAACAATGCCATTAAATTCACCAATAAAGGCGGAGTTGAAATCGGTGTCAGACTTGTCGACAGCAATGAACGCTGCAGCATGCTCACTTTTACCATTAAAGATACCGGTATCGGAATCCCACAAAATAAATTATCTACCATTTTTGATATGTTTACCCAGGCAGGTGATGACATCACACGTAAGTTTGGAGGAACCGGACTCGGCTTAAGCATTGCAAAAAAGCTGGTTGATCTGCAGGGTGGTATCATAAAAGTTGACAGTATTCTCAACCAGGGCACTACTTTCACTTTCAGCATGCCATTCGATCATCCGGATCCAGCCGAACTTGAAGCACATCATGCTGTGTCGGAAGAACCGGAAAGTCGTATCGACAGTGATCTGAAAATTCTTGTTGTTGAAGATAACGACATCAACCGACTGGTGATAAACAAGATCATGAAAGACTGGGGAGTAAAACCTGATAACGCGGTTAATGGTGTTGATGCTATAGAAAAAATAAAAGCCGGTAATTATGATATCATCCTTATGGATATTGAAATGCCCGAAATGAACGGCTACCAGTGCATTCGTGAGATCAGAACGGCTTTACCTGAACCGAAAAACCGAACTCCTGTTATGGCCATGACGGCTCATGCAAATAAAAAAGAACGTGATAAATGTATTGGTTTGGGAATGGATGATTATATTTCAAAGCCATTTGATCCATTTGATCTCAAACAAAAAATCGTAGCATTGAGTAGAAAAACGACCGGAGAAACCTGCGATTATTTACAGGATGAACCTGCAGAAACAAAAATTACAGCAGCACCTGTTGAAAAATTAACGAATCTTGATTACCTAAGGGAACTGTCTGAAAACAACGAATCATTCTTCCGCGATTTTATTACCCTCTTCCTGAACAATACTCCTGAATCATTAGAGGATTTAAAAAAACACCTGGATCAAAAAAATTGGGAAGGAGTGCGACAGGCTGCACACAAGGTAAAGCCATCACTAAATTATCTGGGACTTAAAGGAGCACAGAAAATTGCCGCAACAATTGAAGAATATGCATTAAACAAAACCAACCTGGAATCAATTGGAGGAATGGTAACCGAACTTAATGATATCTGCCAGGCTGCCTTTGCAGAACTGGAACACGAATTAAAAACAATTACAATAGCTTAACAGGAAAATACTATATCATGGCAAAATTATTCATAATCGAAGACGACCTGGTGGTCGCTACATTAATTAAACAGGCGCTTTCAAAATATGATCATGACCTGACGCACTTTACTTCAGCTGAAGAGTGCATTCAAAATCTTCATCTCAATCCCGATATAATAACAGTTGATTATAACCTTCCGGGAATGAATGGTATTGAGCTTATGAGCCGAATAAAAATGTATAATTCTGCCATAATGGTAGTCCTTGTTTCCGGACAAGAGACAATGGAAGTGGTTGTGCAGGCATATAAGGGTGGCGCTTCAGAATATATCATTAAAAATGATAACCTGTTTGTTAACCTCGAAAACGCCATCAAAAATTTATCGATGAATGTGGTATTGAAAAAAGAAGTGGAGTTTTTGAAAGACCAGGTTATCGACCGGCATAAGTATGCAAATATCTTTGGTAACAGTACTCCTGTAATGCGGGTTTTGAAATTAATTCAGAAAGTCGAAAAAAGCAACATCATGGTACTTGTAACGGGGCAAAGTGGTACCGGCAAGGAACTTGTTGCTAAAGCACTTCATTATAATTCTCCCCGTTCACGCCGGCCGTTTGTAACTGTAAACATGGGCGCTATTCCGGAGGATCTTGTCGAGTCGGAATTATTTGGACATGAAAAGGGTGCCTTTACGGATGCCCGCGACAAACGCATCGGTAAATTTGAAGAAGCAAATGAAGGAACTATATTCCTTGATGAAATAGGTGAAATGAATCTTCACCTTCAAACTAAATTGCTGCGTGTATTGCAGGAAAAAGAAATAACCAGGATTGGAAGCAATAAGATCATCAAACTTGATTTTCGTATGATTGCTGCAACAAACCGTAACCTGGCAACTGAAGTTAAAGAAGGCCGTTTCCGGGAAGATTTATTCTATCGAATCCAGGGATTTTTAATTCATCTCCCGCCATTGAAAGAACGTGGCGATGATGTAATTCTACTTGCTAAAAATTTCCTGACCGAATTCTGCAAAAACAACAAAACAGACCAGGTCCATTTATCCAAGGAAGCAGTTAAATTTATGCTCGATTACGAATGGCCCGGAAATATCAGGGAATTAAAGGCGGTGATGGAACGTGCAGCACTATTGTGTGAAGACAACACCATCAAAGTAGATGACCTGATGTTTGTACAGGCCTGATAAAAACTAATATCCTGTTCGAAAAATAAAAACCTTGTAGCAATACAGGGTTTTTTCTTTTCAGGGAAATCAATTTCAGGCAAATTCTCTTAAAATCTTACAGTTGTAAGATCGGTTTTGCCACGCAGGAACCAATCCCGTACGTTAAAGTTAAAGTAATACCGGGCCATCCCATCACTCATACCCCGCAGTACCTATGGATTCAAGGAAATCAAATAAAATCAGGTCAACGCAGCGGCAACGTTTTTCGATGCGGTTTATTATTACTGCAGGAATTTCAGTGACAGTAATCGCCGTTGTATTTGTTTTATACTTCCAGTTTTTTCAAAATGAAGTTACCAAAGCTAAAAATACTGAAACCCTTACACCGGAACAATTACCGGTCGATTTTAATATAGAATCAACCGTTATAATCAACATTGATACCCTGAACCGCCAGGGAAGCCGCTATAAAGTAGCTCAACCTCTTTCAAAAACTCCCTCCGCCCCTGTTCAATGAGTACCACTGCAAATAGATCAAGAATGACTCCGAGGGTACTTAGAATAGTTGGCCTTATAGGTTTGCTCACACTGTTGTACTATGGCAACCAGGCGTTTTCAGTAAACCGGGTTTCACTTACTTCAGGAAATTTTAGTCAGCCCGGTACATGGTCACCGGCGGGAATCCCCGTTGCAGGCGACCAGCTTACCATACAAAACGGACACACTGTTACTGTTGACGCACAATGTGTCAGCGGTCAGCTTACCATTGCCAATGGAGGAAAAATAAATTTTACTTCCGGTACAAAGCTTACTCTACATGATAATTTTCTTGTGTATGGAATGGCAGATATTACTGATGGTGATATTGACCTGCTCACACCGGGTGCTTCATTTCATATAGGTGCAACCGGTAGTGTTACCTGGTCACCTGCCAATAATACAAGTTCGGGTGCTACGCTATTCCTTAACGGGAATGAATACTTCCATCCTGCCAGTACCCTTATTATAAAAAAATGGTATAATTATTCAAATGTTCCACTAGGTTCAGTTGTTTCCGGAAATTTTGGAAACCTTACGTTAAACACACTAACAAACGGACTGCTTTACGAGTGGAACCAGGATAATGAATTTGAAACACATAAAATTGAAGGAACATTAACCATCGAACAGGGCTGGGTTGTATTTGACCGCTCAGGATCCATCAGCAATACTACTGTCGGTGCCATTCACCTGAGTACTGTGAATTCCTATCTCGATATTCACTCCGGAACACATCCCGGATCATTTAATTTCACAACTTCTTCCATCACAAATATTGGCGGGAAATTTAACGGTATTTATAATGGAGAAGGAACTATCCATGTAAATGTAAATGGTGATTTCACCAACCTTGGAAATGTTGTATTGATTTATAATTCCGGTATCCAGGGAATAGCCAACGGAAATGCTTCGCTTGAAGTAACCGGAAAATATTACCAGACCATGGGTGATTTCAGGGGTATTTTCAATCTCTCATCTTCAACAGCAGGAAAAGCTGACCTTGAATTTGGAGAAGTAAAACTTACCGGAGGAATATTTATGGGAAATTATGCCTGCCATACCGCCGGAAACAATGCTTTTCTTACTATAAACGGAAATCTGGAAATCGATTTTTCTTCGGTCAATTCAAAATTCCGTGGAAATGGTCTTACTACGCTCTCAGGTACTGATAATAACCTGAGCCTTCAGCTCATCATCGATGGCGATCTGATTATAAAAGGAATTACAGCAGCAGAATTTACCAGTTCGGGTAGCACAGGTGCTGAAACAACGGTTATCAAAGGACAGGCTTTCTTTGAAGGATGTACGTCCAATTTCAACTTCGGACATCATTCAACCACCATAAGCATTCTTGATAATGTAGAAGTAAAAGGTGGTACTGTATATTTCTCACGAACAGGTGGTACTCTTACAGCTCTGTTACAGAAAAATTTCATCCTGAAAAGTGGAAATGCATCCGTAACGGGCGGAACCGGAAACTGCAACCTTATTATTAATGGTGATTACCAGCAGTCAGGCGGATCGCTGTTTTTTCATAATAACAGTACTGATGCTACCTACAATGTTATTTACACAATAGTTCACGGTAATTTTTTCAATCATTCAGGAAATATAACGTTTGATAACAATTCATCATCTACTGTTCAACACCGGCTATCACTCAATGGTGAATTTTTTACTATTGGTGGAAATGCAACAATCAATACCACAGTTTCAGCAAATGATCCTAAGTACGGAATTATATATTATGACCGCTTTGGCGGGATGCAATATCTGCAAAACAGCGGGGGTAGCATACTCAAAAATGTAAAGCAGGTCATCAATTCCGATTGCAGTTTAAAAGTGATAAGTGGAAATATGCAGATTGCTGAATCAGTGCGTTCGGAAAATGATATGGTGCTTGTTACAATGAATGGAATACTGGATCTGGGTGAACAACATGTATATGGAAACGCTGCAAATCTGTACACTTCAATACTTATTGATGAAGATGCACGGTTACGGATATCCGGTGTGAACGGACTTTATAACGGAACGGTAAATGCCTCCATCAATGCAACCGGCAATATGATTTTCACACTGCACCCTGAAAGTGTGGTTGAATATTACGGTTCAAAGGAACAAATAATTACGGGCACCGGATTGGGCAATGCTGTTTCGTATCATCAGCAATATGGTATTATTGAAATTAACAAGAACCGGAATCCGGCAAAATTAAACAGCAACCTGGTAATGGCACGGCAAGGGATTGTTCTTACAGAAGGTGAACTGTTCTTAAATGGCTATAACATTGTTTTAAATAACGGAGCCTCATCTGCAATCACATCAGTTAACGGATACATTAGAAGTGAAGGAAATTCATCGGGCAATACCGGTATGGTAAAATGGAAAAACATTTCCCAGGGACTGCATGTGGTGCCCTTTGGTATTTCACCAAACGAAATCATTCCCTTTTCATTTACTCCTGTTTCCGGATTCGGAAATGAATTTGCTGTGAGCACACGTAGCACAGGTACTGATAATCGTCCGCTGACTAACGGTGTGCTCCATTTGAATTATAACGGAAGTGAAGCAGGAAACAAAAAAATAATAGACCGGTGGTTTCACATTGCTGCACAGGGAATAAAAGCATCTGTAACAGCTTCCTATATTGGCGAAGAAAATACTACTCATTCAGATGTTGTCAATAAAAAATTTTCTCTCATTGCATGGAATGGAATAAACTGGAAATTGATTGGAGGTTCCGGCAACGGCATCACCAATGGTACTGGAGCTGTGTCGGCCTCAACGGTTTCGGCCTGGGGCCCTATGCTGCTCATCTCAAATGAAAAGCTGGAGGCGGCAGATATTCTAAGTTTCAATGCAACATTAATCGATAGTTATGTATCGCTTGACTGGACCAGCCTGGCGAATATTGCTCCTGAAAAATATACCATTGAACGATCTGAGGATGAATTTCAGTATGATGATGTGCTAAATAAAACCGCGTTACCTCCTGCCGGCACGCCTATAAATTACAAAGCTATAGACAATGATCCGCTTAAAGGTATATCCTGGTACCGGCTAAAACAACACCAGCCAGATGGGAATCTGCGGTATTCACAAGCAGTACGAATCGACAATTCAAGAATTTATTCAACAGGTATTGAAATAGAATCTGTAAGCCCGAATCCTTTTTCACTTGGATTCCTTGCTGCTTATACGGTTTCAAAAGCTTCGGCTGTTGAAATAAAACTTACCGCATCAAACGGACAGGTGGTGCACGCAGAGTTTACCGAAGGTAAAGAAGGAAAAAACGTATTTGAATTCAGTAATAAAGGAAAACTTAATCCGGGAATTTACATCTTAACCATTTCCAATGGATCGTCAACAAAAAATATCAAACTATTTCATATCTGATAATAAATAACAATAATAATTTCTATGGGAAAATACGCATTACGAAGCAGGCAGAAAATGAAAACCATGCACAAAATGGTTTTCATGGTAGCAGGAGCATCCATGCTCGGTTTAGCAGCATACCTCACAATTTTTATGAACACAACTCAGGTAACTACTTCTAAAGCGGGTCAGTTTACCAATATGATGGTAGGTTATGAAATTAATAAGGGAGAAGTAATAGCTTCCTATAATTTTGATAATGGTGCTGCCATAAAATCAGAATCAGGGCCTGATGCTGTATTTATTTCAGAAGCAGCACTGTGTGTAAGCGGAGGTACTGAAAACACCAAAGGATTAAGTCCGGGTAAAAAACAAGAATCATTGAACTTTGAAATACCCGGTGTAAAGGAACTGAATCTTGGAGGTATTGATCTGAGTCTTGATTACCGCAGGTCCGAAAATAATTGCAACCTGTTTACCCGCGGCAAACATTTTAACATGGGAATTAAAGATGGCCGAATTGCTATAGATTATAAACTTAAAAAAGGTAAAAAAATTATTTCAGTGTCGGAAGTAACCCGGTATGAAATTCCTACTGATGATGAGTTCCGGAATTACCGGTTTGTTTATGACCCGGTTGATGGTCGATCTGAAATATTTGTAAATGGAGTTGCTATCTGGAGTCATGATGAAGAACCGGAAAGTGTACTCACCTGGAAAGAAAACGATAACCTGGTAGTGGGAAAAGATCTTAAAGGAGATGGAACAGGTAAAGTTGTTATTGATAACATATTGATTAAAGCAACCCGTCAGATCAGTGAACTACCTGTTAAACTACTGAATTTTGAAGCTAAAGCTGAAAAAGACTATGTAATGGTCACCTGGTTTACTGCCTCCGAAACCGAAATCGATTCCTTTATTATAGAAAGGTCGTTGAATGCTAAGGAATTTACCGAAGTTGGCAAAGTAAAAGCTAAAGGAGGTGAGAACCTTTTGACCGCTTATGCCGTAATAGATAAAAGTCCGAATACAGGCCTGGCCTATTACAGGCTGATACCATCGAACAAACCGCTCAAATCAATGACCATCTCACTGATAGGTTATAAATACCGCGGAGCAAACGGTGATTTAAAAGTTACCGATGTGGTTATGCCTGAAGAGACAAAGAAATAGATTCATAACTTTTATGAACATTGCCCGGCCCCTTGTGCCGGGCTTTTTTGCTATTTGCAATATTCTATAAACATTAAAACATCAGTTTTCATGTTTTAACTGGCACTCTTCGTCCTTCTTCGTACCTGCGTTTCCTTCGTTGTTTACATTATAACAAGAATATTTTCCTTATTTTTACAGCAAACGAAATATTTCAGATGCAGGAAAATGCACTGGTAATTTATAAATCTTCTGCCGGATCCGGCAAAACGTACACCCTGGTTTTAGAATATCTGAAACTCGTACTGAAAAAACCAGGGCTATACCGTTCGATTCTCGCCATTACTTTTACAAACAAAGCCACTGAAGAGATGAAAACCCGTATCATCGGGTCATTGGTGGAAGTTGCTGCAAATAAAAACCCTCAATTACAGGAAGTTTTGTCAAAAGAAACCGGGTTGCCTGTTTCTGACCTTCCCGGCAAGGCCGCTATGGTTCTGGATAACATTATGCATGATTATACAGGATTTGGCGTATCAACCATCGATAGCTTTTTCAGCACCATCGTAAGGGCATTGGCAAGGGAACTGAACCTTCCGTTGCGGTTTGATATTGAACTGAACATTGATTCCGTGATTGGTGAAATTTCAACCATGATGATGGATGACATCGGCACCAATCCCTGGTTAAAAAAATGGCTCGAAGAATTCATATTCGATAAACTTGATCAGGGCAAGAGCTGGAAAATTGAATCGGATATTCATAATTTATCTTACGAGTTGTTTAAGGAATCCTTCCGCACTTTGTTTCCAAAAGGACCTGCTAAACCGGATGCTGCATTTATCAGGGAACTCAGGGAAATTATTTCCGGTTTTGAATCAAGGATGGCGGAATATGGTAATACTTTTCTGGCAATCATTGCCCGGAATGATCTTTCGATAGCTGATTTTGCATTTGGGAAAACCGGTGTAGCAAACTACTTCAGCAAAATAACAAAAAAACTAAAAACCCGTGATTATATTCCCGGTTCCCGGTTTGAAGGTGCGCTTACGAATCCGGATGCATGGGCAACAAAATCGTCGGCACGCAGAAGTGAAATAATTTCTTTGGCAGGAAGTCAGCTTATTCAAATAGCCAACGACGTTAATAATTTCCGCATAAGCGAAATGCCGCGCTATTCGGGAGCAAAATTTATTTTGAATACAATTCATATTGCCGGAATATTTAGTTTGCTGGATGAAAAACTTACCCTATTCAGGGATGAAAATGATATTGTTCTCATCAGCGATACCAATCAGCTTTTGCAGAAAGCCATCAACAATGAAGATGCGCCTTTCATTTACGAAAAGACCGGCAACCGGTTTACGCATTTCATGCTCGATGAATTCCAGGATACCTCCGATTACCAGTGGCAAAACCTGGCACCACTCATTGAAAATGCGCTCGCTGCAGGAAATTATGCAATGATAGTGGGGGATGCAAAACAATCAATTTATCGCTGGCGCGGAGGGAATATGCAATTACTTCTGACAGGCGTTCAAAAAAATCTGATTCATTATTCAGAAATTACCCATTTAAAACAACTCGGGGATAATTACAGAAGCCGGGAACAGGTTGTAAACTTCAATAATGATTTTTTTGAAATTGCACCGTCTTTACTATTACCTGAAGAAGAAAGCAAAGCATTGCGTATTGCCTATCATAAAGATGAACTACGACAAAACTGGAAAAAAGGAAAAGAAGCAGAGGGTTATATTAACATTCGTGTTATTGATGTGAAAAACAGTAACTATCAAAGTGAAAATTCTGAAAATGAATCAGCCGATGCTAATTGGACAGAATGCGCCTTGCAGGAGAATATTGCGATTGTTAAAAAAGTTTTGGAACTGGGTTATGAATACCGCGACATTGCTTTCCTGACAAGGTCAAATAAAGATGCCCGGATTATCACTGAATTTCTCATACAAAATAATATTCACCGCATTATTTCACCGGAGTCAATGTTGCTGAATACTTCTCCGGTTGTTCAGTTTCTTGTTAATCTGCTGCAGCTGGTTGATGATCATAAAAACGATATTGTACTGGCACAGGTTGTTTATTACTGGAACCGCATAAAGAAAAAAACAAATGTGTCACTTCATTACCTTTTTGCGGCAAGCAGGCGTGCAAAACTTGATTTGCTACCTGAAGCCTTTACACAAAAATTCCTTGAATTCCGAAAAATACCACTCTTTGAAGCTGTTGAAGAACTCTCCATAATTTTTGAGCTAGGGTCTCCGCCGGAGGCTTACCTGCAACGATTTTTTGATGTAATACTTGATTACACTAAAAAAAATCCGGCTAACATTACTGATTTTCTGAGTTGGTGGAATGACAACCAGGATAAAGATACGTGTTCAGTAATTATTCCTTCCGGGGAAAATGCAATTCGTGTCATGAGTATTCATAAATCAAAAGGATTGCAATTTCCGGTTGTAATTATTCCATTTGCCGATTGGGATTTAAAGCCAATGAGTGGGTCGATACACTGGATGAAAAGCAACATCCCTCCTTTCGACCGCACCCCGGCACACCCAGTGAAATTTTCTTCGGATCTTGAACTATCAGTGTTTAAAGATGATTATGAAAGAGAAGTTTTGTTGAATTATGTTGATAATTTGAATCTCCTATATGTAGCCTTTACACGTGCAGAAGAACAGTTGTATGTAGTTTCGAAAAAACCATCGACGACGAAAAATAATCAACCTGGTTTGCCATGCAGTGCGGGAGAACTTATTGTAGCAACACTGCAAAATCATACCACTTTTTCTTCGTTGTATGATACTACAAAAGGTTCATTTGAAAAGGGAAACTGCAGTGGTCCGCTGAGAACATCCCCGGAAGGAAAGCAGGAAGGTAAAAACCTGGAGCAATGGTTTTCTACTTCCTGGAAACCACGAATTAAAATGGGCATCAGCAAGAAAAAAATTTCCATGTATGATCCTGAAACACCGGAAACGCAATATGGAATATTATTTCATTCGTTGCTTTCGGAAATCACTACACTTATCAATCCTGACACATTTGTTAAAACTCATGAAGCTTCACGCTCACTTGATGCTGCTATCCGGCAACGGCTAGTACATGAAATTAAAATGTTTGTTGATGCTGCATCGGGATATGGATGGTTTGATGAAAAATCCGTTACAGTAAACGAAGCGGAATTATTATTGCCTGATGGTTCCCTGTTACGACCTGACAGATTAATTTTAACAGGTAATAAAGCAGTTGTTATAGATTACAAAACGGGTGCTGAAGAAAGTTATCATGCAGAGCAGGTTCAGCAATATGCTTCAGTTCTTGAAAAAATGGGGTATAAAGAAACGAAATTGTTTTTGGTTTACGCTGCTTCGGGGAAAGTGATGGAAATTCCGTTTTATCAATAAACTCTTTTATAATCCCACCAACCAGTATAATAAATAATGAGGGACTGGAAACATAGCTCATTTATTGAAAAGTAATCTTCGAGTTTCAATAAAAAAGCAACAAGCCTGAACCTTTAATAACCTTAAAAACTCAAACGCGTTTTACGTGGCTTTCCTGAAACATGGCGGGTTAAGAGTTCTTTGTAGTGGATGCTGTTATCATAAATCATCCATATAAATTTTTGAATTCCTCTTGCATCTTCCGACGTCATGAAAGTAAAATCGCACACACTATAGTATCCGTTACATTCAAATTCAACTTGTGGGAAAAATAATGTATCACCGTTATTTTTGTTTTCACGGAAATGACTGATTATTTTCCATAAAAAAGGAAACTCGCGTTTGATACCCGAAGCGGTAATCCTCGAAGTCTGAAAAAGCGTATCACAGCTTCCGACTATCCGTCCATTTTCATCAAACGTGATGCACTGGCACTTCTCATTCTCCTCGTCACTTAAGTAGTTGTTGACTTTCATAAGCTTTATTTAAGGAATGAACTGATTGATTACCATCCGGTCAAGTGGAAAGCTTTCAGATGGTTTTACTCAATTCCATTGCAAAGGTTTCAAACCCCATACTTATGACTTATGACCAATGACCAATGTCTTATTTCCACCACTCTTTTCCCTACCTTTGCACTCTCAAAACTGAATTTTATGTCAAACGGAATATACCGCGTACCACAGGCTGTAAATGAACCCATTTTAAATTACGGTTCCGGATCACGCGAACGCGAGGAATTACGGGAAGCTCTTGCTGAGGCCCGCTCAAAAGTTAAAGATGTGCCTATGTATATTGGCGGTGAGGAAGTGCGCACAGGAGTTACTAAAAAGCTATCTCCTCCCCATGATCATCAGCATATTTTGGGTAATTACCATGAAGGTGATGCCTCCCATGTTACCCGGGCAATAAGTGCTGCTTTGGCGGCCAAACAGGCCTGGGCCACGCTCGACTGGGAACACCGGGCAGCTATTTTCTTAAAGGCTGCCGATTTGCTTGCCGGTCCATACCGGCCGGTGATCAATGCTGCTACCATGTTGGGACAATCCAAAAACGCGTTCCAGGCGGAGATTGATGCAGCGTGCGAAATGATTGATTTTCTGAGGTTTAACGTGCAATATATGTACGAAATTTACAATCAACAACCCATATCTTCAAAGGGCGTTTGGAACCGCGTTGAACACCGTCCGCTGGAGGGTTTTGTATTTGCGTTAACACCTTTCAATTTTACCGCTATTGCGGGAAACCTTCCGACTTCGGCAGCCATGATGGGAAATACCGTTGTGTGGAAACCCGCAAACTCGGCCATCTATGCTGCCAGTGTTCTTATGGAAGTATTTATAAAAGCAGGTTTGCCGGCGGGTGTGATAAATCTCGTATATGTATCAGGACCTGTGGCAGGGGATGTAATTTTCAAACACCGTGATTTTGGAGGCATCCATTTTACAGGATCTACCGAAGTTTTTCGTAATGTGTGGAGCGAGATCGGAAAAAATATTGCAATGTATAAATCATATCCCCGCATTGTGGGTGAAACCGGTGGTAAAGATTTTATAGTTGCTCACGCTTCCGCGGAAGCGAAAGTAGTTGTAACAGCACTTAGCCGCGGAGCATTTGAATTCCAGGGACAGAAATGCAGTGCCGCATCGCGAGCATATATTCCGGCAAGTCTGTGGCCCGATGTAAAAAAAGGATTACTTGCTGATCTTGCTTCCATGAAAATGGGAGGTACTGAAGATTTTGAAAATTTTATTAATGCGGTCATCGATGAAAAAGCATTTGATAAAATTACTTCCTATATTGACAGTGCAAAAGAGAATCCGGATGTGGAAATTATTTCGGGCGGACATTACAATAAAACAAAAGGTTACTTTATAGAGCCAACAGTTATAGTGGCAAAAAATGGTGATTACATTACCATGTGTGAAGAAATTTTCGGACCGGTACTAACGATATACGTATACGAAGATGACAAGTTTGATGAAACACTTGATCTGGTCGACCGCACGGGAATTTATGCGTTAACCGGATCCATCATTGCACAGGATCGTTACGTTATTGAACATGCCATGAAAAAACTAGTGAATGCGGCTGGTAATTTTTATATTAATGATAAGTGTACCGGAGCCGTAGTCGGTCAGCAGCCTTTCGGCGGAGCACGCGGGTCGGGCACCAACGACAAAGCAGGCTCCATGATTAACCTGCTGCGATGGGTTTCACCAAGAACAATTAAAGAAACATTCGTGCCGGCAGTTGATTACCGTTATCCGTTTCTTGAGAAGTAAAAACATCGTGACGAGTGACGAGTGGCGAGTGAGGAGTGGCAATTTGGTCAAGTGACGAGTGACGAGTGGCGAGTGACGAGTGGGCAAGTGACAAGTGACAAGCCTGCCCGGCACGCAGGGACGGGTCACAAGTGGCGAGTGACGAATGGGCAGACTCTGGGACTTTGCACGTTAAGTCCGCGAAATTTTACAGTCGTATACCATTGATATCCAATAAATTATATAATGGGTCAAATCTGACTTGTCACGTGTCACGTGTCACCTGTCTCTCCGAACCAGGCAGGCTTTTCTACATGTCACACGTTAACATGCCCACTTGTTACGTGTCACGTGTTTACGTGTAACTTTTTTATTCTTACTAACACCCGGTTGTAAATAACTACACAATTCCCTTCCCTACCAGGGCGTTTTACAATTGTATCTTTAGAACATGAAAAAGTTTGAAAAAATCCTACCCTGGCTGAAAGACAAATACGTGCTTTCCATAATTGGTTTTTTGGTATGGATGACCTTTTTCGACCGCAATGATTTTATTTCGCAATATTCTTACAAGCAGGAATTAAATAAGCTTGAAGTCGATAAACAATATTACATGGCGCAGGTGGAAGAAAATAAACAAAGCATCTACGAACTCATGTCAGATCCCGCCAACCTCGAAAAATTTGCCCGCGAAAAATATCATATGAAAAAAGATGATGAGGATGTTTTTTTGATCATCCGCAAAGAAATTGCAAAATAAATATTGAATAATTCTTTTTTCCCTTTGACCTATGACTAATCTCTAATGTCTAATGTCCGCATCACCCCTCATACTCCCCAAAAACTCTTCTCAACGCATCCGACACCTCTCCCAGCGTAGCATAATTTTCTACTGCGTGCAAAATATGCGGCATCAGGTTGGTTCCGTCTTTGGCTGATTGTTCAAGAGCAGTTATTGCTGACGTAATTGTATTCACATCACGTGCAGCTTTCATGATTTTTAATTTCTCTATCTGCACCTGGCGAATGGAATCATTTATGGAAAAAACTTTATCAAAGGGTGGTTCTTTAATTGTAAATTTATTTTGTCCGACAATAATTTTTTCACCGGATTCAATGTCGCGCTGATATTTGTAAGCGGAGGCGGCTATTTCCTGCTGGATAAAACCGGCTTCAATAGCATTCACTGCTCCTCCCATATCATCAATACGTTTAATATATTCCCACGCTTTTTGTTCAACTTCATCCGTCAGGTTCTCGATAAAATAAGAACCTCCCAGCGGATCTACGGTCATGGCGGCACCACTTTCGTGAGCAATAATCTGCTGGGTACGAAGTGCAATAGTTGCAGCCTCTTCGGTAGGTAAGCTCAATGCTTCATCGTATCCATTAGTGTGTAACGACTGCGTGCCACCCATTACAGCAGCGAGTGCCTGAATGGTTACCCGTATGATATTATTCATGGGCTGTTGAGCCGTTAGTGTTGAGCCTCCTGTTTGTGTGTGAAAACGCAACATCATTGCACGCGGATCCGTTGCTCCGAGTTCTTTGGTAATGTGTGCCCACATACGGCGGGCAGCACGAAATTTTGCAACTTCTTCAAATAAGTTGTTATGAGCATTAAAGAAAAATGAAATCCGTTTTGCGAAGACATCAATATCAAGACCCTTATCAATTGCCGCCTGCAGGTACGCCTTTCCATCGGCTAACGTAAATGCAAGTTCCTGCACCGCTGTTGCACCGGCTTCGCGAATATGATAACCGGAAACTGAAATTGTGTTCCACCGGGGAACTTCATTGGCACAATACTCAAAAATATCGGTAATGATGCGCATGGATGGTTTTGGAGGATAAATATAAGTTCCCCTTGCAGCATATTCCTTAAGAATGTCGTTTTGTATTGTTCCTGAAATAAGTTTTAGCGAAGCACCCTGGCGCTTTGCTAACGCTATGTACATGGCCAGTAAGGAAGATGCCGATGCATTAATGGTCATTGAAGTGGTAATTTTTTCCAATTCAATACCATCAAAAAGTTCCTGCATATCATACAGCGAATCAATGGCTACACCTGCCTTGCCCACTTCCCCCTCGGCAAGTGCATGATCAGAATCATAACCGATCTGGGTAGGAAGATCAAATGCAACACTCAGCCCTGTTGTACCCTGGGAAAGCAGGTACCGGTAGCGCTTATTGGATTCCTCTGCAGTGCTGAACCCGGCGTACTGCCGCATTGTCCATAACTTCGACCGGTACATATCTGACTGCACGCCGCGGGTGAACGGAAATTCAGCAGGCTCGCCTCCCTCCTTTCCTTCTCCTTTGTAAATACGATTGATTTCTATACCGGAATCCGTAAAATGCTTTTTCGGTGCTGGATCTTTATCAGACATTCTTTATCATATATGCTTAACCGTTACCTGTTAAAAAAGCGCGTGGGCTTCATTCTTTACCTGGTCTATAGCCCGCTGAATCGGATAATCCTCACGCTGCAGCATGGTTTCAAAAACTTTTTTGCTGAGTTCAACACCCGCTGCGTTGGGATTGCACTGCTCCAGCGACTGGTTGATAAGTTTAATCAGTTCATCGCGGCTTGTTCTAACAATGTTCCAGGCATTGTTGGTAACATACACCTGTTGTGTAATGTTATGTTCATATTCTGCGCGAATTGCCATCAGCACTTCACGGTGCATTTCAAGAACTGTCATGCCCGGTACATAAACGCGCACCAGTAAATTATTAGGTGAAATCCGCTCCAGCAATAAAACAATCCGTTCATAAGCCTGCATCCGTAATGGAAGCAGTTCCTTGTCCATGGTGCGCTTTAGTTCAGCATACTTCATCCGCTGATCGTTATCAAGGAATTTTTTCACCAGGAAAAATGCCGTAAGGAATACTAATAAAGAAGGCGCCAGGTAAACTAAAAAATCAATTACTCCATCAGGTAAATTCATAGAATCGGTTGCTTAAGGGCGCAAATATCGGAAATGTGCGCCAAATGTTGACCAAAGAGGAAAATTGGGAATTATACGTGATAAAATAAAACGTGCTAAACCGGTAGAATGTTATCCGTTACGACTATGCACATTACCAAATTTAAAAGTAGTTTTGTGCCAACTTCCTGACTATGTCGAAACTCGCTGACCGGATTACCCATCTTGCTGAATCTCAAACCATTGCAATGGCGAAGCTTAGCCGTGAACTGCAGGATCAGGGTCACGACATCATCAGCCTCAGCCTTGGAGAGCCTGATTTTATTACTCCGGAGGACATCCGCGAAAGCGCTAAAAAAGCCATTGACGACGGCTTTACCAAATACTCACCCATTGCAGGTTTTGCTGATCTCCGCCAGGCAATTTCCGCCAAGTTTAAAAATGAGAACGGCCTGGATTATACCCCGGAACAAATTGTGGTTTCAACGGGAGCAAAACAATCCATTGCAAACACCGTGTTAAGTCTTGTTAATCCCGGCGAAGAAGTGATTGTACCTTCTCCTTATTGGGTAAGTTATACGCAAATGATCAAACTTGCTGAAGGCATTCCTGTATTCATTCCTTCAACAGTTGAAACCGATTATAAAATTACTCCTGAGCAGTTACGAAAAGCCATTACAGCAAAGTCGAAACTGTTTATTTTTTCTTCACCGTGCAATCCTTCCGGCACTGTATATACGAAGCAGGAACTGGAAGCGCTTGCACGCATACTTGCGGAGAAGGACGATTTGTTTGTGATATCCGATGAGATTTACGAACACATAAATTTTTACGGAAAGCATGAGAGCATGGCGCAATTTGATTTTATAAAAGATCGCGTAATCGTTGTTAATGGTGTTTCAAAAGGTTATGCAATGACCGGCTGGCGTATCGGTTATATAGGTGCACCCGCATGGATTGCTGCGGCATGTGATAAAATGCAGGGTCAGTTTACCTCCGGCACAAGCTCTATATCTCAAAAAGCAGCCACCGCAGCATTGAAATCGGGAACCGGTTTTTACGACCAGATGCGTGACACCTATCGCCGTCGCCGTGACCTGGTTGTAGGCATGCTGCAACAGATACCCGGACTTAAAGTGAATGTTCCGATGGGTGCATTTTATGTATTCCCGGATGTGAGTTCCTATTTTGGAAAGACCGATGGCACTACTACAATCACAAACGCAACTGACTTTTGCATGTACCTGCTGAATGATGCTAAAGTATCAATGGTAACAGGCGAAGCTTTTGGAGATAGTAATTGTGTGCGTTTGTCGTATGCAACTTCAGATGAACTGCTGGTTGACGCACTTACAAGAGTAAAGGCAAGCTTATTGAAGCTTCATTGAGTCATAAATTCCGTTAACTTTGCTGCAATAAACGGCAGCCCAATCATACAACGTGACCTCTACAGAAATCATTAAAGCATTTACCGGTATTAAAGTAATGGTAATCGGCGATGTAATGACCGACTCGTATGTTTTTGGAAAAGTCGATCGCATTTCACCCGAAGCTCCCGTGCCTGTGGTACACATATCACACCGTGAAGAACGACCGGGCGGAGCAGCTAATGTTGCCATCAACATAAGAGCGTTAGGTGCTGTTCCGGTTTTGTGTTCCGTTACCGGGGATGATGCTGCAGGACATACTTTCGCATCCTTGCTGGCAAATGAACAATTAGAAACAAAAGGGATTGTTCGCCTTGCGGGAAGAAAAACTACAGTCAAAACACGGATTATCGGGAACAATCATCAGCTGCTGCGTGTCGATGATGAAACAGTGGAAGATTTATCTCCCGATGCCGCTGCTGCATTTATTTCACGCTGCAGTGCTTTAATTGAAGAAGAAAAACCTGCAGTACTAATTTTTGAAGATTATGATAAAGGTGTTTTAACGAAAGATGTAATTGATGCTATAACATCATTGGCGAAACAAGCGGGAATCCCGGTTGCGGTAGATCCGAAAAAGAAACATTTTAATTCGTATCACGATGTAACTCTTTTCAAACCTAATTTACATGAACTTAAATCAGGTCTTGGAGTGTTGATAGAAAAACTGGATGTGCCGCATTTAAAACGTGCTGTGGCTACTCTGCTTCATGAGCGTTCTATTGATATGGTATTGGTTACACTTTCAGAGTCAGGTGTTTTTATTGCTACAAAAAATGAAGCTGTAATATTACCGGCTCATGTAAGAAATATTTCTGATGTATCCGGTGCCGGTGATACGGTGATAAGTGTTGCCGCTTTATGTCTTGCGTTAAACCTTCCCATAAAAACAATTGCAGAACTGGCAAATCTTGCAGGAGGCCTTGTATGCGAACTTGTTGGCGTGGTACCCATCAACAAAATAAAATTGCTTGAAGAAGCTGAGAAGAATAACATTGTTGCTGATACCGTAAACCGCTGAGCACATGTCGATAGAAACCTTCCGGGAGAAGGTAAACCTGAAAATTTTTAACAGCAAGGAAACCGTCCTTCTGATTTTCAGGATACAAAGTTCTCTTGTTGCCGCAATGGCAGTAGGGCTTTTAATTTACAGTATCGGTTTCCCACAAAATGATGAATCGCGATTGATTGAAATATTTTTTCTCAAGTTTCTTTTCGGATTTTATATTCTCAATTATGTAGTTCGCTTTATCTACACGTTTGAGCCGGCAAAATTCCTCCGCAGTACCTGGATCGAATTAATTTTAGTGATACTTCTGCTGATTGAAGCTACAAGCACATTATTATTTAACGCACCGGTAGTTCGTTCGTTTTTAACATTAATCGGCTTCGGCGAATTTCTTTCCGTTTATCATCTTATCCTGCAATTTATTTTACTTATTCTTCTGGTCATTGATCTTGCTAAAGCGAGTACCCTGCTCGATCTTATCAATCTGAAGGCAAGTGCCATGTTTATCATTTCATTTATTCTTCTTATCCTGGGCGGTGCTTTTCTTTTAATGTTACCGGAAATGACAACAGATCGCAGGGGAGCCGACTGGATGGCGGCTATTTTTACTTCCACTAGTGCCAGTTGTGTAACGGGTCATATAATTGTTGATACAGCCACTTATTTTACTTTCAAAGGCAAACTGGTGATACTTGTTTTAATCCAGCTGGGTGGATTGAATATAATTTCCTTTGCAACATTTTTTGCATCATTGTATTCGAAAGGCGTAGGTATCAAACATCACTCAATGGTTCAGGATTTTTTCAGTTCGGGATCTCTTTTTGATGCCAAGGGTTTACTCCGGCAGATTATACTTTTAACGGTGCTTATTGAATCAGCAGGCACCATTATGGTTTACTCATTATGGGATCCGGCCATTCAATTTAATTCGACCGGAGAAAAGATTTTCTATTCACTTTTCCATACCGTCTCAGCATTTAACAATGCCGGGTTTTCGTTGTTTACCGATGGGTTAAACGATCCTTTGGTGAATCAGTCGTATATTTTGCATTTATGTTTTGCCAGCATTATCTTTTTCGGAAGCCTGGGCTTTCCTGCTATTCGCGACATCTTCAGCATTGATTCCATGCGGGAGCGGATGCGTTTACCCTGGAAGAAATTCCAATTAAGTACACAGATTGCACTTTATGGATCATTGATCCTTATTGTTTTTGGAGCAGTTATTTTTTATTTGATCGAAAAGGAAAACATGATGTCGGAACAAAATTATTTTGAAGCCGTAATCACTTCCGTGTTCCAATCAGTAACGTGTCGTTCAACGGGATTTAATACCGTAAGTATTGGTGATCTCACAGCGCCTACTCTTATACTTATGATCTTCCTGATGTTTGTCGGATCATCATCCGGCTCGACCGGAGGAGGTATAAAAACTTCAACCTTTGCAATCATCCTGGTATCGGCAATTTCAACCTTACGGGGAAAAAGAAATCTCGAATTATTCAGGCATAGCATAGCATGGGAATTATTAAATAAAGCATTTACCATATTTATTTTTTCCGCCTCCTTTATTTTCATCGCAACATTTTTTCTAGCTATACTCGAACCCGACACCGATGTGCTGCATTTGCTATTTGAGGAAGTGTCGGCCTTCGGAACCGTTGGTCTTTCCACAGGTATTACAGCAGGTTTAACCGAAGAATCGAAATACATTTTGATTGCAAGCATGTTTGTAGGCAGAATTGGTACGCTTACTCTTGGATTTGCATTAAGCAAAAAAGTAATGACAATTGCATACCGCTATCCCAACGCGCATTTTATGGTCGGGTAATTGATTTAAAAACAAAAAATGGATTCCAGGGATAAAAATAAATCAGCAACAGTTACTCCTTACGGGAATAAGGGACAGAGTAAAAAAGAAGAGGTAGCCACCATGTTCAACAACATAGCGGCACGTTATGATTTGTTGAACCATGTGTTATCAATGGGGATTGATAAAGTCTGGCGCCGGAAAGCGGTCGCTTATTTTAAAGATAACCCTCCTGTACACCTGCTTGATGTGGCAACAGGAACAGCTGACTTTGCCCTAACAGCATTGCGAATAAATCCAGGGAAAATTACAGGGGTTGATATTTCGGAAGGCATGCTGGAAGAAGGAAGAAAAAAGATCAGGGAAAAAGGTCTGGAAAATAAAATTGAACTTGTTTATGGTGATTCTGAGCAGCTGCCCTTTGCTGACCAGACCTTCGACGGAGCTATGGTTGCGTTCGGGGTCCGTAATTTCGGAGATCTTGATAAAGGCCTTAAAGACATACACCGGGTGCTGAAACCGGGTGGAAAGCTGGTAATACTCGAATTTTCAAGTCCAAAAGCTTTTCCTGTCAAACAATTATACTGGACCTACTTTCGTTACATATTGCCGGTCATCGGGCGATTGGTTTCAAAGGATAGTGCTGCCTATACCTATCTGCCTGAATCAGTTAAGGTCTTTCCTGACGGGAATTTATTCCTGGAAAGGCTGGCAAAGGCCGGATTCCGCCACACTTCGCAAAAACAGCTTACCTTTGGCATTGCTTCCATCTATTGTGGCATCAGTAAATAAAAACATCCCTTAAAACAGCGTGAAAAAAATATTTTTCATAATACTTCTGGGCCTGACCTTTGTTGTCACCGAATCCTGGGCACAGCGGAAAAAAGTTCAAAATCTCCCCAATTACGACCGGCAAAAAATTCATTTCGGATTTCTTCTCGGTATCAATACTACCGACTTTGTAATCCGGCGGATTCCACGTTTCAACACACTTGATTCCTTATATGTGGTTGAATCAGCACCACAAACAGGGTTTAACCTGGGAATTATTGCAAACCTGAGGCTGGCCGAAAACTTTGACTTGCGGTTTGTACCCGATCTCGCTTTTTCACAACGTAACCTGGAGTATACTTTTTATGAAGCCGGAATTCCGATAACAGTATTCAAAGAAATTGAATCAACATTTTTGGAGTTTCCGCTCGATCTCAAATTCAAATCCAATCGCGTTAACAATTACCGGGTTTATGTAATTGCCGGGGCAAAGTATACTATCGATATGGTTTCACAGGCGAAAGTTGAAAACCAGGATAAGGATTTTGTGAAGCTGCGTAAAAATGATTACGGCTACCAGATAGGACTAGGATTCGATTTTTATTTCGAACGTTTTAAATTTTCTCCGGAAATAAAAATGTATCACGGGTTGAGAAACCTGCTGGTAGATGATCCGAAAATATTTTCCACCTCCCTTGAATCACTGAAATCGAAAGTGTTTCTCATTTCATTTACTTTCGAATAATTTTCATTTTGCTGTACGGACGCCATGCATGGTGTCAATAAAGCATATTAGATTGGAAGCCATGCAAGGCTTCCTTACAGCATATAAATCAAAATAAAAATCATAAATTTACAGGATGCACAAACGTATCGAGCTTGTTTTGTCGCCCGAAGAGGCGGCCAATGAGCAACACTGGAAAATTCCAGCTTCGCGGAAATCCGGAATTCCGGTGAATGAAATTACAGCCCTTGTTCTTCACAAACGTTCCATTGATGCACGCAGCAAACATGTTGTATTCAGATTGCAGGTGGATGTTTATTCGGGCGATACCGCTATTGAAAATCATCATTCCCAGCGACAACTTCAAAATGTTTCCAATTGTGAACCGGTAATCATTATTGGCTGTGGACCTGCAGCATTATTTGCAGCTTTTCAACTTATCGAAAAAGGATTAAAGCCTATCATTGTTGAACGCGGTAAAGATGTAAAAGAGCGTCGGCGCGATCTTGCGTTATTAAACAGGGATCGTGTGGTAAATCCTGATTCAAATTATTGTTTTGGAGAAGGCGGTGCCGGAACATACAGCGATGGAAAATTATATACACGTGCTGATAAACGGGGCAACGTGAAAAAAGTGCTCGATACATTCATCCAGTTTGGTGCATCACCCGATATCGGCATCGATGCGCATCCACATATTGGAACGAACAAGTTGCCCGGAATTATTTCCGCTATGCGGGATGCGGTTATTTCGTGTGGTGGCGAAGTGCATTTCAATAGTCGCTTTACAGGTCTGCTGATGAGTAATGGCGCTGTAACGGGAATAAAATATAAGACTACAACAAATAATGCTGAATCAAGTATTAATTCCGGAATGGTGATACTTGCCACCGGACATTCAGCACGTGATATTTTTGAATATTTACATCAGGAAAAAATTACCATTGAATCAAAATCGTTTGCATTGGGTGTGCGTATTGAACATCCGCAAAGTTGTATCGATAAAATTCAATACCACTGTGAAGAACGCGATCCGTTTCTACCCCCGGCACCTTATACTTTGTCTTCGCAGACTAACGGTCGCGGCGTATATTCTTTTTGCATGTGCCCGGGAGGAATCATTGCCGCATCAGCAACGGCACCCGGTGAAGTGGTGGTAAACGGCTGGTCGCCGTCGAAACGAAACAACCCTTATGCAAATTCAGGAATGGTAGTCAGTGTTGATGATACCGATTTTAAACCATTTGAAAAAGCGGGAGCGTTAAAAGCGATGCATTATCAGCAATCAGTTGAGCAGGCTGCGTTCAAAGCGGGAGGAGGCAACCTCTCAGCTCCCGCCCAGCGCATGATGGATTTTCTTTCCGGAAAAAATTCGTCCAACCTCCCCTCCTGTTCCTACATTCCGGGAATCACGCCTGTTGATTTGAGGGAAGTACTCCCAAAAGAAGTAGCTGATGCATTAAGAGAGGGTTTGAAAAACTTCGGTACCAAAATGCGGGGCTACGCCACCAACGAAGCGGTTTTAGTGGCAACCGAATCCCGAACCTCTTCTCCTGTCCGCATACCCCGCGACAAAGCAACGCTTATGCATCCTCAAATAAAAGGCTTATTCCCATGCGGGGAAGGCGCAGGCTATGCGGGAGGGATTATGTCGGCAGCTATGGATGGGGAAAGGGTTGCGGAAGGGTGTGTGGTGTATTGGAAAAATAGATAATTGGAGATTGGACATTTTGACATTGGTTATTGGAAATTGGAAATTCATACCCGCCATGCTTAGATCCCGCCGTGCGGGATTTAAGCACCCGCCGTCCCGCCGTTTCCACACATTTCTTTGCGCAGGATTACGGTTTGATAAATCAAACCTAGATCCTGCGCGGCGGAATCAACTCATTTACTTATATTAGCGTGAGCATTAGGTAAAATCGAACTATAACAAAATAACATCCAAAAGCCCTCTCATCCCACTATAATTCCGTGCGGAACTGTAAATATAATGGTGAGGTTCTTCCACTATGAGTGCTCTTACCGGATTATCATGAATGTAATTCAACTTTTGATCAATCATTTTATTTGTGTACAATTCATAACAATCATAGTCATCTTTCCACACTTTAAACTCAATCTTTTTAGGATGTTGCTGGCCCCGAAAATGCATCAAATTTAAAATCCATTCTTTTCTGCTCTCATTTTCATATTTTATGGCTTTGGAAATTTGTTGGGATGTAAATTTTTTCATATCTCTCACTATATTATTCAAGGCAATACCCTGTTCTGCTCCTGCTATCATGTGAATATGATTAGACATAAGACACCATGCATAGAGCAATAATCCCTTTTTCTGCTGACAAAATTGTAAAGAATCCACAATGATATCTTTATATACCGGACGAGTAAAAACATCGATCCACGCTGTAGTAGTGTATGTGATGAAACAAATTTCACCATTATTTAAGAGGGTTTGTCGGGACATTGAAAAGTAGTTTAAAAAGTTAATTAATTATTTATGTAGATTCCCGCCGTGCGGGATCAAGCACGAGGACAGTACCCTGCCGAACGGGATCAAGCAGAACTATAGTGCCCCGCCGTGCGGGATCAAGCACGACATTAGTCGCCCGCCGTGCGGGATCTAAGCACGACGATAGTCGGGCTGTAATCCCGCACGACTAAATGGGTGGATCTCCGATCCACCGTACTCAGTCAACGTGGATCGGAGATCCACACATTTCTTTGCGCAGGATTACGGTTTGATAAATCAAACCTAAATCCTGCGCGGCGGTTCCACATATTTCTTTGCGCAGGATTACGGTTTGATAAATCAAACCTAGATCCTGCGCGGCGGTTCCACACATTTCATTGCGCAGGATTACGGTTTGATAAATCAAACCTAGATCCTGCGCGACTGATCTACCATTGAATGCCCGCCGTGCGGGATCTAAGCACGACGATAGTCGGGCTGTAATCCCGCACGACTAAATGGGTGGATCTTTGATCCACCATTGAATTCTTTGGGTCGGTCAAGGTTCAAAACAAAAACCTCAGCTGCACTTTCACTTCTGACCGTTTGCTTCCTTTTATTTCTTCATAACCACTACCAATTGAATTGCGGTTGCTGTAAAAAGTGGCTGCATACCGAAGCCAGGCATCGATGCCTTTTAAAACTCGTATGCGGGTGTTAAAATAAATTCGGGAACCTTTGTAATAGTATGCGGGAATGGAATAACCGTATAAAACATCATTCTCATAGGCATAAACACGACTATCATAGCCATCGGTGTCAAACAGGGCGTAACGAAGGTTGAAGGAAACTCGTCCAGCCATAGGATGAAATTGAATATCCTGGAAAATCACCATACCCTTTTCAGCCTGACCGTCTTTGGTGGTCTTGACAAACTCGGCACGTGCTCGCAGGGTAAATTTTTTAGATACTTTTGACGTAACGTGAATGCGTAAGCCCTGCTGTAAAGTTGATGAAAGATATTTTACCTGCACATTTCCCAAACCGGTATTACTGCTTTTACAGGATTCCCGGTAACGGATATAAACCTCTGTCTTACGGGAAGGATTATAGGTCAGCAACCCCGAAAATTCATAACCACCTGAAGGTGCATCGGTGCTGTATCGCAGCCAGGGAAAAGTAAATTGGTCGTATGTGCAGGTGATACCGATTACCCGGACCGGCCTGAAATTAACGCCTGCGTATATTCCCTGTTCGTTATAATTATTGCCACTTTCCTTAATAGCACCACTGTAAAGCACCTGGTAATTACGCGGATAATGCCGGTAAAGAATTGCCAGTCCCAAGCGCGGATCAATGCTTGCCACCAATCCGTGCATTTGAGCTATTGTTCCATTCTGACTGCGTGATACTTCTCCAAAGAAATTCAGATTCCGCCAAAGCCAGGCATAATCCCAACCCATATTCATAAGTGATGTTCCCCCGAAGTCAAACTGATTATAGGGTTGAATGGTTTTTACCAAAGGCATATCGAAACGTGTATTCACAACCGTTATACCCGACTGCATACTTTTCCCGCCATACCGTAAATGAGAACCATATAACCATTCACCTACAGCATTTTTGTCAATAATTTCAGATTCTGTCCGGTGATAACCTGATTCCTGGAATGAAGTAAATAAATCTTTGTTGGAAAGCGTATCAGCACTGCTGTTTATATTACCATCAAGTTTTCGCCGGGAAATAAATAAATCTATCGTCCATTTTTTCTTACGTAACGCCACTCCTGCTCCCCGTTTAAAAAACACTTCGTTGGATGAGGTATAAGGCCTGATGCCCTGGGCATTTTTTCTTGCTGCTACAGGATCTGATGATTTCCCCCCTGATAAACCGGTGGCAAGGGTTAATCCCTGACCATAATCGAGTTGAAAATCGCCGATAACCAGTGTTTGAATGCAACCTGCATTCCGGTATGCAAAATGAGCGGAATAAAAATCAAATCCCTTTCTTTGTGCCCCTTTAAAAAACTGTTCCCCTGCATCTTTTTCCGCTGTAATTCCCCAGCTCATTTTTTTCATAAACTGAAAACGGTAGCGGGTGTATACAGCTGAAGCATTTCCGGAATACTCCGGCGAACCTGTACCGGCGTCATAACCTTTCTTTTCATCAAGGACCTGCATCCAGCGTACTATCACCTGGTGCTGACCTTCCCGCACCATCCTGCCAAAGGAGGCATTCGGTTCATCAATATTTTTTCCGGCCACTACAAAAGACTGAATAGTTCGGATAAAATTTTCAGAAAAACCATCAATAACCTGCACCTCATAAATCGCTAACAGACTTCCGTACCTTTCGCGATGTAACAGCAGTGCTGCAATTTGTGTTTCCGTAAACAACCCGCTTGCTCGCAGTTCTGCTCTGTCTGCTTTATTCAGATTAACAGGGTTCTCCAGTAATTCGGTTGTACTTGACGTTATTTCCGATAAGTCAGGTGATTCATCTCCGGAACCTGCATTCTGCTCAAGTTTTTGTTCAAGATGATAACCGGCATCAGTTTCGTTCTGAGCATAAACAAAAAAGGGAAGGATAAAAATTACAGATAAGATCATCCGCATGAAAAAATACTTTATCATTTTATTTATTTTTAAAGATCAGGGTTAAACGTGGAGAAAACCCCAATAGCTGATGATAGCCTGAAGCCATTCCAATTTCCATTTTAGCAAGCTGAAAAGTGTAACCAAAAGAAAACGGCTCTACGCCATTTGATAGACCTGCATGTAATAAAAATTTCGGTGATACTTCATACCTGATTCCGCATTGCACTATTGCTTTGTTGTTTCCACCTTTAGAAAGGCCAACAGCCAGCTCCGTTTCATTTTCAAAATTCCAGCTCAGTGCAGCAAGCATAACAGCTTCATAGCGTTCATCACCGTTTTCTGAAAATTTTACACGCTGCGGGTTGAATATCGATACACCTACCCTTAATTCATCGGTCACCTTAGCAATCACTCCTGCTGAACCAGTAAACATTCCGGTTTTCCCATAAGTATCCCCAAATCGCATTGACAGGTATTCGAACCGTATGCCCGCAGACACTATGGTGCCAAATGATCGGGAATACAGTGCACATACACGCTGCTCACGGTACAATTCATAACCAAACTGCTGATAACCGAAACCAAAACCTCCTACATTTCCGGCAGGCATTACCAAAGCGAGGGCTTTGGTGGATAACTGCTGCAGTAAAAACCTCGATTGGTACGAAGCGCCGGCAGTAAAATTTTTCTCCTGCGCAATTCCTGCAGGATTATCGAATACTGCCCACAATCCCCGATAAACACCATTAACTCCGGGCGTAGCACCAAAAGGTAATAATCCGTTACTAAATGAAAATAAATTTGATACTAAAAGGCAACCTGTTATGCCTGCGAAAAATTTTAGAAACATTGAAAAATGAATTAGAAAAGTTAATAAACCTTGAAAAATCTGGATCAAATATACTACTTAAACAACCAATCATTCAAAAATAAACGTTTAAATTTTCAGTTTCATTAATTTTCATAAAATGGGCCGACCAGCAATTAATTTTAGTCCTTCATAACCGCAGGATCACATTTACAATTTATGATTTCTTAACATCCTGCGAACATTATCTTAAGACATGCAGTATACTTTTGCATCGTAAAACCGATACATGAACAAAAACAACAAGCGACTCGTTTTCAGAATCGTTCAGAAAATCAAGGATGTATTTAACGGGGTATTTTTCAATGCCTGGTTAACGCTTGGGGCCGGATTTCATTTCAGGCAACTGTAAAAATGAAGGAAAAAAAGAAAAAACAGAAGAGAAAAGTAGATCTTATTGTTATTTCTGATGTTCACCTTGGCACATATGGTTGTCATGCCAAAGAGCTGGTCAATTACATGCAAAGCATCAAACCCGGTATTGTAATATTGAATGGGGATATCATTGATATCTGGCAATTCTCAAAATCGTTCTGGCCAAAATCCCACATGCAGGTGGTGAAACAGGTATTCGTGTGGGCTTCCAGGGGAACGAAGGTTTATTACATAACAGGCAATCATGATGAAATGCTGCGTCGCTTTGCCGGGTTTAAACTGGGCTCTTTGAGAATAGAAAATAAACTGGTTCTGGAATTGAACGGAAATAAAACCTGGTTTTTTCATGGAGATGTTTTTGATGTGAGCATGCAAAATGCCCGTTGGCTTGCTAGGTTGGGTTCAACGGGATATGATATCCTTATATACATTAATGCTATCTGCAACTGGACCCTGCAAAAAATGGGGAAAGAGAAAATATCAATATCCAAAAAAATAAAAAACGGGGTAAAACAGGCGGTAAAGTTCATTAACCGTTTCGAAGAAACCTGTGCTGAAATCGCTATTCACAATCAGTATTCGCATGTTATATGCGGTCATATACACCATCCGGAAATAAAAACAATTCATAACAATCATGGAAGTGTCGTGTATATGAATTCAGGCGATTGGGTGGAAAATCTTACTTCACTGGAATATCATAAAGGAGAATGGGAATTATTTCATTATCGCGATCATGAATTTGATAAAACCGGTGAACCGGAAGATGATGCGCTTATCCATGCAGAAAAATCAATCCTGTTCAGAGAATTTTTACAGGAAATGCAATTGAGAACCTGAACAGTATGAATATCCTTTACGGAATACAGGGAACCGGTAACGGACATATTACCCGGGCTATCGAAATTCTTCCCTATCTACGAAAAAAAGCGAATGTGGATGTGCTTATCAGTGGAAATCAATTCGATCTTCCACTACCATTCACACCGGAATACAGGATGAAAGGTCTTGATTTTGTATTCGGAAAAAATGGCGGAATTAATCTGCTTGAGACATTCAAACGAATTGACTCCTTCCGCTTTATTAAGGAAGTCAGAAACTTCCCGGTTGAACATTATGATTTGGTGATATCAGATTTTGAACCGGTAACCTGCTGGTCATCGTACCTTAGAAATAAAAAATGCATTGGACTTAGCAACCAGGCGGCAACTTTACACCCGCTGGCACCCCGTCCTGAAAAAATTGATCCGCTGGGAAAGCTGATCCTTGAATACTATGCACCTGCAAGTATTCATTACGGGTTCCATTTCAAATCACTTTCCGATAAAATATTTACACCCGTTATACGAAAGGACGTGCGAAATCTGCAGGTTACTGATAATGGACATTACACAGTGTATCTTCCCTCCTATAATGATGAAAGAATTATTAAACAGCTTCAAAAATTTAATAATGTGAAGTGGGAAGTCTTTTCAAAACATAACAAGCAACCTGTTAACCTGAAAAATATTGCAATACTTCCGGTAACAGGAAAATCCTTCCTGGAAAGCATGGCTGCGTCTTCCGGTGTACTATGTAATGCAGGATTCGGAACAGCGTCTGAAGCACTTTTCCTGGGAAAGAAATTGCTGGTTGTGCCAATGAAAACGCAGTACGAACAACAATGTAATGCTGCTATGCTAAAGTCAATGGGAGTTAGTGTCATGAAAAGCCTTAAATCAAAACATCATGAAATTCTGGATCACTGGATCTCATTCGGACAAACAGTGCCAGTAGATTACCCGGATCAAACAGAAAAAATTGTAGATTCGCTTTTGAATCCATTATGACCCGAAATACAGAATTTTATTGGGGTGTTTCTTCTTCTGCTGCGCAGACAGAGGGGGCTCCTTTTGAAGATGGCAAAGGTGCTTCGGTATGGGATGATTTTGTTACGCGTAAAAAAATTATCGGGGGAGATTCTAAAATAATAACGGGAACAGAGTTTTATCACCGTTACCGGGAAGACGTAAACATAATTGCTGACCTTAAAATATCTAATTTCCGATTTTCATTAAGCTGGCCGAGAATTCTCCCGCAAGGCACAGGTACTATCAATTCAAAGGGTCTTGATTTTTACGACAGGCTTGTTGATAGTTGCCTTGAAAAAAATATTACTCCCTGGATTACTTTATATCACTGGGACCTCCCTCTTGCACTTGAACATCGCGGCGGTTGGACGAACCGCGAAATAATTAACTGGTTTAATGATTATGTTGCTATTTGTACAAAACGATTGGGTGATCGCGTAAAAAACTGGATGGTGTTAAATGAACCAATGGCTTTTTGCGGAGCAGGTTATTTCCTCGGTGTGCATGCACCGGGAAAGAAAGGAAGATCCAACTTTGTTGCCGCTGCTCATCATGCTGTGTTGGCAACTGCATCAGGAGCGAGTACAATTAAATCTTATGTAAGTGATGCAAATGTGGGTTCCACTTATTCATTCAGCCACATAGTACCTTATAACATGACGGTTCCCGATATAAAAGCGGCTAACCGTGTTGATGATTTACTCAATAACTTTTTTTTGTATCCGGCTTTAGGAAAGGGATATCCCCTGAATGATCTTAAGTTCCTCCGGGGAATAGAAAAATTTATGCTTCCCGGTGACGACCTTCGTATGAAAGCAAATCTTGATTTTATTGGTGTTCAAAATTATACACGGGAGGTTATAAAATTTACTCCTTTTACTCCGTTCATTAAGGCTGTTACCGTTAGTCCGAAAAAAAGAAATGTTCCCTTTACGGAGATGGGTTGGGAAGTGCATCCGCAATCGATGTACCAGGTACTCAAAAAATTATCGGCGATATCCGGTATTCCTCCATTAATAGTTACAGAAAATGGAGCAGCATTCATTGATGAAGTCACAGAAGAAGCTACCATTCACGATCAGAAGCGATTGGAATTTCTTGATCAAACCATACAGGAAATACATAAAGCCAAAGCAGCCGGAATGGATGTGAGAGGCTATTTTGTATGGTCACTAACCGATAATTTTGAATGGGCCGAAGGCTACCGGCCACGGTTCGGACTGGTGCACATTGATTATGAAAAAAATTTACAACGAACGGTTAAGGAGAGTGGGATATGGTATAGTAAGATGATAGCTAATGGATGATAAGTGATAGATGATAAATGATAGATAGAGGTCAGGTTAAAAGTGGAAATTCATTTTTTGATTTATATTATGTTTCTTATCGGTTCAAATAAAAAAGATCACATATCACGAAAATTTTATCTATTATTTATCATTTATCATCTCTCATTTCTTTGCTCTTTTCTCCCGCTTCATTTCCTCATCCGCTTTAATCACCTTCGACTTCAGTCCTTCCTTAAATGAGGCAACTTTTTCCTGTAAATTTTTATCAGAGGTGCCTATGATCTGAGCGGCAAGAATTCCGGCGTTTTGTGCGGCGTTGAGTGCTACTGTTGCTACAGGTACTCCATTTGGCATTTGCAGAATGGATAAAACTGAATCCCAGCCATCAATTGAGTTGGAGGATTTCACAGGAACACCTATAACAGGAAGCGGAGTTATTGAAGCAACCATACCCGGTAGATGTGCAGCTCCTCCTGCTCCCGCTATAATCACTTTCAACCCGCGTCCGGCTGCTGTTTTTGCATACTCGAACATTCGCTCCGGAGTACGGTGAGCCGATACAACCGAAATCTCAAAACTTACTCCGAGCTCTTTCAAAATATCCGCAGCTGCCTGCATCACCGTAAGATCAGAGGTACTTCCCATTATAATTCCTACAAGAGGATTGATTTTTTTTGCCATGTTATTATAAATCATAAGTCATAAGTCATAAGTCATAAGGAAAAGGAATTTAGGAATTAAGGAATATGTCATAAGGCATTGGAAATAATATTGGATTTTGTAGTATTATTTAATTCAGTATTATTTCCCCCATTAACACATCAGAACATCAGCTCATTACTTTCAAAATACTCTTAACCCTTAATGCAATAATTTTAGCTTCGTGCAACGTATCCGCAGTGACCGTTACATGTCCCATTTTACGGAAAGGCTTGGTTATTTTTTTCCCGTAAAGG
Organism: Bacteroidia bacterium; assembly: GCA_038215705.1. Classification (GTDB taxonomy): domain Bacteria; phylum Bacteroidota; class Bacteroidia; order AKYH767-A; family OLB10; genus JADKJB01. The sequence goes on from JBBQQQ010000003.1 coordinate 67,205, forward strand.
TGAACATGCGTACCGGGCAATTGTAACACTTCGCTGAATCCTTCATAAATTGCATCACCTGTACATTCTTTTTCGCCCAGCAGGTTCACCATCACCGAAGGTCTTGTGATTGTTGTGTCTCCCGGGGGAAGGCCCAGGATAGCACGCAAATGTTGTTCGTACTGTGACGTCACGTTTCCTTCTATAGTCTGGTGACCGCTGTTATGCGGGCGGGGAGCGATTTCATTGACAAGGATATCACCATCCCTGGTAAGAAACATTTCCACGGCAAGTAGTCCCACCATTTTCAAACTTTCAATAACGCTCCTTGCAATTTCAATTGCTTTATCACTTAACTCTTTATTGATAGAAGCCGGGGAAAAAAGAAATTCAACCAGGTTTGCTTCGCTATTAAATTCAAGTTCAACAACCGGGTAATGACTTGTAATTCCATATTCATTCCTGGACACAATTACTGCAAGTTCTTTTTCAAAATCAATAAATTTTTCAAGAACTGAGGGCTCTTCAAAAGCTTTGGAAAAATCAGCTGCATTGCGCAATGCGGTAACTCCTTTACCATCATAACCCGACTTTCGCATTTTTTGCATCACCGGTAAAAATGTTTCAAAGTCTTGTAGTTCATCCTTGCGTTCTATCAGCCTGAATTCAGCAGTTGGAATCTTGTTTAGCCTGTAAAATTCTTTCTGCAGTCCTTTATCCTGAACAAGGCGCAAAATTTTTGGTTGCGGAAAAACTTTCTTACCCATCCGTTCAAGCTCATCGAGCGCGTCAACGCTCACATGTTCAATTTCAACGGTAATGATGTCCATATCCTTACCAAACCGCATTACATCATCAAAATTTTTAAAATTGCCGTGAGTAAACGCAGTGCACAGATCCTTGCATGGAGCATCAGGGTCGGGATCCATTACAAAAGTGGAAATATTATAGTCGATGGCCTTTTGTATCAGCATGCGGCCGAGCTGACCACCTCCCAGAATTCCTAACCTGATTGCCCCGCCTTTAAAAGTTCCCATAACACATCAATTGAACAGCAAAACTAAAAATTCCTGACCAAGTAGCATGAATTATAAGATATTATTCTGATTACCAGCTAATTAAACTAAGGGACTGTTTGCTTAACATGCATTTTTAGTATCTTGCACAACTACTCCACTACGCCAATGATTATGTCCGGTCCTGAGGTTATTATTAAAGACAAAACATTTGAAATAAGCATTTCCTCTTCAACTATTCAACAACGGATAAAGGAACTGGCGGTCTCGATCAACAACGATTATAATGGCAAAAAACCCATCGTGCTCGGAGTGCTGAACGGCGCCGCGTTGTTTACTGTGGATCTGTTTAAACAACTTGAAATGGAATGTGAGTTGTCGTTTATCCGTGTCGCATCGTATCATGGGGGATTAACAACAACCGGTCAGGTGTCGAGTGTGATCGGACTGAAGGAAAATATTGAAGGCCGGCACGTATTGTTGGTTGAAGATATAATTGATACCGGAGTAACTGTTAAACATCTTTTTGAAGAGTTGCGGAAATTAAAACCTGCATCGTTAAAAATTGCAACAGCCCTCTTCAAACCCGAAGCACTTATCCATCCGATCACACCCGATTACATAGGATTTGAAGTTGCTCCTGATTTCCTTGTCGGATATGGTCTCGATTACGATGGTATAGGAAGAAATTTAAATGATATTTACGTTTTGAAATCCTGAATTATGCTTAACCTGGTTTTATTTGGGCCCCCCGGTGCCGGAAAAGGTACACAGTCTGCACGATTGATTGAAAAATATCACCTGGTGCATTTATCCACCGGTGATATTCTTCGAGGTGAAATCGCGAGCAACACACCGCTGGGGCTGGAAGCCAAAAAAATTATGGACCAGGGTATTCTGGTTCCCGATGAGGTTGTAATTGGGATGATCAGCAATAAACTGGATGCGAATGCCGATGCGAATGGTTTTATTTTCGATGGGTTTCCCCGTACGCAGGCACAGGCCGCTGCACTTGATAAACTGCTGGATCAAAAAGGCACTTCCATTTCACGAATGCTTGCCCTTGATGTGGAAGATGAAGAACTCATCCGGCGTATCCTTGGAAGGGGAAAAGATTCAGGTCGTGCTGATGATGCTGACCCGCAAATCATACGTAAACGAATTGAAGAGTATAATGCGAAAACTGCACCACTCATAAATTATTACAAAGCACAGAATAAATATACAGCCATTACAGGATTCGGTTCAGTAGATGATATTTTTACAAAGCTTTGTGAGACTATCGAAAAACTTCCGGATAATATGATGGATGATCATACAAAATCGGGTAAGTGATTACTCAACCAACTCTAAAAATCCTTTCCCGGAATCTATAATGGCTGAATCCAATTTTATTGATTATGTAAAAATTTGTTGCCGCTCAGGAGCAGGCGGTCCGGGTTCTACTCATCTTCACCGTGATAAACTGACTGCAAAAGGCGGTCCCGATGGTGGTAATGGAGGTAATGGTGGTGATATTATTGTGAGAGGTAATAAACAGCTTTGGACACTGATTCACCTTAAATACCGGAAGCATGTAATTGCCGTTCCGGGCGGTTCTGGTGGCAGCTCACTGAAAACGGGTGCCGATGGTAAAGATGAAATTCTGGAAGTGCCACTGGGAACAATTGCGCGTGATTTTGAAACTAACGAAGTACTTTTTGAAATTGAAGATGACGGACAGGAAGCAATTTTGCTTCGTGGTGGCCGTGGTGGAATGGGTAATGCATTTTTTAAATCTTCTACACAACAAACTCCGCGATTTTCACAACCCGGCGAACCGGGATTGGAGGAATGGAAAGTTCTTGAATTAAAACTAATGGCCGATGTGGGCCTGGTAGGTTTCCCCAATGCAGGTAAGTCTACACTATTAAGTGTTGTTTCCGCAGCGAAACCTGAAATTGCCGATTATGCTTTTACAACACTTGTTCCCAACCTGGGAATTGTTGCTTATCGCGATAACAAATCGTTTGTAATGGCCGACATTCCCGGAATAATTGAAGGGGCTCATACCGGCAAAGGAATCGGCTTACGTTTCCTCCGGCACATTGAACGCAATTCAGCGCTTTTGTTTATGATTTCTGCCGACGCGAAAGATATTAAAACGGAATACAAAATTCTGAAAAACGAACTGAAACAGCATAACCCCGAATTGCTCGACAAACGCCGCATGCTTGCCATCACAAAATCCGATATGCTGGATGAAGAATTAATGACAGCACTGAAAAAAGAATTTCCCCGTGATAAAATGAGTGATGGAACCAAAGTTCCTGTTATTTTTATTTCATCTGTTGCAGGATTTGGTATCCAGATGCTGAAAGATGAATTGTGGAAATTGCTGAACGATTAATTTTGTGATGTAAATCAGTTGCATTAAATTTTTGCCCGTGATAGAAACGTTAGTTAACTTCGACCGTAATCTGTTCCTGTTCATAAACAGTATGCATTCTGAATTTATGGATGCAATTATGTGGTGGGCTGCCGACCGGTTTATCTGGATTCCTCTTTATGTTGTGCTTGCAGTTTACCTTGTCAGGAAATATGGCAAACAAGGTTATATCATGGTTATTTTTGCCGCACTGCTGATTGTTCTCAGCGACCAGGGATCTGTATTGGTAAAAAACACTTTTGAACGTCTGAGACCCTGTCACGATGAATCATTGTCCTTTCTGGTTCATACAATAAAAAATAAATGCGGTGGCCAATATGGATTTGTTTCTTCTCATGCTGCAAATACAATGGCAGTGTTCACATACCTGATGATGATCACCCGTAACAGCAATACAACACTAACGGGAGTGATGGCATTCTGGGTGCTGCTGATAGGGTACTGCAGGGTTTATATGGGAGTACATTTTCCCGCCGATATCTTTGGTGGCTGGATAATCGGAATCCTGGCCGCTGGAATAACCTATATAATTTACCGATTACTCTTCGACAGTCCATTAGCTCACCGAAAAAATTGAATACATTAGTTGCAATATTTGTGGGTGGAGGACTTGGTAGTCTGGCCCGCTATGGTTTGGGGAAATGGGTATCAGGAATTTTGCCGGTAACATTTCCATACGGAACGCTTGCTGCTAATATTGTGAGCGCTCTTCTCCTGGGATTGTTCCTTGGGGCCACAATAGCAAAACCGGAAAACGATAATCAATTGCGTTTTTTAATTGCGGTCGGATTTTGTGGCGGTTTCAGCACCTTCTCCACCTTCAGTGCCGAAACACTGGAGCTGTTCAGAAACGGTTTGTTTTTTTATGCAGGGATGAATGTGATAGGTAGTTTAATTATTTGCGTACTTATGATTATGGCAGGAATGTGGATAACAAAAAATTTCTGATTTCTTTTAGCCTGCTTTATTCAGCATCGCAGTAACTTCTTCATCCGTCACCTCTGAAAAATCAATATAATACTGACCAACACTCCTGAAATTTTCGGGTGATTCCAGAACTATTATTTCAGTAACTCCATTCTGTAACAGCTGAAGTGTACGCGGTGATGCTACCGGTACAGCTACAATAATTTTTTCGGGTTGTTGCTGCTTTAACATCATTACAGATGCCCTCATGGTATATCCGGTTGCAATTCCATCGTCGATATTCACTACAGTTTTCCCCTTCAAAGAAACCTGATTACAATGTCCCATATACATGGTGAAACGGTTCCATAATAATTGCCGTATCTTTTCTGATTCTTCCCTGATATAGAATTGAGGTACATCCGTGTGGCCTTCATCAAGTAATATACAGTTGAGTCCTACAGCACCTATCGCATATTCTTTATTGGTTGGATGACCAATTTTTTTTATCAACAACAAACTCAGTTTCCAGTTAAAATATTGAGCAATCACCAATCCCATTGGAACTCCGCCACGCGGTATTGCAAGAACTACAACATCCTCAAACCTGAACTTTTCAAGAAATGGGATAAGGAATTTTGCGGCTTCTATGCGGTTGAGAAACATGGTCTGCTACTTTCAGGGTAAATGTTTATTAAACCATTGCGCTGCTAAAAATGCTACTTGCTCAAGTGCCCCGGGCTCTTCAAATAAGTGAGTAGCATCCTGTACTACCTGTAAATCCCTTATACATGAAAGTTGAGAGAATGCCAGTTCATTAAGTTTTAACACATCATAATCATTACTGCCTACGATCAATAAGGATGGAGCGGTCACTGAATGCAGGAAAGATGCTGCCAGGTCAGGCCGACCACCTCTAATTACTATCGCATATATCCTTTTCTTAAATTCTGCAGCTGCCATTAATGCTGAGGCGCCTCCTGTACTGGATCCAAAATAACCGATGTTTGTAAAATATAAATTTCCGGGTTCATCAAATTTCGCAGTAACAGATTTTAACCGTGAAGTCAGCAGTGGAATGTTAAACCGGTTCTCATAAATTGCATCTTCATTCGGAGTTTGCAAGTCAATTAAAAGCGTTGCCAGCCCGGAACGGTTAAATTCACTGGCTACAAAATTATTTCTTGGGCTAAACCTGCTGCTGCCACTTCCGTGGGAAAATATAACAAGAGCAGATGCATTATTAGGAATCATGAGTTCCCCTTTAAGAACCACATTTTCAACCGGTAAAGTCAGCGTATAGTGAGTAATTGTTTCCATCCGTAAAGTAATAAATAGCAAACAGTATTTAACAAAAAGTTAATATCCTATTAGCAGCTAAAAGCTTGCCATATTATCAGCCTATTGCCTAATATTGCAGTATAAACTACACTCATGTTGCAAAAATATTTTTTTTACACAGTACTGGTTGTTATACTAACATGTTACAGGGCTGCTGCCACTGATCCCAATTCCCCTAAGCCAAAGCTGATTGTCGGTATTGTAGTAGACCAGATGCGATACGATTATTTAACACGATACTGGCACCGGTTCGGAAATGACGGATTTAAGAAACTTGTTACCGAAGGGTATAATTTCACCAATACGCATTTTGATTATGTACCCACGTATACCGGGCCGGGCCATGCCAGCATTTACACAGGAACAACTCCGGCTGTTCACGGAATAATTGGAAACGACTGGTACAACCGTAATGCAAAAAGAAGAATGTATGTTACGGAAGATACTACAATTACAGGTACAGGAACCAATGCTTACGCAGGAAAAATGTCGCCTGTTCACATGCTGACGACTACATTTTCTGATGAATTGCGCCTTGCAAATAACCTGCGATCAAAAGTTATTGGTGTAGCATTGAAGGACAGGGGTTCAATTTTGCCGGCAGGTCATTCAGCTGATGCTGCGTATTGGTTCGAAGGTGCCACGGGCAACTGGATCAGCAGCAGCTGGTATTTAAAAACGCTTCCTGAATGGGTTAATACTTTCAATGCACGCAAACTACCTCAGGAATATGCTAAAAATCCATGGATCACATTATATCCATTAGAAAGTTATACGGCGAGTACTCCGGATGACACACCCTATGAAGATCTTTTCGCAGGAGAAAAAAAACCTGTTTTTCCTCATACTTTTCCGGCAACGAATACAAGCATGTACCAGTTATTTACTGCCACACCTTATGGAAATACCATCACTAAAGAATTTGCCATTACGGCAATGCGGGCAGAAGAACTGGGAAAAGATTCTGTTACCGATCTGCTTGCCGTTAGTTTTTCATCACCCGATTTTATAGGACATCAGTACGGAACTCATGCTGTGGAAACAGAAGATTGCTACCTCAGGCTTGATAAGGATATTGCTGAACTGATAAAAGCCGCAGAAGATTATGCAGGTAAAGGAAATGTGTTATTCTTTCTGACTGCAGATCACGCTGCCATTCCGAATGTAATGTTTCTTGCCGATCAGCAAATCCCTGCAGGTATTTTCAATGATGCGCGGGCATCTGAAGCGCTTCAAAAACATTTAAATGAAATCTTCGGCATCCAAAAGTGGGTATTATCGTTTTATAACGACCAGTTACATCTTGACCATGAACTGTTGCGGAAAAATAAAATTGATTTGGATGTTATGACTGATGAAATCAGGAGGTTCCTTTTGAAATACAAGGAAGTTTCAAATGTGCTGACCGGAAAAGAACTTTCGGTAAATGAATATTCCTGGGGAATACGTTCACTGGTTCAAAAAGGATTTTCAGTAAAACGTTCAGGCGATGTTGTGCTGATTCTAGAACCCGGCCTGGTGGAATATAAAAGTAAAGGTACGGATCACGGTTCGGGATATACGTACGACTCACATGTGCCGCTTCTGTTTTATGGATGGAAAATTTCACGCGGAACATCATCGCGCCATATCAATATAACTGATATTGCCCCAACAATTACGCAATTGCTCGGAATTCAGGCACCAAGCGGCTCTACAGGAACAGTCATTAAAGAACTTTTTAAGTAATTTCCTTTGCGGGATGAATAATTACACTGAAACCTGCTTTTGCAAGGTCCTCAAAAAATGAGGGGTATGACTTTTTTACAACTTCACAGTCGTCAATTAAAACTTTGCCCGTTTTTAGTGCAACGGGTGCAATAGCCATGGCTATTCTGTGATCGTTGTACGTTTTTGCCGGCCGCAAATAATTTTTAATTCCCTTCCCCCTGTACAATTTAAATTTTGAACCTCCGCAAAAATCAGTATTAACATTAAAATTGTAAAGTTCACGCTGAAGCGCCGCTGCACGATCCGATTCCTTTAACCTGAAATTTTTTAATCCGTGCAAATCGGCTGTAATGTTTAACCCCGCACAAATAACTGCCAGGGCAGGTCCCAGGTCAGGGCAACCCGAAAAATCTTCACTGAAATATTCAGGAAGTGAGTGTGATGAAATCCTGGTCAGTGTACACCCGTCCTTTGTAAATTCAGTTGCTACTCCCAAATTATTCATGTAATCAGAAATAACAGCATCACCTTGCAGACTGTTACGCGATAAATCTTTAATATGAATTTCGCATTGCTCCGATAATGCAGCTATCTCATACCAGTAAGACGCTGCCGACCAGTCGGGTTCAATTATGATATCGCGGTTTTGATAACGCCCTTCCTTGATCACTACCAGGTTGTTTTCAAATGATACATCCGCGCCAAAGTATTGCATCACCGATTGTGTCATTTTTATATAAGGGACCGAAAGAATTTCTCCTTCTATTTCAATGGTGATGCCACCCTGTATATAGGGGGAAATCATCATGATTGCACTTATAAACTGACTGCTTATTTCACCGCTGACACGTATTTGTTTTCCTGATAATATGGCAGGTGTTATTATAACCGGTAATTTACCTTCTTCTTTTTCATATTCAATTGAAGCTCCCAGTTGGCGCAATGCATCAACCAGCTGTGCAACAGGTCGCCTTTTCATAGCTTCGGAAGCCGTTAGTGTAACTGATTTTCCTGTAATACAAAAATAAGCCATCAAAAAACGCAATGTGGTTCCGCCTTCACCTGCATCAATAACTTCATTGCCCGACAAAAGGGCTTCGCGCAACTTTTCGGTATCGGCAGCTTTCGATAATCCTTCTATTGTAGACTTCAGTTTGCCTAACGCATGAATAATTAATACACGGTTACTGATACTTTTTGAAGCCGGCAATTGTATTGATACCCTTATGGGGCCACCGGGATGTGTTATCTCAGCAATCATCCTGAAAGTGAATTGTAATGCTGAAGTGAATCCAAAATTAATTCGTCAGATATTTCATTGCAGATTTCCGGAGTCCCTACATTACTGATCAGCACAAAACGAATTTTACCTGCTTCTGTTTTTTTATCTGCTTTAATGAGTTTACAAATTTCTTCAACAGCTGCTTTGCGGATGTTGCGATGAGGAAAAAACTTTGAAAATACTTCGGAAATTTCCCTTAGTGCTGTATCGCTTAATCCGCAGACTTTATTCGAAATAAAAGATTCGCAAATCATACCGGTGGCAATTGCTTCACCATGTGACAACGGTGTGTGATCATGCGACAACGAAAAAGTTTCCAGCGCATGGCCGATGGTATGACCAAAGTTTAGGAACATCCTCTCATTTTTTTCATAAGGATCGGCTGCAACAATTTTTGCCTTTACGTGAACTGCACTTTCCAGTGTTGATACAATTGAATTTTTGAGCGCTTCGTCAATCACTTCTCCCGGGTTATTTTTAACCATGTCCTTCAGTGAAGACCATATTTTGGGATCAGCAATTAATCCATGTTTGAGAATTTCTGCAACGCCATTTTTCCATTCCTTTTCGGGAAGTGTTTTTAAAAATACCGGATCAATTATAACTTTCTCAGGAAAAGAAAAGGTACCAATCATATTTTTATAATGATTCAGGTCTACTCCTGTTTTCCCACCGGCCGACGCATCCACTATCCCGAGAAGGGAAGTAGGGATGTTTATGAAACGGATACCCCTTTTAAAAGTAGAAGCAACAAAACCTCCAAGGTCACTTATCATCCCTCCGCCAAGGTTAATAACTATGGAATTCCGGTCAGCACCTGTGGTGAGCAACTGATCCCATGCGATTTCACATGACTTCAGATTTTTGTGCAACTCACCGGTTCCAATAATAATTTCCCGGAAAGTTTCAGGCAAAAAATCTTTTATTAAGGGAAGGCAATGCGTTTTAGTTTGCTGATCGCAAATAACATAGATACCTGATAATTTTCCAGACTGGACTGTTAAAAATTCAGCGATCAGCCGGCCTGCTTCGTTCGTAAAAAGGATGTCGTGTTTCCCGGCATTGATAGTTTTATTCATTTATTCAGGGTATTCTGCAAAGATAGAAATACAAATACTTGAACAGCTGATATTTCTGATGAAATGAGAGGATTCAGGTATGTTAATCAATTCTTATCTTTGCCCTTCAATACTTTGTATTCCCCAGGCTCCTTATGAATCCCGCCATTTCATCACCCGATCCACTCACCCGGCCCGTTGATTTTAATAACCTTGAAGTGGCTTTCGCAGGAAAGTCGGATGCGGATCTCACCCGTGCTTACTGGTTGTTTAAAGCAATGAGCAGTAACCTGCTTGTAAATAACGGTCCGGTTTTACTCGATACAGCCCTAAAATTGCGTTTACCTGTAATTCCAATCATCAGAGCAACCATTTATAAACATTTTTGCGGAGGTGAAAGCATAACCGATTGCAATAAGACAATTGCGGCTCTGAAAAAGAAAGGCATTGGCAGTGTGCTCGATTATTCAGTTGAAGGCGCTGAGAGCGAAGAAAATTTTGATCATACCACAGCAGAAATTATTGCTACGGTTCTGAGAGCAAAAGGCGATTCAGCGATTCCATTCTGCGTTTTTAAAGTAACCGGTGTTGCACGTATTGATATCCTTGAAAAAGCAAGTTCGGGTACACTTTCACCGGATGAAAAAATTGAATTTGAGTTAGCAAGTCAGCGTGTAACAAAAATTTGTGCAGCCGCCGCTGAAAATGATGTTCGTATTTTCATTGATGCCGAAGATTCCTGGATCCAGCAAGCCATTGATGATATGGCTGATGCTATGATGCAAAAACATAATCGTACGAAAGCCATCGTTTACAACACCATCCAGTTATATCGTACCGACCGGTTAGAATTTTTAAAACATTCCCATCACAAAGCGAAAGCAGGTAATTACATCTTAGGACTTAAACTGGTTCGTGGTGCCTATATGGAAAAGGAACGGGCAAGGGCAGTGGAAAAAAATTATCCCTCACCTATTCAGCCCGATCATGCAGCAACGAATCGTGATTATGATGCGGCTCTTACTTATTGCATCGATCATTTTGGCGAAATTGCCCTTTGTGCAGGCACACATAATGAGGCAAGCAGTCATTTACTCGTTCGGTTGATGTACGCTAAAAATATTCCGCACAATCATCCTGATATCTGGTTTTCGCAACTTTTGGGAATGAGCGACCACATCTCATCCAACCTTGCAGCAGCAGGATATAATGTAGCTAAATACGTTCCCTACGGCCCTGTGAGATCTGTACTGCCCTACCTGATACGCCGAGCCCAGGAAAATACTTCAATTGCCGGGCAAACAGGACGCGAGCTCAGTATGATACTGGCAGAAAAAAAACGAAGAAAATGAGGGAATGGGAGAATGCGGGAATGGGATAATGAGGGAATGGGAGAATGAGGGAATGAGAGAATTGGATAATGAGGGAATGGGGGAATGAGGGAATGAGAGAATTGGATAATGAGGGAATGAGAGAATTAGGAAATTAGGAAAAAAATCCCTTCTACTTTTCTCCTTATGACTTATGACCAATAACATTTCTTATATCCTTGCCGCCATCAGCAAATTCAGATCCCGGTACGGCAGCTTACAATGTTCACTCACAAATTTATTAGTGACCGTTCCCCGGTATAAATAAATTCCGCTGCGAACAGTTTTGTGTGCCCACAGGTATTCATCCAAACCGCCTTCTTCACCGATATTAATAAGTATGGGCGTAAAAATATTGCTCAGCGCATACGACGCTGTTCGGGGTACTCTTGAAGCAATGTTCGGAACACAATAATGGACTACACCATATTTTCTGAAAACCGGGTTGGTATGATTGGTTACTTCGGAAGTTTCAAAACATCCACCCTGATCGATAGACACATCAATAATGACCGAGCCAAAACGCATTTCACTCACCATTTCTTCAGTCACAATCACAGGTGTTCTGCCTTCCTTGGCGTGAATGGCGCCAATGGCCACATCAGCAGTACGTAACGCCTTCATAAGGAAACTGGGAACAATGGTAGAAGTATATAATTTCTGACCCAGGTTCCGCTGAATTCTTCTGAGTTTATAAAGATTGTTGTCAAACACTTTCACCTGTGCACCTAAACCCAATGCTGTTTTTGCAGCATACTCCCCTACCGTTCCGGCACCAATAATTACCACTTCCGTGGGAGGTACTCCGGTTACGCCACCTAATAACTCACCTTTGCCTGACATGGTATGACTCAGGTACTCGGCGGCAATAAGAATGGATGTGCTGCCAACAATTTCGCTCATAGCTTGTATAACGGGCAACACTTCCGTTTCATCACGCATGTATTCATAAGCAAGCGCTGTAATTTTTTTTGTTTTCAGCCGTGCTACAAAATCACGTGGCTGCATGGCAATTTGCAGTATGGATAAAAGCGTTTGCTTTTCCTGAAGCAATTCCAGTTCATTTTCAGAAGGTGGCGCTACCTTAAGTATCAGTTTGGAGTTCTTGTAAACATCCTCACAGGTATAGGCAATCTGTGCTCCTGCTTCACTGTAATCAGTATCCGTAAAATTGGCGTTCTTTCCTGCGTTGGTTTCAATCAGCACCTGGTGACCGTTATTCACCAATAGGGCTACCGATTCAGGAACCAGTGAAATTCGGTTTTCCTGAAACGAAGTCTCGCGTGGAATCCCGATAAATAAGTTCTGGTTCCTATGCCTGATCTCCAGCAAACTTTCCTGGGGCATTAACATTCCCTGCTGTACCATTGAACTCAGACCCGGCTCATTATGTAATGATTTACTCATAAAGTTAAAGTTATAGTTCTTGCTTCCCCCCCCGTTGTTATGGAAACCTTTGCAATTTTTGATGGCAGAAGAGCTGCGATCCGCTCCGGCCATTCCACAAAACAATAATTTCCGCTGTAAAGGTAATTTTCATATCCCAAATCTAAAGCCTCTGACTCAGATTTAATCCGGTAAAAGTCAAAATGGAACACCGGCTCCCCTGTTCCCGACCTGTATTCATTCACAATGGTAAATGTTGGGCTTGTTACTACTTCCTCCACACCTAACTGACGGCATATTTCCTTAATAAATGTTGTTTTACCGGATCCCATCTCACCGTAAAACGCAAACACCCTGAATAGTCCGGCTTCAGCAAGCAGCTGCTGTGCAATGCCGGGCAATTCTGCGACAGACTTACATACCCAGCTGATTCCTGAAGCAGTTTGCATAAAATGCTTTGATTATCGGTTCGATAAACTAATTACCGGTAAAATCATTTCTTCGGGTGAAACACCACCATGCTGAAATGTATTTTTATAAAAGTTTACATAGTAATTATAGTTATTCGGATAAGCGAAAAATTTATCCTGTTTTGCAAACACAAATGTTGTGCTCAGGTTCGTTCGCGGGAGCATTGCATCGGAAGGATTTTTTATTTCAAATACATCCTTCTTGTCATAATTCAGATTTTTACCCTGCTTGTACCGAAGATTGGTATTCGTATTTCTATCGCCAATGAGTTTTGAAGGTTCTTTCACCCTTATCGTGCCATGGTCGGTGCTGATTACGACTTTTACTTTTTTAGCTGTTATTTTACGAATGGCTTCCAGCAATGGTGAATGTTCAAACCACGAAACTGTAAGTGAACGGTAGGCTGATTCATCATCTGCCAGCTCACGTATCACCTGCATATCAGTTCGGGCATGTGAAAGCATGTCCACAAAATTATAAACAATAATGTTGAATTTATTCTGGAACATGTTGGCAATATTATCAACCAGCATTTTTCCTGCTTCAAAATTGGTGATCTTGGTATATGAAAATTTCAGTTGCTTTCGCAGACGTTGTACCTGGTCGCCAAAAAAATCTTCTTCATGCATGTTTTTTCCTCCTTCGTCTTCATCATTAAACCAGAGTTTCGGAAATCGCTTTTCGATGTCGGATGGCATCATGCCGGCGAAAATTGCATTACGTGAATATTGTGTTGCTGTTGGAAGAATACTGAAATATGCATCTTCTTCTATCACCTGTAATTCCTCACTCAGAATCGGAGCAATCACTTTCCACTGATCGAAACGAAGATTGTCGATGAGAATAAAAAATACGGGATCTTCTGTTGCTTCTATAACGGGGAAAATTTTCTTTCTGAAAAGAGTATGCGACATTACCGGTGCTTTATCATCCTGCTTCAGCCAGTTGATATAATTATTTTCAATGAACTTGCTGAACTGAACATTTGCCTCATCTTTCTGCATCGTGAGGATTTCGTACATGCCTTCATCTTTGGATTTCTCGAGTTCCAGTTCCCAAAAAATTAATTTCTTGTAAACATCAACCCATGCTTTATAATCAAGTTTATCATTCAGCGTCATTCCAATATTCCGGAATTCCTGCTGGTAAACAGAAGTGGCTTTTTCACTAACCAGCCGCTTGGTATCAAGATTCTTTTTTATTGAAAGCAGAATCTGGTTCGGATTAACGGGCTTGATCAGGTAATCGGCAATCTTTGATCCGATTGCATCTTCCATAATATATTCCTCTTCGCTTTTGGTTATCATCACAACCGGAATCTCGGCATTCTTATTTTTAAGGCGAACGAGCGTTTCCAAACCTGAAAGTCCGGGCATATTCTCATCGAGAAAAACTATATCATACCGTTGCTTATTGAATAAATCAAGCGCATCATGTCCATTGGTGGCTGTGGTAACGTCAAAACCTTTCTCTTGCAAAAAAAGCACATGCGGTTTCAGAAGATCAATCTCATCGTCGGCCCAAAGAATGCTTAATTTATTCATAAATAACCTAATTTTACGGAGTTTAGAAGAATTTAAAGTTACACATTATAATCGAACCTGAGGCTTAAAGTATTGCTTTGAACAAGAAAAAAATAATCAACGATCCGGTTTACGGGTTCATTACCATTCCTTTTGAAATTGTTCATGATATAATTGAACATCCCTGGTTTCAACGGTTAACAAGAATTCGCCAATTAGGTTTAACCTATCTTGTTTACCCCGGTGCATTGCATACCCGATTTCATCATACGCTTGGCGCGATGCATTTGATGACAAACGCCATTGAAACACTTCGCTCAAAAGGACATTCCATTTCCGATAAGGAAGCCGAGGCAGCCTGCCTGGCTATACTTATGCACGATATCGGTCATGGTCCTTTTTCACATGCACTGGAAAAATTGCTTGTTAAGGATGTCTCGCACGAGTATATCTCTGAAATTGTGATGGAACGCTTTAATAAAATTTTCGAAGGCCGGTTTGAAGAAGCTATATCCGTTTTTAATAATACCCATCCTAAAAAATTTCTTCACCAATTGGTTTCCAGCCAGTTGGATGTTGACCGGCTGGATTATCTGAACCGTGACAGTTTTTTTACAGGCGTTTCAGAAGGAGTTATCAGCTCTGACCGCATCATTAAAATGCTTGAAATTGCGAACGGTAACCTGGCAATCGAAGAAAAAGGGATTTATTCTGTCGAGAAGTTTATCACCGCCCGCCGGCTCATGTACTGGCAGGTTTACCTGCATAAAACCGTTCTTGCAGCCGAATACATGCTTATAAATATTATTGTTAGAGCAAAAGAACTGGCAGCATCAGGACACCAATTGTTCGGCACCCCTTCGTTGCTGATTTTTCTGAACTCCGATCATTCTAAAGAATCTTTCCGCACAAACCCTGATTTGCTGGAGCGTTTTGTTGAAGTAGATGACTTCGATGTGTTTACATCTATAAAAGTCTGGTGCAACCATCCCGACAAGGTTCTGGCAACCCTGTGCAGGAGCCTGGTAAATAGAAAATTGTTTAAGATCGAGATTGGAAAGACTCCTTTTTCGAAGCAGGTGATCGCCGAAAGGCAGGCCCAACTCGCCGATTACCTGGGAATTTCCTTCCGGGAGGCTGCCTTTTTTGTTTTCTCGCATTCCATTGAAAACAATGCTTACGATCAGGAAGATGACAAGATCAACATTCTCTTCAAAACAGGCCAGGTGATTGATATTGCAGAGGCTTCCGATAATTTTAACATATCCGCGCTTACCCGCACCGTTACCAAACATTTTTTCTGTTCATATCGGATACAGGGTTAATTTCCCTGTTTTATGGCAGATTGATGCATTCTTTTTACCTTTGTGACTCGGTACAAATAAACCCTGTTTAAATTGCAGGTAATCACTTTCAAATGGAGTTTACAGCCCAGCAAATCAGCAACTTACTTCAGGGAACCATTGATGGCGATTCAAATGTGGCCGTAAAAAGCCTGTCTAAAATTGAAGACGGAATTCCAGGTTCACTTTCTTTCCTGGCCAATCCTAAATATACCGAATTTATTTATTCTACTGCAGCTTCCATTGTTATTGTTTCCAACGATTTCGTTGCTGAACACCCTGTGACTGCTACCCTCATCCGCGTAAGCGACCCCTATGCAAGCTTTGCAAAACTGCTTGAAATGTACAACCAGGTGGTTCGTGACAAGAAGGGAATTGAGCAACCCTGTTACATTTCCGACAGTGCTGAAATAGGTTCCGATTGCTATGTTGGTGCTTTTGCCTACCTGGGTAATAAAGTTACCATTGGCAACAGGGCAAAGATTTATCCAAATGTTTATATTGGAGATAATGTTACTATTGGAGATGACACCACGCTTTTTGCAGGAGTGAAAATTTATTCCGATTGTGTGATTGGTAAATCATGTACGCTTCATGCGGGTGTAATAATAGGAGCCGATGGTTTTGGATTTGCGCCTGCTTCCGGTTCGTATAATAAAGTTGCACAAATCGGAAATGTAATTATTGAAGATCATGTTGAGATTGGTGCCGGAACAACTATCGATCGTGCAACACTGGGTTCGACTTTCATCCGTAAAGGCGTAAAACTGGATAACCTTATTCAGATTGCACATAATGTTGACATTGGAGAAAATACCGTGATCGCCGCGCAAACCGGAATAGCAGGATCTACAAAAATTGGTAAAGATTGTATGATTGGCGGGCAAGTGGGAATAGTGGGTCACCTTTCAATAGCCGATAACACAAAAATTGCCGCTCAGTCGGGAGTTGGTTCCAGCATTACCGAGCCGGGACAAATTTTGCAGGGATCACCTGCTTTCCCGATAAGTGATTATCGCCGCACATATGTTGTATTCAGAAAACTACCCGATTTAGATAAAAAAATACAGGAACTTGAAAAGGCGCTTGCAGAATTGAAGCAAACTATTTCCTGAAAAATTAAGATGATCCGACAAACTACAATTAAAAATCCGGTTACCATTTCAGGCGTAGGTTTGCATACCGGTAAGCATGTAAACCTTACTTTCCGGCCGGCTCCTGCAAACCACGGTTACAAATTCAGAAGAATTGATTTATCGGGTCAACCTTTGATCGATGCCGACGTGGATAACGTTGTTGATACCTCACGGGGTACAACACTCAGTCAGAACGGAGCAAAAATCAGCACCACAGAACATGCGCTGGCTGCACTTGTTGGCACCGAAGTAGATAATGTGATCATTGATGTTGATGGTCCTGAAGTGCCTATTATGGATGGAAGCTCCAAGCCCTACCTGGAAGCCATCCGTAAAGCAGGAATTGTTGAACAGGAAGCAGAGCGGATTTATTTTGAACTGAAAGAAATTATAACATTCGAAGAGCCTTCACGCAAAGTTGAAATGCTTGCTGTTCCAAGTGCCGATTACAGGATTACAGTTATGGTGGATTACAATTCACCGGTATTAGGAACACAGCATGCGCAGATGCATCTCATCTCTGAGTTCCAGGATGAAATATCACCCTGTCGCACCTTTTGTTTTTTACACGAACTGGAAATGCTTGTTAAACACAACCTGATTAAAGGGGGTGATCTCGACAATGCAATTGTAGTTGTCGACCGCCCTGTATCACAACAAAAACTTGATGAACTGGCAACACTTTTCAATAAGCCCCAGGTTGAGATAAAGGAAAAAGGAATTTTAAATAATGTGCAGTTACATTTTCAGAATGAACCGGCGCGTCATAAGCTGCTCGATATTGTAGGTGATCTTGCCCTTATCGGGATGCCAATTAAAGCGCACATTCTTGCCGCTCGTCCGGGTCATGCTGCCAATGTTGAATTTGCACGAAAAATAAAACAGTTGATCAAAAAAGAAAAAGTCAAATCCCCTGCCCCGGTTTTTGATTTATTGGCACCACCTGTTTTTGATATTAACCGGATCTCCAAATTTCTTCCACACCGGTATCCGTTCCTGTTAATTGATAAAATAATTGAGCTTTCGGAGACCAAAGTTACAGGAGTGAAAAATGTTACCATGAATGAATGGTTTTTCCAGGGACACTTTCCCGAAAATCCTGTTATGCCCGGAGTACTTATGATTGAAGCAATGGCACAAACCGGCGGTATTCTCGTTCTGAATACGGTTGAAGATCCTGAAAATTACTGGACTTATTTTCTTCGTATAGACAAAGCCCGTTTTAAACAAAAAGTTATGCCGGGCGATACGCTTGTTTTTGATCTCCAGCTTGCCTCGCCTATACGCAGAGGGATTTGCCACATGTCGGGGAAAGCGTATGTAGGTGATAAAGTTGTGATGGAAGCCGAAATGATGGCACAAATCGTTAAAAAGAACTGATGATGATTTCACCTTTAAGTAACATTCATCCGGATGCAAAACTGGGAAAGAATGTTCATGTGGATGCTTTTACAACCATCCAGGAAGATGTGAGTATAGGTGATGATACATGGATAGGACCTAACGTTACTATTTTTAACGGTGCGCGTATAGGAAAAAACTGCAGAATTTTTCCGGGAGCAGTTATCGCAGCTATACCACAGGATCTTAAATATAAAGGTGAAAATACTACTGCTGAAATCGGCGACAATTGTACCATAAGGGAAATGGTTACTGTGAATAAAGGTACATTGGCTCTTGGAAAAACTGCAATTGGAAATAACTGTCTGCTGATGGCCTATGTGCACATTGCACATGATTGTTTGCTGGGTGACGGTGTAATACTTGCCAATTCAGTGAATCTTGCAGGGCATGTTACTATTGAGGATTTTGCAATTCTTGAAGGATATGTTGGCGTTTCACAGTTTATAAAAATCGGTGCTCACAGTTTTATAGCAGGTCAGACAGGAGTGCGGAAAAATGTTCCGCCGTATACCAAAGCAGCACGTGAGCCGCTTTCATTTGTTGGTGTAAACAGTGTTGGATTGAAACGAAGAGGATTTGAAACCAATACAATTAATCTCATACAGGATATTTACCGAATTTTATATACTAAAGGATTCAGCACGCGGCATGCAATTGATATTATTGAAAAAGAAATACCATCCACACCTGTAAAAGACCAGATTATTGAATTTATCCGGTCATCTGATAAAGGAATTATGCGTGGGTATACCGGAGGAGATGATGAATGAAATCCAGAATGGATTTAAAAACATTCATCTGTCTGACATTGGTAAGAAGTTCAGAGACCAATGGATTTTCAGAAAAGTAAATCTTGATATTCACAGCGGAGAAAAAATTGCCATAACCGGCCAAAACGGTTCCGGTAAATCTACCTTTTTACAACTGCTGGCTGGTTATATCAGTCAGAGTGAAGGTAAAATTTCCTGGCAAGGCAACTCTGCCGTTATTCCCGTTGAAGACTTTCACAAGTATATTTCATTTGCATCACCCTACCTGGAACTGATTGAGGAATTCACACTTGAAGAAAATTTAGTTTTCTATTCACGTTACAAAAAATTGCAGGCGGGCCTGACTATTCCAATGATCATTGAAAAATCGGGGTTGGCGGGCGCTACAGATAAGCTGATCAAAAATTTTTCATCGGGAATGAAACAACGCTGCAAGCTTGCAATGGCATTCATGGCTGACACTCCTGTGCTGTTGCTCGATGAACCCCTTTCGAACCTTGACAGCGGAGGCTATGAATGGTACAACAACCTGGTAGGCGGCCTTACGGGAAACAGAACGGTAATAATATGCAGCAACCAGGTGCGTGAAGAAACCTTTTTCTGCGACCGGGTTATCAGCATTGAAAATTTCCGGTAAGTAATCCTGTATTCAAGTTCGTTAAAGTGAAACCTTCTTTGACAGGAATCGTATTTTAATATACACGATCTAAAAAGTCAAAGCACATGGGAGCATCAATACGCGAATGGCAGAAATCAACAAATGAAATAACTCCTCATCAACCCGAGCCGGTAATAACCTACGACCACATGTCGGATTCAAATCACCATTTATATATCAGTGCAAGGGAAAAGGTTCCTTATATGTATGTGATACTGGATAGCATTATCCTCCTTACACTCCTAACGGCACTGCTATATGTATCGCTTCTTCCCTGATCCTTTTCCTCTCATTCTCATTCTCATACACTTTTCCCCAAACTCTTCCCTTTGACACACGTCCATTCCTTATCTTCTACCCTTATGATTTATGATCTATAATTTATTCCAATCTCACGCAGGAATAGCATCCTTACTTTTGAATGTTTCAAATTCGCTTTTCAGCTCATTAAAAATTTTGTCGTAATCATTTAACCGGATCTGGTAGGCATTCCGCATCATAAGCAGGTAATCCGATACTTTTCCGTCACCACGTTGGGCATGTTCCACCTGGTTTTCGAATTGTTTAAAATCGTGTCTCATAATATCCAGGACATCCTTTTGCAAAATAATCTGATTCTGGAAATGCTCCGAGCTGGCAGGAACATCGCGCGGAGAATATTTAGCAACGATAATTCCAAGTTCATCCTTCATAGATTTTAATTCACCCTTAAAATAAAGAATTTGTTTTTGCCAGCCTTCATGCTCTGCAAGCAGGTCTGTCAGTTGTTCCTGTTTTTCCATAGATTGAATTTTATTTAGAATTAGTATGATCACTCTTATTAATTCACCGACCTTGACATTCCGTTATCGAAAAAGCTGTCATAGCTAAAAAGCGAGTCACTCGTTTGCACTGTAAATATAAAATAAAATATTAAAAATTAAAATTCTTTCACCCATTCAATTTATAAACAGGCCAAAAACTGACAGGGAATTTGCAGAGTTACGGCAGATTAAAACTTTTTAAAGCAAAAACAGGCGGTAAAACCTGAATTTCATTCATGCCGGATTATTGACCCCTTTAGTCGCCAACCCAGCAACAACCGGCCTTCCGGCCTATGGGAGTCATTACAAGGTGCTTTATTCCTGCTCATTTTCATAAAAAACTTACATCCGAAACCTTACTGCTGATATTGAAATTTATTACCCTGGCCCGGGGGGTATTTTTGGATAACATTAAAAACAGCGTTATGGGAAATTTTATTAAACCTGTAGTATTGGCGTGTTGTATTGGTTTATTTGCAAGCCTTTCCGCCACGGCACAACAGGTAGAACAATCGAGAAAATACAGGGTGGTTGCTTATAAAAATGGCAATCCTTCAGTGACCTCCACATCCAACACAACCGAGGTGATTCCTTATATGAGTATATACATTCCAAACTCCTTCACTCCTAACGGCGACGGTATGAACGATACGTTTGGAGCACATGGTGAAGCTATAAAAGAATTTCGCATGCAGGTATTTAACCGCTGGGGCGAGATGATATTTGAATCGGATAATTATGCCCAGCGATGGGATGGAACTTATGATGGCGTGAAGGCACCTCAGGGTACATACGTTTATAAAGTTACCGCTTCGGGCATCACCGGGAAACGGGCCTCAAAAAACGGAACAGTGCATTTAATTTATTGACCACATTTCGTTTTTTAGTATGGCAATAATTATTTTTTGAGCTGATTTAATACCTCCACTACGGGAGTATAATTCCCCGGTTATGGCAAATAAAACATCAAAAAATTTTCATTAAAGTTCCATGCCATTTTTTGGGTGAACTTTCGTACAATTGGGTGAATGTTTCAAATTTTTGGGTGAAAGTGGCCTTTTTTTGGGCAAAAAACAGTTATTAACACTGTGTTAATAACTTTGAGCATTGATTTACAAATAGTTACCATTTAATAACCTTTAAACCCTTGTCAATTCAAGGGTTTATATTATTTTCGGCCTCAATCCCACTAAAATAGCGGTTTAACACTTTTCGGGAATGGGGCTGCTAGCAGAAATGGGTATTAGAAAACCAATTCAAAAACCAATACAAAAAAATGATTGAAACAAAATCCCTCAAACCAGCAGGGCGGTCATGGCGAAATTTGCCATTAACAGCTTCTCTGGTGTCATTGCTTATGATGATCCCCTTCGTCACGGTTATGGCACAAACAACGTACAATCCCCTCCGTTACTGGAATTTTAACGGTTCCAGTGCAGCTACCGATCAGATGGGTAACTACAATCTGAACTTTACCACCTATAATTCAGCGTATACTGTTGAGAACAGCGGCCAGGTAGGAAAATACATTACACTTAACGGGTCATCAAGCCTTATCGATGGCGGATCAGTTTCGTTAAGCAATGCAGTAACAATTGAAATGTTATTAAAACCGGGTTATTTATTCAATCAATGTAAAATTATACAAAGAGGTGATGATGCATTTTCCGTACGAATGGAATATGCAAAAATATTTTTTACCACTACTCATAAAAATTCATCAGGTTCCAATGTTGTGAATGAGTTTGCAGTGGATCTGAACGGTATCGGCAGAAAGTCATACGGTTATTATGTTGATAATAACTGGCATCACATGGTTTTCCGTTTTGATGCTTCTTCAGGTACTAAGGAAATCTGGGTAGACGGACAGTTACCTTCCGGCTTTTCAACAACTGTTACACCTGGAAGCTTTTCTAACAGCGGAAGCACCACAGTTTATCTCAATCATACTATAGGATATGTAAAATATCTTGGAAGTATTGACGAGGTGGCTATTTATAATTCAGCCATTCCGTCTTCTCTTATCTACAAACATTACCTGGGTGTTCAAAACGGACAGGGTTATGATTTTGTAAACAATTATTCGGGTTCGGTACCTGCTGCAGCCAGCATCACGGGTTCAATCGATCCCACTGAGTTTGCTCCGGGTCATCCAAGTGTTAATGTTTCGGCAACAGACCAGGTTCTTTCTTTCCCGGTTCCACGTTACAAAACGGGTCATACCCTATTGCCTAACGTACCTTTATATGGTGTTGAATACCTTGGAGGTTTATTGCAGCCGGGAGTCTCTTACAACCAGGCTTTTGCAAATGCAAAAATTCAACAGGCTGACCTTATCAATAATTTCAATCAATCAATATTGATTGCAAGCAATACAGGTGAATACGGTTATGCGAACGATACCACCAAATTTTCAGGTTGGTTTATCAAGTATGCCAATAACAACCCTTCTAAAAAAACCAGTGCATTTTCTTTCTGGCCGCAATTAAATCCGAGAAATATCGGAAAGGCTTCAAGTCTTGCTTATGCAGAATGTAATTGTATGAGCAATAACCATTATCTGCGAAACAGCTCCGGTCAGTTTCTTGATCTTTCTGGAAATGTTACTTCCGACAAATGGCTCAGTCCTGCTGCCCCGGTCGATTCAATCGCATACGACGGCTTAACCCAGCGTTTTTACCTTCAGCAAATCACTGCCCGCATGACCCGTCCTCTGGATCTGATCTTTGAAAATGGAGAAACACTGCCATTCTATAACAACCCTACAGCTCTTGCAAAAGATCCTGCTGTACTGAATGATAAAAATAACAGTGGCCTCGACTGGTATACCTACGAAGGACGCCGCGCTAAAGAAAAAGCGCTTGCGTATCGTAACCAGTTTATGAACCTTCCTGCTTTATCTAATACCAAGTTTGCCTATTTCCAGGTTGACGGTCAGTCAACATGGCGTTTCAAATACAGTGAAATGCGTGAGGCAAGCACTCAGATAAATGGACAGTATTACCCAACAGGTGATATTTACATGCGTTATCCCGACAACTGGAGATACTGGAGCAGTGCATGGCATGGATGGCAGTGGGTAGCTGAATCAAGAAAAGTTGAACTTGCAAACGGCGATAAATTGTATTCACCTCCTGTTGCTGCAGGCTGGGATTTTGATGAAACTAAAAATGTTCGCCCTGCACAATGGCTGGGAATGTTAAAAGCGTTCTCAATGACCGGTGCTGAATTCTTCTATCCTTCATTTTTCACCACATCCACTCCTTACCAGGATCCAAAGAACTGGGCATGGCAGGTAGTTATGCCTTCATATTCACAGGCTATAAGTAGTCGCTATGAGGACTTATTGCGTAACGGATTTCTGATGGAAGGTGATGTTCCTGATAATTATTCAACACCTTCTTATAATGCTTACTCTTTTAAATCGGGTGACTTACGCAAGCTGGTTGTAATCAGGAAACATAATACGCTTGCAAAATATGCGATTACAGGAACGCTTCAGCCTAACTCAAATATGATGGGCAATGCTGAAAATTCAGGTGTTGCTTCTATAGCGCTTGACGGACAAACGCTGAAGTTCCAGGTGAGACGCCAGGGAAGCACATATATCTACGACAAATCAAATGCTGCTGCTCCTGTGTTTTATCAGCTCGACGGATGGCATGAAGCAACTCACCCTTCCTCATGGTCTAAGGACTTTAATTTCGAGGCAGAATTATTTGACAACTCCAATTCAAGTGCAGTAATCAAAACGGTTGTTCCTTCAGGAACCACAGCTGGTGACTTCACTAATTATACAAGCTATGTGAGCTTTACAGCTGCGTCGGATATCATATTCAACTTTACTCCCCGCAAAGGAGCTCCTTCAACGCAATATCTGTGGGTGAGAGCACGCAGTAAAGATGGTTCTTCTACCGGTTTCACAGCTACATTGAACAGCGGTGCGGTAAATACTTTCGATTGCATCCGTGATACAAACTGGGTTTGGTACCGTTTCAACACCAGTAATGCTGCAGTTGTTTACAATGGCCTTACTACAACCAGCAACCAGTTAAAAATTACTGCTCTTAATACCAAAATTGAAATTGACAAAGTTTCCCTGATGAGCACTTCAAGCGCTGTTTATGGAAATGCAGTAAATTCATGTACCAATGCGCAGGCAAGCATCACTGCTAACGGTTCAACCACATTCTGTCAGGGCGGAAGTGTAAATCTTACAGCAAGCACCGGCACATCATACCAGTGGTCTAACGGCGCAACTTCCCAGGCAATCACTGTCTCCTCAACCGGAACGTATACAGTTACCGTTACAACAAATGGTGTAGGAACTTCTACTTCTTCGCCTGTAAGCGTAACTGTTAACCCATTACCTACAGCAACCATCAGCGCCAGCGGATCTACTACCTTCTGCCAGGGTGGATCGGTAACGCTGACAGCTTCTTCAGGATCGTCCTATCTGTGGAGTCCGGGAAATCAGACTTCACAATCAATAACTGTTACAACAGGTGGTACTTATAATGTACGTGTAACAAATTCTAACAGCTGCGCTAAAGTTTCGGCAAATACAAGTGTTACTGTAAACAGTCTGCCGGTTGCAACAATCTCACCAAGCGGATCATTAAATCTTGCTGCAGGAGGAAGTGTAACGCTTACCGCATCATCAGGAAGCAGCTATCTGTGGTTACCCGGTAACCAGACTTCACAATCTATTAGTGTGAACACAGCAGGTTCCTACACAGTAAGAGTTACAAATGGTTCAGGCTGTTCTGCGACATCTGCTGCTGCAGTAGTTACTGTTGCTTCCTCAGGTGGTGGAACTGCAACCATTACTACTTCAGGTCATACTACATTCTGCCAGGGTGGAAGTGTAACACTTACTGCCAGCAACGGAACGTCCTTCCTGTGGTCAAATGGATCTACCAATAAATCAATTACCGTGAGTGCATCCGGAACATATACAGTAACGGTATACAATGGAACAACTCCATCAACGTCAGCTCCGGTAAGTGTAATTGTTTGGCCCCTTCCAACGGCAACAATCACTGCCAGTGGACCTACATCTTTCTGTACAGGCGGTACGGTTACATTAACAGCGTCTTCCAATTACTCGTATTCCTGGACTCCGGGTGGACAAACCAGTCAGTCAATAAACGTATCCACTTCCGGTAATTACAATGTTATAGTTACTAATTCGAACGGCTGTACAAAAACTGCATCTTCGGTGCCTGTTACTGTTTCAAGTTGTACTGCCTGTGATCCTCCTTATGGCCTGGTAACTTCAAATGTCAAGTATAATTCGGCTACTTTTTCATGGGGACATCCCGGTACCGGTCAAACCCAGTACAATGTTAAGATCAAAAACATGCAGACGGGGTATAACTATATCACCGGTAAAGTTCCTTACACTACTCAGACTATCTCTGTTGGAGCAAATCAAGCGACAAGTTATCGCTGGTGGGTACGCTCCTGGTGTGGTACTTCAGTAAGTTCTACTTACGCAGGTTACCTGGCCTTCACTACTCCATCAGTTCGAACAATGTCAAATGGAATTAATGAAGAAACTCCTGAGCTGACAGAAACATTCCTTGATACAGAGGATGATCCTTCGATGACGTTCTATATCGATGAAAATCAGGTTCAGGTATTCCCGAACCCAGCCAGTACGAGTGCTGCCATTTCGTTTAAGGTTGATCAGAATGAAAAAATGACACTTACGATTATGGAGATCAATGGCAAAGTGATTTCAACTGAGACTATAGATGCAATGGAAGGTATTAATCTTCATGACATGGATCTGAGTAATTATCCGAAAGGATTGTATATGATACAGCTTACAGGAGGTGGAAAAACAACCACTAAGAGGCTTGCTGTTCAATAATAATTAATTAATTTTTTGGAAGAGGGTATCGAAAGGTACCCTCTTTTTTTTGTCAGCATTTTCGCTGAGTGACCTGAAAATTCTTTTCCTGTTATCAAAATGCCAGAAAAAATTTTAAAACTCACACTCCGTTTATCCGGAATATAGTTTGAGTTTTTTTGCTCTCACCTCTGACGGTGGGCTTTTCAAGCTGGCGGTTAAATCAAAATCCTGTAATTATTAATGCAAATCTTACATGTTACCGAAGTATCAAAAGATGCTTCATATCTGTGCCGGGGTGAGCCTATTTTTGTTGCATCATATCCAATGAACGAAAATAACTACTTAATAAATTTTAAAGAAATGAAACAAACATCTACAAACAGAATGGAAGTTTACTCAACCGGCCAGGCAATCAGAAAAAATGCTTTTAAGCTTTTTATCATCCTTGCAATGAGTGGTACTTCATTAACGTATGCACAACGAGTTGCAAACACTGACATTAACCCGGTGGTGATTCAGCCTTCCGGCGAAAAAAATCCGGGATCCGGAACTGTTAAAGGCAATGTAATTGTTGCTCCTATCGCTCCAACTATTTCTTCACTTCAGATGCTTGACATGGGTCATGACAAAGCAATTCTGACCTGGGATAATATGTCGAATTTTGACAGTATAATCTTTCGTTATGCTCCATCCGGTGCAAGTACCACACGGATAGTAGCAATTTCGGGCAATCCGAATCCTGAAAGATATTACCTGTTGGGTTTGCAGTCTCAAACCACTTATGATATTGAAGTAAGTACTGTTGCTTCTAATGGTGTGCGCTCATCATGGAGTTCTCCTTTAACTGTTACAACACTTACTGAACCCACTCCACGCCTTTCACAGGGAAATACCAACAGGTTAATTGTAAATCCGAATCCGGCAACCACATTAACTAATATTTCCTTTGTGACTACCAACAGCATGCCACAGCAGGTTAGTATTGTATCCTCTGCAGGTCGTGTAATGTACAGCAGACAAATTATTCCAAATGATGATAAAGTTCAAATGACCATTGATGTGACTGCTTATCCTCCGGGAATCTATATGGTTCGCGTGAATAACAACAGCAATGTATCTGTTGAACGACTTATCAAACTGTAAAAATCCTATCTGTTTGAGTGATTGGGAGGCCGGAGGGCCTCCCTTTTTTTTGAAATGACGGATGCAATAACAAGACTTTAAAATTACCAATACCCCCATTCCACCTTAGCAAAGAAGGATTTTTTCATAAAAACTGACACCTTCTCATCAACCACCAAAAATAAATAAACCCTGTAAAATTAAGGGTTTCCAAGGGTTGAACTTCGAAAAATTACCAATCAGAAGCCCTTTTCAGGTAAAATATTACACAGGTGACCATAAATGAAACAATCATCCACGGAGGCTTTATGCGCGGAATATATTTGTCACCGTTGGCCTTCTAACAAGTAAGACAATTATATAACAATGTAAATAATTCAGTAAAAAACATATGCCTTAACCAGAATAAAAAAAACACTCAAACAAAAACTCAACAGATACAATGAAAAACAATTTTACAGATCAGGTTTTAAAAAGTGTAAGCTCATTAAGCGCAACGTTCCAGTTCTGTTTGATGCTCGTATTGCTTATACTAATGGCAATCATCAATGCAGGTGCTCAAACTGTCAATCCAGTCAGGTACTGGACATTCAATGGAACAAGTGCTTCAACAGATTCCATGGGTCAGAACAATCTTAATTTTACCAGTTATGGAAGCCAGTATACGGTTGGTACAAACGGTCAGGTTGGAAAATTTCTTACCCTTGATGCCAATTCGAATCTTATTGATGGCGGATCGCTTAGCTTAACGAATGCGGTAACGGTAGAATTTTTATTAAAACCCGGCTACAAATTCAATACAACTAATATCATGCAGCGTGCCGATGGCGCTTTCTCCATCAGGATCGAATATGCGACTTTAACATTCAGCACCACTCATAAAGCTGCAAATGGTGCAACCATTGAAGATAATTTTGCCATATCACTGGAAGGTCTTGGAAGGAAATCATACGGATACTATGTAGACAACAACTGGCATCACCTGGTGTTTCGTTTTGATGCAGCAACCGGATCCAAACAAGTATGGGTGGACGGTCAGCTTCCTGCAGGATTCAGCAAAACGATAACTGCAGGCTCATTCCAGAATAGTGGAAATATTAATTTCTATCTTAATCATTCAGTAAGCTACGTAAAATACTTTGGCAGCATTGATGAACTTGCAATTTATAATACCGCAATTCCTTCTAACCTTATTTACAAACATTATCTCGGGGTTCAAACAGGACAACCTTATAACTTCGTAAATAATTATTCAGGAACTATTCCTCCTGCATCCTCAACAACCAGTCCGCTCGACCCAACTGAATTTGCACCGGGTCATCCGACAGTCAATGTTTCCGCAATTGAACAATTACAGAAGTATCCGCTACCACGTTACAAACCGGGAAACACCCTGATGAAAAATTTCAACTGGATGGATCCTAAATTTATGGGAGGTTTATTGCAACCCGGTGTGACCAATCAACAGGCCGCCAATAACAGTGCAGTCATACAGACTGAACTTGCAAAAAATTTCAACTACTATTTCCAGGTAGGACTTGGCAATGGCATATTTGAAACAGCCTGGACCAACGCGGCAAATGCGAACCCCGACTTTAAGTTATCGCTGATAATTTTTCGCGGACAATTAAATGGCAACAATAGTGAGCTCACTAATCAAAATAAAACTGCAGCACACTATCTGCAGAATTCAAGTGGGCAGTTTATCGATGCCAATGGCAATGTAACAACTTCCAAAATCTGGAGACCTACTGCTCCTACCTCATCATACAATGCCGATGGCAATGCCATATACACCATGCTAACCGACATGTATTCGCGGTTAAACCGGAATGTGGATGTAGTTAATGAAAATGGTGAGGTCTTCCCACATCCATCCGAAACAGCAATGGCAATGGACCCTGCTGTGTTAGCTGCAAAGAATGCTTCAGGCCTCGACTGGAAATCGTTTCTGTCACGAAAATATAAAGAGAACGAAACACAATCGTACCGTGATATTATCATGTCACACCCACGTATGAGTTCTGCTAAATTTACTGAATATGCGATTGACGGTTTCCCCGAGTACCGCATGAAATACAGCGAAGCGCGGTCGGTAAATTCTCAGATTAATGGTCAGTATTATCCGACGCCTGATTTCTATCCCCGATGGTCTAATAACTGGAGAAACTGGGTTTCTGCGTGGCATGGCTGGCAGTGGATCGTAGAATCGCGCGTGCATGAACTGGCTGCAGGAGACAGATTGTATTCTCCTTTCGTAGCTGCAGGATGGGATGCAGATGAAGAAAAAAATATACGCCCTGCACAATGGTTAGGTTTGTTAAAATGCCTGGGCATGACCGGTGCTGAATTTTATTATCCCGGGTTCTTCTCACTGGCTGCTCCTTGGCCCGATTCTAAAAACTGGATCTGGCAGGCTGCTATGCCACCTTATGCACAGGCAATAACCAGCAGGTATGAAGACCTAATTCGCAATGGAGAATTAATGTTAGGCGATGTTGGAAACAGCTATGTAACTCCTACCGCTCCGGGCTATGCGTTTTGGACTGGTGACCTTAGAAAACTGGTAGTAGTGCGTAAACATAATACCGTTAGCAAATACGCTATCACTGGAACCATCCAGCCTAACAGCAGCATGACCGGCAATGCAGAAAATGAAAGTGTAGCTACAATCACACTTGATGGTCAGGTATTATCATTCAAAGTTAAAAGACAGGGCAGCACCTATATTTATGATAAATCAAATCCATCAGGAGCTATATTTTACCAGTTAGATGGATGGCATGAAAAATCGCATCCTTCACATTGGTCACATGATTTTAATCTGGAGGCTGAATTATTCGATAACACAAATACACAAGTTGCAATTAAAACTGCTGTGCCTGCCGGAACTGCAGCAGGTGATTATACAAATTTTACCAGCTACCTTGCCTGGCCTGACGGGGTTACCAACCCACAGCCTGTTGAATACAACTTTGCACCACGGGGCAATTTTAACAGCAATCTGTATGTATGGGTAAGAGCACGCAGCCGGGGTGGCGTTACTTCCAGCATGAATGTTCAACTGGATAACAATGCTGCAAAAACAATCGGCTGTATCAGTGATACTGCATGGACCTGGTACCGGTATGATGCCTGTACACAACAGGAAATCCGCTTCCAGAATATCTCTATCCAAAATCATATAATTAAACTTACACCCGGCAATGATAAGCTGGAGATTGACAAAGTATTGCTTACAGCAGATGCTTCACTGCTCCTCAATTCCGCACCTCCGTCGTGTGGAGCAGCAACAGCAACCATTACTCCTTCAGGTAACACAACTTTTTGCACAGGAGGAACAGTCACCCTTACTGCAAGCGCCGGGACTTCATATCAATGGACTCCTGGGGGTCAAACAACACAGTCGATTGTTGTGAATGCTTCAGGTTCGTATAATGTAACAGTCGGTTCCGGTGCAGGTTGTGCAGCTATTGCAAATGCTGTCACAGTTTCTGTAGTTCAGGCACCCAGTGCACAAATAACAACAGGTGGATCTACAACACTTTGCCCTGGCGCTTCCGTTACCCTGACAGCTCCTTCGGGAATGTCGGGGTATCTTTGGATGCCGGGCGGACAAACTACGCAATCGATCACCACTTCAACCGCTGGATTCTATACAGTAAGAGTTACTAATGCTGGCGGATGTTCTGCTACATCATCCCCGGTGAATGTTACAGTAGGTCAAACTCCAGTGGCAACAATCACAGCCGGAGGAACTACATCATTTTGCCAGGGTAGTAGTGTTACGCTTACCGCTTCAGCAGCCAACAGTTATTTATGGTTTCCCGGAGGACAAACAACTCAGTCGATAACGGCATCGTCTACAGGAAATTATACCGTGCGTGTAACTGGATCAGGGGGTTGTACTGCTATGTCAAATCCATCTACAGTTACAGTGTATGCGCTTCCAACAGCAACCATTTCCGCAAACGGGCCTACTTCTTTTTGCACAGGTGGCAACGTAACTCTTACTGCAGCTAATGCAACTTCCTACTTATGGTTACCGGGCGGACAAACTTCCCAGTCAATAAATGTAACATCCGCAGGATCGTATTCAGTACGTGTGACTAATAGCTCAGGATGTTCAGCAACATCAACAGCAACAAATGTAAATGTATCAGCATACCCGGTTGCAACCATCACACCCGCAGGATCTACTTCATTGTGTGCAGGAAGTTCTGTCGGTTTATCAGCCAGCACAGGCACCGCTTATTTGTGGACTCCGGGCAACCAGACAACACAAACAATTTCAGCTACGACTGCAGGTGCATATACCGTTAGAGTAACTAATAGTGCCGGTTGTTCAACAACATCGCAGCCAACCAATATTACAGTCAATCCGGCTGTTAACGCAACTATCAGTGCCAATGGCCCTACAGCTATTTTACCCGGCGGTAGTGTAACACTTACAGGAGCGGGAGGCACTTCGTATGTATGGTCTCCGGGAGGACAAACCACTTCTTCTATAACTGTTAACACACCGGGTTTCTATAGTGTAACAGCTTATTCCGCGTCGGGATGTTCGGCAACATCCACTCCAACAGAAATTACCCTTGTAAATATAAATACACCACCGGCAACAATTACCGCATCCAATAATTCAGGTATGTTGTGTCCTGGAAATTACATGACCTTAACAGCATCTGCAGGAAGTTCTTATTTATGGACCCCAGGCGGACAAACCACGCAATCGATCAACATCAGTATTGCAGGATCGTACTCTGTAGATATCACCGACCTTACAGGTGTTACCATTTCATCAGCCACGTTTGATGTACTTTATAAGCCTGCACCCGACGCACCTGCAATCATGAGTGCATACATTCCTTCAGCATCCTTTCAGTTATCAGCATACGAGCCAACAGCCCATTCGTATTTATGGTCGAACGGTGCTACAACCGATGCCATAACAGTGAACAATACCGGAACTTATACAGTGCGTGCAATAAATGGATTTGGTTGTAAGTCGGCACCGCAAACAATGACCGTGACTTCATTATCGTCACAGCATTGCGGAACACCAAACATGCTTTCTCACTATGGCATTACTAAAACAAGCGCTGTTGTTTCATGGAATCCCAGCGTAACTGCCGATTCATTTCGTGTTGAATACACACGGATATCAACTGCACAAAATTTCTCAGTGAATGTTGCGGGATCACAAAGTAAGATAACTCTTTCCGGGCTTACGGAAGGTGAATTGTATAAATGGAATGTTGTTGCAATCTGCAGTGGCATTCAAACTGGAAGTGCCATAAAACAATTCACCACATTAAACGGACCGTTACCTTGTGGCTCAACTCCTCAGAACTTATCGAATGATGTAGTCAACAGCACCATGGCAAAAGTTTCATGGTTTGATACACAGGCCGACAAATTTGTAATTCGCTACCGTGCAGTAGGAACACAAAATTATCTTTACAGGAGAGCTTTTAATTCACTAACTTCAGGGTTAATCGAAGGACTTACACCATCAACAAACTATGAGTGGAGTGTTCGCTCGGCATGTGCCGGAAATGTTAGTCTTTATTCAGCACCAAAATTCTTCACCACTCCTGCAGCATGCCCCGCAATTGGTCCATTTGCCGTTAGTGAAATCACTTTTAACAAAGCACTTGTTTCCTGGACACCATCTACACTTGTTGACAGCGTTATGGTTAAATGGGCAGTAAGTGGTACAACAGATTACAGGCATGTTAAAATAGCTGCTTCACCTGATCCGGGAGAATACTGGATACTGGGACTTGAACCTGAAACAACATATGATGTGTGGGTCGCTACAAAGTGTGATGCCGGAAGCACTTCCATGTGGGGTGCAGGTGATTCCTTCACTACCTTCACGGATCCCAATTTACGTTTTACTCCTGAAGCAGGTGCCATTCATCTGAATGCGTATCCTAACCCAACAAAATTTGAACTTAGTTACGTGTTTGAATCAAAAGACGACAAACCGTACCTGGTAAAAGTATGTGATATGGCGGGCAGGGAATTACTTGCCGAAGAACGAATTGCAAACGAAGGAAAAACAGGAGACAAAGTTGATTTACCCGGATTCTCGGGAGGGTTGTATATGCTGATCATTCAAAAAGGAGGTCAGGTAGGACGATTCAAGTTCAATATTCATGAATAAAATCTGAGACTGTTAAAAAAAGAGGCTGCCGGAATCCGGCAGCCTCTTTTTTTTAATCGGGATACAACATGTACCTCAAACGCATTTCGCGGTAACGCTCCAGATCGGGTTGCCAGCTTTTACGTATTTCATCAGCGCTTTCACCTGCTATGATCTGTTGCCGGAGTTTATCAGTGCCTGCAAGTTTCTCAAAAAAATTATTAAAAAATTTATCCTTTTCAGGGAAGGCGTTATACATATCAATCAGCCATTCAATTTTTATTTGAGGGGTTTCTAAAATCTCCGGCCAGGTTTCCGAAAGCAGGATACCTTTACATTCCTGACCTTCATAAGGCGGATCCTTGATAACTCCGGGTATTTCAACAGGGGTAAAAGCATACGCTCCTTTTTCAAATCCCGGGAAGCCCATTACCTGGAAAGGGATAGCAGTCCCCCTGCCAATTGAAACGGCGGCCCCTTCAAAAAAACAGAGTGACGGATAGAGGTAAACAGAGGCCATATTCGGTAAATTTGGAGAAGGTCTCACGGGTAATTCGTACTTAAGGTTGTGGGAATAATTTTCCATTTTTATTACCTGCAGATTGCATTTCACCGTATTCTTCAACCAGCCTTCACCATTTGCCATCATCGCATACTCGCCAACCGTTAGTCCGTGCACCACAGGTAAAGGCGCAATGCCTACAAACGAACGGTATGCAGTATCAAGAACGGGACCATCAATATAAAATCCATTTGGATTCGGCCGGTCGAATACCATAACAGGAATATTATTTTCTGCGCAGGCTTCCATCAGGTAATGCAAGGTTGAAATATACGTGTAGAAACGAACTCCTACATCCTGCATATCAAAAATCACATACTCCAAACTGTTAAGATCCGATTGCTCAGGCTTCCTCCTTTTTCCGTAAAGGGAAATTATCGGCAACCCGGTTTTATCGTCTTTACCGGAAGCAACTTTATCGCCGGGGCCTGCTTCCCCACGGAACCCATGCTCAGGTGCAAAAACGGTTTTGACCAGGATGCCCTTTGAAATTAAAAAATCTACCAGGTGCATCTCATTCACAAGAGAAGTCTGGTTTGAAACAACACCAACTTTCTTACCCTTTAACTCAGGCAGGTAACGTTCCCATTGTGACGCCCCTGTTTTTATCTGGCTGACTTTTTCAGGCTCGCTGGCAATCTTTGCCTGTTGTGCTCCACAGCGGCCAAAAACAAGCAGAGGGAACAGCAAAAGCAGAAAATGTTTATATTTCGCCATAGTTTATTTAATTACCTGTACATGGTGCGAATGTGGTAATTTTACCTTGAAAAATCAAATAGCGTTAAAGTGAGTTACGAGCGTTACATTGCGTCAAAAATTCTAAGAGGGAAATCCGGCAAATCGCGATTTTCTAATCCCGTAATCCGTGTTTCAACAGCAGGTATAACCCTTGGTGTGGCCGTAATGATTGTTGCAGTTATGGTGGTTACCGGGTTCCGGAATGAGATTACCCAAAAAGTAATTGGTTTTGGCGCACACATCCGGATAAATAATTTCGACAGTAACAATTCGTATGAAGAAAGTCCACTTTCCTTAAATGCTCCTTTTATTGCTCAGCTAAAATCAAACCCCGATGTTTTTCACGTTCAGGAATACGCCACAAAAGCAGGCATCATCAAAACCGATGAGGAAATTGAAGGCATCGTCTTAAAAGGCATTTCCAATAGTTATAATTGGGATTTTTTCAAGAATAAAATTATTGAAGGCTCTATCATTCGATCAGGAGATTCATTACATGTAAATGAAGTTCTTATTTCAAAAAAGACATCACTTAAATTGTCGCTCAAGCCCGGTGATGATATGGTGATTTATTTTATTGAACAACCTCCGCGAATCCGGAAGCTGAAGGTTGCAGGTGTGTATGAAACAGGGCTTGATGAATTTGATAACATTTATGTTTTTTGTGACATAACATTAATCAGGCGACTCAATAACTGGCAACCCGACCAGGCAGGTGGAATTGAATTATTATTAAATGATTTCTCCCGACTTGAAACAGTAAATGAACAGGTTTACAAAACTGCAGGTTACCAGTTTTATACTCAAAGTATACGGGAACAGTATCCGCAGATTTTTCACTGGCTCGATTTGCAAAATATTAATGTTATTATCATAATCACCCTTATTCTTTTAATTGCAGGAATAAGTATGATTTCAACATTGCTGATTATAATTCTTGAAAATGCTGGACTTATTGGTGTATTAAAAACAATGGGTTCAACCGATCGCAGCATTCGTAAAATTTTTATCTATATCGCAATGCCTGTAATCGGAGGTGGTATTCTTGCAGGCAATCTGCTCGGAGTTACATTATGTTTTCTTCAATTAAAATTCGGTCTCGTTTCTCTTCCTCAGGAGTCCTATTATGTTTCAACTGTACCTGTTAATTTTTCATGGCTTCACCTGGTTTTAATTAACGCAGGAACTATAATTGCCTGCCTGCTCATGCTTATTGGCCCTTCAATGGTAGTGGCACGCATCTCACCTTCCAAAGTAATTCGATACGATTAATTTTAATTACATCATCCCTTGCGTTCTTTGCGCGACTGCGTGAAACACCAGTATCACCCAACGGAGGCATGCATGAAAATTACAATCAATCACTCTTTGCGATCAGCTAAATAAAAATCATCATATTACCCAATTAAACGCCCAAGTTAACCGTTAACTTTTTTTCCGGTTTAACCTCCTTTTCGTACCTTTGCACCTTAAATTTAATGAGCATTATGTATTGTAAAAATATATTGGAAACCATTGGTAATACGCCACTTGTAAGGTTGAACAAGGTAACGGAAGAATGTAAGGCGACAGTACTTGCAAAAGTCGAAACCTTTAACCCAGGCAATTCCATAAAAGACCGGATGGCTGTGAAAATGATCGAAGATGCTGAAAAGGCAGGTCTTTTGAAGCCGGGTGGGACTATTATTGAGGGAACTTCAGGAAATACCGGAATGGGACTGGCCATAGCAGCTATTGTTAAAGGGTACAAGTGCATTTTCGCCACTACCGATAAACAGAGTAAGGAAAAAGTTGATGCCCTCAGAGCCTTTGGTGCTGAAGTAGTTGTTTGCCCAACCAATGTTGAACCGGAAGACCCGCGTTCCTACTATTCCGTTTCAGCACGCCTGAGCAAGGAAACTCCCAATTCATATTATCCCAATCAGTATGATAATCCTTCCAATGCTCAGGCACATTATGAATCTACGGGGCCTGAGATTTGGGAACAGACTGAAGGAAAAATTGATCACCTGGTAGTTGGTGTCGGAACAGGGGGAACAATTTGCGGAACTGCAAAATATCTGAAAGAAAGAAATCCGGCATTGAAAGTATGGGGCATTGATACGTATGGTTCGGTGTTCAAAAAATATAAGGAAACAGGCATTTTCGATAAGAATGAAATTTATCCGTATGTGACCGAGGGTATTGGAGAAGATTTTCTGCCAAAGAATGTTGATTTCAACCTGATTGATCATTTTGAAAAAGTTACTGATAAAGATGCTGCATTAATGACGCGACAAATCGTGCAGAAAGAGGGTATTTGGGTGGGGAATTCTGCAGGTTCCGCTATTGCGGGATTACTTCAGTTGAAAGAAAATTTTAAGGAAGGTGAAATAGTTGTCGTTATTTTTCATGATCATGGCACACGTTATCTTGGTAAAATTTTTAATGATGACTGGATGCGTGAAAAAGGCTATACCGATAAAAAAGGCATGACTGCAAAGGATATAGTTGCCACCAGCAAAAATGGTGAACTGATAACCATCCATGCAACTGATACAATTGCTGAAGCTTTAAAACTCATCACATCACACGGAATTTCTCAATTGCCGGTGACGCAGGATAACAGGATCATTGGCTCAATAAATGAAAACCTGGTGTTCAACAAAATCATTGAAAACCCTGAAATTTCATCACAGCAGGTTAAAACAATTATGCAGGAAGCACTGCCATTTGTGGATGCTTCCACCCCGCTGGAAGTTTTATCAGGGATGATAAAAAATGCAGACTCCGCAGTGCTTGTAAAGGATTTCAAACAGGATAAAAATTATATCATAACCCGGTTTGATATTGTAAAAGCCCTTGCCAATTAAAGATTACAAATATGGTTTATACTGATCAAATGATGCGTGAAGTCAGGTTGCAAAAACCTCCTTCACGCATTGTTTCTTTAGTTCCTTCAATTACTGAATTATTATATGACCTGGGCCTTGAAAAAGAGATCGCAGGTATTACCAAATTTTGCATCCACCCCGATGCACTTTTCAGAAATAAAAAACGTATAGGCGGTACCAAAACAATTGATTTTTTAAAAATCGATGCACTCAATCCCGACCTGATTATTGCCAATAAGGAAGAAAACTTAAAAGAAGATATTCTTGCGCTGGAGAAAAATTATCCGGTCTGGATCAGTGATATAAAATCATTGGCTGATGCGGTCAGTATGATTGAAATGCTTGGAGAAGTTACCGGGAAAATTTTTGAAGCCCGGGAAATAAACAATAACATTATTCGGCAATTCAGCCTTATCAACCCGTTACCCGGTATCCCTGCGTTATACCTGATCTGGAGAGATCCATTCATGGCAGCTGCTCCCGGTACTTTTATTAATGATATGATGCAGCGTTGTGGTTTTATCAATGTGCTAACTGATGAATCGCGTTATCCGTCACTCAATGCTGCTGCGATTAAAGAATTAAATCCATCCTTGATTATGCTTTCTTCCGAACCCTATCCGTTCAGCGAAAAACATATCAATGAACTTCTGGAAATTTTACCGGGCAGCCGGGTTGAGTTGGTTGATGGGGAATATTTCAGCTGGTATGGTTCCAGGCTGAAAGGTTCGCCGGAGTATTTTAATTCAATTATTTCCAAAGTAAAAAGCATTAATCCGGAAGCTACCTCAGATGAAACTTAAACTTTTCCTGACAATTTTACTGTTGCTGGTTTTACCTACTGTTATGCTTGCGCAGAAGACAGGGCTGGTATTAAGCGGAGGAGGTATTCGCGGAATGGCTCACATTGGCGTTTTGAAAGCCCTGGAAGAAAATGGAATACCCATTGATTATGTCACCGGAACTTCTGCCGGCGCTGTTGTAGGATCACTCTATTCAATAGGTTTATCTCCGGCAGAGATCGAATCGCTGGTAATGTCGAATGAATTCCGTGAATGGGCTACGGGGCAGATAAATGAAAACCTTGCCTATTACTACAACCAGGAAGAAGTCAACGCATCGTGGGTATCACTAAAATTCTCAATCGACTCAACGCTAAAAACGCATTTACCCAGCAGCGTGGTAAGTTCTGCACGATCCGATTTTGCGTTGATGCAGGATATGTCGGCAGCAATAGCAGCTGCAAAATATAATTTCGACAGTCTCTTTGTACCTTTTCGTTGTGTTGCTTCGGATATTAAATCCAAACGTCCCGTAATTTTCAAATCGGGTGATTTACCAATGGCAGTCAGGGCTTCTATGGCCTACCCGCTTTACTTCACACCGGTTTCTTTTGATAATATGATACTTTTCGATGGAGGAATTTATAACAACTTCCCTGTTGATGTGATGTTAAACGACTTTAATCCGGATGTGATCATAGGTGTGAATGCCGGGTCGTATGCTGATATTCCCTATGAGGAAAATCTCTTTTCGATGTTTAAAACCATGCTGGTTCAAACAACTACGTATTCGGTTCCGAGGGAAAATGACATTATGATAAATCCGGTTGTTACCAATATTGGCATTTTTGAATTTGATGATATGCGAGCTGCCATTGATTCAGGTTACCAGGCTACTATGAGAAACATCGAAGATATCCGTAATAAAATCGGAACTCGTGTTTCACCTGCCTCCGTAAAAATCAAACGTGAAATCTTCCGTTCGCAGTTTCAGGATATCATGATAGATAAAATTACTGCAACAGGAATTACTCACAACCAGGAACATTATGTTCGTAATATTCTCAATCGCGAAAATGAATGCCTTTCCATTGAACAAATAAAACCTGCATATTTCAAATTGCTGAGTGATAATAATATTAAATCCATATTTC
Organism: Bacteroidia bacterium; assembly: GCA_038215705.1. Classification (GTDB taxonomy): domain Bacteria; phylum Bacteroidota; class Bacteroidia; order AKYH767-A; family OLB10; genus JADKJB01. The sequence continues at coordinate 107,031 of JBBQQQ010000003.1, forward strand.
CACGTCTAAAATACAACGATTCTACCGGCTATTACGATATGGATCTGCTCATCAAGAAAGAAAAAGACCTGCGCGTTGACTTCGGAGGAAACATTTCATCTAACCCGATTAATGAAGCCTTTGTCGGATTGGATTATAATATCTGGGGAAAACATGCACTAAACTTAAACGGAAATATTTATTTTGGAAAACTATATAATTCGGTATCCATTAAATTACGCTATGATATTCCGGGAAAATTCAAGTACTATATTGAACCTGTTGCCATCATTAACCGTTTTGATTATTTTAAAAGCAGTTCCGCTTTCCTTGAGGATGTGAAGCCCGCTTACCTGATACAAACCGACCGGTTCTACGGTCTTAACCTGGGTATTCCTGCCGGAAACAAAGGAAAAGCATTTATTTCAGGAGGTTCCATTAACCTGATTAACCGGTATTATCAGACACGGGATTTTTCAAGTGAAGATATTGCCGATGAAACTCAATTTTCGGGTTGGACCGGATCAATAAACTTTGAACGGAATACACTCAACCGGAAGATGTATGCCACGAAAGGAACTTTCTTCAAAATAACAGGCAAAATTGTTTCCGGTGAAGAAAAAACCTCTCCCGGAACATCCGGAATATCTACAGATACCATAAACAGTCTGCACGATTGGTTTCAACTCCGGATGATCTATCATAACAATTTTAAACGCGTAGGACCATTTACCTTTGGTTTGTATACCGACATGTTTCTTTCTTCGCAACCATTCTTCGCGAATTATACCGCCACAATTTTATCGGCACAGGCCTTTCAGCCCATTGCACACAGCAAAACCATATTCCTTGATAAATATAAAGCCAATAATTATATCGGAATGGGGTTGAACACAATCGTGACATTGGTAACTAATGTTGAACTTCGGGTAGAAGGCTATATTTTTCAGCCGTTCCAGGAAATCCTTCAGACTCCTGATCTAAAGCCAAAATATAAAAATGCTTTCGACTCACGTTCCGCAATAGCGTCCTTTGCGGGCATCTATCACAGCCCGGTTGGACCGGTTAGCCTTAGTTTAAACTATTATGAAAAACGCGACAACCAATTTTCGGTATTGTTTCATTTTGGTTATATCATTTTTAACAGGCGGGCGCTCGATTAATTTTCAGGTTTATTAATTTTATAAAATTCAACTTCCATTTCTTTTATGCTGAATAGGGTTTTGTTTTTATTCCATACAAATATTTTAATACGGCTGTCAGCTTGAAAATCTGCTGGCACTGAAAATCCAAACTTTCTTTTTCTCCATTCATTAATTTCTTCTGAAGGCAGTTCATTAATTTTTTCACCATTCCAAAAAAGTGTATTCCCTGCGGAATCTTCTATAGTAAAAACTAAAAAGGTTCCATCGCACGCACCTGTTTCCTTTTCCTTTCTTGATAATTGAATTTTCACATAATAATCAGCATCTGATATCGCCTCAAAATTCAGGGATAACGCAGGCCCGTATTCAGTATCGGAATTAAACATTATTTCGCTAGCCTGATTAACGGAAAATGCAGATGTCCACAAGGGTTCTGATGATGTATTTAAAAGTTTATACCGAAGTGCTGGTGTCTCTTCCAATTCAAAATATAATAATTCAGGTTTACCCCCAAGTACATTCCTGAAATCCGATCCGGTTTGAAGAAAAACATACTTATACTTCTCAAAATTCATCGCATCAGGATGAATTATATTATACCTGTATTGATAAGTCTGGATCAGGTTCAGCACTATACATAATATCAGAAATGTATAAATCCAAAATTTTACCAAGCGGTTCGTAATCGTCTGCACCATCAAGGCTACCGGGATAATAAACACTGCATAAAAATCAATATACGCACGCAATCCAAATCCATCTCCGAAATACCAGCTCCACCAGGAGGAAATTATATAAATACATATCAATAGAACACACGTGAATGAAATGCCCTCATATATACTTCTTTTAAAAAAAAAATAAATACCGGGAATTATCATCAGCATCACAGGAGTATAAACCAACCAGCCCTTCCGGAAACTAAACAGTGATTGCAAAATATGCGGATTGGAAAAATTGAATCCCTCATTACCATAGGACCATACAAAATAACTACCGGTCTGTAATTTAAACAGACCCAACTGGACCGAAATCACAAGCACAAATAAAAGAAGGGAAACCAGGAATACCTGAGGCCTGAAAATTTTCACTAAGGCCTGTTTTAAATCGGGCCATGATCCTGCAAGAAATGGAATTGCAAAAACAATCATTAGATTCAAAGGCCTGATGATCGTAATTAATCCTAGAAATAGGGCAGCCAAATACAAATTCCGGATCGTGCTATTCAGGCAATACATTCGAATATGATATGCGAAAACACTTATGACAAAAAAAGAATATACATGAGCCATGGTACTGTGAACAGCTGTGTAATAAAAAAGGTTGGTACCTATAGCAATCCCGGCAATGATTAATGCAATTGTACTGTCTTGTATTTGATAGGAAGAAAGTAATTTCCTTAAATAATATAGGCCGGCCAACAGATAAAATATTGCCGCTGCAATCAATGTGAACATGTACGGCCAGGAATAGCCCGACTGCATTTCACCTGTCAACCAGGCTATACCATGACCGGCAACAAAAAATGGTGTTAACAGTACTGCGACGCCGCAATAATTTTTATTTACATACGAATCAACGGATGTCCTGACCTTAAACCGCGGATGATAATATCTTTTAATTGCTGAATTTTCTGCCTGATCATAAAAATTAAAAGAAAGGTCATGATAAATAAATAGCGCAGGCAAATATGCATAATTTCCTTTACTGTCTCCATCAACCGTGGCTTCCCACCCGTTACCGTCCTCCCCATTCCACCGGTGCATGTATGAAAAAAAAACAACGCAAGCTGCTACAACGAAAAAAGAAAAATGGGAGGATTTTAAAAATGAGACATTCATAATAACAAAATTAAATTTGTTACATCAATAATTTAATATAAGTTCCATTATCTCAAAAACTCTTTGTCCTTCTTTGTCACTACGTTTCCTTTGTTGTTTTCATTTCTGTGAGACGAATTACATTATTTTCGCAATAATCCATATTTAACAATACACCAAACAGCCCTGACCCCATCCTTCCATCCTATTTTCTTTCCCTGTTTATTTGTACGGGCATTATACCTCACGGGAACTTCAGTGATACGAAGACCTCTGTTTCTGGCGAGTTTGGCAGTTATTTCCGGTTCAAAACCAAAACGCTCTTCCACAAGAGTAATACCTTTCATTGCCTTGGCGGGAATGAGTTTATAGCAGGTTTCCATATCCGTCAACCGGGTGCTGAAAGCCAGGTTTGAAAATAAAGTCAGAAATTTATTTGCTGCAAGAGAAATAGAAAAGCTGTTACTGTTTTGCTGCCCCTGCAAAAACCTGGATCCGAAAACTACATCCGCATTATTTGAAAGTACCGGTTCTAACAGCACATTAAAATCTTCAGGGTTTAATTCAAGGTCTGCATCCTGAATAATAAAATAATCACCTGTTATTTTTTCAAGAGCCGTGTGTATTGATCCGCCCTTCCCTTTATTTATTTCATGATTAAAGAACCGGAAGCAGGCATCATTTCTTCCGGAAATAAAATCTTCAATTCTTTTCCGGCTCCCATCCACCGAAGCATCATTTATTATAATGATCTCCTTTGTGATGCCTCCGGTGAGCTGAACATTATTAACTTTTTCGAGAACTGAAATTACGGTATGCTCTTCATTAAAAACAGGAATTATTACACTCAGTTTATTAATCAGCATACCAATTCCAATTCAACATCATGCCTGTGCAGTAGGACCGCCGAAATTCATCGGTATTGACATGCCTTCAGTCTGCTTGATGGTTCCGTGAACTGCCTCGAACTTGGAAACATTATCCGCAATAGCGGAAAGAAGCCTTTTCGCATGCTGAGGTGTTAAAACAATTCTGGATTTAACTTTAGCCTTGGGAACGCCCGGCATTACTTTTACAAAATCAATTACAAATTCACTGTTGCTGTGTGTGATAATTGCAAGGTTACTGTAAATGCCTTCCGCCATTTCTTCAGTAAGTTCAATATTAAGATGAGGAGGTTGGTTTTTATCTTCCATGATAGTTCGGTTTTAAGTAAAGTTAATCAATTTTAACGGGTTAAAAAAAGCCGCCTGTTGTTTACAGGCGGCTAATGCATTTTGAGCATTGCTATTCTTGTCCTGCTAACTCTTCCTTATCTGTCTTCTTGGAAGCCATTAACAAATCATATTCTTCCTGTGAACCTACAATGAGTTTTTCATACTCACGCAATCCGGTTCCTGCAGGAATCAGGTGTCCTACGATTACATTCTCCTTCAATCCGAGCAGGTAATCAATCTTTCCTCCGATAGCAGCTTCGTTAAGCACTTTGGTTGTTTCCTGGAACGATGCCGCAGAAATCCAGCTCTTGGTGTGAAGCGATGCCTGGGTAATTCCCTGGAGTAATGGAGTTGATGTTGCTGAAATTGCAGGACGGGATTCTACCAGCTTCATATCCTTACGGCGAAGAATCGAATTCTCATCGCGTAAACGACGGATACTGATAATCTGGCCGGCTTTAAATGATGCCGACTCACCCGGATCCATAACTACTATTTTATCGATGATGGAGTCATTCTCCTCCATGAAATCAATTTTATTCACATGTTCTTTTTCAAGGAACTTGGTATCACCCGGATCTTCAATCACAACTTTACGCATCATCTGGCGAACAATCACCTCGAAGTGCTTGTCATTAATCTTCACACCCTGCAAACGGTAAACTTCCTGTATCTCGTTAACAAGATATTCCTGAACCATTGCCGGCCCTTTAATGCTAAGGATATCGGAAGGCGTGATTGCTCCGTCGGATAACGGCGAACCTGCCCTGATGAAATCGTTATCCTGTACAAGGATGTGCTTCGATAATGGAACCAGGTATTTTTTAACATCCCCGTCACGCGAGGTGATAATGATTTCCCTGTTACCACGCTTGATACCTCCGTAAGACACTTCTCCGTCGATTTCAGACACAATTGCAGGATTGGAAGGATTACGTGCTTCGAAGAGTTCGGTAACACGTGGCAGACCTCCCGTAATGTCACCGGATTTGCCGGTTGCACGAGGGATTTTTACCAGCACCTGTCCTGCAATTATTTTTGCGCCAGAATTTACAACAATGTGAGCACCTACCGGAATGTTATAGGCCTTCAGTATTTCTTTATCCTTGCCTTTGCCATCAGTAACAATTTTAATTACCGGATTTTTCGTTTTATCACGACTATCGATAATCACTTTTTCCTTAAAGCCGGTTTGTTCATCGGACTCTTCACGGAAGGTGATATTTTCTTCGATGTGTTCAAAATCAATTTTACCGGCCATTTCAGAAACGATAACCGCGTTGTATGGATCCCATTCACACATCAGTTCACCTTTTTCTACAATCTGACCTTCTTTAACTAACAACTGCGCACCATATGGAACGTTGTTGGTTGATAAAACCGCCCTTGTATTCGGGTCAATAATGCGGATTTCTCCGGAACGTCCTAAAACAACATCAAATGTTTTTGTTTCGGTTTTATAGGGGATGGTACGAATTTCTTCGAACTCCAGTTTACCGGCAAACTTTGCAACCATCTGTGATTCAGTTGCCGCTTTTGAGGCGGTACCTCCCACGTGGAATGTACGAAGTGTTAACTGTGTTCCCGGCTCACCGATCGACTGCGCTGCAATAACACCAACAGCTTCACCTTTACCCACCATTCTTCCGGTAGCAAGGTTACGGCCGTAGCATTTACCACAAACACCATGTTTCGATTCACAGCTGAGCACCGAACGGATCTCTACCATTTCGATAGGAGAATTTTCAATGGTTTCTGCAACATCTTCAGTGATTTCCCATCCTGATTCAATGATCAGTTCACCGGTTAATGGATGGTAAATATCATGCAGGGAAACACGTCCGAGAATCCTGTCATACAGTGATTCAACAACATCTTCGTTGTTCTTCAATGCTGTTTCAGCAAGTCCTCTTAATGTACCGCAATCTTCTTCATTGATAATAACATCCTGTGCAACATCAACCAGCCTTCTTGTAAGGTAACCGGCATCAGCTGTTTTAAGTGCAGTATCGGCAAGACCCTTTCGCGCACCGTGAGTAGAGATAAAATACTCAAGGATCGACAGACCTTCCTTAAAGTTCGAAAGGATCGGGTTCTCGATAATTTCACCACCACTGGCGCCCGACTTCTGCGGTTTCGCCATCAATCCCCTCATTCCGCCTAACTGGCGAATCTGTTCTTTCGATCCACGAGCTCCTGAATCCAGCATCATATAAACCGCGTTGAATCCCTGACGGTCTGATGATAATTGTTTCATCAGGTTCTCGGTAATTCTTGAATTGGTACGTGTCCAGATATCGATAATCTGATTGTAACGCTCGTTGTTGGTAATGAATCCCATGTTATAGTTATTCCTTACCTCTTCAACTTCTTCATGCGCTTTTTTAACCAGTTCAATTTTCTGAACAGGAATCATAACGTCATTCAGGTTAAAGGATAATCCTCCTTTGAATGCCATCTTGAAGCCCATGTCCTTGATATCATCAAGGAACGCTGCGGTTTTAGCAATACCTGTACGCTTTAGTACCTGGCTGATAATTTCGCGCAGTGATTTCTTGGTAAGCAATTCATTAATGAAACCAACATCTTTAGGAACTACCTGGTTGAAGAGGATACGACCTACTGTTGTTTCAGTTAACTGTTTTACCAGAACTTCATTTTCACGAACCATTACTTTCACTTTCACCCATGCATGAAGATCGATACGACCTTCGTTGAATGCGATGATAGTTTCTTCGGGTGAATAAAAAGAAAGGCCTTCACCTTTCACCACGGTATTACTTTCTTTTTCAGTTTTCTTTCCTTTGGTCATGTAATAGAGACCGAGTACCATATCCTGTGAAGGAACAGTAACCGGTGCACCATTGGCAGGGTTAAGGATGTTGTGAGCTGCAAGCATCAGCATTTGAGCTTCCAGTATAGCGGCATTTCCAAGTGGAACGTGAACCGCCATCTGATCACCGTCGAAATCGGCGTTGAATGCAGTACACACCAGAGGGTGCAACTGGATCGCTTTTCCTTCGATCAGTTTCGGCTGAAATGCCTGGATACCTAAACGGTGAAGGGTCGGGGCGCGGTTTAACATTACCGGGTGACCTTTCAGTACGTTTTCAAGAATATCCCAAACGATTGCGTCTTTTCTATCTACAATTTTCTTCGCTGATTTTACGGTCTTAACAATACCGCGCTCAATCATTTTGCGAATGATAAATGGCTTGAATAATTCGGCTGCCATATCCTTGGGCAATCCGCACTCATGCAATTTCATTTCAGGTCCAACAACAATTACGGAACGCGCTGAATAATCAACACGCTTTCCGAGAAGGTTCTGACGGAAACGACCCTGCTTTCCTTTTAAGGAATCGGAAAGAGATTTCAGTGCACGATTGGATTCCGTTTTAACTGCATTAACTTTTCTCGAGTTATCAAAAAGTGAATCCACAGCTTCCTGCAGCATCCTTTTTTCGTTACGAAGGATAACATCAGGTGCCTTGATTTCAATAAGACGCTTCAAACGGTTGTTACGAATAATTACCCTGCGATACAGATCATTCAGATCGGACGTTGCAAAGCGGCCACCATCTAATGGAACGAGTGGACGCAATTCAGGTGGAATTACAGGAACCACTTTTACAATCATCCACTCGGGACGATTTTCAATGTGTGTGTTTGCCTGGCGGAAAGCTTCAACAACCTGGAGTCTTTTCAGCGCTTCATTTTTACGTTGCTGAGAAGTTTCAGTGCTTGCCTGGTAACGCAAACGGTAAGATAATTCATCAAGATCAAGTCTGCTCAGCAAATCATGAAGTGCATCAGCACCCATCTTTGCAATAAATTTGTTCGGATCATTATCATCGAGATGCTGATTATCTTTCGGCAATGCCTCCAGTATATTCAGGTATTCTTCTTCCGTAAGGAAATCAAGATAATTAATTCCATCCTGTGCTTTTATTCCTGCCTGTATCACTACATAACGCTCATAGTAAATAATGAGGTCAAGCTTTTTGGTAGGAAGTCCGAGCAGGTAACCAATTTTGTTGGGAAGTGAACGGAAATACCAAATATGTGCAACAGGCACCACCAGTTGGATATGTCCCATACGTTCGCGACGCACTTTCTTTTCTGTTACTTCAACACCGCAACGGTCACAAACAATTCCTTTATAGCGAATTCTCTTATACTTACCGCAATGACATTCCCAATCCTTTACAGGTCCGAAAATACGCTCGCAGAATAAACCATCACGCTCGGGTTTGTAAGTCCGGTAATTGATAGTCTCAGGTTTCAAAACTTCACCGCTCGACTGCTCCAGGATATGCTCGGGAGAAGCCAGGCTGATGATGATTTTGGAGAAGTTACTTTTGATCTTGAAATCTTTTTTATTAGCCATTTTTTTGATTTCTGTTTTAATACTACGTTTAATCACTGTGAATGGAATTGTAGGTGTTTGGTGGTAAGACTGACTGATTTTTTCAACTCGTCACTCGTAACTCTCCACTCGCAACTTATTTTTCTATTCCAGTGAAACCTTAAGGCACAAACCTCTGAGTTCATGCAACAATACGTTAAATGATTCCGGGATACCGGGAGTTCCGAGGTTTTCACCTTTAACAATAGCTTCATAAGCTTTTGCGCGGCCCATAACATCATCCGACTTAATCGTAAGCAATTCCTGCAGGATATGTGCAGCACCAAATGCTTCGATTGCCCAAACCTCCATCTCACCAAAACGCTGACCTCCGAACTGGGCTTTTCCTCCCAGTGGCTGTTGTGTAATGAGTGAGTAAGGTCCGATTGATCGTGCGTGCATCTTATCGTCAACCATGTGACCCAGCTTAAGCATGTAAATGATACCTACTGTAGCAGGCTGATCAAAACGCTCGCCGGTTCCGCCATCATGTAAATACGTACTTCCGAATGTCGGGATCTCTGCTTTGGAAACATAGGATTCAATATCTGCAATGGATGCTCCGTCGAAAATAGGCGTTGCGAATTTCACTCCGAGTTTTTGACCTGCCCAAGCAAGAACTGTTTCATAGATCTGTCCAAGGTTCATACGCGATGGTACACCCAGCGGGTTAAGAACGATGTCAACCGGTGTTCCGTCGGAAAGATAAGGCATGTCCTCATCGCGAACGATACGGGCTACAATACCTTTGTTTCCGTGGCGGCCTGCCATCTTATCTCCTACTTTCAGTTTCCTTTTCTTCGCAATATAAACTTTCGCAAGCTGCATGATTCCCGGAGGTAATTCATCACCCACCTGGATGGCAAACTTCCTTCTTTTAAATCCGCCAATAACATCGTTAACTTTTATGTTATAGTTGTGCAGCAAACGCTTTATCTGATCATTTTTATCTTTATCAGTTGTCCACTTATTCGGATTGATATTGCTGTAGTCAATTTCAGAAAGTGTTTTCTGAGTAAACTTTGCACCTTTAGGAATTAACACTTCCTTAAAGTTATCCATTACACCCTGTGAAGTTTTTCCACTCACCAGGATGAACAATTTATCAACCAGTTTTGCTTTCAGTTCAATAAGTGCTTTTTGCTGCTCCTCATCAATTTTAGCAATAACAGTTTTCTCGTCAACCTTGGCATTTTTTTCTTTCACTGCACGTGAGAAAAGTTTCTTTGCAATTACCACACCCTTTACGGATGGTGGCACTTTCAAAGAAGCATCTTTTACATCACCGGCTTTATCGCCGAAGATTGCGCGCAATAATTTTTCTTCCGGAGAAGGATCGGTTTCACCTTTAGGAGTGATTTTACCAATAAGAATATCACCTTCCTGCACTTCAGCCCCAACACGTATCAAACCATTTTCATCCAGTTCGCGTGTTGCTTCTTCACTAACGTTAGGGATATCTGCAGTAAGTTCTTCGAGACCTCTTTTGGTATCACGTACTTCGATGCTGTATTCATCAACGTGAAGCGAAGTAAAAATATCTTCACGTACCACGCGCTCAGAAATAACGATGGCATCTTCGAAGTTATAACCTTTCCAGGGCATGAAGGCCACTTTCAGGTTTCTTCCCAAAGCAAGTTCACCATCCTGTGTTGCATAACCTTCGCACAGCACCTGTCCTGTTTTAACCTTCTCACCTTTTTTCACAATTGGCTTCAGGTTAATACACGTATTCTGATTGGTCTTCTGGTATTTTGTAAGATTGTAGGTCTTAAGGTCATCATCAAAACTGATGAGCTTTTCATCATCGTTGCGATAGCTCCTTATAATAATCTGGTTGGCATCTACATATTCAACAACACCATCTGATTCGGCATTCACAAGTACACGTGAATCGCGAACCACCATACCTTCAAGACCGGTACCCACGATAGGCGCTTCAGGACGTAATAAAGGAACTGCCTGGCGCTGCATGTTTGATCCCATCAGGGCACGGTTGGCATCATCATGCTCAAGGAATGGAATAAGTGATGCGGCAATCGATGCAATCTGGTTAGGAGCAACATCCATCAACTGGAGTTTTTCAGGCTCTACTTCCGGAAAATCTCCCTCGTAACGGGCTTTTATCCTGGCGTCCTTGAAATTTCCTTTATCATCGATGTTGGAAACTGCCTGCGCAATTACTTTTGAATCTTCTTCTTCAGCGGTAAGATAAACTACCGGCTTATCCACTTCAACACGACCGTCGGCAATTGTACGGTAAGGTGTAGAAATAAATCCGAGGTTGTTAATTTTCGCATATACACACAGTGAGGATATAAGACCGATGTTTGGTCCTTCAGGAGTTTCAATGGTACATAAGCGGCCATAGTGCGTGTAGTGAACGTCGCGGACTTCAAAGCCTGCACGCTCACGGGAAAGACCACCGGGCCCGAGTGCTGAAAGACGCCTTTTATGCGTGATTTCTGCAAGGGGATTGGTTTGATCCATGAACTGCGACAACTGGTTCGTTCCGAAAAACGAATTGATCACCGACGAAAGTGTTTTGGCATTGATAAGATCTGCCGGAGTGAACACCTCGTTATCACGCACGTTCATACGCTCACGGATAGTTCGTGCCATACGGGCAAGTCCCACTCCGAATTGCGAATACAATTGCTCACCAACGGTACGTACACGACGATTGCTCAGGTGATCAATATCATCCACATCAGCCTTTGAATTGATCAGCTGAATCAGATATTTAATGATCGAAATAATATCCTGCTTGGTAAGTACTTTAGTTTCTGACGGAATTTCAAGACCCAGCTTGCGGTTGATCCTGTAACGTCCTACTTCACCAAGATCATAACGCTTATCGGAGAAAAACAATTTGTCGATAATACCACGGGCCGTTTCCTCATCGGGTGGCTCGGCATTACGCAACTGGCGGTAGATATGCTCTACAGCTTCCTTTTCAGAGTTCGAAGTATCTTTCTGTAAAGTATTATAAATTATCGCATAGTCACCGGAGTTAGTATCTTCTTTGTGAAGAATCACAACCTTAACACCTGAATCGATAATCAAGTCAATGTGATCATCTTCAAGGAAAGTTTCTCTTTCGAGGATGACTTCATTTCTTTCGATGGAAACTACTTCACCGGTATCCTCATCAACGAAATCTTCAACCCATGTTTTCAGAACGCGGGCTGCGAGTTTTCTTCCGGTTGCTTTTTTAAGAGCTGCTTTACTGACCTTTAATTCATCAGCAAGACCGAATATTTCGAGAATGTCTTTATCCGTCTGGAAACCGATCGCACGCAGCAATGTAGTTACCGGGAATTTCTTCTTACGATCGATATAAGCATACATGACATTGTTGATGTCCGTAGCAAATTCAATCCAGGATCCTTTAAACGGGATTACCCTTGCAGAATATAATTTTGTTCCGTTCGCGTGGCGGCTTTGTCCGAAAAACACACCCGGTGAACGGTGCAGCTGAGACACTACAACCCTTTCAGCGCCATTGATTACGAATGTCCCTTTAGGAGTCATGTAAGGAATGGTACCCAGGTATACATCCTGAATAATGGTTTCAAAATCCTCGTGATCGGGATCGGTACAATAGAGTTTAAGCTTTGCCTTCAGGGGCACACTATAGGTTAATCCTCTTTCAATACACTCTTCGAGGGAGTATCTTGGGGGATCAACAAAATAGTCAAGAAATTCAAGAACGAAGTTGTTCCTGGAATCTGATATTGGGAAATTCTCGCTGAAAACTTTGTAGAGGCCTTCGTTATGACGATTGTCGGAAGTTGTTTCGAGCTGGAAAAAATCCTGAAATGATTTTAATTGCACTTCAAGAAAATCAGGATACTCAATTGCCTGCTTACTGGATGAGAAGTTAATCCTTTTAACGCTGTTCTTCAGTGGTGAGTTTTGGATTGCGGCCAAGGTATTTAGGTTTTAAGGAATATGAAATGTTCAAACACACTAAAAACCGTTCGTGCAGGCACGTCGGTTTATAAAAGGGTATAGACCTCTACTCCTGTTAGGGAGAAGAGGTCTGATGTTCATTGCAAAGAACGGAACGGGTTATTTAACTTCAACCTCAGCGCCGGCGTCTTCTAATTGGCCTTTAAGAGTAGTGGCTTCGTCTTTAGAAACACCTTCTTTAACCGGCTTTGGGGCACCGTCAACAAGGTCTTTTGCTTCTTTAAGGCCAAGTCCGGTAAGTTCTTTTACCAGTTTCACTACAGCCAGTTTATTTTGTCCGGCAGCCTTGAGGATCACATCAAATGTTGATTTCTCTTCAGCAACAGCGGCACCGCCACCACCACCGGCCATCATAACTGGTGCTGCAGCAGCCGGCTCAATACCATACTGATCCTTGAGAATCTGAGCTAATTCGTTAACTTCTTTTACAGTCAGGTTAACCAACTGTTCTGCGAATGCATTTAAATCTGCCATTTTATTAATTGTTTTTTTGTTACTTAATTGTTGATTTTAGAATTGGGTAATTATAAGAGCTGGGTTCTCGTGGAAGCTTATGAACCTTTTTCTTCAAGAGTTTTAAGAATACCTGATAATTTCTGTCCTCCCGACTGAAGCGCGGAAATAACATTTTTAGCAGGCGACTGAAGTAACGCGATGATGTCGGCAACCAGTTCATTTTTAGATTTCAGAACTGACAGGGTTTCCACATTAGCATCGCCAATATAAACCGCTGTATCAATCCAGGCACCTTTCAATATTGGACGGTCACTTTTTTTACGGAATTCCTTGATGAGTTTTGCAGGCACATTTCCGGTATCACTGTACATGATAGCGGTAGAACCTTTCAGGGCCTCAAACATGGGCGTGTAATCACCATCCATGCGCTCAAGCGCTTTCTGAATCAACGAGTTTTTTGCTACATTGATCTTTACATCCTTGTCGAAACAAAGACGGCGTAACTGATTTGTTTTTTCAACCGTCAGGTTGGAAATATCAGTGATATAAAAATTATTGTATTTTGACAGGTTTTCAACTAAGGAGCTGATGATCTGTTCTTTTTCTTCCCTTTTCATTGGACGTTATAGATCTTCGGGTTTAACTTATTAACCTCCTATCGATTTTGCATCGATACGGACACCTTTACTCATCGTGCTTGACATAGCAATGCTTCTGAAGTAGGCTCCTTTTGCAGAGGATGGTTTTAATTTGGAAATGGTTTGCAGAAGTTCATTTGCGTTCTCATATAATTTCTGAGCGTCAAATGATACTTTGCCAATAGATGCATGAATAATACCCGTTTTATCGACCTTAAAGTCGATTTTACCGGCTTTCACTTCCTGCACTGCTTTACCGATATCATTTGTTACCGTTCCGGTTTTAGGGTTTGGCATCAGGTTACGGGGTCCGAGGACCTTTCCGAGCTTACCTACTTTCGCCATAACACCGGGCATGGTAATAACCACATCCATATCAATCCAGCCTTGCTCGATTTTCTGGATATATTCATCCAATCCAACATAATCAGCACCTGCTTCAAGAGCTTCTTTCTCTTTATCAGGCGTGCATAGTACAAGAACTTTAATTGTTTTCCCGGTACCGTGTGGAAGGGTAACAATTCCGCGGACCATTTGATTGGCTTTACGGGGATCAACACCCAGGCGAACGGCCAGGTCAACAGAAGCATCAAACTTGGTGTAGGAAATATCCTTCATCAGTTTAGAAGCATCCTGGAGTGAATATTGTTTTGCAGCGTCGACTTTACCGGCTACTGCTTTTTGTTTTTTTGTTAATTGTGGCATTTTCTGCGATTGTTTACAATGAATAAACTACTGCCGGATAATTATTTTCCGGGAAACTCCCCTTCAACGGTAATACCCATACTGCGGGCTGTACCTGCAACCATTTTCATGGCTGACTCAACGGTAAAGCAATTCAGATCAGGCATTTTTCCTTCAGCAATTGATTTCACCTGCGACCAGGAAACGGAAGCAACCTTTTTTCTGTTAGGCTCAGCAGAACCCGACTTTTGCTTGGATACTTCCAGCAACTGTACTGCTACAGGAGGGTTCTTAATGATGAATTCAAAAGACTTATCAGCATAAACCGTAATGATCACCGGCAAAACTTTTCCGGCTTTATCCTGCGTAAGCGCATTGAAACGCTTACAGAATTCCATTATGTTTACACCTTTGGCACCTAATGCGGGACCAATTGGAGGAGCCGGGTTAGCGGCACCGCCTTTTACCTGGAGTTTTATGAGGGCTGCTACTTCTTTAGCCATGGTGTTTGAGTTATAAGGTTCCCTGGGTTATCATTCCGGTTCAGCCTGGAAGCGGCCTGCACGGAAATGGGTTTCCCCGGGAAGGGTTGTTATTCTTTTTCGACTTGCATATAGCTGAGTTCAAGCGGTGTTTTTCTTCCGAAAATCTTAACCATTACTTTCAGCTTTTTCTTTTCTTCGTTTACTTCTTCAATAATACCGGTAAAACTGTTGAACGGACCATCTACCACCTTCACAGATTCGCCAACCACAAAGGGATTGTGAATGATCTCCTCTGAATCGGCAAGCTCGTCAACCTTACCCAGTATGCGGTTTACTTCAGAAGTACGCAGTGGTGCGGGGGCTTCGCCTTTTGCACCAAGGAATCCGATTACTCCGGTTGTATTTTCAATAATATGGGGAATTTCTCCTGTCAGATACGCTTCAATTAAAACATACCCCGGGAAATAACTTCGCTCCTTACTTACTTTTTTACCATCTTTAATCTGGTAAATTTTTTCCATCGGTATCAGAACCTGGGCTACATAATCCTGCAACTTCAGTCGTGAAATTTCCGATTCAATATATTGCTTAACTTTCTTTTCCTTCCCACTGATCGCCCTGATCACATACCACTTTTTGTCATTCATCGCAAAAGAATATTAGAAAGAACTGTAAAGAAGGTTCATGATTAACTGGAAAACTGAATCCATTCCGAATACCAATAATCCGATGATCAACGATGCTACCAGCACTACTATTGCACTGCTTTGGAGCTCCGCCCAGGTAGGCCATGAAACTTTATGTACTAATTCATTGTATGAATCCTGGATATAAGCTTTAATTTTTCCCATAGTCTGCTGACTCAAATTATTAATATCAATCTTTCTATGCAGTGGTTTTACTACTGCTTTACTTTGTCAGGAAGTGATAACCTCCTCCCTGCGTTCCTTTACTTGCACGGGTGGAGAGACTCGAACTCCCAGCCAATGGTTTTGGAGACCACTACTCTACCAATTGAGCTACACCCGTAACTTTTTATGATCTTTCTCACTGTGACAGCAGGCATCTAACTTATCCCTTTCAACTTCTCACCCGTCTCTCCGAGCCGGGCAGGCTTGCCACTTCTCACTTCTCACTTCTCACTTCTCACTTGTTGTATGACTTATTTTCAATCCGTTTGCAGCAGTAAAATCCCGTTAAGGATCAACTGCTGCAAAAAGATATGTTTTATTACTTAATAATTTCAGTCACCTGACCGGCACCAACGGTTCTGCCACCTTCACGGATAGCGAAACGAAGACCTTTGTCCATAGCAACAGGAACAATAAGCTGAACGGTGATAGTTACGTTATCACCAGGCATTACCATTTCACGTCCTTCAGGAAGTACGATTTCACCGGTAACATCAGTTGTTCTCAGGTAAAATTGAGGACGGTATTTATTATGGAATGGAGTATGACGTCCACCTTCTTCTTTTTTAAGAACATAGATTTCAGCTTTGAAATCAGTGTGCGGAGTAATGGATCCCGGTTTAGCGACAACCATACCACGACGGATATCGTTTTTCTCAATACCGCGGAGCAACAAACCTACGTTATCACCTGCTTCACCTTTGTCAAGGATTTTGCGGAACATTTCCACACCTGTAACGGTTGAAGTAAGTTTTTTCTCCTGCATTCCCAGGATATCAACAGTATCGTTTGAATTGATAATTCCTCTTTCGATACGTCCTGTGGCAACAGTACCACGACCTGTAATAGAGAATACATCTTCAACAGGCATCAAAAACGGCTTGTCGATATCACGTGGAGGAATTGGAATAAAAGTATCCACGGCTTCCATAAGATCGTTAATTTTTGGAACCCATTTAGCATCATTATTCAAACCGCCCAGGGCAGATCCGCGGATGATTGGTGTGTTATCACCATCAAACTGATAGAAACTGAGAAGTTCACGGATTTCCATTTCAACAAGATCCAATAACTCAGGATCGTCAACCATGTCAACCTTATTCATGAAAACAACAATCTTTGGTACACCTACCTGACGTGCAAGCAGAATGTGCTCGCGTGTTTGTGGCATAGGTCCGTCAGTTGCTGCAACAACAAGTATAGCACCATCCATCTGGGCGGCACCAGTAACCATGTTCTTTACATAATCGGCGTGACCAGGACAGTCAACGTGTGCATAGTGACGTGCTTTGGTTGAATATTCAACGTGTGCGGTATTAATCGTAATACCACGCTCTTTTTCTTCAGGAGCGTTATCAATCGAAGAGAAATCTCTAACTTCTGCCAGACCTTGTGATGCAAGTACTGAAGTGATTGCAGCTGTAAGAGTAGTTTTACCGTGGTCAACGTGACCAATGGTTCCAATGTTTACGTGGGGTTTGGAACGATCGAATTTTTCTTTTGCCATTTTGTATTGGTTATTTAAACGTGGTTTTTATTAATTGATTTTGGATTCCTGTTCGTGTGATCCTGCTTACCGTTGAACTGTGAATCAGGACACGAGGCACGACAGGAATTTTTTTTTGTACTATTTATATATTAAACTTTTTATTTTTGAACTGTAATAAGCAAACTAAACTCATCCAAACTCCCCGCTGCCGTCCGAAAGGCAGATGGAGCCAATGACCAGGATCGAACTGGTGACCTCATCCTTACCATGGATGTGCTCTACCGACTGAGCTACATTGGCTTTTGAGCATACCGGGATTCCAGTTTTGCAGGAACCTGCAATGAAGCCTGATCACTAAATCTAAAAACCAGCGACTCTGGTTTTTTACTCTTGAGCGGAAGACCGGGCTCGAACCGGCCACCCTCAGCTTGGAAGGCTGATGCTCTACCAAATGAGCTACTTCCGCTTATCACCATTCGTAGCTCCTCGCAGAGAAGCGAAGGATGGTTATTGGTACAATCCGTAACTCTTAATGAGCGAAGGATGGATATTTTTTTATACTCTTCTGATCGCAACGAGCAAAAGTTCACTCATTCTCTCAATTAAGTCAACCTCTGAACTTAATCTCACCCGCCCTCCTACGCGAAGCTACAGAGGGCTAAGTGGGGAGAGAAGGATTCGAACCTTCGAAGTCGTAAGACAACAGATTTACAGTCTGTCCCATTTGGCCACTCTGGTATCTCCCCAATTTACCTGACAGCCATCAGGAACGGAATGGTTTTCACCACACTTTCCGAAGAGCCGATGGAGGGATTCGAACCCCCGACCCACTGATTACAAATCAGTAGCTCTGGCCAACTGAGCTACATCGGCTTGGAATATTTCAGGTACTCAAAGAACACCCCAAAATTTGGGATTGCAAATGTATGAAAGATATTTTGATATACAAACGGTTAGATAAAAAATTTGTCACCAACACCATGAACATCCTGAGCATTGATTATTAACGAATTACCTCATTGTTAAATACAATTTTTTATTAGAAACGCACCACCTAAGGGCTAAATAACTAATTTGTTATCAACAAAATATCAAAATTTCTATTTAGTCGGAATATTTCTTAAATTTGATACTTGTTGAATTTCCAAATCTGAATCAAATGAACCGGATGACTTTTAAATCTCAGATAAAGGGCCTTGCCGTCCTTTCTATTGTGCTATTTGGGTCGAATGTGAATTCCCAGAATGTGGGGGTTGGAACAGCCACTCCGCTTGAAAAACTTCATGTGATCGGGAATATCAGGTCTTCCACCCTTTCGGGTTTGGGTAACAGAATGGTTTTGGCTGATCCGAATGGTACACTTTTAACCGCATCCGGACTTGGTTCGCCGGCATGGATGGTCACCGGAAATTCCGGCCTTTCGGGTGGAACAACTACCACCACAGGAACCAATTTTATTGGAAATACCGATGCCCAGAATATTTGTTTCAGAACTAATAATATTGAACGTGGACGTTTCAGCGCACTGGGTGAATTTTTTGTAGGAACTTTCAATACTGTGATTCCAGGAGACCTCATGAATGCTGTTGGTAACCCGGTATTTCCATGGGCAGTGAATGGGTATGTTCCTGCAGGATCTAACGGCGGTGGCGTATACGGACAAATACAATCGGGTAACGGAACAATTTTCGGAGCCGTACAGGGTGAATATTCCGGCACCAATGCCTCCGGCGCCGGTGTCAGGGGAATTGCAATTAACCCATTTTCAATCGGAGTACAGGGTCAAGAATCGACCTTGTTAGGATGGGCGGGTTATTTTAACGGGGATGTGTTTTCAACAACCGGTTATTACATCCCTTCCGATGAACGGTTGAAGAAAGATGTGAATCCATTGAAGAATGCACTCGATCAGATTAAAGGCATTTCCATATATTCCTATTATTATGATCAGGCAAAATATCCGAATCTCGGATTAAGCAATCGCTTGCAATACGGTGTACTCGCCAATGAACTGGCTGCTATATTACCTTCGGCAGTTGCAACTAAAAAACTTGTCGATGGTAATCCATCCAGGATGGCAGATACACGAGAAATTTCAGCGCTCGAAGTGCAGGTTGTGAACTATGAAATGCTCATTCCTTTACTTGTTGCAGGAATGAAGGAACAACAGGAACTAATTGAAGAGCTTAATCGGCGCATTACTACACTTGAAACACAATCTAAATAGTTTTATTTTTATTTCTAACTTAATATTTCTCAATGAAAAATTTTTACTGCATCAGTTTATTGCTTCTCGTTTTAAATTGCTTTACAGGACAACAGACCATCGCACAGAATGTGGGTATTGGTACGGCCACTCCTCTTGAAAAATTACACATTATCGGTAATGTCCGTTCATCAACACTTGCAGGTATCGGAAACCGTTTAGTCCTCTCTGATCCGAATGGAACATTGATAAATGCTACCGGACTCACTTCCCCTGCCTGGTTAATTACAGGTAATTCCGGAACCGTGGCCACAACGAATTTCATAGGAACCATCGATTCAGTTGCTTTCATTATGCGCACCTTTAATATAGAAAGAATGTGGATACTTTCCAACGGACAAGTTTCGGTAAACAATGCCACTCCTTTTGCCACAGCTGTGTTTTCATCCTATGCTGCAGGTGGTTTTGATGCAGTCACCGGAGCAGCTACAGGTACGGGTGACGGAGTTTACGGACAAAATACAAGTACCGGAGCAACACCCGGTAATGGCGTTACCGGAATTTCAACTACCGCCACAGGTTTTGGAGTGGGTGCTTATAATATTAATACAAGCGGAACTGCAGTACTGGGAGTAGGCAATGGTGTGGCAGGTAATTATGCAGTGGCCGGATCCGGAGCGGCCTTCACAGGTTCCCGCATTGGTACGTATTCGCTTTCATTAAATACTTCAGGCAACGTATCCAGTACCGGAATTATCGGAAGGGATGCCGGTGGAACTTTCACTATGCTCAACGGCGGCGCAGGGGTTACAGGTTCAGCTGCTAATTCAGGTGTAGGTGTTTTCGCCTACAATACCGGAGTTACTAATCTGAGCCATGGCGTGTATTCCTCTATTGCATCCACAACTGCTGCAGCAGTACTTGGAATTGGCGGAAATTCAGGAGTGCAGGGTCAGACTACTGTCGCATCCGGTATTGGAACAAGCGGTTTTGGAGGTGCAAATGGTGACGGGGTTTATGGAACTGCCCCCGGTAATCTTGGATTCGGCGTAACAGGATTTGTTACCAACGGAACATCCGCCATCGGAGTGTATGGATATGCCGATGCAAACGGTCCAACACGCTTTGGTGGTTTCTTCGATAATGATCTTGGTTCGAGTGGTGTGAAAACTTTTATGATTGATCATCCGCTGGATCCTTCTAATAAAATTCTTAAACATTTTTCAATGGAATCACCTGAGGTACTTAACGTGTATCGCGGTAATGTGGTTTTAAATGGTGCCGGCGAAGCCATTGTGACGCTTCCTGATTATTTTGAATCGGTCAACAACACCAATTACAGCTATCACATAACTCCCATCGGTGCCCCTGCGCAGCTGTATGTTAAACAGGAAATAGCTAATAAGGAATTTATAATTGCAGGTGGAACCAACGGGATGAAAGTGTCGTGGATCGTATATGCCGAAAGAAATGATCCTTACCTCCAGCAAAATCCGGAAGAACGTGAAGTGATTATAAATAAAACCGGAACTGAAGCAGGAAAGTATATCAGTCCTGTATTGTACGGTCAGCCTAAGGAAAATGGATTGTACTATAAAAATCAGCAAGGTGCCAAAGTAACTCCGCAACCAACAACAACAGAAAAAACAACAGAACAAACGGAGCAAAAAAAACCTGCGGATTTCACTCCGGTAGATACGTTCGATTCAAATTAATTAAATTCTGATCATCATGCGTATACTTTTAATAAAAATGAAACTATCACTTCTCACTATAGCGGTGTGCCTGTTTGTTTCTGGTGACATCCTTGCCCAATGCATGTCCTATCATGTTCCCCTTCATCAGAAGGTCATGAATTCATCGGTTATAATTGAAGGAAAAATTATCAGTAAGAGCTCTTTCTGGAATCCAGCATCTGATTTCATATATACCAGCAACGTTATAGAGGTTTATAAAGTATTTAAAGGTGGCATAACTGCATCACAGGTTGAAATAATTACTGAAGGCGGCACTATAGGTAATTCGATGATTGTTGCTGAACCGTCACTGCAACTGAATGTTAATGATATTGGTGTCTTTTTCATGATTCCTGCCGGGCAACTCAATCCATCATCGCCACGACCTGCCGCTTTACAGTTTGAAGGATATGCATCCAACCAGTCACTCGTCCGGTATGATATGAAATCGCTGGAGGCAATTGAACCGTTTACTGTTTACACTGATATTACCACCGATATTTATCAGTATATCACAACGACTCTGAACCAGAATTACTCCGAAATAATTCCTTTCAACGTATTTCAGCCATCGAATTCAGGTCCTTCAGGAAATCCGGTTCCAATGGCATTTCCGACCATAACAAGTATTACATCACCTTCTACAGCTGGAACTTTTTCATTGGTAACAGTAAATGGAAACAATTTCGGGGCCGGCCCTTATGGCGGATCACGTGCTTTGGAATTCCGGGATGCCAACAATGGAGGCGCAGGCTTTATTCCCACTCCTGCAAATCACATTATTTCATGGACGAATACTTCAATCCAGGCATGGGTACCTACACAAGCTGGCAGCGGTAACATCAGGGTCACAAATGATCTGGGTGAATCCACCATTTCAGCAGTAACAATCACTATTAATTATAATGAATCAAATGTGAACTCGGGTGGTGTTTATTATCAGCCTGATCTTATCAATGATAACGGTATTGGCGGATATAACTTTGTTTACAATACAACCTTTAACGGCAATGCCGCAGCAGTTGCATCCTTTGAAAGAGCGCTTCAGACCTGGCGTTGTGGAACGTTTGTCAACTTTAATAAAACCGGTACCACCCCCACTTCCTGCCAGGCACTTGATGGAACCAATCTTGTTACATTTGACGGTGCCTGTGCACTTCCTGCAGGAGTTCTTGGCGTTTCTTACAGTTATTACAGTGCCTGTGGATTTGGCATATGGTACCTGAATGAAAACGATTTAAAATTCCGTACCAACGGAACGGGGGGCATTAACTGGAATTACGGCCCTGCTCCCACTGCAGGAGGCCTTTTTGATTTTGAATCCGTCTCATTGCATGAATTAGGACACAGTCACCAACTGGGACATACCATCGTCCCGGTAACGGTAATGAATTACGCGGTTGCTCCCAATACGGACCGGCGCACGCTTACACCTGTGAGTGAAACTGCAGGAGGTAATGACATCATGTCACGAAGTGTGGTAAATAACAGTTGTGCTCCTACTGCAATGGTGGCATTAAATGCATCAAATTGTTCCATCAATGCACCTATCGCCAATTTCACAGGAACACCTCTTTCTGGCTGCAATAGTTTAACAGTAACATTCACTGACCAGAGTACCGGTACACCAACCAGCTGGAACTGGAGTTTTCCCGGAGGCGTACCGGCTGCTTTCGCAGGACAAAATCCACCTCCGGTTCTTTATGGCGCACCGGGTAATTATACAGTCACGCTTTCGGTTTCAAACGCATCCGGTAACGATACCGAAACTAAAACAAACTATGTTGTTGTAAATAATTGTCCACCTCCCGTTGCCGATTTTTCAGGAACACCACAAAGTGTATGTACCGGTCAACAGGTTTATTTTGTAGATCTGTCAACAAACAGTCCTACGAGCTGGTCATGGACATTTCCCGGGGGAGCACCAGGCGCCTCTTCAGCACAAAATCCTGCAGTTTTTTATGCTGCACCGGGTGTATATGATGTTACATTAACAGCAACCAATCCTTATGGATCAGGTTCTGTTACCAAAATAGGTTACATTACAGTGGGAAATTGCCCGGTACCTCCTGTCGCAAATTTCTCAGGATCTCCCACTACATTATGCGCCGGCGGAACAGTTTCCTTTACGGACCTGTCGGCAAACAGTCCAAATTCCTGGCAGTGGACATTTCCGGGAGGAACTCCTGCAACTTCAATCGGGCAGAATCCGGTAGTAACGTATAACACCGCAGGCACATACGCTGTTACATTAATAGCAAGCAATGGTGCCGGGTCGAACACTGCAACCTTTTCAGGATACATAACCGTAAACGTATGTGCTCCACCGGTAGTTGCTTTTACAGGATGGCCTACCACAGTCTGCACCGGAAGTTCCGTTTCATTTGCTGATCAGTCAACAAACTCTCCTTCATCATGGGCATGGACGTTCCCGGGAGGCACACCGGCGGCATCTGCTGTACAGAACCCTGTAATCACATATAATGTTGCCGGAAACTACAACGTTACATTGCAGGCAACCAACTCCTTTGGAAACAATTCACTTACCAAAACAACTTATATTACCGTAGCAACCTGTCCTGCATTTGGCTCGGGACTCATTGTTAATGACGGCTCCCTCATTCACGTTGAACCAAACGCGCTTGTAACAATCCAGGGTGGTTTAATCAACCGCGATAATACAGCAGCTAACATCGGGCGTGTTGATAACTGGGGATTGATAACTCTAACAGGCGACTGGACCAACAACAGTTCATTGAATGCATTCATTAACTCGAGTCCCGGTACTACTGAATTAATGGGAGCTGCACAAACCATTACGGGGAGTACTACTACAAACTTTTACAATCTTTCTTTAACAGGATCGGGGATAAAAACACTTACCATAAATACTGTTGCAGAGGGCACACTGGCACTCAACGACCGTGAGCTTGCAACGCAGGGCAACTGGATGCACGTGACCAATGCTGCGCCAACGGCAATTACACGAACAGGAGGATTAACTTCAACCCCAGTTCAGGGATTCATTAGCAGCACCGGTACAGGCAGGGTTCGATGGAATACCAATACCACCAGTACTTATATTTTCCCACTGGGATCAAGTATAGGCAATCCGCGTTTCCGTCCTATAGGTTTAAAACCTACCAATACTTCACTGAATACCTTTGCAGCACGTTTTGTAAATAATGATCCAACAATTGATGGATATCCAATTACTGTTAAAGATGCAAACATCGGCAACATCAATCCTTACTGGTATCAAAAAATAAACAGTCTGACCGGCACAACCGATCCGGATGTCACATTATATTTTGACAATATTGCCGATAACATTGCACCACTACCTACACTCATTATGGCGCAATGGGCCTGGAATGCTCCTCCCGTCCAGTGGAGAGCAATTTCCGGTGTTATCATTGGCGGAGCCGCATCTCCCACGCTCTCCAGTGTTACAAAAGCTGCATGGATTTCATTTGACACTGAAAATTTCAACCTTGCACCCGAATCCACTCCGTTACCTGTTGAATTAATCAGCTTTACCGGAATGTGTAAACCCGGAGGTATTATTGTAAAATGGATAACTGCTTCAGAAACCAATAACGATTATTTCAAACTTGAAGCAAGCAGTGATGGAATCAACTTCAATGAAGTATCGATCCGTAAAGGAGCAGGAACGAAAAGTACCTCTACGGAATATACAGTTTTTGATACCTCTGCTGATACGTACAAAGCGAAATATTACAGATTGAAACAATTTGATTTTGACGGATCTGAAAATGAGTCGAAAATAATTCTGGTTGACTGTTCAAGGCAATCTGCTTCTTCCACCGAAATTTCAATTTTCCCCAATCCTACTTATAACGATTTAAATGTGCTGATCAACCAGACGTTTTCCGGCAAAACTAAAATCAGCATTGTAAATGTTTTAGGTCAGATTGTTTTTTCAAACGAATATTCTCTTGAATCCGGCCTTCAGCAAATCAAATTAAATCTGGGTGAATTTGCTCCTGATCTGTACCAGGTGGTAATTGAAAGTGATGATTACCGGAAAGTCTGGAAGATTGTGAAGGAATAGAATATATGGAAAAAGACATTAAGACATTAAGACATCAGGTCACTGAGTTATGGTGTTAGCTTAAAGTTAAACACAAGGTTGGAGGATTCTATTTTAAGGATACTTTTTATCAAGCAGGGAAGCATTGAAACCGCGTGAATAATAGATTTTCGTGCCACTCCGTCACTCGTCTCTCCGAGCCGGGCAAGCTTGTCACTTGTCACTTGTCACTTGTCACTTGTCACTTGTCACTTGTCACTTGTCACTTGTCACTTGTCACTTGTCACTTGTTACCCGTCTCTCCGAGCCGGGCAGGCTTGTCACTTGTCACTTGTCACTTGTCACTTGTCACTTGTCACTTGTCACTTGTCACCCGTCTCCCCGAGCCGGGCAGGCTTGTCACTCGCCACCCGCCACTCGCCACTCGCCACTCGTCACTTTCCATTGTAACTTTATGATGCAAAAAAGCCGCTCTAACCAGGAGCGGCTTAAATTGCTGCCTGGTTGACTTCAGACAGCTCACTGAACTACACAATTTATCTTCGAATAACCTCAAACTTTTTATAAATGAGGCCTTTTTCTGTTTTGATAGCCAGGAAATAAAAACCCTGGGAAAATGATGTGGTAGCAATTTTGATTGCTGAACCCTTATTTTCGGAAGTGGCGACGAGCAGTCCTATATGATTATATATTTCATAACCTGTAATATCAGCTACTCCGGAACGTACGAACAATTGTTCATTGGCAGGATTAGGATAAACTGAAATAGAATTTTCTATCTCTGCCAGTTCATTGATTCCAACAGAAGCTGCTGTGTCAATCACAATAGAATCAATTTCCGTATTGATCAATAATTGATATTCTGATGCAGTGATTGCTTTAATGTCACTCAGCACAATTGGCATGGTAACTTTGGCACCGACATTGTCGACAATCACAATTCCTAACCGTGCAAGAAAACCGAAACCGCTTAAATTCTGCTGATCATTTCTTACAAGTGCCATGTCAATTTTACCCTGTGACATAAGATCTTTATGGAAAGCAATCAGGTCGACCTGTGCATCACCTAACCAGCAACCGGTGTAATCAACATCGAGATAATTGGATGCTATAAGGCTGGTATCGATGTTGACCGTAAACGCAATACCATAAATACTGTCAACAGGTAATGCAGAAGTACCCAAGAAAATATCTATTTCGCAGGTGTCGCTCAGGTAAGCAGTATCGGGGTTAGCAACAAGATATAATACGGGTGCGGGTAATTGGCTGGTTACAGGATTTGATAATCGTGGTGCATGGAAAAATCCATAGTTTAAAGAGACTGCTGTTGTATCATCAGCGTCAACAACTCCATTACCATCGGTATCAGCATGTTTAAGGTTTGCCGAATTTGCGAATTGTGCTGACCAGTCGATGGCTGGCTGTGCAACCCATGCAAGACTTGCACCTGCACGCACGGGGCCTGTGTAACCGTAAGCAAGACCAATATTCAGGATATCATCATTATCGGCAACCAGGTCATAGTTGGCATCACCTGGCCACACATCAGTTACTAGAGGGATACAGGGAGCGAATAGCCATCCGGTATTTCCGCCAAGATCTACACCATTGGCACCTGCAAAAAATTGTGCACCACCTGTTGCTGTAATATCCTTGATAAGTACATTATCGAGACATACCTGCCCTGATGATTTTTGAATTGTTCCTGAACCATTAATTCCTTCAATCTGTACAGGGAAACTGCTGTTTCCGTTTGCAACCATATAGTCGTTAAGCGTTACATTCGATAGCTGTACTAATTTTCCAGGATTGTCAAGAATAAGCGAATCACACACAAAATTATAGGGCAGGGTAACGTGACTTTTAAATTCAGCATACCCTGCTGTTAAAGGTGCATTAATGTTTATAAAATCTCCATTTGCATACAGGTAATCACAACTGAAACCGTTGTCGACATTAGCAGTTCCTGTGAATGTGATTGTTCCGAAATGCGCATTAGCAAGAGCGACTGAAAGGAATGAACTGGTCATGATTAGATGCGCATCATCACCCAGCACCGTTACATTAACACCTGACCAGAATCCTAGAACAGTAATTGTTGATGTACCAAAATCAAGAGTAGCACTTCCACCTACGTTAACACCACCAAGATTAAGATCGTGACCGTTGCTGATGAATGTACCGTTGCCCGCACTAAAATTTGAAGCTGTCAGATTATCCTGCAACGACCAGTCACCGGATCCTGTAAAGCTGATTTGAATAAGCGTGTTTCCACCGGTTGTAAGTGTATTGCCACTATTTGAAGAATTCATAATTACCGCAACTGAATATAAATCAAGTTCAGCCGGCATCGTTAAGGAGCCCCCTACATTCACAGCTGAATTTCCACTCGAACTATATAATAGTGTTGTAGTTGGCAGATTGGTAAAGGTGAGATTGTTTACATAAACCCCCAGGGTTGGATGCACATAAACAGTATCGCCCGGTTGAGAAAAAGAATTTGCATCAAAGAAGACGTTATCCTGCATAGCGGGCTGACACTCTCCTCCGGCACCGCCGGAAGTCAGTGACCAGTTTGTTACATCATTCCATGTTCCTGTGCCTCCTACCCAGTAAAGATTACGTGACGCAGCCATGTTAACGGTCCAACCGGAATTATTTCCCATATCCCAGCTGTTATTCGCTATGAATGTGCCTCCGCCGATAGCCTGTATATTTGCAAGAACCAAATAATCGAGAGAAAGGGTAATAGGACTGATCAGGACGGCCTGGGCACTGAATGGATTGTATTTATTTAAACGAAGTGTATTTTCACAATTGCTCGCGATGGTAAATGCCGTATTGATTTGTGTTGAATCAAACAAAAATTCACTTACGCCCGGTCCAAAAATCAGACTGTCAGCTGTTAGGTTATACGCCTGAAAGGATGCCCTGAATTCTGCAGTAACAGCGGTAAGATCGGTCCAGACAACGCCTGCAAATGCATCGAAGCGGTTGCAGGTAAGTTTGCCTGCCCAAACATTATCAATAAATGTTACATTGTTAAATATTGCATTAAAGGTCTGGAATTCCATTGGCTGACCCGTTGTATTTTCCATAATTAAGTTTGCATTCGCACTGTTTATTGTAAGCTGGTTGCTGAACGCAATGTAGCTTCCTCCGAGGAATAAAGTTGAAGTCCCGAAATCAATAAAAATAGATGCATTATTTCCGTTAGCGGAAAAGCCACCTGAATGAATATCATAATTTCCGGAATTAAAAGTTCCTTCATAAACAGAAATACCATTACAATACAGTTCATCCGCAAGCGTCCATGAACCACTTCCTGCAATTGAAACTCCTGGTAAATTAACTCCCGCTGTGAAAAGAGTATTGCCAACTGCGCTTCCTGCACATGTCAGTTGATACACATTCCATTGCATACCGGTGCTCAATACCAGAGAACCATGAAGGACAACGGATCCAAGTCCTCCTCCATTGACAGCCGGATTAAACTGTACACCGGCCCAGCTCATATTTTTGCATGTTGCAGGAGTATTTGAAAGTGTTACACTTTCACCGGGTTGGCTAAATGAATTTGCATTAAAAAATACATCATCGCTGAGTGAAGGAATACAGTTTCCTCCTGCCCCTCCGCTTGTGAGTGACCAATGATTTTCATCATCCCAGTTTCCTGATCCACCTACCCAATATAATGTTCGTACTGCAGCACTGTTAATTGTCCATCCGGTATTGTTGCCTCCATCCACACTATTATTTGCTATGAATGTTGCACCACCCGTAGCGGTCATTGAGGTGATAGTGGCATATTCAACCGTTACAGTTCCTGAAGGAATCGTTAGCGTACCTGTGCTAAGAAAATCGATAGGACGTATTACTATCGGCTGACCACATACGCCGTTTGCCGTAAAAGTACCCGCAACATTTGCCTGCCTGATTTTAAGAAAAACATTGGTTGCGTTCAGGTCAATTGAATTTGCATTGAATATACAATCGAGTGTTGTATTACCTGAGAAAGTTGCATCGGCACAATTTAAAGTTGACCAGTTGGTGTTTACATAAAATGTTCCGTCAGCAGTCAGGTCCTGGCAGGTCAATCCACCAATTACTTCAGTATTCGATTGAGTATAAATATTATTAAAAGTATGTCCCTGCGACCACAAATACATTTTAGGAACAATGTTGTTAATGAAATTCAAATCACAGGTTGCAGATGTTAGATTAATGGTTCCATAAAATGCTTTAAACTCATTGCTGATATTGATTGTTGAATTACTCAAATCACCTGCCACAGTCAAACCGGTTTCACCAAAAACAAATCTTTGTACCGTCACATCAAACCCTGCAGTTGATAAGGTGCCGTCGTAAACATAAATGCTTTTTGCAACAACATCTTCCGTAAAGGAAAAAGTACCCGGGCCATTAAAATATAAAGTGTCCAGCAAGTTTCCTGCCTGTGAGAGTGTATTACCAGGATTGTTTCCTTTAAAATCAACACGCTTGACCGACCAGCTCATATTTGGAATCAGCGCAAGCGAACCATATATATGCAGCGTATTGCCTAAACCGTTAACCGATGGATTAAACTGTGCCCCGGTAAAATCCATGTTGTTACAATATATAAAGGTGTTATCAATTAACACCTGCTGGCTGTTTGCGGAAAAACTTGTTGCATCAAAATAAACGTTATCATTTAAAGTAGGAATGGTCGTGTGGAAAATGGTTCCACCGGAAGTCGTCGCCCAATGTCCGGCATAATCACTCCAGTTTCCTGATCCGTTTACCCAATAATAATCGGCAGCCCTGGAGTCGATGGAAGAACCGAGCAGGCAAATGCCAAATACTGCCAAAAATAATTTGCTAAATAAAGTACGGGGTGAGGAGTTTATAGTTTTCATGGCAATGTGTTTTTAAAGGTACGGAGGAATTAGGTATAATTTCACGATACAATATTACAACCTCTGTACCCACAATAAAAATTCACAAATATCAATTTGCCAAACTATCATTTCAGTTAAATTAAAAGTATTAGTATTGATATTCAAGTATATATCATTCTATAAGCATAATTATTTGAACAATTTCCTTAATTTGCCGGAACAATTAATATTAACATGGCAAAAAGTAAATCACAGGAATTAATCAGTAGTATGTCGGCTTACGATATAAAAGCCTTTCGAAATTACCTTAATTCCGACTATTTTAACTGCGATTCAACTGATAAGCAGCTGTTTGACCACTTTCTAACAGGAATTAAAAGAGAGGAAGCAGAAAAAGAACTTGTTTACTCAGCCATTTTCCAGGGCAAGCCCTACGATGACAAACAATACCGCTATATAGTATCGAGCCTCAATAAACATCTTATTCATTTTTTCACACTCCGCCAATTGGAGAAGGAGCCCATCATCAGTGAATCGATCGCATGCAAGGCATTGGCGTCACGCGATTGCGAAAAAGCATTCCTAATGCTGCAGCACGAAAATTCCGCTGCAGCGACGCACCAGAATGCAGATTGGTATCATCTGAAATTCAACAATGCAGAAACTCTCCTCACCTACACCGGAACAAAGCAAAACCGGAAATCCACTCCTGATTACAGCGAGACATTACTAAACCTCGATATATTTTACCTGGTAAAAAAACTGCAATTAAGTTGTGAGGCAATTAACCTTTCCAATGTTTTAAAAAAGACATATGACATTGTATTGATCGATGATCTTAAAAAACTTGCAGTAAAATCCCCTTTTAATGAGGTGCCTGCTGTGCAGATCTATTATCACATACTGGAAATGCTTACGCAGAAATTATCGGAACCCCATTTTAAAAGGGTTGATGAGTTGTTGCACATGCACACCGGAAAATTTCATCCCAAAGAATTGGGTGAAATGTACCAGTATATTAAAAACTTTTGTGTGAAACAGGTCAACCAGGGAGATATAAATTACCTGAGAACACTTTTCAACATTTACCGTGCTATGCTTGAGAATAAAACACTGATGAATTACGATTATTTATCACAGTGGGAATTTAAAAATATAGTGAGTATCAGTCTGCGGCTGAATGAAAAAAAGTGGTGTGAAGACTTTATTCAGAAATACATAAGCTTTCTCAAACCTGAAGAGCGGGTGAATGCGCTTGCTTACAATCTTTCCTATTTCCTGTTTATCTGCAACGACTACCGCAAAGCAATTCGTAAACTACGTGAAGTGGAATTAAATGATGTATTTTACCAGCTGGATGCACGGGTTATTTTGCTGAAATGTTATTTTGAACTCGATGAAACGGATTCATTTTTTTACCAGGCCTCAGCATTCCGTCTTTTCCTGTTACGCAACCGGCATATCTCCGATTATCAAAAAAATATTTATCGCAACCTTATAAAATTTCTTACCGCTATTGTCAGATGCCGCTACAGCAAAACCAAACTTCAGAAATTACAAGCAGAAATTGAAAAGGAAAAAAACGTAGCGGATTTGAATTGGTTAAGATTGAAAGTAAAAGAAGCTATGTAACGAATCACGCATACCAGCTTTTCTGGCGGGAATCCTGCGGTACGAATCGAATGTAACGAATACCCTTGCCCGCCAAAGCTATATAATGCAAAATATGATTTAGCGAAAAACCATTCGTAAATTCGTAGATTCGTAAGGGCGAAGCCCTATTCGCTAATTCGTTACATTTAAACGCCTCTGAGTTTCTCTTTTTGCTTTGTAATTTGTTTGCGAAGTGCTTCAATAGCTACATCGGTAGCTTCTTCAAAAGTTTTACATTGTTCTTTAGCGAATAACGTTTTACCCGGAGTATTAATTTTTATTTCGGTTATTTTATTCTCGGTATTGTCTGATTTGTCGAGACGCAGGTAAACTTCGCTGTCGATGATACTGTCATAAAATTGAAAAAGTTTATCTACTTTTTCCTCTACAAATTTCAACAATTTTTTATCTGCTGTAAAATGAATTGACTGTACTTTGATTTTCATAACGCGTTAGTATTAATCAGGCTTTAGGATGCGCCTGCTTGTAAATGTTTTTTAATTTTTCTATTGTATTATGTGTGTAAACCTGGGTAGCGGCAAGGCTTGCATGCCCGAGGAGTTCTTTGACGGCACTTATTTCAGCTCCGTTATTTAAAAGATGTGTTGCAAAAGTATGTCTCAAAACATGAGGATTTTTTTTATCTCCTGTAGTTACCATGCCAAGATATTTTTTAACCAGCCGGTAAACAAACTTTGGGTATATAGTATTGCAACGATTATCAATGAATAATGTTTCGGCAATGCACTCCTTTCCGGAAATAAATGTGGCTCTCTCTTTTGAATAATTCTTTAAAGATGCGGCCAGTGAAAATGAAACGGGAAGGATGCGTTCTTTATTCCTTTTACCAAGAACTTTAATTGTTTGATTACCGACATTGACATCTTTTATTTTCAGATTCACCAGTTCCGATAAACGAATACCCGTTCCATAAAATACTTCCAGAATGGTACGGTCTCTTATCCCACCAAAACCTTCTGGAAATTTAATTATCGTGAAAAGATTTTCCATTTTCTGTTCATCAATAAACGCCGGCAATTTTTTCCCGGTTTTAGGTGACTGTACTTTCACCATCGGATTATGTTCCAGTACTTTCTCCCTCATGAGAAAACGAAAAAAGGACTTTAAAGCGGTAATTTTCCGGTTAACGGAACGGGGTGAAATTTTAGCGTCTATAAGACTTACAATCCATGAACGGATATAAAAATGAGTGATTATCTTAACATCTTCTGTTTGATATTCCTTTTCCAGATAACTGAAAAATTGCCCCAGATCGGTTTCATAAGCAGTGAGTGTATTGGATGAATACCGCTTTTCGTATTGGAGATGAGATAAAAAGCGCTTTACCGGCATAGAATCGGATCGATTTCTTTCAAAGATAGGGACTCTGAAAGAAAATTAGTTGGAATCCGGTAAAAAAACCTTGCGCAGATGTTAATTCGTTTCCTGCAAAACAGAAAGGCCTTCCTCAAAGGGAAAGCCTGTCAGTGTTACTCGTATTTGTTAGATACCCGGCAAAAATCAGGATATGCCTGGCGGGTAATTTAAGATCTAAATATTTGAACTTTCCTCAGCGCGTAATGCGTCACGGTAAATTGCTTTTTTCACAGTCGTACGACGTGTAATAGAAGGCTTCTCAAAGGCAGCACGACTCCGTAAAGCGCGAACTACACCTGTTTTTTCGAATTTCTTCTTAAATTTTTTCAGAGCCTTGTCAATCGACTCGTTTTCTTTAATTGGAACAATAATCATTTACTTGTTTTTTAAGGGATTGCAAAGATAATAAAAATTATGAATGTTGCTATATGCGGACTACAATTTTTCCTTTTTTACTGCTCACCGGGTGGGGAAGTTGCGAAATGAATTGATTATGAATAAAATCCAATTGCTAAATAATTGAAGGGGTGGTGATTAACATTCAGATTCGAGCAAATTTCCTGATCAAATGCAACGGGTGAGCGTGGGTATCACCCGTGTGGCAGACTCATAAAAGTTTGTATTTTTGTGGCCTCTACTTCACTAATCCGATCATATGGGACGCGCTTTCGAAAAACGTAAACATAAAATGTTCGCCAGGTTTTCAAAAATGGCAAAGCAATTCACACGAATTGGAAAGGAAATAGCAATTGCTGTTAAACAAAGCGGACCTGAGCCCGATAACAATCCGAGACTCAGGATGGTTATGCAGAATGCGAAAAGCTTAAACATGCCCAAAGACCGGGTGGATGCCGCGATAAAACGGGCCAGTTCAAAAGACACTGAAAGTTACGAAGAGATTGTTTATGAAGGGTATGCTCCCCATGGTGTTGCCATTTTAGTGGAAACTGCTACTGACAATAACACCCGTACAGTTGCAAACATACGGATGTATTTTTCAAGGGCAAACGGAGCGCTGGGAAAAACAGGTTCTCTTGATTTTATCTTTGAAAGAAAAGGAATTTTCAAGTTGAAAAATACCGGTGTGAGTGTGGAAGACCTTGAACTCGACCTGATCGACTATGGTGCAGAAGAAGTTTTTGAAGATGAAGGAGATATTTTTGTTTACACCTCTTTCCAGAATTTTGGTGCCATGCAAAAGGCGCTTGAAGACAAGAAAATTGAAGTGATCAGTACCGAACTGCAACGCATTCCTGCTACCATGGTCGAATTGTCCGAAGACCACTATAAGGAAGTGGAACACCTGATCGAAAAGATAGAAGATGACGACGATGTTCAGGCTGTTTATCACAACCTGGCTTGAAAATAGGAGCGCTCCAACAAACAGAGCGCTTTTTTTCTGCAGTTATTTTCGTTACGCTTAATACAGATACACATAAAAATACTGCTGATACTGCCTTTCGTAATTATTTGAAGTTTAGTTTGAATTATTCTTTAATCCGTGCCGCGATTCCATTAATTTCGCGGTTGAAAAAATCGAACCCGTGGAACCAAAAACATCTCATGTAAAATATATCTTCGTTACAGGTGGTGTTTCATCGTCACTCGGAAAAGGAATTATCTCGGCCTCTTTAGCTAAATTATTGCAGGCAAGGGGCTACACCGTAACAATTCAAAAACTGGATCCTTATATTAATGTGGATCCCGGAACACTCAACCCGTATGAGCATGGTGAGTGCTATGTCACCGACGATGGTGCTGAAACCGATCTCGACCTGGGCCATTACGAGCGTTTTTTAAATGTTCCCACCTCCCAGGCAAACAATGTTACAACCGGCAGAATTTACCAGACCGTAATAAATAAAGAACGCGAAGGCGCCTATTTAGGAAAAACCGTGCAGGTAATTCCGCATATCACCGATGAAATAAAACGCAGGATCAAATTGTTAGGGGAAACCGGTCAATTTGAAATTGTTATTACTGAAATTGGTGGTACCGTTGGTGATATTGAATCGCTGCCTTTTATTGAGGCGGTCAGACAAATGATCTGGGAAATGGGTTCCAATTGTGCCGTTATCCATTTAACCCTCCTGCCCTATCTTACTGTTACGGGTGAACTAAAAACAAAACCCACCCAGCACTCGGTTAAAACACTGCTGGAATACGGAGTGCAGCCCGATATCCTGGTTTGTCGTTCTGAAAAACCGGTAAACCAGGAAATAAGAAGGAAAATCGCACTCTTTTGTAACGTTAATGTGAATGCGGTTATTGAATCTATCGATGCCAGCACCATATATGACGTTCCGCTTTTAATGTTAAAAGAACAACTCGATAAAGTAGTTTTGGCCAAACTTAAGCTACCACTTCGACAAGAACCCGATATGGAAGGGTGGAAAAACTTTTTAGGAAAACTTAAAAATCCTACCGCTGAAGTTCGCATAGGGCTCATAGGGAAATACATTGAATTAAAAGATGCCTATAAATCCATCGCCGAATCGCTCATTCATGCCGGGGTAACCAACGAAACACGCGTGAATGTTGAATGGATTCATTCCGAAAAAATTGATGCAAGAAATGTTGATGAAAAGCTGCGTCACCTTAATGGGATATTGGTAGCTCCCGGATTCGGCGATCGCGGAATTGAAGGAAAAATAACGGCTATTGAATTTGCACGTGTTAATAAGATTCCATTTCTGGGAATTTGCCTGGGTATGCAGTGTGCTGTTATTGAATTCGGCCGTAATGTACTGGGAATGGAAGATGCCCATTCCACCGAAATGAATAAAACTACCAAACACCCGGTAATCGATATTATGGGTGACCAGAAAAATATCACGCTCAAGGGTGGCACCATGAGGCTTGGCGAATATCCCTGTAACATTACCAAAAATACCAAAGCGTACCAGGTGTATGGGAAAAGCAGGATCTCTGAACGTCATCGCCATCGTTATGAATTCAATAATAAATATCTTAAAAAGTTTGAAGATGCAGGCATGCTGGCCTCCGGCGTCAATCCCAATGGTGCGCTGGTAGAAATTATAGAGAATAAAAATCACCCGTGGTTTGTAGGAGTTCAGTTTCACCCTGAATATAAAAGTACTGTTGAAAATCCGCATCCGCTTTTTGTGAGGTTCGTAAAAGCTGCACTGGAACAGCCCCGATAGGTAATTCCTGAAGCGTAATCTTAGTCTGGCAGGCAACCATAAATTGTTATCTTTGCGGCCTTATTTTACCCTATGGATCGTAATTCAATAATTGGCTTATTACTTATAGGTTTGATTCTCATAAGTTTTAGCATATGGAATCAACCTACTGCCGAAGAAATAGCCGCCAGTAATCAAACCCGTGATTCAATTGAAGCAGCGGAACAGATAAAAGCAACCCAAAAGCCCACCGTTGCAACGCAAACCCCCGTTTTGCCCGAAGCCATTCCTATGGATTCGCTCGAAGGAGCTGATTCGCTGAAGTCGGCATTGCTGGTAAATAAATATGGTGTTTTTGCTGCTTCCGCAGAAGGAGAAGCGAAATTATATTACCTTGAAAATAACTTAATGAAAGTAGCCTTCACCAACAAAGGTGGCCGCGTTCATTCGGTTGAGCTAAAAAATTACAAAACTTACCATCAGCAACCGCTG
This sequence comes from Bacteroidia bacterium, assembly GCA_038215705.1. Classification (GTDB taxonomy): domain Bacteria; phylum Bacteroidota; class Bacteroidia; order AKYH767-A; family OLB10; genus JADKJB01. Next base: position 143,779 of record JBBQQQ010000003.1, read on the forward strand.
GTTCTTTTTGAGAGTGATACAACCGCTTTCGGACTGAATTTCTTTGCTCAGAACCGGGATATATCCACCAATGGTTTATTTTTTGAACCAATACAGGATAAAAAAGGCAAAATTAGTTTTCGTTTACGGTCTTCAGGTACAGGGTACGTCGAATACATGTACACGCTTCCGGATGATAGTTACATGATGGATTTCAGCATCAATCTTTCCGGAATGGACCAGGTAATTGCATCCAATATCAACTACCTGGAACTCGACTGGAAACAGCACATTTATAAGCAGGAAAAAAGTATTGAAATGGAGCGGAACAACTCCACGGTCTATTACAAGTTTCCGGATGATGAAGCGGAATATCTTTCTGAAACGGATAATGATAAAGATAATCTCACTACCAAAGTAAAATGGGTTTCGTTCAAGCAACAATATTTTAATACTACATTGATTGCGAAAACCGCTTTTGAAAAACCGACAAAAATTGAAACCATTCATTACGAAGGCCAGGATTCACTGGCTAAGTATATGCATGCCAGTTTTACAATTCCATATAGCCACAAGCCGTATGAGAATTTTGATATGACATTTTATTTCGGACCGAATCACTACCAAACCCTCAAGCAACTTGACCTGGGTATGGAAAAACTGGTGCCGCTTGGATGGGGAATTTTCGGATGGGTTAACCGGTTCCTGGTAATTCCAATTTTTAATTTCCTGAATAAGTTCGATATGAATTATGGAATTATAATCCTGATTCTAACCATTGCTATTAAGTTGTTGTTGCTTCCGCTCACCTACAAAGCATATTTGTCGACGGCGAAAATGAAAGTGCTGAAACCGGAGATGGATGAGATCCAGGCAAAGCACAAGGAAGATCCGATGAAAGGCCAGCAGGAATTAATGGCCATGTACCGAAAGGCCGGAGTTAATCCGCTGGGAGGTTGCTTCCCCATGTTATTGCAAATGCCGATTCTGATAGCCATGTTCCGCTTCTTCCCTGCCTCCATTGAGTTGCGACAGGAAAGTTTTTTATGGGCCGATGATCTTTCGACTTACGATTCAATTTTAAATCTTCCTTTTACCATTCCGTTTTATGGTGATCACGTGAGTTTGTTCACCATTCTCATGACCATCTCTACGCTGATGTATACGTACCTTAATTCACAAATGACTGCAGCTAATCCGCAGATGAAATGGGTAATGTACCTCATGCCCGTAATGTTCCTGGGAATCTTTAACAATTATTCAGCAGGATTGAGCTATTATTATTTTCTTGCCAACATGATAAGCTTTGGTCAGCAGTTTCTTTTCCGTGCTGCAGTGGATGAAAAAGCCATTCATGCTAAAATACAGGAGAATAAAAAGAAACCGCAATCGCAAACAAAATCAAAGTTCCAGCAGCGTCTTGAACAGATGGCTCGTGAACGTGGAGTTAATCCTAAAAAGTAAAAGAATGCGAAAGGTAAATAGTTTTTTTTTCGGGTCAGCTATTCTGGTTTCCACCATCACAGTGTTTTTCCTATATGCCTGCACCGGTAGTAAAAAAACTTCAGATATTGCATCTGATTTCCCAGGCGAACAGGGTGATTCACTGGTAGCATCTATTTCACGTACCCGATGCTTTGGTGTGTGTCCGTATTACAGCACATGGATCTACCGGTCCGGCTATGTGATTTATGAAGGCTATGATCATGTTCCAAATGTTGGGCGGTATTACACCTGGCTTACGCCGGAACAATTAAAAAGTATTGGGCTTAAAGCCGAAGAAACAGGGTATTTTGAATTGAATGATGAATACCGTAATCCACATCTCACCGACTTCCCTACCATTTACAGCGAAGTTCGCTTTCGCGGGAAGCGAAAAAAAATTACCCATTATACCGCTGAACCACCACTAAACCTTGTGGAAATGGAAAAATATCTTGATGCACTGTTCACCCCCGATACAAAATGGAACCTGCATCCGGTGCAGAATTTAAAAGATTAATGCAGTCAACCCGGATAGGTTTAAACGGTGTTGACTTGACTAACTTGAAAAAAATCCTGAAATTTACAGTACATTAAATCAAGAACCATGGAATCCAGCACAATTGTCAATACTGAAACCAAAAACTCCGATACCGCAGATTTTTTACCGCTGAACGGAACCGATTACCTGGAGTTTTATGTGGGCAATGCAAAGCAATCGGCTTATTTTTACCAGGCTGCGTTTGGTTTTGAACTGGTTGCTTATTGCGGCCCTGAAACAGGGATACGCGATCGCGCTTCGTATGTGCTGCAACAGAATAAAGTGCGACTGGTGCTTACCACTCCCATGCATCCCGATTCTCCTATTAACCAGCATATTATTAAACATGGCGATGGCGTGAAAGTGCTGGCTCTCTGGGTTGATGATGCTGAGAAATCGTGGAATGAGACAACTAAACGCGGTGCAAAAAGTTATGAAGCTCCCAAAGTGCTGAAAGATGAACACGGAGAAGTTAAAGTCGCCTCGATTCATACTTATGGTGATACCATTCACACTTTCGTGGAAAGAAGTAATTATTCAGGACCGTTTTTACCCGGGTTTAAAGCTGCAAAAAGCAAATTCCCAGTAAAATCTACCGGTCTGCAGTTTGTCGATCATTGTGTGGGGAATGTGGAACTGGGCAAGATGAACCATTGGGTAAAATTTTATGAAGATGTGATGGGTTTTAAAACTATTATCACATTTGATGATGAAGATATTTCAACCGAATACTCCGCTCTGATGAGTAAAGTGGTTTCTAACGGTAATGGATATGTGAAATTTCCCATCAATGAACCTGCCGAAGGAAAGAAAAAATCGCAGATTGATGAATACCTTGAATTTTACCAGGGCCCCGGTGTTCAGCATATTGCAATTATTACCAATAATATTATTGAAACTGTTACCGACCTGATCAGCCGCGGTGTTGAATTTCTTTCAGTACCTTCAACTTATTATGATACTTTACTGGAACGGGTGGGAAAAATAGATGAGAATATGGAATCCCTCAGGAAACTGGGTATTCTTGTCGACCGGGACGATGAAGGTTACCTGTTACAGATTTTCACCAAGCCTGTTGAAGACCGCCCTACCCTGTTTTTTGAAATTATCCAGAGAAAAGGTGCGAAATCATTTGGTAAAGGAAATTTCAAAGCACTGTTTGAAGCTATTGAACGGGAACAGGGCTTGCGCGGAAACTTATAATAACGAGCCTGAATTCCGGCCGGTTCTTTTAAAAGTCCAATTATTTCTCTGTGGGTAATCATGTAAGAATATAATGCGTATCAGGGTTTTTTATGCACCACCTGAGGTTTTCAATCAATTGATTACTAATTAAATATCCAAATTATCCAATTCCGTGGAACATTTCATGTGAAACAATTGGATGTAATAGGTGGCAGATCTTCGTATATAACTATTTGACATTAAGGCACTATAACATATTGTTAAAGTGCCACGAATGAGTAAACGGTTGAAGTACAAGTCGCGCCAAAGAGTCCGGATTAAAATGCGGACTGTTTTAATGGTCAGTTCCCTGGCAGCAGGATTTCTTGCAGGCACGGTTTTACTTATTGTACGGCTCTTCGAAAATGAATCATCAATTGCAGGGACAGATCCCATGGTGGTTTCCGATATCGAAGTTTTCCAGGATACTCTTCCCGTGCTTAAAGGCACTTCCATGCAGGTTGTACTTGGGATAAAAGTTCAAACCAAAGGCCGGTCGCAACACCTGAATTTTTCAGGCATAACGGTTTCAGCCCGTGGCACAACCAAACCTTTTGATTTGTATGCGGGCAATGCCCGGCTCTGGTCAACAGGAAATAATGATTATTTTATACCGGTGCAACAGATCGGAGCCACGCAATCTTTAATAATGGAAGATAATTTCCGGCTCGATGGAAAACAGGCTTTACTTCAGGGAGATAATTATTTCTGGATAACATTTGACGTCAACAAAGTGGCAGGAAGCCGCATCACTGTGATTGATGCCGAGTGCATTTCAGTTCAGATTGGTACGCTTTCATATGATCCAGCTGTTTCAGCTCCTCCGGGTGCTAAACGAATATTAAATAACACTCCCTTTTATTCAACCGGAAGCGGTGACATTAATTCACTCGATAGCTGGAATGCATCCAGGGACGGCTCTGGAAAGCGTCCTTCGAATTTTGGTTTATCAACTGCAACTTTCCACATCCAGGCTGGCCATATCCTTAGAAACGATCTGAATGCCTGTCTGACCCATCTTGTAATTGAAAGAAACGGTGTGCTTATATCAGCAACTGATATAAAATCAGAACTCGTTGAGATTTATGGTGGCGGAACAATGGTACAGGAGAAAAATATTTCCAACCTTGAAGCAACATCAATACTTGTAATTAATAATGGCGGAAATTATATTCACAATAATACAGGGCCACTACCCGGAAAAATAAAAAAGTTTTCATCCTACTCAAATGTTGTATTCAATAAATATGGAGATGTAACATTTCAGGAAAAAATTGCCTGGGGAAATGTCATCATTGAATCAAGGACGGCAGCATCGGTTGATTTCCTGAATTGCTTCCATACAGTCAGGGGAAACTTCGAAATTCGTTCAACAGGTGATCAGAGTTTTTTATACACCACAATTAACGACACAATAAACATTGGAGGCAACCTGGTGATCAACGGCGGCAGATTGGTTTTAGCTCCGGCAAAAGATAATTTGATTCTGAATGTTAACAAAGAATTTATTTTCAAGTCCGGATTACTTTCTGATGCCCTTCCGGGAAAATCAACAAAAGGAAATGTAACATTTTATCCCGGCAATAAAGTGTATTTTAAATCGGGCTCTTTCCACATGACGGCGAAAAATTCACATATCGTTTTCCGTGAAGAATTAGTTACCTGGATGCAGGATTCGGCTTTGCTCACACTGCCTGATGTTACCATAATGCCCGGATGCACCTTGCGACTCTCAGGCCGGGAAGCAGGCCGGCTGGCAGAAAATAAAAATTTTGTTGTTTCATCAACCGCAATGCTTGATTGTGGAACAACCATACTTACCGGTGAAGGCAATTTCCGTCTCAGTGAATACGCAACAATTGCTACTGGTCACATTGATGGAATTCATTCGGAAATGAGTTTGGGTTGCATTCAAACAAAGTCAAGATATTACAGTTCAGCAGCCGGTTATATTTTCAATGGCTCGAGCAGTCCACAGGCAAGTGGATTATTCACTACCCTGCCCGTTGCGAATACCGTTAATCAAATGACGATTAAAAAATCGGATCCCACAGGCGTACTGATTTTACAACAGGATATAATGATTACCGGTCGGTTAATCAAAGAGCGGGGAAGCATCAATAAAAATTCATACAAGCTTGAGATGGGAGAAATGGTAACCGCTATTGCAGCTCCCTGATTTCTGACTCGGTAAGAGTTGAAGCATATTCGAGATACAATTCCATGCCGCGCTTTTTTGAAGCATCAAAATCATAACTCAGATTATTTAATAAATATTCATCTGTTCCCGGTTGATAATTAGGTTGTGATTTCAGTTGTAAAATCACATCATCCAAATGATGAATACCAAATGATAATGCATTATTAAATTGTTGCTCAAACTCCTCAGATAATTTTTTAGTACTCACCCATCTCGCAAAAACAAAAGGCAAGCCTGTAAATTTTTTCCACTCTTCAGCCAGGTCATACACATAGTGGTATTTATGCTGTCGCAGAAGGGACCGGTCGCCAATTATAATGCCTGCCCTGCTTCCTTTTATTTCCTGTTCAAGACCGTCTTGAGATTCATGGAATTTTGGGGATATTTTCCAGAAATTCGATGCCAATACCCTGGATAGCAAATTAGAAGTTACTGACTGAAAATCGAGCACAATAGATTTTATTTTCTGCAATGGAACATCACTTAAAAGTGTTACCGATTTCACCGGACCATCGGCACCGATGCACCACTCTGTAATTTGTGAAGCATTCTTTATGGAAGCTATTGCTGCAACCGGAACTAACCCGATATCGACACTGCCTAACCGGAGTTTTGCGGCACATTCCGAAGGATTATCGAGACTGAGTGTTATTGCACCAGAAGCTTCGAGTTTACGAAGACCATAAATGTAGGGTGCAGAATTAATATAGGAAACACAGGAAACTTTTACAGGATGCATATTAACTTTTTAAAAATGCAACACTCCCGGATGCATAATTTTATAAACCAGTTCTTTTAACAATTCATTTTCTGATGTACTCAGATTATTAACGCCTTTAGAGCGCAAATCGTATTCATGCAACAAGCTGATAGCTGCAACCGAATCTTTAATAGTGAAGGTCCGAGCAGCCTGGTCATAATCTCTCACAAAATACGGACTGACACCTAAAATCCCAGCCATGTTAATGCCAGGCTTTCCTTTATAAACATGGTATGATATAATCTTGTTAAAATAACCATTTAGCGTTGATAAAGTTAATACGAAGGGATTACTTTTCGGATTGGATCCAAAATAATTGATGATGCGGTTTACTTTTTGAAAATCCTTTGTGGAAATCGCCTTTTGCAATTCAAAAACATTAAAATCTTTACTGATACCAATATTACTCTCTATGGCAGCAGCATTAATTTCACCTCCTTGCTTTAAGCCGATCATGAGTTTATCCAGCTCATTGGATACTTTAGAAAGATCCGTTCCCAGGTATTCAGCAAGCAATTCCGAAGCTTTCTCACCTATTTTATAACCTTTGCCCTTAACATACGAATTGATCCAGGCAGGAATTTTATCATCCCAAAGCTTTTTTGACTCTAAAACAACAGAGGTTTTTTCAAGCAGTTTAACGATTTTAGTACGCTTATCAAGTTTTTTATACTTGTAACAAAAAACCAGTATGGTAGACTTCTGGGGATGTAATAAGTATTGGTATAAAGGATCCAGGTTATCAGTTTCATCACCCTGGGAATCATCACCCGATTTCTTTTTAAACAGGTTCTTCACATCCTGAGCTTCACGAATAATGATGACCTGGTAATTTGACATCATCGGGTAACGCTTCGCACTGCTGAAAATAGATAACGGATCAATATCACGTCCATACAAAACCGATTGGTTAAACTCTTTTTCCATATCGGTAAGCACATGTGATTCTATGTAACCCGAAAGCTGATCGATGAAATAGGGTTCTTCACCATGAAAAAAATACACCGGGTGGTAGACCTTATTTTTCAGGTCTTTAATGATGCTCTCAAAAGTGTATGCAGCCATAAATTAGAACCTGAGGTGCTTGACCGTTAACCCGTTGTTAATAAGTTCGTTTAACGAATCGATCCCAATTTTCAGGTGACTCTCTACAAAATTAACTGTTACGAGAGAATCACTCTCAGCGGTTTTAACGCCGTCAGGAATCATAGGTTGATCTGAAACGAGCAACAGGGCACCGGAAGGAATTTTATTGGCAAAACCGGTTACAAATATTGTAGCTGTTTCCATATCGATACTCATGCACCGGGTTTTTAACAGATAAGCCTTAAATTCCTTATCATGTTCCCACACTCTCCGGTTAGTGGTATACACGGTGCCTGTCCAGTAATCCTTACCATGATTCCGGATGGTGGTAGACACGGCTTTCTGCAGACTGAATGCCGGAAGTGCCGGAATTTCTGCTGGCAGATAATCACTTGAAGTTCCTTCTCCCCTGATAGCAGCAATTGGAAGAATCAGGTCGCCGAGTTTATTCTTTTTCTTTAATCCGCCACATTTACCTAAAAAAAGGCAAGCTTTTGGCTGAATAGCACTCAAAAGATCCATTACGGTTGCCGCATTGGCGCTTCCCATTCCAAAATTAATGATAGTAATGCCTTTGGCCGTAGCATTAGGCATAGGCTTATCAACACCTACAACAGGAACGTCGTGCAACGCTGCGAACATGTGCACATAATTACTGAAATTGGTAAGTAAAATGTATTTCCCGAATTTGTCGAGAGGTGTACCGGTGTAGCGGGGCAACCAGTTGGAAACTATATCCTTTTTGTTTTCCACAATAAATCGAATTTTAGCCCGTGAATTTAAAGCAGGATGAGTACTTTTGCGTCGAAGTAAAATGTATGGATACTCTGAATCTTCCTACCTTTCCGTTTCGTTTCAGAACTTCTGGGCAAAGTAAGGAAATTTTTGATACATTAAGGAAAAAATACGTTGCGCTTACGCCTGAAGAGTGGGTGCGACAGAACTTTATCATGTATCTCAGGGGTAGTTTGAAATACCCTGCAGGTTTCATCGCTGTTGAAAAAGGATTATTATTCAATGACCGCAAAAAAAGAACCGATATCGTAGTCCATAATTCATTAGGAAAACCCTGGATGATCGTGGAATGTAAAGCACCCTCAGTAAAACTTACTGAAAATGCATTTTACCAGGCTGCATCCTATCATCTGAAACTGGATGTTAAATATCTGGTCGTAACCAATGGGTTGACTCACTTTTGCTGTAAATTTGAAAACGAAAACTTTGTTTTCTCTAACGGGTTCCCGGAATTCGGGTTATAAACCGGACCATCATCTATGAAAGTAATTAAGTGGATTTTTATTTTGGCGGGAGTGGGTATAATCGGAGTTATATCGGCTATTTTTATTTACATGCAGAGTTCAAGACCTGTGTATCATGGTGAAATGCATAACCGCGGCGTTCAGCAAGAAGTTAAAGTGTACTATGATAATTTTGGTATCCCGCACATATTTGCAAAAAATGAAAAGGATGCATACTTCACCCTCGGATATGTTCATGCACAGGAACGCCTCTTCCAGATGGAACTGTTGCGCCGTGTGGGTGCAGGCAGACTTTCAGAAATCCTGGGAAAGGAATTCGTAGGCGTAGATGCTTTTTTCAGAACATTAGGGATAAATAAAACGGCAAAAGAATCGGCAGCGATGTTTTTTACAAAGCCTACCGAAGACTGGCAGAAAAATTCCCTATCCTACCTGAAAGGAATTAATTCATTTATGTTTCATGGTGCAACCCCACCGGAATTTTTAATGCTTGGGATCCCTAAAGTACAATTTACTCCTGAAGACTTTTACCTGATCACCGGTTACATGTCGTTCAGTTTTGCCGAAGCACTTCGAACCGATCCTATTCTTGATAAGATTTACAGGAAATATGGCCGTGGACATCTCGATGCATTTTCATGGAGTCCTGATACGGTAATGTTTAATGAACCCGACACCTCTGCGATTGTATCATCAAAAATATCGGCTTACGTGGATGAACTTTTTGAAAAACTTCCGGCAAAACCCTGGATTGGCAGCAATGCCATGGTGGTAGCTCCTTCGCGTTCATCAACAGGCAGTGTGCTGTTTGCTAACGATACGCATATAGGCTATCAGCAGCCTGCAGTATGGTTTGAGGCGCATATTGAATATCCGGGTCAAAGCTTGTATGGAAATTACCTTGCGGGATTACCTTACCCGCTGGTGGGTCACAACAAAAATGTTTCATGGGGACTTACCATGCTGCAAAATGACGACATGAATCTTTACCGCGAAAAAACAGCTCCCGGTAACCCTGAATCATACATTGTAAAAGGAACATTAGAAAATTTCAGAACTACTACAGAAATAATAAAAATAAAAGGAGGAACCGATACAACCATTATTGTGAGAGAGTCAAAACACGGGCCAGTCATTAATGATGTAATCGCTTATTCCGATTCGGTTGATAATTCACCCGTGGCTCTTTGGTGGACCTACTCCAGGTTTCCCGTAACGGCATTGCAGGTAACGCATCAACTTTCTGTCTCAAAAAATATGGAAGATGGTCGCGTGGCTGCGGCAATGGTAAATGCTCCCGGACTCAATATACTGTTGGGTGATGTAACCGGTAATATTGCACACTGGGCGGCTGCGCGCATGCCTGTGTACAAAAAAGGGATCAATACCAAACTCATTCTGGATGGTGAAAGCGGGGAAGATGATATTGAAGGATTTTATGATTTCGCTCAAAATCCCCATTCTGAAAATCCTGCCTCCGGAATTGTATTTTCTGCAAACAATGCTCCCGACAGTGTTCCGGGATATATGTTTCCCGGATACTACGCTCCGCCTGCCAGATCAGAACGGATTAAATCATTGCTGAATGCCAAAGAAAAACTATCGGTTGAAGATTTAAAAGCTATAAGTAATGATGTTATTTCCGGGGCTCATCCTGAAATTGCATTATTGATCATGGATGTAATCGGGGAAAATGATTCAATCAAATTATCATCTGCCCATCGTCATGCGATCCGTTTATTAAAAACATGGAATGGAAATCATGCTACCACCGATACTACCCCAACGATTTATTATAAGTTACTTTCTACCATCCTGGAAATGGCTATGATTGATGAATTGGGAGAAACGGATTATAATACAATTGTGAACACACACCTGATGAAAAGTTCCTATATGAAATTTTTGTCGGATGATAATTCAGGATGGTGGGATAATATTTCCACCGATAAAATTGAAACCCGTAAAGAATTATTTACCGAAGCTTTCATAAAAACAATTGCCGATCTGCAGGCATCATCCGGTGAAATTACCAACTGGGCATGGGGTGGTGCACATACACTCGAACATGTGCATCCGATTGGTAAAAAGAAACCGTTTGATAAAATTTTTAATGTAAGGGCATCTGCCATTAAAGGAGGAATTGAAACAATAAACAACGCAGGATTTTTACTGAGTACTTCCGGAAAATATCCGGTTACTTACGGACCAGCAATGCGGATTGTAATAAATTTAGGCGATATGGAAAATGGCTGGAGTGTTCTTCCAACCGGTCAGTCAGGACATGTAAGAAGTCCACATTACTACGATCAGAGTCGCCTGCATGTTAATGGCTTTTTCCGTCCTATGATGATGAACAGGGCTGCAATTGAAAACAGTTGTACCAATATTCTCACCTTTAAAGCTCAATAATTTTTATTGTTTTTCTGCCATATCATGAATTGCATCAACAATTTTCATCATATTAAGATTCAATTGTTGCTGGCTGTGGTATTTTGTTGTTCACCTTTTTTCATCTCAGCGCAGCAAGTAAAAATAACCGACATCACAACACTTGAACCTTTGGAAAATGTGATGATCATCCGGAAAAATCCTGATGTAATCCGAATCACAAATACAAAAGGTGTTGCCGATATCAGTGAGTTTGCCGGTGCCGATACAATCGTTATGGAGCGAATCGGATACCAGAGAAAAATTATTTCGTATAAAAAATTAGTTGCTGCCGGTTTAACCACTGGTTTGTATCCTGCCTCCTATTCACTGGGTGAAATTTTAGTTGCAGCCAGCAGGTTCGAAGAAAAACGTGAAGATATTCCTGTTCAAATAGCAAGTATCAGTGCATCGGAAATAAAAAATTCGAATCAGCAAACTACTGCCGACCTTCTTCAGCATACAGGAAACATTATGGTACAAAAAAGTCAGGCAGGCGGAGGCAGCCCTATTATCAGAGGTTTTGAAGCTAATAAAGTTTTAATTGTTGTTGATGGTGTAAGAATGAATAATGCGATTTATCGTGGTGGTCATTTACAGAATGTGATAAGCGTTGACCAATTTGGACTTGAAAAACTGGAAATTATTTTTGGCCCCGGCAGTGTTGTTTATGGTAGCGATGCACTGGGTGGTGTAATGCATTTTTATACACGAAAACCTGTTCTTTCTTCCCGCTACAGCGGAGTTAGCGTGAATGGAAATGCTTTTACTCGCTATTCTTCTGCAAACACAGAAATGTCGGCAGGCGTCCTTGTAAATATAGGTGCTAAATATCTGGCAAGTTTAACTTCCATATCATTAAGCCGCTTTGGTGATTTAAGAGCAGGGAAAAACAGAAACCCCGCTTATGGCGATTGGGGACGACGGGATTTTGTTCAGGATTTTATAAATGACCGTGATACCATGATACCCAATGATGATTATTCCCTTCAAAAACATTCAGGATATGACCAGGTCGGATTGCTGCAAAAATTTTTATACAGCAGAACTGATTCCTTAACGCACACCTTAAACTTTCAGTTTACCACAACAAATGATATTCCCCGGTATGACCGGCTTACCGAGGTGAATGATGCCGGAATTTTTACAAGTGCAGAGTGGTATTACGGACCCCAGACACGAATTCATACTGCCTACGAATTTAAATACGGCTATTCACACCGGTTGTTTGATCATCTTTCAGTTATCAGTGCCTGGCAGCATATACTTGAAAGTCGTCACAACAGGAGATTTGGAAGCAGTAATTTACTGCATCGCGAGGAATCGCTCGACATATTTTCACTCAACATTGATTTCGAAAAACGCATAAAAAAACATGAGTTGCGCTACGGTACTGAAATAACTTACAACAACTTAAATTCCTCTGCAAATTCAGAAAATATTTTTACAGGTATACGCAAACCGTTAGATACCCGCTATCCGGATGGGGGTTCCGAAATTAAAGCCGGTGGCATTTATGTAACGCATACGTATGAATTTTCAAAAAAATACATTCTGACTTCCGGCTTACGCTATAGCCTGCATCAGCTTGTTGCCACATTCAGTGACACTACCTTTTATAAAATCCCGGTGCGTGATGTTTCTCAGCGGTCTGAAGCACTAAGCGGCAGCCTGGGTTTGATTTATATGCCGGGATTTGACTGGCGGTTCCGGTTAATCGGGAGTACAGGCTTCCGTGCACCGAATGTTGATGATCTTGCAAAAATTTTCGAAAGTCAACAGGGAGAGGTAATTGTTCCAAATCCTGATCTGAAACCGGAATATACGTACAATGCAGAGATTGGAATTTCGAAAATGATAGCTGAACATTTGTTTGTGGAAGGTACGACCTGGTACACGCTGTATCAGGAAGCAATTACAACCGGCAACTTTACTTTTAATGGCAGTGACAGCATACTATATGAGGGAACGCTGTCACAGGTTAAGGCGAATGTAAATGCAGGAGAAGCATACCTGTATGGTTTTTCAGCCAGCCTTAACGCGGATCTTTCGCAAACGGTTTCACTTCAATCATCAATCAACTATACTTATGGAAGAATAAAAACTGATTCGGTGGATTATCCGTTGGATCATATTCCTCCGATAACCGGGAAAACGGCATTAAATGTTTCCATACAAAAGTTCAGGGGTTCTTTCTACATGATATATCATGGCTTCAAAAAAATCAGGGATTATAACCTGGTGGGTGAAGATAATATTGACAATGCAACACCTTTCGGCACACCTGACTGGATGACCCTCAATATTTCCGGCAATTACACACTTCATAAAAATTTAAGCCTGCAACTTGCTGTTGAAAATATTCTTGATAAACACTACCGGGTCTTTGCATCCGGTATCAGCGCTCCGGGCAGAAATTTTATTATTGCGTTACGCGGTACTTTTTAAAAAATAATTATTGTTGCTGCTAATCCCCTTTAGGACGAAAGTGCAATGAAATCGGAACTCCGGATAAATTAAAATTCTCGCGCAATTTATTTTCGAGATATCTGCGATAGGGATCTTTTATATACTGGGGAAGGTTACAGAAAAATGCAAAGTGAGGATTTCCTCCCGGCAATTGAGTGATATACTTAATGCGAATGGTTTTTCCTTTTAATGCAGGAGGCGGATACGCTTCCACATACGGTAGCATAATTTTGTTCAGCTGTGAAGTTGAAATACGCTGCTTGCGATTCTGAAATACTTCCAACGCTGTTTCCAGCGATTTGTGTATACGTTGCTTGTGAAGCACTGAGGTAAAAATAATCGGAATGTCGTTAAACGGCTGAAGCTTTTCGCGAATATCCTCCTCTACCTTTTTCGTATTCTTTCCACTCGTCTCAACCAAATCCCACTTATTCACCAGCAGTACAATTCCTTTTTTATTCCTTTCTGCAAGACTGTAAATATTAATATCCTGTGCGGTAAGACCAACAACAGCATCAATCATCAGTATACAAACATCTGATTCTTCGATAGCACGAATGGTACGCATCACCGAATAAAATTCAATATCTTCTTTTACCCGGGCTTTCCGGCGAAGACCAGCTGTATCGATCAGGAAAAAATCGAAACCAAAACTTTTATAACGTGTGTAAATGGTATCGCGCGTTGTTCCTGCAATAGGTGTTACAATGGTTCTTTCTACATCGAGAAGTGTATTCAGCAAGGAAGATTTTCCCACATTCGGTTGTCCGATGATAGCTATTTTGGGTATGTCAATTTCTTCAATTTCTTCCGTGCCAAAATCTTTGACTATCTCATCAAGCATTTCTCCTGTTCCGCTTCCGCTGATAGCAGATATGGAAAATATTTCGCCTAAACCCAGTTTGTAAAATTCAGCATGTTCATAAGCTCTTTTTCCACTATCCACTTTGTTGGCAACAAGAATTACCTTCTTTTTTGATTTGCGCAACATCGTTGCTACTTCGAGATCAAGGTCAGTAAGGCCAGTGGTAACATCCACCACGAAAACAATTACGGAAGCTTCTTCAATAGCGAGCAAAACCTGTTTACGGATTTCATCTTCAAACTGATCTTCTGATCCTCGTACATACCCACCGGTATCAATCACCGAAAAATAATGACCGGTCCAATCGGCTTTACCATAATGACGATCACGGGTAACCCCGCTAATCTCATCAACAATTGCTTTACGCGATTCCACTAACCGGTTAAAAAGTGTTGACTTACCCACATTGGGGCGACCTACTATTGCTACTATATTTGCCACTGATTTATTTATTATTCTTCCCTGTAACCGAACTTGTCTAATTGCCGTTCATCATTCCGCCAGTCCTCACGAACTTTAATGGTGATATCGATGAAAATATGTTTGCTGATAAATTTTTCTATTTTTCTTCTGGCTTCCGTTCCTAATCGTTTTATCGCAGCACCCTTATGTCCTAAAATAATTGCTTTTTGCGACTCACGATCTACATAAATTTCGCAACGTATGCGATCAATTTCTGCTTCTTCCTTATAATCTGTAATCGCAACTTCACATGAGTAGGGAACTTCTTTCTGATATTGCATCAGCAAGGTTTCCCTGATTATTTCCGTCACAAAAAAACGAACATTACGATCACTCAGATCTTCCTTATTAAAATAGGGCGGTGCTTCGGGCAACAACTCTACAATAGTATTCAATACCGAATCAACATTAAAAGATTCGATGGCAGAAACGGGAATCAGCGCAACTGGCTGCAGTTCATTTTGCCAGAAAGCAACTTTTTGCTCCAGTTCTTCCTGAGTGGTTAAATCCACTTTATTCAAAACAACGATGAGCGGAACCTTCAGATTTTTAAGCCGCATGCCTACTTCCTCTGAAAGTGTTTTTTCATTTACTTCCACAACATACATAGCCAGGTCGGCATCCACAATAGAGGAATCGACCGCTTTCATCATACGTTTATGAAGATTGTAGGCAGGTTTCAAAATACCCGGTGTATCACTAAAAACAACCTGGTAATCGTCGGTGTTTAAAATACCCTTGATACGATGGCGGGTGGTTTGCGCTTTCGGAGTAACGACAGTCAACTGCGTACCCAGCAATTTGTTCAGTAAGGTTGACTTACCAACATTGGGTTTCCCAATAATGGCAACAAAGCCGGCTTTATGTGCCATGATTCTGGAATTGGGTGCAAAGGTAGGCATTTTGTGTCAAAAAATCCGTAAAATATTGATTTATTGAGGTAAACGATGCTCAATAGTTGATTTGGGAACTCGTTAATTAGGATAATTTTATTTTTTTCCCACAAAAAAAAGCCCGGTATTTAAACCAGGCTTTGTAGCGGGGACCGGATTCGAACCGATGATCCGCCGGACGGCGGATTATGTGCCCAATTATTAAAAAATTAAATAGTGGCTTCTGGCGGTTTAGGAGGAGGAATCAGGCTTCTGAGAAACTTTCTTCCCTGTCCCGATTTCAATTGCCGCTCACGAATTAGGGCTTCTTTCCTGGTTTCAAATGTTTCCGAATGAAGAATTTCCCAAGGTTTGTGCCTATGTGTCCAGAATTTAAATTTCGTTAATCCGTTGTGTTGTTGGATGCGTTTTTCAAGGTCATCAGTTTGACCTACATAAACTACATCACAAGACTTTGAATACAAAGCGTATGTCCAATACATAAAAAAAAGAGCCCAGCATAAGTGCCAGGCTTTGTAGCGGGGACCGGATTCGAACCGATGACCTTTGGGTTATGAGCCCAACGAGCTACCACTGCTCCACCCCGCAATATGTCTTTCCTCAACGAAACACCAAATGGTGATTTCAATTTGGGATTGCAAAGGTAACAGTTTATTATTAATAGCTCCTCCTGGTTGATAAAATTCTTTTAATGGTTAGAAAATGTGCTTTTAGATTCAATATCAGGGAATCACACTTCCGGAAACATAATAATATGCAAAAAAAAATCCCCGCCTTTGTCGGGGCGGGGGATTTTGTAAGGTTTTAGAATAACCTGTCATCAAGTTCATCATCCTCGTCTTCTTCATCTTCATCATCATCACGGGTTAGAATTTCACCCCAGTCGTGGTGCTTTTCGCCGGCAATTTTAAAATCATCATCATCATCAAGGTCAGAATTGATATCTGAAATTTTAGACGATGGCTTTATCCTGGATTCACTTTTATCACCCGAATTACCGGAATCTTCATGGTCAGATGCAGTTGCCGGTGGAATGAAATGAACTTTTTCGGCAAGTTTTTCTTTAGAATCAGTTTTAGGCTGAAGTGGTTTCTGACCATGTTTTTCCGATTTGGGTGCAGCTGGAACTTCCGGTTTTGAACTGACAGCAGGGGTGGGTTTTGCAGGGGCTTTAGCGATTGGCTTAGGTGCAGGAGCCGGCTTGGCCGGTGTTTTAGCAATCGGTTTGGGAGCAGAAGCCGGTTTGTCAGGAGCTTTCGCAGGAGGCTTCGGTGCCGATGTAGGTTTTGCAGGAGTTTTGGCTGCTGGCTTCGAAACGGGAGTTGGTTTTGCCGGGGCTTTAGCCATGGGCTTTGACACCGGGGTCGACTTTACGGGTGTTTTTGCCACCGGCCTTTGAGCCGGAGTTGGTTTAGATGGTGCTTTAGCTACCGGCTTAGGAGCAGGCTTGTGTTTTACCTGTGTTTTTACCGGCTTGACCGCCCTGGCAGCTACTTTCTTTTTAGGTGGAGCTATATTTTTTTTAGGTGCTGCTTTTTTAGTTACCGTTTTGCCCGCTTTTTTCTTTGCCGGTGCTTTTTTTACAGCGGCTTTTTTGACCGGAGCTTTCTTGGCTGGCGATTTCTTTACAGGCCGGGCTTTAGCTTTTGAAGCGGTTTTTTTTGATGTTTTCGATTTAGCAGCCGGCTTTGGTTTTGCGGCACTCTTTTTTACAGCTTTACCTTTGGGAGCAACCTTTTTAGGTGCAGTTTTTTTCCTGGCGGCTCCTGATTTTTTCGGAGCTGCCTTTTTTGAGGTTTTGGTGGCTTTGCCTTTTTTAGAAGTGCGGGTTGCCATAGTGAGTTCGGGTTTAGGGATATTTGGAGTAAAAATAATTAATTAATCATCAAAATATTATTGAATAAAAAAAAATCCTTTTTTTCATCAACACCGGTCCTTGATAAAAAAGTCCAATTGTGTGTGCGCTCGCGTGAGAGAATTTTTAAAAATCATAATCTTAATGAGCTTCTTCAAAATACCCTTTTCGGGGAAGACGTTTTTCTTAATTATTTAACTAATTTTACAATCGATTCCATTACTTAACGTTGGTAAAATTCATGTCGTTAACTCCTGTATTTAAATCCCGATTTTACCTTACCCTCCTTTTTTTGAGTATGGCAGGGTTCCTTTCCTCCTGCCAGGATGATCCCTATATAGAACCTGTGGTTGACGGAATTCCTGTGATTACACCAAAATCAAAGGCGTCAATAACTGTAATTCAGTTGAATTCCTACCCATCAACTGATCCAAATGGTAATACCTGGGATCCAGTCGATTCCAGTGCTTTTGACTATTTCGGGATGCCGGATATCTTTTTTAACATCACCGACCCCTCACCTCAGCCACCGGTTTTGTGGAGCCAGATGTCTCATTTTACCGATGTGACCAGCCTTGACACAGTACCCTTCCAGATCCTTTCTCCCTATGAAGTAATTCCATTCGGGTCAAACATCGATGTGAATATTTACGATTACGAACTCCCTGATTCCACTCTTATGGGGACGGTTAATTTTTTAATCGGACCTTATCCTGATCCACTGAATCCTTACCCGGCTTATGTAACGTCCGTGCAAAACGGTTTTTCAGTTACCATAGGCATCCGGTGGGAAGAATAATTTAATGAATTTCCTGGCCCATCTCTACCTTTCCGGCGATGATGCTGATCTTAAAATCGGAAACTTTATTGGTGATCACATCAAAGGTAAAACCATTCATCTTTTACCGGCTCAAATTAAAAACGGCGTTTTGTTACACCGTAAAATCGATGCATTTACCGATCAACACCCTGTTGTGATGCAAACGAAGCTGCGGCTGCGGCCGGAATTTCATAAATATGCACCCGTAATCGCCGATATCTATTACGATCATTTTCTTGCAGTCAACTGGGATCGATTTTCTGAAATCAGTCTTCATCAATATGCATCCGAATTTTATCGCCTCACGGATGAATATACGCATATACTTCCCGCAAGGACACAAAATATGTTACACTACATGATCACTCATAACTGGCTGGTGAGTTATGCAACGCTGGAAGGAATTGATAAAGTTTTGAATGGAATGTCGAAACGGACTTCCTTTAATTCAGGAATGGAAAAGGCTGCAATTGCCTTGCAAGACAATTATCAATTATATGAATCGGAATTTCATGAATTTTTTGCAGCACTGGAACAGTTTGTTCTTGATGAAAGAAAATTGCTGATTCCATAAATTAATAATCTCTTGAATTCACGCAAAGGGCGCAATGCTCGCAAAATAACTAATGTAAAGAATATTTCTTTGTCTTTCTTTGCAACTACGTTTCCTTCGTTGTTATTTTTTTAAAAACACTAAGGCATTCCTCATTGTCCAAATTACAATCCAATCCCAATTAGTACATTTATTCCGAAGGTGATTCGACTTTAAAAAATCAGGATAGCATTTTGGCTGAAATATACTCCCGGTTCATTCGCGCAATATTCGATAATTTAATTTCTTTGGGACATTCTGCTTCGCAGGCACCAATGTTCGTGCAGTTTCCAAAACCTTCCTTATCCATTTGCGCAACCATGTTTATCACCCTTGCTTTTCGTTCCACTTTGCCCTGGGGTAACAACGCATATTGCGAAACTTTTGCCGATACAAAAAGCATTGCCGATGAATTTTTACAAGCCGCAACGCATGCGCCGCACTGAATACAGGCAGCTGAAAGAAAGGCTTCATCAGCATTTTCCTTGGCAACAGGAATTGCATTGGCATCGGGTACTGAACCTGTATTCACCGATACAAATCCACCCGCCTGCTGTATGCGTTCGAAGGCAGTACGGTCAACAATAAGATCTTTTAAAACAGGGAATGCAGCCGCTCTCCAGGGTTCAATGATAATAGTTTCACCATCCTTAAAACTTCGCATGTGCAACTGACATGTGGTTACACCCTTTAACGGCCCATGTGCCCTGCCGTTAATATACATTGAACAGGTTCCGCAAATACCTTCACGGCAGTCATGGTCGAATGCAATCGGATCTTTACTCGCTTTGATGAGATCTTCATTCACTACATCCATCATTTCAAGGAAGGACATATCCGGTGAAATGTTGGTTGCCTCGTACGATTCAAAATTACCGGCATCCTTCTGATTCTTCTGGCGCCAGACCTTTAAGGTCAGATTCATTGTACCACTCATTGCTTTATTTTTTTTCACCTTTTCGGTGATGGAATTCAACAGGTTTATTTATTTATAAGAACGCTGTGACAATTTTACATTCTCAAAATTTAATTCTTCTTTGTGCAATTGCTCGGGCTGATTGTCTCCTTTATATTCCCACGCTGCCACATATGCGAAGTTATCATCATCTCGCAGTGCCTCGCCTTCCGGAGTCTGGAATTCTTCACGAAAGTGACCTCCACAGCTTTCACGCCTTTCAAGTGCATCCTGCATCATCAGTTCGCCGAGTTCAAGAAAATCGGCGACTCGGCCTGCACGTTCCAGGTTTTGATTCAATTCTTCACCGGTTCCGGGAACTTTAATCTCATTCCAGAACTCATTCCGTAAAGATTTTATTTTTGAAATTCCTTCTTTCAATCCCGCTTCATTTCTTGCCATGCCGCAATGATTCCACATGATAAGTCCGAGTTCCCTTTGAAATTCATGAACGGTTTTAGTACCATTGACCGATAAAATACGGTTAATGCTATCCCTCACATTTTTCTCAGCTGCTTCAAATTCCGGAGAGGTGATTGAAACTTCTTTACGCTCTTCTCCGGCCAGATAATCTCCTATAGTAGAAGGTAAAACAAAGTAACCGTCAGCCAGTCCCTGCATCAAAGCACTTGCCCCTAACCGGTTAGCCCCGTGGTCAGAAAAATTAGCCTCACCACAAGCATATAGACCTGGAACGTTAGTCATTAAATTATAATCAACCCACAATCCGCCCATGGTGTAATGTACGGCTGGATAAATACGCATCGGGGTTGTGTACGGATTCTCGCCCGTGATTTGTTTGTACATATCAAACAGGTTTCCATAACGCGCTTCTACCTGCGGTTGTCCTAAACGGTTTATCGCATCGGCAAAATCCAGGTATACAGCAAGGCCGCTTGAGCCCACTCCCTTACCCAGGTCACACATTTCTTTTGCCTTACGGGAAGCAATATCGCGGGGAACGAGGTTACCAAACGATGGGTATATACGTTCCAGGTAATAATCTCTTTCGTTTTCCGGAATATCCTCCGGTTTCCGGGTGTCACCTTTCTTCAAAGGAACCCATATTCTTCCATCATTACGCAAACTTTCACTCATCAGCGTAAGCTTGCTCTGGTGATCGCCTGAAACAGGAATGCAGGTTGGGTGAATCTGTGTAAAGCAGGGATTACCGAAAAAAGCACCCTTCTTATGGGCTCGCCAGATAGCAGTGGTATTTGATCCTCTTGCATAAGTGGTGAGATAAAAAACGTTTCCGTAGCCTCCGGTGCATAACACAACAGCATGGGCACTATGTCGCTCAATTTTCCCCGTTACAAGATCACGAACTATAACACCGCGTGCTTTACCATCAACCAGTACCACATCAAGCATTTCATGACGTGTAAAGCTCTCAATTTTTCCGGTGTTGATTTGTCTGTTCATAGCACTGTAGGCCCCGAGCAATAACTGTTGACCGGTTTGACCTTTTGCATAAAACGTTCTTGAAACCTGGGCACCACCAAAGGAGCGGTTATCAAGCAAGCCACCATATTCCCTTGCAAAAGGTACACCCTGAGCCACACACTGGTCAATTATATTCACACTAACCTGTGCAAGCCGATATACGTTTGCTTCACGCGCACGGTAATCACCTCCCTTGATTGTATCATAAAATAAACGTTGTATGCTGTCACCATCATTACGGTAATTTTTAGCCGCATTGATTCCACCTTGTGCTGCTATACTGTGCGCACGACGCGGGCTATCCTGAATGCAAAAAGTTTTTACATTATAACCCAGCTCAGCCAGGGAGGCTGCAGCAGAGGCTCCGGCCAAACCGGTGCCAACAATTATAACATCATATCTTCGCTTGTTGGCCGGGTTCACCAGCTTCAGGTTGAATTTATGATTGTTCCACTTTTCCGAAAGCGGACCGGAAGGAATTTTTGAATTTAAGGTCATTTCAGGAATTATTAAACGTTTTCTGCATTCATAAAAAAGTAAAAGTAAACCGGCATTGCTGCAAATAGCAGCGGAATGATGATTCCAAATACCCACACACCAATGCCCTGAATAACAGGCGTATAAACCGGATGCCGGATACCCAGGGTCTGAAAGCCACTTTGAAAACCATGAACCAGGTGATAAGCCAGCGCAGCCATCCCGATAAGGTAAAGCACAACCAGCCAGCTTTGCTGAAATGCCTGTTTCACTACTTCAAAAAGATCTTTTACAATCACCGTCTTTGTTTCCATACCGGAAGCATCTGATGATACATATTCCTGCGGATTCATGTTCACGCCTGCTTCAGGGAAAACAACAGCACTCTCCAATATGTTTCCTGAATTCAGATCTATTTTGTATTCCTTCCATGGGATATCTCCAAATTTGTACTGGTACCAGAAATTTGCCATGTGCGTAACAAGAAAAACCAAAAGAACAGTTCCGAGCAGGGCCATGTTTTTTGATGCCCAGCTTGCCGACCGCGGATCTTTCATGGCTTTATAACCTACAGGGCGGGCTTTTTGATTTTGCCATGCTAAGCGGAAACCATTCAGAATATGAATCAAAAAGGACGCGTATAAAAGATACGAAATTGCCTTGATTGGAAGAAAAGTTGTCATGAAAACCGTGTACTGGTTAAATGCCAAACCTTCATCATCATTAAACAAAGCCAGGTTGCCCGATACATGTATGATAAGAAACGAACAAAGAAAAAGGCCGGTAAGTGACATTAACACTTTTCGGCCTATGGAGGAATCAAGAAACTTAAATAGTGAACTCATATTGGCATTAATTGTATTCCGCAAATTTATGAGGGTAATTGGTCATATTCAAATAAATATCAAATTTTAATTATAAACTTTGGTGCTTATTGCAGGTTGGTTTAAATTTACAGCCTCGCAGCTGCATTGTTCCTGTAACCGACTCATAAAAAACATAGTATGAAATATCTTCCGCTTCCAAAAGAACTTTTTATTGAAAACCGCAAGCGATTTAAAGCGCAGTTAAAACCTAAATCAGTTGCTTTTTTTAATTCCAATGATGAAATGCCAAGAAATGGCGACGGAAATTTTCCCTTCCGTCAACATTCCGATATGTTTTATCTTTCAGGTATTGACCAGGAACAGTCCGTGCTGATTATTTGTCCGGAATGCCCGCTACCTCAGTACCGTGAAGTGTTGTTCCTGAGAAAAACCAACGCTTTAATTGCGGTATGGGAAGGACATAAATATACCAAAGAAGAAGCCCGTCAAGCATCGGGTGTTGAAACGGTATTGTGGTTGGAAGAAATGGATACTGCAATGGCAGTTATTATGCACCATTCTGAAAATGTTTACCTCAACCTGAATGAAAATGATCGTTTTTCTTCGGTTGTGCCTTACCGTGAGTTACGCTTTGCAGCGGAAATTAAAACCAAATATCCTGCACATAAATACGAGCGGTCAGCACCTTTGCTTACAGCCTTGCGTTCAGTGAAATCGGAGCCGGAAATAAGCCAGATGAAAATTGCAATGGATATCACAAACAAAGCTTTTAAAAGGGTACTGGCATTCACCAAGCCCGGTGTGATGGAATATGAAATTGAAGCCGAGATCACTCATGAATTCATACGAAACAGGGCAACCGGGCACGCCTACAACCCGATTATTGCATCCGGTGCAAATGCCTGTGTACTCCACTACAACGACAATAACCAGGAGTGCAGGGCAGGAGATGTTATACTTATGGATTTTGGTGCCGAGTATGCCAACTATGCAGCCGACCTTACCCGCTCCATTCCGGTAAACGGAAAATTTACAAAACGCCAGAAAGATGTATACAATGCCGTGCTTAAAGTGATGCGTGCCGCCACAAAAATGCTTGTGGTGGGAAACACAATTGAAAAATATCACCTGGAAGTAGGCAATGTAATGCAGGAAGAATTAATAGGACTTGGTTTATTGGACAAAGCTGAAGTTAAGAAACAGGATGCTGCAGCCCCACTCTACAAAAAATACTTCATGCACGGAACATCTCATTTCCTGGGCCTTGATGTGCATGATGTGGGTAACCGTTATCTTCCCATGCAGGCAGGAATGGTTTTTACCTGTGAGCCCGGTATCTATATTCCTGAAGAACAATTGGGCATCCGGCTTGAAAATGACATCCTGGTAACAGCAAAAGGGCCGGTTGATTTAATGGCAGATATTCCTGTTGAAGCGGCAGAAATTGAAGAACTGATGAACCGCTAATCCGGAGTCATCCCCCACCACCCTTTTCTTCCTTTAAAAATCTGGTGAAAGACACCAACTTTTCCGCGTTCTTTCGATCCGGAAGATGGCGTGTATACGACCGAAAGTCCAATAGTTACTATTACATCATCCCGTTCCGGGTTCCCACGACTGCGTCCTGCCTGCGGAAAACCCTTCGGTCTTTTGCTCGACAATAACACCGCTATTGCTCCATTGGGAGTATTTGCCAGTTCGGTGGAATCAGGATAATTATAACTTGTATCATCAAGGTAATCGGTAAATGTTAACTGCGGGGAGGCTTCCAGCCGTATGGCCCACAGGTCGGTTACCCGGAAAAACAAACCGAAACCTGCAGTTAACGAAGCACTGTTCAATTTATATGGCGCAGGGTAACCTCCTCCCTGAATGAATTGCCCTTCTGTACCTAACGGTTGAAGCTCATATGTTTTGCCCTGGTAGTCAGCTTTTGGGTTAAACCAGAAATAACCAAGTCCGAACATCCCGTAAGGATTAACCGCCCTTTGTTTTTTTACACTAAAAAGTCGTAATCGTAACAAGGCACTTACTTCATCAATATTTGATTTAAAGGAAAGGTTGCGTGCCAGGTTATCTGATTCGGAAGCGAGTCCATCATCGCCTGCAACGCTGCCATGGATGTACCTTATAGATAAATCAAACCGGTCAACAAGTAAAATCGATAAATCGGCACCAATAAAAGGCTTGATGATTTCTACGGGGGGAACATAACTGTTATCACTTAAATCGCCATTGTAATACATAGCACCTCCGCCAAGTGAATATGAAAAATCCGATTGTGAATGCGCGGTTAAATGGATCAACCAACAAAATGTAAGGAAAATCAGCTTCTTTATAAACATAAAAACGACCTTTTACGGAGATACAAAGATATCAAAGAGTCCCAATCTGATAATACCGGAGACGGACTTGCATCCCGGCGAGGTTTTAATAACGCAAAATACAACAATATGGTGTTGGGATAACTTAGACAGGTACTTTAACTTTCAATAAACTCCTGCCTGTCATTTCAGCAGGAATCTTAATCCCCATAAGGGTTAGCACGGTGGGTGCAAGGTCGGCGAGTGTCCCGTTACCGATCTCAAAACCGGGATTTGATTCGCTGATAAAAAAACAGGGAACCGGGTTGGTGGTGTGTGCCGTGTTCGGACTTCCATCAGGGTTGATCATGTAGTCAGCATTCCCATGATCGGCCGTGATCAAAAAAGAATAACCTTTAACCAAACCAGCCTGAACAACTTCCGAAACACATTTATCAACGGTTTCAACTGCAGCAACGGCCGCTTCAAATACGCCGGTATGTCCAACCATATCAGCATTGGCATAGTTCACACAAATAAAATCAGGCGATTCATTTTGCAGGGCGTTTACAAGTGCTCCGGTAAGTTCAAGGGCACTCATTTCAGGTTGCAAATCATACGTTGCAACTTTAGGCGATTGTATCATAATTCTTGATTCACCATCAAAAACAAGTTCCCTTCCACCCGAAAAGAAAAAAGTAACGTGCGGATATTTCTCTGTTTCTGACATACGAATCTGCGTGCGACCTGCATTTGAAATCACTTCTCCCAGCGTATTAAACAGATTATCCTTTTCATATATCACACCAACATTTTTGAAAAGCTTATCGTAATTTGTCATGGTGACATATTTCAGATTTAACTTTTGCATTCCAAATTCCGGCATGTCTGACTGTGTGAGCACATGTGTAATTTCACGGCAGCGATCGGTGCGGAAATTAAAACTGATAACAGCATCACCATCTTTAATCAACCCAATTGGACTGCCTGCTTTCACTATACAGACAGGCTGAATAAATTCATCGGTTATTCCTTCCCTGTATGAATGTGCGACCGCCATCTCAGCCGACTCTTCAAAAGTTCCTTTGCCATGAACCATTAAATCATAAGCAAGTTTAACACGTTCCCATCGTTTATCGCGGTCCATGGCATAATACCGACCGATTATTGTCGCAATTTTAGCAGGACCGGGAGCGATTTTTTCTTCAAGGTCATGAAGATAACCTAACCCGCTTTTCGGATCCGTATCACGACCATCCGTAAAGGCATGTATGAAAATGTTTGTGAGACCGTTTTCGGCAGCAATTTTACAAAGGTGAACCAGGTGGCTGCTGTGAGAATGTACACCACCCTCTGAAACAAGACCTGTCAGATGAAGATCTTTACCATTGAGCCGGCAGTAGTTAAAAATATCAAGCAGAACCGGGTTGTGATCCATGGTGCGCTCCCTTACAGCTTTGTTTATCAGGGCAAGTTCCTGGTACACTACCCTACCGGCACCTATATTGAGGTGACCCACCTCAGAGTTTCCCATCTGGCCATCGGGTAAACCAACATTCTCACCGGATGTAACTAAACGGGAATGCGGAACCTGTTTATACAGCCGATCAATAAACGGGGTATTTGCAATTGCAATAGCATTATTGTCAGCGTCAGCTCCTTCTCCCCATCCATCCATAATAATGAGTATGACTTTACCCGTATTCAGGCTCATGATATTGGTTAATTTAAGGGCAAAGTTACTTTAAATACAGCCCCGTTGGGAGTGTTATCCATGACTTTGATAACACCATGATGAAAATCAACAATATGACTCACAATGAATAAACCCAGTCCGGTACCTTTAGTGTTACGGGTTTCCTCATTTCCGACACGGTAAAATTTTTCAAAAATCCGCGGCTTTTCCTTATCCGCTATTCCAATACCATAATCGGAGACACAAAAGAATGCATGCTTCTTATCGGCAGTAAGTTTAACATTGATGTCGGTATTTTCAGAACTGTATTTTTCAGCATTTTCCACCAGGTTGAGTATCATGGAAGAAATTGCGAGTGCGTCACCCCTTATATAAACATCTTCCTGTAAATCGAGGCGGATACGCTGCACATCGGTACCTGGAATCATCCGGCTGTAAATGGTGGAATGGATGCAATCGGTGAGATTAAATTCCTCTTTGTATAATTGAAAATTATGACTTTCAATTCGGGCTGCAAGCAATGCATTTTCTATCAAGTTATTAATACGATCTGTTTCATTGATAGCCTTTGAAATTATAGATGCGCTTTGCGCTTTCTCAAGTTCTCTTTTCTGTAGCGTTTGAAGATTTAATTTAATTGCAGCAAGGGGTGATTTAAATTCATGAGTTATCGATAACAAAAAGTTTTTTTGCTGTCGCGCCAGAGCAAATTCCTTATAGAAAGCCTGCCGGGTTTTAAATATTCCTATGATCAGAATAGTAATAAAAACAAAACCCTCTCCCGCCACCATTATCCACCGGCTGCGAAGGTCTTCGGAAAATTCCTTCATCTCACCCGGCAGTGCATCCGGTTGCTTTAAACTGACAATTTCTGTTTTGTATTGAAAAACTTCGCTGTTCAATTCCATTAACAAATAAGCCCACCACGAAAACTGGAGCAACACATAAAAAACCAAAAGGTAAAATAATACAAGAGGCCTCATAAGCTGTAAAAGTAGCTAATTGACCGAAACTTCATAAAAAAAACTGCAGTGGTTGCTGCAGTTCAGTAAGTAAGTGTGAATCCCGTTAGTCAATATTATTCATCAACAACTGTATTGATTTCATTACCATCAATAGTCTTCAGCGGTAACCATTGACCGTAATTGTTTTCCTTTTCTATTATGTAATAGTCCACTCCTGTGTCCCAGTTAAGGTAAGGAGTCCACCATAGTTTAGTACGTTCATCCTGCCAGTCAGATTTCAATAAAATAGAAGAACTGTTATTTCCCGCTGAACCGGCAACCTGGCAATCATTAATTATTTCAACCCGGTAATAATATTCCTGGTGATGCACATCCGCATTGTAATCGATATAGCTGAAAGAAGTTGCCGGTAAGCTGGCAATCTCTGTGAAACTTACATTATCAGTCGAACGCAATACATTGAACTGAATAACCCTTTCAGGTGCCAGAACAGGGGGCAGCCATTCCGTAAGTACATCACGGTCATTAATTACTGTTGAACGCACTACTTCCACTTTTTGCGCTGCCAGCATGTTTGCAGGTGTTGCATTAGCTGTATCGCTGAGTGAAGTATATGCATTTCCGCATAATGCAGTTGCTGTTATCCGGTATGAATATTCATCGGGGCAATAAAATCCCTGGTCAAGGTAGGTTAGCGTTGAAGGAGGTACAGTGGCAACAAGTGTGGATAAACCGGAAGCAATGTTAACGCGATTTATTTCATAAGCAGCTACCGGACATCCGAAATACCTCGTCCAGTTCACCCGGACATTATTTCCAACAGGCACTGCCGATACATTTATTGTAGTATGTGCAGTGACTGCTGATAAGGGCAAACTGTATGAACATCTGTCGAGCGTACTCAATTTATATGTGTAAACAGTATTTAAAGTATTGAGACCGGCATCTACATAAGTTGAAGTTATATTCATTGTAGAATTATTGGGCGTGTTATCGCGGTAAATCTCATCAAAAACTCCTGTCAGCGGATTATAACGATACAGCACATACGCACCCAGATCGAGGGCTGCATTATTCTCCCAGATAATTTCCACCGATGTGTTACTGAGTACCGAAACACTCAGGATAGGGCTAACCGGTGGAGGAAGTGTATCATACACCTGAATATAATTTGGTTGCAGCAGCGTGTCGGTGCAACCAAATTGATTCGTCACTATAAGACTTACGTCATAAATGCCCGGTGCAATAATCGGGACAGAAGGAGATGCTATGGTATAGGAAATACCGGCAATGTTCCACTGGTAAGTGAGCCCGGTGACAGGTGTCGACTGATTAGTAAAAATAAACTGGCTTCCCGAACAGAGTGCAGTCTGATTAACCGTAAACGCTGCTACAGGATTCGGATAAACATTTACCGCTGACAGCAATAACGTATCGGTACATCCGGAATTAGTAGATGCTACGAGATAGGGCTGATATAGACCTGGAGAATTATATATATGCTGAACATTTGGTTGCGAAGAAATTGTTCCGTCACCAAAATTCCAGGATAGAGTCGTAGTATTTGTTGAAAGACTTGCAAAATTCACGGTATGCGGTGTACAACCTGAAGTGTCAAACGGGGCGGCAAGTGCAACAGGACTGATATTGGCTGTTACTGTTGCAGAAGCGGTATCAGTACACCCTTCACTATTAGATACAAGCAAAGACACCGGGAACGTTCCGGCTGCTGAATAAATAACCTGCGGATCACTTTGTGAGGATTGAGTTCCATTTCCGAAATTCCACAGGTATGCAGGTGAAACCAACCCGGTAGAACTATTGGTAAAATTAACAGTCAACGGTGTACACCCGGTCACAGAAAGAGGACTTAAATTTGCTTCCGGTGTAGCTTTAACATGAATGCCTTTAGGTAATTCTAATGTATCTGAACATCCCCCTATACCCATTACAATTACTGATACAGGGTAAGTTCCGGCGACAGCATAAAGGTGAGTGGGATTCATTAGCAAAGATGTAGTTCCGTCACCGAAATTCCACAGGTAATTGTTACCATTTTGAGAGCTGCTTGTGAATGTTGCCAGATAGGGAGCACAACCCGCAGTGTCAGCAGTTGATGCAGAGGCAACTGGAGTATCGTTAATGGTAATGGAAGTTGAAGCAGTATCACTGCAACCACCCTGGTTTGTCACAATTAATGTGGGATTATAATTACCGGCTGAAGAATAAGTAACACTTCCCTGGGCAGTAGTTGCTGTTTGACCATTGTCAAAATTCCACGCATACACAGGGTTAACTAATCCCGATTCTGTTTTAGTAAAAGTTATAACAGCCGGGGTACATCCTGTTACCAGGGATGGAGTAATAGATATAACCGGTGTGGCATCTACGTGAACCGGATTGCTGAAAATAAGGGTATCCGTACAGCCTTGTGCTGTACCGACAATTAATGTAACTGTATAATCACCCGGATTTGCATAGATATGTGTTGGGGATTGCTGATTTCCGGAATTGCCATCACCAAAATTCCAGTTATACGTAGTCGCATTAAACGACATATTATTAAAACTGACTGAATAGGGTGCACACCCTGTAAAACCACTGGCAGTTGCAAGGGCTTCGGGAGCAGGATTTGCAATCACATTTTTAATAATCGTATCACTGCAGCCATTGCCGTTGGTTACAATTAATGAAACTGCATATGTTCCCGGATTTGGATAATTAATTGTATGTGCAGGTTGATTGCCACTTTGGCCATTACCAAAGTTCCACGAATATACCGGATTGGTAAGCTGGGTTGAAGTACTTGTTAAAATAACATTCACCGGAGCACATCCTGAAGCCGGTGATCGTGTAAAATTAGCAACCGGTGTTTGATTCACCTGAATGGATAAAGGAAGAACTAACGTATCGGCACAACCGTTACTGTTAATTGCAATAAGTGTAACTGAATAATTTCCGGAAATTGTGTACAGATGAGTAGGGTCAGTTGCAGACGAAGAAGTTCCATCACCAAAGTCCCAGAAATATGAAGCAGCATTTACCGAAGTATTGGTAAAACTAACCGGATAAGGTGCACATCCCGAATTACCCGATGTGGTTGCCGAAGCTAACGGAGCGGCAAGTATTGTAACCGGCTTAATAATAGTATCAGAACATCCGCCTGCATTGCTGACAATTAACGAAACCTGGTAAACGCCCGGCAAATTATAAACAACTGAAGGTGTAACCTGCGTGCTTGTCTGGCCATTGCCAAAATTCCAGGAGTACGAAGGATTTAAAAGTGACGTAGAATTATTGATAAACGCCACGGTTGCAGGGGCACAGTTGGAATTAAAATTAGCAGTAAAATCAGGTGACGGTAATCCGCTGACCGCTATTCCCGGTGCATAAACAAATGTGTCGGTGCACCCAAAGGAAGTGATGGCAACCAGGTAAGGATAATAAATTCCGGGAATGGTGTAAGTATATGACGTATCAGTCGCACCGGAAGTGATTCCATTACCAAAATTCCACGTGTAGGTTGATGATCCGGTTGATGAGTTGGTGAATACACTGGTAAGTGGCAAACAACCCGCAACAGGAGAAACTTGTGCCTGTGCAGCCGGATTTGGATTTATTGTGATAGGGTCGGGAAAAGAAAAGAAAGATGAACAACCTACACTGTCAGTTGTAATTAAAGTTACCGTGTAACTTCCGCTTACTGTATAAATATGAACCGGATTTTGTTGCGTTGATGTTGATCCGTCTCCGAAATTCCAAAACCAGTTGGATGCATTTATAGATTGATCGGTAAACTGCACAATTGAATTTGCACAGAAGTCAATCCCCGCAAGGGTAAATTCAGTCAGGGTGCCGGGAACAGTAATGTAGTCAATAAGAGTTAACGTATCAGAACATCCTGAATCAGAATATGCGATGAGTGAAACCGTGTAGGACCCCGGTACATTATAAATATGCGAAGGATTTTCACTGCTTGAAGATGTTCCATCACCAAAATCCCATAGCCATGAAGTGGATCCGGTCGACTGATTTATAAAATTAACGAGCGAGGGAGCGCAAATCGCCACCGTGGGCGACATAAAAGCTGAGACAGGGGCGCTGACTGAAATCAGACCCGGACTGGTTGTAACTGCAGTACATCCTGATGCCAATACACAGGTGAGGCTGACTGTATAAGTACCGGATTGCGTGTATTGGTGAACCGGATTCTGTTGTGAACTAGTTGTACCATCTCCAAAATTCCACAGGTAGGAAACTGCATTTAATGTTGTTGAGAATAAAATATCAGTTAGACTGCATGCATTGGTATCACTTACCTGGATATCAGGAACTATTAGAATGGGAGCCGGAGCAGAAACCGTATCAGTACATCCATTGCTATCAATAATTACAAGTGAAATACCTGATGAAGGCTGCGAAGTAAAAGAATGTACAGGGTTTTGAAGTACCGAAGTACTTCCATCACCGAAATCCCACATCCATGACACAGCATTTATGCTCAGATCCGTGAAAACAACAGGCAAAGGAATACAGCCTGAATCAGGAGTTAGCGAAAAACCGGCTACCGCTTCATTAACCGTAATGTAATTAGTCATGACCAAAGAGCGGACACAACCTTTTTTTGCTGCATTCAACTGAACGGTATAAACTCCTGGAATAGTATATATATAGGAGGGTGACGCCAGCGTGGAGTTATTTCCATCGCCAAAATACCAGTAATAACCATTTGCACCGGTTGAGTTATTAATAAACTGCACTTCATAAGGAACACACCCCGATTGTGGTTGATTAATGGTAAACGAAGCTAACGGATCAGAAACATATACGATGTTCGGATAATTAAAAGTATATACACAACCGTTAGTATCAGTAGCTGTTACTGAAATAGTGTAAGTTCCTGTTGCAGCATAAATGTGAGTGGGCTGAATCAGTGAAGAACCTGTTCCATCTCCGAAATTCCACGAAGCAGAAATAAACGCCGAAGCAGGATTCAAACCAAACAGAATAGTGTCGCCCAGGCAGGTAGTTGTATCGGAAACCGTAATGGGATTCTGGTAACCGAACGTCACGGTGGTAGTCAGGCTGGTCTGACAACCATTAACGGAAACCATTAGTAACGAAACGGTATAGGTGCCCGGTAACGCATAAGTATGAACCGGATTCTGTAATGTCGAGGTAGTACCGTCTCCAAAGTCCCAGAGGTAAGAAACAATATTAAGTGTTGCGTTATTCAACTGCACGGTATAGGGTCCGCAAGGTGAAGTTATTAAAGAAGTAATTGGAGACACCAGGAAGGGCACCACATTAATAATGGCATAGGGATTAAATGTTTGCGAACAGCCTCCAGCCATATTAGCGGTTAACGTTACCGTATATACGCCGGGAATGAGATACGTGTGAGTTGGGTTTTTAACGGTTGAGGTGTTTCCATCACCAAAATCCCAGAGCCACGAATTGCTTCCCATTGTTGGATCTGTAAAACTCACAACACCGGGTGGAGTACAAACCAGAATCGTATCGGGAACAATGTAATTAGTGGAATCATCAAATACCCTGATAAAATTATTCCTGGTAATAGTATCAATACAACCGGAAGCCGAAGTCACAATGAGGCTGACGATATAATTGCCTATTGCAGTATAGGAATGACTGATGGTCTGACCTGTTCCGGTGGTTCCGTCACCAAAATCCCATTGCCAGCTGACTCCGGCAGGAGTTGACGACCCGGTAAAATTTACAGGTAGAGGTGCGCAGCCTGCCCTTGGTGAACCGGTCAGATTGGCTGTTATGGAAGATGTTGTAACTGCTCCCGGTTGCACAACAGTTGCGGAACAACCGTTCGGAGAGTATGCAGTAAGTGTGACAGTATAACTACCGGTATCAGTAAACGTGTGAAATGGATTCTGATCCGTTGAAGTTGTTCCATCCCCAAAATCCCATAACCAGGTTGTACTATTAAGAGAGGTATTGGTGAAAAAGGTTGTATGCGGACTGCATCCTACAGGATCGTTAACTGTAAATGCTGCTATGGGTAACGGATCAACAGTGATGTATGCAGGAAGTGTAACGGTTCCATTACAACCAATACTTGTTGTAACAGTTAAAGTAATATCATAATTTCCGGGTGTGGAATAGGTGTGAGATGGATTTTCCTGTGTCGAAGTATTTCCATCACCGAAATCCCATAACCAGCTGGTGGCATTGGCAACGGTACATGCAAAATCAGCTGTAAAAGGCACACATCCACCCTGATTGTTTACCGTGAAAGAAGGCACCAGGTTGGGGCCGATATTCACATGGTTGTTTAGTACTGTGGTATCACTGCATCCATCAGGAGTAAAAACAATCAGTGATATCGTATAACTTCCCTGTGCTCCATAAATATGTGAAGGATTCTGGAGGTTTGATGTTGTTCCATCACCAAAGTCCCATTGCCAGCTATTTGTACCGGGGGTTGTGCAGGCAAAGTTAAATACTTCATTAACGTTACACGACGATTGCGGGCTTACAGTAAAGGTTGCATCTGAATTCTGAAAAATTGTGATGTAGGAATTTTTTATAATGATCTTGTTGCATCCAAATGCATTTTGCGCAATTAATTTTACCGTATAAACACCAGGGTTGGTATATGTGTGAACAGGATTTGTTTGCACAGAAAAATTTCCGTCCCCGAAATCCCAGATATAAGAATTTGCATTGGATGATAAATTGGTGAATGCAATACTGTTGTTACCGGCGCAGGCACTAAGTGGGGATGCTGAGAAATCAGCAACAGGGTCATTAATTACCTGGATGTAATTAGTTGCAACAAGGGTGTCCCTGTTTCCTGTTAAATTGTTTATTGCAATCAGTGTTACTGTATAAAAACCACTGCTGAGATAAACTGTTGTAGGATCCTGAAGTGATGATACATTACCATTTCCAAAATCCCAGAAATAATTGGTCGCCTGTGTTGAAAGATTTGTAAAATCAACCGACAACGGGGCACATCCTGAAAACACGTTGGATGTAAAGGAAGCTGAGGGATACTGCGCCCTTGCTTTGCCCGCCCAACACATCATTAAAACACAAAACCCTGTCAACGTGATCAGGGTTTTGAATAAAACGGATGACCGTTCAATCAATTTCATACGCTCCCTTGTTTATTCTTTACTCATAATGCAGGTTCACTGCTAACATTATTCTTCCGGCTCACCGCCCTGCGCATAATTTGATTTGGGATTGAAACTTGATCCCTGATTAATTATGGTGTTTGTTGCTGAATAAAACTGCGTACCATCTTTTGTTATCTTTTTTACCCGGTAGTAGGCGAAACCTGCAGGAGGTGCCTGGTCCATCCAACTGTAAAATAATTCTACATTAGTACCTATACCCTCTTTCACACCTACCGATTCAAACTGGCGGCCGTCAGAAGAACGCTCAACTATATAAATACAGTCGGCAGGTTCGTCTTTTGCAGTCCAGTTAAGGAATACCTTACCGGAATTGTAAATAGTAGTGTAGTTAAAAATGCTGGTTGCCTGCTGAGAATAGGCAGCCGACTGCACCATCGGAGCGGTTCTGGCTTCCTGCGCAAGCACATTTCCTGAGAAAGAAACGAGCATAAAAAATACCATCACTTCAACCAGGAAGAGATATTTGAATGAAGAACCTTTTTCTCCATCCCTGTTATAATAGCGACGTGGCTTAGAATACATCATCATACGATTTGCTTTTATTATATTGTAAAACTCCATTGACTCGATTTGAGTTGTCATTATAATTTCCTCCGTATTTAGTTTGAGAAAATATACTGTGTTCCGGCCTTACCGGTTGTTATGTGTTAACTCATTTATTACATATGTAAGATTTGAGTCTTTTTTGAACGATTGGCTGCTTTCAGAACGATATCCGGAACACAGGTTGTGGGGTAAAACGCAATTCTGCCAAACAGGGTTACATAAAAGATTTAATTTTTGTTTTTTCGGCCTCCCGTGATTTTCCGGAACATTCGTCATGCCTCCGAAAACCGCATAAACACTATAAAAGGCCGCCTTTTTTGCAATCCTCATAACCTTACCGGAAATCCAGCGTAGAAAGTCAGGAATTTGAGATTGAAAAACTAAACTACACTTATTATGGATGTTTTAAACAAAACAATAAAAAAGCTCAGTGAAGAAGAGTACCAGGCATTGATCATGCAGGTGTCGGGGAAGAAAAAGAACAAACCATATGTAGTATTGGAAACAACACGCAACCGTGATGTGGCCGATTCTGAAATGATGGAAATGCTGCAGGTGAATGCCAGTACATATTATACGCTGAAGTCAAGGCTGAATTCCAAAATAGCAGCCATACTTTCTAAAAACGTACAAAATCCTATCAGCACACTGATTGATGAAGTAACCCGTGTTCCTGCCAATCTTTATGGCAACAATAAAGATTTTTCAATCCGTGCACTTAAAGAACTCGAAAAACAATTAATCGAATATGATTTATCGGCTGAATTAATTGTTGTTTACAAAACCCTGGCGCAACTGCATCTTTATAATGAAGATCATTCTTATTATGATAAACTATACAGAAAACATGTAGCTTTTTCACTGGCCGTTTCAAAAGCAGAAGGTCTTTTTTATAAATTTATTCTGAAGAGCGGGAACTACCTGCTTACAAAATCACCGGCCGATCACGAAGAAGTAATTGACATTAAACGTGAAATCTCAAATATAACTGAGTTATATAACTCTCACCGCCTGTATGTAATTTACAATATTGTGAGGTTGTATCATATGTGTATTATTGATAATGCACCGGAAGGACTTAAATCAAAAGAACTTGAAGTTGACAGCACTTTGCAGGAAATGAACAGGATCTTTCAAAAATATCACCTGGATACTTTTTACCAGAATATTAAATTCATTTCCGATTTTATTTACTTCGCCTACTACCAGAAAACCGGTAACCTGGTGCGTGCCGATTTCTATCACGACAAAGGACTTGCCATGATGGAAGAACTTTGTTCCAAACATTTCATGTCGTTTCATGTGGTTCGTTTCCTTGAGACAAGAATAGAGAAATTTCTTTCAGATGGAAATATCGATAAACTTACTGTTTCCAACACCGCTATCTTCCAGAACCTGGATATCGATACCAATGAAGCTTACCAGTTTGTTACTTTCAGAAAATACCAGGCTATTTGTAAATTTTATGCCCGAGATTATAACGGTGCGGCGAAAACGATAAACGACCTGCGAAATAATATTTCGCTGAAGCAATTTATGGCTACTGATATTGAATGCAAATTATTCCAGGCACTTCAATACTGTATTTTGGGTGAAGATGGATTATGCATGCAGATCCTGTCGAGCCTGAAACGACAAATCCGCGAACATGAAGCAGAATTCGAATCAACACGGCTATTCATTAAACTGTTAAAAGCAGCTTTGAAACCGGCTGATTACCGCAAAAAAGTGAAGAAAATAACGGAAATGTGGCATACATTTCAACAGGCAAATACCGGTCCGCATGCGATACTGAAATACGTGAAGCTTGATGAAGTAGCGATCAGGAAAATGACCAACCCGATAAAAGAATAAAAGTAAACCTCAGCTATTATACAGCCTCTAAGTATTTTTCACTTAGGGGCTTGTTTATATATTTATATACAAACGGATTAGTAGAGGCCTTGTTAATGTCTTCCGGACTAATGGAAGAGGACAATACAATTACTTTTGAAAATTTTTTGATGGCATCGCCTAATTGAGCGAATTCCTCAAGAAAACCAAATCCGTCTTTAACGGGCATATTAAGATCCAGGAAAATAATTTCCGGAATTTTATCAGTTGATTCAGCAATTTCTTTTAAATAATTCAACGCTCCGTCAGCCGAATTTCTAACAATTACATTTTCACAAAAAGAGGAGGAAGTGATTATTCTTTCATTGATGAAGTTGTCAATTTCGTTATCATCAACAAGCAGTACGTTCCTGAATTTAGACATCTGCTAAGGATTTTACTTTGAGGAAGGGAAAACTGTGGTGATGGACGGGATCGAACCGCCGACACAAGGATTTTCAGTCCTTTGCTCTACCGACTGAGCTACATCACCAGTTTGTAAACCAAACTGGGCGCAAAAGTAAAATAAATTTTGAATCCAAGTGAATAATTTTGGAAACTCCCTGCATTTGTTTTTTCTCTCCGGAAGAGAAATGCACGAGGTTGTTTACTTTTGGCGCCATGAAACATGGGATCAGCTTAGTGATCGATATCGGGAATACGCGTACAAAAATTGCTTTGTTTAATAAGAGTGAGTTGATCGATTGTATTTCTGTGAAAGGCAATTTTTCTGAACCGCTTCTGAAAATGACCGACCGTTACGGAATGCCGGATCGTACCATCATTTCAAAAGTAGCAATGGATGAACAGGAACTTCGCGCTGCAATTGAGACTGTTAAATCGTCACAAATTCTGTTTGTACGAAGCGGGTTACGGTTACCAATCAGGGTGTTATATAAAACTCCTGAAACACTTGGCCACGACCGGCTTGCAAATGCCTGTGCGGCATGGGCATTGTACCCTCAACATAATTGCCTGGTGATTGATCTGGGTACATGCATTAAGTATGATTTCCTTTCAGCAGACAGCACTTACACTGGCGGAAGCATTTCACCCGGGCTGGGAATGCGTTATAAAGCACTTACCCGGTTTACATCCCAATTGCCTTATTATAAACCAGTTGAAGAATTTCCTGCACTTACCGGACAATCTACCGAGGGTTCAATTCGTTCCGGAGTTGAAAATGGCATTCTGGCGGAACTGGAAGGTATCATCGCCCGGTATGACGAACTATTTGATCAAACACATATTATAGTGACCGGTGGAGATGCTTCACGGTTTGCTGATAAGTTAAAAAGTCCCATCTTTGTGGCCCCAAACCTGACACTAACAGGACTTAAAGTAATTTTGGATCATAATGACCAGTAACATATTCCGTTTCCGCATGCTGTTTCTGTTAGTTGCGGGAGCGCTTTCATGGCTCTCTGCAAATAGTCAAACAGGCTCCACTTCCCCCTATTCCCGGTATGGCATCGGGGATATTTTAACTGAAGGATTTTCTCACCAGGCCGGTATGGGAGGTCTGGGAGCCGCTATCGCCTCACCATTCAATATAAATTTTCTTAATCCGGCTTCGTATATCGCCGACAGCATTATTGTATTTGAAATGGGTGCCCGCGGTGAAGTTCGTCAGCTTGAAAAAAGTGGGACCACCACAACCCTGAATAGCGCCTCATTTTCCTATCTCAGTCTTGCATTCCCTGTGGTAAAAGGTAAAGTCGGTGTTGCTTTCGGTGTGCTTCCCGTATCCTCAGTTGGGTATGATATTGTGGTAACTGAAAATAACATTCCCGATATAGGCCAGATACGTTATAAGTATGAAGGCGATGGCGGCTTTAATAAATTTTTCCTCGGAACGGGAGTGAAAATTTTTAAGAATCTGAATGCAGGAGTAAATGTGTCGTATTTGTTTGGTACAATAGATAACGTTAAGAGTGTAGAATTTCCCTCGGGAACCAATTATTTTAACAGCCGGTACATAAATGCGGTTACCGCCAATGGATTCAATTTTGACTATGGACTGATGTACGAGAAACCGTTAAAAAAAGAAATGACGTTCCGGGCCGGACTCACTGGATCCATTTCTACATCTGTAAATTCAACCAACAGCCTCTACTATTATAATTATATCATCTCCCCTTTTGGTGGTGAAATAGTAAAAGATTCGGTGTTTAATGAAACTGAAATTAAAGGCACTGTCAAACTACCACAGTTCTGGCGCGTTGGGTTCAGCATCGAAAAAAACAATAAATGGATGGCAGGCGCTGATTTTTCTTACCACAATTGGGAAGAATATAAAAGTTTTGATTCCCGCGATACTTTACAGAACAGTTATTCTGCAAGTATAGGGGCGCAACGAATGACAAACAAGTTTGACTACCGAATGGGATTTCGTTATTCAAGCAGTTTCCTGGACCTCAATGAAACCCGATTAGACGATTATGGCATAACATTTGGAATAGCGGTAAAAAAATTGTTTCCGAAGCGTCCTCCTTCAGCTATTAATATCGGCGTGGAACTGGGTCAGCGGGGAACACTTAAAAATGATCTTATCAAGGAACAGTATGTTAAATTTCATCTCGGTTTCACATTAACAGATATATGGTTCATTCAACCCAAATACGATTAATTCAAACTAAAGCAACGATCATGAAAAAGTTATTGCTGACTTCAGCAATTGTAGTATCGGTAATCGTAAATACAAATGCACAAAATGGTCCCAAGT
Source organism: Bacteroidia bacterium (assembly GCA_038215705.1). GTDB lineage: Bacteria > Bacteroidota > Bacteroidia > AKYH767-A > OLB10 > JADKJB01. Next base: position 183,686 of record JBBQQQ010000003.1, read on the forward strand.
ATGGTACTGACAGCATAGCATGTATTACCAATATCTCTTTGTCCAATGAATATTTTAAACAAGATAATTTTGCGGATGCACTCGAACCATGGAGATGGGTTTTTAATAATTGCCCTGCCTCCACCAAGCGCGCATATCTGAATGGCGCAACCATGTTTGAAAAATTCATAGCTGACGAAACCAACGAAGAGAAAAAAGCAAAATTTGTTGATACGCTAATGTTGATATATGATCAGCGTATTAAATATTTTGGTGAAGAAGGTTTTGTTTTAGGACGCAAAGGAATTGCATTGTATGATTATTCCCCGTCTAAAAAAGAAGAAATTAAAGCGATTTTGAAGAAATCAATCGAGCTTGACAGTGCGAAAGCAGGTCCTGTAGTTTTATACCGTTATTTCCAGCTGAACACTGAACTTTATAACGAGAAAAAAATCACCAAAGAAGAAGTGATCGATGTGTATGACCAGGTGAGTGAAATCATTGATGCAAATATGGAAGGACCGGATTCGGCGAATTATGAAAAATCACGCATGAACGTTGAAACCTTCTTCGGTCCTTTTGCATCTTGCGAAGATCTAATAAGCATTTACTCACCACGTCTTAAAGACAATCCTGATAATGCTGCGTTACTGAAAAAAATTGTTAACCTGTTCAGTAAAAAAGGTTGTAATGATGCCCCTATTTACATGGATGCGGCAGAAAAATTATTCCGCATTGAACCTTCATCAAAATCTGCAAGAAGCCTTGCCCGCATGTATGTTGCAAAAGGCCAGGGCGCAAAAGCTGCAGGATTTTTTAATGATGCAGTTGAACTGGAATCGGATAATGATAAAAAAGCAGCCCTGTTGATTGAAGCAGCCGATTATCAGATGCGGACACTCAAGAATTTTCAGCAAGCCCGTACCCTGGCGCAGAGAGCTTCAACCTTACGCCCGAACTGGGGACGACCTTACATGATGATCGGTGATATATATTTCTCTAGCTCTACATCCTGTACCGATGATTTCAACGGAGCTTCTGTTTTCTGGGCTGCTACCGACAAATACATGAAGGCAAAATCCATTGACTCCTCCGTAAGCGAAGAGGCTAACCGCAAAATAGCCGGAAACGTTAAATATTATCCCAAACAGGAAGATGTTTTCTTCAGGGGCATGAAAGACGGTGATAGTTATGCCATTAAATGCTGGATAAATGAAACTACTACCATAAGGGTAAAATAATGCTGCAAATGGCACTTCTTTCGAAGAATCAAAAAAAAGCTGGGTTTCCCGGCTTTTTTCTGTTATTTTTGTATACGTGTGTACTGGCAGGCTGTGAAAATGACCTCGAAAAAGTGTCCCTGGTAACAGGAAAGCAAGTATTACCGGTTGAAACATCAGAAGGGCTGACAATTTTATACAGCGACTCTTCCAGGGTCAAAGTCAAAATTACCACGCCTAAACTGGTTAGGTTTGATACCGAAAACCCGGTAACTGAATTGCCGCAGGGAATGCTGGTGGAATTTTATGATATCAATATGAATGTTAATTCCACCCTTAAAGCCAAATATGCACTTCGAAAAGACCTCGAAAATATTATGGAGGCGAAAAATGATGTAGTTGTTGTGAATGCCAAAGGTGAAAAATTAACAACCGAACATCTTATCTGGAATGAAAAAACATCAAAAATAAGCAGTGATGAATTTGTAACCATAACCACAGATGATAAAATCATTTATGGCAATGGCTTTGAAGCGAATCAGGATTTTACAAGTTATAAAATCTTTAATATTAAAGGCACCATAATCATAAACAAAGATGAACGCGCTCAGAATCCTTGAAATATCATGGCTGGTATTTGGCCTCCTGGGTATCGGACTGGCCTTTTACAATCTTGCCATCGATGGCTTTGCAGCTGCTGCCTGGCCTTTATTGTTTACACTCATTGCGGCAGTATTTTATACTGTGCGCCGCAAGCAGCGTATTGCTTACGAAAAGCAGCAGCATGAAACGGCTGCCGAAAAAGACTGATCCTGTTTTTATTGCCGGTCTTTACACTCTTTAAGGGTTTTTATTATTGGATTTTCCGTTGTATCTTCGCCCCCTGTTTCAGCAATCTGTTACCGAAAACAAGGTTATGGTGCTTGTAAGTAATTGTAAATCAACATTATATCACAAAATTTAGAAAATGGCAGTAATTGGGAAAATCCGCCAACGGGCAGGCTTGCTAATTGGAATTGTAGGCTTTAGCCTTGTGGCTTTTATTCTGGGTGACCTTCTCTCAACAAACAGTAGTTTTTTGGCGGGTTCCGACACCTCGGTAGCCGAAATTGGCGGTGAGAAAATAGAAGTCGTGGATTTTGAAACGCGGGTGAATCAGATGGAAGAAAACTATAAACTGAACACCGGCAACGAAACCATTGACCCGGCAACCCTGGAGTCATTGCGTGAACAGGCGTGGACAGAGCTAATGAATGATTACATAATGGCTCCGCAATTTGAAAAAACAGGTATAAAGGTCAGTAGTGACGAACTGTTTGATATGATCCAGGGTAAAAATCCGCATCCCCAGATTAAAGAAGCATTTAAAGATCCTAATACCGGTGAATTTTCTCCAAGGAATGTGCTCGACTTTCTTAAAAACATGGATAATGATGCAACCGGTAAAACACGGGCACAGTGGATTGCATTTGAAAAATTTATCAATGACGAACGCATCAAGGAAAAGTATAATGAACTTATAAAACGAGGGCTTTACACTACCACGGCTGAGGCAAAAAAAATGCATGAAGACCAGGGAAAAATGGCTAACATACGTTTCATCGATTTCAACTTTTCAACGATACCCGATTCCACTGTTAAAGTTGAAGACAAGGAATTACGTGACTATTACAATTCCCATCAAAATGATTTTAAACAGGAATCTTCACGATCTATCGAGTATGTAACATTTGACGTGATACCTTCACAGGAAGACCGTGAAAGCGCATTGGGGAGCATTCAAAAACTTGTGCAGCCTTTCGGTGAATCAACAGATGATTCTTTATTCACTTCTGTGAATGCTGATACGAAATCAGAAATTACTTTTTACAAGCAGGGTACACTGGCACCCGTTCTTGATACCGCTTATTTTGGCAATGCTGCTGTTGGTACTGTGATAGGTCCCTATGAAGAAAATAATTCGTACAAGATTGCGAAATTAATTGATGTTAAATTTCAACCGGATTCTCTCAAGGTAAGTCATGCGCTGATTTCGTATGCAGGAGCTGAACGTGCCGCTCCCGAAGTAACCCGTACAAAAGAAGAGGCACAGGCTGCAGCAGACAGTTTACTTGCAATAATTAAAAAAGATCCAAAGCGTTTTGCGGATATAGCTAAAAATATTTCCGATGATAAAGTTGCCGCTGAAAAAGACGGTGACCTTGAATGGATCACACAGGATAGCCCGATGGATCCGAAATTCAAAGCCGGTGCCTTCGAAACCGCTAAAGGTGAAGTTTCACTTGTTGAATCTAATTTTGGTTTTCACCTGATTAAAGTAACCGATCAGACCAGTGCATCGAGAAAAGTGAAAGTGGCTATCATTGACCGTAACATTGAACCTGGTTCAAAGACCTACCAAATGGCATTTTCAAAGGCCAATGAGTTTGCAAGCAAAAACACAACTCTGGAAGCATTTAATAAATCGGTTCAGGAACAAGGATTAAATAAACGTGTTGCTGATAATCTTAAAGAAAATGATAAAGTCATTGCAGGACTGGAATCACCGCGCCAGTTAATTCAATGGGCTTACCAGTCAGAAGAAGGTGATGTGTCAAAAACCTATGATTTCGGAAACAAGTTTGTAGTTGCTGCGCTTACATCTGCAAAAGATAAAGGAGTGGCAACCTATGAGCAGGCGCTTGAGCAGGTGAAAACAAAAGTCATTGCTGCAAAAAAAGCTAAAACATTTATTGATAAAATTGAAACCGCACGTGCAACTTCAAAAACCCTGGATGAACTATCTCAGAAACTGAATGCGAACATCCGTACTGCTGAACAGGTGAATTTTGCCTCCGGTTTTTTACCAAATGTTGGTGTTGAACCTGCTGTAGTTGGAACCGTATTCAGCACACCTGTTAATACCTTATCAAAACCGATAGAAGGAACTACAGGCGTATTTGTTTTGGTAGTTGAAAAATTCGAAGATCCTAAAGCTCCATTCGATGCAAACCAATACAAACAGCAAGCAATGATGCAATTGCAACAACGGGCTACCTATGAAGTATTTAATGCATTAAAAGAAAAGGCAAATATTACAGATAACAGGGGTAGATTTTATTAACCTGCCTTGATCCAACGTTAGAAGCCGCTTTTAGCGGCTTTTTTTATGGAATTAATCTTCCTGTAGCAAGATTTTAAAGGCAACTCTTACAATTTGTAAACACCATCCCCTGCTCAAAACAGAATAGTTTACATTTGCAGTCGGCCTATGGATGTCAGACAACAAATTCGAAATGCAGCTCCGATAATGGTAATGGCGTATGCCTTTACCACCGCCATACTTTCCGTGGTGATATTTCTGGGAATGGAAAATGATGTGGAACTCGATCACTTCACACAGGATCCGGCTACAATCATGAACACCCCTTTTTACCTGGGCTTCTTCTCATATATAGGAATTCTGTTCTGGTGTGCTTCAGCAACACTCTGCTTCTTTACCCGGCTGCTATTACATGATGAATATCCGGCCCAAAAAAGAAAAAGGCAATTTTTACTGTATTCCGGCTTGATTTCAACTTTGCTGATGTTTGATGATTTATTCCTTTTGCACGAGTTGGTCTTCCCTGAATATTTGATGCTTTCCAAAAATGTGGTTTACCTCATTTACCTGAATATCCTGGCAGTTTATGTGGTGGTTTTCCGCGCAGATTTGCTGGAAACAGAATACCTAATCCTGGGAATTGCTTTTGGCTTGCTTGGAATATCACAATTTGTTGATTCCCTGCCAATGCCAATACCTGAAGATTCTTTCCTGGAAGATGCCGTAAAACTTTTCGGAATTGTAACCTGGTTCACGTATTACATGCGCTATTGCGTGCAAATGGTGAAGTCGCAGGAAGTAGCAAATAATTAAATTTTTTATTGGGAAGCTTTCTCGATCCGGATTCCGGCATCCATTATTCCCGGTAACGGATTGGTTCGCATTGCCTGAATCAACTCAAAGCGGTATTCACCTTTCTGAGGAAAGCGCACATCATTTTTAAACAAAATACGATTGTCCCAGATGTCGCCGAGACCTTCCCCAAGCCATCTTCCATCAGGTGCAGCCAGAATGCATTCCAATGTGTCGCGCTGAATTTGTCCTCCCGGGAAACCGGTATTTATGAAAAGGTACAAATTACTGAACCGGTAAAAACCGGCATTGCGGATATTGATATATACATTGTAAGCAATTGCGGTATCAGTTACCGGTACCTGGAATACCAGCGGTGAATTCTGATCCCATTCATTGTTTTTAATATTTTTATTTTCTTCAAATACCCTTGAAGGATCACATCCGGAAATAAAAAAAAGCATGAACACTAAAACCAGTGAGTATGCCGGCCTTTTCATCATGGTTTAGGAGGTGTTGTGCGTGGAGGAATCTGGCGCACTCTGCCTCCGCTGTTACTCTCCTGTCCTGCAGGAGGAGTTGGCGAAGGAGTCGGTGATGAAGAAATTGAAGGAGCAGGCGCATCAGACGGTTTAACAGGAGCACGTGGTGGACGTGGTGGATGAACGTTGTCGCGTTGAGAAGGAGCATTTCCGGCAGGTGGACGATTCCTTTCAGTGTTGGCTGGCCTAACAGGTGACGGTGATCCTGAAGGGTTAGGTTGATTGGTGCTCTCCTGACGCGGCTTGTTCTGATTGCGTGATTCGTTCCTATTATCTCTTCCACCCTGACGAGGTTCCTGCCGCGGAGCAGTAGCAGCCAGCGGCCCTTTATTTTCCTTATTATTTCCCTTTTTCTTTTTCTTCTTCTTCTTATCCATCATACGCGTAAGGCTGTCCTGTCCTACCACATCGGCATAATCCATTGGTTTTTCCCTTGGAATGCTTTCAGCGTAATCATTCAGATCAGCCGGCTTTTCCTGCTGTTTGTTGAGGCCTATGATTTCTTTTACCCGGTCGACAGAAAGCGCAATCCAGTTATCGGAATTTCCACCTCCCGGACTTTCTTCCAGGTAGGCGAACCAGATCATTCTTTTGAAAATATCTGTTTTGCGGTGTACGGCAACACCTTTCATTGTTTCTAAACGGGTGTTGGAATCAGGAATGTCACTGAGTGCATCCATGTAAGAATCCAGCTCGTAATTCAAACAGCATTTTAATTTCCCGCACTGACCGGCCAGTTTGATTGGATTCAGAGAAAGGTTCTGATAACGTGCTGCACTGGTTGAAACAATCTTAAAATCCGTGAGCCAGGTGGAGCAGCATAATTCCCTTCCGCACGACCCGATACCTCCCAGGCGACTTGCTTCCTGGCGCATGCCGATCTGGCGCATTTCTATTCTGACCCGAAATTCTTCGGCCAGCTTTTTTATGAGTTCCCTGAAATCAACCCGCTCATCAGCGGTGTAGTAAAAAGTTGCCTTTTTGCCGTCACCCTGGTATTCAACATCGGAAAGCTTCATTCTTAATTTAAGCAGCAAGGCAATTGAACGGGCCTTGTACATAGTTTCTACTTCCTGATCTTTTACTGAATTCCACTTTTCAACATCTGCAGGCCGTGCTATGCGATAAAGTGCTTTTATTTCCTCTGAAGTCTCAGTAAGACCTCTTCTTCGCAACTGAAAACGAACCAATTCTCCCGCAAGGGATACGGTACCAATATCATGTCCGGGATTGCCTTCAACAGCAACTACATCACCGGTTTTAAGATCAAGATATTCCTGGTTTTTATAAAATTCTTTTCTACTGCCTTTGAACCTCACTTCAACGATGTTGTAGGGCTTGTGACCCGGAGGCATCGACATATCAGAGAGCCAGTTGTATACATTCAGCTTGTTACAGCCACTTGTTCCGCAGGTGCCATTATTCTGACAGCCCGGGGAGGTTTCTCCTGTTGTAGTTGAACACGTGCTGCACCCCATATTTGATTCTGTTTTTAACTGTTGAACCGCATGAAATACGGTGTTCGAAACCCGGTTCTGTTACTGCCGGGGCATATTCAGCAACCGGTTCATTTTAAAAGACAAATCTAACAATAAAATTTTGGGATTTGCATTTCGTTCTACTGCATAATGTGCTTTATTAAGAAAGCCCGAAATTTCTTCTATATTTCCGGCATGTATAAACCGGGTAAACTTGCTGAAGTTCGGAATTACATCGTCATCAAATTTTACAAGGGCTGCATCCGCATGATTTACCAGCAGGCATTCGCGCGACGCATCTATGGAAAAGGTAAAAAACAACTTAAGATATTCTCTTCCTTCCTTAGCCATCTGCTCGATCCAGGTATTCAGATCGCTCCAGGCAAACTTACCTTCTCTTTCATGAAAAGGATTATAACATAATCGCATCCAGCTGATAAAATCATTTTCAATTTTGAAATCCTGTTCTTTTTCACCCGCAATTTCCATTGCCAGGTTCATATTTCCGTCGGCAAGGCTGGCAATTTTACGGGCTGCCAGTGCATCTTTCCCGTATCGTTTCCGGATATCATCTGCAACTTCCTGCACCGATAAAGCCGGGACTTTGACCAGTTGCGTACGCGATAAAATAGTGGGCAGCAACTGTTCGCGGTGTTCGGTAACCAACAGGAACAACGTATTATCGGGTGGTTCCTCTATGATTTTCAACAATTTATTTGATGCATCAGGGCGCATTTTTTCGGGCAGCCAAATAATCAGAATCTTGAATTTTGATTCGAATGATTTCAAACTGAGCTTCCTGATTATGTCAGCACTTTCTTCCACCGACATAAAACCCTGTTTGTTTTCCACGCCAAGTGTTTCATACCAGTACGTCAGATCCATATACGGATTACCCGTAACTGCATCGCGCCATTGCTTAATAAAATCCATGCTTCGCGGCGAACGATCCTTATGTTCAGGTAATTTTATTACAGGATAACTGAAATGCAGGTCGGGATGAATGAGTTTAGCATGCTTGATGCAGGAGGAACAATTTCCGCAGGAATCGGATTCAGAAGGTTGTTCACATTGTATAAAACAGGCATACGCCAGAGCAAGCGGCAAACCGATGCCGCCCTCCTTACCGGAAAATAATTGCGCGTGGCTAATTCTGCCCTCAGCAACCGAATTCACCAGTTGATTTTTAATCTGTTGCTTCCCAACTACATCTGAAAATTTCATAAGCTCAATATCTACAAAAATACAAATGATTAAGGACTTGATTTGATAACCGTGCACTTTGACCTAAATTTGCGCCATGAAAACCATCGATCAATATAATTTCTCAGGTAAAAAAGCACTCATACGGGTTGATTTTAATGTGCCTCTTGATAAAGTAACTTTCACGGTAACGGATGATACCAGGATTCGTGCTGCTATTAATACGATTAAAAAAATTCTTGATGATGGCGGCGCTGTAATTCTGATGTCACACCTGGGCAGACCAAAAGAAGGAAAAGCGGATAAATATTCGTTGAAACACGTAGTGACCACATTGTCGGATCTTTTGAAAAAACCGGTAAAATTTATTGATGATTGTATTGGGGACGCGGTTACAAATGCTGCTGCGGAATTACAACCGGGAGAAGTATTATTACTTGAAAATTTAAGGTTTTATAAAGAAGAAGAAAAAGGGGATGAAGCGTTTGCAAAGAAACTGGCAGCACTTGGCGATGTATATGTTAATGATGCGTTCGGAACCGCACACCGGCGGCATGCATCCACAGCCGTTATAGCAGAAAATTTTTCGGGTAAGAAATTTGCGGGTTATGTAATGGCCGATGAAATCAGGAATGCCGACAAGGTTTTGAAAAATGCACAAAAACCTTTTACCGCCATCACCGGTGGAGCTAAAGTTTCTGATAAAATTCTGATAATTGAACAACTACTGCAAAAAGTAAATCATCTGATAATAGGTGGAGGAATGGCATATACATTTATTAAGGCAATGGGCGGTAATACCGGTTCGTCATTGTGTGAAAATGACAAACTTGACCTTGCAAATGATATTCTGAAAAAAGCAAAACAACTCGGTGTGTCTGTGCATCTACCCGTTGACTCAGTGGTTGCAGATAGTTTCAGCAATGAAGCAGCTCATAAAACTGTGAACTCTGATGAAATTCCCGAAGGCTGGATGGGACTTGATATTGGTCCGAAGGCAGCAGCGGAATTTGCAGAAGTAATACGCAATTCCAAAACTATTTTATGGAATGGTCCGATGGGAGTTTTTGAAATGTCGAATTTTGAAAATGGTACGCGCGAAGTGGCCGAAGCTATTGTAAAAGCCACGCATGCAGGAGCATTTTCGCTGATTGGCGGAGGGGATTCAGCTGCTGCTATTAATCAGTTTGGCTGGGGAGAAAAAGTGTCATATGTTTCTACAGGCGGAGGCGCTTTGCTGGAATATATTGAAGGAAAAAAACTTCCCGGAGTTGAAATGCTCGCCGCTGATTGACGGGTCAGAATGATTTGCTTCCGAAGTTTTCGCGAAACTCTTCTTTAACATCGGTTACTGCGGGAGCAAGTGATGAAGCAATACCAAGTACAGGTTCATACAACATCGATTCGTTCCTGGATTTTTCCGGAATGATATTAATTGCTTCCTGCATGGGCCGTATCAACCAGAAGATCACCGAAATTGCCAATGCGAATTTGAACAAACCAAATACTGCACCTGCGATCTTATTGAATAAATTCAATGATGTAATTTTCAGAACAGCTTCCATCAGCTTTGCATAAAAAATAAAAATCAGCAATATCACACCAAAAACAATAAAAAATGAAAGGTAGTTGAGCAGTTGCCCCTCATCGGGTAGTAATTCCTGCAAAAGTTTAAATACAAGACCCGAAAATTTGAATCCCAGGTAAACGCCAATGATCAATCCCATGATCATCGCAATTTCATAAATAAGTCCTTTCTGAAATCCTTTATAAGCTCCCCATAAAAGCGGAGCAATGATCAGGGCATCTAAAAAATTCATCTCCGGAATTCGATGCTTGAGGTGGTCCCTGTTGAAAATCCTTTTGTCGCTGCCATAGCATTCAGTGAATTTATTACCACCCGATCGAACATATCGGATTTATCAATATCACGGTCTTCCATTTTCTTATTCAAATATGCCTGGCGATCATACGGCAAATGTTTTCGCAATTCCATAATGAGCCTGCTACGTTTATCTTTTGTTTGCGAAACAATATCCCGCACCTGTTCCGGTGTTTTAAACCTGAGGGAATCATTGAGGTATTCCAAATTGACATCTGCAAAATCTGAATTGGTCATTTTTAAATAATCAACCAGGTCCCAGTATTGCTGATGAAACTGGTACCTGTCGGAGATCTTGTAATACAAGCGTGACTCAAACGTCATTTCATTGGCAATACGAGCATTTTTATCAAGGGCGGCCATCATTTTAAACCGTTCCTGTCCGTCCTTTCCATAATAGAGATAGGTATCCGACAATTTTCCTGCAAGTTCCCTGAATTCGATGGTGTTGGGTGAAGTAAGAATCAGTGGTGTTCTCTTGTGGATGCGGATATCATATTGCTCACCTCCTGTTAACCGTGCAATTTCACGCCAGCCGGGAAGTTCCTTATCAACGTTATTACGGGTTCTGCAATAAACCGTATTAACTACAATATTTTTCTTTAAGGCCTGTTCACACGCTTCCCGGTAATTGTCGCCCCCGGCATTTACCATTCCGTTCCCGACAAGGTAAATAACTTTTAATGCATCATGATCACCCGACCAGTTCATTTGTCGGATTGCTGTTTTAATTGCTTCCCCCACAATCTGGTCACCTTTTTCTACAGATGGTTTTAATTTATAGAGTTCGAAATTCAGCTGATCGAAATCAGTGGTGAGGGGTTGCAAAACTTTTACATAGGAATTTTTTGCACCGAAACTGGGTCGTGAGAAACCGATTACACCAATGCGGAATTCGGGAGCGGGGCGATAGGAATTTACCTGGTTAACAATATCCCATAATTTTTCACGCACATCATCCAGTAAACCGTTGGTACTTCCGCTTAGATCCAGGCAAAAAACCACATCAATAACCGCTCTTCCCTTTGAGGGAACAGGGCGGTTTCCTGAATAGAGAATCAGAAAAAGTAAAATAAATACTACTTTAATCGGCTTGCTCATCAGGTTATGTGGGGAAATCAGGAGAAAACAACATTAAATCGGGTACAATCCACCATATTCGTACAAAAATACTGCCGCTTGGAGCAGGGTTGCAGGGGTATTCGTAATTTTGTTAACAATATGGACGTAAAAAGTATTGCCGAACTCAAGGAAGAATGGAACCGACTGGTTGATCGGTTTGCAAGCCAGTTTGATATTGAACCCGACCTGCAGGGAATTATTTTCCTGATTGGTGTACAGGAACTGGGACAAGGCAAGCGGAAGTTTTCAAAGAGTGAGAAACAGGATTTGATGCACATTGCAACTTGCAGACTTTTAAGCACTTATGGTTATTATGCCTTATCAGGTGTAGATGATGAGGGGTGGCCACACTGGGAAGTGATACAAAAACTGCCTGTTTTAACCTTAAAAGAACAGGATTTACTCCTGAAACGGGCGGTTTTGGATTATTTTAAAGAAGATTAATTATCGGATTATTACAGTTTTTGACACCTGCTCCGACTGTTCCAGCCGGATATAATCGCGTGCCTGGAGGCCTCCTTTGGTAACTTCAACATTAAGTACGGCTTCCAGCTTAAATGTAAAGAGGGCCTGCCCGGCTGCATCCGAAATTTTAACTTCATTAATAACAGCCTGGGAACCATTTGTGGGATTTATAACACTATCCTGACGGAGCACCACAATAGCCCCGGGAACCCGTTTACCCAAAGAATCGGTAACGGTGATGAGTGCCTCTGCCGGACCCGATTTTTCACAGGAACTCCAACCGATGATGGCAATAAATAATAAGGGAATCAGGTATTTCATGGTATAAATTTTCCTGTAATTTTGCTAATATTGCACGGTATAGTTTTTGCAAACCGATAATCCAAAAGTAGCACAAGTTTACGTTAAAAGGAAACATTTGTTACTCATCCATTACAAAAAATCCCAATCGAAATTATGAAAAAAATTATTGCAATTATGGCCATGCTGACCATCGGCATCACCGCATCACAGGCACAGGGGAAAAAACCTGCTAAAGAGCGCATCGTTGAAATTACCACTGAATATGGTACGATGAAAATCAAACTTTACAATGAAACACCAAAGCATCGCGATAACTTTATAAAGCTCGCTTCGGAAGGTTTTTATAATGACCTGTTATTCCACCGCATCATCAGTGGTTTTATGATCCAGGGAGGCGATCCGGAATCAAAAGGAGCTGCCCCGGAAAAAAGATTAGGGTCAGGAGATGTAGGATATAAAGTTCCTGCAGAATTCAACGACAGTTTATATCACAAAAAAGGTGCATTATGTGCAGCGCGCGACGGTAATGCAGAAAAAGCTTCAAGCGGCTGCCAGTTTTATGTTGTGCAGGGTAAAACCTTTACGGATGAGGAATTGAATGCGATGGAAACACGTTCAGGGGTGAAGTATAGTGCTAAACAGCGTGAAGATTATAAAACCCTTGGCGGGACGCCGCAACTGGATAAAAATTATACCGTTTACGGAGAAGTTATAGAAGGGCTTGATGTAATTGATAAAATTGCAGCAGTAAAAACACAGCCCGGTGATCGTCCGGTAACGGATGTTAAAATGACTGTTAAGGTGCTCAATTAATAACCTATTTTTGAATGCCGGGTTTTGAAAAAAATTATTCAAAGCCTGGCATTTATTTTTAAATCTTAACGTATGTTCGACAGGATAGATGCATTAATTTCAGAAGTTGAGAAGTTCAAAGCCGATTCAAAAGATCAGCTCGAAGAATTTCGCATCCGGTTTTTAAGTAAGAAAGGACAACTGGCTGAAATATTTTCAGAAATGAAAAATGTTGTACCGGAAGAGCGTAAAAATTTCGGGTTAAAAGTAAATGAATTAAAAAATAAAGCGGAAGAAAAGCTTCAGCAGTTTTCCGAAAGGTTTTCCGGAGTTGCCACTGAAAACCGGCCTGTCATTGACACAACATTACCCGGTGAACCCATTGCAACGGGCAGCCGTCACCCGGTTTCGATAGTCAGAAATAAGATTATAGAAATTTTTAACCGAATCGGTTATACCGTTGCTGAAGGACCGGAGATAGAAGATGACTGGCACAACTTTACCGCATTGAATTTTCCTCCCGAACATCCGGCGCGTGATATGCAGGATACTTTTTTTATGGATGATGAATGGGGGAAAGCATTGCGTACACACACTTCATCGGTACAGGTACGCGTAATGCAATCAACCAAGCCACCAATACGTATTGTTGCACCTGGGAGAGTTTACCGCAACGAAGCAATTTCAGCACGCGCCCATTGTTTGTTTCACCAGGTTGAGGGATTATACATCGACGAAAATGTTTCCTTCGCCGACTTAAAACAAACGCTCTTATATTTTGCCAAAGAAATGTTTGGTGAATCGACAGCCATCCGGTTGCGTCCCTCCTATTTTCCTTTCACCGAGCCATCGGCGGAGATGGATGTATCGTGTATCATTTGCGGCGGGAAAGGATGCAACGTTTGCAAATATACCGGCTGGCTCGAAATTATGGGCTGCGGAATGGTCGACCCTAATGTACTTGAAAACTGCGGCATCGATTCCAAAAAATATTCCGGCTTCGCATTCGGTATGGGAGTGGAACGAATAGCTATGCTGCGTTATACTATCAAAGACCTGCGACTTTATTTTGAAAATGATATCCGCTTTTTGGAGCAATTTCGTGGGGAGTGAAATGCACCGATAAAAAATTATTTAATTGGAATATAATGAAGAAGTTTTTATTATTTATTCTCCTTCTTCCTCTTTTTTGTACAGCACAAAATCGTAATTATGTCTGGTGTTTTGGTGATAGTGCGGGAATTGATTTTAATAATGGCGCAATTCCTATTAATACTTCGGTAGCAGGAAGAGGGAGTTGTGCAAGTATTTGTGATTATAATGGTTCTATTCTTTTTTATGCAGCTACAATGATCAATTCCAATAATTTTTTTCCTAATTCTACAATGGTTTTCAATTCACTGGATTCATTAATGCAAAATGGGGATTCTATTAAGGGAACAAATTGGTATAGAGAATTGGTAATTATTCCTATGCCTGGAGACAGTATAAAATATTATTTATTTAGCATAGGTGTAACATCAGGTGCCGGATTTAGCTATTCGATAATAGATATGTCACTAAACGGTGGTTTAGGAAGTGTGATTCAAAAAAATATTGCTTTAGAAAATTTTAATGTTTCTGATGGGATTGCGGCTATAAAACATGGAAACGGACGGGATTGGTGGATTGCCTTAAGAAATGCATCAAATCCAAATAATGAACATTTAATATATTTGGTGTCACCCTCCGGTATATCAGTTCCTTTTAGTCAAAATATAGGGAGTATTAACAGTTTAAATTCAGGTCGATATTCTTTTTCTGCTGAAGGGAACAAATTAGCTTTTATAAATTATTGGGGACTCTTGGAAATCTATGATTTTGATCGCTGTAACGGAATTCTTAGCAATCCTACAACTATACATCCAGAACCTACGTCATTGCCAATTAGTTATTTTTGGAGTTGCGAATTTTCTAAAAATAGTAGATTCTTATATGTTTCTTCTATAAGTGACACTTCCTATATCTTTCAATATGATTTGAATAGTAGTAATATTTCAAATAGCAGAATTACAATATCAACAACTACCAATTTCAGGATTGGCAACAGTTTTTTAAAAAGGGGACCTGATGATAAATTATATCATACAAGTGCTTGGGAATGTCAAGTTGCACCCTATTGTTTTCCATACCCGGATAGCGTTTATAACTATGTAAATATGAATCTCAGTGTTATAAATTACCCTGATAGTTTTGGATTATCTTGTAATTATACTCCTTTTAGTTTTTACTTAGGCGGAAATCGAACTTATTACGGATTACCTAACAATCCCGATTATGATTTATCAGCCCTTAATGGAAGTTCATGCGATACTCTTACATCAGTTTTGGAAGTCCAAACTATTTCAGAAGCGGAATTAGTAGTTTATTATACTCCCGACTGGCAAACAGCATTCATCAACGCTAATAAATTACAAGGAACAAAATATTATCTGGAAGTTGTTGATCTGCTCGGAAAATCCATCTTCCGCGAAAGCGGTAAAATTGCACCACCCTACTTTACTAAAAATTTAAACTGCACCGGTTTTTCGAAGGGGATGTATGTGGTGAATTTTGTGACGGATAAAGAGCGGTTGGTAAAACGTTTTGTGATTCCGTAAAGGCATGCACATTTGTCAGCTCGCCACTCGCCACTCGCCACTCGCCACTCGCCACTCGCCACTCGCCACTCGCCACTCGCCACTCGCCACTCGCCACTCGTCACTCGTCACTCGTCACTCATTTTACCGAAGTATAAACGTCCTGTAACTATCCAGCTTCACCAGTATAAAAAGCAGTATCGTAAACGACCATAACGAAGAACCTCCGTAACTTAAAAATGGTAATGGAATTCCTATGACGGGAAGGAGGCCGATGGTCATGCCGACGTTGACCATTACATGCATGAAAATGATGGAGGCTACGCCGTATGCGTAGATGCGGGTGAAATGGGACTTTTGTCTTTCGGCGACGAAAATGATACGGTAAAGTAACGCTGTGAAAATTCCAAGCACTATGAAGGTTCCGATAAATCCCCATTCTTCACCGATGGTACAAAAAATAAAATCGGTGCTTTGTTCGGGTACGAAATCAAATTTTGTTTGTGTTCCATTTAAAAAACCCTTTCCCGAAAGACCTCCCGAACCAATGGCGATAAGACTTTGATTTACGTTGTAACCCGCACCTTTCAGATCCGTTTCTTTTCCCAGCAAAACGTTGATTCTTTCCTTTTGGTGGGGTTCAAGTATGGTATTGAAAAAATAATCCACACTGAATACTACTGATGCCGATAGTGCAAAAATTACCGCAACGGTAATAATATTTCTGCGGGTCTTACGCAACAGTAAAACTGCAAGTATACATATTCCACCCAGCACAATAAGAATTGTGAATTTAGAGATCATCAGGGCCAGCACAAACAGCAACACACCAAAGAAACCCAGGATAAGCACATTCTGCGATAAACCTTCGCGGTAAAGCACAAAAATAAAAGAGGCGAATACGAGTGCAGAACCGGTATCATTCTGTAAAAGTATCAGTGAAAAAGGAATAAGGATAATCACTCCTGCAATAAGCTTGGTTCGAAGATCCTGCATATTAATATTGACGGTACTAAGAAATTTGGCTACCGCCAGTGCTGTTGCAAACTTGGCGAATTCAGCAGGCTGTATCCTGAAAGAACCTACTTCAAACCACGATTTAGATCCTGCCACTTCGCGTCCCAGCAACAAAACGGCAATCAGTAAAAGAATTACAACTCCATAAATAGGAATGGCGAAAGCTTCAAAAAATTTACCATCAATAATAAGAATAATAATTGCAATAAAAACCGATGTTCCGATCCAGATTAACTGCTTGCCGTAATTTTGAGAAACATCAAGTATGCTTTTGTGTTCTTCATTATAAACAGCGGCGTAAATATTCACCCACCCTATTAACATAAGTGCGAGATAAAGAATCACAATAACCCAATCGATATTCTGAAATATGCTTTGCTGCTTCCTCATCGCTTCCGTTTATTTTCAGCAACAGTTACAATTTCAGGGGCCGACGGCTTATCGCTTTTTTTGATCAGCGAATCCTGTTTAGTTGGTAACAGGTTTCCATTGATCATGCGTTCATACAAGGCGGGGCGTGAAATGGAATCAGTTAGGTACAGTTCCATCATAAGACTGGCAACAGGGGCAGCCCATGTGGCACCGAAGCCGGAATTTTCTACCATAACGGCTATGGCGATCTTCGGATTTTCTCTTGGGGCAAAAGCAACAAAGAGTGAGTGATCCTTTCCATGCGGATTTTGAGCCGTTCCGGTTTTACCGCAGATTACCGTTGTACCAAATTGCGCAACCCGGCCCGTACCGGCTTCCACCACGCGCTGCATGCCATCCTGTATGATGTCAAAATGATACGCATTCACTTTTGTCAAATGTTTTTCACTCAGATTGCGTGTGTTGTTTTTTTGGTCACCTATTTTCTTTACGATGTGTGGCGTATAATAAAAACCGCGGTTCGCTATGATGCACATAATGTTTGCCATTTGCAATGGTGTAACACCCAGTTCCCCCTGCCCGATACCCAATGAAAAAATAGTAGAAGCCTTCCACCTTTTCTTCCCGTAATAACGGTCGAAATAATCAACCTTCGGTACAAGGCCACTCAATTCATGCGGAAGGTCAACACCAATTTTACGTCCTACACCAAAACTTAGCACATACTCACGCCAGAGCTGATAACCTTTTTCACTGGAGCCGAATTTTTTATTATCGACAAATATTTTGAATGCATTACAGAAATAAGGATTGCAGGAATATTGCACGGCTCCACGCAAATCAAGACCGGCAGGGTGCGGGTGACACTTTACCGATTTACTTCCTACAACAAACGAATGCGGAAATACGGTTGATGCACCGATAATACCCTCCTGCTGTGCAATGAGTGCATTGACCAGTTTGAATGTGGATCCTGGAGGATAATACGCCTGCATAGCCCGGTTAAAGAGTGGCTTAAGTTCATCGCGGAGTAAACTGCTGTAATTTTTTGAGCGCACACGTCCCACTAACAGATTGGGATCGTAAGCAGGCTTTGTTACAATGGCCAGAATTTCACCGGTAGCGGGTTCTATAGCTACCACACTTCCTATTTTGTTTTCGAGTAGCTCTTCTCCCAACCGCTGTAACTCCAGGTTAAGAGTTGTAGTAAGGTTAAGGCCTGAAACAGCGGCTGAATCATATTCACCATTGGAGAAACTTCCTTTCTCACGATTGAACACATCTACCATAACGGTTCTTACGCCGCGTTGTCCTCTGAGTTCCTGTTCATAGGATTGCTCCAACCCGCTTACGCCGATGTAATCACCGGAACGGTAATAAGGATTTTTCTCAACTAACCGGTCGTCAACCTCACCAATATACCCAAGCGTATGTGCAGCAATTTTTTCAGGATATTTTCGCAGTGTTCGGGGCTGAACATAAAATCCACGGAATTTAAAAAGTTTTTCCTGAAGCACTCCGTATGTTTCAGCAGAAAGTTGTTTTTCAAAAATTGAAGATTTAACTCTGGAGTATGATTTTGCTTTCTTAAATTTTTTACGGAAATCTTCAAGTGATATTCCAATGATGTTGCAAAACTCAAGTGTATCAAATTCCTGAACCTGTCGGGGAATGACCATCAAATCGTACACTGCTTCATTATATACCAGTAATTTACCGTTACGGTCGTATACCAGTCCGCGTGCAGGATATTCGGTAATCTGCCTCAGTACATTGTTATTCGCAGATAATTTATAGCTGTCTTCGATTACCTGGATATAAAAAAGACGCACGAGATAAATAAAAATCACCGCGGTGAAAATTCCCAGAATAACATACCGGTGCCCTGAATTCTGTATCATTTTTCATTCGCAGGTTTACCGAAAAGATACTGACTGATTATTATTGTTGTAACGGTCGCCAACGTGCTGAGAACAACCCGGAGCAGTGTTGAGAAAAATTCTGAAAAGCGGAACACCTCAATATAAAATAGCATGAGATGATGAATGAGTGTCAACGTAGCAGCATAAACCAGGAACCAGGTAAAACCCAGTTGACGGATAGATGGTGACGATTCGGCTTCGTAACCGTCACGAGGGGCCATGAAGCGTAAAACAGCCGGGCGGGTGTACGCCATAAAAACACATGCCGCCGCATGCATGCCCATGGTATTTGAAAACATGTCGACTACCAATCCTGTTAAAAACGCGATGATCAGTAAAAGAGATTTAGGTATCCGCACCGGTAACATCATAATGAACATGATGTATACAAACGGGTTTATGAACCCACTGAACTGAATATTGTTCAATACCACAACCTGCACCGCAAGCAGCACCAAAAACCTCATAAAAAAAGAGAGCAACTCAGTTATCATCTTTTGAAACAGTATTTGATTCCAGCGTTTTCTGTTCCTGCTTAAGCAGATTATCTACAATATAAACATGGGAAAGATTGCTGAAGTTGGTTGATAACCGAACCGTGATCTTGTAAAAATTATCTCCCGGTTTTAATTCTGAATCTTTCACAACACCAACCATTACTCCCTCAGGAAAAATTGCAGAATAAACAGTTGTGACAAGCGTATCACCCACTTTAAATTTTACATGTTTTGCGATTTCAAGCAATGTTGCTTCGCGGCTGTCGGCACCATCCCACTCCAGTGAACCGAAATAATTGTTACTCTTAAAACGTGTACTGATACGGGTATTCTTATGCAACACCGACATTACGGTGCAATAATGTTTTGAAACATCCTTAACGATACCCACCACTCCAGCGCTTGAGATCACTCCCATATCTTTTTCAATCCCCTGCAGGCTTCCTTTATCAAGTGTGAGGTAATTGCTGCGACGATTAATGGAATTGTTCACCACCCTTGCGGTGATGTAAGTATACTGCTGCGATTTAAGTGTATCATTCACCATGGTACGCAAGGCACGATTTTCATACCAGGTTCCGGGCAACAAACTTTTCAGGTTGGAATTTTCCCTGGCAAGGCTCGCATTATTTTCTTTAAGGTTAATATATTCTTTTACATAATTTACACCTTCCAGAACGGAGGCAACCACTTTGTTGGTTGAATTAAAAACCGAAACCTGCTGAAAATTATTATTCCTGATGACAAGCAAAAAACTCAGGGTCCATAAAAGCAAAAAAAGCAGGGTGAAGTTGTTTCGCCAAAGAAGTAGAAACAGGCTTCTCATGTGGATATATGATAGTTGAGGGACACGAAATGGATGAAGGCAATGGGTGATGAAAGCTTACGTTTTCCGTGAAGCCGGGGACTGCTCTTTTCTGCGCAAGCAATAACGGATAAGGAACGGAAACTCAAATTCGGCAAATTAAGGGATGAGGAATTTGAAACGGTCAATATTTTTCAGTGCGATACCGGTACCTCTTACAACGGCGCGTAACGGGTCTTCAGCAACATGCACAGGCAGTTTTGTTTTCATCGAAATTCTTTTGTCGAGGCCCCTCAGCAATGCACCACCTCCGGTTAAATAAATTCCGGTGCGATAGATATCGGCCGACAGTTCTGGAGGTGTAATTTCGAGGGCTTTAAGAATCGCTTCTTCAATTTTAGAGATTGACTTATCGAGTGCATGCGCAATTTCGGAATAGGAGACCGTTATTTCTTTCGGTATTCCGGTCATAAGATCTCTTCCGTGCACGGCAAAGTCAGGTGGCGGATTATCCAGTTCGGGCAATGCTGAACCAACTTCGATTTTTATCCGTTCGGCGGAACGTTCCCCGATAAGGATATTATGCTGGCGTCGCATGTAATCCCAGATATCGGTTGTAAATCCGTCGCCGGCAACGCGAATAGACTGGTCACAAACAATTCCTCCTAAAGCTATTACAGCAATTTCGCTGGTTCCACCCCCGATATCAATGATCATATTTCCCATAGGCTCTTCCACATCGATACCGATACCGATTGCAGCTGCCATAGGTTCATGAATGAGATAAACTTCTTTTCCGCCTGCATGCTCAGCGGAATCGCGAACGGCACGTTTTTCTACTTCCGTGATACCGGAAGGAATGCAGATTACCATTTTGAGAGAGGGTGTGAAAAATTTTTTGCCCGGATTAATCATTTTGATCATACCGCGGATCATATGTTCAGCAGCATCAAAATCTGCAATTACACCATCCTTAAGCGGTCGGATGGTTTTAATATTTTCGTGGGTCTTACCATGCATCATCATGGCTTGTTTTCCTACGGCAAGTACACGTCCGTTCGTTCTGTCGATAGCCACTATAGAGGGCTCGTCAACCACCACCTTATCGTTGCAGATGATTAGTGTGTTTGCAGTTCCAAGATCTATCGCTATCTCTTGAGTGAGTAAATCGAACAAGCCCATTAGTTTTCTTTTTTTATTTCCCGAAAGTACTTTACCGGGTTAAAGATAAGTAGGTATTTATTTAATAAATTGCCAAAATCAGGAAGATACTGACAATGGATTGTCAATGGCGGAAGTGACGTGTTCCGGTTAATACCATCGCCATGCCGAGTGCATCACAACAGTTAATCGACTCCTGGTCTTTCTTTGATCCTCCCGGTTGAATCACTGCTGTAATACCTGCCTTAAAGGCAATTTCAACACAATCGGGGAAAGGGAAAAAAGCATCGGAAGCCATTACGGCGCCCTGGAGATCCAATCCGAATTTTTCTGCCTTTTCAATAGCCTGTTCGAGTGCATCAACACGTGAAGTTTGCCCCACTCCTGCGGCAATTAACCTGTTATTTTTCACAAGAACTATAGTATTTGACCGACTGTGTTTTGCAATAATGTTAGCAAATAATAAATCAGCAACCTGGCTTTCGCCGGGATGAACTTTTGTTACAGTTGTAAGATCAGTATTCACTTCAACTTTCATGTCACGCTCCTGCCATAACACCCCGTTAAGAATGGTACGGAACTGTTGATCCTGCAACGTGATTTTTTTTAATGTTAATAAAATACGGTTTTTCTTTTCAGAAAGTATTTTCAGAGCAGCGGGAGTATACGAAGTTGCGATTAAAACTTCAAAAAACAACTTGCCTATTTCTACGGCAAGCACTTCATCGACTTCAGTGGTAGTGATAATGATTCCTCCAAATGCGGAAACGGGGTCAGCCTGCAAAGCATTTTTCCAGTTTTCGAGAGGAGACCCGCCTGTTGCGAGTCCGCAGGCGTTGTTATGTTTAAGAATTGCCGTTACCGGGGAAGCAAAATCGGAGGCTAATGAAATAGCAGCATCAATATCGAGCAGGTTGTTATAGGATAACTCTTTTCCGGAAAGCTGCTCCAGAATTTCTTCAAGGTCACCGTAAAAAATTCCTTTCTGGTGCGGGTTTTCACCATATCGGAGTGACCGTCCTTTACTTATACGATGATTAAATCCCGAATCCTGTGTTTCGGTAAACCAGTCTGCAATGGCATTGTCATACTCCGAAGAAATTCCAAATGCCTTTGCTGCCTGTTTTTTTCTGAATTCGAGCGATGTATGTCCTTCTGATGATCCGAGGGTATCAAGTAACAGCCTGTAATCTGACAAAGATGGAACAATTGCAACATCGTGGAAATTTTTTGCGGCGGCACGGATCAGGGAGATCCCACCGATATCAATTTTTTCAATGATTTCAGAGGATGATCCGCCAGCTTTGAGAGTATCGGCAAACGGATAAAGATCAACAATAACCAGGTCGATTGATGGAATTTTATAATTTTCCATTTGCAGAACATCCTCACTATTATCGCTTCTGCTCAAAATACCTCCGAAAACTTTCGGGTGAAGTGTTTTTACTCTACCGCCGAGTATAGAAGGATAATCGGTGAGATCTTCCACCGGAATAACTTTTATACCCATTTTCTCAATAAACTCCTGGGTACCACCGGTAGCATACAGCGTAACACCAAATGAATTCAGCATCCGGATAACGGGATCAAGACCATCTTTATGATAAACAGAAATAAGGGCGGATCCTATTTTTTTTTGATCGGGCATAACTGCAAAATAAAAGGGAGATGGAGGGTTAAATCAAGATTGCAAAGGTAATCATTAACACTGTATAAACAGGGGACTGTAAAGGAAGCCGAGTCAGTTTCCCGGAAGGGAAATGCAAATCATAAACTCTGTTTCCTTACTTTTGGCTTCAAATACCTGCCGTGCTCATTTACCTGAAATTAATTAAAGAAAGCATTTTTTTTGCATTTCATGCTTTGTCGGTGAACAAGCTGCGGACTTTTCTGTCGCTGCTGGGAATCACCATTGGTATTTTCACCATAATTCTGGTATTTACCGTTGTAGATTCCCTCGAAAAAAATGTGAGATCAAGCGTTGAATCATTAGGTGAAAACGTTGTAATTGTTGAAAAATGGCCCTGGACATTCGGCCCCGATTACCCGTGGTGGAAATACTGGCAGCGACCTGTTCCCACCTTTAAAGAAATGGAAGAACTGCAGCACCGCATCACATCCGCGGAAGCGCTTACTTTCCAGGCCAACATTTCAGGAAAAACTATAAAACATGGAAGCTCTTCGGTTGAAAATATTTCTATTTCAGCAGTCTCTCATGATTTTGATAAACTGAAATCGTTTGAACTTTCAGAAGGAAGGTATTTTACGGAACAGGAATCGGCAGGGGGCCGGCCGATTGCTATCGTAGGAGCTGAAATTGCAAAAAACCTGTTTAATGAACAGGAAGTTTCCGGGAAAGAAATTTTTACCCTGGGAAGGAACTTTACTATTATCGGTGTTTTTGCAAAAGAGGGCAGTAGCATTGTGGGAAGTTCTATGGATGAAATGATTGTTATTCCAGTGAATTTCGCACGCAACATTATGAATCTCAAATCGGAGCGACTTCAACCCAACATCCAGGTAAAGGGTCTTCCGGGAATCACCAATTCGGAATTAATGGAAGAACTGCGAAGTGCCTTACGCGCCATTCGCAGGCAGCGCCCTTTCGAAGAAGATAATTTCGCGCTGAATGAATCGAAATTATTAACTAACCAGATCAGCAGCCTGTTCGATGTGGTGGGAGTTGCGGGTTGGATTATCGGCGGTTTCTCTATTCTGGTTGGAGGATTCGGAATTGCGAATATTATGTTTGTCTCGGTAAGGGAACGCACAAGCCAGATCGGAATTCAGAAATCGCTGGGAGCGAAGAAATATTTTATTCTTGTGCAGTTCCTCTCGGAAGCAGTCACCCTGTGTATTGTTGGAGGATGTATGGGATTACTGATGGTATTTGTTACAGCTTTGCTTGCTTCCGGAGCACTGGGTTTTGATATGCAACTCTCCTTATATAATATCATTACCGGTATTTTGATATCCGCTGTTATTGGGGTGATCAGCGGTTTCATTCCTGCATATACTGCCGCACAACTCGATCCGGTGGAAGCAATCCGTTCCAACGGTTAAACGCGGCCTGCTTTGTAATATTTAGTGCTTTTTTGCAGCTTAGAATTAATTTCAGGGCTAACTTGCGCATATATCCACTACCGTGAAGGTGGTAGATTTTACTATCTAACAATCAATCTATTACGACTATAAATTAGGAAAGTCGTGCAAAAAGCTGTAACTTGTTAGGATCACAACGAAGGCACTTACTAAACGTGTAAAACAAAAAAAGAAAAACGATGAGAAAATTGAAAGTAACAGCCTTGAGCCTTGTGTTGGGAAGTATTATTGTATTCGGAATTAATGCGTGCAGTAAAGATGATGACAAAGGAACCGCATCTATCAACCTGCTGCTGAAAGATGCACCCGGTGATTTTCAACAGGTAAATGTTGAAGTAATTGATGTTCAGCTTCACACTACAAGTGGTGGATGGCAAACCATTCCTGTTAATGACAGTATTTATGATTTATTGTTGTTGCGTGACAGCGCCAATGCTGCACTGGGCACAGCAATATTACCATCTTCAAATCTTACGCAACTCCGGCTTATTCTGGGAAATCAGAATACGGTGATGGTAGATAGTGTGATTCATCCGCTTGCACTGTCGAGTCAGGATGAAACAGGTTTGAAAATAAACATTAACCAATCTTTGAATTCAGGCAGTGTTTATACGCTGGTTATGGATTTTGATGCAGCAGCTTCAGTGATTTTACAAGGCAACGGAACCTACAAGTTGAAACCGGTTCTAACTGCGGAATTTCAGTAAAAATTAATGATCAGCTACATTCGAACCTGCAGCCTGGTCAATTAAGGTCGTAAGATCTTTTTCGACCAGTTGTAAGGGCGAAGCAATTGCATTTACATACTGGTAATTCCCTTCCCTGCTGTTATTTATTGATAACTGGATCGGGCTTGCTTCACTTTGAACTGCATTCACAACAAAAGTTCCGGATTCAGAATCGTGAATCAGATACGGTGCTCCGGAAGAACCAAAGCGAAAATACCCCTTGATCAGGTAGCGGGTGCCTTCTAAAATATAGTTTCCTCCTATCCGGTCGTTGAAAACCTGGTGATGATCCATATAACCTTCTATCCAGGCTTTATTAAGTAACCGTCCTAAAAATCCGGCAGGTGAACTTTGCAGGCAGTACATTTCCGATAACTGGTCATCGGCAATTGAAAAATTCACCTTTACTGAGGGAATCCGGTGGATTATATCCTTTGGTGTATCTACAATCTTATAAACTGCAATATCACTGCTATAGAATGCATGCAGCAATTCAAGCCGTACCAGGTAGGTATGCCGGCTCAGTGTAGGTTCAAAAAAATGATTTTCAGAAGTAAAATAATCTGTGAGTGCACTGTCATTATAAAATAAATCATTATTAAACTGGAGAATGAGGGAAGGCGTACTGATTTTACGCTCTGCCAGCGATAACCAGCGGGTATCAAATTTAATGCTGCGCAACGCTTCAGCAATGCTTTGCATGTACGCCGGATTTGTAATATTTACATGGCGCTTTCCGGTCTTTCCGTCAGGAAGATAACATTGATTGAATAATATTTTCTGGGCAGCATTCAGCCTGGGAAAAATTTCTTCCTGATAAAGTGATTCGTCGAGTGATTTTAATAAAGGATTTTCGGTACGGAGGTTATGAGCAACGGAAACAATTAATCCATTTCCGACATGAAATGCGCTTATATTATTATCAAAATGACGGTGTGCCATATCCGTGGGATTCGTAACCCACATAATCCGGAATAACGGAGAGGTTTGTTCGCCAATCAGGCCCAGTTTATCGATTCCCATTCGTTCGTATAAATTAAGGGAGAAAGATAGGATGAAAAAGGACACCGGGTCGCTTGAACTTTGCGGTTAATTCCTTATATTTAACCATTAATTGCTAACAGGTTAACAAGTTTCTTTAAGAACCATTGAATTTCAATGATGTTTGCCTTAAATTAGCAATTCATAAAAAAGTGGTTCCCTACAGAAAGTCCTCTGATAAAGTGTCGTTTACCTGATGAAAAAAAGTATTTGGGTGCTTTCCATATTACTGGTGACAGTGCTTTTTCTTAGCAACTTCACTATTAAACTGGATGCTGCCAAGCCATTTCATACTCCTGAAGAGTTAGCTTCTCTCGAATTCCTGACACAGGTCCCGATAGGTCCGGGAGAATATTTTCAGCCCTCTTCCAGTTGCCGTGGCTGCCACGGTTTTGATACACTGATGCAGGCAAATATTGATGAAAACGGGATGGATGTTAACCTTTTCGACCGCTGGGAAAGTACGATGATGGCTTTTTCGGCTAAAGATCCGCTATGGAGAGCGAAAGTCAGTCATGAAATTCTGATTAATCCCAATCATGCTCTCGGACTTCAAACAAAATGTACATCATGTCATGCTCCAATGGGTCATTACAATGCAATTTATGGAGGAGCCACTTCCTACACCATAGCTGACCTGGTAAATGATACACTCGGACTCGATGGTGTTTCATGTGCAGGTTGCCACACGATTGGACCGGATGCAGGAAGTACATTTTCAGGAATTATTCCCTTTGATACCACCCGCAATATATACGGTCCCTTTCCAGGACCTTTTATGGGACCAATGCAACTTTACGAAGGATACACACCTGTTTACAGTCCGCACATGGATAACTCCGCTGTATGCGCTTCGTGTCATACACTCATAACACCCAGTGTTGACCTTGCAGGAAATTATACGGGAGGTGAATTCATTGAACAGGCAACCTATCATGAATTTCTGAATTCCAGTTATCCGTTGGCCGGAACCAAATGCCAAACCTGTCATATGCCCCAGCTTGCCGACCCGATTGTGATTGCCAACGGTTATATTTCACTTGCGGGACGTACACCATTTAACCAGCATACTTTTGCAGGTGCCAACCACTTCATGCTTGATCTGATAAAAAATAACAAAAACAGCCTGGGCATTGACGTTGCTGATAACCATATTGATTCATCAATGGCCGCAACCATGAGAATGCTGCAGGAACAGAGTGTAGATTTGCAATTTGTGAAAGACAGTATTACTTCCGACACTGCATACTACCATGTGAGTATACGAAATAAGGCAGGGCATAAATTTCCATCGGGCTATCCTTCACGCCGGGCGGTTTTACAACTTGTTATGACGGATGCAACAGGAGATACCATTTTTCAAACCGGTATTTTTGACAGCGACTTCCGGGTGGTGGGAGAATCATCACAGTTTGAACCGCATTACGACATCATTTCACAGAATCACGTTACACAGATTTATGAATATGTAATGGGCGATGTGAATGGTCAGTACACTTCAGTGCTTGAAAGGGCACACATAATTTTAAAAGATAACCGGATTCCACCGGATGGATTTACTACTACTGCTCCCATGTATGATACGGTCAGTATTTCACCGGATGCATTAAACGATTCAAATTTTAATAAAATTGGTGGTGTGGAAGGTAGTGCAATTGATCTTGTATATTTCCGAATCCCCATTACCGGTGTGAGTGGAACCATAACCGTGCAAACGGGATTGTATTATCAGTCGGTACCTCCGAAATTTCTGGATGAAATGTTTGCAATGAACAGTGCACCAATTGATACATTCCGCAACATGTATAATGCTGCTGATAAAAGTCCGATACTGGTAGCAGGTGATACACTTACGGATGTTCTTTCAGGAGTGAATGAAATAAATTCAGGAATTACCATTCATGTTTATCCATCGTTGTCATCTGATGGATTGATAACAGTTTCCTGTGATAAGGGTGATGCAATAAATTCAATTTTAATTTATGATGCCAAAGGAAAAGTGATAATTTCAAAATCGTATTCAGGAAGCAGGAAAGAACAAATCATGCTGCCAAAAAATGCCGGAGTATATTTTGTAAAAATCAATTCCGGCAAAGCACAAAAAATTCAAAAAGTTTTCAGGCAATAATATCCATTGAAATACAACCAACTTAAATAATAAATTCAATAGCTCATGAAACTACATTTACGCTTACTTCTTCCGGCTGTCATTTGCCTGGGATTCATTGAGAGTGAAACGGCATTCGCCCAATTGTCGTTTACCAACGCAAATAACAAATTATCATCAACAACACGAAGCGGCTGTGCTGTTACTGTGGTGGATGTAAATAACGATGGGCTGGATGATATTGTAAGAATGGATCAGGGGCACCTCATCAACCTGGAACTCCAGGATCGTTTCGGAATGTTCACCAATCATTTTATTGCTGACATTGACGTTAACGGAGGAAGTTCCTGGGCGATGACTATGGCTGATGTTGATCATAATGGCTGGAAAGACGTTGTTGCAGATGGATCCGGTGGAATTCGACTCGTGAAATTTTTTGAGAATGCAGGTGTTATCACATCTACAAATACCTTATTATCAAACTCCGGTTTCTTTCTTCAAAATGCAACATTCTGCGATTTTAACAATGATGGCTGGATCGATCTTTTTTGTTGCGATGATAACGATGTGAGTAAAATGTATCTGAATGATGGCATGGGTAATCTGAATCCTTCCAGCTTTGTTGACTTTGCCGTGAATCCGGGAATTACAATCGGGAATGATCCTGCTGATTCGGGAAATTATGGCAGTACATGGATTGATTTTGATAATGACAACGACCTGGATCTCTATGTGGCTCATTGCCGTCAAGGCGTTAACGATCCATCCGATTTAAGGCGAATCAATCGTTTGTATGTAAATGATGGCATGAACAACTTTACAGAAATGGCCGCGCAGTATGGAATTGCTATCGGATGGCAGTCGTGGACGTCCAGTTTTGGTGATATTGATAATGATGGTGATCTTGATTTGTTTCTAACCAATCACGATTACACCAACCAGTTATTTGAGAATGACGGAACCGGACATTATACTGAGCTGACAGGAACGGGAATTGGCAACTACAACATCACTCCTATTGAATCTGTTTTCCAGGATTT
This sequence comes from Bacteroidia bacterium, assembly GCA_038215705.1. Classification (GTDB taxonomy): domain Bacteria; phylum Bacteroidota; class Bacteroidia; order AKYH767-A; family OLB10; genus JADKJB01. The sequence continues at coordinate 212,956 of JBBQQQ010000003.1, forward strand.
TGATAATGACGGATATCTTGACATTCTAATTGCCGGATCGGAATGGCTTTATTTTAAAAATAACGGGAATAAAACTTTTTCAAGAGTAACAGGACTCATGGCAAATGACGGAATGGTTTCGTTTGCAACAGGGGATTTGAATCATGATGGTTTCGTTGACCTCTTTGCTTCATACGGTAATATTTATCAGAATCCATCATCGACTTTTGATGATGTGCTATATCTTAACAATGGTAATAATAATAATTTCATCACTTTCAATCTCGAAGGTGTTCAGAGTAATGCCGGAGCTATCGGAGCACGTGTAACCATTTACGGTCCATGGGGTATTCAGATTCGCGAAGTAAGAGCCGGTGAAAGTTATGGTACGTGCAATTCATTCCAATTGCATTTCGGAATTGGTCAGAGCACTTCAGTGGATTCAGCCGTTGTGTGGTTTCCTTCAGGATCCACTACAACATTAACCAATCTCGTATCAAACCAGTTTGTAACTTTTGTTGAAAGTGGTTGCCTGATTACGGGAAATGTTATTCCCGGACCTCATATTTTATGCACCGGGCAGTCTATGATCCTGAATGCAACTCCGGGGTTTGTCTCCTACAACTGGACCGATGGTTCGATAACCCAATCAATAAATGTTTCCGGTGCAGGGTTTTTCAATGTACTTGTTACTGACAGTGCCGGATGTACTAACATCTCCCCTACTATTAATGTGGAATTAAATCCTGATGAAACTCCAACTGTTACAACCAATAATGATTTAATATTTTGTGAAGGTGAATCTGCTGTACTTACCTCTTCTCCTGCTTTAGCTTATTTATGGTCCGATGGCTCCACGAATCAATCGCTCACGGTTACACAAACGGGAAGTTATGTGGTTACAATACAGGGAACCTGCGCCAATTTTACCTCGTCAATTATAGATATTGAGGTACTCGATGCCCCGGAGCCGGTTGGACAGGGTGCATCAAGTCCGGTGCCGGCATCTGTTCAGTTATCGGCCACCGGTAACAATCTTTCCTGGTACGATCAGCAAGCAGGCGGAACACTTTTAGGAACGGGACCCACATTCAATACTCCCGTACTTAATACTACAACTACATATTGGGTACATGCTACTACTGATTATGCAGGAGCAATCGATTTTACAGGCCAGACTTTTCACCAGGGGTCGTTATTCAGTGGTGGTGTAACAAATGGAAGTGTTGATTTTGATGTGCTGTCACCTTGTGTACTTGTATCAGTAAAAGTATATACTGACACTCCGGGCAATCGTGAAATTGAATTGCGCAATTCGGCCGGAACTGTAATCCAGAGTTTGCTGGTGAATATTCCTATTGATTCCTCCAGGATTATATTAAATTTCAACCTGGTGCCGGGTGTTGATTATGCCCTTACAACCAATGTTTCTGTAAATAATCAAAATCTGGGTACCAACACACCACGATTACAACGAAGTTCCCAGGGCGTGAATTATCCTTACTCTGTTCCTAACCTCATTTCCATTGTGGGTTCCAACCAGGGGTCACAGTACTACTATTATTTTTATGACTGGGAAGTTCAGGAGCCTTCGTATGTATGCGTGAGTGACCGCGTTCCGGTTGTTGCGGATATTACAACAGGACTTAATGATGTGAATAATTTAAATGTTATATCGGTATATCCGAATCCTGCAAGTTACCTGGTTACAATTGAAACCCGTGCTACAGGAAAAACGTCGGTTGAATTAATTGATGTGACAGGAAGAATTGTTCGTACGTCAGACTATAATTCCACAGTTAATGGCAAAATGTCATTTGATGTTAGTGGAATTGCAACCGGATCTTACACAATACGCATCCGTACAACTAACGGTGAGGTTACACGTCGTTTATCGGTTAATTGAAAAACATACTCCAAAAATTGAAGCCCCGGAATTTGTCCGGGGCTTTTTTATTAGAATCTTTTAATGATTCCAGTCGAATAAATCCATTTCATTGATGCACATACGCAGCAATGCTATTGTTGCCAGTATATCATCCTTATCGGCCATTTCAATTACCTGGTGAAGGTGCCGGGTGGGGATTGAGATTGCACCCGCTATAGAACCAAATTTTCCATTTCGCTGCAAACCGGCTGTATCAGTTCCACCGGCTGTTAAAATCTCGGGCTGCCATTTAATGTTGTGCTTGTCGGCGGTTTGTTTCATGTAAGCAATCATCCTGGGATCACATATAGTTGCAGCATCCATTATTTTAATGGCTGTACCACCGCCCAGTCTGGTAACGACCTCATGAGGTTTAGAACCGGGCACATCAAATGCAATAGTCACATCCAGTGCAAATCCGAAATCGGGTTCAATGTGATGAGCCGCTACTCCTGCACCTCGTAAACCCACTTCTTCCTGCACGGTAAAAACTGCATAAACATCGTAAGGATGTGCTTTTAATTGTCGCAAGGTTTCGATGAGAATAAAAACCGATACCCTGTTATCGAGTGATTTACAGTTCACGCAGTTTCCCATTTCAATCAGTTCACGCTGCCGGGTTACCGGATTACCTACACTTACATATTTTATTACTTCACTGTAATCCATGCCGAGATCAATGAAATAATCGGTAATGGCTACATTTTTGGTGCGTTCTTCCGCTGTCATAACATGAATGGGCTTGCTTCCCATAACACCCACGAGATCTTTTTTCCCATGCACAATTACACGCTGGGCTGTGAGTGTTTTCGGATCAAAACCACCAAGGGTATGAAAACGCAGAAAGCCGCAATCATCAATATGGGTAACCATAAATCCAATCTCATCCATGTGCGCGGCAACCATCACTTTTTTATCAGTCAAGCCCTTTTTCACTGCCACAACATTTCCCATCTTATCAACCGAAACCTCATCGACCAGGTCAGTGACCTCCCGTAACACGATATCGCGTACACGGTTTTCATAGCCCGGCGCTCCGGCCGCTTCACAAATTTCTTTCAGCAAAGCAATATTCAGACTCATATATCAGGTTATAAAATTTAATTTGATGGTATTGGCCATAGCTTTTTCATCGAGCGGGGTGCTGAAAACATTTATAACCATATCACCGGGTTCGAGGTATCCCTTTTGTTTAAGGAACATTTTAATATCACGGATTGTATTGTCAGTACTTTCATATTTATTATAATAAAAAGCACGCACTCCCCATACCAGGCTCATCGTGTTCAATATCTCAAGATTATCGGTGAAAATAAAAATATTCACGTTCGGACGTTGGCTGCTGATCTTAAAAGCGGTGTAACCGGAGTGCGTCATTGCAATTATTCCTTTCGCACCTGATTGTTTTGCCATCACGCACGAATTGAAACATACACTGTCGGAAATAAAAGATTTGGAATCCTTAACCGGTGGAACATGCCTGTTATAAATCACATCTTCACTTTCTGCAATAGAAATAATTTTCGACATTGCCTCTATAACTTTCAGCGGGTAAGCACCAACAGAGGTTTCCGCACTCAGCATAAGTGCATCGGCACCATCAAAAACTGCGTTAGCAACATCATTTGTTTCAGCACGGGTTGGACGATAGCTGGTAATCATACTTTCCATCATCTGGGTAGCAATAATAACCGGTTTTGATGCGGCGGTAGATTTCCGGACAATCATTTTCTGCATCACCGGAACTTTTTCCATAGCCATTTCAACCCCAAGATCGCCTCGGGCGACCATTATGCCATCAGAAGCAATAATTATATTATCAATGTCACGAATCGCTTCCGGTTTCTCTATCTTGGCAATTACACGGCAATTTTTTCCTGCAGCCGAAATTATTTTCTTTAACTCCACGATATCATTTGCCGAACGCACAAAAGAGAGTCCTATCCATTCAATATCATTTTTAAGTGCGAACTCAAGGTCAATGCGATCTTTTTCAGTAAGTGATGGCAATGAAATTTTGGTATAAGGAAGGTTAATTCCTTTTTTTGATGACAACACACCGCCATGAATAATTTTAGCAGTAACAATATCATTTTCCTCCTTGGCAGTTACCTGCAATTCAATTTTACCATCATCAATCAGAACAGTATCTCCAACTTGCACATCGTTATAAAAGTAAGGATACCTGATTTGAATTCTTTTATTATCACCAATACAATCATCGACGGTAAGAGCTATAAATTCATTTTCCTCGAGGTAAATTTCATTATTTAATACCTCACCGATACGCATTTTCGGTCCCTGGAGATCATATAGAATAGCAACCTTAAATTTCTTTTCTTCGTTCAGTCTCCGAACCGTATCCACCACTTCCTGCTGCATTATATGATTTCCATGCGAAGCATTGATGCGACACACGTCAACACCGGCGCGGATCATTTTCTCAAGAATTTCAGCTGACATCGACGCGGGACCGATGGTTGCAATAATTTTACTTTTATTGAAATTTGCTTTTACCATAATTAACAATCCATTTAACGCTCAAGAAATAACAAAAAAGCTTCTGCCGATTTCATTTCGACAGGTTCAACTTCAAATACTCCGGAAACAATATCAATTTTTCTGACCGATCTCACAAGTCCGTTCATATCAAAACTCCCCGGTGCTTCAGATATCAGGAGGAAATAATCAATATTTCGCATTTCCGGAATGAAATAACCGGTACCATCCTTATCCCTGTTAGAGATGATATGATACGATTCACTATTCCTGCCCCGGCACATAAAGTAAGAATGACGTGTGTTGGATCCGGGTTTTCCGGCAGGAACAATAACATCCTCGCCTCTTAGCATATTAAAATTCAGTAATTCATTCAATTCAAAACACACCCTGAAATCCCGGTACGCAGAAATTAGTCCTGCTACGAGAAAATCAAATTCATTTTCATAATTAAGTTTCAGTACTTTCTTCGTCATATTCATAAGAATCCGCTTTCCCCGGAACGCACCGTCAATTGAGGGAGCAAAGTTAGCAGATGTAGCCCTATTTTCCGGGGATAAGAGTAAAAATATGAACAGGGGTTTGTTCAATCACTTTGACAGGCTACCCGATTTTAATAATTGTGAGAATCATGAGCACTGGAAATCGTAATATTGCGGTATTAACTAAGGTAGAATCGTTGTATCGATGGAAATTAAACTCTTATCTGATGAATATTTTATGCGCATTGCACTTGCCGAAGCGCAAAAGGCCCTTGATGCCGGTGAAATTCCTGTGGGGGCAATAATAGTCAGCAAAGGACAAATAATTGCAAGGGCGCACAACATGACAGAAAAGCTGAATGACGTAACAGCGCATGCTGAGATGATGGCATTTACTTCGGCCAGTAATTTTCTCAATGCAAAATATTTACCGGAATGTACGCTTTACGTTACGCTTGAACCATGTGTGATGTGTGCCGGAGCTTCCTTTTGGGCACAGGTGGGGTCAATTGTTTACGGTGCATCGGATGAAAAAAGAGGGTATCTCAAAATTTCACCAGCCATAATACATCCCCGTACTCATGTAAAGGGAGGCGTTATGGCTGCTGAATGTGGTGAACTGCTGATTGATTTTTTCAGAAAGAAAAGGGATCAATGATCAGACGTTGATTGCAGAAAGCATTTCAATTGTGAGCGGCTTGTTCAAAAACTTTCTTACCAGTTTATTTTTGTTGGCCCGGTTCAAATCTTTAAAACTATCTGACGATGATAGCATCACCACTTTACAGCGTTTCCTGATGCTCTCATCAAGTTTTTCAAATTCATCGAGGAACTGAAAGCCATCCATTCCCGGCATAATGATGTCCAGAAAAATTACTTCGGGCAATTCATTGGGCTTTGCTGATTTCAGAAAATCGAGCATCGCATTTCCGGATGTGTATGCATTGATATTTTTCGCAAATCCTGAAGAAGTCAGGAGCTGGCCGTTTACCATGTTTTCCATTGGATTATCATCCACCAACATCACAATTGAATATTTTACTGCAGTCGTTATCATCTCAACAATGGATTATTTAGTATTTTGTATAAGTTTGGTAAGTTTTCTTAACAAATCGGGATCAATTTTATTGGGAAGTTCTACTGTAAATACAGTTCCTGCATTCACCTCAGATGCTACGAGCAGGCGGCCTTTCAGTTTACGGATGATCTCTTTGGTGATATAAAGACCAAGTCCGGAACCATCGGGCTTAACGCCGGGAGCACGGAAAAACATATCAAAAACTTTTGAAAGGTTTTCTTTTTGTATTCCGATCCCGTTGTCCTGAAAAGTCATCTGTGCTTTCTCACTACTCACTTCAATGTGGATCGTAAGAGAAGGATGCATTTCATGCGCATGCTGGAATTTGATTGCATTCGAAATAATATTGTTGAAAATTACAAGCAACTGGCGATGATCACTGTAAAAGGGCAGAAAGCCTTCGATTGTTGTTTTCACAGCCAGCTTGTGCCATCCATCCAGATTGCGGAGGTTGGCTAATGATTCATTAATGATGACTTTGAAATCAATTTCTGACAACTGCACTTTAAACCTGGTGCTCCTGGTAATATCAATCATAAATTATTGCTGGTGTATAGTGGCCATTAATGCCGGGGTGGTTTTGTTAATGTAATTCTCATTTACTTCCATACAATAGGCATACATGCCGATATACCCTGCTTCGGGAAAAGGCACTATGGAAAACCGGATGGTGTAATTATTCATGTCAACTGTTACATCCATGGGACGATGGCTTAATGCGGTGTGAAACAATTCCGGATAACGGCTAACCACTTCTGCCGGTATTCTTTCATTAATTCTGCAATGCCAGTGTTTCATCAGCGGCAAGGCCGGAACATTAGCATAAACTAACCTGTTGTCAAGGTCAAACCTGAATACAGGGAATAAATTTTCGTCGATCTCCTGGTTTTTTTGTTGATTCATCTTCTTTAGCTGTTTATAGTCTGAATGATAGAAACGGTTTCATTTCCGGGAAGATACCTGGTCATAGGGTGTTGTCTTGCTATTGTAAGATTCAGACGTGTTTTACTGATTTGTGAAACAAAGGCGAATAAATTCCTGCTAGTAATCAATCCTTTATCATAAATAGTTTTTAATTGCGACTATTTCTCCATGTAAGAAAATTGCTGTTATTCTACCAATTCCGATACTTTGAAAAGCGAATCTGATACAAAGCGTGATTGCTAACAAAAGGCCCGGAAGGTTGTTGTTAAATCGACGGCAATCAGGCATTGTGTATCTTTGCATCCAATAGCCGGAACAACCGGGTTAACAACAGAAAAACAATTATAAAAATGCCATATCCAGAACAACTATGTGCACCTATGCGTGCCGATTTAACAACAGCAGGATTCGAAGAACTTAAAACGCCCGAAGCTGTTGATCAAACCATCCCGGGAAGCGAAGGCGCTGTCCTGCTGGTCATCAATTCCGTTTGCGGGTGCGCTGCAGGAACTGCAAGGCCCGGAGTAAAATTATCACTCCAAAAAAGCTCAAAGCGCCCTGATAAAATGGTAACGGTTTTTGCCGGTCAGGATATCGAAGCTACTAACCAGGCACGAAAATATACGGTGCCATTTCCGCCTTCCTCACCAAGTATTGCCCTGTTTAAAGACGGAAAACTGGTGCACTTTGTAGAACGTCATCACATTGAAGGCCGTTCGGCGGAAATGATTGCTGATAACCTGGTTTCAGCGTACGAAGAGTTTTGCTAAACAAATCATACTGAAAATATCAAAGGCCGGATCATTTTGTTCCGGCCTTTTTTAATTCATGTATCAACCTGTCGGATTCTGATGGACAATTGTATTGCTTCAGGGTAGATTCAATGAGATCGTGGACTTTCTTTTTCAGTGATTCCAGGTCATTATCGGTAAGTCCACTGGTAATTACCGGGTCATGTATAAATACTCTTGAAACACCCGGAGTTCCTCCTGTTGATTTCATTTCACCATCCGGCAGCAGCCGCCAGTTATCAATAAATACAACAGGCACTATGGGTACCTGCTTTTCAATAGCCAGTTTAAAAGCTCCGTTTTTCAATCGCCCTAATCTCGGAGCACAGGCAGGAATAGTTGCTTCAGGAAATATAGCAATGCTAATTCCTTTATCGAGGTCGGCACCCGCCCTGATGAAAGCGCGATGCGAAGCAATGATGCTTCCGCGATCAACAAGGATGTTCATTTTATCGAAGAATACATTAAAAAAGGGAACTTTCTTCAACTCAGCCTTTCCCATAAAATGGAAATAATCGGGAATGACCAGGTAGGTGAGAATAATATCGAGGAAAGAAGCGTGATTAGGACATATTATATAGGGCCGGGATGCTTCGAGGCGGGGTGAATTAATGATTTTGCACCGGATTCCAACGTTATGGATCAACAGCCGGGCCCACACCTTTTTAAGTCGAAATACTGTTGGAAACCTTTTCTCGCTGAGAAGCAAAACATAAAAAACGGGGTAAAGAAAAATGAATGTAATAATGCCATTGAGAAAAAATAAAATCCTCCATGTCTTACGCAACAGCAGCCTGAAAAATTTCATCAGGCGAAATTAGGCAATTTTTGTAATTTCGGCCACATGGAAACAGTCGTCAGCGGTATACGCTCAACAGGGAATTTGCATCTGGGAAATTATTTCGGAGCAATGAAAAATTTTCTAAAAATGCAACATGAATACCGTTGCTTTTTTTTTATCGCCGATTACCACTCCTTAACTACTCATCCTACGCCCGGTGATCTTAAAAAATCGGTGCGACAGGTTTTGGTTGAATACCTGGCTTGTGGAATTGATCCGGAGGTAAGCACCATTTATGTGCAAAGTGATTTGCCCGAAACTGCTGAGTTGTACCTGTTACTGAATATGAATGCCTATGTTGGCGAACTGGAACGCGTTACTTCTTTTAAGGAGAAGATCAGAAAACATCCTGATAATATTAATGCCGGATTGCTGACTTACCCGGCACTGATGGCCGCCGATATCCTCATCCATAAAGCGGTTAAAGTGCCTGTTGGAAAAGACCAGGAACAACATATGGAAATGGCCCGGACTTTCGGAAACCGATTTAACAGGTTGTACCAGACTGAGACATTCCCCGAACCTTATGCTTTTAATTACGGCAGCAGTCTGGTAAAAGTACCGGGACTGGATGGATCCGGAAAAATGGGGAAATCGGAAGGTGAAGGAAATGCGGTTTTCCTAGCGGATGCTCCGGAAGTCATCCGCAAAAAAGTAATGCGGGCTGTTACTGATTCCGGTCCTACCGAACCTGACCAGGAAAAGCCGGAAGCTATTGCCAACCTTTTTACACTTTTGCGCCTGGTGTCACAACCCGGTACTGTAGAATTTTTCGAAGAAAAGTACAACAACTGTTCAATCCGCTATGGAGATTTTAAAAAGCAACTGGCGGAAGATATGATTGCCTTCAACGCTCCGATTTATGATAAAATTCAATCCATTTCGGGTGACGATGCGCTTTTGAACCGGGTTATGGATATGGGTAAGGAAAAAGCTCATGAAAGTGGCGGAAAAACGTTGAAAGAAGTCAGGAAAATTATAGGCTTCCGGTGATGTAACGAATTTACGAATAGGCTGCGCCTTACGTATCTACGAATATGTTCGCAAAGTATTACTCCTAATAATCTGATCTTCTGAACTTCGTTGGGTGATACTCTGATTTCACGTAAAGGGCGCTGAGAGCGCAAAGGATGGACACAAAAACTCGTCACCCGCCACTCGCCACTCGCCACTCGCCACTCGCCACTCGCCACTCGCCACTCGCCACTCGCCACTCGCCACTCGCCACTCGCCACTCGTCACGTGTTACGTGTTACGTGTTACGTGTTGCGTGTCACTTTCTCCTTGTGTACCAAAAATGGAATGAATAACTTTGCGCCCCGAATACATCGCATGGGACAGAGCATCTCCGTCAGCAATCCTTCTTCAATGGCATCCAGAATAACTGATTATGCGCAGCTTACTAAAATGCGGCTGGCATTGTTAGTTGTTTTTTCAGCGGCCATGGCTTTTTTGATGGGATCAAACGGTGATATTGACTGGATAAAACTTGGATGGCTCACGTTGGGTGGTTTCCTGGTAACAGGATCCGCTAACGCGTTTAACCAGGTAATGGAACGGGACCTCGACAAATTAATGGATCGCACCTTATCGCGGCCACTGCCTGATTCGAGAATGAAGCCGGTTGAAGCAATTATAATTGCTGTAGGTTCGGGTATTGCGGGACTTTTTGTGCTTACGTACTACATGAATTTTGCAAGTGGGATTCTCGGATTGCTGGCACTGGTGAGTTATACGGTCATGTACACACCGTTAAAGCGCATGACTCCATTCGCGGTATTTGTGGGCGCATTTCCGGGAGCCATTCCACCGCTGCTAGGATATGTGGCTGCCACCAATCATTTCGGAACTGAAGCGTGGGTGTTATTTGCCATTCAGTTTATCTGGCAGTTTCCACATTTCTGGGCAATTGCCTGGGTGTTAGATGACGATTATAAAAAAGCGGGGTTTGAGTTGTTGCCATCCAAAGGAGGCCGTGATAAAGCTTCGGCTTTCCAGGCTTTTGTATATGCATTTAGCTTAATACCGGTGGGGCTTACCCCCTGGTTCTTTAATATTTCAGGTACGCTTTCAATGATTGTTATTACTATAGCCGGAATTTACTTCGCAACACAGGCATGGCGGTTATACAGGGATTGCACTATTGAAAGAGCCCGGCAACTGATGTTTGGCTCATTCATTTACCTGCCGGTTGTTCAAATTGCAATGGTTCTTGATCAAATAAATTAATATGATAACGGTGTCACCAACTACAGATAACGAAACGTACACAAAAATACCCACCTTCAAAATTCTATTGTGGCTGGCCATGGTGAGCATGGTAATGATGTTCGCCGGGCTAACCAGTGGTTATATTGTGCGACAGGCTGAAAGCAACTGGCAGGTTATAGAGCTACCTGTTATATTTTATGTGTCCACAGCCCTTATTGTGCTTAGCAGTATTTCCATGCAATATGCTTTTATGGCGGTAAAAAAAGATAACCTTGCCGGGATGAGGATCGGATTAATGGTCACACTCGGATTAGGCTTAGGCTTTGCCTTTACTCAATTTATGTCGTGGTCACACCTTATCGATGCCGGTGTCTTCTTTACAGGAAACCCTGCCGGTTCATTCCTGTATGTATTAACCGGTCTTCACCTTGCTCACCTGGCGGGAGGAATTCTGTACCTGATGGTGGTTACAGCCCGTTCAATCCAGGGAAGATACCATTCCGGGTATTATTTACCGGTTGAATTGTGCACAATTTTCTGGCATTTCCTGGATGGATTATGGGTATATTTATTTATTTTCCTTCTCATATCATGATAAATTGCTCAATCTTATTTAGAATTATTCCAGTTAATAATTTTTTACATCCGCAATAAAAAAACTATTTATTTTGCACCCGGAAAGGATCGGACTTTCAAAAGCACTCCCAAACACAAATTAACACGAGATTATGGCCGAGGCAACTACAGAAAATAAGCCTAAAAAGAATGTATGGGGAGGCGGTGTTTCCCCTTTTAATGTAAGCTGGGGCAAAATGTACATGTGGTTTTTCCTTGTGTCGGATGCCTTTACATTTTCATCGTTACTGATCGCATATGGGACTATGCGCCATCGCTTTACGGATATCTGGCCGAAGGCAAACGACGTTTTTACACACTTTCCATTTATAGACGGGCATATTCCGCTGGCCTATGTGGGGTTAATGACTTTTATCCTGATCATGAGTTCGGTAACCATGGTACTTGCCGTTGATGCGGGTCACAAGCGAAATAACAAAGCTGTAGCAACGTGGATGCTGTGGACCATCATAGGCGGATTTATGTTCCTTGGCTCACAGGCCTGGGAGTGGTATCATTTTATCAAAGGCACTGAACATGGTGCTTATGTGATGCCTGATAACCGGGTAGCACGTTTTGCCGTTGATCCTTCAACCCACGAAATGGATTTTAATACCCTTGTAATTGCCGGAGGTGATACTGCAAGGGGAGCAGATGCCGTTGCCATCAAGGCGAAATCGGAATTGTTTCATGGCGCGAACCTTACCAAAAACGAATATGGTCACCCGTTATTTGGTGATTTCTTTTTCTTTATTACAGGATTTCACGGATTTCACGTATTCTCAGGCGTTATGATAAACATTATCATATTCATAAACGTATTGAACGGCGTATATGCGCGAAGGGGGCATTATGAACAGATTGAAAAATCGGGCCTTTACTGGCACTTCGTAGATCTTGTGTGGGTATTTGTATTTACTTTCTTCTATTTAGTTTAATAATAAATTATCATTTATATGGCCAATCACCACGATAAGGGAGAACAACACGATGATAAGAAGCATGGTTACTATACCGGTGATATTCACAATCAGTTTGTAGAAGAGCATGTAGCAAGCGATTCGGTAAAAGTTATCTGGAAAACATTCTGGATTTTGCTGGTGATTACCATTTTTGAAGTGGGGATTGCCTTTACACCTATTCCGCATGATATTCTTATTGTTGTTTTCATTGTTCTCACCATTGTGAAGGCTTATTATATCATTGCTTATTTTATGCACCTTAAGCATGAAGTTGCTCCGTTAAAATATTCGATCATCCTTCCTTTCATCCTCATACTTTTCTTCATAGTAATGGCAATTGCAGAAGGCAATTATCTAAACTTAATAGGTTAGATCTTGTTAAGGATTTAATGGGTGCTGTAAAACCGTCTTATAAGGCGCTGATCCTTCTGGGTATTTTATTGGTTCCTTCACTGGCTTACCTGATTGTTTCAAGGGGTAAAAATAATTATCAGCGACTGGAAATTTTCGGACCCAAAGAACCTTCAGCTACAAATGCAGGGGATACAACTTACCACACCATTGCTCCTTTTGAACTTACAGCACATAACAATTCTGTTTTTTCTGATAAAGACCTGGAAGGAAAAATTTACGTTGCCGATTTCTTTTTTGCAACCTGTCAGACAATCTGTCCGAAGATGTCGATGCAGATGAAACGCGTGCAGGAAGCCTATAAAGAAGATCCTGATGTTATTTTAATATCACACACTGTCGATCCCGACCGTGACACCGTGAATGCGCTGGCATCGTATGCCGCAGAATATGGTGCCATAAGCGGGAAATGGTTTTTTCTTACCGGTGAAAAGAAAGAAATTTATGATTTGGCGCGTCACAGTTATTTTTTGGCAGCCATGCCCGGCGACGGTGGTCCGGATGACTTTATTCATTCAGAAAAATTGGTACTTGTTGATAAGCATAAACGTATCCGCGGCTTTTATAATGGTACCGATTACGAAGATGTAAACCTGCTGATTGATGAGATTAAAGTGTTGAAGTGGGAAGAACAGCAATAGCAGCAGGCAATCAGCGAATTTCAGTTTGAATTAACAAAATTTATTAAACTTTAGCATTACAGATGGATGCATTGATTACAAACGAGAAAAAAATATTACGCGGGATATTTATTTTGTCGGGCGTGGTTTTTTTGCTGGTTGTAATCCTGGGGATGTTACCACGTGCTGACCATGTTCCGGGTTTCGTGCAATGGCTTCCTAAACTTAATGCTCTCATTAATGCAACCTGTTCTGTGCTTTTGGTTACGTCGTTGTATTACATAAAGAAGAAAGATATTCAGACGCATAAAAAACTGAATCTCCTGACATTTTTTCTTTCCACTGTTTTCCTTTTATCGTATGTAACGTTTCATTCCTTTGGTATAGAAACTAAATTTCCTGCCGATAATCCACTCCGGCCCTACTACCTTGTTATCCTGATCACGCATATAATATTGGCGGCCCTGGTACTTCCCCTGGTACTGTTGTCGTTTTATTATGGACTTACCAATAAAATTAAAACCCATCGCCGGCTCACCCGCTGGTCATTCCCCATCTGGCTGTATGTCACCGTGTCGGGAGTTATCGTATACCTCATGATATCACCCTATTACACCTTCTGAGAATGAAATTTTTTTTGTAATTTTGCAGAATAATGGTATCGAAATGCCATTGAATTCCGATGAAAAAACTAAAGTATACACTCCCCCTGCTCTTTATTCTTAGCATCAACACCCCTTCCTTCAGTCAGTGTTCTATGTGCAGGGCTGTGGCGGAAACGGGTGCGAAAGATGAAACTATGAAGGTAGGCCGCGGACTTAACAATGGTATTTTATATTTACTTGCCATGCCTTACATAATTGGTGGTGTGGCTTTTTACATCTGGAGGAAGAACAGGCGTAAGAATGTTTCGGTATAATTGATTTTAGAAATCAACTCGGTCGGAATGAAAAAGATGTTGTTTAATTTGCTGTCAAAAGAAGAACTCAAGGCAAAACTTGCTGCAGAGACCTTTCGCAGGATCACACTTTCTTTTTACCGTTATGTTACCATTGAAGATACTGAAGCATTCCGGAACCAGTTGTACAATGATTTTGACACTATCGGAATATTAGGACGTACCTACATTTCCCGTGAAGGAATCAATTCACAGATTAGTGTTCCTGAACATCATTTTGAAGATTTTAAAAATCTCATACAGGCCAATACTTTATTAAGAGATGTTCCTTTCAAAATTGCCGTTGAGGATGATGGCAAGTCTTTTTACAAACTGGTAGTCAGACTCCGTAACAAAGTTGTTGCTGACGGGTTGGATGACCATACGTTCGATGTAACGAATGTAGGGAAGCATCTCAGTGCACGTGAATTTAATGAGGCTATGGATCAGCCCGGGACTCTTGTTATTGATATGCGAAATCATTACGAGAGCGAGATCGGTCATTTTGAGAATGCAATACTTCCTGATACGGATACTTTTCGTGATACACTGCCGGTATCCATTGAACATGCAAAAGATCACAAAGACAAAAAAATACTGCTTTATTGTACCGGTGGCATCCGCTGTGAAAAAGCAAGCGCTTATTTTAAGCATCACGGGTTTAATGATGTGAACCAACTGCTGGGAGGTATTATTGATTATCATCGTCAGGTTAAAGCTGAAGGACTGGAATCAAAATTCATCGGTAAAAATTTTGTGTTCGACGATCGCCTTGGAGAGCGTATCAGTGAAGAAGTTATTTCAAAATGTCATCAGTGCGGATCGGTAAGCGACCATCATACCAACTGCGCGAATGACGATTGCCATCTTCTTTTTATCCAATGTGAAGCTTGCGCAGAAAAGAATAAAGGATGCTGCAGTAGTGCCTGCATTGAATTCATTGCTTTGCCAATCGAAGAACAAATACGGTTGAGAAGAGGATTACCGAAACATGATGCTCATTCTGTTTACCGGAAAAGCCGTGTGCGACCCCGCCTGCCGCTTCCAGAAAAGGATCAGTAAATACATTTATTCGATTACTGCAGTAAAAAATTTACGGAAATTAATTTTTTAAACCGGCTGCTTCCGTGAATTCAGATATATTTTTGCAGTCTGGTCGATTGATTCCATTACCGGTGTAAACTGAAAATTCAACGCTCTCTTTATTTTTTCGCTTGAATAAAAATTTTTTCCATTTGCCGACCTCGCAGTTTCCTTTGTAATTACCGGTTTTGAACCTGTAATCATCGACTTCATCAACTCCATCCTCCAGGCAAAACCCGATAATAACGGTCCGGCATATACGCCCGGTCGGGGTTTGCCTATATCATCTGCAATCCTGTCCATAACATCCCGGAAGGGCCAGTTTTCAGCAACAAGAATAAACCGCTCATTCACGATATCGCTTTCCATTAATGCAATCATAGCAGCTGACACATCGTTCACTGCAACGAACCCCGTAACGCCTGATGTATAAAATTTTAATCCTTTCTCAACCTGCCTGAATAGCATGGAGCTGTCGGTTTTCCAATTGCCAGGTCCGATAATAACACCGGGATTAACGATAACCGCATTGAGTCCTTCAGCAATACCACGCCACACCTCCCGTTCGGCGCCATACTTACTGATTGCATAGGCTGAATTAAGGTTGGATGTTTTCCACGTTCCGTTTTCATCAATCAATTCTCCGTCCCCTGTTCTGCCCAGCGCTGCGGTTGAGCTGACAAAGCAGAGTTTAGTTATGTTTTTTTCAAGACAAACATTTACCACGTTGGCGGTGCCGTTAATATTTACATGATGCATTCTTTCATGATCGGAAGGCTGGAAAGAAACCCTTGCCGCACAATGATAAACCTGGTCGACACCGGTCATAACGGAATCCAGAGAAAATGTATCATTTATATCACCGGTAACCCATTCAATATTTTGCAAAAGGCCGGGAGCAGCGCTAAAATAATGATCTACACATTGCATCCTGCTGGCATCGCGTTTCATAGCCCTGACGGGGAAACCCTTTGAAGCCAAGTCGAACAGCAACTGCGAACCTAGAAGTCCGGTAGCACCGGTAATTAAGATCATGGTGTAAATATAGCGAAAGACGGGAGTCGTTTGCCTCACCCGACCTCTCCAAAGGAGAAGAGGACATTTTTCTGTAATTTGAACATATGATTTTTGCTGATCATTTTTTGCCTCAGCCGACCTCTCCAAAGGAGAGGGGGACATTTTTCTGTAATTTGAGAATCAGAAAACGGGAATGTAAAATGTAGAATGTAAATTGCTAGGTAGCTCAAAGACCTAATGACTTAATTACCTTTTCTTTTGCCTCACCCGACCTCTCCAAAGGAGAGGGGGACATTTTTCTGTAATTTGAACATATGATTTTTGCTGATCATTTTTGCAAAGTTGTCGAGACGAGTGCAACGTTTATAACATACATTACTTAATAAATGGCGTGATGACCCTTTTTCATGACTATTTCCCTGACCCTTTCCTGACTTTTTTCCTGACCATTTCCCTGACCCCTTTCCTGACTTTTTCCCTGACCATTTCCTGACCCCTTCCTGATTTTTCCCTGACTTTTAATTTATCTTTGCCAAAAAACAGGAAAATGAATTTTATTGAAGAGTTGCGCTGGAAAGGAATGATTCACGATATGATGCCTGGCACGGAAGAGCTGCTTTCCAAAGGGATGGTGTCGGGGTATATCGGATTTGATCCTACTGCGGATTCCCTTCACATTGGCAACCTTGTACAGATTGTGTTGCTGATGAATTTCCAAAAAGCAGGTCACAAGCCGATCGCTCTCGTGGGAGGTGCAACTGGAATGGTAGGTGATCCTTCCGGAAAATCAGAAGAAAGGAATTTACTCGACGAAGCTACTTTGAATCATAACATTGCCTGTGTTAAAAAACAGCTTGAAAAATTCCTGGATTTTAATTGCGGAAGTAACAGTGCAGAACTGGTGAATAATTTCGACTGGTTTAAAAACATGACATTCCTGGATTTTATTCGCGACACCGGAAAGCACATTTCAGTGAATTATATGATGGCTAAAGATTCGGTTAAGAAGCGGCTGGAAACAGGAATATCTTTTACTGAATTTACCTATCAGCTGGTGCAGGGGTATGATTTTTTACACTTGTACAAACATAATAATTGCCGGATTCAGATGGGTGGTTCCGATCAGTGGGGAAATATTGTTACCGGAACCGAATTAATCCGCCGCAAGGAAAGCGGAGAAGCCTTTGCGCTCACGTCACCGCTTATTACAAAAAGTGATGGCAGTAAATTTGGCAAGACCGAAAAGGGAAATGTCTGGCTGGATGCCAGTAAAACATCTCCTTATCAGTTCTACCAGTTCTGGATGAACAGCAGCGATGAAGATGCAAAACGTTTCATCAGGATTTTTACTTTTTTAAGCAAAGAAGAAATTGAGCTGCTTGAAATGGAACATGCAAATGCACCTGAAAACCGCATCCTGCAAAAGGCATTGGCAAAGGATATAACGGTACGGGTACATTCAGAAACGGATTATAACAATTCGGTTGAAGCCAGCCAGATTTTATTCGGTCAGGCTGCAGCGGATAAACTGAAATCATTGGATGAAAAACTCCTGCTTGAAATTATGGATGGTGTTCCTCAAATGATAGTAAGCAAACCCGAATTGGAACAAGGGTTGAATGTTGTGGAATTTTTATCTGACAAAACAAATATTCTTCCCTCAAGGGGAGAAGCAAAAAAAATGGTTGCTGCCGGCGGAATCAGTCTTAACAAAGACAAAATTACTGACGTAACAAGGAATATTACAACGTCCGATTTGTTACAGGGAAAATACCTTCTTGTACAAAAAGGTAAAAAGAATTATTACCTGGTTATTGCAACCTGATTTCAGAGTTGATCG
Source organism: Bacteroidia bacterium (assembly GCA_038215705.1). Lineage (GTDB taxonomy): Bacteria > Bacteroidota > Bacteroidia > AKYH767-A > OLB10 > JADKJB01. Next base: position 231,173 of record JBBQQQ010000003.1, read on the forward strand.
ATAAAGACTATAAAATCTTTTATATCTTCAATGATCCTGACATTTTTCGGTGCGGTGATTGTTTTATTTCCGGTGATCTGAATACCTGTAAGTAGAATTGTTTGATTTGAAAAGCGGTTGGCGATTTTATTTACGAAGTTCTGGGCTGTTAGATTGTGCGGAGCAAGCGTTAACACCGACATAATATAATTACTCTGGTACTGCCCTATTACTGAATCAACATCGGTGTAAGGAAGATTTTGTCCAAGATAAATCGTTTGATGCCCCCTGGAGCGGATGATATAATTTGCAAAAAGCAAACCCAGTTCATGCGTTTCATATTCCGGCAGGAACAACACAAACTTTTTTGCGTTCTCTTTCTTAACACTGGCCATACCATCAATGGCAACGATTACCTTTTGCCTGATCATATTACTCATAAAATGTTCAAAAGCCGGATTCACCTGACCTGTTTGCCATAATACACCAATCCGTTTGAGAAAAGGAAAGAAAAGCTCAAGCATGGTAGTTTCAAGTCCGAAACGCAACAGGTTAGACGTAAGAATACGATCGAATGCGGCTTCATCAAGGTTAAACATAGCTGCAAGCATTGATTCCAACTGAATACTGGTATCGGTGCTGACTGCAGTTAGTGAAAGAGCAAGGGCTTCGAGTTCCTGCTTCGACATGCTTGTGAGGTGTGAAATTTTATGACCCTGGCGGTTAAGCATGGATACATTCAAAAGCAATTTCAGATCCTCATCATCATAATACCTGATATTGGTTGCGGTTCGTTTGGGAAGCGGAATACCGTAACGTTGTTCCCATATACGAAGTGTATGGGATTTTATACCGGTTAATTTTTCTATATCCTTTATAGTGAAGTTGTTCATAGGTCAGGCAGACAGTTATAACAAGCTTAAGGGTAGTAACCCAATTTCCGGTATTGCATTTTGTAATACCGCTCTATTAACCATTTCTGCTGCTAAAAAGTTTTCTGATAAGCACTTTCATAAATTCCCTTTCAATTACCATCGCGGCAAGTTGTGAAAAAAATGAAGTTCCCGATGCCGTATCCGACAACTTTCTGACTTTATATTCTTCCACATCAATACGGTATAAAAGGGCCATAAAAGCACCCGCATTTTTCTGATATAAATTTTTCAACGCAGGAAGGGTCTGGTCAACCAGCTCCTGGTATGCAGTTTTAGGATTTCCACTGAAATTAATTTCAATGCCTGCCATTCCAAAATCCTTGATAACCTGTTTAGCTGTATCCCTTACCACTTCCAGGTCATGACGATAGGCATCGGGAGTATTTGCTGTCATGGATTATTAATTAGTGAATGAAATAATTTCTGTAATTAACGCTACCAATTTTTAACTCAAGGTTTTTCCGTTGCCGTTGTTCCAGCCGTAAAATCGATAATCAGACGTTTAACAGGTCTGTTATTTGCCAGGTGTTCATTTACGATTTCATCGACATCGGAAAATCCGATACTGCCATAAAAAACCCCTTCCGGGTAAACCACAAGCGCAGGGCCAAATTCGCAGGCATCAAGGCAACCGGTTTTTTGTGCCCTTATGGCGATATTGAGTCCTTTATCCTTAATCTTTTTCTTAAACAGTTTTACAAGCTCCAGCCCATGGGCTTCACCGCAACTCTTTCGTTCTCCCGCTGCCCGTTGATTGGTACAAATAAATACATGCTTTTCAAATCTCATATCCGGTTCCGTTAAGATACAAAGTTAAACAGCCGACCGGGGATTGATGACAGGCAAAAAGTAAAGTTTTCAACATCAATAGAATGCATAACGAAAATTCATCTAACTGTTTATAAATTTGGGAAACTATCTGTCTGTCGAATTTGTTAATACTAAGTGTGAACACCAAATTAAAAAACATACTTATTGCCGGCGGAACAGGCCTTATCGGGAAACGGTTGTCGTTATATCTTGAAAGCAAAAATTATAACGTTTGTCACCTGTCACGAAAGAAGGGTAAACCGGGCAAAACTTTTTTGTGGGATCCTGAAAAGGGTCAGATTGATAAAGAAGCGATTACTAATGCAGATATAATAATTAACCTTGCCGGTGCAGGAATCGCCGAAAAGCGCTGGACGAAAGACCGGAAAAAACTAATTATCAATAGCAGGATATCCTCCACCAACCTGCTTTATGAATCGCTTGCCACTCTGCCAAACAAGGTTCAGCTTTTCATAAATGCTTCCGCAATTGGATTTTATGGTGACGCAGGTGATAAAATTGTTAATGAAACTTCTCCAGCCTCAAACGACTTCCTGGGAAAAACCTGCAAGCAATGGGAAGAGGCTGCTTTACAGGTGAAAAAGTTAAACATCCGTACCGTTGTTTTCCGCTTTGGTTTGGTACTGGCAACCGAAGGCGGAATTTTGCAGGAGATGATGAAACCTCTGAAGTTCGGAATTGCACCCGTTTTTGGTGATGGTTCCTTTTATCAGAGCTGGATCCACATTGACGACCTTGTTAAAATGATGGAGAAAGCAATAGAAGATGAAAATATTTCGGGTATTTATAATGCTGTTGCTCCCCTTCCTGTAACGAACAAGCAATTTATGATGCAATTGGGAAAGGCGATGAACAAAAAATTTTTACCCATAAAAATTCCGGGAGGTTTAATGAAACTTGCACTGGGTGAGATGGCTGAAATAGTTATCACAGGTTCAAATGTTTCACCTGGTAAAATTATGTCAACCGGATTTAATTTCACATACTCCCGGGTCGAAGATGCTTTCAGGGATCTTGTCAGATAATTGTGTTGTAAGCTTTCCAAGTGAATTCTGTTTGTTTAACTGAAATACCATACATGTCTCAAACTCCATTAAATTTTTTCTGGTTCCGTCGTGATTTGCGTTTGCACGACAATCATGGTTTATTCAAGGCATTAAAATCTGGACTTCCGGTTCAGTGCGTTTTTATTTTCGATACTGAAATACTTAATAAACTGGAAGATAAAAATGATGCAAGACTGGTGTTTATTCATCAGCAACTGGAGGTGCTAAATTCTCAACTCACAAAAGAAGGATCATCCTTACTGACTCTATACGGAGCCCCCGGGGAAGCATGGAAAAAACTGATTTCGGATTATCCGGTTAAAAGCGTTTACACCAATAATGATTACGAACCTTATGCCCGGAAACGGGATGATGAAGTCAGTAAAATTTTAGCTTCAAAAAATATTACATTTTATTCGTTTAAGGATCATGTTATTTTTGAGAAGGAAGAAGTAACAAAAGACGACGGAAAACCCTATACGGTTTTTACTCCCTTCAAAAACCGTTATCTTTCCATATTAAATCAGGATCATTATAAAACCTTCAATAGCAAGAAAGAACTGGCAGCACTAAATAAAACAATACCCGGAACCGTTATTTCCTTAACGGAGATGGGATTCATTCCACAAAAATTAGATTTTCCCGCAAAAGTAATTAAAGCAGATGTTTTAAAAAATTATAAAGAAAAGCGTGACTTTCCCGCTGAGAATGGTACATCAAGGTTAAGTGTACATTTACGTTTCGGAACCGTGAGCATACGAGAACTGGTAGCGAAAGCCATTGACCAAAAAAGCACAACATGGCTGAATGAACTGATATGGCGTGATTTTTACCAGATGATATTATGGAATTTTCCCTATGTAGCTGAAGGTGCCTTTAAACCTCTTTACAACAACATTCCCTGGAGAAATAATGAAAAAGAATTTACACAATGGTGTGAAGGATTAACAGGTTACCCTATTGTTGATGCCGGTATGAGGGAATTAAACGCAACCGGATTTATGCATAACCGTGTACGCATGATTACTGCAAGTTTTTTAGTGAAACATTTATTGATTGACTGGAAATGGGGAGAGGCATATTTTGCAAAAAAACTGATCGATTTCGATCTTGCATCAAATAATGGCGGATGGCAATGGGCTGCAAGCAGCGGTTGCGATGCCGCACCCTATTTCAGAATATTTAATCCATCAGAACAAACCCGCCGTTTCGATCCTGAATTTAAATATATCCGTAAATGGGTTCCGGAGTTTGAAGATTTGTCCTACCCTGCTCCTGTCGTTGACCATAAATTTGCAAGAGAAAGATGTTTGAATGTGTTTGCTGCCGCTTTGAAAAAATTTTAACTGGAAACAAAGTACGGAGAGAAAATACTTAAACTTCCCTTACCATTAGTTTTTCAGCAAACTCTTTCAAAATGTATTTCCGGTCATCTGCAACATTGATAGCAGCAAGATGGTTGAGGGATTCCATAAAATATTTATCCATTTCCGATTCCGCCATCTCTTTAACATTCAGTTTCGTGTAGATGGCAGTAACTGCGTTTACTTTTTCAACAGGATTGGTATTTTCAGCTGACAGCCAATGCTGCAACGCTGCTGCTTCGGAACCGGAAGCGAGTTCCATACATTTGAGCAATAAAAATGTTTTTTTGTTGGCTACGATATCGCCTCCTTTTAATTTGCCAAATTTTTTGTCATCTCCAAACACATCAAGTATATCATCTTTTAACTGGAAAGCCACACCGATATTCTTACCAAATTCATAAAGATGATCGGCATCGGTTGAAGAGGCTCCTGCAATTAAGGCTCCAGTTTTCAGACTCGCGCCAAGTAGCACGGCTGTTTTATCGGTAATCATGGTCAGGTAATCAGCCAGTGATACATTGGATAGTTTTTCGAAATCCATGTCCAGCTGCTGTCCTTCACAGACTTCGATGGCTGTCTGGTGAAACAGTTCCATTACAGGTTTTACTATTTCTGTATCCACCTGCATCATAAGCTGGCAGGCTTTTACAAACATGGTATCACCGGATAAGATTGCCACATTTACATTCCACTTTTCATGAACGGTTTGTTTGGATCGTCGCAGTGGAGCTTTATCCATTATATCATCATGCAGCAACGTAAAATTGTGAAAAATTTCAATTCCCAATGCAGGTTGAATTGCCTTTTTCAGATCACCCTCAAATAATTCACATCCGCAAAGTACTAGCACAGGGCGCATTCGTTTTGCATCCAGTGAAAGCATGTAACTAATGGGTTCGTATAAATCTCTGGGGGTGGTGTTTAAAACAAGTTTGTTGATCTCCGTGTCAACCAATTGCTTTAATTCAGAAATTTGGTGCATCCGGAAATCAGGTTTTAACCAGGTGTTTTGATTCAATTAATTTCTGAATTCCTTCATGAAGCGGTGTAAGCTGTCGGTTTAAAAGCTGTTTCATTTTGGAATTGTCGGGGCAACGCCGTGTCATATCACCTTCTTTTAGTGCAGCAACATGAACTATTTCTGATGATGAATTTGCTACTTCAATAACTTTATGAGCAAGTTCAAGAATGGAAATTTCATCGTCTGTTCCAATGTTGACTACATCATTAATCATTTTGTGATTATAAAATGCACTCAGACAAGCGTCAACATTATCATCAATGTAACAGAATGTTCGTGTTTGTGATCCGTCTCCGTAAATCGTGATCTCATTGTTATGGAGTGCCGCGTGCAAAAATTTCGACATTACAAAATCCTTGCTTTGCTTTGGTCCATAGGTGTTAAAGAAACGGAAGATAGTAAATTCCAGATCGTATTCCTGCTTGTATGCACGCAGGTAAGCTTCACCCACGTTTTTTACAATGGCATAAGGGAGCCTTGAATTCAACGGCGTAGTATGTTCGTTTTGCGGAAACTCTACAGGCTCTCCATACACCTCTGAAGAAGATGAAAAATAAATTCTTTTCACTCCTGTATTTTTGGAAAGATTCAACACATTCTTAATACCGATAATATCATTCAATACCATCACCGGGTATTCAAGTGTTCTCTTTACACCCACCAGTGCAGCAAAATGAAACACGTAATCGAAACGGTATGCATTAAGAACACTGCTGATGTCGGTAAAATCGTTGACGTCGGCTTTAATGAATTTAATGTTGTTATGCGGTGAGGTTGGAATTTTTTCAAGCGCACCTGTATGCAGGTTGTCAACTATCACAACAAAATTTGAGGGATCCATTGCAAGTTTGGCGGCTATTCCGCTTCCGATAAATCCTGCACCACCTGTAACCAGTATCTTTTGTTTCATCATTTTAATCATGTAGGTTCATTAGGTATTCACCATAACCACTTTTCCGGAGCGGTTCGGCTATCTTAATTAAATTTTCGTGGTTTATAAATCCTTTCCTGTAGGCAATTTCTTCAATGCAACCTATTTTCAATCCCTGCCGCTCTTCAATTACCTGAACAAACTGACTCGCCTGCAACAGCGAATTAAAAGTTCCTGTGTCGAGCCAGGCCGTGCCTCTTCCGAGGATTCCCACACTCAAACGACCCTGCTTTAAATATTCCTTGTTTACATCAGTAATTTCATACTCACCGCGTGCACTGGGTTTCAGGTGTTTTGCTATTGTAACAACACTGTTGTCATAAAAATATAACCCCGGAACAGCATAATTGGATTTGGGGTTAGTTGGTTTTTCTTCAATAGAAATCACTTTTCCTGCTGCATCAAATTCCACAACACCATACCGCTCAGGATCCGAAACATGGTACGCATACACAACACCACCTTCCGGTTCATTGTTGCTCATCAGCAATTCCTGCAGACCTGCACCATAAAAAATATTATCACCCAGGATCAACGCAACTTTATCGCCACCAATAAATTTCTCACCAATTACAAATGCCTGGGCCAGTCCGTTCGGTTCGGGTTGTTCAGCATATTCAAACCGGCAACCAAGCAATGTTCCGTCTCCTAAAAGTTTACGGAAATGCGGCAAATCATGAGGAGTGCTGATAATGAGTATCTCCCTTATCCCCGCCATCATCAGAACCGATAATGGGTAATAAATCATCGGCTTGTCATACACCGGCATCAGTTGTTTGCTGATGGCCAATGTTAAAGGATGCAATCGGGTTCCTGAACCACCTGCGAGAATAATTCCTTTCACTGTTTAAATTTGTTAAGTTAGAAATGCCTGTTTTTCAAGCTAATTTTCCGGGTAAAGTTACCAAAATTGGGGACTTTCGCGAAGATATATTATCTAATTCAAAATCAATACTATAAGACAATAATTAATTCCTTCTGAGATTATTCCCGAAAGGATGCCGTGTTGCGTGTAATTTTGCCACTCTCATGTCAACAATTGAAACTATTTATCTCGATTATAATTCTACAACCCCAGTCGACCCGGTGGTGCTCGATGCCATGCTGCCGTACTTTTCTGAACAATTTGCCAATGCTTCCAGCCGTTCTCATATCCAGGGTAGAATTATTGGTGATAAAATTGAAGATTGCAGGAAAACAGTGGCCGGTTTCCTTGGATGTGAGTCATCCGAAATAATATTTACGGGAGGCGCTACTGAAGCAATTAACCTGGGAATTAAGGGGGTCGCATCAACCTATAAAAACAAGGGAAATCATATTATTACCTGGCAGACCGAACATAAGGCCGTACTCGATGTGTGTGCAAAGTTGTCGGATTCAGGTTTTGAAATTACACTTCTACCGGTTGACCGTGAAGGATTACCCGACCTTGAACTTTACCGGAAAACCATCCGTAAAGAAACGATACTGACGGTGATGATGCTCGCCAATAATGAAACCGGAGTTATACATCCTGTCCGGGAAATTTCGGAAATTTGCCATTACAACAACAGTCTTCTTTTCTGCGACGCCACCCAGGGACCGGGTAAAATGCAGGTAAATGTTAATGACCTGGGAGCCGATCTTCTTTGCATTTCCGCCCACAAAATGTACGGACCAAAAGGGACGGGAGCATTATTTATTCGCAGGAAAAATCCGAGAGTGACATTGGTTCCGCTCATTGATGGAGGCGGCCATGAAAACGGATTACGATCGGGCACATTGAATGTTCCCGGCATCGTCGGAATGGCAAAAGCCTGCGAAATTGCGGCCGCCGGTTACTGGGAGACAACTGCTGAAGTTTCGAAACTACGAACCTTGCTTGAACAACAACTTACAACTAACGGCATTGGATATGTGAACGGTGCCATTAAAAACAGGTTGCCCAATACAACCAACATCCTGTTCCCCGGAATAAGAGCGGATAAATTATTATTGAAACTCCCCGGCATTGCAGCCTCAACCGGCTCTGCCTGTTCTTCGGCGCTTCCCAGTCCATCACATGTTCTTATAGCAATGGGCCTGAATGAGGACGAAGCCTTCGGATCGGTACGGTTCAGTTTGGGAAAATATACTACACGTGAACAAATACTATCGATTGCAGCAATGATTCTGCAACAATTAAAATAACTACAAACCATCTGCCGCAAGGCAACACCATTATGAATCAACCAGAAAAAAAACTTTTCCTTCTCGATGCTATGGCACTTATTTACAGAGCCTACTTTGCCTTCAGCAAAAATCCGCGTGTTACATCATCAGGATTAAACACTTCAGCCATGTTTGGTTTCACCAACACATTGCTGGAAGTTCTTACTAAAGAAAAACCCACACACATAGCGGTAGCTTTTGATACGGAAGCTCCAACATCACGTCATACTGATTATTCAGAGTATAAAGCGAACCGGAATGCAATTCCTGAAGATCTTGCTTTATCAATTCCGTGGGTGCAAAAAATTCTGGAAGCATTCCGCATTCCAGTGATCGTAATGGATGGCTACGAGGCCGATGATATTATTGGAACGCTCGCTCAGGAAGCAGAAAGAAGAGGATTTGTAACGTACATGATGACACCTGATAAAGATTTTGGTCAGCTTGTTACTGATAATATTAAAATGTACAAGCCGGCCACATTCGGCGGAGGTGCGGAAGTATTGGGTGTGGATGAAATCCTCAGGAAATTTGAGATTACCAACGTAAGCCAGGTGACCGATATTCTCGGACTCTGGGGCGACTCAGCCGATAATATTCCGGGTATTCCGGGAGTGGGTGAAAAAACGGCAAAACAATTGATTGCGCAGTACGGTACTGTTGAAAATATTATTGAACATGCTTCTGAACTGAAAGGAAAACTTGCTGATAAGGTAAAAGAAAACGCGCACCTTGCAATCATGTCGAAGCAACTGGCCACTATTATTACAAATGTCCCGGTTGAGTTTGATGAAAAAACTCTCGAACTGGAACCACCCGATAAGGAAAAGCTTCGCACCGTTTTCAACGAACTGGAATTCCGTTCACTTGCCAAAAGGATATTGGATGAAGATATCACTGCTGCCCCTGCTTCTCCCGCCGTACAGCGTGATTTGTTTAATGTAGAAGTTTCCGGTTCTGAGCCTGGCACTGCCACGGGAAATGAAGATGAAGATAACCATAAACTGGAAACAATTTATTCAACACAACATACTTATCATATTGTAGATACACCGGAAAAGCGAAAGGATTTAATTGCGTTACTCTCCTCTAAAAAATCGTTTTGTTTTGATACTGAAACTACAGATATTGATGCCAACAAAGCTGAACTGGTTGGCTTGTCGTTTTCAGTAACGCCGCACGAAGCGTATTATGTTCCTGTGCCTCCGGTGTATGATGAAGCGCGTGAGATGGTACATGAATTCAAAGCTGTTTTTGAAGATGAATCGAAAGAAAAAACTGGGCAGAATATTAAATATGATATGATGATGCTGCGGTGGTATGATGTGGAAGTTAAGTGTCCTTTGTTTGATACCATGATTGCGCATTACCTTATTGAACCCGACATGCGTCATAACATGAATGTGCTGAGTGAAATTTATCTCGGCTATGAGCCGGTTAAGATTGAAACATTGATCGGCGAAAAAAAATCGCAGCAGATTACCATGCGGGAAGTTGCAGTAGAAACTATTTCGGAATATGCAGCCGAAGATGCTGACATCACTCTGCAGCTTCGGAATGTTTTTGAACCGATGCTAAAAGCCAATCAGCTCACCAAATTATTTGAAGAAGTTGAAATGCCTTTGATTCCGGTCCTTGCAAGCATGGAAACCGAAGGTGTTGCCATAGATCCTGATGCGCTCAATGAGTTTTCAAAATTGCTGGAAACAGAAATCGACGCGGTTGAAATAAAAATATACGAAGCGGCCGGAATGAAATTCAATATTTCTTCGCCGAAGCAATTAGGTGAAGTATTTTTTGATGTATTAAAAATTGATCCGAAAGCGAAGAAAACAAAGACAGGCCAGTATGCTACGGGTGAAGAAGTACTTTCAAAATTATATGATAAGCATCCTGCCGTTCAGCTGGTGCTGGATTACCGCGGTCTTGTAAAATTAAAAAACACTTACGTGGATACGTTACCTTCCATGGTGAATCCCCGGACAGGCCGTATTCATACTTCTTATCAGCAGGCAGTCGCAGCTACAGGAAGGTTGAGTTCGAACAATCCCAATCTTCAGAACATTCCCATACGCACAGAACGAGGTAAAGAAGTACGAAAAGCATTTGTTCCGCGCAACAGGCAATACACATTACTCTCTGCCGATTATTCCCAGATAGAACTTCGCATCATTGCGGAATTCAGTAAGGATACGAGTATGCTGGAAGCTTTCCGTAAAGGAATCGACATTCACACGACAACTGCATCAAAGGTGTATGGTGTTCCGCTTGAACAGGTTTCCGCAGACATGCGTCGCAATGCAAAAATGGTGAACTTTGGTATTATTTATGGCATCAGCGCGTTCGGTTTATCACAGCGATTGAACATTCCGCGTAAAGAGGCTGCAACTATAATCGAAAATTATTTCAAGGAGTTTCCTACCATTAAATCGTATATGGATGGAAGTATCGAATTTGCTCGCCAGCACGGTTATGTTGAAACCATCCTCGGCCGTAGACGGTATTTACGTGACATTAACTCAGCCAATGCAGTGGTTAGAGGTTTTGCGGAACGAAATGCAATCAACGCACCCATACAGGGAAGTGCTGCCGATATGATTAAAGTTGCCATGATCAACATCCATAAAGAAATGTGCCGGCTGAACCTTCGATCAAAAATGATCCTGCAGGTGCATGATGAACTTGTGTTTGATGTTCATGTTGATGAAGTGGAATTATTAAAACCCATCGTAAAGGATAAAATGACCAACGCAATTAAAATGCAGGTTCCTATTGAAGTGGAAATGGGTGTGGGAGGAAACTGGCTGGAGGCGCATTAGAAATGAGAGAAGAAAAATGATAGATGATAGATGATAGATAGATCTATACCAAATATTTATTATTCTATTGGGATTACACTTACATTATCTAAAAGGTAGTAGGGAAAATGTTGTCCACGTTTGACCAATGCGTTTGTATTATTATCAATCATGAACGTATTTTTAATGAGCAAATATTTTTTAACTGATTTTCCGAATCTTTTAGTATTTTTCCATGATTGATTATTTTTTGCGTTACCCCATAATTCAATCACTTTGGGATGTTCATCCCAAAACATTCCAATGGTAATAAATTTTTCTCCTCCTTCCGCTGTATAAACTCCACTTATTTGAATCCAATTTGTATCAGTTAAATATTTTTCCTGCTTATTACTAATATGGGCCTTTAACTCCGGTGAAATTCCTTCTATATAGTTATCCTTACTTATTAAATAATCCCCTAAAACATTTTTATTTTTTGAAAAATACAATCCAATATTATATGCAGCATAATCGCTAAATTTATAATTTAAACGAACCCAAAAGCTAACTTTATATTTTTGCAATTTTTTTAGTGGAAGGCTTAATTGACTCTGGATATGTTCCATTGATGATGTTTCAACACTTATTAAGCCTAATCCAATAGATGCATTTTCGGAAATGGAAGTAATATAATTGTTGTTCTTTAAAGAATCGAACATACAAATGTTAAAATAATCAGGCGTGCCTCTATTAGGTGAATACCAATTCTTACACGGGAAACTATCATAGGATAATATTGGTGGACAATACCAATATTCTTCAAAATTTCCATTTATCACTAAATTTTGTTGAGCTTTTGAATGCAAAACTAACATTCCCAGTGATACGGTTATAACAAAAATTTTAGACATTGTTAATCTTGTATTTGAAGAGGTATTCTACAGAAAAGGGAGAATGATATGAATTTAAAATTGCACTGGAAAAAATACTCTTGATTATATATATGCTATCACTATTGTCCGACTAAAATAATATAAAAAATAAGGAAGGGGGTAAAACTCCACCCCCTTTTTAGTTATGTTTGAGTTACCATACTTAAACTATAACTATGAACAAAGCTAATAATTTTGTCGGACAGCCGGTTCTAT
>JBBQQQ010000004.1:0-226091 GCA_038215705.1 Bacteroidia bacterium
AATTTTACCACCGTTCTTTGACACTACAATCCGTCCATCCTGTTAAAAACAGGGGGGTCAGTATGCCGGAATTACGAAATGGCATTTTCCCCAAGGGGGGTCAATATGCCGGTAGGGGGGTCAGCTTGGCCGGAATATACAAAGAGTATCAAGTCGCATTAAAACGACTCGAAGAAATATTTGATGCTAAAAGAGGTTCCAAAAATGGCGACGAATTGGAATTGATTTCTCTTTTGATAGATTATTATGAAAAGGATAAATTTCCAATAGATCTTCCGGATCCAATTGCAGCAATCAAATTCAGAATGGACCAACTCGGTTACACTCAGAAAGATTTAACTGATGTTATAGGTTTAAAAAGCCGCGTGAGTGAAATTTTAAATAAAAAGAGAAAGCTCACTTTAGATATGATTCGCAAATTGCATGACGCATTGGGAATTCCCACTGAAGTATTGATTAGAGAATATTAGAATTGTTTGTGTATCTAAAAAATTTATACCAATTCAGACTTCATTCAGACTACTTTTTTTAGGGTAGGCTGAATTTTAATCATGTTACTCTATTATCACTTTTACCCGCCCGCTAGATTTTTGCCACGTTATTTTGCAAAAGTAAATCCCCTTACCTAATTTCGATAATTCCACCTTTTTAAACTGCGACCATGGGGCAATATAATCTGTAAAAACCAACCTTCCATTAACGTCATAAACATCCAATTCACCATTTGTTTTTTGAACCGGAAATTGAAATGTAACGGGGCCCGTTGTAGGATTCGGATAAGACTTCAGCGAAATAAAATCCGACAATTCCTGGGTAACTGTTGTTAAGCATGAGCAACTGCTGGTGGTGTCACAACCTAAAAAATAATTCGGATGATTGGGTAAAGTGTTAAAATAAAATGCAGGTAATGTAACCCCATGCTGCACCAAATCACACGCAGCACCAAGGCTATCAGGATTGTTGATGACATGCATTTTGAATGTGCTGTTACCTGTGGTGATATAAATTTTACCATCAGCAGCTATTTCTGCATTTTCAAATAGGGTAGCAAAAGGTGGGCTTGGAGAATATGTGCTGTCCCACGCTGCAACAATAAATTTGCTGGACTCTATATTAGGGGCAGTGAGATTAAATTGATATGCACTATCAACATTACATACATATAGAAATTGTGACCCGGGTGAAAAGCAAAGCCCACCTCCAAAACCTGTACTCTGAGGTATTGTGATGGAAAGAGGATTACTGAAATCGCCTGTGCATCTGTCAAAATTCATATATATCCAAAGTAGAAGTAGTGGTATAAAATGCATTAAAGTAGGCAAATTTATTTCCGTCAGGTGAAAATGCAACTTGTCCGATATCTATTAAATCACGAACCGTTCCGATAGATTGAGTAGCGACCGATGAAATACCCGAGGGTGATACCAAAAATTTGTAATACAGATTTGAATTGAACCGGTGACAAACCACCCACCAGTCCCTGCCATTGGCATGTTTAACAGCAGTGATCTTTCCAGCATTCAACGTATCCTGTATCAAGCCTTGGTTTTTTAGAATAACTGACCCCAATCCTCCATTTCCATTCATATCAATAACACTAAAATACAGTTTAAGTGATTTGTTATAAGCTGGTGGATTGTCGAGCGTATTGTGAAACAAATAATACAAATTGGAACTGCCGGGTTTTGGTATAATTAAACACGCTTGAGGAACAGGAAGGGCATAAGGATAATTTACAAAACTAGTTGGACTAATATTCGAACCATTCTGCATTGTATCGTTGGAAGCATCAGCAATATAATAGCCGTTAGTATAAAACAACATGTTCCCGGATGTATCAGAAATGTTAGCATGGGTTCGGTTTAAATCCATGGGGCGGCTGATGTAACTTATAATAGGAATACCACTTATAAAATCAATTTCAATTCCCCCTAGAGGAGGTCCGCCCCAACTTTGATAACCCTGATACCATAAATTATTCAATCCTTGATTTTGGGCATTGATACTACACAAACCAAATGCGATATGAACAATAATTAAAAAAAACATTTTTTCATCGTATGATCGCAAGTTTCATGTTATTAAAAGACCCGGAACTCATCTCGTCTGAAGCGGCGGCCTTGCAATTTGGGACTAGGATGCAGGGGTAATTTTCATTACTGAGGTAGCATTGAAACATAAACAAATGTAAAAAATTATTGAGTATGGATACCATTTGTTATTATATATTAATATGGAACCATTGACATAAATTTACCATGTGACTTTTTTGAAACTTTTTAATCCTTTTCTTCATGTCAGTCGACCGATATTTTATCAGTGATAAATTCCCACTTTATTTTATTAACCCCACAATGATCAACTGGCTTGATGTGTTTATTTGGCCTGAAGACAAATATTTACTTTTTTTTCTTTAAACTATTGTGTAAAGAAAATGGGCTAAATAGTTACCAAATCACCCCGATGACCTAACCAATTTCAGTTGGAGATCAATATTACAGACTTGTAGCAAAACATATAATATTGATTTTCAGTAATATGGCCCGATATTAACGCAGGATGATGTTTTGCTGTGGGGGTAACCGCTCCTTCGCGTGTCATACAGTTAAATAACAGTGAAGCCAACATGTTGAAATTTTCTAATTTAACAGCGGACAATTCTTTCGCGTGCTTCCAGAAGATTCAATTATCATGGCAGCCCTTAAATCGGGTGATGAACAAATGTTTGAACAGTTGTTCCGGCATTTTTATGGATCACTTTGTAATTATGCCAATAGTATCATCAACGATACCGATGAAGCTGAAGATGTGGTACAGCAAACTATGATTGCAATCTGGGAAAAAAGAATGTCTTTACAAATAGCAACATCACTTAAATCGTACCTGTTTAGATCGGTGCATAACAGTACACTTAACAAAATCAGGCAACAGAAAGTGCGAGCCGCATTTGCAGGGGATCAGCAGTCAGTTCCAGAACCCGGTATTTCCACAACAACTGATACCATACATGGAAATGAACTGGAACAGCAAATACAG
Source organism: Bacteroidia bacterium (assembly GCA_038215705.1). Taxonomy (GTDB): domain Bacteria; phylum Bacteroidota; class Bacteroidia; order AKYH767-A; family OLB10; genus JADKJB01. The sequence continues at coordinate 3,037 of JBBQQQ010000004.1, forward strand.
ATTGCAATAAGTCAGTTACCCGAACAGTGCCGCATGGTTTTCCGATTAAGCAGGTTTGAAGGAATGAAGTATTCGGAGATTGCAACACACCTTGGGATATCTGTCAAAACAGTTGAAAATCACATGGGCCGGGCACTACGTCAACTCAGAGTATCACTTAAAGATTTTTTGTTATGGCTCACATTGATTGTAAACAGTATAATGTTTTAATACCAATTGAAATAACAAACTATTGAACCACGAGTCTAAAATAGATGTTTTAATTGCCAAAGCCCTTTCGGGAGAAGCCACGCCTTTGGAAATGTCGGAACTAACGGCATGGAAAAATGCTGCTCCGGAAAACAGGGAATATTACCTGTCAGCTGAAAAATTATTTCAGAAACTGGAAGCAGTACAAAACACTGTTTCGTTTGATTCCGATAAAGCCTGGAATAAAGTGAAAGGTGATATTGCTGGTCGTGGAAAACCGGTTATCAGAAATTTTCACCTACCCACCGACCGTTATGAGTTTCTGAGATTTGCAGCAATGCTTCTTATTGTTGCGGGCTTGGGATTTGGTGCTTATAAATTCCTTATTCCGGCTCCAGTTACTCCGGTATTGGTTTCCTCACAGGATAACATTGAAGAATTTCGTTTACCCGACAGCACGCAAATTGTGATGAACCGCAATACCACAATAGCGTATACATTCACTAAGAATAAACGGAAAGTTGAACTCAGCGGAGAAGCGTTGTTTGACCTCTCTGAAGATAAGAATCGTCCCTTTGAAGTACATGCTGCAGGAGTGCTGATCAGGGATATCGGAACTATTTTTAACGTAAAAGCCCCGGGCGGTAATGATTCCATGGTGGTTCAGGTACTTGAAGGTGAAGTAATGATGTCGTCATCAAAAAACCAATCCATTGTGTTAAAAAAAGGTGAAGAGGCGCTCTATCTCAAATCAAGGGATGAATTTATAAAGATGGCTGTTGCCGATACCAACGCAACTGCATACAGAACAAAAATATTTGTTTTTGAAAATGCTTCACTGGAAGCAGTTGTTCAAAAACTTAATGAAGTGTATGGAACAAAAATTTCATTAGCCGAAGCTATCCGGTCCTGTCATCTTACTGCTACTTTCAAAAATGAAAGCATTGATGCCATTATTGAAATCATTTCCGAGACGCTGCAATTGTCTGTCTCCAGGGAAAATAATCAGATTTTGCTGAATGGAACGCGTTGTGAATAATAAAATTTATCCTAGTTTATTTAAATGGGTGGTGGCACTGTTGGTGCTGATGCCGGCAGCAGTCCTTGGCCAGAAAAAAGATGGACAGCCAATCCTGGAAAAAACTATTACGCTCCGGTTTACAAATGAGCGAACCGATGCCGTTCTGAATACAATATCAAGGGAAGGAGGATTTAATTTTAGTTACAACCCTTCCATCCTGGATCCGGGCCGTTTGGTTTCCGGTGAATTTAATAATAAACCTGTTCGGGAGATTCTGAACACAATTTTTTCAGGGAAAATCGAATTTCGTGAACGCAAAGGTTATGTGATATTACAGAAACCTAGCCAGGTAACAAAGCCTTCTGAAAAAAATGAATCCTTTGTTTACAGTGGTTATGTAAGGGACGAAGCTGGAGTTGCATTGCCCTGGGTCAGTATTTACGACAAAACTTCTCTTGAATCGACCATTTCCAACGATTATGGTTTTTACAAAATCCGTTTTTCTGCAAAACATTTACCACTTACGCTGTATTTCAGTAAGCAAGGTTACGCTGATACAATTGTTCGTCTGAATATAGAAACTCCCTCCTACAATAATATCACACTGGGAAGACCAGCTCTTCCGGTAGCCCCGGTAATTGATTATGATAGTCTATCGGTGAATGCAGAAAATACGGTCCAGTCATTTTTCAACACACTGGAAGGGGAGCCCAATGCACTAAATATAAAAGATACTTTATACCGTAAGTACCAGGTCTCGTTACTGCCTTATGTAGGAACTAATCTTCAGCTGAGCGGTAATGTGATCAATGATTACTCTTTTAATGTGTTCGGTGGTATATCACTGGGCACTGTTAAGGCGGAGCTGGGTGGGTTTTTTAATCTGAATAAAAGTGATGTAAAATATCTGCAGCTCGCAGGATTTGCTAATTTGAACGGAGGAAATGTTTCAGGTGTTCAACTTGCTGGATTTACCAATCTGGTAAAAAATAATGTTGAAGGCGTGCAATTGTCGGGTTTTGTGAATGCTGATTTGGGAAGCGCCAGGGGAGTAATTATGTCGGGATTCGCAAATTCAGTGAAAGGCAATATGAAAGGTGTACAAATGGCAGGTTTTGCAAATATCGCAATGGATACAGTCACCGGTTTCCAGGGAGCGGGGTTTGCCAATGTAGTTTTCAAATCAATGAATGGTGTTCAGTTAGCAGGATTTATAAATATAGTGCCTGATACATTAAAGGGAACACAATTGGGAATCATTAATTACGCAGGACATGTTTCAGGCTCACAACTCGGTTTTCTTAATGTTTCTAAATCCACAACAGGTATTCCTGTAGGATTTTTAAGCTATGTACACAAAGGTTATCATAAGATTGAAATCAGCGCAGATGAACTCTTCCCGGTTAATGTTGCATTTCGATCAGGAGTGAATTCCTTTCACAATATTCTTACTGCCGGACTTGATCCATTCAGCGGTGATTCACTGTTATGGAATTTCGGATATGGATTTGGATCCTCAGTCGTACTTTCACCTAAAACTTTTTTAGATTTCGATTTAACAGGTTCACAGGTTGTTAAAGCAAACAGTATAGAAAAAATAAACATCATCAATAAATTTTACCTGGGAATAGATACAAGGCTTGCAAAAAACGTATCCATTGCATTTGGCGTAACATTAAACGGTCAGGTTACCAATACCGGTTATTCCCGTTACCCGGATGTGGTTTCCTATTACGAACCACAAATTTTTTATGATGAATCCTGGGAGTCGGATAATACGCGGTTACAAATGTGGTTAGGCGCGAAGGCAGGATTACGGTTTTTTTAGACCCCCCCCCGGTAAATTTTTTTATATCTCACTAGGGGTGCCCTTCTTTTTTAGTGTCATAGAATTAAATAATAAAAAATTAATTCTTATGCTAAAATCCTTCCTGATTACAATTAGTCTGACAATGGTGCTTTATGGTGCAGCCGGCGCTCAGCAACTTTCACAAACTATTCGAGGTGTTATCATCGACAAAGTCACGAATGCGCCGCTGCCCGGTGCAAATATTATTATTTTTAATTCAGATCCGTTCCTGGGGGCTGCATCTGATTTAAATGGTAATTTTAAAATAACCAAAGTTCCTGTAGGGAAACATACGCTGCGAATTACCTATTTAGGTTATAAAGAATTGGTGATGCCTAACATAATAGTAAATTCAGGAAAGGAAGTCGTGCTGACCATATCACTTGAAGAAAATTATGTGCAGGGCAATGAAGTGGTTATTACAGCAAAGCAGGATAAGAGCAAAGCCATTAATGAAATGTCTGCTGTTAGTATCCGTACATTTTCAGTGGAAGAAACACAAAAATATGCAGCAGCCGTAAATGATCCGGGAAGGATGGCCAGCTCTTTTGCAGGTGTTATAGCTGCCGACGACGGAAACAACCATATTTCCATCAGGGGTAATGCACCAAACGGCTTGTTATGGCGAATGGAAGGTGTTGAAATACCAAATCCGAATCATTTTACAATTCCCGGTGCTGCAGGTGGTGGAATTTCAATATTAAGTGCCCAGGTTATGAGCAATTCGGATTTTCTGACCGGAGCTTTTTCTGCTGAATATGGTAATGCATTGAGTGGTGTGTTTGACATCCGGCTTAGAAAGGGAAATAATGAAAAGGCTGAATATACTTTTCAGGCAGGATTTTTAGGTGTCGATGCCGCCGTTGAAGGGCCGTTTAAAAAAGGGTATAACGGATCTTATCTTATTAATTACCGGTATTCAACATTATCAATTTTAAACAAACTTGGAGTTAATGTAGGAGATGGTGTAAGTAATTTTCAGGATATCAGTTTCAATGTCTTTCTTCCCACTCAAAAATTGGGAACATTTACATTGTTTGGGTTTGGCGGATTAAGCTCACAGGTTTTTACCCGGGAAAAAGATTCATTGGAGTGGGAGGATGAAGGTGAGCGCTACAGTTCCGATTTTATTTCCAATACCGGTGCCGGTGGCCTTACCCATTCGCTTATTCTCGGAAAAGAAACATGGTTGAAAACAGCAATGGTTTTATCAGGAGTGGAATTGAAATATAAAGCTTTCCGACTCGATGATTCATACGATTCTGAAAAATATCATGATGAGGTTGCTGAACAGAACAAATTCACGGTTTCATCTACGGTCAATCATAAATTTAACTCACGTCATAGTATCCGTACAGGCATCATTGCCAATCGCATTGGTTTTAATGTAAATCAGAATATTTATGATCAGGATATTGATGATATTCGTCAGACACTCGATGACAGGGGTAATACCTATACATTGCAACTCTTTGCACAATCGCGGTACTACCTTACCGGCGATCTTTCACTGAATACGGGTTTGCATTATATGCAGCTGTTTGAAAATAATTCTTACAGTATTGAGCCGCGGCTTTCTATGAAATATGAAATCAACAGCCGCCAGTCGGTAAGTATCGGTTACGGATTACATAGCCAGCTTCAGCCAACAGGTGTTTATTTTGCCAAACTTCCCGGTGGCACGCAACCCAACAGACAACTGGAGTTCAGTAAATCGCACCATTTCATTGCTGCCTATGATCGTATGATTAACGAAAGTTTACGCGTAAAAACTGAAGTGTATTACCAGCACCTGTTTAATATTCCCGTAAGAAGTGATGAGGCAAATTCCTTTTCATTCGTAAATGTAAATGAAGGTTACATTACAGATCCGTTAAAAAATAATGGAACCGGCAGTAATTATGGATTGGAATTTACACTGGAACAATTCATGAAGAGAAATTATTATTTCCTGTTATCGGGATGTGTGTATGAATCCAAATACAAAGGTTCTGATGGCGTTACACGCGATACCCGGTATAATGGTAACTATGCAATGTCATTTACTGCAGGAAAAGAAATTACTACTGGTTCCGGTTTCCGAAACCGCATCATTGGATTAAATATAAAAACTATTTATCGCGGAGGCTTCCGTGATACACCAGTTGATATTGATGCTTCGCAGGCCTTACCGGGTCAGGGTGCTGTTTACCAGGATGAAAAAGCATATAGCATTCAGTATCCCGGCTACTTCCGAACCGACATCCGCGTAAGCGTCAAAAGAAACAGGCTGCATTCAACACAAACCCTGGCTCTTGATATTCAGAATGTAACCAATCACAAAAATATTTATGGACGTTACTATAATGAAGAAACGAATTCACTTAAAACCTATTACCAAACGCCTTTAATCCCGGTTTTGAGTTATAAGATCGAGTTTTAGTCATTTACCACCACTGAGGTAAACGTTTCTTACTTTTGTGTAAAAGTAGGAATATGGAATATCGCAGATTAGGAACTTCAGGCATCCAGGTAAGCGCACTATCACTGGGTAGCTGGCTGACTTTCGGAAAACAAATATCGGATTCCACCGCAGAGGAGCTGATGGTAACAGCCTACGAAGGTGGAGTCAATTTTTTTGATAATGCTGAAATATATGCCCGGGGTAAATCAGAAATGGTGATGGGTAATATTCTGAAAAAACTTAACTGGGACCGCACATCCTACATGGTTTCCAGTAAAGTTTTTTTTGGTCTTGGCGAAGCGAAACCGAATCAGCGGGGTCTTTCACGTAAACATGTGGTTGAAGGCTGCCATGCTGCTCTGAAACGGTTGCAGTTAGATTATATCGATCTCTTTTTTTGTCACCGGCCTGACAAAAATACACCGATTGAGGAAACAGTGTGGACCATGCATAATCTAATTCAGCAGGGAAAAATTTTGTATTGGGGTACTTCGGAATGGAATGCTTCGGAAATTATGGAGGCACACCTTGTCGCAGCAAAAAATCATCTCATAGGTCCGGTAATGGAGCAGCCGGAATATAATATGTTTAAGAGAAATAAACTGGAGGAGGAATATCTTCATTTATTTAAACATTACGGTTTGGGAACTACTATATGGTCGCCGCTTGCCTCCGGAATTCTTTCGGGGAAATATCTCGATGGTTTTCCTGAAGACACGCGATTAGGAATTGAGGGACTTGAATGGCTGAAAGAGCGGGCATTAAAGACGGAACGGCTGGAAAAGGTTAAAAAGATTAAAATCATAGCTGATGAATTGGGTGTTTCACTTCCAAAACTTGCATTGGCGTGGTGTCTGAAAAATCCAAATGTCAGCACCGTTATACTGGGCGCATCGAAGGTTTCCCAACTAAAAGAAAACCTGGAGGCAATTGATGTGTTACCTTTGTTATCAAAGGAAATAATGGAGCAACTGGAAGAAATTTTGGAAAACAAACCCGTCCTTCCCGAGTATTAATTTACAGAAACCGGAAATGCAACCTGTTATTTTTTCTGACCTTGGTCTCATCGACTATAAAAAAGCCTGGAATTATCAGGAGTCGTTGCTGAATGAAATCGTGAAAGAGAAAATGGCCAACCGCGACCTGGAACCCGGGTTGCAATTCCCCCCCAAACATTACCTTCTTTTTTGTGAACACCCTCATGTTTTTACTCTCGGGAAAAGCGGTAGTCAGGATCATTTGCTGCTTAATGAAAAGCAACTGCATGACAATGATGCTGTTTTTTATAAAATAAACAGGGGAGGGGATATTACGTATCACGGTCCGGGACAGGTGGTGGGTTACCCGATTTTAAACCTTGATTATTTTTTTAATGATATTCATTTGTATCTTCGTTACCTGGAAGAAGCAGTTATCAGGATGCTGGCAGAATATAATATTTTGGGTACGCGCATTGATAAACTTACAGGAGTGTGGATTGATGCCGAATCGCCATCTCAGGCACGTAAGATTTGCGCTTTCGGTGTGCGTTGCAACCGCTGGGTAACCATGCATGGATTTGCCCTTAATGTGAATACGGATCTGGATTACTTCAATCACATAATTCCCTGCGGTATTCCTGATAAAGCGGTTAGCTCCATGAAAAAGGAGCTGGGTTTTGAACCCGACATGGAGATGGTTAAAGAGCAGCTTAAAAAACATTTAAGCGATTTATTTTCAATGGAACTTATTTCACGATCGATAACACTAAATACTTAATTGATGGCGGAGCCGAAAAGAAAATGGTGGCAGGTTGTCATAGGATTTTTAGTTGTATTTCATATTGTATTGTGGGCTACCGGGAACATTTATCTTTATAAAGCGCTTTTTTATAATTATGTAAACATTGATGATCTGAATCTTTTTCCTGTACGAACTGTGGAAGCAGGAAAAGGTGAACCATGGCCTCTTGGAAATGATTACAACAAACATCCACTCACTCCAGAACTGAAAAATACATTGGAAATGTATGAGTCAGTTGCTTTTTTAGTCGTTAAGAATGATTCCATCCGTTCTGAATTTTATTGGGATGGTTATGGCAGTAATTCTTTTTCAAATTCGTTTTCAGTAGCAAAAAGTATTGTGAGCATTCTTGTTGGAATAGCGATTGATGAGCGCAAAATAAAAAATCCCGATCAGCCTGTTTGTGACTTCCTTCCTGATTTTTGTGAGGATGAAAATAAGCAACTTACCATAAGGCATTTGCTGATGATGAGTTCCGGATTAAACTGGGATGAAAGCTATACCAGTTTATTCGGCCCCACTACCAAGGCCTATTACGGAACTGATCTTTATGAACAGATGACATCACTTGATGTTGTTACAGCACCCGGTAAGCAATTGAATTATATGAGCAGCAATACACAGTTGCTCGCATTCATTCTTGAAAAGGCAACCGGCACTACTCTTAGTGAGTATGCTTCTGAAAAACTCTGGAAACCGATAGGAGCTGAAATGGATGCGCAATGGAGCCTTGATCATACAGAAGGCCATGAAAAAGCGTATTGCTGTTTTTATTCGAATGCCCGCGATTTTGCACGCATCGGAAAACTTTATTTACAGAAGGGTCAATGGAATGGGAAACAAATTGTTTCTTCTGACTATGTGAATCAAAGCATTGCACCCTCACCACTGTCGGATAACGGTGCTGCCAACACTATTTATGGTTACCAGTGGTGGCTGACGGAACATGCGGGATATAAAGTTTTTTATGCGCGCGGAATACTGGGTCAGTATATTTTTGTGATTCCGGATTTAAATATAGTGATGGTGAGACTGGGTCATAAAAGAGGTGAGAAAAGTGCCGATGGTATGTTACTTGATGTGCCCGTTTACCTTAGTGAAGTAATTAAAATGTATGGTAATTAAGTGCCCGATTTGCAACAATTTGGCCTTATTCGTGTTTAATAGAAAATTCAAAAAAATTAGGAGATGTTAAAAGATATTCCGGAATTAAAAGTTGAAGATATCGCATTGGCGGTGGTTCCTGATGTCCCTGCAGGAGAGGAGCCTGATGAATTTACAGTGTGGGATGTGTTCCTGATCAACCTCAAAAAACAACCGATTCATGGTGTTTTGGTAAGTTCCCAGGGCTATGGATCCCTCCAGGGGGAAGAAGTAAAAACTTCGGTGCTGCGTCATTTTTTCGATGAAGTTGAGCCCATGAGCGCCGCACTGGTTGAGCCCATTGATCGTGAAGTATTCGGATTGAATAATGAGTATTGGGTTAGTTTTTATGTGGGTAAAACTATTTATGATAAAAAATACCTCTTCCTGCCAGAAAGCATTCTTATCGATAATTTTTCTCTTATTCCCGTGCTGAATAAAACAGGAGTGATGATTAAATAGATGTTGAGGATGCGACAGATATCATTTTTCTATTGAACTATTTTTTTTTTAAATAATTGTCTACTTTTACCTTACATCAGTTTTATTTACTTTTCTAACCATTTTTTAATTCCCTATTATTATGAACAATCTTGAAAACATTTTATTTCTCGACATTGAAACGGTGCCACAGTTTCCCGCCTATGACCAGTGTCCGGAAGAATTAAAGGCTTTATGGGACCGGAAGACTGAAAACCTCAAGCGTGCAGAAGGAGAATCCGCAGCCGATATTTATAACCGTGCCGGAATTTACGCAGAGTTTGGAAGAATCATTTGCATTTCAACAGGAATCATCAGGGTGCAGGATGGTTTGTCATCATTGCGCATAAAGTCATTCTCCGGTGATGATGAAAAACAACTGCTGACGGAATTTGCAGGGCTGCTGAATAATTATTTTTATAAACAGGAACACCGGCTTTGTGCTCATAACGGAAAAGAATTTGATTTTCCCTATCTGGCCCGGCGGATGGTGATCAACAACGTTCCAATTCCGTTTATTCTGGATATTTCAGGCCGGAAACCATGGGAAGTTAACCACCTTGATACTATGGAGCTTTGGAAATTCGGAGATTTTAAAAGCTATACATCGCTGTCATTGCTTGCCTATGCTTTAGGAATTCCCAGTCCGAAAAATGATATTGATGGCAGCATGGTTTGGGATGTGTACTGGAATGAAAGAAACCTGCAGAGAATTGTAACGTATTGCGAAAAAGATGTTGAAGCACTCGTGAATGTGTACCTGAGAATAAAAGGGCATGCTGTGATTGAGCCGTCAGCTATCCATGTAGTGTAACTTTTTCAGGCCTTACCAACCCTTTTTTTAAGATATAAATAATCAAGGTAATACAGCAACTTAACTGAGATACTGTTTATCTGAGGATCCCGTACCATTTTTTTAAAGTTCGCATCATAGGTTGGAACGCTGGTAATGCCAACATCGTCATTTTCTATGATGTTTTTATAGGCGATCGATAAATTGCTGCCAGGTGCAAACTGCCACGAATAAACAAGGTCAATGTTGAAAGCATTATAATTAAAATCATTATTCAGGTTATAGGAATAGTTGGGTGTATACTCCCCATTCGTTTCCAGTGTCAGATATTTTCTGTAGACTGCCGTGTTCCAGTAATGACGACCTTTCACTGTTAAATACATATCATTTTTGAACGTGTAAATAGCATTCAGTTCATTAATGAACGTATTCAGAATACGCAGCCCGTAAATAATGGAATCATTTTGTGTTATATCGGCAAACCCGAGGTTGTAAGGATCAAAACCGTAGTAGGAAGTAAGCCGCAATGTGAATTTGTCACTAACGCGGTAGCGTGGAGTGATATTAAAATTATAACCTTCAGAAACAAAATCACCGATAAAATTACTGATGTTCAGATTGAAATCGACAGCAAGTTTTTTTCTGTAATCACTGCTAATTCCTGCATAAGAATAATAATACCGGATTGTTTTGTTAAACCGACCCTCTACACGCGGCTCAAAATAATCATAATACGAATCAGGTGTGAAGCCTCCCCCGGCAAACACACTGTTGTAATCCAAAAAAGTAACAAACACTTCTCCGCCGAATTCATTGCTAACCGGCTTCCCGGTTACAAAATGGGTGGCATAATTATAAAAAAGCCGGTTATAGGAATTTCGTAAAAATTTCCATGGCTGGCGAAGATTGTGGTTCAAATATATTTCATAAACAATTTTGCTGTTGATTACCTGGTAACCCATGTCGCTGGTGTAATAATTATTATCAAAAACACCTCTTGAAATTCCGTAATCAAATTTGCCTCCCAGTTTCCTGATAGCAATACCATACATGTAACCTAATGTGCTATTGAAAGTACGTGATGGTGTTCCATCTGCTTTGGAAAAAAGCTGACTCACTGCACCCTCAGTCTCTATAGCAAATGTATTTTTTTTGTTGCTGATGGTAAATCCTGCTCCCGTTACATTGGCATCGTTATAGCGCTTATCGCGTGTGACATTGGTATTAATAAAATAAATTGATGAATTATTTTTTAGTTGCTGGTCTAAAACAATAACATTATAATTTGTAAGCGGTTCGGTCAAAATTTTTCGCGTTTGCCCTGTAGAGTCTTTAACCGTCGCATAAGAATCATCGGTAACTGCATTGAATAAACCCAGCCCAATTCCGTCATCAGTCCGCCCCGATAATTTAAGAGCATTTAATAATTTTACACGTGATGGATTATCATCAACATATTCACCCGGAAGTAATTTATTTTCGATTGAATAAAATCCGGAAGGAATTTTTCCGATCCGCCTGGAATAAAATAGTTGATTCTTGTCAAACAACTCCACACTCTCTTTAAAAAATGGCCTGTTCTCATCATAAGTGACTTCCCGGTAACTCAGGTTTTTAATTTTATCATCCGACTGCACCTGGCCGAAATCCGGGAACAGGGTCATGTCAAGAGTAAATCGCTCATCAATACCGTATTTCACATCCGCGCCGGCGTTATAGGAAAACGAATTGGAATATTCAGTTTTGCCCTCTCCGCCGGCTACAGTTGTATTCTCCAGGTATGCCGACAAATAAGGTGTGAATGATAATCGCACCGGGGCCGTTACATTACGGACACCGTTTAATATTCCCCAGTACAATCGTGGATTGTTGGAAGTGCTGGGCACCCTGGCCCATTGTGTAAATTCCCGCGTACGACGAACATAACGGTTCACCTGCAGCGCCCACTCCTGCACAGTATTTTTTGGAAACCGTATTGCAGAATAAGGAATTTTTATTTCTACCACCCAGCCTTTATCAGTGATGCTTGCTGCACTTTCCCACACTGCATCATACGTTGCATCGGTTACTTTATTCTCGAACTGAACTCCTGAGGCATATACGCCAAAATAATAAGCATCCTGGCGTTTGTTATATGTATCAATACAAAAGCGGAAGTAATCAGCATTTATATCCTGTGCATCCCTTGCTCCCAGTTCTCCCATTACCGAATCAGGGGCTGAATCGTACATCACGGCACCGACATAGATAGCTGAATTATCATACACAATTCTCACATCCGTGGGATGATCCGGATTTGCACCTTCAATGGGCTGGTACTGGTAAAAATGAGTCATGGGAACGGCCTGCTGCCATATAGCTTCATTTAATTCTCCATCAATTTTCGGCGCTGTATTTACCCTGATGGCATCATATGTTTTTAAAGAGTCCTGGGCATGCAGAATGGCAGAAAAAAATACAAGTAGTAACAAACAGAAAACAGCTTTCATGTCATGCAGTGCTTTAAAATACAAAGCTACATTAATTAAATGTTTAAAGAATTGATTTATAAACTGCTACATTAAAATGTGAGTATCTTAACATTTCTTTATGGTGCTGTAACATTTTACAGGTGTTATTCATCTTATGCCTGTAACTCTAAAAACATGAAAATGAAAAATCTTAAAATGAGCAATCGGTTTTTTGTCATTCTGTTAATGGCAATCACAATGGGATCAACAATAGGAACTTCAAATCCCTTACAACCTGCACCCGGGGAAAAACGAAACGTTGAAGCGTATCATGAACTTGAACTGGAAGGCGCATTCGATGTTACACTTATTCAGGGGAATGAAGAAAGTGTTGTAATTGATGCACCTGCCGATATCGCCGGCCAGGTGCTGACTAACGTTGAAGCCGGTAAATTAAAAGTTTACACGGAGAAAAATTTCAAATCTTCCGACAAGGTGATTTTGACCATTACTTTTAAAAATCTTAAATCCCTTGATTGCTCCGGTGCAATTGTTCTCAATGGAGAAGGCGCCTTTAAATTCGATGATTTTTCATTCGATGCCAGTGGAGCCTGTAAAGCCACTCTTGAATTCACAGCTACTAAATTTGATGTTGATATCAGTGGCGCCGGTTCCGCATCCCTCCAGGGTAAAGCCACAAAAGTAGATCTGGATATTTCAGGTGCCGGAAAATTTATGGCTGCTGCGCTTGTCGCGGATGACTATGAAATTGACATTTCAGGTACCGGATCTGCGGAAGTGCATGCAACAAAAAATCTTAATGTTGAAATTTCAGGAACCGGGAAAGTTAAATATTCAGGAGATCCCAGGATTACTAAAACTATTTCGGGAACGGGGAATGTAACACAATTATGAAAAAAATAGTCACAAAGCAAAGTGCCGGTTTTTACTTTTAAAAGTAAATGCCGGCACTTCAATTATTTTGATTTGTGTTAGTTGTTGCCTAAAACTTCAAGTAACTCATCCAGTTTCGGGGTAAGAATTACTTCTATGCGCCGGTTCTTCTTACGGGCTTCCGCACTGCTGCCCGTGTCAATGGGCAGATATTCTCCGCGACCTGCAGGAGTAAGCCGTACCGGATTGACTTTATCATTTTTTGTGAGTATTCGAACAACCGAAGTTGCACGCAACACGCTCAGATCCCAGTTGTCTTTAATGTTTCCGCCTTTAATCGGCACATTGTCAGTATGACCTTCAATCAATACACTGATGTCAGTATTTTTTTCAAGGACCTCACCTAATTTTTTTAACGCTTCTTCGCCTTTTGGATCTACAACAGTACTTCCTGAAGCAAACAATAAACGCTCCTCAAGGGACACATAAACTTTACCGTTTTTCTGTTCAATAGTAAGACCCTGATTATTGAAACCTAAAAGTGCCTTGGTAACAGTTTCCTTTAATGCTTTTACAGCACTGTCTTTGCTGTCGAGAATTCGTTGCAGCTCAGCAACCTTGGCTTCTCTAAGTTTTAATTGCGAACTGACTTCACTCAGCGCTTTTTCTTTTGTTTTAAGCGAATCTTCTTTACGTAGCAGTTCTTCCTGCGTAAGCTGGTATTTCTGAATCAGCTTTTTAGTCTCTCCCTGGTTGGAGGCCATTAATTGATCCTTATTCGATACAAGTTTATCATAGGAATTGGATAATTCGTTGTAAAGGGCGGTAAGCCGTCGATTCCCCGTGCCCAGTGTGGCAGTATCGGTTCGCAAATAGGTTGCTTCCCGCTGCAAATCCCTGATTGTTAAATCAAGTTCTTCTTTTTTTGTTGTAAACTCAAGATTATCGGCTTTCAGTTTGGCATTTTCCTCTTCGCAATTCAGTTTTTTCGTATTCATCTCATTGTACATCCGTGAAGGAACACAGGAGACGATTGTTAACGACAATGCGGTAATTGCCAGGATGGATTTTTGGAATGGATTCATGGTATGTAATTTTATAAAATAAATTCAGAAATAATACCGGCAAAACAGCTGTGATTCCGGACCTGATTACACAAAAGTGGGAAAACTTTGGCAATTATGAAAGGTAACCGGAATCAATTATCCCCAATTTATTCAACATCGGCTTGCCGGGCTTGTTGCTGATAAACGGTGGTGGTATCCGTCATTTGATTATTTTTGGCCGTTCTGAATCTGCTCCCGACATTCACCCCTGAGCTGACTCATATATTTGTTTTATTATGCTGTTTAACTCTTTTGAGTTTCTGATATTTTTTGTGGTGGTAACCGGCTTGTACTTTACCCTGCCGCATAAATACCGGTGGGCGCTATTACTGACAGCCAGCTGCATTTTTTATATGTTCTTCATTCCGGTTTACATACTGATACTTTTTTTTACAATCATTATCGATTATTATGCAGGTATCCTGATTGAGAATGCCCGCGGATTGCGACGAAAGCACTTCCTGTGGCTGAGCCTGGTTGCCAACATCGGTGTGCTGGCAATTTTTAAATATTATAATTTCCTGAACGATAATTTTACTGAAATTTTTTCATGGACAGGTAACCAAAATCCTATTCCTTACCTGGATATTATCCTACCCATCGGACTTTCGTTTCATACTTTCCAGGCAATGAGTTACACTATAGAAGTCTACCGTGGAAATCAGCAGGCAGAGCGGCATTTTGGTATTTATGCCCTTTACGTAATGTTTTATCCCCAGCTGGTTGCCGGGCCCATTGAGCGCCCTCAGAACCTGTTGCACCAGTTTCGCGAAAAGCATTACTTTGAATACAACAGGGTCGTGGAAGGTATTAAATTAATGACGTGGGGATTGTTTAAAAAGGTAGTTATCGCCGACCGGCTTGCAGTTATGGTTGATACGGTTTATAATGACCCTACAGCGCATTACGGCCTGGCAGTAATTATAGCAACTGTGTTTTTTGCTTTCCAGATCTATTGTGATTTTTCAGGATATTCAGATATGGCTATTGGAGCGGCTAATGTGATGGGGTTTAAACTTATGACAAATTTTAACCGGCCTTATTTTGCTAAAACAATTTCTGAATTCTGGAAACGATGGCACATATCACTCTCAACATGGTTTAAGGATTACCTCTACATTCCCCTTGGCGGGAACAAAGTAGTTCGTTCCCGGTGGTATTTTAATCTTTTCATAACCTTTATGATCAGTGGATTGTGGCACGGAGCCGACTGGACCTATATCATTTGGGGCGTACTTCATGGAAGTTACCTTGTTGTTGCACTCGTTACTCAAAAATGGAGAAATCATTTCAATGAAGTAACAGGAATTTCATCACATAAAATGCTTCATAATTGGATACAGGCTTTCATTGTTTTTGTACTTGTGTGTTTCGCATGGATATTTTTCAGGGCAGCTACTATTGAAGATGCATTTTTGCTGATACAAAATGCTATGATAATTGAACCGGGTCAATTTAGACTTGGGCTTTTTGGGGATAATTATTTTGAATTCATTGCCGGAATTGCCCTCATACTCTTTTTACTTGTCGCTGAGTGGACCATGCGCGGCAGGAAAATTCATGAATTCATTGTCACACGTCCTGCGTACATACGCTGGGGAATGTATTCGGTGCTTGTTTTATTGATTTTGAATTTTGGTGTGTTCGGGGGAAGTAATTTTATTTATTTTCAATTCTGATGAAATTATTTTTTATACGGCTTCTTCAGATAAGTACACTCATTTTTGTTATGAGTCTGCTGCTGCATCTGTTAGTTTATCCATCGTTATCATTAACTCCGTGGACACGCGGGTCGGAATTGTTGGAATTAAAGAGACAACAACTGGTGAACTCCGGGAAGAAATTCAATACACTCGTAATTGGTTCAAGCCGAGTATTCCGCCAGGTTAATCCTGTTCTTCTTGATTCTTTAATGGGTCAGCAACATCAGTTGAATACATATAACCTGGGAATAAACTGGCTCTTCGCTCCGGAATCATTTTATGTAATGGATCAATTAGTTACAACCGACAACCTGCCCTTGAAATGTGTTGTAATTGAATTGTCAAAAATTCAGTTCATTGATTATTCCAACCTGCACACTGCGAGAACTAAATACTGGTATAATTTTTCAGATTTTGTTTTTACTGTGAGGGCTGTTGCAAACTCCAATTTTGCTGTCCATGAAAGAATTGCCACCATATCGGCACATGGTATTAGTTACGTTGATCAGCTTCTTAATCTTGGATATCTTACCGAAGCCTTCCATTTCAAAACGGTTACGAAAAATATATCTGCCAAACCCGTAACCGCGGGCATCAACGGATTTCTTCCATTAAATGAAACGGAAGCAACTACGGTTGAAGAAAATGTGAATGAACGTCATCAAAAATTCCTTCAGGATACTTCCGTTGTAACCCGCAGGTATGATATAAGTGTTAAGCAATTCCGGAAATTTGAAGAAAACCCGGAACTGCTTACCCGTTACAACCGCGTATATGCCGAAGCGTTAAATGAAAGGATCAGGATCGCTAAAAGCCGCGGAATTCACCTGGTTTTCCTGCTGACTCCACGTATTGATCAGAACCAGTATAATGAACTCATCCCGCTCTTTAATGCCATAAATCCGCAACACCGGATTGAAATTTCTGACGCCCGTAACTATCCTGAACTCTATTTATCACAGAATTCATTTGATGAAACCCATTTAAACGCCCGCGGAGCCGATTTGTTTACAACTCTATTGTCAGAAAAATTGTCGCCGTTGCTAAACAAAAAGTAATTAACAACCTTCATCTGATTTTTTTAAATGATGTGGTACTTTTTTTGACAACCTTTTTCTTATTTAGTGTTTAAAAATTGCATTCCGGGGAAACGATTCAATCCTATCCTACGTTAAATAGTTAAACCATCATACAAAAACACCTGGTTTATGGCACAACTGAGTTCAAACTGGATTACCGAAAAACATATTGATTTCGAATATAAGAAGTATATGTTGTTAGGTTACCTGCAGAAAGTTAGCGAAAATTTTACGGAATCTAAATTGTATCCTTCTCTAAGTGAATTAGTTAGCCATTACAGAAATGTAGTTGCCTTACGGGATAAGAAAAAGGACCTGTTCAACAGCTTTCCCGAAAGGCTCACCGGTACCGACCTTAAAGGTTTCAACCTTATTTATGAGAAACTCTTGAATGATGACCAGGTTATGAGTGAAATTGAGAGTATTATTGATTATTCGATTCCTAAATTTGAACAATATATCACCGAAGGCAAGGCAATTTATGATTTTATTGAATCCCGCATTAATATTTTTCCCGTGGGTATTATGCCGTTGAATGCGGATGAAGGGTATCTCCTGCTTAAGTATTCCCCTGAAGGCGATACGCTCGTTTATGAATACCAGATAACGATATTCGAAAATCCGGAGGAAAAATACAGGGGTATTTCTACCAGCTTTTTATGTTCTTATTCCCGCTCCATTCAAAATTCCTTCGAAAATATCAAGCAGGATCTTATCCGCTACCATCATAAATTGCCCAACCCGGCAACGTATGTAATTGAATCGGAATTACAGGTTCCCCTGCTGGAAACATTATTGCCTATGGCAAAACGAACCCTGGTTAAGTATGTGGCCTCCGGTTCTAAAAGCTGATTGCCTTTTATTGTTGCCAAAACAGACTTTACCTCCCACCCTGCGAATTTGCTAGGATAGATTGAAATTCAGGCTTCGAGAGCACCGGTTTTGCGAGCTTTTTTTAATTATTTTCACCTTCTTAATAATTTCCGGAATTTTACGGGGTTATATAGAATTCCCGTATACCATCACTGGCTTGAACTACAAGTTTTCCATATTACAGTGCCTCCTCATCATTTTTTTTATAACTGAAGCACAAGCTCAGTTACAGGGAAATGCAAGGCAAAAATATATTTCCCTGATCAGCGATTCTATCCGTCTCGACACCCTTAGCCTTATTCCGGGCTCAGTCAGTTTGTATACAACGCAGGGCGCCACATTTGCTGTTCCTGCAAACTGGAAAATTGATGAACCGGGGTCTTTGATACTTTTACCTCCGGGCGACAAAGTGGGGTTACCCGATTCCTTGCTGGTGGTATACAAAGTTTTTCCATTATTATTCTCCACAACTTATCGGAATAAGGATCGCAGTGTCATTGAAAAAAGCTACTCAGGTCTGTATAATCCATACAGCTATGGGGAAGGAAATACCGATAATAACATTTTTAAAATGGAAGGCCTGCAGCGAAACGGAAATATTTCGCGCGGCATTAGTTTCGGAAATAACCAGGATGTAGTGGTGAACTCAAGTTTTAACCTCCAGTTATCGGGTAAACTTAACGATGATGTTGAAATATTGGCAGCCATAACCGATAATAACATCCCGGTGCAACCGGAAGGTAATACACAACAAATTCAGGATTTCGATAAGGTATTTATTCAGCTTTCGCGCAATAAAACCAAATTGCTTGTCGGTGATTTTGAACTCCGAAGACCGGAAAGTTATTTTATGAATTTTTTTAAGAAAGCCCAGGGAGGTGTATTGTCAACTGCCTATCAGCCCGGTGTCAGAAAAGATCAGCAGATGCGCACTACCGTTAGTGGTGCTATTTCAAAAGGAAAATTTGCCCGCAATGTAATTAATGGACTCGAATCCAACCAGGGCCCTTACAGGCTTACAGGGGCCGAAAACGAATCCTTTATCGTTGTGCTTTCCGGTACTGAAAAAGTATTTATCGATGGAGTGCAGATGGTGCGTGGCGAACAGTTCGATTATGTTATTGATTATAACACAGCTGAAATTCGGTTTACCACCCGAAGGCCCATTACAAAGGATAAACGCATCGTGGTTGAATTTCAGTACTCCGACAAAAATTATTCCCGGACCCTTGTCTTCCTCAACCAGGAATACGAAGACCCGCGATGGAAAGTAAAGGCTAATATTTATTCAGAACAGGATTCAAAAAATCAACCTTTACTCCAGGATCTCGAAAATGAACAGAAACTTTTACTTGCTTCTGTGGGTGATAGTGTTCAGCAGGCATTTTATCCTAATGTTGACAGCATTCCATTCAATTCATCGGAAGTATTATATGCAAAACGGGATTCTTCGGGATTGGAGTTTTATGAATATTCTACCGATTCCACAAAGGCTTTTTATCGTTTGGGATTTAGTTTTGTTGGCGCTAACAAAGGAAATTATGTTCCTGTATCCTCCAGTGCAAATGGCCGGGTTTTTCAATGGGTCTTTCCTTTAGCTGGAATTCCTCAGGGTTCTTATGAACCGGTGTTGCTGCTGGTAGCACCTAAAAAGCAACAGCTATTTACATTGGGAGCTGAATTTAAACTTTCTCAAAATAGTAAAGCATTTATGGAAGCTGCCTATTCCAATTATGATGTGAACCTTTTTTCAAGCAGTGATAAATCCAATGATGGTGGTTATGCATTCGCCGGAGGTTTTGAGCGAATGAATGCCTTATCCTCCGATTCAGTTAAAGGCTGGAAATTACTTTCTGCTATCCGGCTTGAACATGTAAATGAACTTTTTAAACCCATTGAAACATTCCGCAATATTGAATTTACACGTGATTGGAATTTAGGAAATACTCCCTACGAAGGGGATGAAAATACCGGCGGCGTTACACTTTCGCTTCTTAAGCCCGGACAAATTATTACCTACAATTTTAAAACATTCCTGAAGGGTTCCGACTACAAGGGCTACATGAATTCACTCAACACGAGGCTTTCAGTGGAAAAATTCAAATTAGCTTCCGATGCGAGTTATCTTAATAGCAATAGCTTATTAACAAATACACAATTTATCAGGTCTGCAACTGATTTGTCGAGGTCATTTGGAGTTTTTATTTTGGGAGGGAAGTATGAACAGGAACGTAATCTGATTGAAAATCCTGCATCGGATTCATTGCAATTAAATAGTTTTTCATTTGATGCAGGTAAAATTTATGTGACTTCTGCTGATACTGCGAAATTGAGATTCCGATTGGATGTATCGCGCCGTTATGATTATGCCCCACGGCAAAATCAATTTATTAAGTCCACAGCAGCAGATGAAATTTCAGGCCTTATCGAATTTGCAGGAAATCCTAAAAGCCGCCTGGCCATCACATCTCAATACAGAAGTCTTGAAATCGAGGACTCATTGCTTTCCTTTCAGAAACCGGAACAAACCCTGTTGAACAGAATAGAATATAACGCCGTAATTTTAAAAGGATTTATTACCTCATCTACTTTTTATGAAGTGGGTTCGGGGCAGGAGCTTAAAAAGGAATATGCTTTCCTGGAAGTGGCCCCGGGAACCGGTGTTTATACGTATGCCGGGGATTATAACGGTAACGGCGTTAAAGATCTTGATGAATTTGAAGTAGCTGCTTTTGTTGACCAGGCTAATTTTATTAAAGTATTCATACCTACTACCGAGTATGTGAAAACCCGGACCAATCAGTTTAACCAGGTTCTGTCGATTAACCCCGCTGCATACTTTCAAAAACAGGAAGGATGGCAGAAATTTATTGGCAGGTTTAACAATCAGACATCCTTTCGCATCGATAATAAAACACTTGATGATGACATTGTAAAATCATTGAATCCTTTCAGAACCGATGTTGCTGATGAACTTCTGCTTGCAACTAATTCAGCTCTACGAAACACATTTTCATTTAACAGGAGCAGTACCGTTTTCGGAATGGATCTCACCTGGCAGGAGAACCGGAATAAATCCATTCTTACCAATGGGTTTGAATCACGCGAATTGCAAAGTATACTTTATAATTTCAGATGGAACATTACACGGGTGTATAGTATCAGCGGTAGTGCGGAAAATGGGGCTAAAACAAATAGTTCCGAATTTTTTTCCAACCGTGATTACAAAATCCTCTTTTATAGCGTGGAACCAAAAGTCAGTGTTCAGCCGGGAATTGCTTTCCGGACAACGCTTTTATACGAATACCTCTTTAAGGAAAATATTCTTGGAGATGCCGGGGAACAATCTATCCAGAATACTGCCGGTGTGGAATTAAAATACAGTTCGGTAAAACGCGGAATTTTTACTGCTAAATTTAACCTGATAGAAATTGATTTTAACGGTTCTGAAAATACGCCGATCTCGTATGAAATACTGGAAGGTCTTAAAAAAGGCCGGAATTATACCTGGGGAATTTCCCTGCAACGAACACTTAGTAACAGCATACAGGTTAACCTTAATTATGAGGGTAGGAAACCGGAAGGAACCAATATGATACACACCGGGGGTGTACAGGCAAGAGCCTTTTTCTGAAAAATTATTTGAGTGTCAGGTTGGTGGCACCTATGAGGCTGCCATCCGTATATACTTCTATAGTATATTTTCCTTTTGTGTACTGGCTTCCTTTTGTCCAGTAAAGACATAAGTCAGTTTGTTTATTATCATATTCAAATGATTCACGCGTTGTGTAAAGTGTTGCCTGGTTATTGAATTGAAAAGTTTCAGAACTGGTCGACATCACTGCCCCGTCGGGGCTCAGCACACGGATGTAAGCATCTTTGGTGCCTTTATCAACAATGAGATTTTCAAGCACGGTGAGGCATATACGAATTTTGGAAACGGCAGAAGCTTTGTTTGTTTCTGTTTCTTTTCCACTGGTTTTATATTTGACTCCGGTTGCTTTTAAGTTGAGGGTTTTTAACACGCTTCCCATGGCAACTTTATTGGCAAGCATGGAATTTTGCTGTGTAAGATTTTCTATTCTCCCTCTTTCTGATAAAAGGCTGCTGTTCAGGTTGGAGTTCTGAGCATTCAATTCATCATTAACAAGTTTTAACGAATCGAGCTGAGCAATGTAATTCTCGTTCATTAAACGAAGCGCAGTCAGTTCTTCACGAGCCTTACGCAATTGAGCAGCATCTCCGGAATTGATGAGTTTCTGAATCTCAGCCATCTTTGATTTGATCTCCTCATCTTTAGTCGTCAGCTGTATTTGCAGCGAGGAATTCTCCTGGTTAATTTTTTCATATTCCACTTTCATGCGCTTTAATTCCGCAGAAAGGGATTCTTTCTCTGATAAGGTACTCTCCAGGGTAATGCTTACTTCATCAAGTTGCGTTTTCTTATCAAAGAACTGCCAAAGCAACAATCCGTTTACACCTAATAAAATAGAGATAACAACTATAACTATAACTTTTTTAGAGTCTTGTTCTTTTTTGTCGAAATCGTTTTGTTGCATAGTGTTCTCGTCCATAGGGCAGGATAGTCTTCAGTTCAGTGAGGAATCTGCTTTTAAAACAGGCTACGAAGTTAATATAATAATGAATTACAGTCAATTATTTGTTTGAATCATGTCATTTTAAAGAAATTGTCCTATTTTTAGGAATCTTTTTCGATTTCAATCCTTTTTCAACACTTTTTTATGATTTCCTGGATTCCTGACCTCGTTAACCTCTTTTATCCCCAGGTATGTGCCGCCTGCAACAATGGGCTTTTTAAAGGTGAAACTACCATCTGCACACAATGCCTTTACCATTTACCCAAAACGGGTTTTCATAAAATGGAAGGTAATCCTGTGGAAAAGCAATTTTGGGGTAAGGTGCCCCTGCATTCCGGCACAGCACTATATTATTTCAATAAAGGCGCCCGGGTTCAGCAATTAATTCACCGCTTAAAATATCATGGTGAAAAGGAGGTAGGTGCCTTTGCAGGAAGGATGCTCGGTACGGAATTAATCAGTTGTGATCGATTTTCTACTGTGAATCAGGTAGTTCCGGTACCGTTGCACAGCAGCAAGTTGCGCTCCCGGGGGTTTAACCAGGCTGATTTTTTTGGAATGGGACTATCACAAGCAATGAAAATACCCTTTACAGCAGATTTCCTGATCCGGGAAAAGGCTACAGCCACACAAACCCACAAATCGCGTTTCGAAAGATTTGAAAATGTAAACCGGCTTTTTGTAATCAACAAAAAGTATGAACCCGTGTCCTGCCACTTTTTGCTGGTGGATGATGTTATTACGACGGGTTCAACGCTTACCTCCTGCGCAGGTGCCCTCCTTGAAATTCCCGGAGCCCTTGTGAGTATTGCAACCATCGCCTATGCAAGGCTTTAAATAATGTATTTTTGCAGCAACGTGAACTAAAAATGGCAGAGTCGTTAATTATTCCGGGTGAGTTAACCGGCAAAACAGCGCGGTATGAAGCTTTATTGCCCCAGCTCCATGCGCTTGTGCAGGGTGAACCCGATTTTATCGCCAATGTTTCCAATCTGATGGCGGCACTAAAAGAGGTTATGCATTTCCTCTGGATCGGCATTTACATTGTGAAAGATAATGAATTGATTCTTGGTCCGTTCCAGGGTCCTGTAGCCTGTACCCGTATTGCTTTTGGAAAAGGAGTATGTGGTACTGCATGGAAAGAGAAAAGAAACATTGTTGTGGATGATGTTGATGCTTTTCCCGGTCATATCGCATGCAGCACCCGATCCCGCTCTGAAATTGTGCTTCCTGCCATGAAAAACAATGTAGTGTTTTTGGTTTTGGATGCTGATAGTGAACAAAAGGGTGCATTTGATGCAACCGATGAAAAATATCTTGGTGAGGTTATCAAAATCATTGAACGCCTTTGAAACAGATCCGGGTTTTAGCATTCTGTATTTTTACCTCATTACTGTTTCATTCGTGTGCAAACCGGGTTGCACCTACAGGTGGAGAGAAGGACCTTGAGCCGCCTGTTTTGCTTTCCGCAACCCCGCCGAACTTCCAATCCAACTTTACTTCGGAAAAAATCATACTGACGTTTAATGAGTATGTGCAGCTGAAAGATATTCAGAAACAGGTTATCATTTCTCCACCCATAAGCCCCGCCCCTGAAATAGAATTGCGAAAAAAGAGTGTTATTATAACGCCGGGCGATTCACTACGCCCAAATACCACGTATACCATAAATTTTGGAAATGCCCTTACTGACTTTACCGAAGGCAATTCATTACCCGGTTTTCAATATGTTTTTTCAACCGGTAACATTCTTGATTCACTTATTATTTCCGGTGCCCTTATCGATGCACCTACAATGAAGCCCCTGAAAGAAGCGCTGGCTTTGGTATATGATAAGGAAACACCCGATTCTGTTCTTGGAATTATTCCACCTTTGTATTATGCACGGGCGAATGAATTTGGTCTTTTTACTATCCGGAATGTGCGTGAAGGTGATTACCGGTTGGTAGGGATTGCTGATAAAAATAATAACCTGACCGTAGATTTTGCAGAAGAATCGATTGGCTCAGCAGGTGAAATTGTTACACTTAAAGATTCGGTTTTTGTAAGATTGTATTTATCGATGCAAAAGGCATTGAAACAAAAAGTAATAAGCAGTCTGCGTGAAGCTCCGGGAAAACTGGTAACGGTTTTTGCACGCCCGGTTCAATCTGTAACATGGGAATTCCTCAGCACCAAACCGGCGGAAGTGATAGCGGAATTTAATTCCTACAGGGACACCGTTATATTGTATGGTCTGCCTGCCATAGCAGATTCGGCTGTTGTAATCTGGAAGGATAACAATAATTTTACCGACACGGTTATATACCGGAACGATCGTTCAGAATTGCGTTCGAAAGTAGTAATTGAAAAAAAACTTTCCGGTGTAGTTTATCCAAAGACCGACGGAGTTCTGCAGGCTGAAACCGTTCCTTATATATATTGGTCGTCACCCCTAAAGCAATTTGATTTCAACAAAGTGGTTCTCTTTAAAGATTCAGTTATACTTCCCGTCAACGGAACTTTTGCCGACTCCCTTCAATTAAAAACAAACTTTACCGGAATCTGGAAAGAGGGCAGTTACAAAATTGAAATTCCTCCCGGCACAGCCGAAGACCGTTATGGCCGCTTGAACGATTCTATTCGTTTTTCATTTACCGTTCCCGGTGAACGGGCAGGAGGTAGCATTTCTTTTGGTTTCACTCCTGAATCTTCCAGTCCGATGTTATTGCAACTTGTTAATGAAAAAGATGAAATCGTAAGACAAAGAACTGCCACCGGGCCGTTTAACGGCTTATTTGAACAGGTAGATCCGGGTAGTTACCGGTTACGTGTTGTATATGATTCTAATAATAACGGACGATGGGATGCCGGCGATATCAGGAATAAACTTTTGCCTGAGAAAATTCTCTACAATGCAGATGTCATTACCGTTCGCTCAAATTGGGAAGTGGAAGTTGAATGGACGGTGAAACCGGAATAACTGATATCCAACACACATGATACGTGTCGCCTGTGCTATAATTTACCGTGACAATGCTGTGCTTGTAACGCAACGCGGCCCTGCCATGAAGCATCCCGGCAAATGGGAATTCCCTGGTGGAAAGATTGAACCGGGTGAATCCGATGAAGCCTCTGTCATACGGGAATTGAAAGAAGAACTCGCTATTGATTTTATGATTACCGGCAAGCTGAAAGAATATGAGTTCGATTATGGCAATTTTAAAATTGAACTTGTTCCGTTTACCGGAAAAATTATTTCCGGAACTATAACGCTCTCCGAACATATGAATTATGCCTGGCTGCTGCCGGAACAACTATTGTCGTTGGATTGGTTACCTGCTGATATTGCAATTGTGCAAGAGGTAATTAAATTGTAAGTTTCCTTGCCGGGAAAATTATTACGTGTTAACTTATGTTTATTTTTGCTTTTAAATCATTTTGTCATGTCATCTGAAAATCCATCCATTAATTCCTCCCGTGCTCCCGAACCGGTAGGTGCCTATCCTCATGCCCGGAAAGTTGGAAACCTGCTCTTTTTATCAGGGGTTGGTCCCCGTGAAAGGGGTACAAAAAAGATTCCCGGTGTGGAAACAGATGCCACCGGTACAATCATAAGTTATGACATAGAGGCCCAATGCCATTCGGTATTCAAAAATGTACGTGCAATACTTGAGGAGGCCGGTTCTTCGTGGGAGAAGATGATTGATGTCACTGTTTTCTTAACCAATATGAAAGATGACTTTGCTGCCTATAACCGCCTGTATGCTGAATATTTCAAAGAAGCCCAGCCCTGCCGCACCACTGTTGAGATAAACTGCCTTCCTACTCCTATTGCTATCGAACTCAAAGTAATAGCCACTTTGTAGCTGTCAATTTGAAAGAAATTAGTGCCGCATCTTTTCTTCGACGACAAAAATATTTACAGGGAATATCTAAATTTAGCTATATTTGCATCCGTATATGATAGAGAGAGGGGACGATGTCCCCTTTTTTAATACATAATGGTGACTAAGGAAAGAATCGAAAATATTGTGAATGAGTGGATTAAGTCCACAGAGTGCTTCCTGGTGGATGTCAAAACCGCCCCCGGGCGTATAGCCGTTTCTATTGACAAGCCTGCCGGAGTAACCATTGAAGAGTGCAGCAGTCTGAACCGGTTTATCACCGAAACCCTTGATCCGGAAATGGTGTGGGAAACGAATGAACTGGAAGTGGGCTCCCCCGGAATGGATCAGCCTTTTAAGGTATACCAGCAATACCTTCGCCGTATAGGAAGAGAAATCAGGGTAATCACCCTTGATGGACAAGTTCTCAAAGGAAGGCTGGAAGCGGCAGATGAAAATGGGTTTGATTTACTGGAATCAATATCCCGTAAAGTTGACAAAAAAAAGGTGGTTACTGAAACAAAACATAAGCTTCAATATTTAAAAATAAAAGAAACAAAATTAATCCTATCATTTAAAAATTAACAGTAATGGATCATTCAATCCTGATTGAATCCTTCTCGGAGTTCAAGGAATTTAAAAGTATTGACCGTGCAACTATGATGAGTATTCTTGAAGATGTCTTCAAGAATATGCTTCGCAAAAAATATGGATCGGCCGATAACCTGGATGTAATTATCAACATCGATAAGGGTGACCTTGAAGTCTGGCGAAACCGAACCATCGTTGAAGATGGAACGGTGGAGGACGAAAATCTTCAGATACCGTATTCTGAAGCCATAAAAATAGAACCCGATTTCGAAATTGGTGAGGAAGTTACCGAAGCTATCAAACTGGAAGCCTTTGGGCGCCGTGCGGTTTTAGCTGCCCGTCAGAACCTCCAGGCCCGAATCATGGAACTCGAAAAAGATGCTATCTATAAAAAATATAAAGATCGCGTTGGAGAAATAATTACCGGTGAAGTTTACCAGGTCTGGAAAAAAGAAGCACTGGTGCTTGATGATGAAGGAAATGAATTACTGCTTCCAAAAGCAGAACAGATCCCTTCTGATTTTTTCCGTAAAGGAGACTCCGTACGTGCAGTTGTTTTGCGTGTTGAAATGGTTAACGGCACTCCTAAAATTATTTTATCACGTACATCGCCGATATTTCTCGAGCGTTTATTCGAGCAGGAAGTTCCCGAAGTTTTTGATGGATTGATTACCATTAAAAACATTATTCGTGAACCGGGTGAGCGTGCTAAAGTTGCTGTTGAATCGTACGACGACCGTATTGATCCTGTTGGTGCATGTGTAGGTATGAAAGGTAGCCGCATTCATGGGATCGTCCGTGAATTGAAAAATGAAAATATTGATGTAATTAATTATACCAATAATGTTTCACTTTATATAACGCGTGCATTATCACCTGCAAAAATTTCTTCTATAAAGCTTGATGATGACACTAAACGTGCGGCAGTGTATATGAAACCCGACCAGGTTTCACTGGCTATCGGAAAAGGTGGTCATAACATTCGACTTGCGGGAAAACTTACCGGGTATGAAATTGATGTATATCGTGATTCCGATGAAGCAGAAGAAGATGTGGATCTGGATGAATTTTCAGATGAAATTGAAGACTGGATCATTGAGGCGCTTAAAGGTATCGGATGCGATACTGCTAAAAGTGTTCTCGATCTTACCGTTGAAGATCTTGTAAAACGCACCGACCTGGAAGAAGAAACCATTAAAGAAGTGATGCGAATCCTTCGTTCAGAGTTTGAATAATCAATGCGGCAGCAATATTATTTGCTGCTGAAAAAGCAGAAAGGAAAAAATAAATAATGTCAGAAGCTTCAACAATAAGACTTAGTAAGGTACTGAAGGAATTCAGCATCGGGATCGACCATGCCCTTGATTTTCTTGATAAAAAAGGATTTAAGGTTGATAAAAACCCAAATGCAAAGATCTCTGTTGAGGCGTATGAGCTGTTGCAGAAAGAATTTCAGACCGATAAACAAATTAAAAAAACGGCTGAAGAAATCACCAACCAGAAACTTAAAAAAGATAATGTGGTGATAGAAGCCCGGACGGTTAAAGAAACCGTTAGGGAAGCTGAAAACGAAGGCGACGATAGCCTTGCGCAGGATCTGATTAAAATTAAAAAAGATGCAGCTGAAAAGGAAGCCCCACAGGTGGTTCCCAAAAAGACTAAAAAACCGGACGAACCCGTCGCCGTAACTCCTCCTCCCGCTCCTGAGCCTGAGGTTATCAAAGCCAAGGTTGAGAAAAACCAACCACGTATAATTGATAAAATAGACCTGGCCGCTCTCGAGACACCCAAAGCAAAAAAAGCCGCTAAGAAAAAAGCGGATGATGAAGCTAAAGCTGCCGAAGATGCAAAACCAGTATCCAAAGCAAAGAGTGCAGAAAAAACCAAAGAGAAAGAAAAAGAAGAAGAAGAAGAGCAGGTAAAAAGTGCTGATAAAGCCAAAGGAAAAGGTAAACCTAAAGTTGAGGAGATAAGTGCTCCTGTAGCTGAAACACCTGTTGTTGAGGTCACACCTGAAGCAGTGCCTCAGGATGTTGCTCCCGAAGCACCTGTTGTAACTCCTGAACCAACAACACCCGTCAGTCCCGAGTTGAATGTTCCATACCGAATGGATCGGGATAAACTGGCAGGTCCCACAATTCTTGGAAAAATAAATCTACCGGTTGATCCGCCTAAAAAGAAACCGGTTGCTTCTTCATCTACTATTGATGAAGACAAGCGAAAGAAAAAGCGCAAGCGTACCGAGAAAAAAGTTAACGTTCCCGATAGTAATTTACCTGCTCGTCCTACCGAAATTCGCACAGAACCCTGGAAACGTCCGGGTGGTCCTGCAAGTGGTCCCGGCAATAAAGGCCGAAAATTCCAGCCTGCAACAGGTCCGAAAGTAGAGCCTACTGAAAAAGAAATCCAGGATCAGATTAAAGCAACACTTGCACGTTTAAGTGGTGCCGGTAAATCGAAATCTTCAAAATACCGTAAGGAAAAACGCGAGGCGTATCATAAAGCGGAAGAAGTTGCTGCAGAAGAAGCCACACAGTCAAAAACAATTCAGGTTACTGAATTCGTTTCTGCAAATGAACTTGCTAAACTGATTGGTGTTCCCGTAACGGATATTATCGCGGCTTGTATGAGCCTTGGCATTATTGTTTCCATTAACCAGCGACTTGATGCTGAAACCTTATCGGTTGTTGCCGAAGAATTTGGATTCAAGGTTGAATTTGTTTCCGTTGATGTACAGGAAGCGATCCAGGAAAAACCTGATGAACCGGAAGATCTTCTTCCACGTGCTCCTATTGTTACAGTAATGGGTCACGTTGATCATGGTAAAACATCCCTCCTTGACTATATACGTAAAGCTAATGTTATTGCCGGTGAAGCCGGAGGTATTACACAGCATATCGGTGCTTATGAAGTATCGCTTGATGACAGCCGTAAAATTACTTTCCTTGATACTCCCGGTCACGAGGCATTTACTGCCATGCGTGCGAGAGGAGCGAAAGTTACCGATGTGGCCATCATTGTGATCGCTGCCGATGACAGTGTGATGCCGCAAACGATTGAAGCTATCAATCATGCACAGGCTGCTAATGTGCCTATTGTATTTGCCATTAATAAAATTGATAAGGCCGGTGCAAGTCCTGAGCGAATTAAAGAGCAATTGTCTAAAATGAATATCCTTGTCGAAGAATGGGGAGGTAAATATCAGTGCCAGGAAATTTCTGCAAAGCAGGGATTAAATGTTTCTAACCTTTTGGAGAAAGTATTGCTTGAAGCAGAACTCCTGGAACTGAAAGCAAATCCCAATAAAAATGCAGTAGGAACAGTGATTGAATCTACGCTCGATAAAGGACGGGGTTTTGTAACTACTATTCTCGTTCAGAACGGAACACTTAAAGTTGGAGATATTGTACTTGCGGGGCAGTTTGCGGGTCGTGTTAAAGCGTTGTCCAATGAACGTGGTACAAAGCTTGAAAAGGCAGGGCCTGCACAACCGGTAATTATGCTGGGTATGTCGGGCGCAGTTCAGGCTGGTGACCAGTTTAATGTTATGGATGATGAACGTGAAGCACGTGAAATAGCAAACAAACGATTACAATTACAGCGTGAGCAAGGTATCCGTACCCATAAACATATTACGCTTGATGAAATTGGCCGGCGTCTGGCAATTGGAAACTTTAAAGAACTTAATGTCATTGTAAAAGGTGATGTTGATGGCTCTGTTGAAGCGCTCGCCGATTCTTTATTGAAACTTTCAACTGCCGAAATCCAGGTGAACGTAATTCATAAATCTGTTGGAGCCATAACCGAATCCGATGTATTGCTCGCCTCTGCTTCTAATGCTATCATCATCGGTTTCCAGGTGCGTCCTGCAATGAGTGCACGTAGACTGGCTGAACAGGAACAGATCGATATCCGTCTCTACTCGATTATCTATGATGCTATCAATGAAGTAAAAGATGCCATGGAAGGTATGCTTGCTCCGGAATTCCAGGAGAAAATTATCTGTAATCTCGAAGTCCGTGAAGTATTTAAAATTCCGAAAGCAGGAACCATTGCAGGTTGTATGGTACTCGATGGAAAAATAACCAGGAATACTAAAATCCGACTTGTGCGCGATGGTATTGTAACCTATTCCGGTGAACTTTCCTCCCTGAAACGATTTAAGGATGATGTTAAGGAAGTGGCATCGGGTTATGAATGCGGACTGAGCATCCATAATTTCAATGATATCCAGATTGGGGATATTGTGGAAGGATATGAGCAGGTAGCCGTGAAAAGAACTCTTGCATAGATTTGATTTTCAATTAGATAAATAAATTATAAAATTTTACACGGGCATCTGTAACATCTGGTTACAGGTGCCCGTCTCATTTTCAGAAAACAGTAAATTTGTAGTTCAGGCCTCAACCCGTTATGACCGCTTCGGAATATAATACATGCGTGGATAATTTCTCTGACGGAGCATATCGTTTTATTCTGCACAACATTCGCGATAAAGATGATGCCAGGGATATTGTACAGGATACATTCGAAAAATTGTGGATCACTCATGAAAATGTCAATTTCGAGAAAGCAAAATCATACATATTCACTACAGCTTACCGTACAATGGTGGATAAAATTCGAAGAAGCAAAAAATCAATACGCATGGAAGACAGTCATCTTTCAATGTTATCTACTGAAAGGCAATATTCCGATGTTAAGCAAGTGCTGAATGAAGCACTGACAAAACTACCGGAAATACAAAAGTCGGTGATCATGCTTCGTGATTATGAAGGGTACAGTTACCAGGAAATCGGGGAAATTACTAACCTGAATGAATCACAGGTAAAAGTTTACATCTACAGAGCGAGAACATTTTTGAAAGAATACATTGGGAAAATGGAAAATGTTCTATAATTTGTTTGTTTAAACAAGAACAGGAAAATGAGTATAGATATAAATAACTACGAAATATTTTTCATCGATTATTACGATGGAAATCTGACTGCTGAGCAAACAGCGGAGTTATTTTTATTTCTCGATTCGCATCCTGAACTACAGGAAGCTTTTAATTCATTTTCTGATATTGTATTGGAAATTCCTGATATTAAATTTCCCGACCGCGAAATATTGAAAAAAGGTGAAGTGAATGCTGCCAATGTTGATCAGTATTTAATTGCTGCCCTTGAAGGTGATAGTACGGTTGAAGAAAAAATTGCGCTTGACAGATTTATCAAGTCTAACCCGGAGTATAATAAACACAAAGACCTTTATAATGCAACTATTTCAGTTCCCGACTTTTCTATTGTTTACCCGGATAAGAAATCGTTAAAGAAACCTATTCCTTTTTTCATTGCGTGGCAAACCGAAATCAGGTATGGCATTGCTGCAATATTGTTACTGGCTTTGATAGCTGGAACTGTGAGCTTTTTTAACAGAACCATGGTTACAAATGTTATCCAGGTTGCAGAAGATACACCTTTAGTTTTACCAACGGAAATTTCTCCTTCCGATAACAAAAAAGAAGAGCATACTACCGGTGAGAAAACAGTTTCACCTGCTGAAAAATTAAGTCCTGCTTCAAAAGTGCTGACCGCCGATCAATCGAATCCGGTTTTAAAATCGGCCCATCCGCAAACTGTTATTCCTGAAGGTCTGATTTCTCCCGCAACCGAATCAACAGTTCAGTTGGCGGAAGCGGTGACTGCCCATCCATTATTGAATCAACAGGATAGTGTTTCGGTAGTTACTAAATCCGATCCTGTGAAAGAAGTTACACAGCAGATTGCTTCAAACTCCGGTGAAAAATACATGACTGTGTGGGAGGCTATCCGGCAGTCTTCTGAAAAAAACCTTAAGAAATTTGTTGATGGTGATGAAGCCGTGCTTGCTTACGCAGACGATGCTGAAGGAGCAAAACCCACATTTGTAGATGTCGTAGGTAAGGGAATTGAAAAAGTTTCTAACGACAAGATTCAACTCGATACTGACAAAGAAAATAAACGATTCAGCTTTTCTGTCGGTAATTTTAAAATCGAACGCCGGTAATTTGTATACCTGACTTTATCAGATCTCCATCGGGCAGGGACTGAAATATTTTATGATTTCCGGAATTATTGTATCCTGGAAAAAAAATAAAAAACTCCTGTAACATTCCCGGTAACCAGACCGTCATACACACAAATAATTCAGAAAAACACGTCTATGAAAACTATCAAAATCGCAACGCTAATCATTGCAGGCCTTGTTTCCGCGTTTAGCGCACAGGCACAGGAACCATTAAAATTTGATAAAATCCGCGTTACCGGTCCGGCTTCTGTGGAACTTAAACAAGGAGATGTCGCGGCCATCATTATCGAAGATTCTGACGTATCCATGAATATAAGGAATATTGCCAGCACAACTGAAGATGGATGGCTCGTTATAAATGGTTCAGCCGATGATATTATTGTTACCGCTCCGTCGCTCACAAAAATTGATATCAGCGGATCCGGAAAACTGGAATCCATAGGTGTATTTAAATCCGGTGATATTGAACTTCATGTTACAGGTGCAGGTAAAATGGAAATGAACCTCGACGCTAAAAAAGTAAAGGGTGTAATAACCGGTGCCGGTAAAATTGAGCTTGAAGGAACCGGTGATGACTTGCATGTTGTTATAAGCGGAGCAGGAAAAGTGGATGGTGAAAACTTTAAAGTTAAAACCTGTACCGCTACCATAACTGGGAATGGGAAATGCCTGGTAGATGTTACCGATGAACTTACAGCCAATATTACAGGTAACGGAAGCATCTATTATGTAACAAAGCCCTTGAAAATTAATAATAATGTTACCGGACTTGGCAAAATTGCTGATGCCAACTCTGTTGAACAGGATACCACCAGAATTACTCTCGGGAAGAAGAAGGTGCTGATCATTGACAGCGAAGGCAAAAATGTTCGCATCGGTTTTAAAGATACGGTATATGCCGAACCGCAGGTTAAAGGTCATTGGGCAGGTTTTGAAATGGGTGTTACCATGCTGATGAATGATGATTTTAAAAATGAAGCACCGGAAGGATATGGTTTCTTAGATCAAAAAGTTGAGAAGTCGATTGCCCTGCATTTTAACCTCGCTGATTATGAATTAAACCTTTACAGGAAAAACATTATGCTGATAACAGGGATAGGATTTTCCTTCAACAATTACCGGTTTAATTCCGATGCTTATCTTTTGCCTCAGCAGGATTCCGTTGTCGCCTATGATGACCCCGCTAATACTCTAAAGAAAAACAAACTCGTTGCAAGTTATTTGAATATACCCCTGCTGCTTGAGTTCAATACCAGTCAGAATCCTGATAAAACAGTACATTTTGCCTTCGGTGTTATTGGTGGTCTGCGATTGGGCACTCATTTAAAAATGATAAAGAAAGTGGATGGTGACGAAGCTAAAAGTAAAGTGTTTGATGACTTCAACCTGAATCAGTTTCGTTATGATGCCACAGTCCGGTTAGGTTATCGCAATGCCACCCTGTTTGCCAGTTACAGCCTTGCGGAATTATTTAAAGATAACAGGGGCCCCGAACTGCATCCGCTCACTCTGGGCATTCGGCTTGTAGGCTGGTAAAACCGTAACATCATTTTCATTATAAAACTCCGATTCTCAGTATGTATAGGTTTCGGTTTCATTGAGGTCGCAGCCGGGGGTGGTTCCCCGGCTGTTTTTTCAGTTAAAAGTTCCCAAAATCCGGCAAGGAAAATTCTTCCTAATTTCTATCTTTGCCCTATGGAACTTAACGATCAGGAACAACTACGTCGCAATGCATTGCAGGAACTCTATGCCTTAGGTATCGATCCATATCCCGCCGACCTTTTTGAAATTAATGCCAACTCTCAATACATACTTGATCATTTTGAGAAAAAAGAATCGGAATTAGTAAATCTTACTCTAGCCGGACGGATTATGAGCCGCAGAATAATGGGCAATGCTTCCTTTGCTGAATTGCAGGACTCGAAAGGCAGAATTCAACTCTATTTTAAACGCGATGATATTTGTCCAGGAGATGATAAAACCCTTTACAATATTGTATTTAAGAAATTGCTTGATATTGGTGACATTATTGGCGTAACAGGGTATGCATTTAAAACCCAGATGGGCGAAATCAGCATTCATGTAACAGACTTTTCTATTCTTACAAAATCACTTCGACCACTTCCTGTGGTTAAAGAAAAAGACGGTGTTGTTTACGATGCCTTTTCTGATCCCGAACAACGTTATCGCCAGCGATATGTTGATCTGATAGTTAATCCAAAGGTTCGTGATACATTTATAAAGCGGACACAGCTAACCAATTCCATGCGAAATTACCTGAATGAAAAAGGTTATCTCGAAGTGGAAACACCTATCCTCCAGCCGTTATATGGCGGTGCCACAGCTCGTCCATTTAAGACCCATCACAATACACTTGATATGACACTTTATTTGCGAATCGCAAATGAATTGTACTTAAAAAGATTAATTGTAGGTGGCTTCGACGGAGTTTATGAATTTTCAAAAGATTTTCGTAATGAAGGAATGAGCCGGTTCCATAATCCTGAGTTTACTCAAATGGAATTGTATGTAGCGTATAAGGATTATAGCTGGATGATGGACCTGGTTGAAGAAATGGTTGAAAAAATTGCCATGGATTTGCATAATACAACTAAAGTGCAGGTTGGCGAAAATGTTATTGATTTCAAACGTCCCTGGAAACGGTTCAGCATGTATGAAGCAATTCAACATTTTACCGGAACTGATATTTCGGAGATGACGGAAGATGAGATACGAAGTGTTGCCGAAAAAAACGGAATTAAAACGGATGCTACAATGGGTCGCGGAAAATTGATTGATGAGTTGTTTGGTGAAATGTGCGAACACAAACTTATACAACCAACATTCATTACTGATTATCCGGTTGAAATGTCGCCTCTTGCAAAAAAACACCGCAGCAAGCCCGGGCTGGTTGAACGTTTTGAAGCCGTTTGTAATGGTAAGGAAATTTGCAATGCATTCAGTGAACTTAATGATCCTATTGATCAGCGCGCCCGGTTTGAAGAACAACTTGAATTGGGTAAACGTGGTGATGAAGAAGCTATGCAGCTCGATGAGGATTTTCTGCGTGCAATAGAATACGGAATGCCTCCCACCGCAGGGTTAGGTATCGGTATCGACCGGTTAACAATGATTATGACGAATTCGGCTTCCATTCAGGATGTGTTGTTCTTCCCGCAAATGCGCCCCGAAGTAAATGTTGGTGGTTTACATAAAGAGGAGGGTATTGATGGCATTCCTGCACCGTGGAATGAGGTGCTTACCAAAATGGGCATTACCAGCAAGGATCAGTTGAAAGCACTTAATCCGAATAAACTTTTTAATGACCTCGGTGGAATGCGGAAGAAATTAAAAATTGACGCTTCCATGCCTGCCATTGAAGACCTGCGTTCATGGATGAACTAATTTCCGAAAATTTTATTCGATAACCATCATCTTTCTTCGTAATAATTTTTCACCTGCCGTGAGTTCATAAAAATAGGTGCCTGATGCCAGTCCTAACGGATAGGTGAGTACATGTTTTCCGAAACCGTATGTTTCGTTATCAATTAATGTTGTTACACTCCTTCCGGTAAAATCAAAAATCTTTAGTGATACTTTTTCTTCACGATGTAATTTGAAACTAAAGGAAGTCTGATCGGTAAATGGATTCGGAAAATTCTGTTCGAGCATGGGAACCGTTGATGCATAATCATTATTAATTCCCAGCCAGGTAGTGTTGATCAATGCCGTCCACACTGATAGCTGTGTATTTTCAAGGCGTGTCCACATAGGTCGCACAATATCATTGTGGGCAGTCACATTGGTATAGTCACCAAAGAAAACACCGGGATCAGGAGCAAATGGCGAATCGCTGATCTTAAAATTTTGAAAGGTGTTTCCGCCGTCGGAAGAACGAGCCATGTATACATCGGTTCGCGTATCAGCATAATTGCGACGGTCATAAAAAACAAACCATAAATCCCCGGTAGCCTGATCAAGAGTCATCCAGGTAAAGAACTGATGGCGATTTGACAAATCATCATTAATTTTTGCAGGTAACGTCCATGTATTTCCTCCATCAGTAGATTTTACAAGCCAAACATCGGTATTGGTTATTCCATTCCGCTGATCGCTCCAGTTAATATAAATGGTTCCATGGTTTGGACCTCCGCTTGTATCGCATGTGGTTACTGGTAGTCCGTTGGCACGATAGATTCCCGGAATGCCGAAATCCCATCCGCCGGGAATCGATGAAACAAAAATATCCTGCGAAAGCCAGCTTAGTCCCCCATCAGTTGATTTATCAAACACCAGGCCTGCAGGACCGGCCCACGACACGTACACCTCACCGTTAGGCCCTATAGCTGGAACTGCACCCTCAGTAGTGTTGTCTTCATCAATACAGTCACCTGAAACCTGGTTAATTTTTACAGGGTTGCTCCAGGTAATTCCCTGGTCGGCTGATTTTGAAAAAAGAATGCGGCTGCTATCGGCCGGATCGCTGCTGCCATAATCATCAAATTCCGTCCAGGTCATGTAAATGGTATTGTTGGCCCTGTCAATAGCAACCCATTGTTTATCCTGCGCTTTAGTGCCATTTAAACCGGTATACGACCCATTGTTCCACGCTGCTCCGGGAAATGGGGTTCTTTGACAAACGATTCGGTCAATCCAGTTTCCGGAAGGAGGATTGGACAGATGGAAGAAATAAAAGATGCCTGAAGTATCACAGGCCAGTACGGGATCGCCCCAAACGCCAAAGGAAGAAGTAAGTACACCTGAATTCCAGGTAAACCCAGCATCGGTAGAAAAGTAATAATTATCGATATTGGAGCCTGCCATTAACTGGTTCGTATTTTTCGGATTGATTACTATTGCAGGTTCATTTGGAAAATTTGAATCACTGATCATAACATTGGTATGCTGTGCGGTAAGCAAAGGACCGGCCAGCAGGAATGAGAAACCGCAAAAGAGAAACTTCAGATTCATAAATTGTTTTTTAAATCAGTAATGCTGGCAAATGGCGTTATCTGCTATAGCCCTCATACAAAACTAGCATTTTGTAAGGACTTTTGTAATGTTTTCACGGAAATTTACTGAAACCGGGAATAGTAAATGAGGTATAATGGTAAGATGAAAAAAATGCGATTTCTGATTGAAGATCTTGAAGACAGGGCAAGTGTGCTGCTTGAAGCCGGGAATTTTATAGCGTTGCGAAAAGATCACGGGAAAACCTGTGCGTTGTATGAATTGTACGGGCGATATGTGGAAGTTGTAGTACGTTTAAAAGAAGTGGAAGACATCGACTTTATTGACGATACCAACCGCCTGGCAGCCTATGTTAAAAAACGAGCCCTTCGTCCTTTTTTTGCATAGCTTTTTATTACAAAGGGAATTAATTGATGCAAAAATATTCGGTATTATAACAAAAGAAAAGGCGGGCTTACAGGCCCGCCGGCAATCTAATTATTATTATATCTTTTTTAACTGCGATAAATAAAATCATTCAAGTCCATTATACTGCTTTCGAAAGAAAAGGTATCATTAAGGATAAAATAATTTTGTTTATCAACTGTTTTGTGGAATGCAAATTTGGCAAGATCAAGTTTACTGGATTCAAAACTCATCATCCTGACAAGTTCAGCGACCTGGTATGAGGTTACAGTATTAACTGATAGTGCTTGTTTTGCAACCTGTAACCTGCTGCTTTCAAAACTCAAATTTCCGATAATGTTTTTCAGCTGATTAAATTCATAATCGCTCATACCATAATGAACTGGTGCAGGTACATAAGGATGAACAATTGGAGCAGGAGCGTAAACAGGAGCAAGTGCTGTAATTTTGTTGATGCGAAGGTGTCCGTGATTGTCAATAAATGCATGCACTTTTGACCGGGCAGGAATGGTGATGTATCCGCTATAAATAATTCTTGGTTGAGAATAAGGACCATAATACCCGTGATCAAGTCGTGTTACCTGCAGGAAATGATGGCCGGGATTAAGTGCTCCGGTATGAAAAAAATTAACCGGTGTTTCATACAGCTGGTTATCGAGAGTTACTGTAAACCAGGCTTGATGTTGAAGTCTCAGGTTTAGTTCCGACGCCAGGTGCGAGGCTTTTAGCTGCACGGAGGCGACGATGATTGCAGACAGAATCAATAGTCGTTTCATAATAGGGTCCTCCTTTTTTTAGTTTAGATAAATGCTGCTTTCCAACTCTCGTGCCAGAAAAAATATCGGCTCTAACCAATGCATTATCAATAAAAAAAGCACCCCATGATGGATGCTTTAAATGAACGTTCGCTAAAATTATTTAGATAAAATCCGGAAATCTGCTCATACTTTCATTATGCTTTCAATTCGGATATTTTCAAGGAAAGGATCTAAAAAATCAATAGAGGTAAAAGCCCTGATATTATCAACCTTATTGGCTTCAATATGATACCATAACTCAATGTAATAATTATTGAGATGAAATAGATTAACCCGGTGTACGGATTTTTCGTAAACATGCAAAAAAGTTGCACCGTGCCAGAGATACCAGGCCTTTTCATCAAGATTTAATTCATTGAATTCGTTAATGGATATATGCTTTGTCATAATCGTGTTTTGATTTCGTTTATATAAAGCAAATTATCCCCGGTCGTACTGGTTTGTCACAACTTTTTGGTGAATCAGATAATAAATGGGGTCAGTCATTGATTTCGTAGGTTTATTTTTTAATTATCTCAATCAGGCAAGTCTGCTATAAATCATATTTGAAAGATGATGAAGGTCATATAAGATTTTTAAAAGCCGAAATAATTTTGCTAATGTTCATTAATTCTAAACGGAAAAACAAATGAAAAAGAAAATTGCTGCCGTGATTGTTGCCTTACTGGTTATCGCGTTTCCATTTCGCAGAGCATTTTTGTCAAGCGAAGAGCCTGGCTTTATGATGATGTTCTCATTTTTAATCACTCTTATCGGAATAGGAATATTTTATTACCTGACAATACA
Organism: Bacteroidia bacterium; assembly: GCA_038215705.1. GTDB lineage: Bacteria > Bacteroidota > Bacteroidia > AKYH767-A > OLB10 > JADKJB01. The sequence goes on from JBBQQQ010000004.1 coordinate 42,928, forward strand.
GCCGCATAATAATCATTCCTGAGCGATAAGCCGCCTTTCTGGTTTTGCTATTGAAATCATTTGCCGTCCCTAAATAATAAGGGGGAATTGATACCGGGAATGGGTTATATATAATATGGCTTTTTAACAAAAAAAAACCCCGCATTGCTGCGGGGTCCAAAAACCAACTTTAAAACGATCGCCCGGGAATGGGGGATTGTATTGTGAACCTTTTACTTTAAAGGGCTGTGTTGTTCTGCAACTCTTTTTTGATAAAGCAAAATGGCGACTGTGATCAGTGTAACGGGTAGAATTAAAAGTATCATTGTTTTTTATTTAATGATACAAATGTACAGGGGAAAATAGGGGGGATCTCAAAAATTTGATAAACAGCCATAATTATAGGGTAAACAACCGGTGGATTATTGTAAAGCGTTTTCACAACTGGCACAAGAATTGGTAATGATGGGGGAGTAATGGGTTATGTATTTAATAATCAGTAATTTAAGCTCATCCATGATGTAGCCTCTTCAAATACAGATATTTAGGAATTTATTAAGATTTTCCAGAATTTTTTGGATTTCACATACGAGGTTTCACCGTTTTTTGGTGAGTGGATAAGTCTGCCTAACTATCAACCTGATACTCTTTTCTTAGCTTTGCAGCTACCAATGAGCAACTCCTTTACTGAAGAAAACTATCTGAAAGCTATTTTTAAGCTTTCTGAAAGTAATGAACTGGTGACCACCACCGATATAGCCACTATGCTTAATATCCGGTCGGCCACTGTTACGGATATGCTTAAAAAGCTGGCGACCAAGAAATTAATACGCTACGAACGGTATAAGGGTTTATACCTTACGGAGAAGGGCCGCGCAATTGGTGTGAAAATTATTAGGAAGCACCGGCTTTGGGAACTTTTCCTTGTAAAGCAAATGAAATTTAGATGGGATGAGGTCCATGAAATCGCTGAACAGCTCGAACACATTCAGTCGGATGAGCTGATCAACCGCCTGGATGAAATTTTAGGTTTTCCAAAAACGGACCCTCACGGGGATCCTATTCCCGATAAAAACGGAGTTTTCGGAAAAATCAGGGCCATCCCGCTTTCCGACGTTAAGCCGCGTTCCAGCGTTGTGGTTTCAGGTGTGGTGGAAAACAGTACCACGTTTCTGCAATACCTCGATAAAACAGGAATTGCTTTAGGTGATAAAATTACCATCCACTCCATTGAACCATTCGACCAGTCACACCGCATTACCATTAACCAGGGTAAAGAACTTTTCATCAGCGAAAGCGTAGCTAAAAATATTTTAGTAACCCTGAAGTAAATGGCTTCAACTAACGGCATGGATACATATTTTTAGTTTCGTAAAAAACCGTGATCATAATTTCACTGCCAATACAAATGGCAATTTATATTTTTTTACATCCCCGTTAAGGTTGAAAATTTCTACCAGGGCAATGTAAATTCCCGAATCAGCCCGTACTCCTTCACCGGTAATGCCATCCCACACGAATAAATCAGAGGTTGCTATCAGGTTATTTCGTGCATTTTCATAAATAATTTGTCCATTGGAATTATAAATCCGGAAATTTGAAATATAACCGGGTGTTCCCGGCTTTAATAAAATTGTTAAATTATCATTGTAGCCGTCATTATCGGGTGAAAAAATTTCGGGATCTATAGTAACCGCCTTATTTTCGGAAGATACTTCGGTATACTGGGAATTTTTTAGCCCGGGTGTTGCGAATCCTGATGAGGCAGCCCCTGAATGCCAGGATCCGGGATTGACAGAAGGAAAAAGAGGATTAATTTTCTCCAGTGAAATTCCTTTAACATCTTCCAGTAATTCAAAGTGGTAATCCTCGTGATAATGAAATGCATCCAACTCAGAAAGAAGTATTGATATGCGAATATTTCCTTCATCAGCATTCATTGACGGAAGATTGTCGGTTTCCAAAAAATTAAATGGATATGAGGTACGATATTGCGTTGCAAGTGCTGCCGCATTTTCAGTCAGTACAATATAATCGCCGGGAAATACAAGCCAGTTTTCTTCTGCGATTTTACCGGTTTCATCAACAAGTCCCGACTCCGTATCAATTGATTCAATGGTTACCCGATTCAGATCTATAATTCCTGAACCGGCATGAAACAATTCCACAAAGTCATAACCTCCGGAATAAGGATTAAAAAGTAATTCATTAATAATTAACCCGAATGAATTGGAATCCGTCAAACCGAACCGGGCACTGCTTCCTGCAATAATTGAATTTCCCGAGCAATCGGATATACCTTCAACTGTTACATTATAAATTTTACCAGGTGTTAAAACCGCACCCAGTGATAATCTTATCCGGGTTAATGTTGCGTCTTCGAAAGCAGCCACTAACGCCACCAGTGAGCCGGAAAGTGAAAATTGTTGTAATTCCAATGCAACATCGGGATCAAGTGGTTCACTGAAAACCAAAACAACCGATAAGGAATCACTTGCAAAACTTCTTAATAAAACCGGAGATACATTGTCAATCACATTTCCAATAACACTGTTCGCAGATCCCGGACTTCCTCCCTCAGCCGCTTCTGAGGGTTTCCAGTTTGAACTGACAGGACAAATAAAATCTGCATCCACTTTTTCCAGTGACCAGCCTCCATCTTTCTTGACAGAATTTCCAAACCACGTATCAATAAAGCTGACTGAATCAATGGCATTGCCAAGTGGATCGCGAATGGAAATTTTTTCACCGGAATTGGTAAGTGAAACCGATGATACCGGAACACATATCCCATAACCGGAAAATAAAGCTGTATCAGCATCATCACAGATAATTACATAGCAGCCGGGAGGAACACTAATTGAGGGCAGAACTTTGCTGCTGCCGTCATAAAATGTCCAGCCTGCTAAGTTGATTGTATCAGAGCTTCTGTTTAATAGTTCGCAATATTCACTTTCCGGCAAAGCAACCGGGGGATCGGGATCAGCCATGATTTCAGTGATCACAAGGCTGAAAACAGAAGCATTGTAAGTAGATTTGTAAACAGGAACATGTTGGCCGTAAATTGACACAGGCAGACACAATGCTGCAAAAAGAGAAAATTTGTTCATGAGAAAAATGATTAAAAAAGTTAACAATAAAAAAAATGTGTAAAAAACAGATTCTGGTTGTAAAGATAAAAAAATTCATACAAATTACCACAGCCCTTTTTTATTCAACCCTGAATTTTACCTTTGTACAATTTCCCTTTCTAATGTGTATCACTTATTATGGATAATATTTCTCACCTGATCCGGCAATTCACCGACATGCTCCAGTATCCGCTCTTTGTTTTTGGGGCTACGGAATTTTCAATCTGGTATCTCATTAAGTTGATTATTGCCATCGTGGTTTTGGGTTGGTTATCGAGGATGATACGTAATGTGCTCGTGCACCGCGTTTTGGTTCGCTATAACGATGATATCGGTGTTCGTCAGGCTATTGGTACCATTGCCCGGTATATATTTTTTGTGCTGGGTTTATTTGTGGTCATTCATGCAAGTGGAATTGATCTTAGCGGATTAGCCCTGCTGGGAGGCGCTCTTGGTGTGGGTATCGGCTTCGGACTGCAAAACATTACGAACAATTTTGTAAGTGGGATCGTCATCCTGCTGGAGCGACCCGTAAAAGTGGGCGACCGAATTGAAGTAGGGGGTACAACAGGCGATGTGGTTAAAATTTCTGCCCGGGCTACAACCGTAGTAACTAATGATGGAATCAGTGTAATAATTCCAAATGCTGAACTCGTGTCGACTCGTGTGACCAACTGGAGTCTTACAGGAAAAATGGTCCGTTTTAAAATTCCCATTCCCGTGCCCTATGGCATTGATCAGGACAAAGTTTTAAAATTGCTTATGGAAGTAGCCGTTGAAGATTCCAATGTGGCTAAGGAGCCCTCGCCTTCTATCCGGTTAAAAGAATTTGCACCGAGTGCAATTGTTTTTGAACTGGTTATCTGGACCTCCAAGTTGTTACAACGTCAGGGAATGATGAAGAGTCATATCAACATGGCCGTATACCGGAAATTTAACGAAAATGGCATTTCGATGCCGTTACCCCAACTGGATCTGAAAGTAAAATCAGAGGAGGAATCCTGAAAAGAGTTTTGATTTAATCAGTCTTCTATACCTTTGTTTGAAGTATTAAAATATATCGTTTATGAAAGTTGCTGTTGTTGGCGCAACCGGTCTGGTAGGAACGGTTATGTTGAAAGTTCTGGAGGAGAGGAATTTTCCGGTTGATGAAATTATTCCCGTTGCTACTGAAAAGTCAATCGGTAAAGAAATTTATTTTAAAGAAAAGCCTTACCGGGTTGTCCTTATGCAGGAGGCCATTTCCAGGCATCCTGATATAGCATTGTTTTCTGCAGGTGGTAGTACTTCGTTGGAATGGGCTCCGAAATTTGCTGAAGCCGGAATTACAGTAGTTGATAATTCATCAGCATGGAGGATGCATGAAAATATAAAACTGGTTGTGCCGGAAATTAATGCTGATGTGCTGAATACGGACGATAAAATAATCGCAAATCCAAACTGCTCTACTATCCAGATGGTAATGGCGCTGGCTCCATTGCATGATAAATTTAAGATTAAACGTATTGTTGTATCCACGTATCAGTCTGTGACAGGTACAGGTGCCAAAGCATTGCGTCAACTTGAGGATGAGCATTCAGGCAAAGAAGCAAGCAAGGTTTACCATCACCCGATTCACAGAAATGTAATTCCTCATTGTGATGTATTCACTGAAAACGGGTATACGAAAGAAGAAATGAAAATGGTGAATGAAACGCGGAAAATTTTACGCGACAATTCCATCCGGCTAACAGCAACCACAGTGAGAGTTCCGGTAAAGGGTGGCCATTCTGAAGCTATAAATGTAGAGTTTGAAAAAGATTTTGAACTTGAGGATGTCAGGAATATCCTAAAATCCAGTGAGGGCATTGTTTTGTGCGATGATCCCGCCAATAACGTTTATCCTATGCCGTTATTAGCGGAAGGAAAGGATGAGGTGTTTGTGGGCCGTTTGAGGCGTGATGAAAGCCAGCCTAAAACATTAAATCTTTGGGTTGTGGCAGATAATCTTCGGAAAGGTGCAGCTACAAATGCAGTGCAGATTGCAGAGTATTTAATAAAAGCCGGGCTTATACAGTCAAACACGGTATACTGAAACCAGGTGTTCCTACTTAACTTTTGACGTAAGCGGATTTGTTAAGCCTGAATAACCTTTCAAATCCATTTTTATAGATCCCACAAGGATGTGTGCTTCAGCTCTGACCACAATCCTGTTTTTGTCGTCGGTAACCCAAACCGTCATATCTTCTTCTTCTTTAAAAACCCGGCCTTCCAAAAGTAAAGGACGAAACTTAACACAATTGAAAGTGCCAAGCTTTGTGGTAATTTTTTCTTTGCCGATGTACTTAATGTTCATCTGAAAGACTTCATCATCGAGGTAGGCATTTATGGGAAATACATCACCCGGTTCAGCATTTTCAAAATCAAGGGTACGTGCATAAAAAAATGCTGACACCAGGTCCTGTACATTTTCGGGAACAGGAATCGTTAATTTTTCAGAGGTTGCAGTATTTTTGTAATGATTGAATGTTACATTCTGTCTCTTGCTGTAACTACCCTCTTCAACTCGTCTGATAAAAATCCATGGAATAAGTGATTCAGCATCTATATAAGATTCATAACGATCGCGTACTTTAAAAAACCAATCAAATGCACCCCTCGTTTCGCCGATTCCAACAACATGAAAACTGGAACGGTTATTTATTACAGATAATTTTGGTTTTACTTCAAGATGAGCGATTCCGGCGTCTACAAATCCATAGTGAATGCGGTATTCAAGAATTTCACCTGCTTTAAATGCGTTGTTAGTTATCTTCCGGAGCGGCGGTTGCGCAACAGCAGTTAATGAACACATTACCAATGCAAAAACCAACCTTATTCCTTTCATAGTGTCTGCATATAGCAAAGGGTGTTCCAAAATAGTTTTTTAATCTTTCTCCTTTTCATTGTTCCCCTCATCTTCGGCTAATTCAGATTGCGAATCATCAAACTCGATGATGGTTTCCTGAAAATCCTGCTGCGGTGATTCGGTGACGGTGTCAGACACACTTGCTTCTGAATCATCGGAGCCCGCCTCATTGGAATCGTCCATCATTTCAGAAGGAATTCCAATTTCATTGGCATCAATAGATTGAATATCCTTTAGCTTAGGAAGATCTTTCACGGAACTTAATCCAAAATGATCCATAAAATTCCTGCTGGTACCATATAACAAAGGTTTACCGGGACCGTCGCTCTTACCGGCAATTACAATCAGTTCCTTTTCAAGTAATTTCTGTATCGAATAATCACAACTGACTCCTCTTATATGTTCCAGTTCAGGTTTGGTAATTGGCTGTTTGTAGGCAATTATAGCCAGCGTTTCCAATGCCGCTGTAGAGAGGCGTTTCTTTTCTTTTAACTGAAGCATAACATGGATGGCGCCATGATAATCTTTTTTGCTCAGGAACTGGTAGCCTCCTGCAATTTCATTCAGTTCGAAAGAATACAGATCATCCTGGTACCGTTCTTTCAATTCGTTTACTGCTACTGTGATGTCGTCTTTTTTTAATTCCCAACCGTATACAGTTTTCAGACAAGAAATTATTTCATCAGGTGAAATAGCCTGTTCAGAGGTGAAAATTAAAGATTCAACGTGTTGTGCTAATAGTTTCATGATTACTATGGTTATTGCTTAAATTTGTTTTTTAATTTGTATTATAGTGTGACAGAATAAAATTACCGGAAAATAAAATTACATTTAAATGACCACATTGACAATCCGTCCGGGAACAACAATTACTTTTTTAACAGTATTCTCATTCAGATACTTTATCATATTTTCAGAATTTAAAACTTCTTTCTCTACTTCCTCCTTTGTAAGGTTCAAGGCAAGTGTAATTTGGAAACGTGTTTTACCATTTATAGAAACAGGGTATTCAAATTCATTTTCGATTAAATATTTTTCATTGCATTCAGGATAAGTAGCATTGACAATACTATTTTTATGACCCATCCTGCTCCATAGTTCCTCTGAAAGATGTGGAGCAAAAGGAGCGATAAGAATTGTCAGGGGTTCCAGGATTTCACGTTTATTGCATTTTAAATCGGTTAGTTCATTTACACAAATCATGAAAGTACTGACGGAGGTATTAAATGAAAACCGTTCCATATCGCCGGTTACTTTCTTAATTGTTTTATGCAGCACTTTCAATTCCTGTGGGGAAGCAGATGCATCTGAAACAGCAAAACCGGAATCATTAAAAAACAATCTCCATAATTTTTTCAAAAATCCTGAAACTCCGGTAATGCCATTTGTATTCCAGGGTTTGCTTTGTTCGATTGGTCCAAGAAACATTTCATACAAGCGCAGACAGTCGGCACCATACTGTTCTATAATCGCATCGGGGGAAACGACATTCCATTTCGATTTGGACATTTTTTCAACTTCAGAGATAAGTTCGAAATGATTAGGATCATTAATAATATTTATTTCGTTTCCATCCAAATCTTTATAAATATTAAATTTATTTTGATACCAATAACCGCTTTGAGTATAAAAAACTTTGTTTGTATTGGATGCCCACTGGACAAATTGATTGATATTTAAATATCCATTTTCAGAAAATTCTATGGGGATATTTTCAGCATGAATTCTATAGGAATAACTACTCAACCTTTCATTGGTTTTTTCAATAACGTATTCTGTTGTATCTTTATTTGATAAATCGGATCCCAGATAAATTTTTAACAGATCAAATGAAATATAATGTTCAAGGAGTTCATTTGATATTGTCTTAAATTCCAAATTTAATTTTGAAAACATTCCTGATAAAGGAATTATGTAGTTAGATTTATTTGTGAATTTAAAAGCCTTTTTTGACACACCCTGAATCATGCCCTGATTAATAAGTTTTTTCGCAGGTTCATCAACCGGAATATAACCAAGATCAAAAAGAAATTTTGTCCAGAAACGCACATATAAAAGGTGACCGGTAGCATGTTCGGATCCTCCTAAATATAAATCAACTTCCTTCCAGTAGTTTAACGCTTCCGCGGAAGCGAATTCGAGTTCATTTTTAGCATCCATGTAACGCAGGAAATACCAGGAAGAACCTGCCCAGCCGGGCATAGTAGTAAGTTCGTAATCATATTCACCTTTAAATTTCCAGTTTCGGGCTCTGCCTAGAGGAGGTTCCCCTGTTTCAGTGGGAAGAAATTTATCTACTTCAGGCAACACCAGCGGAAGTTCACTCTCAGGTAAGGGATACGGAATGCCATTTTTGTAATAAATGGGAATAGGTTCGCCCCAGTAACGTTGCCTTCCGAAAACAGCATCGCGCAAGCGGTAATTGACTCTTTTTTCACCGTGGCCGTCATAGGAAATAACATCAATTGATTTTTTAATGGCTTCTTTTACATTCAACCCATTCAGAAAGTCGCTGTTAACAATCAATCCTTCTTTGGCATCATACGATTCTTTTGACAGATCGCCACCGGCAACCACTTCTTTAATCTCCAGGTCAAAATATTTTGCAAATGCATAATCACGCGCATCGTGACCCGGAACCGCCATGACTGCGCCGGTACCATAACCAGCCAGAACATAATCACCGATCCATACCGGAATTTCTTCCCCCGTAAATGGGTGCATCGCATAAGCTCCGGTGAACTGCCCCGTAATTTTTTTCACATCGGCCATGCGTTCGCGCTCAGAACGGTTTTTTGCATAAGCAATATACTCTTCCACATTTTTCGTATATTCACGGGTCGTTATAAGGCTTACGAGTTCATGTTCAGGAGCGAGCGTAATAAATGTAACTCCAAAAATTGTGTCGGGGCGGGTGGTGAATACCCGAATGGTGAGAGGTGAGTCATCGAAATTGTCCTCCCTCTCCTTTGGAGAGGGCCGGGGTGAGGCAACCTGAAAATTAATCAATGCGCCTTCCGATTTCCCAATCCAGTTTCGTTGTGATTCTTTGAGTGATTCACTCCAGTCAATGCCATCGAGTCCGCTTAATAAGCGGTCAGCATAAGCACTGATACGCAGGCTCCATTGGTTCATGAGTTTTCTTTCAACAGGATAACCTCCCCGTTCAGATACTCCGTCTTTCACTTCTTCATTGGCAAGCACGGTTCCAAGTGCAGGGCACCAGTTAACCATTGTGTTACTGAGAAAGGCAAGCCTGTAATTTAATAAAAGCTGTTGCTGTTCTTTTTCTGAAAATGCGTTCCATTGAGCGGATGTAAAAAAAGCCGTTTCGCTGCAGGCTGCATTTACCGAAGAATTTCCATCTTTCCGAAATTCCTTTATAAGGGTTTCAATGCGCTCTGCCTTGCCCGATGTATTGTTGAACCAGGAATCGAACAATTGCAGAAAGATCCATTGTGTCCATTTGTAATAAGAAGGATCACAGGTCTGGACTTCCCGGTTCCAGTCATATGATAAACCAAGCCGGTCGAGTTGTTCTCTGTAACGTTTAATGTTATTTGAAGTGGTAACAGCAGGATGCTGTCCTGTTTGTATTGCATATTGTTCGGCAGGTAAACCAAAAGCGTCATACCCCATTGGGTGTAAAACATTAAAACCTTTTAGTTTCTTAAATCGGGAATAAATATCAGAAGCAATATAACCAAGCGGGTGACCTACATGCAATCCGGCGCCGGAAGGATATGGAAACATATCCAGCACATAAAATTTAGGCCGTGAAGCATCAATTGCAACACGGTAAGTTTGTTGCTTCTGCCAGAACAGTTGCCACTTTTTTTCTATTTCGGTAAAATTGTATTCCATAATTTTAACAATACTGCATTTCCCTGATGATAAAATATGCTTTTAACCGGGCAAATATTACCGCCATGAAAGGCATCAGTAATGATTCAGGTGGAGGGAAAAACAAGGGTACGAAGATAGAAAAAAGGCCTGTTTTCCCAGCTTTTGAATGTTAATAATACCGGGATAATGAAGCTTGATTCCCTTTGGATCAAGTTTGAAAAAACCTACTTTTGTGACCTTACTACCAAAAAATGAGCGCCGACGGCAACAAAATGGCCCGGAAAACCCTCCGGACCTCCTATATTTCCACTGTTGTAAGCATTTCCCTGGTGCTTTTCATGATCGGTACACTCGGAGTATTGGTGTTGCATGCCCGCAAAATATCCAATTATGTAAAGGAAAATATCCAGCTTTCGGTAATGTTGTTGCCCGATTCAAAAACAGAAGATATTGATAAACTGATTAATGCTCTCGAAAAGTCGGAATATGTTAAATCAACAACCTACATAACTAAAGATGAGGCTGCTGAACAATTGAAGGCCGACCTGGGTGAAGATTTTGTTGGCTTTTTGGGTTACAACCCTTTGCTCGGCTCCATCGATGTGCGGCTTAAGGCATCGTATGCCGATATGGAAAGCGTGAACACCCTGAAAGCTCAAATTGTTTCTTTTTCAACTGTTAAGGAAGTTTATTACCAGCAATCACTCATTGATACTATTAATAAGAACATGAGAACATTGGGATTGGTAATTCTTGGTTTCAGTTCCCTATTATTATTCATAGCAGCGGCTTTGATAAATAACACGATCCGGTTGTCACTTTACTCCAGGCGATTGCTTATCAAGAGCATGAAACTGGTGGGGGCTACACGCGCTTTCATCCGTAAACCGTTTGTGATGAGCGGAATTATGCAGGGTTTTATTGGTGCATTGATTGCAAATATTCTCTTAGCAGTACTCCTGTACTTTTCGCGACAGGAAATTCCGGATCTTGTGGAAATTCAGGATTATCAAATGGTGCTCACCCTGATGGGCAGTGTAATTGTAGCCGGAATTTTTATTGCAGGAATAAGTACGTATTTTGCAGTAAATAAATATCTCAGCAGAAATAACCAGGAATTGTATTGAATTTATAATAAAGACAACAATTTTATTTATGGCTAAAGAAAAAGAAAAAGCAGATTTTGCATTTGGTAAAATCAATTATACCCTCATGCTGTCGGGAATCGGATTGATTCTTTTGGGATTCTTTCTGATGGCCGGCGGTGGTACTAAAGACCCAAATGTTTTCAGCGAAGATATTTTCAGTCCGGTACGAATTACCGTTGCCCCGCTACTGGTATTGGCGGGCTTTGTGATTGAAATTTATGCCATTGTTAAAAAACCAAAAGATTAAATTCTGATTATGACCTTAATTGAGGCCATCATACTAGGCATTGTTGAAGGGATCACCGAGTTTCTTCCCATCTCTTCAACAGGGCATATGATAATTGCATCTTCCCTGATGGGAATTGCGGAAGATAGTTTTACTAAAACATTTACCGTTTCAATTCAATTCGGTGCAATTTTATCAGTGGTTGTATTGTACTGGAAACGATTTTTTCAATCTATGGATTTTTACTACAAGTTATTTGTAGCTTTTATTCCTGCTGTGGTATTTGGTAAATTGTTCAATGATTATATTGATGCTTTGCTTGGAAATGTTGCAGTAGTAGCCTACTCATTATTAGGCGGTGGAATTTTCCTCATTTTCATGGATCATTTCATTAAAGAAAAAAAGGAGATGACGGATGACGAGATATCCTATAAAACTGCATTTAAAATAGGGATGTTCCAGGTTATTGCTATGATTCCCGGGGTATCGCGTTCTGCTGCTACCATCGTAGGAGGACTCACGCAGGGTTTGTCGCGCAAAACGGCAGCAGAGTTTTCATTTTTCCTTGCTGTACCCACTATGTTCGCAGCAACGGTTTATAAGCTTTATGATTTTTATGAATCAGGTGTGGTGGTGCAGCAGGAACAAATTAATTTGCTGATTGTCGGAAACATCGTTGCTTTTATCGTTGCCATACTTGCTATCCGTTCATTCATCGGTGTGGTTACAAAATATGGGCTCAAAGCCTATGGATACTACCGGGTGATTGTGGGAATTATCATTATTGTACTGATGGTGAATGGTGTGGATTTAAAACTTGTAGACTGATCCAATGGATTTTGATCAAGGAGTGTTATTGCTCATCGACAAACCATTACACTGGACATCGTTTGATGTTGTAAAAAAAGTAAAAGGTATCAGCCGTGCTAATAAAGTCGGCCATGCAGGCACACTGGATCCGCTTGCCACAGGACTACTTATTTTGTGTACCGGCAAAATGACCAAAAAAATTGATGAATACCAGGCCCGGGAAAAAGAGTATACCGGAACATTTACCCTTGGAGTTACTACGCCCTGTTATGACCGCGAACAGCCTGAAGACGGCACCTTTCCGGTTGATCATATAACTTCAGATGCAATTTATGCAGCTGCAAAAATTTTTACCGGGCCAATTCAGCAAACACCGCCTCCTCATTCCGCCATAAAAGTCGGTGGTAAAAAGGCCTATGAACTGGCAAGGAAAGGAAAGGAAGTTGTTCTGAAACAAAGAGAAGTTACGATATCAGTTTTTGAAATTACAAATATTAAGATGCCGGTTGTTTCCTTCAGGGTTGTTTGCAGTAAGGGGACCTATATCCGCTCACTTGCTCATGATTTTGGGAAACACCTTCAGTCGGGAGCCTGCCTCGAGTCGCTGTGCAGGACCCGGATCGGATCTTTCAGACTCGAAGACGCGCTTTCCATAGAAGATTTTTCAGCAACCATTCAAGAAAAAAATTCTCATCCAACTAATTGATTTCTAAGATTTTATTATTTTTAACACTATCTTTCAGGACTCTATCTTGCAATAGTGCCTTCTAACACCTTATAAACCAATACGCACAATCAAAATATTTCGGCTCCTATAGTCGAAAAGGGTCTTTCTTGCACTATCTTTGCACCCCGATATAAAGAAATCCGTAAATTATCTTTATTAAATTCTATGAAACTTTCCCAGTTTAAGTTCAGCATCAGTGAAAACCTGCTTGCTACCCATCCCTCTGCCAGTCGCGATGAATCCCGTTTAATGGTTATTGACCGTAAAACCGGCAAAATTGAACACAAAGTATTTAAAGACATTATCGAATATTTTAATGACGATGATGTATTGATTCTGAACAACACCCGTGTTTTCCCCGCAAGGTTGTATGGAAATAAAGAAAAAACCGGGGCAAAAATTGAGGTGTTTTTACTTAGGGAACTGAACAGGGAGAGTAAGCTCTGGGATGTTTTGGTTGACCCGGCTCGTAAAATTAGAATTGGCAATAAACTGTATTTCGGTGAGAACGATATGCTGGTTGCCGAAGTGATTGACAATACAACTTCAAGAGGGCGGACATTACGTTTTCTCTTCGATGGCACACCCGAAGAATTCCGTTCCACCATTGAAAGTTTAGGGCATACACCTTTGCCGAAATATATTAAACGTAAAGCAGAACCTGCCGATAAGGAACGTTACCAAACTGTTTATGCCAAGCATGAAGGTGCTGTGGCAGCACCTACAGCAGGTCTGCATTTCAGCCGGGAATTGCTCAAGCGTTTGGAGCTGAAAGGAGTAAATATTGCAGAAGTAACGTTACATGTCGGGCTGGGAACTTTCCGTCCTGTGGAAGTGGAAGATCTCACTAAACACAAAATGGATTCTGAACAATTTATAATCACTCAGGATGCGGCCGATGTTGTGAATAAAGCAAGAAACAAAAAACGCAGAATCTGTGCAGTTGGTACAACCAGCATGCGTGCGGTGGAATCCTCTGTTTCAACTATGGGCGAATTAAAACCGGCTTCCGGCTGGACAAATAAATTTATTTTTCCTCCCTATGATTTCAGTGTAGCCAATTGCATGATCACTAATTTTCATATGCCCGAATCAACATTGCTGATGATGACAGCTGCATTTGGGGGTTACGATCTTATGATGCATGCGTATAAAGTTGCGATTAAAGAAAAATATCGATTCTTCAGTTATGGAGATGCGATGTTGATTCTATAAGCGAATGGTTAACTCTTCACTTAAATTTATTTTCTTGAAGCGATATGCCATTATAGTTGCAGGCGGACAGGGACTACGTTTCGGATCCGCTGTTCCCAAGCAGTTTTTACCTGTTAATGGTCGGCCCATTTTGTTTTACACCCTTGAAAAATTTCATGGTATTGCTGATGAAATTATTTTGGTTTTGCCGGAATCCCATCAGCACTACTGGAAGGAATTATGCCTCAATGAGAGCTTTCAGATCCCTGTAACCGTAATTTCCGGTGGAGAAAGCCGTTCCCAATCTGTATTAAACGGATTAAATGCTATTCCCGGACCAGGGATTGTAGCCATTCATGACGCTGTACGCCCATTTGTGTCCAGGAAACTGATAAATAAATTATATCAGATTGCAACTGAAAAAGGTAATGCAGTACCGGTTATTCCGATGCAGGAATCGTTGCGCTTCAGGGAAGATAATAGAAATTATTCGGTAGATCGGAAAGACTACAGTGTCGTCCAAACGCCTCAATGTTTTAATTTACAGGTCATTATAAACGCCTATAAAAATATGGGCACCGGCCGGTTTACCGACGATGCCAGTGTTTTGGAAAATGCCGGAGAACCAATTTACCTTGTAGATGGTGAAACTTCCAATATTAAGGTCACTTTTGAGGAAGACATTTTATATGCTGAGGCGTTATTAAAAAGCAGCGATTTGTAATTAATGACGCAATTTTCACCTATTTATATTCCCACTTGAAGTAATTTTGTTAAGTATGTAACGTTTTGCTCCTGCAAACGTATAGTAAAATTACAGGAAGTTCTGTGATTTGAACACCACAATGTTAGTAATACCCCCGTGACAGGACCTTACTGCGGAATTCTTTTACTAATCTTGCAAAAGCGGATGCGAAATGATGAAAAGAAACAGCTCACCAACCTTTAAGACATTTATCCCGACCCTTATACTGCTTGTATTTGTGGCCGGGTTCTTACGAGCGCAGGAAACTTTCGTAGTCACTCCTCCGTCAGCAATGGCCGAAATCACTACGGTCAATCCTCCTTTTACCTATGACATTATGCCCGATCTGGTAAGCCGCGAAGGTGATATCAGGGCGGGTTTGTTGTATGATACGGAAACAAGGAAAATTGTCTGGCAAAAGGATATGTATTATGCATACCCGATAGCATCGCTTACTAAAATGATGGTTGCCTTACTAGCGGTTGAGGATATACGTTCGGGCAGGGTCGACTGGACAGACGAGGTTAAAGTCGATCGTGTTTACAGGAAGAGCCGTAAAAGCCGGCAGGTTTATAAAACCACTGAAACCTATACGCTTGAATCGTTAGTTCAACTTGCGATGATTCCTTCCAACAATCTGGCGTGTTCGGATATTGCAAAATATTTATGTGGTGATGTAGCAGCGTTTGTAAAAAGAATGAATGAAAAAGCGGCTTCATTGGGCATGAAAAATACTTTTTATTCAAATCCTTCCGGTTTACCGGGAGTTGTAAAAGAAGTGGATAACAGCGCTTCTCCTTATGATTTACTTTTACTTTCTCTTGAGATGATTAAGTATGAGGAAATACTTAAAATAACGTCAATAGGTTATGCCGAAGTTACCAACGACAAACGTACCGGCGTTTTCAGGAATCATAATCACCTTGTTATAAATTATGAAAACGAAGTAGACGGATTAAAAACCGGATATACAAAACGTGCTAAGTTTTGCCTGGCAGCTACATCGAAAAAAGAAGGTTACCGGTTGATCAGTATTGTCCTTGGTGTTGATGGGCCTTATTTACGGAATGAAATTGTAGCAGAAATGCTTAATAATTACTACGAACGTATAGGATGTGGTCCAATGGTATCTTCAACGGGAGGCCCGGTGGCTAAAAAAAGCCTTGTTCATGATCCTGTAGGAGATGAATTAATTGCTGCATCGGATAGTAATGTTACCTACAAAACTGTTTGGGTGAAGCAACGAAAATCTCATACAGTCAGGAGTGGAGAAACGCTGTCTGGAATTGCCGCAAAATATAGTACCAGTTATCAGCAAATAAGAAAATGGAATAAATTGCCCTCTACAAAAATTATGAAGGGACAGAAATTGCTGGTGTATGTAACCGTTCCTAAAAAAGTTGCAGTTAAAAATGTGGATGTGCTGGATAATGAAGACGAAACAGTAACGGATGCGAATGAAGGTACTGTTGCGGTAACTGAATCCGACTCACTTGTACAACCGGCCAACCGTATCCCGTCAGATAGTGTTACAGCAATGAAAACCATTTCAAAACCTGTGGCTCAAAAAGCAGTAACGAAAAAAGCTGTAACACCGGTTGCTACAACAGCAAAGCCCCCAGCCTCCAAACTTAAACAGTATGTATATCATGTAGTTCAACCAGGAGATACACTATGGAGCATTGCTCAACGTTATGATGGCATATCGGTTGATGATTTAAAGAGGACTAACAATATCCACAACTCTAAAAATCTTAAGCCCGGAACCAAGCTTAAAATAAAAGTTAAGGCATAGTTTTTGAGTTGGTTTTTCAGCAAGTTAAAATCCCCCATCTTCATGAAAAAAATAGTTCTGTTGTTTTTATGCACGCTCTCTTTAAACTTTGTTAATGCTCAAAAAGATAAAGATAAGGATGCTCCGGTTGCTATTCCCCAGCTGCCAATCGATCCTGCTACCGGTCTTTATACTTATACTGAAGTAATAGAAATTCCCGGGACCTCTAAAGATGAGTTGTATAAGCGGGCATTTTCCTGGGCTAATGTATTTTACAAAAATCCGACTGATGTTATTCGTGAAAAAAATCCACAGGAAGGTAAAATTCTGATTAAGGCCCGTTTTAAAATAAGTAATGAAGCCGACAAAAAAGGTGTCGTTACAGCTGCCGGAGATGTTATGTATTCACTCACTCTGAATTTTAAGGATGGTAAGTACAAGTATGAAATTACTAAAATTAACTGGCAACAACTTTCCTATTACCCTATTGAAAGATGGAAAGATACTTCAGCAGGATCCTATAAGCCGGTTTATAATCATTACCTTTCCCAGACTGACGAAATTTTGAAGGCAGTAATTGCAGACTTTAAGATCAAAATTTCTGAAGCACCAAAAGTAAAATCGACAGACTGGTAAGTCGTGCCGTTTTTCAATTTTTTTGATTTATTTTTTTTATCTCCGGGAAGGCGGTTTAATGAGCAATAAATTATGGTGAATACATTGTTATTATTCGACGGTGTTTGCAACTTGTGTAATGGACTGGTGCGGTTTATTCTTCGTCATGAACGTAATCCTGTTATTCGCTTTGCGGCACTACAATCAATACCCGCTGACAGTAGTTTAATCAAACTTATTCCAAATACAATTGGCCCGTCAACCATTGTTTTTATGGAGAACAATAAGACCTATGTAAAAAGTGAAGCGGCATTTAAAATTGCTGCTCATTTACGAAGACCCTGGTCGTGGCTCAGTTGGTTCCGGTTCCTGCCCCGCCCGGTCAGTGATTTTGTGTATGATTTAATTGCGAAATACCGTTACCGGTTATTTGGAAAATCGGAAAGCTGTATGGTTCCTGATGCTAAATACTTGCCCCGTTTTCTTTTTTAATATTAAAGCGTTTCTATAAAATTCGCTGAACCTGCGATGCAGCTGTTAACTGATTTGCATTTGCATGAGTAATTAATATAATACCGGGCTTACAATTCTTTTTGAAGGAACCCAGATCGTCCCACCCAAAATATTCAGCTCCATTTCGTGTAGCCCAGGTTAACAAATTTTCGATGGGAATATCTGGAAACGAATGGTGAATACTTTTTAATTCTTCTAAAACCGATAAAGAATCGTTGGATGCGAGGCTGTCGGTTCCTACAGTTAAATTACAGCCGGAATCGAAAAACATGGGAATGTCAGGCAATTTATTTTCTATATACCTGTTCGCCTTTGGACATAAACTGAGCCAGGTGCGGCTAAATTCATCTTCTCCTTTTAAAAATTCAATATCTGATTTTGATGTGTATGTATTGTGAACTAATAACACGTTATTGTTTTCAGGAAAAAAATTGCTTGAGTATTGAAGTGAAGTAGCATGTGCAGGTTCGAACCACTGCATATCTGCAACGTCATTGAGGAAATCCCAAAGTTCTCCTGTGCCTGATAAAAACATTGTGTTCTCTGCTTCGCTTTCCTGGTTGTGAATGCACCAGTGTGTTTTCAAAGATTCCTGGTACTTCTTTATCATTAAAAATAACGCAGGAGGTACGGAATAAGGTGCATGCGGAATAACAGAAGCATACTTATGAGCAGTTATTGCAGACAGATAATTATGGATTCCTTCTTCAAATGTTAATTGCACTTTTCCTGCATTGAAATTAAACAACTCAATAAAGCTGTGATATCGGATACTGCTTGTTTTTTTTATTTCAAAAGTTGAATCGGTGTTGCAAATATCTCCAACCCCTTGAATGCCCAATTTAAACATTGCTTCATCAGCTGCTGATATCGCTGAATCGATTCCTGATTTTATATTTTGTCTGATCTTTACAAAATCCTTAATAAAACCTTTTAGCCCTGTCCCTTGATTAATTTTTCCTTTCAGATGTGAAAGTTCCAGGTGGCAATGCGTATTGATAAATCCGGGACACAGGATACCTTTATAGTGCATCACGTCGTTTTGTTCGCCCTGAATTAAATCGATAACCTTTCCAAAATCATCTGTGAGCAGAATATGATCTGTTAGAAGATGCCCTTCCGGACTCAGAATAAAATCCGCTGAATAGTAACGCATCCCGCAAAGGTCTGAATTCCGCACGCAATATTCACTGCCAAAAGAGCGAACTATAGAAATGATTGTATTTGGTAGCACTCTATAATTCAATCAATTATAGTCGCATAAGCATTTTATTAGTACCTTTGCTCCAGCGGATGGAAAGCAGATTTGATATAAGGAACCTTTCTCAGGAAGAGATAGCTGAAAAACTAAAGGACATGGGCGAGCCGGGTTTTCGGGCACGCCAGGTCTATTCCTGGTTGTGGGAAAAGTCGGCACGGACTTTTGATGACATGACCAATCTTTCCAAGCCGTTGCGTGAAAAACTCAAAGAGCATTTTTCTTTAAATCCAATTTCAGTGGCCACCAGCCAGGTAAGCAGTGACCGTACGATAAAAAGTGGTTTCCGTTTGCATGATGGTTATGTGATTGAAGGGGTATTGATTCCTACCGATGACAGGATGACGGCATGTGTATCATCGCAGGTGGGATGCAGCCTTACCTGTAAATTTTGTGCCACGGGTAAACTCGACAGAATCCGGAACCTCGACGCTGCCGAAATTTATGACCAGGTAGCATTGATAAAGCAGCAATCAGAAATTCAGTATGGTATTCCACTTACCAATATAGTATACATGGGAATGGGTGAGCCGTTATTAAATTACGCCAATGTTATAAAATCTATTGAGCACATCACCTCACCGGATGGTTTGGGCATGGCACCTAAACGAATAACCGTTTCAACGGCCGGAATAGCTAAAATGATCAGGAAACTTGGCGATGACGGAGTGAAATTTAATCTGGCACTCTCATTACATGCTGCGAACGATGAAAAACGCAGTAAAATAATGCCCATCAATGAATCAAATTCCCTGGAAGCACTTGCTGATTCACTTCGTTACTTTTACAGTAAAACCGGATCAAGGGTAACGTTTGAATACATTGTTTTTAACGACTTTAATGATGAATTAAGTGATGCACGCGAACTGGCTTTGTTTTGTAAAAATGTTCCCTGCAAAGTTAACCTGATCGAATACAATCCGATTGATGGTGCAGAGTTTACCAATGCAAGGGTTGATAAAATTGATGCCTTTCGTGATTTCCTGGAAAGCAAAAACATTATCGTTAATATTCGTCGTTCGAGAGGAAAAGATATTGATGCAGCTTGCGGTCAGCTGGCTAATAAAAATAAATAGATCCAGGGATTTTAAAAGGTTATAAGAAGCCGCACGAACCGTCATTAAAGCTAAACCGCCCCCGGGGGAAGCCAGGAGCGGTTGAAAAGCTTTTCGAAAAGTATGGGGTCCCTTGCTGCATAGACACCATGTTGAAAAGAGTGATGTAAAGAAAACATGCTTTTTAAAGAAAGAAAACTGCCAATGAGGATTGTTGGGCTATTTTTGAGGGATCGTCAGTTGTTTCTGAGGGAATGGGAACACAAGAAGGGGTTCTGATCTGAAGTTTCACCCTCAACGGGCATAAAATGGCAAAAACGATAAAATAATTTAAGTTAAAGTGAGTAGTAAATGCAGATTATACCCGGTGGAAAGCATAAAAAAACCGGCGCCAAAATAAAAAGTGCTGCGCCGGATATTAAACACACATGTAAATAAAGGTGGAAAGGACCATTCCCGCAAACCTTATTTAGGGAACGGTGGTATTTTTTGAGGGAACGTAATTTATAATTGAGAAACCGGAGCTTCGACCCCATTGTCCCGGTGCATTTTGGCAGTCAGGGTGATGCACACCTGTGTTCCTGGAGCAAGGTGAGTAAAATGTAAAACATCCTCAACAGAAGGGTCTAGCAGCAACAAACGCTCTTTTATTAACCGGGTTCCTTTCGATTCATGCCCCGGTCGCCCGTTATTGGGCTGGTGTGAAAATCCAACACCATTATCGGTAATTATAATCTGCAAAGTTCCGTTGGCAATTTTTTTAATTGCTAATGTTATAATGCCCTTATGAGTGGAAGGCATTATTCCATGCCAAATCGCGTTTTCCACAAAGGGTTGAATAATCATATTTGGTATTTCAATGTGATACGTATCCAAATCAGGATCTACTTCAATAACCCACTCCATTTTATCATCAAAACGCATTTGCTCGAGACTCAGATAATATTCAAGACGCTGAAGTTCTTCATGCAATAAAATTGAACTTTTTTCAGCCATGTTTAAATGCATCCTCATAAGTCGCGCAAACTTCGCCAGGTATTCATTTGCTTCGGCAGGACTTTTTGAATTTATAAAATGCTGGATGGCATTAAGGGAATTAAAAACAAAATGCGGGTTCAGATTACTGGCAAGTGCTTTTTGCTGCAACTCAACCATTTTTTGTTGAGTAATGATTTTTTCATGTTGCCGTTTCTTAAATGCATGAACCTGATTTTTTATAATAAGAAAAAGAACACCACCACCTGAAACGAAAATTGCCAGGTAAAACCACCAGGTATGATAGAACGGAGGCAACACTACAATATTCACCGATTTATCGGGCCCCCAGGTTTTACCGTTAAGTCCTGCGCGCATCGAAATGTGGTGGTCACCATGTACCAGGGAAGCAAATTGAATTTCATTTGTGGGAGCATTCAGCCATTCCCCCTTATCTACCCTGTATTGATATTTGATTTTATGAGGATTATTATAATGAAAAGCCTGGAATTTTACACGGAATGTAGTAGCGTCATAATTGAAAACGTTTTCTTTTTTTGGAAGCCACTTTTCATTTTTTCTTATGAAAATAATTTCCCTGATCGTCAGTGGGTCGGTTATGCCATGACGGAGTTCACGCATATCTACCTGCAATAATCCTTCTGATGTCCCCACCCATGCTACCGATCTTGAATCATCATAAAATATTTCATTTATATTTTCCGATATAACACCATCCTGTAAAGTCATCAGCTGCTGCTTATTGTCGGACCAGAATAACAATCCGTAACTGGTCCCGATTAAAAATTCATTCTGACCTGTTATAGCCACACAACTTGTGCCTTGTACGGATGTTTTTTTAAGAATGTTTATTTCAGAGACAGCACTGCTATTTTTTAGAAAATAAAATCCTGTATTGGTAACTATAAAAATCGTATCTCCTTGCAATTGCCTGATATCAGATACTTCTTCATCCTGAAAAGGACCTTTCGGAAAAAACTTTTCTCTGGCAGTATTAATTACCGATAACCCTTTCTGACTCCCAATCCACAAATTTTTATATTTATCAGACATTATGCAATTAAGGCGGTGAATATTAATTGTACTATAACAAACATTGTCATAGGATTTACTGAATTTTAAACCCTTCATATTATACTCCGACAATTTATTATCCCAGTTCCCCGACATAACTTTAAATGAATCGGTCCATAATGCACTGCCGTGAGTGTACCTGATTTTAAAATTCTCAGGGCTGCAACTATAACTTGAGGAAAATGAATAAGAAAAATTATCGTCAATAGTTGCAACCAGATACTGATTACCCGGAGCAGGAATTATAGATTTTATATATTGTTTAGTTCCCGGAAAATGTTTAAAGCTGTTAATTGTATTTCCATCTGCATCCAGGTAGGCAAGCCCATCGTCGGTTCCGATTAATATACCTCCTGATGGTGTTTTTACGATTTTCTGAATATTGGAATTGGGAAGATTTTCTGATTCCGGGTAGATCAGGAAGTGATGATTGGTAAACAAGTGTATTCCCTTTCCAATACTGCTGGTCCATATAGTACCGGATGGTTCTATGTAAATACCTGTAATTGTACCCGATTTAATTCCTGCCTTTTCGGAGATATTAATTTGGGATTTCCCCGAAATCATATATAACTCCTTTTGTCCCCATTTATTAAACCAAATATTTCCCCGGGCATCTTCATTGATATTTCTGATCATGTTTTGTTCATCATCAAAAATTTTAATGGTATCTGTTAAACGGTTATTTACAACTCTAAATATATATCCGTCTCCGCCTAACAGCAGACAGTCTTTACTTTCATAGATGGAATAAACCGGATGATTACCTAAACCTGAAATAGTAAATTTGATTTGTTGATTTCCTTTAACCTGGTATATTCCATCACTCCGCCCCAGAAGAATTGTTCCATTCCGCAGTTTCAACATTGATAACGCTTTACTTTTTTGCGCAAAAACTGAATCCGTAAAGAGAACCTTTCCATTAATGGATGAGATAAAATCAAAACGACTGTTTTCATGGAGCGAAACCAGCAAATCGTCTTTGATTAATAGTTGATTACTCCGAAGAATGGGAGATTTGTTAATGCGAATTAATTTTCCGGATACCGGATCAAAACTGAAAATGCCGCTGCTGCCGCTGCCGAAAATTAATTTTCCATCATGTGTTGTTGTCAACGAGGAAATGAAGCTGGTCAGACCCAGTTCGGCAAGCGTATAATTCTGAAATGAAATTCCATCGAATCGACTCAAACCGTTTTCAGTTCCAAACCACATGAAACCGGTTTCATCCTGTGTAATAGCATAAACGTTGGAATTTACCAAACCTTGCCGCACAGAATAATTTACATACGGATATACTTGCGGATAACAGTGATGAGTCAGACAAATAAAGAAAAATGCAAACAATGTTCGCACTAAAACTTTTTCATTGCCATAAAAAGCCATGATTTGTTTTTTAGAATTAATCAGGACCGTAGCATGAGGGAGAATTTCTTTAAGGCTCCAAAAAATAACGGATTTTTTCTTTTTGATATGGGTACTTTAACGCCATCTTTAAGAATTGCAACGCCACCATCTTCATTGTTAAAATCTTTGAGGTGCTGAATATTAATCATAAATGATTTATGTGTGCGAATGAATATCCCGGGAGGCAAAGCTCTTTCAAAATCTTTTAGTGGACGCGAAATGAGATACTGCTTTCCGGATACTGTAAAGACACGTGTATAATTATCATCAGCCTGGAGCCGCGTAATATTTTCAATTTCTTCTATCGAAAATCCATTGGAGTGGGATAAAGCAATCTTCGTTATCTTTTGATTTGCAGATGAATCCTGGTTGCTTTGTAATTCAAGATGAGGTCGTGCTTTGCTTACTGCATTTTTAAGTTCTGTTATGTCAATGGGTTTCAGAACATAATCTAGCACACCTGCTTTTACCGCCTGAATTCCGAATTCAACGGATGCTGAAACAAATATCACCCCGAACTTTCTTTCGGGGAAAAGATCCAGCAAATCGAATCCATTGTGAACAGGCATCAGGATGTCGAGAAAGATAAGTTCCGGAGTAACGGTAGAGATTAAATCTTTGGCAGCTCCCACGGAAGCGGCTTCACCGGCAATTTCTATTTCAGGACAATGTTGGGTCAGGAGTGAATTCAGATTATCACGACCATGTCGTTCATCATCCACAATAATTGTTTTGATTTTTTTCATGTGTAAAGGTTTTAAAAAGTGATACAAAGACATTCGTTTCCACCATGAGAATGTCTAAAAAGTGTGATAAATGTAGGAAATGATTTTGATCTGCCCAAGCAATTCCTACAGATTATACAAAAAACTACCATAAATGATTAATTTTGCAACTTCAAATAAATTGACAGCACTATGAGAATCAATAAGATCAAATCCCTGTTTATTGCTTTGACGGCCTTTCTACCTGCTTCGGCGTTTAGTTATGGCTTCAATGATCCCGATACTTTAGCCAAACCGCGGTCCTATACCACTTCTGCTTTGAAAGTGGATACCATCGCATTGAAACAACATATCGTTACACTTTCTGCGGATGCCATGGAAGGTCGTGAAACGGGAACTGAGGGGGAGAAGATGGCATACGAATACCTTACCAGGGAATTCCGGAATGTAGGCTTACTTCCTAAAGGAACCAAAGGATACATCCAACCATTTCCATTTAATGCGGGATCGTATATGGGCCCGGGAAATACAGTAAAAATTGGAAAGAAAACCTACAGCGCGGGGGAAGATGTTTTTCCGCTGGCCTATTCAGCAAATAAAACTTTTTCAGGAAATACCATTCATGTTGGTTATGGTGTACCGGCGCCGGGACGTGATGACTACCAGGAGCTTTCCGGTTTAGCAGGAAAGATATTTGTAATGGAAGTCGGTATCCCGGAAGGAATTGACCCTCATTCAAGACTTTATGAATATGCTGAACTAAGAACCCGGATTGATTCCGCCGCTGCAAAAGGTGCCATCGCCGTGATATTTGTAAACACCGATTCAATAACAGAAAATCCTTCTTCCAAATACTCAAACAGAATTACAGCATCATCAATACCTGTTCTTTTTGTTAAAGGAGATGCTGCCCGTGAACTTCAGCCCGGAAAATCTATTGCGGTTTCCGGAGCAACAGAAATTCTGAAAAAGGAAAAAACCGGTCACAACGTTATTGGCTACATTGACAATAACGCTGAGTTTACTGTAGTGATTGGTGCTCATTATGATCATTTGGGTTATGGTATTGAAGGATCACTTCACCGGGGAGATAAAAATTCAATCCATAATGGTGCTGACGATAATGCTTCCGGAACTGCTGCGCTGATTGAATTAGCCCGGTTGTTAAAAAATTCCCCTTATAAAGGTTCTAATTTTATGTTCATTGCCTTTTCAGGAGAAGAAATGGGTCTGCTCGGATCCAATCACCTGGTGAAACATTTACCCGTACCTGCTGAAAAAATCAATTATATGCTGAATATGGACATGGTTGGTAGGTTAAAACCCGAAGACCCCGTTTTAATACTCAATGGTGCCGGAACTTCACCGGAATGGAACAAAGCGTTTGAACAGATTAATATGGAAGGAATGAAAATTAAAACCAGCGAGTCCGGTCTGGGACCCTCTGATCACACTTCGTTTTATTTAAAGGATATTCCGGTGCTTCACTTTTTTTCCGGTACGCATGCTGATTATCACAAACCGGAAGATGATGCAGAGAAAATTAATTATAAAGGACAAAAAGATATCATGGAGTTTATGCTGCAGTTAATTGCAATCATGGATCAGAAAGGAAAAATAGCATTTACTAAAACGAATGATTCCAACAATGAAGAAGCGCCAAGATTTAAAGTAACATTAGGAGTGGTTCCCGATTATGCATTCGATGGAAATGGAATGCGGATTGATGGTGTGAGTGATGGAAAGCCTGCACAAAAAGCCGACATGAAAGCCGGCGATATTGTTATTCAGATCGGTGAATATAAAGTTACTGATATGATGAGCTATATGAAAGCATTAAGCAAATTCGTGAAAGGGGATAAAGCCAATGTTACTGTTAAAAGAGGCGAGGAGCAACTGATAAAGGAAGTTGTGTTTTGATTTTGCCACAATCATATTATGCATTCAGAGAATAAAGTTGCTGTTATTGGAGGTGGGAGTTGGGCCACAGCCCTGGTGAAGATATTATCAAACAATTGTCAGAATGTTCTCTGGTGGTTGCGGAGCCCTGAAGCCGTAAATTATATCCTGGAACACAAACACAATCCGGTATATTTAACCGATGTGGAAATCGATACCAACCGGGTGAGTCCACGAAATTCCCTTGTTGAAACCATCCGTGAAGCTTCTGTAATAATACTTGCCGTTCCTTCTGCTTTTGTCAAGGATGTATTGCGTGACACGGATGAAGAACTTTTCCGCAATAAAACAGTTTTTTCAGCAATTAAAGGAATCGTACCCGATGATTTGTTAATCGTAGGCGAATTTTTACATCGGCAATACAGCATCCCGATATCCGGCATTGGAGTAATTACAGGGCCATGTCATGCTGAAGAAGTGGCTCTTGAAAAATTATCTTATCTCACCATAGCCTGCCAAGATACGGCGAAAGCAGCAATGCTGGCTCAATTGATGAATTGCAGATACATTCATACTACGGTATCCGATGATATTTATGGAACCGAGTATGCTGCTGTTATAAAAAATATCATTGCAATAGCAAGTGGCATTTGTCATGGACTGGGATACGGTGACAATTTTCAGGCCGTACTAATTGCCAATTCTATCCAGGAAATTAAAAGATTTCTTGATGCAGTTTCTCCCATTACCCGTGATATTAATGATTCAGCATATCTCGGTGATCTTTTAGTGACAGCGTATTCGCAATTCAGCCGCAACCGTACTTTCGGCAGTATGATTGGAAAGGGATATTCGGTTAAATCGGCACAGATGGAAATGAATATGATCGCGGAAGGTTATTATGCCGTGCGATGCATTCATGAGCTGAATGTAAAGCACGCTGTCCACCTTCCGGTTTGTGAATCGGTTTACCGGATTTTATACAAACATATTTCACCAAAAGCGGAAATGAAATTATTATCGGATATTTTAAAATAGAGGATTTCAAAAATACCTGAGTAATAGTTCAATTAACTTTTTTTTCACCGGACTGTACGGAGGATAAAGTAATTTAGCCATTGTAAACCCAACCCGCTGTTTAAAAACAACACGTTCATCCGTAAAGGAGTAAACTCCCGCTTTCCCATGCGACCTGCCCATACCACTGTGACGGATTCCACCGAATGGAAGCCCCGGATGAAGAAAGTGAACTGCACATTCATTGTAGCAAATACTTCCCGAGCGTGTGGAGGTTGTAAAATGTTCAGTAAGCCTGCTGCTTGCTGAAAAAACATATATGCACAAAGGGTCAGGTAGCTGATGAATTATTTTCAGTGCCTCTTCTTCATTCATTACACTGATCACAGGTAAAAGTGGACCAAACAACTCTTCTTTCATTACCGGATCATTTAAATCTGTTGCATCAATGATAACAGGTTCAAAAAACTTATTTTTCTTTAGCAACTCTTTTTGTTTCCTTACGGGATAAAGTTGTTCAAGGCGCTCATAATGTTTTGCATTGATTATTCCGGTATAGTTGGAAGTATCTTTATTGCTGTCCGGATCATAAAATGTTTTGAATGATTTTTTTAAAGCTGTAATAAGTTCTTCTTTCAGATCATGATGCACAAGTATGTAATCAGGGGCAACGCAGGTCTGGCCGGCGTTTACCAGTTTGGCTGCAGTAATTTTAGCAGCTGCGTCTTTTACCTGCGCATCATTGTGGATATAAACGGGTGATTTTCCGCCAAGCTCCAGCGTAACAGAAGTAAGATTTTTTGATGCTGCTTCCATTACTTTCTTACCAACGTATGTGCTTCCGGTGAAATGGATATGATCAAAAGGCAATGCCAGAAGATGTTCAGCCACTTCTTTTCCGCCTTCAATAACAATGACTTCTTCCGGAGGAAATACTTCTTCAATCAATTTTTTTAAGATCGCTGACGTGTGAACAGTAAATTCAGAAGGTTTAATAATAGCTGTACTGCCTGCAGCAATTGCTGAAATGAGAGGCCCTATAGTCAGATTTACCGGATAATTCCATGGAGAAATAATAAGGCAAACCCCTTTTCCTGATCTTATAATTGTGCCCTTTGTTCCCAGGAATGCCAGTCCGTTTTCAATAACTTCCGGACGGAGCCAGTTTCGGAGGTTCGATCTTACATGTCTGATCTCACTCAGCAATGGATATAATTCAGTAAGATCTGTTTCGGTAGTGGTTTTCTTAAAATCATTATAAAGTGCCGTCTGGAAATCTGCACGGTATCGGTGTAATGCATTTTCGAGTTTTTTTAATTGTTGCAACCGCTTTCTAACAGGTCGTATACTTAGTGTATGACGATTGAGTTGTTGATTTTCAAAAATCCGATGATAAGGATTTTGCTGTATGGAAGCAGAGAAGGCCATGAAAAAATTTAATTTAATTATTTAATAATTGGATAAAAGCGCCTGACAAAGGACAAGAATAATGGCTTTACAAGCGAACTTATATCTTCGTCCAAGATATGTTAAATTAGGGAAATAATGGTAAACATATGGTTTTGTAGGACTTTTTGTGAATAACTGGCGTTTCATAACCGTTCCGGATGATGTCCGGTGATTATCTTTGTAGCGGCAAACCGGTTTCACGATGAAGAGCAGAAAACACCTTATTTTACTTCTTTCCCTGCTGCTTTTCGGTATTGCTATAATTACGGAAAGAATTATTGATACAAAGAGCCGCGATTTTCCGGCCATGGTGCAAAGGGCCGAACAAAAGTTTTTGGTGCTTGAAAAAAACAGCCTGCTTTATCTTAAAACATTGACCCATGAACTGAATCAAAATCAGCTTTTAAACAGCAACAGAATTCTTTCCCGCCCTGTAGATCCCTGGTACTCGGTTTTTGTTTTTGATAACGATTCGCTGGCATGGTGGTCGTCAAATAATGTTTTACCCGGACCTAATGACCTGCAACCGGGTGTGCGGTTTTACAGGAATGGTTGGTATGATGTAAAGATTTCAACCGTTGCCGGCTACAAAATTATCGGCATGCTGAAAATACGGAATCAGTATGCTTTTCAGAACAGTTACCTCTCTAACACGTTTCATCAGGAAATAAACTTACCAGTTTCCACAGTTATTTTTAAAAATCCTTCTCCCGGAGCAATTCCTGTGAAGGGAATTGGTAACACTCCCATGTTTTATCTTCAACCTGGTGTAGTGGAGTTTCCCAATGGTGCAGGAGCTTGCATATCGGTTCTTTATATTCTGGCATACCTGCTTTTTTTAATAGCTGTATATTATTATTCATTGTGGCTGATTCGTTCCGATTTGAAAGCAGGAATTATTACCATGATAACGGTAGTGGTTACACGTTTTTTAAGTATTTACTATGTGTTTCCTGAAGTGCTTTACAGCTTGTCGTTGTTCAGCCCAAGTTATTACGCAAGTTCCTTAATTTTAAATTCACTTGGCGATTTGCTGATCAGCACCTTGTTAATTACTTACCTGGTTTGGGTGTTTTACCGGATCTTAGGCAGAAAATTAGGAAGCTTTCTGGTTAATGGGTTTATTAAATGGCAGCCTTTGACAGTTGGTTTTGTCATCTTATTTACATTCCTGTATTCGGTGTTTGTAAATTATCTGCTTGCAGGCCTCATTCTGAATTCCCGGATTTCTTTCAACATAAATAATGTTTTTGAACTTAATGTTTATAGTTTGATCGGTGTAATAATTATTGGAATTCTGCTTTTTTCTTTTTACCTGGTTTGTGATGGTGGAGTGCGTTTTGTATTGCGTACGAAAGTGGGTATCAGAAAATTGATTATGATTTTCTTCATTACACAACTTTGTTTTCTGGCGCTGCTATATGCACTGAGAAATGATGAAATGCTGCAGAATTATGGTGTAAGTACATTCCTCCTGACGAATTTCCTGATGGTTTATAACGGATATATCCGTCATAACCTGAAAAGCATGTACGCTTTCACCCGTTACCTTCTTTTGCTTTTCGGATTTAGTATTTATGCCGCTCAAACCATAAACAATTTTAACTGCCACCGCGAAATGGAAAATCGCCGGCTCCTGGCTCTTAAACTTGAAAATGAGCAGGATCAGACTGCGGAATATCTGTTTGATGATATTGCTGAAAAGGTAAGTCATGATCCTATCATAACCGAGTACTTTTCATCACCCTATGAAGAGCTGCTGTTATCGCTTAAAGCGGATGATATTATTGCACGGCGAATGACACAGGTGTACTTTACAGGATATTGGGGTAAGTATGATATCACTATAAAAGGTTTTAATGCAAATGGATTACCTGTCAATACCGGAGGCGATCCTACCTGGAATCTCGATTTTTTCAGTTCAATGATTAGAGAGAGTGGTCAATCCACTTCCAGTCCTTATTTATTTTTTACGGGCAATGTTGCGGGAAAAATTTCCTACATAGGTCGAATCCCCGTTTTTGATAAAACAGACAGGAACAGGCAAACGGGCACCCTTGTAGTGAATCTTTCTTCTAAATCACTCCAGGATGAAGCCGGATTTCCCGAATTGCTGATCAGTGATAAAATTCCGCAAAAGAAAGATATATCAAATTATTCTTATGCCAATTACAGAAATAATTTGCTGGTCAACCATTTTGGAAATTTTAATTACCTGGTTAACAGTAATGATTATCTGCCCTTGGTAAAACAAGGTAAACAGGAACAGTTCGTAGTTTTTGATGAATATTCCCACCTCTTTTATAAATTCAGTGATGAAAGTTTTCTGATCGTTTCAATCCCCGATCCCGGAGTTCTTGAGTTCATAACCTTGTTTTCTTACCTGTTTTCATTTTATGGATTGAGTTTTCTGGTTATTTACGGACTATTTATCCTTGTCAGCAGAAATGGTAAGCCTGCAATCAATTTCAAAAATCGTATACAGGCAACCGTTGTATTAATTGTAATTGTTACAATGGTTTTAATTGGCGGAGCAACGGTTTATTATATCTACCGTACCAACGTGAGCAATGTTAGTCTGGAAGTTAATGAACGGTTTAAATCAATGCTGATTGCCATTCGTGACGAACTGAGCAACCGGTCGCTGGAAGGTAATACGATCAGCGATGAAATGAATTACACTTTTTCCAGGCTTGCAAGTATTCTTGGTAATGATTTCAATATTTATACAAGTAGCGGGATTCTCGTTTATTCGACACAACCTAAAATTTATGATCAGGCCTTGAAGGCCCGTACCATGAGTCGGCGGGCAATGAACAACCTGATCGGAGGCAATAAAACTGTGCACATTCAATATGAGCGGATCGGTAATCTGAGATATTTGTCAGCCTACGAACCCGTCAGGAATAATAACAACACCACAATAGGTTTCATCAACATTCCCTATTTCGCGAAGCAGGATGAATTAAAAAAAGACATTTCATCTTTTCTGGTTGCTCTTATAAATATTTATGTGCTGCTGTTTGCCTTTGCAGTTTTTGTGACGTTCATTATTTCAAACCGTATCACCAAACCTTTACAGATTATTCAGGAACGTCTGGGCAAAATTAAACTGGGAAAACGAAACGAACTGATTGAGTGGGATCGTGAAGATGAAATTGGAGCACTCGTGAAAGAGTATAACCGCATGGTGGAGGAACTTTCAGAAAGTGCTGAATTGTTAGCGCGATCAGAAAGAGAAAGTGCATGGCGTGAGATGGCAAAACAGGTGGCACATGAAATAAAAAACCCGCTTACACCTATGAAATTGAGTGTGCAACATCTTCAGCGGGCATGGAAGGAAAAAAGCCCTAATCTTGATAACATCATGAATCAGGTGTCGCATACTATGATTGAACAAATTGATACGTTATCTAACATAGCTACTGAATTTTCGAATTTTGCCAAGATGCCCCGGGCAACTAATGAAATGGTTGATCTGAGCGCAATTATCAGGAACGTTGTAACCCTATACAGTGAAAATGAGACTGCTACAATTACTTATTACGAACATCCTCCGAATGGATTTTTTGTTTTCGGGGATAAAGAACAATTGATCCGGGTTTTCTCTAATTTATTGAAGAATGCCTTGCAAGCCATTCCGGAACAAACCAGCGGACACATTCATGTGGAACTTAAAATTGATCATGACAGGGTCATTGCTTCGGTGAGAGATAACGGAACGGGCATTGCGGAATCAGAAACTGCAAGGATTTTTACTCCGAATTTTACCACTAAAACGGGTGGAATGGGATTGGGCCTTGCAATGGTAAAAAGTATCGTTGAGCAGGCGCACGGCTCCGTGAGGTTTACATCCCGGCCCGGAGAGGGTACAATTTTTTATGTGTCGCTACCTCTTTTTGAGAATTCACCTTCACAGGATCATTCTTAATTTATAACTTTGGCGAACTTCCTTTTTAGTATTTAATTATCTTATGGACAATCTTAAAAAACGCCCCATTCGTGTTCTTGTTGCTAAAGTAGGACTTGATGGCCACGATCGCGGTGCTAAAGTAATTGCTTCTTTTCTTCGTGATGCAGGTATGGAAGTTATTTACACCGGTCTTAGGCAAACTCCTGAAATGGTTGTAAATGCCGCCTTGCAGGAGGATGTAGACGTAATTGGCGTCAGCATTTTATCGGGTGCTCACATGACGGTGTTTCCTAAAATTATGAAATTGTTGCGCGAAAAAGGAATGGATGATGTGCTGCTAACCGGTGGCGGAATTATTCCCGATAATGACATGCAACAACTCCGGGCCGATGGTGTGGGAAAATTATTTCCTCCCGGTACCGATACCGGTGAAATTGTAACCTATATAACCGACTGGGTGGTTGAAAACCGAAAATTCTGATATGACTTACGAAAATCTGATAGTAGAAAAAAAAGATGCTATTCTGATTATCACCGTTAACCGGCCTGATAAAATGAATGCTCTTAATATGAATACCATCCGTGAAATTGGAGTTGCCGTTAAAGAAGCAAACAAGGATACGGAAGTCCGCGTAATTATTCTGACCGGTTCAGGCACAAAGGCATTTGTTGCCGGTGCTGATATTTCTGAGTTCAGTAGTTTTACAGAAGCCGAAGGAGCCCAGTTGGCTCAGCATGGTCACAATGTTTTTAACAGTATTGAACAGAACGAGAAGCCTGTGATAGCAGCTGTGAATGGATTTGCTCTTGGAGGCGGATGTGAACTTGCAATGTCATGCCATTTGCGAATAGCTGCATCAAATGCCCGTTTCGGTCAGCCGGAGGTGAAGCTGGGATTGATCCCCGGTTATGGAGGAACGCAGCGATTGCCTCTGCTGGTGGGAAGAACAAAAGCTTTGGAATTATTACTGACGGCCGATATGCTTGCAGCAGATGAAGCTTACCGGCTCGGACTGGTAAATTACATTACAGAACCGGATGCATTGATGGATAAGTGCATGGAAATTGCCGGAAAAATCGCACAGCAGGCTCCTGCGGCGGTGTCAGGAATTATACGGAGTGTAAATGCCTGTTTTGATAAAAATGAAGATGGTTATAAAACCGAAGTAAGTGAATTTGGTAAATGTTTTATAACCGAAGATTTTAAAGAAGGTACATCTGCCTTCCTGGAAAAAAGAAAGCCCGTCTTTAAAGGTAAATAATTCAGTTGCAAACAGTCAGCATAACGGTCACCGGCAAAGTGCAGGGAGTATTTTTCAGAAAGTACACAAAGGAAGCGGCCGGTAAATTTGGTGTTACAGGTTTTGTAAAAAATGAAAGCAGTGGAGAGGTGTACATAGAAATCACCGGGACGGAGTCGCAGATAAATGAGATGATTCAATGGTGTCATAAAGGTTCACCGTGGTCAAAAGTTAGTGAAGTTAAGGTTGTATCACTATCGTTGAAACATTTTGAAGATTTCCGGGTTCAGTACGGAGCATAATGTTTATGAAAATTGTTTTTAATATACTACAGTTTTGCCGTGAACAATTCATGAACTTAGCCGGATGAGCATCCTTAAAAAACTGGCAGGCCAATCAGCTATCTACGGACTGAGCAGTATCGTAGGGCGTTTTTTGAATTACCTGCTGGTACCTCTTCATACTAATATTTTCACACAGCCCGGACAGTATGGAGTGGTTACGGAAATGTATGCTTATATATCTTTCCTCATGATTATCTATACCTATGGTATGGAAACATCTTTTTTTCACTTTTCTGAAAAAGATAAGGGTAACGAAAAAAAAGTTTTTGCTACGGGGATGATTACATTATTCATTTCAACATTGCTTTTTTCAGGCTCGGTAATATTGTTTTCGGGAAGTATAGCGGAAGTACTAGACTACGAAAAGCATCCTGAATACATTTCATGGATGGCGTTAATCCTCGGGTTTGACGCCCTTACCGCTTTACCTTTTGCGAGGTTACGGCAGCAATCAAAAGCGAGGCGGTTTGCATTTTTAAAATTGTTGAATATTTTCATTAATATTTTTTTTAATGTTATGTTCTTCATTATTTTACCTGTATGGTATCGTAATGATGAAGCGCTGATGCACAGCTTTGCACAGATGGTCTACAACCCTGATACCGGTGTGGGATATGTGTTTATTGCCAACCTGCTTGCCAGTGCTGTTACGATGGTGTTAATGATTCCTGAAATGAAATTCAGCAAGAGGGATTATGACAATACGCTGCTTGGCAAAATGGTTCTGTATTCTATGCCACTATTGTTTGCCGGTCTGGCCGGGATGGTAAATGAAACTATCGACAGGATCATGGTTAAATACCTGGTTGAGGGTCCGGCTAATGCGATGAAGCAGCTTGGGATATACGGTGCCTGTTATAAATTATCCATTTTAATGACACTTTTTATCCAGGCTTTCCGCTATGCAGCCGAACCCTTTTTTTTCGCGCAGTTTAAGCAGGAGGATGCAAGGAAAGTGTATGCTATGGTTATGAAGTATTTTGTGATTGCCTGCTCCATAATTTTCCTGGGAATAATGATGTACATCGATATTGTTAAATATTTTATTGGAAAAAATTACTGGCCGGGATTAAAAGTTGTACCGGTTTTGTTGCTTGCAAACTTGTGCCTTGGTGTTTTTTTTAATCTCAGCATGTGGTATAAGTTGACCGGAAAAACAATTTTTGGTGCATGGTTCGCAATTTTTGGCGCGGTGATCACCATTGTTCTGAATTTGATCCTTATTCCCCGCTATGGTTATATGGGAGCCGCATGGACGACGTTGGCCTGTTATGGTTCCATGATGATCCTTTCCTATGTAACAGGTCAGCGGTATTATAAAATAGCGTATGATATCCGGCGGATGTCAGGTTACCTGTTATTTGCAATTGCACTGTATTTTTTAAGTAAATTTATGGTTCAGCTTACCGATCCGGGAATGATGCTGAAGCTGTTTATTAATTCAATTATTTTATTCATCTATTTATTTACGCTGTCTAAACTGGAACGCCCGCCGGTAGCTCTTAATTCTTAAAACATATCCTATGAACGTAAAAATTGTTAACCGGTCAGAACATCCGT
This sequence comes from Bacteroidia bacterium, assembly GCA_038215705.1. GTDB lineage: Bacteria > Bacteroidota > Bacteroidia > AKYH767-A > OLB10 > JADKJB01. Next base: position 78,461 of record JBBQQQ010000004.1, read on the forward strand.
TACCCGCATATGAAACGTTGCATGCTGCCGGAATGGATTTGCGTGCCAGCTTGCTGGAACCCGTTGAATTAAAACCCATGCAGCGGCAGCTGATTGCGACAGGGCTTTTCATTGAACTTCCTGAAGGTTATGAAGCACAAATACGCCCCCGGAGCGGCTTGGCTTTTAAACATGGAATTACAGTTCTGAATACCCCGGGAACTATTGACGCCGACTATCGTGGTGAAATTAAGGTCCTGTTAATAAATTTATCGGACCAGGTTTTTATAATTAATGCCGGAGAACGCATTGCTCAGATGGTTGTTGCACCCCATTCCCGGGTCAAATGGACACCGACTTCTGAATTAACCGATACCAGCCGTGGAGCAGGTGGATTCGGACATACAGGAGCTAAATAACTATTTGATAGGCAATACGATAGGCTTCCACATTTTCACTTTAACGAATGCTTGCGCAAGGGTGTTAAATAGCCATGCGTTTCGTACTTTTGCGTTTCTGTTTAATTTTTAATAGATAACGACTTATTATTCATGAAAATCATTGTTCCAATGGCAGGAATGGGCAAAAGAATGCGCCCTCATACTCTTACTATCCCAAAGCCTCTTATTCCTGTAGCCGGCAAACCCATCGTCCAGCACCTTGTTGAAGATATTACCAAAGTTTGCCACGAAAAAGTAGACGAAATAGCCTTTGTTATTGGTGATTTTGGCAAAGAAGTCGAAGCAAATCTTATAAAAATTGCAGAAGATCAGGGTGCAAAAGGGAGTATTTATTATCAGGATGAACCATTGGGTACCGCTCATGCCATTCTCTGTGCTGCTCCTTCCCTTACGGGAAAAGTGGTAATTGCTTTTGCCGATACCCTTTTTAAAACGGAGATGATTGCCGATACAGCCAGCAGTGATGGAATCATTTGGGTTAGTAAAATAGAAGATCCAAGAATGTTCGGTGTTGTAAAACTTGATGGGACCGGTGTTATTACGGATTTTGTGGAGAAGCCCCAGGAATTTGTTTCAGATCTTGCTATAATAGGAATATATTACATTAAGGATGGTGATAATCTAAAAAAGGAACTGCAATATCTTATCGACAATGACATTCGTGACAAAGGAGAGTATCAACTCACCAATGCTCTTGAAAATATGAAAAGCAAAGGCAAGAAACTCAGCGCTTCTGCCGTTGAAGAATGGCTGGATTGTGGAAATAAAGATGCTACGGTTAATACCAACAGGAGAATACTGGAAATAAAAAAAGGAGCTGCTGCAAATAATACATCCTCCGCTAACATAAAGAATTCGGTGATCATTGAGCCCTGCTATATTGGAGCAAATGTAAAAATTGAAAATTCTGTGATTGGTCCCTATGCATCCATTGGGAAAGATTCCACCATTAAGGATGCAGTTGTTAGAAATTCAATAATCCAAACAAACTCCATAGTTATGTCTCAATGTATTGACAATTCAATGATTGGAAGTTTTGTTAAATTAGAAGGACAAATGAAGGAATTCAGTATGGGAGATTTTACCACTGAAAAATAATTTCAAATAAAGTTAGTTACAAATGTCACTACTAAAATACAGTTACTTCCTGATTTTCATTATGCTTATTGCTGCATGCGGGCCTTCTGCTAAAACTACTGTTAAAGCACCTGCTGTATCTAAAAGTTCAAAAGGTAAGAGAGTGCTTACCGAAGAGGAGCAGATCAACCTCCGATTCCTTTTCGTAAACGCAAACAAGGAGAAAATTCTTGGCAATAAAGATAAGGCCGCAGAATTGTTTGCGCAGTGTATCCGCATTGACGGAACAAATCATGCAGCTATGTATGAACTGGCACTGATTTATGCTGAGCAGAAAAAAATTAACGATGCCTTATTTTTTGCCCGCAGTGCTCATCAGTTGGATGGCTCCAATACATGGTACCGGTTGTTTTTGGCCGAGTTACTTATGGCTGCTAAAAAAGGTTCGGAAGGGGAAGCTATGTATGCTGCACTTTTTAAGGATTACCCTCGTAATATTGACTATGCTTTCAAATATGCCTCGGCGTTATTGTACAACGGAAAAATAGCTGAAGCTATTAAAGTGTATGATAAAGTAGAAGAAGAAATTGGTATCAATGCTGATTTGTCTATTGAAAAGGAACGTCTTTGGCTTCGGCTTGGTAAGGTTGATAAAGCTGCAGGGGAAATCGAAAGGCTGATTGAAAAAGAACCAAATGAAATAAAAAATTATTCTCTGCTTGTTGAACTTTACCAGGTAAATCTCATGCCGGAAAAAGCATTGGAGACCATAAAACGCATGCAGGCAGTTGATGAAACAAGCCCTTATGTTTACCTGGCATATGCCGAATACTATCGCAGCAATAATCAAAAAGAAAAATCTTTTGAACAGTTGAAGCTTGCCTTTGCAAGTAAGGAACTGGAGCAGGAATTAAAAATTAAAATTATTTCATCGTACCTGCCCATTGTACAGGGAAATCCTGAAATGCTGGAGCAGGCGCTTACCCTTTCGGGGATAATGGCAGAAAGCAATAGTGCTGATGCAATTGCACTTGCCATTCATGGCGACTTTTTAATGGTTGCAGAAAAATATAATGATGCACGGGATCAGTACCGGGCATCTCTTGCAATTGATGATAAAAATTTGATGGTCTGGCAGCAATTATTGATTTCACAATCGCAGATTGCTGATTTTAAAGGGATGTTAAAAGATTCCGAGGAAGCGCTTTCGTTATACCCTGACCGTTCTGTTTTGTATTTGTTTCATGGCATTGCCCTCTCAGCTGAGGATCGGAATGAAGAAGCGGTAAAGTCATTTCTTGCCGGAAGCAAACTGGTGGTTGATAATGATCAGGAGTTGAAAGAATTTTATACCCGGTTGGCTGATAATTACAATACACTAAAAAATTATCAGGAATCGGATTCGTATTTTGAGAAAGCATTAAAGCTGGATCCGCAAGATCCGTTGATATTAAACAACTACGCTTACTATTTGTCGGAACGAAATGAAAAACTGGAAAAAGCAGAAGCGATGTCAAAACTTTCAAATGAAATACGGCCCGGTGAGCCTTCATACGAAGATACTTATGGATGGATTCTTTTTATGATGGGAAAATATGCTGACGCGAAAACCTGGTTGCAAAAAGCAATCGATAATGGTGGCGGCACCAACGGAACTATCCTTGAACATATGGGTGATACTTTGTTTAAATTGGGAGATACTACCGGTGCACTCGATTTTTGGAACAGGGCTAAATCAGCCGGTGATACCAGCGAATTTATTGATAGTAAAATCAGAGAAAAAAAACTGAATGAGTAAACTGTTTGGAGATTTTCAGGTACGATTGATCATACCGCTTTTGCTGGCAGCAGGAATATTATGCATCATGCCAGCTTGTAAAACCCGACATAAAGCCATTACTCCTGTGGTAAAAGATGCCAAAAAACCCGAAGATAAGTCAGCTCCGGATTTACAGCAGCTCATTTCGGATTATTCTTTCAAGACGAAAACACTTACCGCGAAGGCAGCAGTGAAATCCGTTATCGGAGATCAGGAACATTCGTTTAATATTAATTTGAGGATTTATACTGATAGTGCTATCTGGATTTCTATTACGCCTTTATTGGGTATTGAAGTGGCCCGTGTCCTGATAACGCGCGACAGTGTTAAGTTTATCGACCGTCTGAATAAAAAATACTCTGTGTCCGATTTTGAATTCCTCAACGATATGCTCAAAGTCAATGTTGATTTTGATATAATCCAGGGTGTTTTGACAGGAAATCTTTTTGCATATAAGAAAAACAAGTTTAATTCTGTTTACATAGAAGAGCAATACTACATTCTCAGTACGTTAAGTAAAAGGAAATTAAAACGATCGCTGGAGGCTATTGATAACAACAAGCCTATTGTGCAGGATTTATGGGTTGACGGCACTACCTACCGGATCACACGACTCAGTGTAGAAGATCAACGGTACAGCAAATCACTGCTTACCGATTATAAGGATCATCGCCAAACCGATGGCGGATTGTTTCCATTCCGTTCCAACACGGTTATTACAGCTGAAAAAATTCTTAAGGTTGATATTGAGTATCTGAAAATCAATTTAAACAGTGAGATTGATTTTCCTTTCAACATTCCGTCCGGCTATGAGAAAATTCAGTAAATATTTTCTTTTCTTCTTCCTTCTTCTTTCTGTTTGTGCTCCCGCAATAGCACAAAACAAGAAGGATCTTGAAAAGAAAAAACAACAGTTGCAACGGGAAATTGATGAAACCAATAAACAGCTTAAGGCAACCTCCAAAAGTAAATCTTTAACCGCCAGCCAGGTTAATGCCTTAAAAAAGAAAATTCGTTTACGCCAGGAATTGATAGGCACCATAAGCAGCGAACTCGATGGGCTTAATAACAGCATAACAATTACTACTGTTGAGATTACAAATCTCGAACATAAGATGGCTCAGCTGAAAGAGGAGTATGTCAATATGATACGGTTTGCGCAAAAGAACCAGGGGAGCTATCAGAGAATGATGTTTGTGTTTGCATCAAGTGATTTTAATCAGGCATATAAACGTCTCAAATATTTGCAACAATATAGTGAGCATCGTAAAAAGCAGGCTGCACTGATCGACAGCACTCAGAAGGATCTGGCATCAAAAAAGCAAACGCTGGTTGTTCAGAAGGAAGAAAAAACTCATCTTCGCGAAAGCGAACTGAAACAAAAACAATCGCTTGAAGAAGATAAAAAGCAGCAAGACAAAGTGCTGGCCGGATTGCAGGACCGTGAAAAAAAGCTTAAAAAACAATTAGCAGATAAACAACGTGCGAAAAAGAAACTCGACCGCGCAATTGATGAACTGATACGAAAAGAAATTGCCAGTGCAAAGAAAAAGGCTACTGCATCGGGAAAGAAGAATGTGACTAGTTCCAATGTTTTTTCGCTAACACCGGAAGCTCAGAAATTAACCAGCAGTTTTGCCGGAAATAAAGGCAAACTTCCCTGGCCGGTGGAAAAAGGAAACATCAGCAGCAGTTTTGGTGAACATCCACATCCTGAGTTAAAGGGAATAATGGTTAAAAATAATGGTGTTGATATTCGTTCTGCTCCTAACAGTGCTGCACGGTCGGTATTTGATGGCGAAGTTACAGGCGTGATAACTATTCCGGGAGCTAACAGTGCAGTCATAATCCGTCATGGTGAATACCTTAGCGTGTACTCAAACCTTGAATCTGTTTTCGTGAAAAAGGGTGACAAAGTCGCAACCCGTCAGAAAATAGGAAATGTGTTTACTGATACGGAAGAGGGATTAACCGAATTACATCTTGAGATATGGAAAGGCTCCCTTAAACTCGATCCTGCCGGGTGGCTGGCAAGGAAATAACCGGGTATTGGAATTTTTAGTATCTTTGTGCTAATCAATTAATAACCAGATCATGTCATTGCTCACAATTGTTGGATTTATCGGAGGCTTAGGTGGCACCGAAATTTTCCTTATCGTATTGGTTTTGTTGCTATTCTTTGGTGGGAAGAGAATTCCTGAACTTGCTAAAGGATTAGGCAAGGGAATCCGCGAATTTAAAGATGCTTCCAGCGGTAAAACAGAAGAAAATAAAGAAATTCAGAAAAAAGACTGAACCAATAGTCAGTCCTTGTAAACTAAAACTGCCTGCACTTCCGGTGTAAAGCAGTTTTTTTATTTGCTGCCAGTTCAATCCGGCATATATTACATTAAATGATGTATTATATAGAGTGTTCCCATTGCGGGTTTCTTAATTTAATAAAAACAGAGTATCTCACTTTTTGTGAGCGTTGTGGAAAAAAGCTGCCTCACAATTTTGTGGAATGGAGCCCGCATCATCCCGGAAAAACTTTTGCGGATTTTAAAAAAGCCACAGGAGAGCGGATTGCAGAAGAGCCTGCCAATAGCCGGAATAAATGGTCTTTTATAAAAATTGCCTGGATCATGATTTTGATCATAGCCTGCACTGCCATTTATTTTTACTTTTCCGGAAATGAATTAAAGCAATTATTATTACCGGGTAACACATCCGAAAAAATACTGGCAAAAGAGTGGAACCGAAATACCTATGGGCGTTTTGGTTTAAGTATTGAAACACCCGGTAAACCCGAAGAAACAGAAATTGAAGTCCCGGTCAAATACAGGCAACATCTCAAAGAAACTGCAGCGTTCATGCTTCAGCCGTCTCGGAGTTTGCAGATTAAAGTTGTTTCCAGTCTTTTTAATGAAGGGGTTGGGATAAAACCTGATGGTGCAGCTGCTACTGTTCTGAACGAACTGATCAATCAGCCCTCCATAACGAATGTGGAATTTACACGAAGTCCGGTAAGTAATAATAAAGCGATAGGTGTGTTAGTTGAGGGATTTTATCATGATAACGGTGTGTTTATGCGATTTCAATATGCAGTGTATACACGAAAATCAAATATGTGGAGTGTGTGGGTTTCATATAGGGATACCGATAACACCGGGAGGAAAGTTGCTGAAAGAATTATGAATTCACTTCAAATAAATTATTTTATCAAAGCAATATAATTATCTAAAATACTTCAATCATGAACGGAGCCCACATTCACCTCTTGTTAAATCATGTACCTATATTAGGGTCAATTTTTGCATTGTGTCTACTGCTGTATGGAATTTTCAATAAAAGCGAAGATGTTATTAAAGCAGCATTGCTCACCATGGTTGTTGCTACTTTGATTGCCATTCCCGCATTTCTCTCCGGCGAAGAAGCTGAGCACCTGGTTGAACCTATAATGGGTATCAACGAAAATGCAATGGAGGAACACGAAGATATGGCCGAAATTGCTTTCTGGTCGATGGTTATGTCAGGTGCGGTGGCACTAGGTACACTTGTAGCTATACGATCCTCAAAGATTGTATCAATGCCGCTGATATGGGTAAATATGGTGATGCTGGCCGTTGTAGTTTTTTTAATGGCAAGAACAGGTTTGTCAGGCGGTGAAATACGGCACACCGAGATTAATATTACAGCCTCGCCTTCTCCTGCAGGAGGAGAATCTGATGAAGACTGATTTCGTATCAGTTGTTTTTATGATTATCGTCACCAGGAAAAAATGACTCCGGTCATATGAAACATGGACAATAACTGTGAATTTTGTTCTGCAATTAATAAAATCAAACCACTCAAAAAATAGTATTATGGAAAGTACAAAAATTGACTCGCTGCATATTGAACATCGTGAATGGTTGAAAAAACTGGATTTTTACCAGGAGGATCTCACCATTTTAAAACGACGCCTCGAAGAGATTGCTGCTAAAAACACTGCCAAAGATGTTTTGTCAATGGTCGAGCATTTTCAGAACCAGTTTATCATTCAGAAAAATGAAATTGATGAGTTTCGCCATTCCATTAAAATACTGGGAAATGAAATCGAATCCATAATAAATAAGAACCCTATAGCCATTAACCGTCAACGGATAGAAGATCATCCCGAACTACGGGAACGCATGGAGCGATTTGAAAAAATATTCCATGAACTCAGAATGGAATTGATGAGGTTTGCTTCAAAAAATTTTTAACGGATTTCAAAGATAGTAACCGGAAGCCCACTAAACATATGCATAGAAATTTTGAAGGTCAGGTTCCGGTTGACTTGTCAAGCTTATTGAAAAGTTCGAGTAGTTCGACAGGCGGATTTTTTAATTTCCTGGCAACTATATCCATCCAGGCACCATCAACTGTAAGACGTGCAGCCAGGACACCATTCGATTTATAAAACCGGTTCATAATTGTCCACCGTGAGCCATCGTCTGACATTTTCACAAGCACCGCATCAACAGTGATGGTTTCATTACCATGAATTTCCTTTAGAAAAACCGTTTCCTCACGAAACAAAACAGGGAATACATTATGTAGCTTGAACCAATCCATACCAAATCCATTTTCTGCCATGAACAATAATCTGGTTTGTGCTGCATAATCATTATATGCCGAGTGGCGCATATGAATGTTTGCATCCATATCGGCCCACCGGATCGTATAAGTTTTTGAGAACATAATTACTATTTGGTACTAATAAAATCAAGCAACTTGTTTTTGCTTCCGGTAGTGGAAAAGGATTCGGTAAGTTGATAATAATCGCTTTTGTTAATGCAATAATCATAACTGTAAAGAGCCACTTCCAGTCGTGAACTTTCAACCGAAAACAATTCAATAATACCTGCCAGTTGTTTTACCGTAAAACATTTTTTAGTGCTGATAATTTGTTTTGCCAAAGTGAGTTTGGTACTGTTTATCGAAACATTGCTGATGCTGCGTTTTGCTTCTTCATATTCCTGCGGAGTAACCTCGCATACCGGAGCAGGTGGAGCCGGGGGAACAGTAACGGGATCTATTGCCGTCGGGCAAAACGCCAGCCAGTCATTTTTGTAAGGAGTATTGGAAAAAATTTCTGTTGCATAAGAATAATTTTCCAGGTCATATAATTTAACGAAAACCTCTTTCATAAAGGAAAGCCGATTGGATTCCAGGTCGAACAAAGTGGCAAGTTTCATCGCCTGGCTCACGCTCAAGCAATTCGAACCCGTAAGTTTTAACGCTTCAATTCTCCTGTTGCCATCATTGGTTTGATTGACGGTTTTTTTACTCAAAAATTCAAAATCATTGTCGGCCATCGGTAATGGGCACCCGGTTATTCCTTTATATCCGGAAGGAGAAGGATAAGGAAGATTAGGATACCATGCCTGCGGAGTACCGGGTCCCGGTCCGGGAGGTGGTCCCGGTGATGGCGCGGGATTGGTGTTTGTCACAAAATCATACAGCCGCAATGCGGAAGAAAAACTTGCGAATGCATCATAAACATCAAAGAAATTTCCCGGATCAAAAGTGTGTTTCCAGGCACGCTTGCAGAATTCGAACCGGTAATAATCACCTGCAAACACCGAGGCCAGATCTTTAACCTGGGTGCTTAGTAAACAGGATCCCTGGAGCATGTTTTTTGCCAGTTGCAACTTTTGCTGATCGTTTGGCTGCAAAGCAAGCTGATTCATTTTTTGCTTAAACACATTTGCCGCCATAGGAATAGGGCAGGTTTGGCCTGAAGCATCCAGGAACAAGGCAATTAATACGGGCAGAATAAATTTTTTCATTGCTGGGATTACCATTAAGTTTCGCAAAGATCTAACTTTTCCCGAAATGAAAAATTCATGCTTTTCAAATCTAAAAACAACTTTAATCTTCAAAAAGCAGTGACGTTGCAGTCAAGTCAAAAAAATATTACTCCGGCAATTTCACCTCATCCTTAACAATAAAAGCCGCCGAATAAAGCGTCTGAATTTCTTTCAGAAATTTCATGGCTTCCAGACGGGTTTTGTAATCACCAACCCTGATTTTGAAATTGGGTTGCTGATAAATCAGGTATGTACCTTTGTCAGGGAATAGTTGCAAAAAATCAGTCTTAATTTCATTGGCCCGGGCCCGGTCTGAACCAAAATAAATCTGCACCCTGTAACCGGGCATGGTTCGTTTTGCCTGATTAATTGCCAAATGCCTGTTAGCTAATAAATTAACCAGGCTGTCCTGCGTTTTCAGGGAATAATTTTGTGCCCGGATAACCGGTGACGCAATAAGCATCAAAATCATGGAAAAGAGCAGAAGCGTGAAGGATTTCATTTTACCACAAAACTACAGGATTATATTTTAAGAAATTGAGGCATCAACATTATTTGATGACAATTTCATGACATTCCCAACTTATTAATTGCGATTATTCAGGTCCTGATCACAAGATTAGAATTACAAATTAGTACTCCATCCTTATAATGCTTACCGGCATTTTCCCTTTATCATGCCTTAAGTACAATATATCGCAACTGAAAATTCAGGGAAAGTATTAAAAGAATGCTTTTGACGCGCTTTTTCTGACCTGCTAATCAATACGTTGCTATTTAGAATCAATTTAAATTACAAAAGTCCTACATCCACTTTTTAAATCATAAATGTTTGTCTTAAATTTGCCCACCCTTAAAGGAAGGATATGCCCATTCCTTACGGGAAATTGTACACCATTTACTGCATCCATCAACCTAAATCTATCCTATGAAAGGTCGCGTGTTCGCCTCTAAAATCACGTCGGTTTACGTATTATTTTTCTCACTGTTTTTCTTCTCATCCAATAAAGTTCATGCACAACCCGACGGTGCAGCACTTTTCAAAGCTCAATGTGCCCAGTGTCACAGCACAGGTTCAAATAAAATAATAGGTCCCGGTCTTAAAGATGTTCACAATCGCCGCAATGAAGAATGGTTGATTAAATGGACCAAGAATTCGCAGGCTGTAATTCAATCTGGTGATCCTTATGCTGTTAAGTTATACAACGATTATAACAAGACTGCAATGCCCTCATTTGCATTGGCCGATGATGAAATTAAAGCAATTTTTGCCTATGTAAAAACAGAGGGGGAAGTTGTTGCTACTGCACCAACCGGAGGACCTGCTGCTGCCGGTGCTGTTGCTGAAGAACCAGGCATACCTTGGGTATTGTTATCGATAGTTTTGCTCCTTTTAACGCTGTGGGCAGTTTTAGGAAAAGTAAAAAAAGGTCTGGAAAGAGCGGTCCGTTCTAAAGACGGAATTCCCGAGCCGGAACCCATCAGCCAAAAGCAGGCATCCAAAAACTGGATTCGTGGCAACAAAAAACTGATCGCAGTACTTTTTATTCTATTGGTGTTCTGGGGGAGTGTAAAAGGATGGAACGCCCTGGCGGGAATAGGAATTTCCCAGAATTATGCACCTGAACAGCCCATAAAATTCTCGCATAAATTGCACGCCGGTCAAAATGGTATTTCCTGTGTTTATTGCCATTCGGGTGCTGAAAAAAGCCGTCACGCAAATATTCCATCTCCGAATGTTTGTATGAATTGCCATACGTTCGTTCAAAAGGGACCGCAATACGGAACTACTGAAATTGCTAAAATATATGCTGCATTAGATTACAATCCGGATACCCAGGAATATGGACCCAATCCAAAACCCGTGCAATGGATTCGTGTTCACAATCTTCCCGATCTGGCTTACTTCAATCATGCACAACATACTGCTGTAGGTGGTATTGAATGTCAGACCTGCCACGGCCCGGTTCAGGAAATGGACGTTGTAAAGCAATTTTCACCCCTTACGATGGGCTGGTGTATTCAGTGCCATAAAGATACCGAAGTGAAAGCCGAAGGCAATGCCTATTATACGGAGCTTCACGAAAATCTTAAAAAGAAATATGGGGCGGATGCCAAACTCACTGTTGAAAAAATTGGTGGCCTTGAATGTGCCCGTTGCCACTATTAATAATCCCACTTTAGATACAACCTGTTAATCAATATGGAAAAAAAATACTGGAAAGGTGTTGAAGAACTTCGGAACGATGCGGAGTTCGTCAGGCTGAAAAACAATGAGTTTTTCGAACATCTTCCCGTGGATGAAGTAATCGGCAAAAAAGCTGAATCTTCAGATGCGACCCCCAGAAGGGATTTTTTGAAATTTCTTGGCTTCGGAATGGCCGCCGCTACGTTAGCTGCCTGTGAAGCACCGGTAAAAAAATCAATTCCTTATCTTATCAAGCCGGAAGAAATTCTACCCGGTATACCTAATTATTATGCGTCAACTTTTTTTGATGGTCATGATTACAGCAGCCTTCTCGTAAAAACCCGCGAAGGAAGACCTATTAAAGTTGATGGTAATGAGTTGTCGCCCCTGTCAAAAGGTGCAACACATGCCCGCGTTCAGGCCTCGGTACTGGGCTTGTATGATATTAACCGTACCAGCGGCCCGCTTGTTCAAGGTAAAGATGCATCCTGGAAAACTGTGGATGATGATATAAAAGGAAAACTTGCCGCCGCTTCTCAAAAAGGAGGAAAAATCAGGTTGCTGACGTCTACTGTTATCAGCCCTTCAACAAAAGCCCTCTTCACGGAATTCGCAGCCAAATTTCCGGGAACAGAAGTTGTTACCTACGATGCAATATCTTTTTCAGGAACGCTTAAAGCAAATGAACTTTCATTTGGCAAAGCTGTGCTTCCAACCTACCGGTTCGATAATGCGGATGTGATAGTTGGATTTGGTGCTGACTTTCTTTCCAACTGGGTGAACCCAACTGAAAATGCAAGGCAATATGCAGTAAACCGAAAATTGCTCGACAAGAAAACCATGTCGCGTCATTATCAGTTTGAATCTACACTTTCGGTGACCGGTTCCAATGCCGATCATCGTTATAAAATGAAACCAAGTCAGCACGGTGCCGCAGTGGTTTCATTGTATAATAAACTTGCCGGAATGGCAGGAGTTGCCGGTTCAACAAATGCAACTACCGGTCTGGAAGATGGCCTTACAAAAGCTGCAAAAGATCTTTGGAAAAGCAAAGGAAGAGCTGTTGTAGTTTCAGGTTCAAATGATGTTAATACGCAGCTTGTTGTTAATGCCATCAATAATTTATTAGGAAGTTACGGTTCAACAATTAATATTGATACCCATTCCAATCTTCGCCAGGGTAACGATGAAAAAATGGCTGCCCTCGTTTCAGATATGAATAACGGTACCGTAGATGTGCTTTTAATAAACAATACCAATCCTGCTTATACTTATCATGATGCGGCTGCTTTTACTGCGGCATTAAAAAAAGTGCCAACGGTAATTTCATTTGCTTCAGTAACCGATGAAACCGCTGCACTGTCAGGATATATTTGTCCCGATCATCATTATCTTGAGTCGTGGAATGATGCTGAACCGGTAGCCGGAAATTTCAGCCTTGCACAGCCTACTATCCGCAATTTATTCAACACCCGTCAAATGCAGGACAGCCTGATTCAATGGGCAGGATTACCTTACCAGGATTACCTGGCTTTCATGCAGAATAACTGGAATAAAAATCTTTACGGCTTACAAACGGGTATCAGCAATTTTGAAGCTTTCTGGACTAAATCTTTACAGGAAGGTGTTTTTACAGGAAACGCAACCCCTGTTACAGTTTCATTTGGTGGAGATGTTAATACCGCGGCTTCTGCTGCTGCTGTTTCTAAATCAAGCGGAATAGAAGTTATCCTTTATGAAAAAACGGGTATCGGAACCGGGCAGCATGCCAATAACCCCTGGTTACAGGAACTTCCCGATCCTATCTCAAAAGTTTGCTGGGATAATTATATCGCCATGTCTCCTGCATTTGCCGTAGCACAAGGTTACAAGCAGGGAACTGTTATTGAAATCAAAGCAGGAAATGTCACGGTTAAAGGTCCAGTGTATCTTCAGCCCGGTGTGGCCGATCAAACGGTTGCCGTTGCCATGGGATATGGCAGGGTGAATGCCGGTAAAGCCGCCAACGATATTGGTTTTAATGCTTACCCGCTTGCTTCTATGGTAAATGGTACCGTTCAGTATTATACTACGGGCGCTACTTTAAACAAAACAACTTTCGACGATCACGTGCTGGCAGCAACACAAACACATCATACCATGATGGGCCGTGCGATTGTAAAAGAAACGAATCTTGATCAGTTTCTGAAGGATCCCAAGTCCGGGAATCCTGATGTGATGCTTGAAACCTATAAAGGAAAAGTTAAGGCTACTGAAATGGATCTCTGGGCAACCGAGAAAAATCCCGGCTTTGACAAACCAAACCACTTCTGGGGAATGTCGATTGACCTGAATTCGTGCATTGGTTGCGGATCATGTGTAATCGCCTGCCAGGTGGAGAACAATGTTCCGGTTGTTGGAAAAGATGAAATCAACCGTTCACGCGAAATGCATTGGATCCGTATCGACCGGTATTATTCAAGCGATACAACAAAGGCCAGCGCAGAGAAAGCCGACATGGGGAAAATTGATATGCTGAGCAATATGGAAATACCGTCCGATAATCCGGAGGTAGTATTTCAGCCTGTAATGTGTCAGCATTGTAATCATGCACCGTGTGAAACGGTTTGTCCGGTGGCAGCAACAACACATAGTTCTGAAGGCCTTAACATGATGGCGTATAACCGTTGTGTTGGAACCCGTTATTGTGCGAATAACTGCCCTTATAAAGTTCGCCGTTACAACTGGTTCAAATATTCCGATAATGCACAGTTCAACTTCAACATGAACGATGACCTGGGTAAGATGGTACTGAACCCTGATGTGATTGTACGTTCACGCGGAGTTATGGAAAAATGTTCGATGTGTGTGCAACGCCTTCAATATGGAAAACTGGAAGCGAAAAAGGCAGGACGCCGTCCGAAAGATGGTGAGATTAACACAGCCTGCGCACAATCATGTCCTACAAATGCTATTACATTCGGTGATTATAACGATAAGGATAGCAGGTTAAATAAAGAAGCAAAACAGGAACGTGCATACCACCTCCTCGAAGAACTGAATGTTCAGCCTTCAGTATATTATCAAACCAAGGTTAGAAACAAGGATGCTAACAGCGGCAAAGCTTAAAAGCAAGTGATTTTTAAAAATCAGATACTGACAATTACAATATGCACTACGAATCAGAATTAAGGGAACCGCTCATCCTTGGTGATAAAACACATCACCAGATCACAGAGGATGTTTGCAGGCCCATTGAAGGGAAGGCCAATAAATACTGGTGGATGGCTTTCACGCTGGCCTCACTGGCATTGTTATGGTGGATCATTTCCGTTTCCTATACATTAGGTACCGGCCTCGGGGTTTGGGGTCTAAACAAAACTGTAGGATGGGCATGGGATATCACCAATTTCGTTTGGTGGGTTGGTATCGGTCATGCCGGAACTCTTATCTCGGCAATCCTTTTACTTTTCCGTCAGAAATGGAGACTATCAATTAACCGTTCCGCGGAAGCGATGACCATTTTCGCTGTAATCTGCGCTGCATCCTTTATTGTTTCACACATGGGTCGCCCGTGGGTAGCCTACTGGCCACTGCCATTACCCAATCAGTTTGGTTCGCTCTGGGTTAATTTCAATTCACCACTTGTGTGGGATGTATTTGCAATTTCAACTTATTTCTCGGTATCGCTGGTATTCTGGTACACCGGATTAATTCCTGATTTTGCGGCCGTTCGTGATCGTGCAAAAACAAAAGCTGCGAAGTTCTGGTATACTGTATTGAGTTTTGGTTGGACAGGAACTGCTAAAAACTGGCAGCGTTTTGAAGAAGTGTCGCTGGTACTTGCAGGTCTTTCAACACCCCTGGTACTCTCTGTTCACTCGGTTGTATCCATGGACTTTGCAACATCACTGGTTCCGGGATGGCATACTACAATTTTCCCGCCTTACTTTGTTGCAGGTGCTATCTTTTCAGGATTTGCTATGGTGCAAACGCTTCTTATCATCACCCGAAAAGTTTTAAACCTCGAAGATTACATTACCATTTACCACATTGATATGATGAACAGGATTATCCTGATCACCGGTTCCATTGTAGGTGTTGCGTATATTACTGAATTCTTCATCGCCTGGTATTCAGGAGTTGAATACGAACAGTATGCGTTCATTAACCGTGCAACCGGCCCTTATTGGTGGGCATACTGGAGTATGATGACCTGTAACGTTATCACTCCACAGTTGTTCTGGTCGGGAAAACTGCGCACAAGTGTCTTCGCAACATTCTTTATTTCCATCTTCGTGAATATCGGAATGTGGTTCGAGCGTTTTGTAATCATTGTTACTTCACTGCACCGTGATTATATTCCATCCAGCTGGACAATGTATTCTCCAACATGGGTTGAGGTAGGAATATTCATTGGCTCACTCGGATTATTCTTTGTTCCGTTCTTATTGTTTACCCGCTTTTTCCCGGTAATCGCAATGAGCGAATTAAAGACTATTGTAAAGACATCAAGTTCACAGGCAAAAAAGAAAGGAGCCCACCACCATGAGCACTAAAATGGCATACGGTGTTTTCGACGATGATGATGTTGTCCTCAGCGCCATTCCTAAACTAAAAGAAAGAAAATTCAAGGTCACCGATGTGATATCTCCTTTTCCAATTCACGGATTGGATTCAGCACTTGGATTAAAGCGTACCCGAATCTCAATTACTGCTTTCATGTACGGTGCTACCGGAACAAGTCTTGCATTATTAATGATCTGGTATATGAATATATGGGACTGGCCAATGGACATTGGTGGAAAACCCAGCTTCGCATTATATAAAAACATTGCAGCGTTTATACCCGTAACGTTTGAAGTTACGGTGTTGTGTGCTGCACATGGAATGGCCATTACATTCTTTCTCAGGAGTAAATTGCTTCCCGGAGTTGAGCCG
Organism: Bacteroidia bacterium; assembly: GCA_038215705.1. Classification (GTDB taxonomy): domain Bacteria; phylum Bacteroidota; class Bacteroidia; order AKYH767-A; family OLB10; genus JADKJB01. Next base: position 94,721 of record JBBQQQ010000004.1, read on the forward strand.
CATGTAATTGATGATCGCATGGCTGATGATCGGTTTGTGATGTCGATTGAAGTAAAGAATGATATGGAAAAAGCAGCCGCCCATGCAGCAATGAAAGAGGTCGGTGCTATTTATGTTAAAGATTAAGCTTCTTAAATTAAAATAAAAGAATACTCAGAAATGAATCAAACTAAAGTGAAGCTGTTTTCAGGAGCGCTGCTGTTGTCAGTGATGCTGTTCGTAGCATCGTGCGGCAGTGATTCCAATTCACCCGGACTGGAATTTATGCCCGACATGTATCGTTCACCTGCTTACAAGGCCTACTCTGCAAATGCATTGTTTGGTGACAGCACCTCTGCACGAACTCCTGTTGCCGGAACAATCCCGAGAAATTATACCTTTTTTAATTACCCATCATCTAACGAGGGTTATGTTGCAGCCGGAAATGATTTGAAAAATCCTTTTGAAGTGAACACAGTTAATCTGGCCGAAGGGAAAAAATTATATACTAATTTTTGCATGCATTGTCATGGTGAAACAGGCAATGGTGATGGATCACTCATTGCAACGGGTAAGTACCCTCCTCCGCCATCGTATATAACCGGTGTTTCATCAAGAGGTGGTAATGTTCGTGATCTTACAGATGGTAAAATATATCATACCATCACTTACGGCATCAATCTTATGGGTCCTCATGCAACACTGGTTGATCCTGTTGAGCGGTGGAAAATTACCATGTATGTGCATCAGCTTGCAAAGGCGGCATCAACAACAACAGCACCAGCCGATAGTACAGCGGCTGCATCCAAAGACTCAACCGTGGCATTGAATTAATAACCGCTTTAACTATGAATTATATTTTCACCCAAAAAAATAAAACCATTGCTTTCGTGTTGATGGCGGTTGGATTGATTTCCATCATTGCCAGTTTTCTCACACACAATCACCAGGCCTGGTCGAACCTGCTTCATAATACATTTTATTTTATGGCGATTGCTTTGGCAGGAACATTTTTCCTGGCTATACAGTATGCGGCAGAAGTAGGATGGTCGGTTGTGCTGAAAAGAATTCTCGAAGCTATGGGTCAGTTTCTTCCGTGGTCTGCCGTTCTCATGCTGATTGTTTTCTTTGGTAATTATATTGCAGGACACAGTGGGGGGCATTACCTGTATCATTGGCTGCATACCGAATTATATGATCCCGCTTCAGCGGAATATGATAAAATCATTGCAGGAAAATCAGGATATCTTAACCTGCCATTCTTCATTATCAGGATGCTGGCGTACTTTGCAATCTGGATCGGATTTACAGTTATTTTCAGGAGACTTTCCTTAAAGGAAGATATTGAAGGCGGAACCGTTAATTATTTTAAAGCGAAAAGACATGCCGCAACATTCCTGGTATTATTTGCAATAACATCATCAACCTCAGCGTGGGATTTTATCATGTCAATTGATACACACTGGTATTCTACACTTTTCGGTTGGTATACCTTTGCAGGGATGTTTATAAGCGGACTTGCAGTAATGAATTTTATACTGGTTTACCTGGTGAAAAAAGGAAACATGCCATGGATCACCGAACATCACCTTCATGATGCCGGTAAATTCATGTTTGCATTCAGTATTTTCTGGACGTATTTATGGTTTGCCCAGTTCATGCTTATCTGGTATGCAAACATTCCTGAGGAGGTTACTTACTTCATGATTCGTTTCGACAGTTACCGTGAATTGTTCATCGCAAATTTCATGATCAATTTCTTCACACCTTTCCTGTTGCTGATGTCGCGTGATGCAAAAAGAAAACTTAACCTGCTGCTTACAATTTCTGTGATCTTATTCATCGGTCACTGGATAGATGTATTCCTTATGATTACTCCCGGGGTTGTTAAAGAAAACTGGCACATTGGCTGGATGGAAGTAGGAACAACACTCGGGTTTCTGGGTCTGTTTATGTATGTCGTGCAAAACGCCCTTACAAAAGCTCCACTGCTTCGCGAAAAACATCCGCTGTTGCAGGAAAGCCTTCATCACTCAATATAAAATTAGTTAGTAGAAAAGAATTTTGAATAACAGAATAATAAAGTATACCGAATGAACTTTCTGATGCTATTAGCCACACTCCTGGGAATCCTGGTAGTGATCAGGCTTATGAATGTTGTGCAGCTTGCTTCCGTACTTTCTGGAGAAGATGAAGAAGAAGAACAAAAGAGACACAATACTATGAATGGTATCGGTATGATACTGTTTATGGTATTAGGACTTGGACTGATGGTTTACATGACCTTCAAGTACATGCCCTTCATGCTTCCTGAAGCTGCATCAGCACATGGTGTTGAAACAGATTTTCTACTTAACATTAATTTCCTGGTAATCGGAATCGTTTTTTTCATTACACAGATTGCACTGTTCTGGTTTGTTTATAAATATCAACACGACAAAAAAAGATTCGCTTTATTTTATCCGGAAAATCATAAGCTCGAATTAATATGGACCGTTGTTCCAACAATTGTACTTTCCGCACTCATTGTAACGGGTTTGAGAGAATGGAATAAAATGACACAGGGACATCCGAAAGACGGAATGGTGGTTCAGGTGTATGGTTACCAGTTTAACTGGATCGCACGATATGCCGGAGCTGACAACCAGCTTGGAAGATCATTTTATAAACTTATCACTGATGATAATCCCTTAGGAATTGATTTCAGTGACCCTGCTGCAAAGGATGATATTATTACCAAAGCAAATGAAATGCATTTGCCAAAAGGTGTTCCTGTTCAGTTCCAGTTCAATTCACGTGATGTAATTCACTCGGCGTATTTCCCTCACTTCAGAACTCAAATGAACTGTGTTCCGGGTATGAATACTGCCTTTTACATGGAGCCTACTATTACAACCGCTGAAATGAGAGGCATCACCAAAAAAGAAAAATTTGATTATGTGCTGCTTTGCAACAAGATCTGTGGTGTTGCACATTATAATATGAAAATGAAAGTAGTGGTTGATGAACCGGCTGATTTTAAAGCCTGGCTGCAGGGAGAAAAACCTGCCGTGCCCGCATCCGGCCCATCTAAAGTTGCGAATACGGCCTCTGCAAATGCAGAAACAAACAGCCTGTAATAAGGGTTGTTGAATAGTTAATGATTAAAGTAATTTCAATAATAAATCCGAATGGAAGTTAAAGATACCACTCACTCAGGACATGATGTAGATCACGGTCATGATGATCATCATCACGAACATCATCAAACGTTCCTGACCAAATACGTTTTCAGTACCGATCATAAGATGATTTCCAAGCAGTTCCTTGTAACTGCTATTGTTATGGCATTTCTTGCCATGGGAATGTCAATGATCTTCCGCTTGCAATTGGCCTGGCCCGACCAAACGTTTCCGTTTCTCGAAAACATTATCGGAAAATGGGGAAAAGATGGTAAACTGGATCCCGGATTTTACCTTGCTCTTGTTACTATTCACGGTACCATTATGGTGTTTATGGTTTTAACGGGCGGACTTAGCGGTACGTTCAGCAACCTGCTTATTCCTTTACAGGTAGGAGCAAGGGATATGGCCTCAGGATTTCTGAATATGTTATCGTTCTGGTTCTTTGCCGCTTCTTCGCTGGTAATGTTTGGTTCCTTATTTATTGAAGCAGGACCTGCATCCGGTGGATGGACAGTTTATCCACCACTGAGCGCGTTACCCCAGGCCATTCCGGGATCCGGACTGGGAATGACCCTTTGGCTTGTTTCAATGGTGCTGTTTATTGTATCGGCCTTATTGGGTGGTATTAATTACATTGCTACGGTAATAAACCTGCGAACCAAAGGAATGGCAATGACCCGTTTGCCGCTTACAATCTGGGCATTCCTTATTACTGCAATTTTAGGAGTTCTCTCCTTCCCTGTATTGGTAGCTGCCGCCCTGCTGCTTGTATTCGACCGAAGTATGGGAACAAGTTTTTACCTGTCCGATATTTTTATCGGGGGAGTTCCGCTTGATCATACCGGTGGAAGTCCGGTCCTGTACCAACACTTGTTCTGGTTTCTGGGTCACCCCGAAGTTTATATCGTATTGTTACCTGCCTTAGGACTTGCATCGGAAGTAATTTCCACAATGTCACGTAAACCGATTTTCGGTTATAAAGCGATGATTGCATCCATGCTTGTAATCGCATTTCTATCCTTTATTGTGTGGGGTCACCATATGTTCGTTACCGGGATGAATCCATTCCTGGGATCTGTCTTCGTATTTACCACGCTGCTGGTTGCGATTCCATCTGCAGTTAAAGTGTTTAACTACATCGCAACCGTGTGGCGCGCAAATATTGTAATGACGCCGGCTATGCTTTTTGCCATCGGACTCGTCTCGTTCTTCATATCCGGTGGATTAACCGGAATAATTTTAGGTGATTCAGCTTTGGATATCAATCTTCACGATACCTATTTCGTAGTAGCACATTTCCACATCGTAATGGGAAGCTCTGCCATCTTCGGTATGTTCGCCGGTGTTTATCACTGGTTCCCCAGGATGTATGGCAGGATGATGAATAAAACGCTCGGCTATGTGCATTTCTGGCTGACAATTATTTGTGTGTATGCAGTTTTCTTCCCGATGCATTTTATCGGACTCGCAGGCGTACCAAGAAGGTATTATGCTAACACTGCTTACGAAGGATTTGATCAGTTGATAAATATCAATGAATTGATTTCTGTTTTCGCTCTGCTTGCAGGTGTGGCACAGGTAATCTTTGCGATTAATTTCTTCTACAGTATGTTCAAAGGGAAAATTGCTCCGCAAAACCCATGGAAATCGAATACCCTGGAATGGACTGCACCGGTAGAACATTTGCATGGCAACTGGCCCGGTGAGATTCCTACAGTGCATCGCTGGCCATACGATTACAGCAAGCCCGGTGCGAAAGAAGATTACATTCCTCAAACCGTCCCGCATTCAGCAACACCTGAATCTAACAGACCCGGAGATTTTTAATTCCTGACAAACTGATAAAAAGCCTGCTAAAAGCGGGCTTTTTAATTTTTAACCTGTGCCATTTTCCGGAGAGATGGGAGACGCATGCAATGAGATGCATTCAATGAGACGCATTCAATGAGGCCTACGACTTATTTGAGGATGTGCCAATTTATAAATGAATGTCCTTTATCTAATAATGTGTTAATATCTAAACCCCTTTTCATCCCCAATCCACCTCTTTTTTCCGAAATTTGAATAAATTAAACTTCATTGCCGTTATTCTATCATGGTCAAAATAAAGTTCGCTATTCTGCTTATTACGATTTTGACAATTGCCACACATCGGGTAAGTGCGCAAACAAATAAAACGGTGGTCGACACTCCGCTGATCAGTTTTAAAAATAAACCTAAAATTTTTTTAACGCTTGATAAAACAAGTTCATTTATTTCTGGCAAAGGGGCAACCACCAATGAAATCAGGTTAGGGCTTGATTTTAAGAAAACCATCCGGTTTGGAATCGGTTATGCAGCGTTGGTGTCTGATGTGGTGGATGATAAAATTATTACAACACAAGTTACCGGAATCGATTCTACAGTACCTGCGCAACTATCATTATCCTATATGACACTAAGTGCAGAATATACTTTTTACGACAGTAAGCGATGGCAAATCACGATGCCGGTGACCTTAGGAATAGGATCGTCTTATTTTAATTATTTTGAAAAAGTCAATGGAGAATTTTTAACAAAAAAGACGGACCAGGGAACGGTTGTATTATTGGGTCCAAGCGGTATTGCAACCTACCGCATTTTACGTTGGGTAGGATTAAGTGCGGGTTTAGGTTATCGGCGTGCGATAGTCAACAATGGAAAAGTGAAAGAATCGATTGATTCTCCGGTGTATCTTTTCCGCATCCGGATTTTCATGGGAGAAATTTATAAATCTGTTTTTCCAAGAGGCTTGTTCGGTAAACATGATCCGCCCTATTCAAATGATTATTGGGATTAAAACTTTATTTTTAAAAAAAGGTTAAATCAAGAATTTAAATAATTTTTACAGATGATTTGGAACAAAGCCTACAACCTTGAAGAAATAAAATTCCTTACTCAGAATAACATGCTGGAACACCTGGGAATTGAAATACTTGAACTGGGAAATGATTTTATTAAGGGTCGTATGCCTGTTGATCACCGGACGGTTCAGCCTATGAATATTTTGCATGGCGGAGCTTCAGTTGCATTAGCGGAATCATTGGGAAGTATCGGCTCTTTCTTAACGGTAGACCCTGCAAAATTTCATTGTGTAGGAATGGAAATTAATGCCAATCATTTGCGGCCTGTTTCATCAGGATTTGTTTACGCAACGGCAAGGCCCATTCACATAGGCAAACGCAGCCAGGTTTGGTCAATAGAAATTGTGAATGACGAAAACAAAATCGTTTGCATCAGCAGGATAACAATGGCGGTAATAGAGAAAAAATAATAACGGTTTATGCCCTTTCTCTTTAACCCTTGAATTAGAGCCGTCCGCCAAAAAGTTAATAAAATCCGGCATTTTAAATTTCGAATGTGTTTTTTATCAGGCTTTATTTTGTTAAGTTTACTCAGGGTTAATAGTTAAATCTATTGTATATGTTAAAATCTACAAGTATTTTATTCTTGCTGTTATGTTTCCTCATGACAGCAATAACAAATAATTCACATGGCCAGTGTGGTGTTACTCCTGTGCTTTCCAGCCAGGGAGGAGGACCTAATTTAGAATCCAATATACATGGCGGGGCTACGATTTTTGATCCGGGCTGGACGGCTTATAGCTGGGAATGGGAGGTTAATAATGTAATTGTATCAACTGATTCCTTACTGCAAAGCCAGGGGTATTTTTTGCCGGAAGGATTCAGCGAAGTATGTCTCACTATACGTGCAACCAATGTTTCAACCGGGGATAGTTGTACAAAATCAATTTGTAATATATTTCAATCAACAGGTACACAAGTGTTTTCTGAAATTGTGGTTTCGGTTAGTGGAATGGATGTAACTGCCGGAGGGTATGATTATGGAGGAAGTCTGCAAAATCCAATTTCAGCCAATATTGATTGGGGAGATGGGAATTTTACACCCGGAGGAGGCGGTGTTCATACGTATGCTGTTGCAGGAGATTATACTATTTGCAGAAGTGCTTACAGTTCCCAAAATGGCTATACATCCTGTCGAAAGGTTAGTGTTGGTAATGGGGGATCCAATATTCAGGTAACATTAAATACCAACGCCATCGTTGGATGTTATCCTTTTTCTGTGAGTGGCACAAGTACTAATCCGCCTTTAATAAATGGAGTTATTCAGTTAACAGGTTATGCGAGCTTCCCGCCTTCCCAATCTTTTACAAACAATGGATCAACACAATTTCCTATTCTTCCGCAATACCCGGTCGTTCCTGGTCAGGCGATGGTTCGAATGCAATCAACTGATCCGATTCACAACTCACTCATTGACGATTTTGTACCCTTGTTTTTTAATGTTTGCGGTGTAGTGCCCGACACAATTACAGGATATGTTTTTAATGATTTGGATGCAAATGGAGTCCGTAATCCTGGTGAACCTGGAATTCCCAATGTTCAGGTAGCACTTATATCCCCCTCTCTTCAATATTTTAATTATTATGCACTTACCGACAGCATAGGTTTTTACAGCATTCTTGCACCCAATGCCAGTTTTTTAGTTGCACCTTCGACGCTACCCGCCGTAGTTACTTTCCCTGCAACCGGATCGTACATACTTGATGGTGCAGTGAATGATACTTTCCCGGAATATGATTTCGGAGTGTCCACTGTCAATACCGTTATTTCCGGAAATGTATATCTCGATTTCAATCAGAATAATATTTTTGATCCCGGTAACGATGCGTTGTATAATTATGCGACAATAAAAGCTGAGAATTTAACAAACGGGATAACGTCCTATGAAATTTCATATAATAATGGAAGCTATATTTTCAATTTAACCACAGGGAATTATAGGATAACCGCAACGGGATCGCAACTTGATTCCGCAACCGCAAATCCCGACACTATATTTATTAACAGTACAGGAGGAACATTTGCGCAGCAAGATTTTGGATTGTCAAGCCCGGTGTCAGGGAATTTAGGTGTACGCATTTTTGGCTCCGGGGAAGCACGTCCGGGCTTTAATTATCAAAGTGTAATTAATGTACAGAATACAGGTTTTGATACCATTAGTGGTGTTTTGATATTTACTTTTGACAGCCTTTTAACAGCTTCATCTGCTGACACTGTTTCCGGAGTAATTGATAATTTAAATCATACAGTAACCTGGCCTACAGGAATAATGCCAGCTGTTTCTTCTTCAATTTATGAAGTGAATTATACAATTCCTCTAACCATAACATTAGGTACTCCGCTTAATTTTCAGGCCCAGGTCATAACTGATCCGGGATATACTGATAATGATCCGGCAAATAATAATGATTATTTTATAGAGATTGTTACAGGTTCCTTTGATCCGAATGATAAAAAAGTCGATCCGGTAGGAGTGGGACTACAGAACAATGTGTTGCATACTGACAGGTTGCACTACCGTATACGTTTTCAAAATACCGGAACAGCAACTGCTATAAATGTTTTTGTACAGGATGAAATTGATCCACAGCTTGATTTGAAAACATTTCTTATGGAACGAACAAGTCATGATTATGACCTGTTCACGAATGGTAATGTGTTTACATGGACATTTTTGAATATTATGCTTCCCGACAGCAATGCAAATGAACCCGATAGTCATGGATTTATTGAGTATTCCATAAAACCGATTCAGGGATTGCCAGATGGAACCGAAATTGAAAATACAGCAGCAATATATTTTGATTTCAATGAACCGGTTATTACCAATACCACATTAAATACACTTCAAACGACTCTGGTTTCTGTATTAGAAATTAATGATGCGGTCATACAAATATTTCCCGTTCCGGTGACTGATCAGTTGACAATACGTGGTGATTTTGGCTTATCTATTAAGTCGTCCATTGAAATCCTTGATATTAATGGAAGAAGTTTACATACATTGGCAATCGACCAATCTAAGGGAGTAGCAATGACTGTCGATGTTTCTTCATTGTCAGCCGGTCTTTACATGATACGCGTAACCACAGGAGATCAGGTGCTCAGGAAAATGTTTGTGAAAAATTAAATGATGGATTTTGGTGATTAGATGGAATGGTTTATTTAACCACCTTCATTTCATCAATTAATCTTGTGCATCCCGCATATTTATCAATTATGAAGAGTGTGTAACGTATATCAACTGAAATGTTCCTGCATTGTTCAGGATCAAAATCAATATCGCTCATCGTTCCTTCCCATACACGGTCGAAGTTAGTGCCTATGAGTTCGCCGTTGGCATTGAGCACCGGACTTCCGGAGTTGCCACCTGTTGTATGATTGGAAGCTACAAATGCAACGGGTAGCTCATTATTAACTCCATAGTCACCGTAATCCTTTTTTGCATAAAGCTCTTTCAGTTTTGAAGGCACTTCAAATTCTTCATTTGAAGGATCTTCTTTTTCCATGATCCCTTCCAGAGTTGTATAATAGTCATAAATTACACCATCGCGGGGCTCATAACCATTTACCTGACCATAGGAAACACGTAAAGTTGAGTTAGCATCAGGATAAAATTTACGGTTCGTTTGATGTTCCATCTGACCAGCTATGTACTTACGGTTGAGTACTGTAATTTCTTGATTCAGGCGTGAAAAATCCGACTCAATTTTTAACCGGTACACATCCGCAAAACCTGCAGCTAGTGCATAGGCAGGATCTTCAATTAATTTTTTCCGTTTGCCCGCTGTGAAACCTGTAAGAAGTTTCCGCACTTTGACTGAGTCTGATAACATACTTTTGTCATATAAAATTTCAGCCGCTTTTGTAAAGTCGCCTTTGTATTTTTTATTAAGATCGGTGAGTAGTTGCGGGTGATGTTCAGCAGGAACATCCTTTATGTATATTTCCATCATCGCCACAAATAGTTTTTTATCGGTTGCAATATCCACGTTTCTGAAAAAACCTTCGGCTCCATTTACGATGCGGGTAGCTTCCACCGAAATGGCATTGTCATCCGGAGTACCTTCCTCTGTCATGGCAGCAAGCTTTTTAAATTCACGCGCATATTTAAGAAGTTCCACGCCATAAGCTGCTTCATTAATATAGTCAACTGTTTTGGTAAGCGGACGAAGTTCGCGGTATGCTTTATCATAATCTGCAAGAATTGTTTTGTATTCCTCACGGTTATTAGCAACGGCCCAATTATTGAAAGCGGCTTCTTCCTGCTGTTTAACAGACAAGGTATTTAGTCGATTCAGTCCTTTTAATTCGCCTTGCCATTTTTTCCATGCATTCGCGATGCTTGCCTGTTTTGAAGTATACTGAATGCGGATCTTATCACCCGAACGCATGGCGGCATCTATAATTTTAAGGCGTTCTGTTCTAATTTTTATCCGGGTGGGATCATTTACTTCCATTATGGTACTTACGGCATGTGAAGGGATGTATTGAGTAGTGCGACCCGGAAAGCCATATACCAAAGTGAAATCACCGGGTTGAACACCTTTAACTGATACCGGAAAAAAATGACGGGGTTTGAATGGAATATTATCTTTTGAATAGTCAGCGGGTTTGTTATCCTTTCCTGCGTATACGCGGAACAGTGAGAAATCCCCGGTATGCCTTGGCCACATCCAGTTGTCAGTGTCGCCACCAAATTTGCCAATCGATGATGGAGGGGCTCCAACCATTCTCACGTCAGTAAAAGTTTCCTGTAAAAAAAGATAAAACTGGTTGCCATTGTAAAAGGGGCGTACCACTGCTTTGTAATGCGTCCCGGAGGCAGCATCGTTTTCAAGTTGCTTTGAGATATTCTTAATCGCAAGGTCCCGCTGTTCATCGGTCATGCCGGAAGTTAATGCAGCATTTATTTTTTCTGTTACATCATCAATTCGGATTATGAAAGTTACCGAAAGACCGGGACAGGCCAGTTCTTCACTTGCTGAATATGCCCAGAATCCATTTTTCAGATAATCGTTCTGCAAACTGCTATGAGATTGAATATGAGATAAGCCACAATGATGGTTGGTGAGCAGCAGTCCCTGGTCTGAAATAATTTCTCCTGTGCATCCACCTCCAAACCAGACCACGGCATCCTTCATGCTGGAATTATTTACACTGTAAATATCTTCAGCCGAAACTTTCATTCCTTTGGACTGCATATCTGATTCGTTTAACTGCTTGAGAAGGACCGGCAGCCACATGCCTTCTTCAGCGTAAACAAAAGGCACACAAAAAATCAGGGAGAGAAGAAATATTATTTTTTTCATAATTTGGAAATTTTATTCCCGATATTTTATACGTAACAAATAACGGAAATTCGTGAATTAACAAGAAGGGGCAAACAGTTACGTTTGCCCCTTCAAATTTACAAATAAATTATACCCGATATCAGAACGGCAGGTCGTTATCAGACCCGTTGCTATCCCCATTAAATGTAGATTCAGCAAAATCCGGTACCTGATTGCCCGAAGCAGCCTGTGTTCCGGGAGCGGTTGCTCCTGCAGCTTCAATACGCCATGCTTTCACATCAGTGTACCAGCGGCCATTGTATTCCCTGGAATCCACATTGAAAGAAACTTTTACATCAGAACCAGGCAGCAAATTACGCAGACTGTCTGTTTTGTCTCCCCATGCGGAAATACATACTTTCTTCGGATAGTTGCCATCCATAAAATCCAGAATAAAAAACTGTTTTTTCCATTGTCCGTTTTTGCTCTCCCCGGTTTCCAGTGGGAGGATTTGGGAAATTTTCCCTGTGATTTCTAAAGCCATCGTAATTAACTTTTAAGTAAATGAATTTGATTTGTGACTGCAAGATACGGCGAAACTACTGGATACTTACATGATGTTGAAAAGTAAACGATTATAAACGTTTTGTTGCTAGTCGATTCATTTTCAGCAATTTTGATGAAATTTATCATCCTCACACCTTGGAAGAGTCAGTAATCGTTTTGGTTAGTATAAATTTGAAGCATGATTAAAAAAGCAATACTCACGACAAGCTTCATCCTGCTTGTCATACCGGCACAACTGGCCGCCCAGGCTCAACGGAAAGGATCAATGAAAAAGCCGTTTGTGCTATCACAGCAGTTTAAGCACAGCCTTGGCGCCGGAGCCACGTTTTATAAAGTTGATGACAGCCTTGAGCCGGTATTTCATTTGGACTACAACCCATCTCTAAGCCTGTCAAGATCAACCTCTGATTTTTCGATTTCTATTGGCACTCAGTTGGGTGCAGGTTATCATATTCCCGGTTCCCTGGATGATACCTCGTTTATTTATGCCGATCTTCCTTTGCTCCTGGAATTTAATTTCGGAAATAATGCATCAAAAGATTTTTACAATGACTTTGGATGGCTTATCGGAGGAGGTTATTCCTATCACCTGTTCCGGGATAAATGGAATCATGGACCCGAATTCACCTTTGGTTTGAGGGGATTCGTCTTCGGACCCTCACTTACGTTACGGTACAGCCGGTATTTTGCCATCCGCGAAAACGACACTTCGCTGCACACAGTTACGCTTTTGCTGAACATGGGGCGCTATTTTGAACAGGTGAAACTCAATAATAAGGTCAGTCGGTTTAAATAAGGATTGAATAAAATTCCCGGGAACTATTTGGCTATATAACCGTACAAGTTCCCCTGAATGCCATCTGCCTCCTACTATCTTTTGCGACATGATTTATTAGAGCGATTCCCCGCTGCCGATGCAGTTGGAAAAAATCGTTTTATGCTTTTCCGCATTTTTACCTTGTCGGGTTCGCTGGTTTGTGTTGGCGCTGCCGTTAAAATGATTGTTACCATCCCTGATGCAGGCTTTTTACCCGGCATCATTATACTGCTTGCTGTAATAATGCTGGTTAACTTTTTTAGTGTTAAAAAAACAAGTCAGCTTTCTGCCGCGTATTTCATAATGCTCATGTCAGCTTTTACATTGTTGCATGCAGTCGCTTACACTTGTGGTGGAATCCGTACCGGTGGAATTCTTTATTACGGCGTCATAATTTTGTATGCCTATATGCTTTTGGGAAAAAAAGGCGGCCAGGGTTTCAGTTATTTATTTGCAGCGAATGTTATTTATTTTTATATTATTTCAACGTATACCGACTGGACTTCGTTTGAAATGTTCAATAATGAAGTAGCATTAATTAATGAGGATTTTCTTATAAATGCTTTATTTACTTTTTATCTGATAGCCTCCCAGGGCAGTTATTTGCAAAGCGGGAAAAATATTATTATCCAGACACTGGAAAAATCAAAAGAAGAATTGGAAAAGAAGACAGTTGAACTGGAAAAAAATAATGCTCTTTTGCAGGATTATACCCGTCAGCTGGAAAACTCGAACAGGGAGCTGGATAAATTTGCCTCCATTGCATCGCATGATTTAAAAGCACCCCTGAGGGCGATTGGTACCCTGAGTGATTTTATTGAAATTGAAATGGAGGGTAAACTGAATGAAGAAAGCAAAAAATATCTCGAGACAATTAAAACCCGGGTAATCCGGATGGATCAGTTACTCGACGCGCTCCTGAAATATTCAAGGGTTTCAAGAAAAAAAATGGTGATGCAGTCAGTAAATATGGAAAAACTGGTGGAGAAAATAATTTTACGGTACAGCACCGGCAGGAATTGCAAAATTAAAATCAGAAATATTTTACCTGTGATTGAAGCGGATGCCGATGCCATGCGAACAGTATTCGAAATTCTTGTTGAAAATGCAATTCGGTTTAACAATAAAAATGAAATTGCTATTGAAATCTGGTCGGAGGAAAATAATTCAGACTGGATATTCCGGGTGAAAGATAATGGACCGGGAATCAGCAAATTGTTCCAGGAAAAAATCTTTGTTATTTTTCAAACCCTCAACAACCGGGATTCATTTGACAGCACCGGTGCAGGTCTTGCCATAGCGAAAAGAATTTTAGAAAATAAAGGAGGTGTCATCTCGGTTGATTCGGAACCGGGTGAAGGAGCATCTTTTCGTTTTGCTATTCCTAAACAACCAATCCGGAAATCACCGGAGTATGGTTTCACGGAAGTAACAGTTGTTTAAACCGAATCTAATTTCTTCAGGAGAGATAACCTGTTACAACAGCTCTACCGACTTTTGAATAAATTTAGTGAGTTCTTCACCTTTCAATAAATTCTGCGAAAGCAGTGCAAGATCAATTGCCTGTTTCATTTTGGCCGATTTTACCGCTTCATCATTTTCACTTATAATTTTACCCATAAGCGGATGATTGGTATTGATAACTACATTGAAATTCTCTTTCATCCCTCCCATAAACGCAAACTGCCCGCCACCACCGGAGGCCGACATCTCTTTCATTCTTCTCATAAATTCGGGACGCGTAATTACAACCGGCTGATCGGAAGGTTGAAGATGTTCCAGTACTACGGAGTATTGTTCAACAGGCACATTTTTTTCCGCTATGGATTTAATCAGTTCCTGCTGCTCCGTGCTCAGCAGCGAAGTGGAGGAATCTTCTTTAACAATTATTTTATCCAGTGTATCTGCATCTACCCTTACAAAACTGGTGTTTTCAAGTTTCATCTCCATGTGATTGAGGAAATGTGAATCAATTGGTCCTTCCATGATGAGAACATCATAACCCCTTCCTTTAGCGGCGCTCACAAAACTGTGCTGTTCTTCAGCATCGGATGTATACAAGTAAATAAGCTTGTTTTCCTTATCGGTTTGAAGTGCTGCAACTTTAGTTTTATATTCTTCCGGAGTGAAAAATTTGTTATCGGTGTTTTTTAACAGGCAGAATTTGATGGCGCGCTCATAAAATTTATCATCGCTCAACATTCCGTATTTAATAAATACACCTATGTCATCCCACTTCGATTCAAAATCTTCGCGGTTATCTTTAAATAATTCTTCAAGACGATCAGCTACTTTCTTTGTAATGTGTGCGCTTATTTTTTTAACACTCGCATCACTCTGCAAATAACTTCTTGAAACATTCAGCGGAATATCCGGAGAATCGATCACCCCATGCATGAGCATAAGAAAATCGGGAACTATTCCTTCTACCGAATCAGTTACAAAAACCTGGTTGGAGTAAAGTTGAATTTTATTTTTCTGGACTTCGATATTCTTTTTCAGCCGCGGAAAATACAATATCCCCGTAAGGTTAAACGGATAATCAACATTGAGATGAATATGAAAAAGCGGATCTTCTGAAAACGGATAAAGTTCTTTATAAAAAGCAAGATAATCTTCCTCCTTTAATTCAGCCGGTTTTTTAGTCCAGGCCGGTTGCGTATTATTTATTGTTTTTCCTTCAAATCGGATTTCAACTGGAAGGAATTTGCAGTATTTGTTTAGCAGGGTTTGAATTCGTGCTTCCTCAAGGAATTCCATAGAATCCTCATTTATGTGAAGTACAATGTCGGTACCGCGAAATTCACGGGTGGCTTCGCTTATTGTATAATCAGGACTTCCATCACATTCCCACCTGACAGCTTTGTCGGTCTCGTTTTCTTTCCAGGAACGGGTAATGATCTCAACTTTCGAAGCCACCATAAATCCGGAATAAAAACCGAGTCCGAAATGTCCAATAATGGCATTGGAATCCATCTTATCTTTATACTTATTCACAAATTCCTCTGCACCGGAAAAGGCAATCTGGTTGATATACCGGTCAATTTCATCGGCCGTCATACCCACACCGCGATCAGAAATAGTAAGGGTTTTCGCCTCTTTATTGATGGAAATTTCAACAAAAAGTTCACCGGATTCACCCTTAAATTCACCCGCTGATGCGAGGGTTTTAAGCTTCTGTGTAGCATCTACGGCGTTGGAAACCAGCTCCCTGAGAAAAATTTCATGATCCGAGTAAAGGAATTTTTTAATGATGGGGAAAATGTTTTCTGTTTGAACATTTATTTTTCCTGTCGACATGGCTTTTGAGGTTTTTTATGGAGTGCAAAAATAGCAAGGAATGAGGTAATTCCGGTTACCCGGGATGAAGAAATTATTCATGTGTTATGAGGACCCTGTTGCTTTTTATGAAGCGTAATTAAAGGTTAGATATTTTAACTACATTCGTTGAGTCAGAGATTTTTATATAGAAATGATGAATGTTTGCGTCGAAGGAGGACAATAGTTTTCCTCATCCCCAACCCTTCTCCCGAATCAGCATTTCGAATTTCAGGAATGTTTTCGTCGGGAGAAGGGAGTGAGGCGAACGAAATCATTCCCCCTCTCCGGACCAAATGTTTTCATCGGAGCCAGAATCTCATTCCGGACAGGGACCGGGGGTGAGGGGAAAGCTGTTCGTTCTCAAGAAAAAATGTTGCAAGTGCATTTGTCGGAATGTTATTAAAAAAGATAGTTTTGAATAGCAGGAAAAGTAACTTAAAAATAATCGCAACTTTGCACGATGCAGCATCAGCAATTTGATACTATAATAATTGGCTCCGGCGCGGGAGGGCTTACCACTGCGCTATGCCTTGCACGTGCAGGCCAAAGGGTATTGGTTTTAGAGCAGCACGACGTTCCCGGCGGATGGTGTCATAGCTTTCAGCTGAATGGTCACCGATTCAGCCCCGGAGTTCATTACATCGGGCTTGTAGAAAAAGGTCAATCTACCGGTTTATTGTATGAAGGATTAGGCATTGCCAATGACCTGGTTTTTTTCAGAATGAATCCCAAAGCCTATGAACATTGTGTTATCGGCGATGAAAGAATTGATTTACCGGCAGGTCTCGATAACCTGGTTAACACGTTATCGAACAGGTTTCCTCATGAGAAAAAAAATATCAAAGAATATGTTGAAATGGTTGCGCGCGTCAGTTATCAGCTGCAACTGATTCCTCGAATGAAAGGATTCTGGGACCATCTTACCATTGCCTACCGTACCAGGCATATGGGAAAATACGGATTGTTCAGTCTTAAAAGGGTCATTGGCTGGTATATTAAAGATCCTCTGTTAAAAGCAGTGTTAAGTGTTCAGTGTGGCGATCATGGATTACCCCCTCATAAGGCAAGCTTTCCGGTACATTGTGCTGTTATGGGTCATTATTTTGACGGGGCATGTTATCCAATGGGAGGAGGTGGTGGCATTGTAAAGGCTTTCACAACTTCCATTAAAAAATATGGTGGTGAAATAAGAACCCAACAACGGGTGCATAAAATTATCATAAATGAAAACCAGGCAGTAGGAGTGGAGCTCGCCGACGGCAGTAAAATTTATGCCACACGGGTAGTATCGAATGCTGATCCGGGTATCACCTATTTGCAATTAATAGGGGAAGAAAACATCAGCAAAAAGCTTTCTAAAAAACTTGCCGCTACAAAGTATTCCGTATCCTCATTAATATTATTTCTTACATTGGATATGGATGTACGTCCTTCAGGAATGGATTCCGGAAACGTTTGGCAGCTTGCACATCCCGACCTTGATACAATTTACAGTAATCTCACCTATAACAATGTTCTGGAAGGTGATGAATTCCCGGCGGTTTTTATCAGCTGTACCACGTTGAAAGATCCTGTCAGTTTCAACGGTAAACATCATAATTTTGAAGTGGTTACTTTTGTTGGTTACGACTGCTTTGCAGAATTCAATACAGGTACAGACTATCACAGTGAAGCCTATACGAAATTCAAAAATCGTATTATTGAGAAGATGATGAATAATCTCGAAAAAATTATTCCCGGAGTAAAAAACCATGTGGTACAAAAGGAACTTGGAACACCTAAAACCAACCAGTTTTATATAAACTCAACACACGGTAATGTTTACGGAACAGAGAAAACATTTAACCAGGTGGGGCCGTTTTCTTTCGGCAGCAAATCGGAAATACAGAATTTATTTCTCTGCGGCGCCAGCACGCTTTCGCATGGTGTAGGCGGGGCATCCCATTCGGGTATTGCGACTGCTGCAACTATTCTGGGTTGCCGGCCCGATGAATTGCTCAAACCTGATGCGGAACAAAATATCAGGATTTACGATGCAGAAGATTCATCCGAATGGCCGGATTGGGTCCATCAGAAAATTGCAGATAAAAAACGACGGACCAGTAAATCAGGAATTGAGGAGTCTGTTTAAAATTGTAAGGTGTTAATCAATCACAACCAGTTTTTCTTTACCAATTATATTTCCTTCTGATAAAATTTGTAAAACATATTCCCCGCTACCAAGATTCCCTCTTGAAAGCGTATAGGCATTACCGTTAGTTTTATCGGATAAAACCAATCTTCCTTTCATATCATATAACTTGATGGTAATGACATTGATTTTGTAATCAGCAGCGAGGGTGATCTGAGTTACAGTACTAAACGGATTCGGACCGGCTTGTATCTGAACCTGGTTGTTTATTTGCTGAATTCCGGTTGTGCTGTCTTCAGGATGATATTCCCAGAAATCATTTTCCATAACACCTGAAGCTAAACCGTTATATCCGGTTCCAACATAGCCGTATGCACCCATCGAAAACTGTGTAGCTTCCTCACGGGGTCCTCCCGCAAAGGATGCTTTAGGAACCCAAATATTAGTGACAGGGTTAAACTGATAAAAATCGGTATAGTAATTACCTCCGGATGACCCCATCCCCATGTAACCAAATCCACCAAGCGAAAATGCACTTGCCTCGCCTCTTGGAGTGCCCGGAAAATTAGCCTTTTGAATCCACGTATCGGTTAATTGTTGCCATTCCCAAAAATCGTTGAGAAAACCCGAAGTGGCGCTGGTACCAGTACCGATGTAGCCACTGGTTCCTATAGCGAATCCGCATGCATAATGTCGTCCCGGACCGGGGAGACTCGATTTCTGGGTCCATGTGTCCGTTGCTGCATCATATTCCCATAGGTCATTCATTGAAGTTGTAAACAATCCACATGTTACATAGCCTTTGCTGTCTATCGTAAATGCAACTGCGGCCTGCCGTGCACCGCCGGGAAACGTTGCCATTTGAGTCCAAACATTTAATACCGGATCAAATTGCCAGAAATCTGCACTCGAAGGTGAAGAAAGTACGTAGCCCCTGGATCCAATAGCAAAAGCAACTGCCTCCACGATACCCGAACCGCCGTAGTTAGCCTTCTGAGTCCATACACCGGAAAGTTGATCATATTCCCACCAGTCGTTTGCATACGTTCCCGTAAAACCGGTTCCGATATACCCTTTTGAACCTATGGCAAAGCCTGTTGCATCAGCGCGGTTAGCACCTCCGAAATTGGTTTTCTGTAACCAGTAATCTGCTTTGGCATGTAAACTCGTTGAGATCATTAAAATGAAGAGGAGCCGGAATAGTTTCATGGAAGTGCTTAAGATTAGAGGTGTTTTTAATGGACGTTTACAATGCTGAATGAGTTGCCTTCAGTGAAGAAAAGGCATACGGAGTGGTAAATTTAATACCTGGCAAGTTATAAACCAAATAGATGGTTGGCGAAAATGTTCGAAAAAAAATAAAATGACTTTGCTCTCGTTAGAAGCAAAGTCATTTTACAAATTGATTAATACGATTATTTGGGGTTGTTTCCCATGGTAAGTTTATCGATATCATTATTAACCGATAAAATCAATAAACAAGTTGCGGTGCAAAAAACCGGGCTGGTAATACAATGGTGGCCGTGCCAGCTACCATCATTATTCTGAATGGTAAGTAATCGCCCGCTAGTTTTATCATACCACTTTTGCCAGTCATTATCGTTGCTCATTATCATACCCTCACCTGTTTGCAGGAAACTTAAAAATTCCTCACCTCCATCGTTACCGAAACCGGTCAATACAGTATCATCCTGTGCTAATTTCTTTGCGGATTTATTAATGTTATAGGCTGTAGAATATTTCATGGCCTGGTTATCTGACAAACCTGCTTTTTTAAGGTTGTCAACGGTAACTTCTTCTGTTTTTATTTTACCTTCTTTATGAGCCTGTTTTATTTTTTCTTTTGCTTCGGCAGTTTCTTTTGCCGTTGCCCTGGTTGATCCTGAAACAGAATATAAAACCACTCCCGCAGCAGATTCAGTAGCTACACTGTTTGTTTCCACATTCATATTATTTTTCTGGAAGTCTTTTGATTTTTCCATCACTTCTTCATCAACATAAAATCCCTCATTTTTTGCAGATTCAAGAGCAGAAGTAGCAAAAGAGGCTTGCAGCACACCAGCCCAGCCACTTCCTTTTTGACTTCCATCCGATTGCTGGCTGTCTTCAATTTTTGCTATACACTTCCTCACACTTTTTCTAACCCGTTGTTTTAATTGCGGATCATGATCGAGGTCGGAAATTATGTTGGTGAGGAATTGAGAAGTCAGGACTACATCAATGTTCTGGCCCAACTTTGATTGGGGTTGTGTATAGGTGAGTGAAGTAATGTTGGATGAATTTTCCGGAGATGCTTCAACCTGCTCCAGCAGGAATTCTAACGCGTCACGAAGATTTTTTGAATAGGGGCCATTTTGAAGGGTAGTGCCGCTGCGCTGTAATGCCATTGCTACCATTGCCGTAGTAGCCGGGTCAGATTGAACGGCATGCGGATCGCGTTCGTCCTGCTTTCGGTGACTTCCGGCTCCCCAACCGCCGTCACGATTCTGGGCACCTTGCAGCCAGTTAAGACCTTTGTCGAGCGAAGCGGTTACCTTCCCCGGAATTTTGTAATAAAATCCGTTTTCTATGCCTTTCCCTTCAAATGCGGTTTTGAATACGCACTTTTCAGGAGTGGAGCTTTTGTCACTGATCAAAGGATCTTTTTTCACTGATACTTGTTCCGAAAGAATCAGTTCATGTGGTGTTGAAGTTGCTTCTTGCTGTTGCAGTAAAACAGAAGCAGAATTTTTTGCCTGTGTTTCGGGTTTGCCCGAAAGAACCGACACGGTTATAGCTGATGCCAGCAGTCCGCAAAGAATTAAATAGTGCGCTTTCATGATTTATATTTTTTAAATTATATAACCCATGATGTCATCAAACGCACAATTCCATAAAAAGAAAAAATAATTTCCCGTGGAAACAGTTAAAGAACTTTCAAAGAAAATTAAATATGGAAATTCGGCTTACACTAAATAATCATCCTTTGAATAACCGTAGGCTTCAAAATCTTCCCTGTAAAGGCTATAAACTTTTTCGGCAAGCGCGGGAGTATAAAAAAAGGAATACCATGGAATATCATTTTGAAGTTTGCTCCATTTGGTCGTTGCTACATTCGCTACCAGGTTACGGTTTTTTTCAAGGTGGTGATTGCTGGTCAGGCCTGATAAATCAAAGCCAAATCCCTTTCGGGCATTCAAATCATTAATTGAATGATCAAGGTTTTCAATTTTAATTATTTCATCGAAACAATTTTGGGGCCCGGTTTCAAAATCTTTTTTTTGTAAACTGTAATGCGGATCACACGTATGCAAATCAATTTTTGAAAGATATTTAACAAATGATTTGAATGAAATATTTGCATTCCATCGCCACAATGCTTTTTTGACAGGCTGATGCATGACCGGATATTTCATTGTATGCATAAATCCGCTTACTACACGATGATAGGGGTTTCTGACAAATTTGATTTTATAATAAGTGGGATCCCTTATATCTTCCACTGTGGTGGGATGATTGACAGAAAAAACATGCATTCTGTATTCGTGCACCCATGAATCATAGGCGAGTGCTTCCTCAAGCAGACCCATGTTTCTGAAAAACATTTTGACCATAATGGTACAACCAGCTTTGGGGCTCCAGTCAACAATAACCTTTTTCTGTGTATCTTTTAATGCTGTGATCATTGACATGCCCATCCCCGCAAAGGGTACTTATTTAACTTCATCACAAATTTATCTTTTTTTGTGAAGGTTGCAGATATTGTTTAAGATTTTCAACATAAATTTCAAAACTCTTTATGCCTTTTTTAGTGATTTTACAGGTAGTTAACGGGTAATTGTCCCGAAAGCTTTTTATGACTTCAACATACCCTGCATCCGATAATTTTGTAATCTGAACACTGAGATTCCCGGCAGTAGCGCCGGTCTTTTCTTTCAGAAATGCAAATTCCGCCTCTTTAACACTCACCAGCAGCGAAATTATTGATAATCGCAACTGGGAGTGTAAGAGCGGATCAAGATCTTTAAACATGTATTATTGTTTGTAAATATGAAGATATTTAAACAGCAGTTGCCGAAAGGTGTTGGTTTCGAAATTTATTTTTCAGTAAATGACCTGGAATAATATAGCCAAGAAATACAGCACTTGCTAGCAGCAGTAATTGCATTTCAAAGGCTACAAAAAACGAGGCAATTGCCAATATCCAGTTTATGATGCCACCAATAATGAGTGGCTGAAATTTCAGTATACCTCCGGAAACAAATAACCAGATACCATAAACCATCATCACCATCGGATACGTTGAAAGGCCAAGTTTTAACATAAATATCAACACTGTAAAAAGGGATACCAGGAATGCGATAATTACATATTGCATTACCTCATCAAGATATGTTTTAACCCGCTTCTGTTTTTTTTGCCGGTAGGAATAGATACCCGTAAAAATTCCACCTAACGGCATTAGTATCGACCAGGGAAGTTCAGGGTGATCATAATTCATCTGCATCAGGGCAAAGTTCCCCAGGCTGGCAATTAATACAAGCCAACCCCACACCAGGTAATAAAAACTATTGTCGCGTATGTCATGTTGCGCGGTGCGAATCATACGGCTGATAATTGCCAGGCTCTCCTGGCTGCTTAAATTTTTTTCATGTTCCATTTCATGTTGTTTTTAGTGAAGTTCAGGAATAAGGATGCAAACATAAACTAGTTTATATTATAAACCAAATTAATATCATAATTAATTAGCAATCCCCTGAGAATGAGGAATATTTTTTTATATCGGAAGATTTGAAAAATTGAAAATCAAAAAAAAAGCGGATCTGAATTACAGATCCGCTTCTCGTTTTAAATTGAAGGCAATTAATTGCGTCTGCCCATATATACCATAATATAGTATGCCAGTGTGGCTAGTGCTGAAAGTGCTGCTACCACATATGTCATCGCAGCCCACCATAAAGCATCTTTTGCCATTCCTAATTCCTGTGTATTTGCAGTGCGACTGGTTTCAAGCCAAACCATAGCTCTTTTGCTGGCATCGAATTCAACGGGTAAAGTAACAAAACTGAACAGGGTAATCATACCAAACATAATGATACCGATTAAAAGAAGTGCAGGGAATGTATTCACCATGAGAATTCCTCCAATCAATACCCACTGAACCCATTTGGATCCAAAACTTACAATGGGAACTAAGGCAGAACGCATCTGCAGCCAGCTGTAGGCGCGGGCATGTTGTACCGCGTGACCACATTCATGTGCGGAGACGGCAGCAGCGGCAGCACTTCTTCCATAATATACATCATGGCTCAGGTTTACCGTTCGATCAAGCGGATTGTAATGATCCGTGAGCTGACCTTCAACAGAAATTATCCGTACGTCATTAATTCCGTTATCGCTTAGCATCTTTTCAGCAATTTCCTTCCCCGACAAACCGGAGCCGATCGTAATTTCCGAATACTTTTTAAATTTCCGCTTTAACTGCATACTGATCAGCCATCCTATCAGCATAAACAAACCGGCAATAATGTAAATTCCCATTTTATTTTATTAATTTAAGTTGCAAATTTAACGAAATGTCCCTGACAATTTTTATGAGGGTCATGATGGTTCAACAAATTATATACCTGAATGTTTATAGTGGTTTTGAAGGTTTAACGGGTGGTATCAAGAACTTGCCACCCCGTGTGCAAATAATTTAAAATCAATGCTTTGCAAACTAACTATTCCCATCTGAAAAATTTTACTGCCATTGCATACACTATAATACCCCATAACAGCATGCCAAAAAGTTGCGTGGAGATGTCAAAAAGGCCTGCGCCCTCGAAAGCAACCTTTCTTAAAGCATCATTTAAATAAGTCAGTGGCAATGCATGACACAGCGGTTGTAACCAGGCAGGAAATGCATCAATAGGGAAAAATGTTCCGGATAGCAGGAATTGGGGTAGCGTAATAATATTTGCCAATGGAGGTATCATCGATTCATTTTTCGCAAGCCCGGAAATTACAAAACCGAATCCCATAAAGACAATAAGTCCGATTGCAGAAAGCAGCAACATGATACCTGCAGTCAGAAAACCATGAACCAGCGTGAATCCGAACGCGAAATATCCGATTGCGATAATAAAAATGGCTCCCAGCATGGCAAATATCAACCGGCTCAGGGCTTCGCCAACAAGAATAAATGGTTTTCGGATAGGTGTAGCAAAAAAACGTTTAATCACGAGCGTTTGCCGTAAATTAAAAAACACAAAAGCAGTCCCGAAAACACCCGTACTGAGTAATGAAAATCCCAGCTGCCCGGGCAAAATAAAATCAATACTGGAATATTTTCTTCCCGTTACCTGGCTTGGCCGTAGTTCCGCCATGCGTACCGATGTTTTGATTTCATTTAAGTTAAGACGGTTCACCAGGTTTTCCATTACAGACCGAAGCACAGCGCCATTATCCATACTGGCTGCAGAAGTTTGCATGTCGAGAAAATAACGGGGACCACTGGTATCAGCATTCATCCGGATTGTCAGCACAGCATCAATTCTACCTTTTTCCAGATCATTATAAAGACCTGCATCCGTTTCATCTTCGATCAGGTGAATTCCCGGAGTGTTTTTTAAGGATTGAAAAACGTCATTGTTTTTTTCTGAACCGGAATGAATTCCCAGATCAAGCTGCACGCCTGAGTTTTCAAGAAATCCGAATACAAGAATAAAAATTAAGGGGAACAATAATGTAAATACTACTGCTGACGGACTTCGTGTAATAGAACGAAAACTTGCTTTGGTAACAGCAAGCATTGCAGTAAACTGATTGTATTTTTTCATAACTAAATCTTCAATTTACTTTTACGTAACGAATTACGCCTGCCCGCCTTTTCCGGCGGGAATGCTTCGCTACGAATCTAACGAATGTAACGAATTATGCCTGCCCGCTTTTTCTGGCGGGAATCCTGCGGTACGAATTGAATGTAATGGATTTCTAAATGACATTGTAAATAACCATTCGTTAATTCGTATATTCGTAGGGGCGAAGACCCATTCGTTAATTCGTTACATTCGTAGGGGCGAAGCCCCATTCGTAAATTCGTTACGTCCCTCTCCACTCATGACCGGTAAGATTCAGGAACACATCCTCCAGGTTTGCCTTTTTAACTTCTTTTTTTCTTTCAAAACCGGTAGCCACCAAATCATCAATCAGCTGATCGGGAGTATTCAATGCGATAATTTTTCCTCTTTCTACAATTGCAACACGATCGCATAAATTTTCCGCTTCATCCATGTAATGAGTAGTGATCACCACTGTAGTGCCTTGTTTTCGTATGTCACGAATCAGGTCCCACAAATTTCTTCTCGCCTGCGGATCCAGCCCGGTAGTAGGTTCATCAAGGAAAATAATTTGAGGTTGATTTATGAGTGTTGTAGCAATCGAAAACCGTTGCTTTTGGCCACCCGACAGTTCTTTATATTTTGCTTTTGCTTTTTCTTCAAGTGCTACCATTTTTAAAACAGTTGAACTGTCTGCTGTGCGGTTATACAATCCCGAAAATAAATCGATGAGTTCAATCAGTGTGAGATTCGGATAGTAACCTGCAGCCTGTAATTGCACGCCAATAATTTGTTTAATCGCGTTGGCATGTGTACGTATATTCATACCGTTAATAATCACTTCACCGGAAGAGGCATCCCGTAGTGTTTCCATTATTTCCAGGGTCGTTGTTTTACCCGCCCCGTTTGGTCCAAGCAATCCGAAAATTTCCCCTTTATAAACTTCAAAACTAATTCCGTCAACAGCTGTAACTGACTGATATTTTTTTACCAGGTTATTTACAGTGATTATTGCTTCCATTACCGATATTCTTATTTACCGGCCGTAAAGATATAGAACCGTTACTATATATAGCCACCGCCGGTGAATTGAAAACGCTGATGAATCATTAACTTGATACAGCTGGTCAGTAAGATAGACAGGCTGGTCTAATCTCTAATTACTCTCTCCTGCAAGCACCATTTTGACTATCTTTGCCTTCCTCAAAAAAAAACAGATGATCCAGGTCGGTAATATATTAGTGTCAGACGACGTGATCGCCAAACGATTCGTTTGTGACCTGGAAAAATGCAGGGGTGCATGTTGTGTAGGTGGCGACAGCGGTGCACCTCTTGAAGAGGATGAGTTGGGAGTTCTTGAAGAGATTTATGATAAAGTAGCTCCTTTCCTCACCGAAGATGGCAGGAAATCGATAAGCAAGTATGGTAAATACCTTGTCGACAGTGATGGTGACTATGTTACTCCCCTGGTGAACGGTGACCTGGAATGTGCGTACACGGTATTTGAAAATGGAGTAGCTAAGTGCGGAATTGAAAAAGCATGGGAGCAGGGAGTGATCAGTTTTAAAAAACCAATCTCCTGCCACTTATACCCAATTCGCATTCACAAAATGAATTCGGGAGTGGAAGCCCTCAATTATCATAAATGGGATCTTTGTAAAGCAGCTTGTACATTGGGAAAAAAACTGGATGTGCCTGTATACCAATTCCTGAAGCATCCGCTCATTAGGAAATATGGGGAAAAATGGTTTGAGCAACTCGAACTGGCTGTGAAACATTTGGACCGGTGAATTATTTCACCGTTTTCTTTAGAAGCCTGAAACCCTTGGTACCACTCAATTTTCCATATTTAGTTAATAATTAAAAATGAAAAACAAAGGGTTTTGCTTTATTTTTTTATCAACCATTGGTTTGTTGAAAAATACAAACGATTGTTTAAAAAAATGAATTGTTTTCGACGTTAATTTTATGAAAGTTTGCAAGGGAATCAGAAACGGAAACTTTTAAAGTTAAACCTGCTGATTTTCAATCAAAAATCTAATTAGGGAAGTGCATTAAAAACCTGGTTCAGGGACGGACCGGGCAGAGGAATTGTCAACTATTTAAAAACTAAAGATATATGGAAGTTTTACTTCAGGAAAACAAAGAAAGGTTCGTTTTACTACCTATAAAGTATCCTGAAATATGGAAAATGTATAAGAGTCATGAGGCATCATTCTGGACAGCCGAGGAAATAGACTTATCGCCGGATCTCAAAGACTGGGAACGCATTAACAGTGATGAACAGCATTTTATAAAACATGTGCTGGCTTTTTTCGCGGCAAGCGATGGCATAGTCAATGAAAACCTTGCTGTAAATTTCATGAAAGAGGTGCAGTTACCGGAAGCACGTTGTTTTTACGGTTTTCAGATTATGATTGAAAACATTCATTCCGAAACCTATTCTTTATTAATTGACACCTATATTAAGGATCCTGTAGAGAAAACACGTTTGTTCAACGCAATTGAAACCGTTCCGTGTGTTCAGAAAAAAGCACAGTGGGCTTTGAAATGGATTAACAATGGCAGTTTTGCGGAACGCCTGATAGCGTTTGCAGCAGTGGAAGGTATTTTCTTCTCGGGAAGTTTTTGTTCCATTTTCTGGTTGAAAAAACGCGGGCTCATGCCGGGGCTCAGTTTCTCGAACGAATTAATATCACGTGACGAAGGTCTTCATTGCGATTTCGCCTGCCTTCTTTACAGTATGCTTGAGGAAAAACTTTCCCAGGAACGTGTTTATGCTATTATAAGAGATGCCGTAGAGAACGAACATGATTTTGTTACCGACGCATTACCTGTATCATTGATCGGTATGAACTCTAAACTGATGTGTCAGTATATTGAGTTTGTTGCCGACAGATTGCTGGTAGCATTAGGCTACCCCAAAATTTATAATGCTACCAACCCTTTTGATTTCATGGAAACAATTTCGCTGCAAGGTAAAACAAACTTCTTTGAAAAACGGGTGGCCGAATACCAGAAGGCCGGAGTAATGAACACTAAAGAACAGCAGGAGTTCAAACTTGACGAAGATTTCTAGATAATACGGCGTTTCCGGCAGGACACCGATGCGGGATGATTGTTAAAAATTTAGTTGATAACTACATTTCCTCCCTTGTTTTGTCAGCACTATAATTTAGTTTCTTCGATAAAAGCTTAGTCAATTAATTCTCCGATTCGCGATATGATTTTTATATCACGATCACATACCTCAACTTCACAATTTAGTTAGTATCCGTATTCCTGGATGCGTTGCTTAGGTAACTGAAATTCAGGAAAATTAATTCGCCGACCCACACAATTGCTGCCCATCACATTTTTACATTAACCTTATAATTTTTAAAATCTATGTTTGTATTTAAAAGAGACGGAAAAAAAGAAACTGTAAAGTTTGACAAAATCACTTCCCGCATTCAGCGTCTTTGTTATGGCCTGTCGTCTCATGTGGAACCGGTTCAGGTTGCCATTAAAGTGATTGAAGGTATTTATGATGGCGTTACCACCAGTCAGTTGGATAATCTTGCAGCAGAAACAGCGGCAGCATTAACTACCAAGCATCCCGACTACGCGTTACTTGCTTCGCGAATCG
This sequence comes from Bacteroidia bacterium, assembly GCA_038215705.1. Taxonomy (GTDB): domain Bacteria; phylum Bacteroidota; class Bacteroidia; order AKYH767-A; family OLB10; genus JADKJB01. The sequence goes on from JBBQQQ010000004.1 coordinate 123,283, forward strand.
CCATTTCCAACCTGCATAAAAATACGAAGAAGTCGTTTTCTGAAACCATGCTCGATCTGTATCAATACATAGATCCGCGTACAAAATTAAAAGCCTCTCTTATTGCTGATGATGTATATAAAGTAATTTCTGAAAACTCAGAGTTGCTGGATTCAACAATTATATATGACCGTGATTTCGGTTATGATTATTTTGGATTTAAAACACTTGAAAAATCTTATTTGCTGAAACTTAACGGACAGGTAGTGGAACGTCCGCAACATATGTTAATGCGCGTTTCCATTGGAATTCATAAGGAAGATGTTGAATCCGCAATTGAAACGTACAATCTTATGAGTGAGCGTTGGTTTACGCATGCCACTCCAACACTTTTTAATGCAGGAACACCCAAGCCCCAACTATCATCCTGCTTTTTGCTGACTATGAAAAATGACAGCATTGATGGTATTTATGATACGTTAAAACAATGTGCTCAAATTTCTCAATCAGCAGGCGGAATTGGTTTGAGTATTCATAATGTTCGTGCAACGGGGTCGTATATCCGCGGTACTAACGGTACGAGTAATGGAATTGTTCCGATGCTGAAAGTGTTTAATGATACAGCACGGTATGTTGATCAGGGTGGAGGAAAGCGCAAAGGTTCTTTTGCAATTTATCTTGAACCATGGCATGCTGATATTTTCGAGTTCCTCGATTTGAAAAAAAATCATGGTAAAGAAGAACTTCGTGCACGCGATTTGTTTTATGCACTGTGGGTCTCCGACCTGTTTATGAAACGCGTGGAAGCTGAAGGCGACTGGTCATTGTTCTGCCCTAATGAATCACCGGGCCTTGCCGATTGTTATGGCAAAGAATTTGAAGAGTTGTATGAACGCTATGAGCGCGAAGGAAAAGCACGTAAAGTGGTTAAAGCACGGGAACTGTGGACAGCCATTCTGGAATCACAAATTGAAACCGGAACGCCTTACATGCTCTATAAAGATGCCTGTAATGAAAAATCAAATCAGAAAAACCTCGGAACAATAAAAAGTTCCAACCTGTGCACTGAAATTGTTGAGTATACCGCTCCCGATGAAGTTGCAGTGTGTAATCTGGCTTCAATTTCACTCCCACGGTTTGTAACCGGAAGGAAGTTTGATCACCAGAAATTATTTGATATCACGTATGTGATAACCAAAAACCTCAATAAAATTATTGATGTTAATTACTACCCGGTTCCTGAAGCACGCAATTCCAACATGCGTCACCGTCCGATCGGTATCGGTGTTCAGGGTCTTGCCGATGCATTTATTCTCATGCGACTGCCATTTGATTCCGAAGAAGCACGTACGCTCAACCGTGACATATTCGAAACTATTTATTATGCTGCCATGACAGCATCGAAAGACCTGGCGAAAATTGATGGCGCTTACGAAACTTTTCCCGGCTCTCCATTGTCAAAAGGAATTTTCCAGTTTGATATGTGGAATGTTACTCCATCATCGCGCTGGGAATGGGATGTGCTGAAAGAAGAAGTTGTAAAGCATGGTGCCCGCAACAGCCTGTTGCTGGCTCCTATGCCAACAGCCTCAACTTCCCAGATTCTTGGAAACAACGAATGTTTTGAAGCATATACATCAAACATCTACACCCGGCGTGTATTATCGGGAGAGTTTGTAGTTGTAAATAAGCATTTGCTCCTTGACCTTGTGAACATGGGAATATGGAACAGCGATCTTAAAAATAAAATTATTGCCAGCAACGGTTCCGTACAAACGATCAATGAAATTCCTGATGATATTAAGGAATTGTATAAAACCGTTTGGGAAATAAAACAACGCGCCATCATTGATATGGCTGCTGATCGGGGTGCATTTATTTGCCAGAGCCAGTCGCTGAACGTATTTATTCCAAATGCCAACTTCGCTAAACTGAGTTCCATGCATTTTTATGCCTGGAAAAAGGGACTTAAAACCGGAATGTACTACCTGCGGACTAAATCAGCAGTTGATGCAATTAAATTTACGGTTGACAGCGCTTTCCTTGATGAAGCTAATGGAAGAGAAGCGGCAAACTCGCTTAAAATTGTAAATGAAACTGCTATGGCGGAAGTCAGTTGCAGCATCGATAATCCCGATGATTGCATTGCCTGCGGCAGTTAAATATTCAATCAGTAAAAGCCACATAAAATTATGTTTTTTGAAAAACCCTGGTCTGATGCCGGGGTTTTTTGTTGAAGGATTCCGTAATTTAGCCTGTTATAAAACCATCTTATGCATCAATCTCCTGAGAACAATCTCACTTTTATCGCCAAAACTATTTTTGGGCTCGAGGAAGTGCTTGCGGCCGAGCTACGGAAACTGGGCGCACGTGATGTGGAATTGCTGAATCGTGCAGTAAAATTTTCCGGCGACAAAGGAATGATGTATAAGGCAAATTTATGCCTTCGTACCGCGTTGAGAGTGCTTGTGCCCATAGCTCAATTTGAAGTGCATGATGAAAAAAGCTTTTATGAAGGAATGAAAGCCATTAACTGGGACGATTATCTGGCTGTTGATGATACCCTGGCTATTGATACTGTCCTGAATACAGAATTGTTTTCACATACTCAGTTTATTTCGCAAAAAGCCAAAGACGCAATTGTTGATCAGTTCAGGGAGAAGTACGACAAGCGTCCCGATGTAAAGCTCGACCGGCCTGTATTGAGAGTTAACCTTCACATTTTTGAAACCACGTGTAGTGTTGCAATCGACAGTTCGGGCGATAGTTTGCACAAACGGGGTTATCGTGACCAAACCAACCTGGCACCGTTAAATGAGGTTTTGGCGGCAGGACTTGTTTTGCTTACCGGATGGGATCGTGCAAGGAACCTTGTTGATCCTATGTGCGGCTCGGGAACAATACTAACCGAAGCCGCAATGTTTACTGCCAATATTCCTCCCGGATATTACCGAACGGAATTTGGTTTCATGCTTTGGAAAAAATACCTTGCCTTTGATGAGGAGTTATGGAACACCATTTATGAAGCAGTTATCAGCCGCATTTCATCAGAACCTGCAAGTATATCAGGTGGTGAACTTTCTCACAATGTGGCACGAAAAGCAAAAGAAAATGTAAAACTTGCCCGGGTTGAGGACCTGGTTCAGATACGGGAATCGGATATCTCGGATTTCATTCCACCCGAAGGCGGAGGTGTTGTTATTATGAATCCCCCTTACGGGGAAAGAATGGATAAGGATGATATTCTTTTATTGTATAAAAAGATCGGAGATGCTTTTAAGAAAAATTTTGCGGGATATGACTGCTGGATGATCACATCTAATATGGAGGCACTCAAGTACGTGGGATTACGGGCGTCGCGGAAGATCAAAATATTTAATGGTCCGCTGGAATGCCGGTTTGTGAAATATGAAATGTACAGGGGCACAAAAAAACTGCATAAGCTGAAAGAGCAGGTTCCTGAATTATAATCCGGTCATTTGAAGTAATTATTCCCCTAAAACCCCATTCTTGCCTGTATTCGCAGATTAATATTTTTATTCTATATTTCGGAAAAATAAACTGACCGGAGTTTCCGGTAGCTTACATGACCGAACTGGAAGTATTATTGATGATAAGGAGATACAGGATACTGTTTCTCCTGATATTCGTAGGCACTTTTATTATAGGGGGATATGCTATGATTCCCAAAGTTCTGAGATATGAAGGGTCTACAACTTTTTACCTGGCCAATGAGAGTATGGTCAACCCTAAAGCTTTTACACGCGAAGGACAGGAAGATGTGATTCAGGTTACACTTGTCCAGGAAAGGGTTTATCAGCTTGCCTATTCTACAGAAATGATGAATTTTTTAATCAGGCAGTTTGATTTATACAAGCATTATAAAATTGATACCACATCTGCAGATTATTATGCAAAAACGGTACGCAGGATCACTGAAAATATTACATTTAATAAAATCACTCCTGATCTTTCGAGTATTGTTGTTTACGACAGAAATAATGAGATAGCTGCAACCATGGCAAATGCTGTTGTGTGGAAACTGGATGAATTGAACAAAAAATACCTCATCGACAAAATACAGGCGAACCTTAACTTTTATAATTCATTCTTAAATGAAGCCACCACTATTAGCAAAGAGCAAAATGAAAAATTATTTTTGTACATGGATGCGTTTGGAAAAATGCGGCATAAAGAAATGAATGGTGGAGGTCAGGTAAAGCAACCACTTTCAGAAATCGAGTTTTCCCTGTACGAAGCAGCTTCAAAAATTGAAGAGATGACTACCCAGTTAATTCTTGCGAAAAGTTTATACACCAGCGCGCTCAGTTCGCAAAAAACAAAAAATCTTCCGAGCCTTGTGGTTATCAAGAAAGCGTTACCGGAAGTTAAATCAAGAAAAAAATATCTCATCCTGTTTGCCGGTCTTGCCGGATTGCTTGCATGTGTTGTTGCAATTGTACTTATGTATATTTATATGTCGTACAAAACTGAATTTGCAATTATTTTTGGATGGAAGGATCCGGTTCTTCCTTCAAATAACACGTAGCAACAGTGCAGGCCGCGATCAGGAGCTGAACCATGTAATAATCCACCATTCCATGAATAGTCCGATCGCAAACCCTGCATAAATTTGTAGCGGAGTGTGAGAGCCCAGGTACTGGCGTGCAGAGCCTAAAAGCCCTGAAATCAGAACTGAAGTGAGTATCATCATGATTAATCCCGCATTTAATACCTGTGATAACCCGAAAAGCATGCCGGTAATTCCACCTATTCCAATCATGTGGATACTCACTTTCCATTTAAAACTAAGTATCCAGGCAATGAAAATGGAGATGGTTGCTCCCAAAACCATCAGACTAAGCATGCGTGGAATGGGTAATTGTAGTAAAAGATAATAACAGACCAGGTAAAAAAATGCGGTTGAGATAAAGGGAAGTCGGCGTTCCGCTACACTATGCATTTCCAGTGAACGAATCATGCCTTTCTGCAATAAAATAAGTGCGGTCAGTACGGGCATAACTGTTGTTGTAACAAAAACCAGACTCAGAATTATCCTTTGTAATTGTGGTGAGATGCTATAGGCAATGTAGGTGTTAAGATTCAGTAATAGCAGGATCGCGTAAAAAGGCATCAGCAGTGGATGCAGCATATAGGATAAAAATCTGCTGACGTAATAAATCATGAAATATCACAGCGTAAAAGTGAAATGAAAGGCTAACTCTTATAATTCTTTCCGGAGGCGGGCAACCGGAATTCCAAGTTGTTCCCTGTACTTGGCTATGGTTCTTCGGGCTATGTTATAACCTTTGTCATTGAGTAGTTTCATTAATTTTTCATCAGTGAGTGGTTTGTTTTTATTCTCACCACCAATGTAATCACTGAGAATTTTTTTCACTTCCCTGCTCGAAACCTCTTCTCCGCTATCAGTTGATAAAGCTTCAGAGAAAAAGCTCTTTAACAGGAAGGTTCCAAACGGCGTTTGAACATATTTACTGTTGGCTACCCTGGAAATTGTAGAAATATCAAGGGCAACAATATCAGCAATATCCTTCAAAATCATTGGGCGAAGTTTCTTTTCATCTCCCTCAATAAAATAATCCTTTTGGTAATTCATGATAGCATCCATAGTCCTGATCAGTGTGATCTGGCGTTGTCGGATCGCATCAATAAACCATTTGGCTGCATCCAGTTTTTGCTTCACAAACATCATGGCATCGCGACTCGTTTTGCTGGTCTTTGAATCTTTTGAATAGGCTTCCAGCATTTCATTGTATTGCCTGCTGATGCGAAGATCGGGAGCGTTACGTGAATTAAGAGTGAGTTCTAAAATACCATCACTGTTCGAAATAAGAAAATCAGGTACCACATGCTGTGATGAACGTGGTTCATCCGAATAGCTTCCCCCTGGTCTGGGATTAAGATGTAATATTTCGTTTACGGCCCGCTTTAATTCATCAGGGGCAAGGTTCAGCGTTTTTTCAATTTTTTCATAATGCTTTTTTGAAAATTCATCCATGTATTCATGAATGATTTTTCGGGCAAGCATTATATCAGGACCCGATTGTGGTTTTCTGTCAAGTTGAATCAACAGGCACTCCTGCAAATCACGGGCACCAACGCCGGGTGGATCAAAAGTCTGTATCACAGCAAGAATTTCTGCAATAGCTTCTTCAGTAGTCATAATGTTTTGAGAAAAAGCCAGATCATCCACAAGTGATTTGATATCACGGCGCAAGTAACCATCATCATCCAGGCTGCCTATCAAATGTGTTGCTATCAGGTATTGTTGATCGTCAAAATCACACAACCCCAGTTGATTCAAAAGTAGTTCATGAAATGTGTTGCCGACGCTTAGTGGAATTTCATTGCGCTCCTCATCAGGTGAAGTATTATTTGCATTCAGCTTGTAATAGGGTTCATCATCCTGGATGTATTCTGAGATATCGAAATCGTCACGTTCTTTCTCAGTGGGTTCTCCGTTCTCATCAAATTCGTTCTCGGTCTCTGAAACTTCATCCTGTGATTCCTCGGCGGTTTCTCCGTCTTCAGTTTCCGGACCTTCCTCAAGAGCCGGGTTTATTTCAAGTTCTTCTTTAATCCGTTGCTCCAGCGCAATGGTAGGTACCTGCAACAGCTTCATTAACTGAATTTGCTGCGGCGACAGTTTCTGAAGCAGCTTATGCTGAAGGGATTGCTTTAACATCAGGAAAATCATTCGAATAGAAGAACCGGTTAAATTGTTGAAATAGTGAACTTATCAGTAAAATTAAATATTCATTGCAAATTTACGGTAAATTAAAATTCCGCGTTGAGCGGGGTCCTTGGAAACGGGATGACATCCCTTATATTACCCATGCCAGTTATGAAGAGGATCAGCCTTTCAAAACCTAGTCCGAACCCGGAGTGCGGTACAGTTCCGAATTTGCGTGTTTCAAGATACCACCACAAACTCTCTTCATGAATACCCATATCAGTGATCCGTTGTTTTAGCTTTCCATAATCTTCTTCTCTCTGGGAACCGCCAACTATTTCTCCTATACCCGGAAACAGCACATCCATGGCCCTCACCGTTTTGCCATCCTCATTTTGCTTCATATAAAAAGCTTTTATCTGTTTGGGATAATCAAAAAGGATGACCGGTTTTTTAAAATGCTTTTCCACAAGGTATCTCTCATGCTCCGATTGCAGATCGGTTCCCCAGTCGACTTTAAATTCAAATTTTTCGGCAGACTTTTTTAAAATTTCAACTGCATCGGTATAATTCAAACGCTCAAAAGCATTGTCACGCACGCTTTTTAACCGTTCCAAAAGTTCATTATCGTACATTTTGTTTAAAAACTCAAGGTCATCCGAGCAGTGATCGAGCGCATAGGTGACAAGATACTTTAACATATCCTCTACCAGGTCCATGTTATCAGTCAGTTCATAAAAAGCCATTTCCGGTTCAATCATCCAGAATTCTGCAAGATGCCGGGCAGTATTGGAATTTTCGGCACGAAAGGTAGGTCCGAAAGTATAAACCTGTCCGAGTGCCATCGCACCCAGTTCTCCTTCCAGCTGTCCGCTTACGGTGAGGTTGCTTTCCTTGCCAAAGAAATCTTCCGTATGATTTACTGATCCATCCTCATTTTTAGGAACATTGTTTAGATCTAGGGTTGTTACACGGAACATGGCACCTGCACCCTCTGCGTCGGAACCGGTTATGATAGGAGTGTGGAGATAGAAAAAGTTGCGATCATTAAAATATTTGTGAATGGCGAAAGCCATTGCATGGCGGATCCTGAAAACAGCCCCGAAAGTGTTGGTGCGCGGGCGTAAGTGTGCAATTTCACGAAGGAACTCCAGGCTATGTCCTTTTTTCTGTAATGGATACGTTTCGGGATCGGCTTCACCGTAAAGCTGAATGTTGGTGGCCTGAACTTCAACCGGTTGACCGGAACCCTGCGACTGCACCAGTTTCCCGGTAACGGCAAGCGACGAACCGGTAGTGATTTTTTTTACCAATTCTTCATCAAAAGCACTGGGGTCGGCTACAACCTGGATATTATGAATGGTACTGCCATCGTTGACTGCAATAAAAATAACGTTTTTATTACCACGACGGGTTCTTACCCATCCTTTGACGATCACTTCCTGGTTAGTGGGTTCCTGCAGTAATAATTGTTTAATCAGTATTCTTTTCATTAAAAATCCCGGTTTAATTTCAGGGAATGCAAAATTCGGTTATTTGGATGAAGAAGGCAAAACTATTCTGAATTAGCTGTAACAAAAAAGAGCTGTCCGGTTGGACAACTCTTTTTTGTTACAGCTCCTTAGCAGGAGTTCTGTTGAGATTATTTGGCAACTGATATTTTTTGGATCAGGCTGCTGTTTCCGGTTTTAATTTCAACAAAATACATTCCGTTTGTGAAGGCGGCTGCATTCAGTGTCCATGTTTGAGTGCCTGCTGAAAGTTTACCAAGATTTTCATTAACCAACACTTGTCCAATTGCATTTGTAACAGCAATTGTAACATCGTTAGTTTCTTTCAGGTTAAAGCTTACAGTTGCGTTTTCATTAAGCGGATTTGGATATACACTCACAGTGCTTACGAATGAATTTTCTTCAATTCCGGTGGTTCCAGCTCCGAAGTTACGATTAGCTTCAGTAGTGTAAGTTCCGTTATTAGAGTAGAAAGTAACGTTGTTACCATCTTTGATATTAACTGAACCAGCTCCGTAACCGCTGTTGATACCATCACCATAAGAATCATAGATTTCAAAACGATAACAGCCAATTGCCGGTAAAGTAACAGGATGTGTGTGTAACAGGATTCCATTTGCTGCAAGATCAGCATAAGGACCACCACTGCTGATAATAGCACCGGCTTCGTTAAAGAATTTCCAGGTAATTTCAGATCCGTAACGATCCTGGGTAACATTTAAGGTAATGTTAAGTGTAGGGCTCTGAGCAGTTGTCTGATTAAAGTTACCTGATACAGTGTTATTCGAAGGATCATCATCAACACCACCGTTTACACTTGTAACGTTTATATCAACAGTGTTGGTAGCATTTAATGTATAAGTTATAGCAGGAAGTGTAATGGTAGTTGTTCCAAGTGGAGCAACGCTGCCAGACCATGCATAAACAGCAGGAGTGCTGCCGTTAATTGAATATGAAATATTGGCAGACGTTAATGTAGCGTTACCTTCATTCTTAAGATTGAAAGTAGGAGCCATTGAAGTAGCACACACTTCAGCTTCTGTTAAAACGGTATTTGCCGATGCATTGTTAGTAGTTGTAAGACCGGTAACAGTGATAGGAATTTCAGCTGCGTTGATTATTTCTTTTTGACCTATAACAGCACCTTCAGCAACAAAAACGACCAATTCAAGATTTGATAAATCAACCGGAACGTTTACAAAAGTTGCAGGTACTGTATAATTGATAGTACGGGTAATAAGGGTACCTGTAGTGGTAGGAGTGATATCTTCACCGGTAGCACCCGTGGTTACAACATCACGAAGAGCATGCATGTGACGGTAAGTTCCATCAGGGTTAACCATGCTTGGGTTGAACTGCGCGCCACCTGTTTGCGGGCCGTTGATGTTATTCTGCAACAACATTACAGTAAGCTTATTCGTGCCTACCGGACTGTTATCCGTATAATAAACTTCAACGTTGATGATAAGTTCATTGGTAGTAGCGTTCAGAGTTGCTTCTCCGGCTACGTTAACATAAGCATTTTGTGATAACACATTCGCTACAGAAGAAGTCCATAGATTTCTTCCCATTGCGGTAACTGTTGCCGTACCAAAAAGGCGGCGGTTTACTGATCCCTGTGGATATCCGGTAATTCCTGTTCCGGGCATTGCAGCAATGGCATTTCCGTCTGGAGTTCTTAAATCTGGCTCACCTGCTGACGGAGTTGCAAACCCCCCGGTGTGAATATTAACAGCAAATGCCCTGTTTGGATTTGCAGCTACAATCTGGCTGGCTATTTTATGACCATCAGGACAGTATACACAATGAATTCCGGTATATTCTTCCAGTACCGCGTTTTTTAGTTGTGGTAATGTACTTACCGGAAGTTGTGCGCTGGCGGAAAATGCCAATGCAAGTAATGAAAATGTAAATGTTTTTTTCATTTGTTTAGTAATTTAGATTGGGTTGGGTTATGTAGATTATATTGAGTTATCAGGCAAAAGTAAAAAGGCAATATATTACAAACTTAATTATAATTTTCGTTGTATGGTAATCTATAGTTAAAAATTTACGCAATGGGGGTAAGTAATCTGCCTGCCTGGGCTGGATCTGACGCGTAAACTATTGAAAATCAGTACAGACAGAATTGTATTTTCGAATATCCGCAGGAGGATTATAAATCTTAGAAAAGTACAAGAAAGGTAAAAGGCCCGTAAAAAATTGGCTGTGACAGAAATCTCCCTGCATTTATTGATATTCCTTGTTGGATAAAAGAATTTTTATTATCTTTACCGATCAGATAAGTCCGGTTACTATATATTTATAAAATATGAAAAAATTATACTTCCTTCTCTCCCTGATTGCAATTGGTTTCGGCGCCCAGGCGCAGAGTTTTACTGCATCAAATGTTTTTTACAGTGGTGATCCGCTTTGGTTTGTTGAAGGTCATGTAACTATTGCCAATACCAGCAACTCTCCAAAAGATGTTTATGTTGTTCGCACAGCCAATAATATTATGCCAACACATACCAGTTATTTTTGCTGGGTACAATGTTATACGGCACAGGTAGACACATCACCTGATTTCATAACACTGCTGCCAGGTGAAACTACTGATGTTTTCCGTGGTGATCTTGAAACTAACAGTACTCCGGGTGTAAGCCAGGTATCTTATTGTTTTTATGACACCAACAATATTAACGATTCTGTTTGTGTGGAATTTACATATCCAACCTTCGTAGGTTTGTCAGATATTCCAAATAAGAATTATATTTCAAAAGCCTATCCGAACCCCGCTTCAGATGTTGCCAACTTTTACATTAATGTTGAGAAAAACAGCAAGAATGCACAGTTGAAATTTTTTAACATGCTTGGTGCTCAGGTAAAAGAGATAAATATTTCGAATGCGAAAAATTCTATTAAAGTTAATGTATCGGATTTAAAAGCAGGCATTTATTTTTATTCACTTTGGGTGGATGGTAAAAGTTCCGCTACCGGCAAACTTATGATTTCCAGAAACTAAATTCGTACAGTTTCAAAGTTTAAAAAGTCCTGCTCACCAGCGGGACTTTTTCTTTTAGAGCAGTATCGCTTTTATGAGTAATTTAGCCTCCCTTTTAGAATAGTATATGAATAAGAAACAAGAAGCACTTGATTACCATTCCCAGGGACGTCCCGGGAAAATTGAAGTTGTACCCACTAAGCCTTATAGCACACAGCGTGATTTATCCCTTGCATATTCACCAGGAGTAGCAGAGCCCTGTCTTCGCATCCAGGAATTTCCGGAAGATGTTTACAAGTATACAGCCAAAGGAAATCTTGTTGCAGTTATCTCAAATGGAACAGCAGTGCTTGGGCTCGGAAATATTGGGGCAGCGGCATCAAAGCCTGTGATGGAAGGAAAGGGGTTGCTTTTTAAAATTTTTGCAGATATCGATGTGTTTGATATTGAAATTGACCAGACAGATGTTGAGAGTTTCGTTACTACCGTAAAAGCCATTTCACCAACTTTCGGAGGGATTAATCTGGAAGATATTAAAGCGCCGGAATGTTTTGAAATAGAAAAACGACTCAAGGAAGAGCTTACGATTCCGGTAATGCATGATGATCAGCATGGAACTGCAATTATTTCCGCGGCAGCGTTAATTAATGCACTGGAGATCGCCGGAAAATCCATTGATAAGGTTAAGATTGTTGTGAATGGGGCCGGTGCATCCGCTATTTCCTGTACTCGATTGTTCGTATCGCTTGGTGCTCATAAACCCAATATTGTTATGATCGACAGTACCGGCGTAATTCGTACCAGCCGTGAAGTGATGGATGAGCACAAACGATTTTTCGCTACCGATCGTGATATAAATACACTGGAAGAAGCAATGGTAGATGCCGATGTTTTTATTGGTTTATCAAAGGGAAATATTCTGAACGGAGATCACCTCAGGGCGATGGCAGCCAACCCGATTGTGTTTGCCATGGCCAATCCTGATCCTGAAATTACCTATGAGGATGCGCATGCTTCAAGGAATGATATCATCCTGGCAACAGGGCGTTCCGATTATCCCAACCAGGTAAATAATGTGATTGGTTTCCCGTTCATTTTCCGGGGAGCTCTCGATGTAAAAGCAACACAGATTAATGAAGCCATGAAACTGGCAGCAGTGAAGGCCATTGCCAACCTGGCCAAACAGCCGGTGCCTGAACTCGTTAACCTGGCGTATAACAAAACTAATATATTATTCGGTAAAGATTATATAATACCCAAGCCACTCGACCCGAGACTCATTACTACAGTAGCTCCCGCTGTTGCCAGGGCTGCCATGCAATCGGGAGTTGCCCGTGAGCCAATTCTCAACTGGGAAGTTTATGAAGAAGAACTTAGTAAAAGATTAGGGCACGATAACAAACTGGTAAAAGTGATTACCAGCAAGGCAAAGCAAAATCCGCAGCGCATTGTTTTTGCAGAGGCTGATACCTACAAAATTTTGAAGTCGGCTCAAATTGTAAGAGATGAAGGAATTGCCAAACCCATTTTGCTCGGTAACAAAGAAAAAATAAAACAACTTATAAAAGAACACAAACTCGATTTGGGTGATATACCTATTATTGATCCACGCGAGGATTCTGAAAATCTGGATACTTTCGGGGAAATATTTTTCAGAAAAAGAGCCCGCAACGGATTCAATTATCACGAAGCGCGCAAAATCATGAAGGAGCGGAATTATTATGGCGCCATGATGGTGGAAACCGGCCAGGCCGATGCCCTTATTTCGGGACTTACCCGTAAATATGCTGATATTCTGCGTCCTGCTATATATATTATAGGTACACAGGCAGAAGTCACATCCGTTGCCGGGATGTATATAATGATCACTAAGCGCGGCCCCATCTTTTTTGCCGACACCACCATTAATGTGAATCCTACCACTGAGGAGCTGGTTGAAATTACCCTGCTTACGGCAAAAGCAGTTCAACAATTCAATATGAAACCACGCATTGCTATGGTATCTTTTTCAAATTTCGGCTCATCGAAAGATCCGCAGGCACGAAAAGTTAAGGCTGCAGTGAAACAGCTCCACGACAAATTTCCGGGATTGATCGTTGATGGGGAAATGCAGGCAAATTTTGCTTTCAATACACAAATGTTACGTGATAATTTTCCATTCAGCGAACTGGCAAAGGAGGGTGCTAATACGCTCATATTCCCTAACCTGGATGCCGGCAATATTGCCTACAAACTCATTCAGGAAATGGGTGCTGCAGAGGCTATCGGACCAATTCTCCTGGGTATGAAAAAGCCCGTACACATTCTGCAACTGGGAAGTTCGGTGCGGGAAATTGTAAATATGGTTACCATTGCCGTGGTAGATGCCCAGGCAAGAAAAGCTTCTCAAATCTGATTCTATGTATTTCTATATCTGCGGTAAAATCAGGTCTGTAACTCCTACATCCGTGCTTATCGACAACCAGGGAATAGGTTTTCAGGTGCAAATTTCATTGCACACATACTCCGCTATTAAAGAACTGGGGGAAGTTCAGCTTTTCACGCATTGTATTATCAAAACTGAAACACAGGCTGCTTCCACTTTTGCAATTTATGGATTTGCCGATGAACAGGAACGTACATTATTTATGGAACTGATCAGTGTTTCGGGGGTAGGAAATAATACCGCTCAGCTCATTCTTTCTTCCTTTGAGCCATCCCGCCTGGTACAATCCATTGCCTCGGGAGATGTAGGCGCCCTGCAAAAAGTTAAAGGCATCGGTTCTAAAACCGCCCAAAGAATTATCATTGATCTGAAGGATAAAATGATAAAATCTACCGGTGATTTTAAAATTCCTCTTTTGGAGGGCAATACACAACGGGAGGAATCGTTAAGTGCCTTGTTAACTCTTGGATTTTCCCGCGTGCCTGCCGAAAAAGCAGTTGATAAAGCCGTAAGGGAACACAGTTCCGGAGCTACAGTGGAAATGATAATCAAAGCCGCCCTGGGTTATCTCTCCTCCTGATCGTAATATCTCCCGGAACTGCCTGTATTTAGGCGTCCGGTTTGAAATTTTATATTATTTTAGCCGCCTGTTAAAATTGAACGACAGGCAGGTGATCTTTAATGTAGAAGCTTGGAAATCATTAAATAATGTATAAAACAAGCGATCTTTGTCACTGCTGGTCGCTAATTTTATCTTTCACGTAAAATTTTGAGTCGAAAGTGTATCTGAAAAATTTGGTGAGGTTTGGATTTGCAGCTGTTTTGGCTTTGCCAGTTATTAGCTTGGTATCCGGTGGTGCACCGGAAATTGATTCCGATTCTTTTTTTGACAGGTATACCTCTGAGAATGTTGTTGATTCCCCTGAAATTATTCTGCCTTACCCGTGGGAAGATAATCTTACCGATCCCTATTCCAATACACCTAGCCAAAGTCCGCTTTTTTTGGAAGATCCGGCAAACATTGCTACCGATGTGGAATATGATCCGGAAGAAAATCAGTATAACATCAATGAAAAAATGGGTGACCGGTTTTACCGTAACCCGACCTATCTCACCTTTGATGAGTTTGTGAGAAGTGAGTACAGCAAATCCACAAGCAATTACTGGAAAGAAATTTCAGGATCGAGTGCTGAAGCTTCCAAAAGAAGTATCATTCCAAAAATTTATATTGGTGGTCAGGCGTTCGACAGAATTTTCGGTGGAAACACAATTGATATTCGTCCACAAGGTTCAGCCGAACTCACTTTTGGTGTAAACATTTACAGGAATGATAATCCTGCTATTCCTGAAAAACAACGCCGCAATGCAACATTTGATTTTAAGGAAAAAATTCAAATGAATGTAGTGGGAAATATTGGTGAGAAAATGAAACTCACTACCAGCTACAACACAGAAGCCAGTTTTGACTTTGAAAACAAAATGAAACTGGAATACACCGGTTATGAAGATGAGATAATAAAAAAGATTGAAGCCGGTAATGTTTCGCTGCCGCTTACAGGGTCTCTGATTCAGGGAAGTCAGAGCTTATTCGGTATTAAAGCCCAACTCCAGTTCGGACGACTGAAAGTTACGACGGTTATTTCGCAGCAGGAAGGACAATCCTCTACAATTGATGTTCCGCCGGGAGGAGGACAGGTTTCGAAATTTGAAATCGCTGCCGATCAGTACGAAGCCAACAAACACTATTTCCTTGCGCAGTATTTTAAGGATAATTACGACAACGCATTAAAAACACTTCCGATAATCAACTCACCGGTTAACATCACCAAACTGGAAGTGTGGATTACCAACAAAAACAGCAGCACTGAGAATACCCGCGACATTGTTGCATTCATGGATCTGGGTGAATACAATATTTTCAGCAACGCATTGATTTCACAAGGTACTTCTGTATTCCCTTCCGATAGTCTTTCGAATAATTTATATTCCCTGATGAATAATCAGTATCTCTCATCACGCGATGTGAATACGGTTTCACAATCCCTTGATCCGCTTGCAGGGCCTCCTTATAATTTTGCGCCTCAACAGGATTATGTTCGACTTGTAGGAGCGCGTAAACTGAATGCGAATGAATATACCTACAATTCACGGTTAGGTTATATTTCGCTGAATCAATCACTGAATTCCAACGAGGTACTTGCTGTAGCATTTGAATATACTGTAGGGAATACAGTTCTGCGTGTTGGTGATCTGACAACATATGGTATCAATCCGCCAAAAGCGTTATTTGTAAAATTGCTCAAGAGTACCAACATAAATCCCAAACTTCCTACATGGGATCTGATGATGAAAAACATTTATAGTATCGGTTCATTCCAGGTGCAGAGCGAAAATTTTCGCATGAATGTTATTTATAATGATAACTCCGACGGACTCAAAAAAATTAATTACCTGCCTGTTCCTCCTTCCGAAACAAACTTAAATGGAATTCCTATAATACAGGTTTTGGGCTTGGACCGTTTGGACGGAAGAAACGATCCTTATGCAGATGGAGTATTTGACTTTGTTGATGGTGTTACCATTAATTCCAACACCGGCAGAATTATTTTCCCCGTAAGGGAACCGTTTGGCAGTTTCCTTCGATCAAAGTTTATTGATCAGGCACTTGCCAACAATTACGCGTATGAACCTCTTTATGATTCTACCCGTACATCAGCACAACAATTACCCGAATTAAACCGGTTTACCCTGGTGGGAAGTTACCAGAGCTCATCCAGTTCTGAAATTTTTCTCAACGCAATTAATATTCCTGCCGGCTCTGTTGTAGTTACTGCCGGAGGAGTGCCGTTAACAGAGAATGTAGATTACACTGTTGATTATAACCTGGGAAGGGTGAAAATTATTAATGCAGGAATTCTTGCTTCTGCAACACCCATCAAAATTTCTTTGGAAAGCAATTCGCTTTTCAGCATACAATCGAAGTCGTTATACGGAGCACGGTTTGATTATCTCATCAACAAGGATTTTAATGTCGGTGGTACTTTCCTGCACCTGAACGAGCGGCCCATTACACGTAAAGTGAATATTGGTGATGAGCCTATACGAAATACTATTTGGGGAGTAGACGGAACGTACTCCACCGAATCACGCTTTATCACAAAGATGATTGATAAATTACCTTTCCTGGAAACTAAAACCGAATCGCGTGTTACAGTTACCGGGGAATTCGCCAACCTTATTCCCGGAACATCCAAGGCAATTGGTAAAAACGGAAATGCGTACATCGATGATTTTGAAGGAAGCCAGTCTACAATAGATCTGAAAAATCCCGGAAGCTGGTTTCTTGCATCTGTGCCACAGGGTCAGCAGGCAATATTTCCGGAAGCAGTTTATACGGATTCGCTTATATCGGGTTATAATCGTGCAAGGTTGGCATGGTATACAATTGACCCTACCGTTTTTTACAGGAGCAACAGCAATTTACTGCCACCTAATATTTCAGACGCTGCATTGTCAGACAATAACGTGCGCGAAGTTCTGGAAACGGAATTATTTCCGTTCAAGCAAAGCCAGACAGGGCAATCGACTAATCTGAATATTTTAAATCTTGCTTTTTACCCCGAGGAGCGCGGCCCTTACAATTTTGATGTGGAACCCACTTCTGTTTCTTCGGGTTTGAATACTGCGGGCTACCTTAATAATCCTTCTTCAAGGTGGGCCGGAATCATGCGCCGGATTGAAACGTATGATTTTGAAACCGCAAACGTGGAGTTTATTCAGTTCTGGGTGATGGATCCTTTTAATGAGGACCGTCCGTTTAATGGGCCTAACAGTGGTCAGTTGTATTTCAACCTGGGAGATATTTCTGAAGACATTCTTAAAGATTCTTACCGCTCTTTTGAAAACGGATTGCCTGCTATTGGTTTTAACAACCTAACGGTTGATTCCACTAACTGGGGATTAGTTCCAAATGCCCAGAGTATTGTAAATGCGTTTGACAATGATCCGGATGCACGTGCACAACAAGATGTTGGTTTGGATGGTTTGTCAACCACAAACGAGTTGACTTTTTACCAGACAAGTTACATTCAGCGGCTATTCGATAATCTAACACCGTCTTCACCTGCTTATCAGAATGCTATTGTAGATCCTTCCAGTGACGATTTTCATTATTTCAGGGGAGGTGACCTTGATGCTGCATCAGCAGATATCCTTAGCCGTTATAAACTTTATAACAATACGGAGGGCAATTCAAAAACTTCAGAACAATCACCGGAACCCTATTCCACTTCTGCAACCAATATTCCTGATGGTGAAGACATCAACAGGGATAATACCATGAATGATTTTGAAAATTATTTTCAATACAAGGTTGATATTGCACAAGGATCAATGGTTGTCGGTACCAATAATATCGTTGACCAGGTTTCCACATCAGTCCAGACAAAAGATGGCCAGGTGAAGAACATTATCTGGTACCAGTTTAAAATTCCGGTGAATTCACCCTCGGAAATTGTAGGTACAGGTGCTGATCTGAAGTCGGTTAACTTTATCAGGATGTATATGAAAGGTTTTGCTGATACCATGGTCTTACGGTTTGCAAAACTCGAATTGTTACGCGGTGAGTGGAGAAAATACCAATACTCATTATTGTCGCCTGGTGAATACATTCCTGTAGATCCCAGCACAACTCCATTTGATGTTACTGTTGTTAACCTTGAAGAAAACGGCGACCGTATACCTGTAAAATATGTATTACCACCTGGAATTGAAAGGGAGATAAATGCGGGATCACAAAATCTCCAGCAGCTGAATGAGCAGTCGCTGAGTTTAAAAGTCTGCAATCTTGAAGATGGTGATGCACGAGCCGCATACAAAAACACACAATTTGATGTGCGGAATTATAAGAAAGTGAAAATGTACCTGCATGCAGAAGATGGGGGGCTGAGCGATGAATTACAGGATGGTGAGGTCACTGCATTTGTCCGGCTGGGATCCGACTTTACCAATAATTTTTACGAGTACGAAATTCCTCTGAAGATAACCCGTTTCGGAGCGACACTCGATACTGATATCTGGCCGGTTGACAACAACATGGAAATTGACGTGGACCAGCTTATCAAAGGTAAACTGGCGCGTAATAATGCTTATGTATCCAATGGAAATGCTAACAGTGTGCCCTATGTGTTTAATGATGGCAACCGTAAGATTACCATTGTAGGAAATCCGACATTGAGCGAAGTAAAAACGATTATGGTGGGTATCCGTAATCCGAAGAAGGAACTGAATCCCGGTGATAACGGCGCTTCAAAATGTGTGGTGCTTTGGGTGAACGAACTCCGCATGAATGATTTTGATAATAACGGAGGATGGGCAGCAAATGCACGTGTAACTACAAAGCTTGCCGACCTGGGAACTCTTACCTTATCAGGTGGTAGAAGTACTGACGGATTTGGAAGTCTTGAAAGTAAACTTAATGATCGCCAGAAAGAAAATATTTCACAATACGATTTATCTACATCACTGGAATTAGGTAAATTTTTCCCGCAAAAAACCGGTGTATCGCTGCCGATGTATTTTGGGTATTCTGAAACATTTGCCAATCCTCAATATAATCCTCTTGATCCTGATGTTCCTTTCGAAGAGGCCCTGAATTCAATTGATGATGCAGCAAGACGTTCACAGTTAAAACGGATCGCGCAGGATTATACAAAGAGGCAAAGTCTGAACTTTACTAATATAAAGAAGAACCGTACCGGTGCAGGCAAACCGAAAATCTATGACATTGAGAATTTCAATTTATCGGTAGGCTATTCACAAATTTATCGCCGTAACATAAATCTCGAGTATGATAATCAAAAAGATTATCTCGCATCTATTGGATATAATTACAGTTTACAGGCTAAATACGTGGCTCCATTCAGTAAGTGGCAGCCCGTTTCCAAATCGAAATGGTTGAGATTGGTTAAGGATTTTAATTTTAACCCGGTACCAAATAATTTCAATTTCCGCACCGACGTCATACGTCACTATGGTGAAACGAAAGTGAGAGATCTTTCTGAAGATTTCCCAATCCCGCAAAAGCCTACATACAACAAATCATTTTACACAACCCGGCAGTATACATTTACATACGACATAACCCGGTCGCTGAAATTCGATTTCAATGCCAACAACCTGGCTACTATTGATGAACCTTTTGGTGCGATTGATACGGAAGCTAAGAAAGATTCCATGTGGGATAATTTCTTCTCCTTAGGCAGGAATACCGATTACCGGCATGGTGGTTCATTAAGCTATAATGTGCCGCTGAATAAATTCCCGCTCACCGACTGGATCTCTGTTAATGCAAAATATTTATTTGACTACCATTGGCAAACCGGTCCGCTCGCGTTCATTGGAACCACCAACCAGCTCGGAATTAATCCCGCTATCGGTAATACAATCCAGAACTCAAACACCAGGCAACTCAACACCACCTTTACAATGACTACCTTATACAACAAGGTGCCATTGTTTAAAAAGTTGCTGGGCCCCAAACCTCCTAAACCCGCGGTGAAACCACCGACACCCAAACCTGCTGCAACTGATACGACAGGTGGCAAAAAACCCCCTGTAATTAAAAAGGAAAAAACGTATGGTGATTTTGTAAGGGGTGTAGCCAAAGTAGTATTTAGTTTGAAGAGTGCATCAATCAATTATAGTGAAACCAATGGAACACTTCTTCCCGGTTTCAATCGTACCAGTGAATTGCTCGGACAGAATTTTTATGAGGATGAAAATGGCAATACAAAAATGGCACCCGGTTTACCGTTCGCGTTTGGTAGCCAGAGAGATATACGTATGGATGCAGCCAAGAATCGCTGGCTCACTACCGATACTGTTTTTAATTCAGTGTTTGCACAAACGTATACTGAGAATATTACAGGGCGTGCAACAGTGGAGCCTACGCAGGGCTTGCGGATTGAATTAAACTTTAACCGGAATTATGCACGAAGTACTTCTGAAAATTACGAGGCAAGTATTTTCGGTGATTATGACGCATTTTCACATATTGAGACCGGTAACTTCAGCATGTCGTTCATTTCAATCAACACAGCCTTTGCAAAAGACCGTAAAGATTACAGCTCGGAAGTTTTTGAAGAGTTCGATGCCAACCGGAGAATTATATCGTTTCGCCTTGCAGAAGCCAACAGTTTATCAAGTGGTATTGATGCGGCAGGTTATGCCGACGGTTATGGGGCAACATCCCAGGAAGTATTAACGTATGCATTTCTTGCAGCGTACAGTGGCAAATCGGCAAGCAGTTACAACCTTACGCCATTTCCTAAAATTCCGAAACTGAACTGGAGAATCACTTATGACGGATTGTCTAAATTGAAATTTGCGAAGAAATTATTCAGCAGCGTTAATTTAACTCACGGTTACAGAAGTTCATACGCGGTATCTTCTTTCAGCACCAGCTTACTGTATCGTGATGATGCATCAGCACGCGATTTAGGCAATAACTTTATTCCGAAAGAAGAGTTCGGACAAGTAACTATTAATGAACAATTCAGTCCGCTTATCGGAGTCGATATTAACTGGAAGAATAACAAATTCACCTCACGGTTTGAGTATAAACGTGACAGGAATATTTCACTTTCTTTTGCGGATGTGCAGATAGCTGAAATGAAAGGACAGGAGTTTGTACTGGGTCTCGGTTACCGCTTCAGAAATTTCCGATTGCCTTTCGGATTGAGTGGTAATAAAAAAGCAGGTCAGTCAGGAAATGATCTTAATCTTACGGGTGATTTCTCTATAAGGGAGAATAGCACGATCATAAGAAGAGTACTTGAGAATATTGATCAGCCAACGGCAGGACTTACTATACTCTCTTACAAACTCGCTGCTGATTATGTGATCAATGAACGGTTTAATATCCGGTTATTTTTCGACAGAACAGTTAACAATCCGTTGATATCAACATCGTTCCCGACTGCTAATACTTCGGCCGGTATCAGTATCCGGTTTACACTGGCACAATAACTTTTAAATTATAAATTTGCATCCTCCTTTATACAGGAACTCTTACTAGCAAAACTTACTAATATGAATTTTCCACAGGAATTAAAGTACACCAAAGATCACGAATGGATCAGGGTGTCGGGCGATGAAGCCGTTGTTGGTATAACCGATTTTGCACAGGGCGAATTGGGCGATATCGTTTATGTTGATATTGATACGGTGGGTGACACCATAGAAAAAGAGCAGGTTTTTGGAACCGTTGAGGCTGTAAAAACAGTTTCTGATTTATTTATGCCCTTGTCGGGAGAAATTCTTGAAATTAATCCGGTTTTGGAAAAACAACCCGAAATGGTAAATAAAGATCCGTACGGCGAAGGCTGGATGGTCAAAATTAAAATGACAGATCCCGGCCAGGTGAGTGCATTGTTGTCGGCCGACGACTACAGTGCCCTTGTGGGCGGTTGATTCTGCTTCGGTTAAATATGCTTCGTTATTACCTTTCTCCCATTTTCTGGGCACTTATTATATTGTTTCTCAGCAGTATACCATCCAAGGAACTGCCTGTTTTTTCTTTTTGGAAGTTTTTCAGTTTCGATAAAATGGTACATATAGCCATGTATGCTTTTCTTACATTCCAGGTTATGAAGGCATGTGTGAGACAATATGCAAATTGGACAATCCGTTATAATGCTACAAGAATTGCTGTAATTTCCTGCATTATTTATGGAGGCCTGATTGAACTTATGCAGGAGTATTTATTAGTTGACCGGTACGGTGATTGGATGGATCTGATTGCGAATATTGCCGGGACTTTTTTAGGTGTTTGGTTGTTTAAGAAGCTATTTATTCAGTATATTCGCTAAATAATTGATTAATTCCATGGAACCTAAAAAGTCCCCTAAAGCAGACCTGGAGAAAAAGAAAGGTTTGTTCTTACAAATCGGATTAGTGGTTGCACTAGCAATCACATTAGTGGCTTTTGAGTGGAAAAGCTACGATAAAACTGATTACACACTCGGACAACTTCAGGTAGATGATATCCCTGAGGAGATTATTCCGATAACCAAACAGGAAGAGAAACCACCTCCGCCACCTCCACCCCCGGTACAGGAAATTGTAGTGGTGAAGGATGATATAAAAATTGAAAATGAAGCAGTAATTGAGGAAACGGAAGTTACCCAGGAGACTGTTGTTGAAGTGCAGCCTGTGCAGGAAGAAGTTATTGATGAGCCTGAAATTTTTCTCATTGTTGAGAAAATGCCAAGTTTTCCGGGTGGAGATGCTCAGCTCGTAAAATATCTTAGTGAAAATATTAAATATCCTGCCATCGCCCGTGAAAACGGAATTACAGGAACTGTGTTCGTAACATTTGTAGTGGGCCCTGACGGATCGGTGAAAGATGTTAAAGTGCTTCGTGGAATTGGTGGTGGTTGTGATGAAGAAGCTAAAAGAGTTGTTATGGCTATGCCTAAATGGGAGGCCGGTAAGCAGCGTGGAAAACCTGTTTCAGTTCAATATAATTTGCCAATCCGGTTTATACTTAAGTAAACGAATTGTCATAAAATAGTAATAGTCCCGGGTTTTTATATCCGGGATTTTTTTTTGTGCAATACCAGCCATCAGAGTTATGTTTTATGGATATGGAAATTGTGATGCAGTGGCATCATGAAAGAAAACATTAAAACACAACCTTATGAAAACTTTCAATCGTTCCGTTAAATCAATTGAATCAAAACGTGGGCTTTTTTTTCGTATCGGACTTACCTGCTCGTTACTGATTACCTTCCTTGCATTTGAGTGGAGAACACCTGTAGCGCGTATTGAAGTGGAACCGTTTCATGAATGGGATCTTATTGAAGAGGAACAAATGCCGGTCACCTATTCACAGCGTGAAATTATTACTCCACCGGCTCCGGCTTTCCCTCAGCCGCAACCTGCAACAGTGGATATTCAGATAATACCTGATGAGGTAATTATTGAACCTTCACCGGATCCTATATTACCGGCCGACATTATTCCCATTATTACTCCTGTGGAAATTGATACTTCCGCTGACATAATTTATTATGGTGCTGCAAGCATGCCCGAATTTCCCGGCGGTGAAAGGGCCTTGAAAGAGTACCTGGAACGTGAAATCAGGTATCCCGAAAAGGCAGCCAAAAATAATATTACGGGAAATGTTTTTATTAAATTCGTTATAGATGAATCCGGCAATGCTATAAACATCAGTTGTCAATATGCAAGTGACCAGATCTTTAGTGAGGAGGCAATGCGGGTAGTAGAAAAAATGCCTTTATGGCATCCCGGTATCCAGGGAGGGAAAAATGTAAAAGTATATATGACATTGCCTGTAAAATTCAGTTTGAAATAGCAGGAATAAGCGATATGTTTCCGAAAAAATTTTCCGGTTCGGGTAATAACAGCCTATTCCGGAAATTTTTTCTTGAACCCGTTTCCCGCAGGAATTTTATAATTCGTTACTGAAAGCTTTTATTATATTTGGGTGATCAAAAAATGGATGGGATTTGGAAACAGAAAACAAGAATCATATTTTTCCTGAATATGAATTAAGGCCTAAAGATGAATCAAAATTTTTGCAGGAGCCGTTAAGCCGCTGGAGTAATTTCCGATTTGCTTTCCGGGTTTTTTTGGAATTTATGAAAGGTTTCAGAACCCTGCATTTTGTAGGTCCCTGCATTACTGTTTTCGGATCAGCGCGTTTCAAGGAAGATCATGAATATTATAAGCGTTCCTATGATTTTGGTGCAGGTATATCAAAAATGGGTGGTACCGTTATGACAGGCGGAGGACCCGGGGTTATGGAAGCTGCTAACAGGGGCGCTTTTGAAAATGGAGGCAAGTCGGTTGGTTGCAATATTTTTTTACCCTTTGAACAAAATCCGAATCCTTACATGCACAAGTGGGTGATGATAAAATATTTTTTTGTAAGAAAAGTTTTATTGTTAAAATACTCTTACGGATTTGTGGTTATGCCGGGAGGTTTTGGTACCATGGATGAACTTTTCGAAACCTGCACCTTGATTCAAACCAAAACGATCCGCAATTTTCCTATTGTGGTATATGGTATCTCTTACCATCAGCCTTTACTGCTTTTATTTGAGAAAATGATCTCCGAAAAAACAATTTCTACAGCGGATATGAAACTTGTTCTTTTTACAGACAATGTTGAGGAGGGCATGCAACATATTCACAAATATATTAATGAAAATTATTACCGGCAGCCCATTAAGCCTTCTCCATGGTTTTTCGAACAAAGAAAGTTGCGTAATTTTATAAGGGAACCGCAAAAAATGAAATGAGATTATTGCTGAAATATGCTTTATAATTCAGTTCAATCCTTGCTGAAGTAATCTCCTGACTGATAAACGCCGGTGCGTTGTTTTTGTATCTGCATCAACAGATCATTGGCAAGTGAGCTGGCACCAAACCGGAAATAATCAGACGAAAGCCACGCTTCCCCTAAAGTTTCACGCACCATGACCAGGTACTGAAGCGCCAATTTTGCAGTAGCTATTCCACCTGCAGGTTTCATTCCAATCATTTTACCTTCCTGGTAATAAAAATCGCGTATAGCCTCAAGCATTACAAGGGTAACAGGTAAAGTTGCTGCCGGCTGTACTTTTCCCGTAGAGGTTTTAATAAAATCAGCCCCGGCATGCATTGCCAGATCGCTTGCTTTCCTTACATTATCGAGTGTGCTGAGTTCCCCTGTTTCGAGAATGACTTTCAAGTGCGCTTTTCCGCATGCTTCTTTTACCGCAGCAATTTCATCGAAAACAAAATTAAATTCACCTGCGAGAAAATGGCCTCGTGATATAACCATATCAATCTCATCAGCACCCTGATTCACTGCAAATTTTGTTTCCCGTAATTTAACATCTCTTGTCGACATGCCACTGGGAAAAGCGGTTGCAACTGCAGCTACTTTAATTTTAGTCCCCGCAAGGGCTTCTTTTGCTATAGCAACCATATTCGGATACACACAAACGGCTGCGGCAGAAGGTATATCAGGCAATGATTCATGCGGCCGTATGGCTTTTGCACAAAGTTGCCTTACTTTGCCGGGTGTATCTTTAGCATCCAGTGTTGTAAGATCCATCATACTGATTGCCAGCTTTAACGCATAAATCTTGGAATCAGATTTTATACTCCTTTTAGTTAACCTGGAAACACGTTCTTCAACACCGGTTTGGTCAATTACAGGGGAATTCCTGATGATACTTTTTACGGCAGCCATGGAGTAAATGATTGTGGCACCAAATTTAATAAAAACAATCACACAGAATACCTGTTAAAGAGTATACGAAGTTGTTTATCAAAGTAATTTTTATTTGATTTGCTGTAACCTGAATATCATTCAATGAAAATACTATGTTTTGCTGCCATTGCCGAAATAACCGGACACAATGAGATTTCGCTGGAAAGTGCAGGGACTATCGAAGAGCTGAAGCACAAACTTCAACAAAAATATCCCCAAATTGCGAATTTGAATTATGCAGTGGCCGTAAATCAAACTATTGCAACTACTAACCAGTCACTCAGAACTACCGATGAAATCGCATTGCTTCCACCTTTTTCCGGAGGGTGACATCGGCGATCATTTTAAATCGTAACTTTACCTATTCACTCTACAAATGCTAAAGGATTCTTTTGGTCGTATACATGATTACCTGAGAATTAGTTTTACCGACAGGTGTAACTTCCGGTGTTTGTATTGCCTGCCTGATCCGGAGTTTGGAAATGATTGTCACGCCACCGGCAATGATCAGATGAATGCTGATGAAATAATTCAACTTGCAACTGCTTTTATTGAACTCGGAATAAAAAAAATTCGCATAACCGGAGGAGAACCTCTGGTTAGGAAAGATGCCGGAAATATAATTGAACGACTCGGAAAACTACCCGTTAAACTGGCTATTACAACCAACGGCTCACGTATTGATTCGTTTATTGATAATTTTAATAACGCCGGAATTTCTTCTGTGAACGTAAGTCTGGACTCCCTAAACCGGGAAACTTTTTTCAAATTGACACACCGTGACGAATTCGTCAAAGTTTTTTCAAATATAAATCTGTTGATTCAGAATAATTATCATGTTAAAATCAATGTGGTGGTGATGAACGGATTTAATGAAAATGAGATCAATGATTTTGTGGCTTGGACAAAAGAAGTACCGGTGCATATACGTTTTATTGAGTTTATGCCTTTTCCTGGAAATCAGTGGAAGCCTGAGAAAGTTATTAATTATGCGGATATCCTTCAGATGATTCATCACAGGTATGATAACATTGTTAAAATGGAGGATCATCCTAACGATACAACAAAAAAATATCGCGTCCCCGGTCATCAAGGTACATTTGCAATAATCAGCACCATGAGCGAACCATTTTGCAGTGGCTGTAACAGGCTGCGATTGACATCGGATGGTAAAATGAGAAATTGTTTATTCGCAAAGTCGGAAATAGATTTGCTTACTCCCTTGCGTGCCGGTCAAGACCTTGTTGCTTTGATAACTGATAATCTGAATGCGAAACATTTTAAACTGGGTGGTAATACCGAAGCAGCCTGGGGAATCACGGAAACGTCTTCAGGAAAAAGAAGCATGATGGGAATCGGTGGTTGATTATTTTAATTTATTGTTATTTATAGTTTAAATCTTTTTTAACGTGGCAGACAATTATTTAGTTTCTGTTCATGAAGCACATGAGGCCATCAGGCGAACGGTTAAAGCAGGGAAAATTGTTGAGGTTGATATTGCAGATGCTTTCGGATACGTATTGGCTCAGACCGTTAAATCACCTTTGCCTTCGCCTTTATTCGATAACTCCGCCATGGATGGTTACGCCTTTCGATTTGATGATTATAAGAAGGGTAAAGGCGTTTATATAACCGGTGAGGCTTCTGCCGGGAAAAATTATACCGGCCGGCTGAAAAGTGGTGAGGCAATACGCATTTTTACCGGTGCTGCCATTCCTGATGGTGCTGATACGGTTGTAATGCAGGAGCGTATTTTTTTAAAAGAAAATCAATTGCTTGTGCGTGATGATAAACTGGCAAAAGGAGCCAATATCCGTAAAGCAGGATCACAAATAAAGAAGGGTGACGTAGCAGTTGAAAAAGGATCCCTGTTAAACCCCGGTTCAGTTAGTTTTATTGCAGCACTTGGTGTAGCTCGCGTGAAAGTTTTTAACTTACCCGATGTGGCCATCATTGTAACAGGGGATGAATTGGTTGGTCCGGGAAAAAAATTGAAGGCGGGACAGATTTTTGAGTCAAACTCTGTCGCGTTAAATGCAATGTTAAGAACAGACGGAATCAGGAATGTTAAAATTTATAATGCTAATGATACCTTTGAATCGACCAGGAAGGTATTTCAAAAAGCATTCGGCCGTCATGATTTTGTTTTGTTCACCGGTGGAATTTCTGAGGGTGATTATGACTTTGTTGGAAAAGTTATGGCGGCAGAGCGTATAAAAACATTGTTTTATAAGGTTAAACAAAAACCCGGTAAACCGTTGTATTTTGGCAGTAAATCGGGGAAGTATATCTTTGGATTACCCGGTAATCCTGCGTCGGTGCTTTCCTGCTATTACGAGTATGTGAGACCTGCATTGCAGGATTTTCAAAGCAACACGCAAAGAACTTCTTTGATATTACACTTGCCGCTTTCGAAATCATATAGTAAGAAATCCGGACTTACTCATTTTCTGAAAGGGTATACTGATTTCAGAACTGTTTTACCTTTACCGGGTCAAGAATCATTTAACGTCAGATCATTCGTTGAAGCAAATTGTTTTATAATGTTGGGAGAAGCGACTGAAATTATTAATGAGGGAGATATTGTAGAAGTTCACATGATTTGAAAATAGTATAAACTTGAATTTTTCTTTTTATAGTCTCAAAAATATACGCAACTGAAATGAGCCCGGATTCTATTTTGTTCCTGGTGTTACTTCTTATTATTGCAGTACTTTATTCGAGTGTGGGGCATGGGGGAGCGAGTGGCTACCTGGCGTTAATGGGTTTGTTTCATTTTGCTCCTGACGTGATGCGCCCTGCAGCACTGGTTCTTAATTTGTTGGTATCATTCATTGCGTGGTGGCAGTATTCCCGGAAAGCAGCGCTACAGCAAAAATTATTTTTATGGTTGATAATAGGAAGCGTTCCAGCCGCTTTTGCAGGATCTCTTATATCATTGGATGTATCGTTATACAAACAAATGTTAGGAGTTTTACTGCTGATTCCTGCTCTCAGGATGTTTGGTTTTTTCAAACCCGAAAATCAGGTTGTACATGAACCGCGTTTATTCCCTGCCGTTACTTTTGGTGTGGTCATCGGATTATTATCGGGAGTAATTGGCATAGGTGGAGGTATTATTCTCAGCCCTCTGCTGTTAATGCTGGGATGGTCGGATATCCGGCAAACCGCTCACCTGTCGGCATTGTTTATTTTTGTTAATTCCCTTACGGGGATAATTGGATTATCAGTGAATGATGTTGAATTTCATCCGGATTTACCGATGTGGTGCACAATTGCAGTTATCGGGGGTTTGGTGGGATCCGTGACGGGAAGCAGGAAAGCTTCCCCGACTACATTGACACATATTCTCGGAGTAGTGCTCATTATTGCAGGACTTAAGCTTCTCATTTTATAATGAAAATCTGATTTTATGCAATAAATTCAATAACTTAGAGTGATTGAAATGAATGTTAAAAATCGCGAAAGAGCCTTCGTTCTCTGTGGAGGAAAAAGTTCCAGGATGGGTACAGATAAAGGTCTGGCCTTATACCGGGGTAAGGAAATGGTTTGTCATGTAATTGACGTGTTGCAACCCCTTTTCAGCGAAGTTGTGTTAATAGCTAACAATCCCGCCTATACGAAATTCGGGTTGCCGGTCTTTCATGATCTGATTTCCGGAACAGGGCCAATGGGTGGTATTTATACCGGACTAATAAATTCTGATACACCCTGGAATTTTTTTATTGCCTGCGATATGCCATTCATAACGGACCGGGTAATAGGAAAATTGCAGAATGAAACTGATGTTGGGGATGCAATAGTTGCTTTACATAATAATTTACAGGAGCCTCTTTGCACATTTTACAATAAATCATGCATTTCATTTATTGAAAAACAAATGGCTGTAAATAATTTCAAATTGCAGGACCTGATTTCAATCCTTCGCGTAAAAAATGTTGACGTTTCAGGTACATTTTTGCCTGGGCAGGATCCTTTCAGAAACATCAATACGTTAGACGAATTAATAAACATTAATAAATTATGAATCGGAACGCACAGGAGCAGGAACGGTATGCACGTCAGCTACTCCTGCATGAGATTGGATCTGAGGGACAGGAAAAGCTGAAAGCAGCAAAAGTGCTGGTTGTTGGTGCCGGTGGTTTAGGTTGCCCTGCACTACTTTACCTGGCAGGTTCCGGCGTTGGTACATTGGGGGTTATGGATTTTGATGCAGTTGCTGTTTCAAATCTGCACCGGCAAATATTATTTAATGAATCGGATATTGGAAAAAATAAAGCACAGTGCGCTTCTGAAAAACTTAAAATTATAAATCCTTACATTGTTGTAAATGCAGTTTCAGAACGGCTAACGGTTAAGAATATACGTAAATTGTTTATGGAGTATGATGTTATTATTGATGCAACTGATAATTTTTCCACCCGTTATCTTATAAGTGACGGATGTGTGTTGGCTGAAAAACCTTATGTGTTCGGCTCTCTTCATAAATTCAGCGGACAAGTTGCCGTATTCAATCAGTTGCTTGATGCGGGAAAGCGATCTCCGGTTTACCGCGATGTTTTTCCATCACCCCCTTCTCCGGGATCAGTGACTGATTGCCAGGAATCGGGTATCATCGGGCCCGTGGCCGGAATCATAGGAGCTATTCAGGCCACCGAAACCATAAAACTCATTACCGGGGCAGGGGTCACCCTTGCGGGGAAACTGCTGGTTGTCGACATGTTGAATCAGATTTATAATCGTATGGAAGTTTCCGCACAAAATTCTAATTCAGAAGGTTCACCCATCACCTGGAAAGAATTGGAAGAGTTTGATTATGAGGAGTTTTCACCAAAAATTCCTGTGTCCGGCAAAATCGATAGTCACCATCTTGACGAACTATTAACCCGGGAAGCCCCAATACAGGTACTTGATGTAAGGGAGGAATGGGAAGTTTCAGGTTTGCCGGGTTTAGAAGCGATTCCGATATCGCTTTATGAACTACCGAACCGAATTGAGGAACTTGATAAATCGATGTTTACCGTCGTCATTTGTGCTGGAGGCAAGCGAAGTGAACTGGCGGTAAAGTTGTTGCAAAATGCAGGGTTTCAAAATGTACGCAGTCTCGAGGGAGG
The DNA here is from genome assembly GCA_038215705.1 of Bacteroidia bacterium. Lineage (GTDB taxonomy): Bacteria > Bacteroidota > Bacteroidia > AKYH767-A > OLB10 > JADKJB01. The sequence continues at coordinate 154,275 of JBBQQQ010000004.1, forward strand.
AATAAATGCCTGGCTGGACCGGCAGAAAGTTTAAAATGACCGATAAAAAACATAAAAACATTTTTGTTGAGGGGGCCATCTCTCAGGGAAAAATTGCTGAAAGTATTGAGAAACATAGCTCTATGCACGGCATTGGTGCGCATAGCATTTTCCTGGGCCAGGTACGTGCCGATGAACATGAAAATGGCGTTGTAGAAGCAATTGAATACAGTTGTTACAGGGAGATGGCAGATAACGTGATACATGCCATCCGTGAAGAAACATTCTCAAAATTTAATTTATCTTGCATGCACATTTATCACAGCCTGGGACGGGTGCGGACAGGCGAAATTTCCTTGTTCATCTTCACTTCTTCTAAAAACCGGGCGGCAGCCATTGAGGCATGTGCTTATTTGGTGGAAGAGATAAAAAGAAAAGTGCCCGTATGGGGAAAAGAAATATTAAGTAACCAAACACATACCTGGAAAAATAACAACCAACGTTAGATGATTACAACTGAAACATTAACCGACCTGGAAATTGCAACCATCGCAGAAATTAAACCGATAGGTCAAATAGCGAAGCGTCTGAACATTGATCCTGAATTGCTGGAACAGTATGGAAAGTACAAAGCTAAATTACCATTGTCATTGATTGATGAGAAGAAGATTGCAGCTTCAAATCTTATATTGGTTTCTGCTGTCAATCCAACACCTGCGGGAGAAGGAAAAACAACGGTGTCGATCGGGCTCACGGATGGTTTAAATAAGATTGGAAAAAATGCCATGGTAGTTTTAAGGGAGCCTTCGCTCGGACCTGTTTTTGGAATGAAAGGCGGTGCAGCAGGCGGTGGTTACTCACAGGTTATTCCAATGGTTGATATTAATTTGCATTTCACCGGTGATTTTTCTGCAATTGAAAAAGCTAATAATTTACTTGCCGCTTTAATCGATAATAATATTCAAAGCAAAAGCCGCAATCTTAATATTGACCCGCGCACTATTGTGTGGAAACGGGTAATGGATATGAATGATCGCGCTTTGCGACATATCATAATTGGTATCGGAGGCAGTTCAAATGGAATTCCCCGTGAAGATGGATTTAATATTACCGCTGCGTCAGAAGTAATGGCGATTATTTGTTTGTCGAAAGATTTTGATGATCTTAAAAAACGACTGGGCAATATTTTCATTGGATACACCTTCGATAAAAAACCGGTTTATGCACGTGATTTAAAAGCAGAAGGCGCCATGGCGCTGCTGCTTCGTGATGCAATCCTGCCCAATCTGGTGCAGACGCTGGAAGGCAATCCTGCAATTATTCACGGTGGTCCGTTTGCAAATATTGCACAGGGTACCAATTCTATTATTGCTACCAAAACAGGTCTCTCACTTTGTGATTATGTTGTTACGGAAGCTGGATTTGGTGCCGACCTGGGTGCAGAAAAATTTCTGGATATAAAATGTCCTGTCGGAGGATTGAAACCAAAAGCCCTCGTGTTGGTTGTTACAGTAAGGGCGCTTCGCCATCATGGCGGTGCTAAGAAAGACGAGTATAATACTCCGAACATGAGTTATATCGGGAAAGGGTTTTCGAACCTGGCAAAGCATATCGAAAATTGCAAAAAATTCGGACTGACTCCGGTTGTAGCTATTAACAGTTTCTTTTCTGATTCTGAAGAAGAAGTAAATTATATCACATCAGAATGCGCCAAAGTGGGAGTAAAAGCAATTGTGTCGAAAGGGTGGGGCCATGGTGGTGAAGGAACTAAAGACCTGGCGCAGGCAGTTGTGGATGTTATTGAAAGCGGTGTAAATAATTATCACCCTCTTTACGACTGGAGTTTGCCTGTGGAGGAAAAGATCAAAAAAATTGCAACGGAGATTTATGGCGCTGACGATGTAACGTATTCTGCGAAAGCAAAAACACAATTAAAAGAATTCATAAACCTTGGATTTAATAATTTGCCGGTGTGTGTTGCTAAAACTCAGAAATCGTTTTCTGATAATGAAAATAAAATAGGCCGGCCGACAAATTTTACTGTGAATGTCAGGGAATTTGAACTGGCAGCAGGAGCAGGTTTTATTGTACCCATATTAGGAGATATGATGCGGATGCCCGGGCTTCCTGCTATACCGGCATCCGAAGGAATGGATATTGACAATGAAGGAAATATTACAGGACTCTCTTAGGTATGAATCCTCTTATTGAGGGAATAAGAAACTTCAGAACTTCTCCCGGCAAATTCATTGTGCCGGAGTTTAAGATAAACAAATGTCAGATCACCTCTATCCCGGCCTTTTTTATAACAATGGAAATTTTTCCAGTGTAAATGATGTAGTGGCAGTTGAGGAATCGCTATCTATTGCCATTAATGGTGAACCCTTTACTGTTACCATGCGAACACCCGGGTTTGAAGAAGACCTTATTACGGGTTTACTCTATTCGGAAGAAGTTTTTCGTGACAGGAGTGATCCGCCTGTTGTTGAAATTACAGGTACTAACGCCAGGGGATATGTGACTTCTGTAAATGTAATTATCCCTTCTGAAAAAATTCTTAAAGACTTTGCAGGATCTCGAAATATTGTTTCCGCATCTTCATGCGGTCTTTGCGGAAGAACTTCCTTTGAAGATACCATAAGTAAGAATACGATATCGGAGGTGGGATTGCTTGAGCCCGGCATGATTTCCGGCATGCTTGAAACAATGAGCAGTCACCAGAAATCGTTTCAGCAATCGGGTGGCACCCATGCTTCAGCTGCCTTTACGCTGGATGGAAAGCTGCTCAGCATCCGTGAAGATATTGGCCGTCATAATGCAGTTGATAAGGTTATTGGTGACCTGATAAAGACACAGATGCTTGAAAATGCAAAGGTGCTTACAGTAAGTGGGCGCATAAGCTATGAAATTGTAAATAAAACGCTTTCGGCGGGTATACCGTTTATTGCATCGGTATCGGCGCCTTCAACACTTGCTGTTGAAAATGCCCGTGAGGCCGGCATGACCCTTATGGCCTTCTGCAGGAATCACAAATTGACAATTTATACTCATCCCGAACGAATAATTCAAAATCATGAAACAGTCCGGGCAAACCGGTAAAAAATTATGTCTAAAAATTTAAGCGAGTTGTCAGGGCGGAAAGGGCTCACGAAAAACCTCTTCGAAGAATTGGGTAACGCTGCTTTGGCTGATGGGACACCCTCTGACAGTGACATGGAACATTTACGACAAGAGTTCCTGGTTGGGAAATCCTCTGTGTATGGTACCGTTTCATTTTATGATTTTCTGAAACCTGAAAACCAGGGTAAAAAAGTGTATGTGTGTAACGGCAGCGCCTGTATGACGGCAGGTACACAACCTGAATTGATAAGCAAACTCAAAAACCATTTCGCGGTTAATGAAATTGGAGAAATGTGTTGCCTGGGGCGTTGTCATGAGAATAATGCTTTTCATGTAAACGGACATAATTATTCCGGTGGAGATATCGGGGAAATTACCGCAATTAAAAATCAAAAAAAATTTACTGCTGAAAAATATCATACAGGTCATAAAGGAACGCCTGTAGTTTCAGCACCATTTTCTTCCGTAAAGGAATATTATTCAATTTTTGAAACTGCACTTGCAGCATCACCTCTGGCTTTGCTGGAAGAATTAAAACTTTCCGGATTGCGGGGACGTGGAGGCGCAGGCTTTTCAATGGCGTTCAAACTGGAATCGTGCCGAAATGTTAAAGGTGCTACAAAGTTTATTGTATGCAATGCTGATGAAGGTGATCCGGGTGCGTATTCCGATCGCTATATTATGGAAGAGCGGCCTCATGCATTACTGATGGGCATGATGCTTGCGGGATTTATTACAGGCGCTTCCTATGGTGTGGTTTACATCAGGGGAGAATACCCGGAATCGATTACAATCATCGGGGCGGCCATTGATGAACTGCGGAATGAAGGTTTAATTGGCAAAAATATCAGGAATTCAGGATTTGATTTTGAATTTAAAATTATAAAAGCGCAGGGAGCCTATATATGCGGTGAGGAAACAGCCCTTTTGTCATCAATTGAAGGACAAAGACCGGAAGTGAGAACCCGTCCGCCTTATCCTACTCAAATGGGATTGTTCAACAAGCCCACAGTAGTGAATAATGTTGAAACACTTGCCAATCTTCCATATATTGTAAAAAATGGTGGCAAAGCGTTTTCAAAAATTGGTATGGTTAAATCAACCGGAACAAAATTAATTTCACTGGATGGTTATTTCAACCGGCCGGGCATCTATGAAGTTGATATGGGTACACCATTACGTATTGTGATTGAGGAGCTTGGCGGAGGATTCCGTTCACCGGTTAAAGCCATGCATATTGGCGGTCCTCTTGGTGGACTTGTTCCTGTAAGTAAAATTGACAGCCTGACAGTAGATTTTGACTCTTTCTCAACACAGGGATTTCTTCTGGGGCATGCTTCAATAGTTTGTATCCCAACAGATTTTCCGTTAATAGCTTACCTGGAACATCTCTTTCGTTTTACTGCCCATGAAAGTTGCGGAAAATGTTTTCCCTGCAGGATCGGATCAACACGTGGATATGAAATGATTGATAAAGCACGCACTACTGATTATAAACTCGACCGGGTGCTGCTAAATGATTTACTTGAAACACTGGAAGCAGGATCATTATGTGCTTTAGGCGGAGGATTGCCATTGCCTATAAAAAATGCATTGAATTATTTTAATGATGAATTAAGGCCGTATTTTAAATTATAAATTCAAGGAGCCTTGAAAAATTTCAAACGACATGGGGAAGACAGCATTTATAAATGATAAAGCATATGAAATAAAGGATGGTGATACTATCCTGAGTTTTGTAAGACGTTATTTCGGTAAAGACTTTGTTCCGACTCTTTGCGATGCACCCAATCTGGATCCTTTTGGTGCCTGCCGGGTGTGCAGCGTGGATGTGGCACTTGTTAAAGATGGCCCTGCCAAAGCACAGGCATCATGTCATACACCCGTAATGGCGGATTCTTTTATTTATACCGATTCAGACAGAATAAAACGGTTGCGTCGCAATATCATCGAACTGGTACTGACTGATCATCCGCTTGACTGTCTTACCTGCGAAGTGAATAACAATTGCGAACTCCAAACTGTAGCTGCACGTGTCGGGATCAGGGATGTGCGTTATCCCGCCGGTAAAAATCATTTACATTACGAAAAAGATCGCAGTCATCCGTATATGACATCCGATTTTTCCAAATGTATTAATTGTGGACGTTGTGTGCGTGCATGCGATGAAGTTCAGGGTGAATTTGTTTTGAGTATGGCAGGAAGAGGTTTCGATAGTCATATTATTAAGAGTTTTGATAATAATTTTTTTAATTCAGATTGTGTAAGTTGCGGAGCCTGTGCGCAGGCATGCCCTACTTCAGCTATAAGTGATGTTTTTGAATCCAAATCGGTTGCGGTTGATAAAAAGGTGCGAACGGTATGCACCTATTGCGGAGTTGGATGCAATCTTGATGTGGCAGTAACAAATGGTAAAGTAAAATCAATACAGGCACCCTTTGATGCAGAAGTAAACCAGGGGCATACCTGCCTGAAAGGACGTTTCGCATTTTCGTTTTACAATCACCCCGAACGTTTACGCACACCGTTAATAAAGCGTAACGGCGCATTTGAGCCCGCTACATGGGATGAAGCCTATGATTATATTGCTGATAAACTTACTTCAATAAAAAGCATCCATGGACCTGATGCCATAGGTGGAATTTCTTCTGCACGCTGTACGAATGAGGAAAATTACCTGATGCAAAAATTTATACGGGCAGTCATTGGAACCAATAATATTGATAGTTGTGCGCGGGTGTGCCATTCACCCACTGCATTAGGCATGCAGCGGACATTCGGAACCGGCGCAGCAACCAATTCCATTATTGATTTAAAATTTACCGATTGCATAATGGTAATCGGGGCAAATCCTACCGATGCACACCCTGTTACAGGTGCTAAATTGAAACAACACGCTGTTCGGGGCAAAACAACGATTGTGATTGATCCCCGCAGAACCGAAATAGCGCGGTATGCAACGTATCATTTGCAGCTTAAACCCGGAACCAATGTTGCCATGCTGAACATGCTTTTGTATTTTATTGTGTCGGAAGGACTGGCGGATAAAAATTTTATTGAAAGCCGGACCGAAGGGTATGAGGATTTCAAAAAGCACATTCTTCAATTGGATGTTAACGAACTGGAAACTATTACTGGCGTAAATAAGGAGCTGGCTAGAAAAGCCGCAATGGCATACGCAATGGCACCCAATGCGATGTCATTTCACGGATTGGGAGTTACTGAGCATTCACAGGGTACGTACACAGTGATGCTCATTGCTGATCTTGCCATGATAACGGGTAACATTGGCCGGCGTGGAGTTGGTGTGAATCCGTTGCGCGGTCAGAATAATGTTCAGGGTGCTGCTGATATGGGTTGTCAGCCACACCAGGGTGCGGGTTACCTCGACAGTTATGACCCTGAAATCAATAAAAAATATACAGCTTTTTATAAGGTTCCCGTACCTATCGGAAAAGGTATGAAAATTCCTGAAATGTATGATGCTTCAATCAGCGGTAAGCTTAAAGCGTTGTGGTTGATGGGAGAGGATAATGTGCAAACAGATCCAAATACGCAGCATGTAATGAAGGCAATGAGTAACCTTGAGCTGCTTGTGGTACAGGAACTTTTTATGACCGAAACAGCTAAAATGGCGCATGTGATTTTACCCGCAGCATCTTTTCTCGAAAAGAGCGGTACATTTACAAATGGAGAACGAAGAATACAAAAAGTTCAAAATGTAGTTGAGCCTATTGAAGGTACTAAGCCCGACGGACAGATTATTGTTGAAATAATGAACCGTATGGGATATAATCAATCACCCTACGACCCAGAAACATTGCTGGAAGAAATTTCAGGAATTGTGCCCTTCTTTGCAGGAGTTAAATGGGATGAGCTTGGCGATAACGGAAAGCAATGGCCGGTATTACCCGATGGAACGGATACAGAAATTCTGCACATTGACACTTTTAAAAGAGGGAAAGGAAAATTCCAGGTTGCTACCTGGAAGGAATCGGAAGAAATAGTAAATCACGGGCAGGAGTTTCCGTATATACTTACTACAAACAGGGAACTTGAACATTATAACTGCGGTACCATGACCCGGAGAACAGGAAATGTTGAGATTATCACGGATGATGTGTTGTTGATCAATCCGGCAGATGCACAGAATCATTTTATTGGTGATGGTGACATGGTTTGTATTATTTCTGCTCGTGGTAAGATTGATGTTAAAGCAAAGATAACGGATGAAGTACGTGCAGGTGTGCTTTCCTCCACATTTCATTTTCCTGATGTGCGTATGAATGACCTGACTTCCAGCATTAGTGATTCTGAAGCGATGTGCCCGGAATACAAAGTGGTTGCAGTGAACATCCGTAAGAGTAAGGGGAAGTACAAGTCAGAAGCAGTTTGATCAAATTAATTTCACATTTATTATTCTGCTATAGTTACCTTCATCTGGAGTATTCAAACGTGTTTTGAAATTATATTTTTATTTTTTTGTCAATGATAGATATTACCAATAAAATTAAAACACACCGCATAGCAATTGCGCAGGCTGTTTTAAAAGTAAGCAGCCAGGAGACCATTGATGCGATTAACAATAAAAAAGTTCCCAAGGGTGATGTGATAGAAGCCAGTAGGATAGCAGGTTTGTTTGGCGTTAAGCGAACCAGTGATATGATTCCCGATTGTCACCCGCTACCGGTGGAATTTACTGAGATCCGTCATCGAATCGAAGGCCTTCAGATTCACGTTGAAGTTGAAGTACATACCATTTATAAAACCGGGGTTGAAGTAGAAGCAATGCACGGTGCTTCGGTTGTTGCTTTAACGATGTATGACATGTTAAAACCGATTGACAAAGAAATTGAGATTATTTCTATCCGGTTGCTTCGTAAAAATGGAGGAAAGTCACAGTATAATGATAATTTAAGCCGAAACGTGTCAGGTGCAGTAATTGTATGTTCGGATAGTATTTCCGCAGGGAAAAAAGAGGACTTCGCGGGAAAAGCAATAATTGAAAAGTTGAAAAAGTACCAGGTTTCGATTTCAGATTATAGTATTATTCAGGATGAAATTGAAATGATTCAGACTAAAGTAAAGCAACTATGTGATTCAAAAACCGATCTTATTATAATTACCGGTGGGACGGGTTTGTCGAAGCGGGATGTAACGCCCGAGGCTATACGTCCATTGCTCGATCGTGAAATTCCCGGAATAGCGGAAGCGGCCAGGAGTTATGGCATGGAACACATGCCCTACGCCATGCTTTCAAGGAGTTTAGCCGGCTTAAAAGGGAAAACGCTTATACTGGCACTGCCAGGATCTACCAGGGGCGCACAAGAGAGTATGGATGCGCTTTTTCCATATCTGTTGCATTTGTTCCGGGTTATGGACCAGGAGCCTCATGAGGGGTTTTAACAAAAAATTTGTGATTATTGCAGTGAATTCCTTTGATTGTGTCAGCAGTACTTTGTACATTTGAATTATGGAGAAAGTAGTACATATTACCTCTATCGACAGCAAACAAAATGATTTTGAATTTTGGTCCCGGAATTCCTATCATGAGCGATTGGCTGCTATCGAAATGCTTCGTCAACAATACTATAGCATAAATAAACATGTTCCGCAAGGATTTCAAAGAGTTTGTACAATTAGTAGAAAACGCGATTTGGATGTTTTGGAAAACTTTACAAAAGAGTAACCATGTTGAATTATTGTATTCAATCATTATTAGCAAACAGGAATGCGTTTGAGCATTTGTTGTCAGGCTTAAACCAGGAAGAATATTCCTGGAGAGAGCGCGAGGGAAAATGGTCAATCATTGAAGTGGTGTGTCATTTGCGTGATGAAGAAATTGAGGATTTCAGAGCCCGGGTAAAATCAGTTCTTGAAACACCTGAAAAACCTTTTGTTCAAATTGATCCTGCAAATTGGGTTTCGGAAAGGAAGTATGCGGACCAGGATTATAAACGCATGCTTACTGCCTTTTTATCGGAGCGCGATAAATCTATTGAATGGTTATCATCGTTAACCGATCCGAAATGGGACAACGCGTATAACCACCCGAAAGTGGGTCCTGTATCGGCACGTTTTTTACTGACTAACTGGCTGGCACATGATTATCTTCACCTGCGACAGGTAATCAGGATAAAATATAATTACCTTCATTTTTATTCAGGCCACAAACTGGATTATGCGGGTGAATGGTAAATAAACCCGATGAAATTAATTATCATCCCGTAAAGGAAATTATGAACTGGATTATCTTAATTATTGCCGGATTTTTTGAAGTCGCCTTTGCCGCCTGTCTTGGTAAAGCTAAAGAAACTACCGGCAGCGCCTACATGCTATGGATGGGTGGCTTCCTGGTTTGCCTTACCATTAGTATGGTTTTGCTGTATAAAGCAACACAGACATTGCCAATAGGTACTGCCTATGCAGTATGGACCGGAATTGGGGCTGTAGGAACGGTATTGATAGGAATTTTCTTTTTTAAAGAACCTGCCGACTTTTGGAGAGTCTTTTTTATAGTTACCCTCATAGCTTCTATTATAGGATTGAAGCTGGTTTCCTCATAAAGTAAAACCTTTTAAAATACAAAAAGCCGGAATAAACCGGCTTCTTGTAAAACACTAAATCGCGCAGATTATTTTTCTGCAATTTTTAACCGGTCGAAGGTGTCATTTTTCATAGACTCCATGGCTTTACTAAAAAAAGGATTGATGTCATTAATCACCTGCCAGTAAGCATCTGTATTCCACAAATCTCTTGCAATAAGCGCTTTTATCTGGACCTGTAAAAGTTTATATGATGTTGCAAGACCGACACTGTCTTTTACAACACCTTTCTTTTCTCCATATGCAACAACATCTTCAATTAATTTGTCATCAACTGAAAAATTGTTACGGAATGTTAAGATATCAGGGTATTTAGCAACGAGCTGCTTCCGGTTTTTGTCGGTGTAACTGAGTGCGAATTCATACATGACTGATTTTCTCACAAGGTCACTGTGATATTTACTGTTCATAGAAGTATCAAGCGGAACAAAAATATCAGGCATGATACCTCCGCCACCATAAACAATGCGTTTAGCCTGGGTGTAATATTTAAGAGAATCATCAAACTTAATGCTGTCGGCATTATACAATTCACCATGCTTAAACCGGTTTGAAAGATCCATTTCATATTCTTCATCACCTTCCTCGTAAGACTTTTGAATACATCTGCCGGAAGGAGTGTAATAACGTGCCACGGTAAGACGCACTGCAGATCCATCGGGAAGTGGAAAAGGTTTTTGCACCAGTCCTTTTGCGAAGGAACGGCGGCCTATAATTAATCCGCGATCCCAATCCTGTACAGCACCCGAAACAATTTCACTTGCGGAAGCGGAACCTTCATCAATGAGGACTATCAACTTTCCTTTTTCAAAACCACCAATAGGAGAAGAAAAATATTCCTGCTTTGTACTGGTACGCCCTTCTGTGTAAACTATTTTTTTGTTATCCGACAAAAATTCATCAGCTAATTCTATTGCCCGGTTCAGATATCCTCCACCGTTACCAGTTAAATCGAGAATAAGCGCTGTCATGCCTTTTGCTTTTAATTTTGCTAAAGCTTCACGGAATTCATCAACTGTAGTATCGGCAAAACGGCTGATTTTAATATAGCCGATTTCAGGTGTCGACATATATGCGGCATCAACACTGAACAACGGAATTTTATCACGGGTGATTTCAAAATCAAGAAGATTTTTTTCATCCCTGCGGAAAATAGCTACCGTTACTTTTGTGCCTTTATCACCGCGCAATTTTTTCATTACATCGCTGTTGGTAATTTTAGTTCCCGCCACCAGTTCATCATCAATTTTAACAATCCTGTCGCCCGCCCTGATACCAATTTTTTCGGAAGGACCACCGGGAATGGTTTGCGTAACCATGATGGTATCTTCAAAAATATTAAACTGGATTCCGACGCCTTCAAATTTACCCACGAGTGGTTCATTTTGTTCCTTAAGATCCTTGGCGGGAATGTAAACCGAATGAGGGTCCAGGTCTTTTAATATTGCTGTGATGGCCGTTTCAGTCAATTCTTCCTGGTTGGAAGAATCAACATACGTGTACTCGATCATTTGCAAAAGGGCATCCAGTTTACGGCCGGAGGCTGTTGTTTGGGCGTTAACGGGTGAAAAACCTTCCAATAGAAGGCATATCAACCCGGTTAAGAGAAATTTATTCATAGTTTTATAGTTGAATCAGCTGTCAATAGTACGTTAATAAAGCTGCAATTATTATGCCTTTGGAACATTTCTATCAAGCATTTTGTGACATGACAATGTGTATTAATGACCTCGTTTATTATCGGCGGTAGTAGAAAGTGATTGCAAATCGCGGTCAAACAGGTACATACCGCCCTTATCGTTACCAATCAGGTTAAGCTTATCAAGTATATTACGTGCCAGCGCCTCTTCTTCAATTTGCTCTGAAACATACCATTGTAGAAAGTTGTGAGTGGTGTAATCCTTTTCACTCAGACAACTGTCGACGAGCTTATTAATTTCTTCAGTAACATGTATTTCATGCTTGAGTATTTGCTCAAATATTTCCTGGATGCTCTGAAAATTTGCAGGCGGTGAAGTCAGGGCAGGAACCAGCCCATGTCCTCCGCGTTCATTGATAAACATAATAAGTTTAAGCATATGAGCGCGCTCCTCATCAGTATGCTTGTAAAGGAATTTAGATACACCATTGTAACCCTTAACTTCTGCCCATGAGGCCATAGCCAGGTAATATTGTGAAGAGGAAGCTTCCAGTTCAACTTGTTGATTAAGTAAAGATTCAATTTTCTTGCTTAGCATAGTTTAGGTTTTTAAAAATTTATAATGTGATTGTTTCCGGTTTAGGGACCGGCAACTATTAATTTACTTCTGCATCAATCCAATCCCCATGTTGGCGGATAAGATCTATTAATTCATCGACAGCAGTTTCGGCATCGATATTCCGTTTAACAACTTCTTTCCCTTTATACAGGGTAATTTTTCCGATTCCAACTCCTACATAACCATAATCTGCATCAGCCATTTCCCCGGGACCATTTACGATGCATCCCATAATTCCTATTTTTAATCCTTTAAGATGATGGGTACGCGACCTGATTTTCGCTGTAGTTTCCTGAAGATCAAATAATGTTCTTCCGCAGGAAGGACAACTAATGTATTCCGTTTTTGAAATACGTGTACGGGTAGCCTGGAGAATTCCAAATGCAGTGGTGTTGATAGTCTTTTCGGATGCAATACCCGGTGCTTTGATCCACACTCCATCACCCATACCATCAAGCAATAAGGCACCAATGTCGGTGGCGGCATGCAACTGGAGATCTCTTTCGGAGAGTTGGCGATAATTTCGTTTTATTACAACCGGATTTTTTACTCCCTGGAGCATTAATTCGATTATAACTCTTCGTTGTTCCGCCATGCCATGCTCATTCGAAGTATCTATAATTAACACTACCGATTCATCATTGTTTAAAGTCGCAATAAATTTTTGTTCTTCATTGAAAATTACTGATGCATCAATTGCAACAAAATTTACTTCTGAAGATTTATGCAAAGCAGTAAAATACTCATTTCCGCAAAATAAAGGATAACAACGTACCGGGTTTTTAATATTTTTCCATGCCTGATTATTAAAAATGAGTCCTAATGTTCCGGGTATTTCAAAATCCACTGTATTGTCACCGCAATAAATATAATCACAAGCCTGGTCGCTCAGATTCCATTTATCTGTTGAAACTGCATAATTATATCCAACGGGAAAAAGTGAAGCTGCTGTGATATTTTTCTTATCGCTGTAATCAGCGATTATGCATGGAACGTTAGTGCCTCCGAGATTATTTACCGGACTAGTTTTCCTGCGTTGATATTCAAAAGGAGAATAGGGAAGTTCGTTATAATTCCGCACAGGAGGAATTGGTGCGTGCAGCTGGCGGTTTTTATACCGATCAACAAGTGCTTTGGCGACAGGTATTTCAAATTCAGGATCTTCAGTTAATGAAACGCGAATGGTATCACCAATTCCATCCTCAAGGAGCGTCCCTATGCCTGCTGCAGATTTAATGCGCCCGTCTTCACCTTCACCAGCTTCTGTAACACCCAGGTGCAGCGGATAATTCATTCCTGATGCCTGCATTTTTACAATGAGCAACCGATACGCCTGCACCATAACCTGTGGATTACTCGATTTCATACTCAGCACAATGTTATGGTAGGATTCATCTTCGCAAATTCGCAAAAATTCCAATGCCGATTCAACCATTCCCAGTGGTGTATCACCATATCGGCTCATAATGCGGTCACTTAATGAACCATGATTGGTTCCGATACGCATTGCTGTTCCGTACTCTTTGCAAATTTTTACAAGCGGAGTAAATCGTGTGCGGATCCGTTCTAGTTCCGATTCATACGTCGTATCAGTATAGTTAATGGTTTCAAATTTTTTCTTGTCTGCATAATTTCCGGGATTCACCCTTACCTTTTCCACAATACGGGCAGCTAATTCAGCAGCATTGGGCGTGAAGTGAATGTCGGCGATTAATGGTGTGGTGTATCCGCGTTTTTTCAACTCCCTTTTAATGATTTCAAGATTTTTCGCTTCGTTAATACTGGGTGCTGTGATTCTCACATATTCGCAACCGGCTTCAATCATCCTGATACTTTGTTCCACTGTAGCCAGCGTATTCATGGTATCGGTAGTAGTCATTGATTGAATCCGTATGGGATGATTGCTACCCAGGGGAACGTCACCAATAACAACTTCACGTGTTAAAAGTCGCTTATAGCCCGTGAGGCCCTGACAATAAAAAGGGTTTAATTTCAGCGATTCCATCAGATAGCAAATTTAGTCTAAAACAACCCAGAAGGGCTATAGTTTAAGATGGTTTTTTAAAGGGCATGGGAGAAGTGATGTTTTGTGGGAATTAATACTACCTAAATTGATAATATAATTGATAATCAATTATTTGTATATAATAAGAATCATGTTTAATGAGCGGCAACCTGAATCCTTTGATATTTCTTAACAAAAAGGCGCAGGATTTATTTTGTTTCGGGCCGGACAAAGATCCGTTTGGAAAATTGTTGATTTCCGATCATAACTTTAACCACATAAGTACCTTCATACCTGACTTTTTTCCTTATCCAAATGGGTACAAGCTGATAACCTTCTTTCAGATTACCGGGTAGTTTTTTAATATCAATAATTTTCTCACCCAGGGAAGTATACAATGTTGCAGAAAAATCAGATTTAGTGGTAACATACATGGAAAGATAAATTATACCACTGGCCGGATGGTAACTGATTTCACATGAGGATGATCTGTCGGAGGCCGGCACGGAAGGTTTGTTTTTGACGATGGAAAATTCATCTGCAATAATCCCTTTTGAAGTAAGAAACCGGGCGCGCAGCAGGTTTTCATCTACATCAATTACCATTGAACAATTTGAAGAAAAATCATTAAAATGCATACATGGCATAGGCGCATCAATTTGTTTTCCGGGAAGCTGGCCTGAAGTGCCGCACACTGCATAAACTGTTCCTTCATGGGGAAATTCTTTAATAAATTCAGAGACGTGTGCACTCATCTTCATTGTGGTATCAAACGTATAGGACGGACCGTTATAACCTCTCATAAAATAACTTCGCTCATTACTGTGCGAATGACCGCTTAAAACCAGGTCAACTTTAAAAGTCTCAAACAACGGAACCAGATGAGTTCGCATATCAATCAACTCCCGTTCACTATCACTGTCGTGTGAACCTTTACTGAAGGGAGGGTGGTGGAAATAAATGATCGTCCAGAGTTTTTTGTTGGCGGAAAGATCATTCACCAGCCATTTATACATCGGGCTTCCCGGTTTATTCGAAGCTCCATAACTGTCGAGTGAAATGCAATGAATGTTTCCATAATTAAATGAATAATACTTCGGTGTGCCGGAAGCGATTCCGCCCGCCTCGCCTTTTTGAGGAACAGTGAATATATCAAAGTAGGGAAAGTTGGTAGTGAACGATGCTCTTGAATTATACCCTCTTTCTGAATAATCATGATTTCCCGGTGATGGATAAAGAGGGAAATGTTTTAGCTCGTCGGGATACATGTTAAATACATAATCCTGGTATTCCTGATCAGTTCCAGAATTGTAGGCATTGTCACCCAGCCAGAGCCATAAGTTTGTTGGAACGGAATCTAATTGCACATAAGCGTTTTTCACTGCCGACTGATTGGAAGAACCTACTCCAAAATCACCGGTCACCCAGATCCTGATGGGAGAGGATGCTCCCGAATCGGGAGCTGTGTAAAAATAATTGAGTGAATCTCCCTGCAATCTCTTTGATGTAGTGCCAACCGCATAAAAATACTGCATACTCGGGGCCAGATTTGATAAGGTTACACTATGTTCTGTAGTGGACTTGTTGCGTATAGCTTCTGAACCGTAATTCACATCCTTACCAAATTCAACTTTAGAATTAACAGGAATATTTGTTCGCCACCGGACTATAATCGACGATGGTGTTACCTGCTGCAAGTAGGCGCCACGTGTGATAAAAACGGAATCTTGTGCAGACACGAAATAGGGGAAGATTATGCTGAAAAGAATAACCGGCAGAAGGAGTGTCAGGAATTTCAATGCAAAGAATTTTATCTGTAAAGATAAGGACTTAAAAATGCAGATGTTTTAATAATTGCTGTAAATAAAAAAATTACAACCAGGCAAATAAAGTTAAGAAGAAGGAGAACAGTCCTCCTTGTACGAAACCGGAGCGTTCGGTTACCTGTTAATGTATATTTTTTGTGCGCCCATAAATTGTTGATTCTCCGAATAATTTACAATATACACACCGTTAGCAAGTGCTCCCGGATTTACACGTCCGGTATTTTTCCAGGATCCTGTTTTTTGACCTTTTAAATTATATAATTCAACCAGATTGTCCATAATGTTTCCTTTCAGGATAATTGATTCTCCATCAAAGAAAACAGATATCTGGTCTCCGGAAATATTTCCGGTTCCAAGTGATTCAGAAAGTTCCCACAGATCATTCATTCCATTCCCGTTATTAATGCCCGTTGCAATAAATCCGGAGTTTTGAGTTGTCAAACCAACCGACAGGGTCCGTTCCATTCCGGATGGTAATGCAGGGCCCGGTGTCCAAAGTGCAGTTGCCGGATCGTACACAAAGAAATTTCCGCTAGTAAAACCGTTGTTCGAATTTCCGCTTCCTACAATTGCCTTTTGGTCCAAAACGATGGAAGTCATTCCGCTTAATTCACCCCCGGGATAGGGTGCGATTGATGTCCATGCATCAATTACGGGATCATACCTGTAAAATTCATCATTGAAAATATACACTCCTGCAGATGTTTTAATACCTCCACCTCCGGTATAGCCCAGGTTGTCAATTGCAAAAGAGGTAGTATAATAAAGCGTACCTCCGGGATAAGATGCTTTTTGCTGCCAGGAATCATTAATGATATTATATTCCCAAACTTCATTGGAAAAAGGACCAATAGCGGTGTTATAATTACCTCCCACCAGGAAGGCTTTATGATTTATTAAAAAAACGGAGGCGCCATATCGTGCAGTTGAAGGTGTTGATGATTTGGTAATCCACATATTTGTTGCCGGATCATATTCTAAAATATCATTATAGAAGATAGCCGGGTTAAAATTTGCTCCCCAAGCCACATACCCCTTGCCGTTATACGAAAATCCCGTAGCACCATGTCGTGGATTAGGAGTGTTGGCGATTTGAGTCCATGAAAGCGATTGGGTGTCGAATTTCCAGAAATCCGTTTGGCCGGAAAGATTGAAATTGCCTGCACCTACATACAAAGCGTTGTTTATCGTAAACCCAACAGCGCGGTCCCGGTTAAGTGTGGGCATGGAAGGTTGCTGTACCCAATTCAGTGTGCTAAAGGCCGGTGTAAAGACAACCAGAAACAGGCAAATTGTGACAATTAGCGTTTTCATAAAGGAGAAATTTAAAATAAAATTACGATTTATTTTTCAAACTGCCTAGACGATCTTTTCCTCAGATGAATTTTCCGCTGTCTTTTGGTGGACATACTTTTCAGGGCCTTAATCAGATTTTGTTTGGAATTGTTTTTCCATTATCTTTAATTTTTATTCCATAATAAAACTGACCTGCATGAACCGATCACGCTTACTCCTTTTATTATTCCTGTTAAATTGCTGTACAGGCTTTGCACAGAAAATACTATGGCAGCAAACAGTTGGGGGCAATAAGGAAGATAAAACAATATCGGTGAGGCAAACAGCCGACGGAGGCTTTGTGTCCGGGGGATGGTCTTCATCCGATATTTCCGGTGACAAAACAGATAGTTGCAGGGGAAACATGGATTATTGGATTGTTAAGTTTGATGCATATGGAGTCGTTCAATGGGATAAAACATACGGAGGGAATTTCATTGATATCCTTAACACCATTGATCAGACATCCGATGGGGGGTACATTTGTGGTGGGATTTCGGGATCTGGTGTTTCCGGTGACAAAACGGAAGGTATTATTGGTTTAAATGACATTTGGATAATCAAATTGGATGCCACAGGGGCGATTCAATGGCAAAATACCATTGGTGGATTGATGGCAGAATACATATTTTCCATTACTCAAACAGCTGATGGCGGGTATATATGTGGGGCATCCTCCTCCTCCAATATTTATGGCGACAAGACAGAAAACACGAATGGGATTGCAGGATTTTTGGGTTGTGAAACTTGATGCAGCAGGCAATTTGGAATGGCAAAATACTATTGGTGGAAGCGCAGATGATTTTCTCTATTCGGTTTTGCCAACTCCTGATGGGGGATATATTTGCGGAGGGCGATCTATGTCTGGAATCTCAGGGGATAAAACTGAGGTTAGTAACGGTGTTTCAGATTTTTGGGTAGTAAAACTTAATGCTACCGGCGACATACTATGGCAAAATTCTTTTGGAGGAGACGGTTCTGATGACCTTTATGAGCTGATTTTAACACATGATGGCGGATATTTGACAGGCGGACGGTCATTTTCTACCAAATCAGGTGATAAAACCGAGGAATTGTTTGGCCTATTTGATTACTGGGTTGTAAAATTAGATTCCACCGGGACCATTCAATGGCAGAATTCTATTGGAGGGAGTGATATGAATGAATTGATGACTCTTACCAGTACTTTTGATAACGGGTTTCTTTGCGGAGGCATGTCTCAGTCGTTTATAACAGGCGATAAAAATGAAATATGTCAAGGTCATTATGATTATTGGATATTGAAATTAAATTCCAACGGACAAGTCCTCTGGCAAAATACAATTGGGGGTTCTAATATGGATTACCTTGGTTGGATTGAACCAACAGGGGAAAATGATTTCCTATGCGGTGGGTTTTCCAGTTCGAACATTTCAGGAGACAAAACAGAAAATTGCAGCGGATCAACTGATATCTGGATTATTAAAATTTCAGGAAAAAGGAATATAATATCCGGAACCGCATTTGCTGACTTGAATTCAAGTGGGATAAAGGATCCGGGGGAACCAATTGTTCCTGGCTTGAGAATTGCCGATATTTATTCAGGAAATTTTGATTTTACAGACGCTGATGGGTTTTATGCAGTTGCACTCGAAGATACCGGCAATTATGAGGTAGTTGCTCCAACCCTCAATTATTTCACAGCCGTGCCTTCCGGTTTTCCGGGATCGTTTTCAGAGTTTCTTGAAACGGATTCGTTGAATGATTTTGCTTTTAAACCTGCCGGAACATTTAATGATTTATGTGTAAGCAGTACACCTGTCACTGCGTTTCGTTCGGGTATGAATGCAACGTACCGGATAAATTATTCCAATTCAGGTACAACAACACTTAACCCTACCGTTATATTCTACCCTGACAGTAATTTATCATTTGCATCCTCTATTCCGGCAGCATCTTCCAGCACACAAGATTCACTGGTATGGAATTTTGGTCCGTTAACTCCTTTTGAATCGGGACAGATTTTGGTAACGATGCAAGTTGATTCGGGATTGCCTATTGGTACGCTTATCAATTCGGGTGCAGTTGTAGAGCCACTTGCGGGAGATGCAAACCTGCTTTGCAACCAGAGTTTCTGGGAAGTGGTTACAACCGGTTCGTATGATCCTAACGATATAATGGTTAACAGGGATACGCTTTATGATTTTGAGATAACATCACCTGCGTTTCTTGAGTACGTGGTACGGTTTCAGAATACCGGAAATGATACAGCGTTCTTTGTTAGTGTCAACAATAAAATTGCTCCGGGTTTGAATTTAAGTTCGTTTGAATTCATTGGTGCATCACACCCATGCACAATTGAGTATCAGAGTTACGATTCCACTTTGAAATTCATCTTCAATAATATTTTATTACCTGATAGTAATGTAAATGAACCAGGCAGCAATGGATTTGTAAGGTATCGCATACAACCCCACACTACTTTGGTTCCGGGAGATATTATTTCTAACAGCGCAGATATAATATTTGATTTCAACGCTCCCGTTGCTACTAATTCAGCTTTAACCGAAATAGTATTGTACACTTCACTTCAGGAATCTTCTCCTCCCGGCTTCGCCGTTTACCCCAACCCCGTTACCAATGTAGTGAACGTTGTTTTTAATTTACATGAAAAACAAAATGTTGCCGTCGTACTTTTTAATATGTACGGGCAAAAAGTTCAGGAATTGTTTACGGGAGCACTGGAGTCCGGAATTTGGCATAAAGTATTTACATTAGAAAATCTGCCCGGAGGTGTTTATGTAATTTCTGTTAACGGATCTTCATTGTGGGGTAAAAGATTAATAAAACTTTAAAGCTACCGTATTCAAAATTTATTTTATACTTTGAAACAACTCTTCCTGCTTTATTTCAAAAAGCAGCTGTAATACCTGGTATTTATAAATTTCACCGGTCGGTTTTTGTTTTATAAAACCTTCTTTTACATACTGGGTAAGTTTCCTTGCCGGGATATCGAGAAGTTTAATTGCATCAGCAGCAGAAATAGTTGTTAATCGCTTTTGTTCCGATGAAATTTCGGCATATAAAGCCTGCCATTCCAGCAGCAGCCGGAGTGTTTCTTTGGATGGAAAACCGGAGAAAAATTTAAGTTCTCCCTGAGTAATAGCCATAACAATTTATCAAGTTGCAATTATAAGGTTAATAAAAGTGATTTCAAAATATCAGTCAGTACATATGAAATACCTGATAAGATCAAAAAAAAACGGCAGTCATTGCTGACTGCCGCGATTCGAAAAGTAATAGACCTAACCACAAGTCTAAAAAATCGTAAATTTTTTATTAACCGTATATTCACCGATACCTGCTTTCAACTGGTACGAACCTTTTGAAAGGCCTTTCAGATCGATTGCTGTATGCGAAGCAGGATTTATTAACTGCAGAATCTCTTTACCTGCCAAATCATATACCCTGATAAAATTGACGGGATGGTTGCCTGTAAAGGAGAAATTTATATGGTCACGGGCAGGAGCAGGATATAAAAGAACCAACTCTCCGGGATGAATTTCACTTATGCCTACAAAGTTAGGGTCAATTACAACCACATCACCAATTCCATTAACGGTAACAGGTGTTTCGGAATGTGTTGTTCCTATGATATCAAAAGGAGTTACGTTCAGCATAACTTTCCCTGAAACATTATCAGTTGTTACAATAGTGACTCGTGCAACAGGGCCTGTGCCTGTTATATTCGTATGATTGATCCGGGTAATTGCAACATCTACAAACCCATTCATACCTGTTGAACGGTCTATTTTAATCATATCAACACCGTTTGAACCAAAGAGTGACCCGGGAGTAGTCACAGAAATTGAGTTAAGATCAATCATGGAAGGATCAAAATACAAACGGAAAGCAAGACCGTAAATACTGTCGATCGGAGTAGTGAAACTAAGATCAAAATTTACCAGTGTGGTTAATCCTACGGTATCTGCTACGGCGTTAACCGATAAATCCACAATGGAACTTACCGCGGGATCCTGAAGACGCAATGGGTGATTCAGGCCATAGTTTAAAAAGATTGCAGTGGTATCAGCAAAATTAATGGTTCCATTACCATCCGTATCGGCGTGTTTGTGATTGATGCCGCTAAGGAAACTGTTTGTCCAGTCAGCTGATGGTTGTGCAGTCCAGTTAAGACTGGCAGATGGCCTGATCGGACCATTGTCGTTATAAGCTATGCCAATAGGAAGCAGATCATACAGGTTCGCTACACCGTCGGAATTCGCATCACCCGGCCAAACATCGTTGGTATTACATCCATTTACAAAAACCTGGTATATGAAACTCTGCGTCCCATAATAATCACAGAAATCGTCATTCACGGTAATATTAAAAATATAGGGCGAACTGCTCACATCACCAGTAGCCGGAATCCATGTAAAAGTTCCGGAAGGGAAAGCGCCACCAGAGCTGCTTAATGCTGCGGTTGTGCCGATGTTGTTCATTGAAAGCGAAAGATTCTGAGCGGAATCAGGATCACTGCTGATCACATCAAAAGTGATTGTGTCACCAGGGCAGCCATTGGTCACAAAATTTGCAGTCCCGTTCATCCCCGTAAGGGAAGGGGCATTGTTACTCGTGTTAACAACGGCAATCTGAAAATCACGGTAAACATATCCGATAAAAAACCCATTCCTGTATTCGGAAACTTTCATGCATACCACCGCCACCTGTAAAGCGTTTGGGGATACCGTTAGTAATCCATTGGCAGGATTAAGTGTTGTGGCTGTGGAAGCGAGGAAAGGCTGCAGATAGGAATAACCTGGTGTGTATGGAATCAGCAACGGGAAAACACCAAAGTCAAGGGCCGGGCCAAGTTCATAAACTATTGAATCACCATCAGCATCGTATGTGGTCCAGCCAAGTGTAGTGGTAACATTTGCTGGAATAATATTAACCGGGCTCTGGTCAAATTGTACCGAATTGTTAAATGGAACATCCAGATTGTTCAGTTGGGCTGAAATATAACTACCATACGTTGAACTATTCGATAAATTGGTAACAGCGGCATTGCGGCAGCATTCTGTATAATAAAAAGTCCAGTCGTTACAATTAGCGGGCAGTGTTACAGTTGCTTCAAACGAAATTTTTTCAACTGCATAAAGGGATCCGCCGTTACACGATGAGTTGGCTGCAGACGTTGCACAAACCGGGGATATATTAACCGGTGATCCTATAATACTCATAGCAGTAGTATAAGGACCCATGCCGCAGGAAAACGAGCGGTATTTAATTGTTAAAGCAGGTACCGGGATGCCCGAACAATCACGGTAATAATCAAGTTTCACCAGGTAAGTGTTGCCTGATATCCACTGGTAAGTTATTTCAGCGCCTGCAATATGCGAAGCCCGGCTGCTGGTTGCCAGGCACAGCCATATAAAAAGCACGAAGGCTGCTGCCTTAAATGACTGAGAGGAAGTGGTTAAAATTTTTCTCATGGTAAATGAATTAATAGATATTGGCCAGAGGCTTTTTATCACGTTACAAACATATTTCGGAATTCACTAATTAAAAAATACAAAATTTAGCTTTTGTCGGATGTAATTTTACGGATTTATAGCCACTTAATTGAATAATATGATAAATATTATATTGAATATTAATTAAATACATTTATCATCAAAATTTTATAAAATCGTATATTTGTCGGAATGAATACGATTTCATCATCTCGGTTAACTTCGGTGCTTGCAGCGCTTTCACGGTCAGAATGGCGTCATTTTAAGCGATTTATACAATCCGGCCTGGCAGGACCTCCAGGGAAATCGGTGGAGTTATATGATTATTTGTCGGATTTCCATCCCGTTTTCACCGGCCGTGAAATGGACAAGACCGTCATATTTAACGCAATTTTTACCAATGAAATATACCAGGATAAAAAATTGCGTTATGCGCTCACCGACCTGTACCGGTGTGCCTGCAATTTTTTGCGATACAAGGCTTTAGAAGATCATAATGAGGAAGGTAATTATCTTTTGGGAACCATTCTGGCGCAGCGGCAGGCGGATAAGGCCTACCTGGCGCATTATCTGACAGACGGAAATCAATTAAATTTAGATGCAGATAAAGGGGCGGAATACTATTTTCATGCGTATCGCAAAGAGTTTGTTCATCTCAATCATTTCCTGCCCCGACAAAAGAGAAGCGATCAAAATCCGATAGGTTCAATTTCCCGAAACCTGGATGTTTTTTTTGTTGCAAAAAAATTGCAGCTGCTTTGTGAAATTGTCAATGTGAAAAATGTAATGTCGGTAAGTCATGATTTCCTTTTGCAGGAAAAAATAATTGAGATGGTTGAAAATGGTGTGTTCAATGATGTGCCGGTAATCATTATTTATTATCGAATTTTAATGACGCTTTTAAATCCTGATGATGAAAAGCATTTTGAAATTTTGAGTGAGTTGCTGAGAATCCATGAAAATGTTTTCAAAAAACCGGAATTGCGTGACATGTATCAGTACCTAATAAATTATTGTATTAAAAAAATTAACCAGGGTGTTAGTAGTTATATTTCAACACTGGCCCGCATTTACAAAGTAATTCTTGCCAACAAGGTAATTTACAACGGACAATATTTATCACAATGGGATTTTAAAAATATGGTGGTAATAGGCATTCGTGCTGGTGAGCAGGAATGGGTGAAACAATTTATTGAGAATTACCATCAGGAATTACTGCCGGCAGAACGATCTAATGCCCGTATTTATAACCTGGCTTATTATTATTTCAGCACGGGTGAATACCGAAGCGCGCTTTCTCTTTTGCAGAAGGTGGAATTTACTGATTTATATTACCAGCTCGATATGCGGGCTATACTTTTGAAATGTTATTTTGAAATGGATGACCAGGAAACATTTTTTTATCATATTGCCGCTTTCAGGATCTTTTTAAGCAGGAATAAACTGGTGTCGGATTACCAGCGAACCATTTATCGTAACATGATCCGTTTTTCAACAAAACTCATACGTGCCACTGGTGATAGAACCAAAGCAAACTTTATTCAAAAACAAATTGAAGAGGTGAAACAAATTGCTGATATTAACTGGCTGCGAAATAAAGCTGCCTTGATAGTTGCTTAAATAAATTAATAAACAGAACTGTCTTGTTTTTTCCTTTCGGAGAAAAGTAACCAGGCCGCAACTGAAACAACCATTAATAATTCCAATCTTACCGGAATGGTATAACGTGCCTGAATTGTGAAAGGGATATGAATAATACCAATATACAGGATAATGATAATGATCCACAAGAGGGGAGTCATCAGTTTGCGATTCCTGTAAATGGCAAGAGGAATTAATATAATTGCCGCCAGGAAAGCGACCAGTGTTATTAGTAACGGATAAAGCAGATAAGCTTTTTTAACCGGGCCAGAAGCATTAAAATCCTTCATTCGTAATCCGGTAACCCATAACCGTACCGCTGAATAGAATTTTACTTTCAAATAAAAAGGGAAATCTGCACGAATGTTTTCCATTGCAAATTGCCTTAATAAGGCTTCTCTTTTAATTGTGTAAGGGCCATTAAAAGTTTTAAGAAAGGAAGGATTTTTCTCAGCGAAAACCATCATGATGCTATCGTGATTTGTAAGCAGGGGAGCTGTGATGGAATCAATGATATCCCACTCTTGATTATACCTTTCAATATTTTCATTCCGGTCTTTTTCATCAATCAATGCAATCATTTCCCTGTTACAGTAATTACCCCAATACCGGGTATCATAATAATCCGGCATCTTAAAAGACCAGTATCCCAGGTGAAGCAATCCTCCGCCACCTTCGAGTGAAGTTACTTTGAAGACACCGTGATTGGATTTATTCCATAATCCATAAGGTATCATGGTAAGAAAAAAAACTGTTAACAAAAGGAGGCTGTGTGCAGTGGAAAAATTATTCCGGTGTACAACGAATTGATAAATTATGTAAAGTATCGGAAGAAATAAAATTACAGGCCGTACCTGGAATGTGATTCCGAAAAGCAGTCCCAGTAAAATGTATTTTTTTAGGGAAGATTGCATCTTAAGATCCGTCCATATAATTAATAGCAGGAGGAATGTAACTAAAATTTCAGGAAATATTATTGCGGTGTAAGAAGCAACATATACTGATGGAAGTAGTATGAGCAGGAAAATATTTTTAATTGAAATGTTACCATAAAGTATTTCGAGCACTGATAACGCCAGCATAATTGATACAATATAAAGTACCAGTTGCGCTATTTGGATGGCCAGAATTGAATCGCTGAATAGCTTAAAAAGTGCGAGAAATAAAGGATAACCCGGATTGCGGAGCGTGTCGGGCATTGGATGCTCCAGGAAATTCCAGTAGGAATAACTTCCCTTTAATATTCCTTCAGCCAGTCCAAGGTAAGTGGTTGCATCCTTTCCGGGATCATTAAAAAACAAAAGGAACATAACTACTGAAACCACGACGTTCAGCAATAAAAGCAACCGGAATGTATTATTGCTATGCAGGAAATTTTTCAGCATGCCCTGAGCTAAAGTTATTTTTTACTTCTTCCTCTTTCTGAGGGAAGATCATAATTTTCGGAAAAAATTTCAGAATACATTCTTCGTATATCCTTAATGGTATTCATAATATTTTTCATACTGGTTGATGATCCTTTCCCGATTTCACGCGGGAAGGTCTGAATTCCCATTTCACCAATCCTGTAACCTTTAAGCATGCTTTTGATTGTTATTTCTGCACCGATAAACGGACTATCGGAGGTAATGATCAACTCATCAATTAAAGATTTTCTCACCAGTCGCATTCCGGTACTGATATCCCGGAAACGGGTACGGAATAACCAGCGCAGCACTTTATTGTAAATGTATGATATAAAAATGCGTTTGTTAGAATATATTTTTTTATAGCGGAATGTAATTATCAAATCATAAAAATCTTTGAGTTTGATCATTCTTTTCAGATCGTGCAGATCATATTCGTCATCGCCATCTGTAAGGCAAATCCATTCATATTGTGCATGCTGAAAACCCGTTTTAAGCGCTGCGCCATAACCAAGATTTTTAGGATGATGAATTACTTTGATAAACGGGTGCTGTGTTGCAAGTTCATCGGCAATAGCACCCGAACGGTCAGGGCTGCAGTCATCGATAATAATTATTTCAAATTTATTGGCGATTTCACTGCAAACGGCGATTGCCTTATTGGTGACAGACGCCACAGTAAGTTCATCTTTATAAACCGGGAAGAATACAGTGATATCCGGTTGATTTTCATTAGTTGTCATGGTTCAGAACTTTAATTTTTTGTAGATGCTGAATGGAACCAGGTTAAGTACGAAAGTAATCCAGAACCAGAATCGTGGAAGGTAGTACAATCCCGGACCTTTTTCTGAATAGCTGATGATTTTTGAGGCAATGGATTTAACAGACGCAGCGGGAAAGGGAAGTTTTTGTCCATAACTCAAATTGGTATCCATGTATCCGAAACGGCAGAGCTGAATGGTTGAATTGGTATGTGCCTGTGAATGCATCAGGCCGAAGCAATACTGTTCCAGTGCTTTTTTTGCCGTGCTGTATGCAATATTTTTACCTCTTGCCCGGGCAGCAGCAACTGATGAAGCCACTATTATGCGAAGCGACTTTTCTGCTTTTTTTACGAGCAATTCATTGATTAAATAAGCAGGACCTGTGAAATTATTTTGCATCAGCACCTGAAGAGTTTCAATGGCATTCAGGTGTTCATCTTTTTCATTAATTGAGCCTGCCAATACGTAGCAGGTATCCGGAAAATCTGTGATGGCAATCAATTGATTAATTATTTGTTTGCCGTAAGTTGCATCTTTAATGTTTGCCAGATCAAGAGGAAAAGGATGCGCTTCAACCTGGTAACTGATGCGGATATGACTACATATCGCATCGAGATCACGCTGACTGCGTGCCGAAAGAATTACATTCACACCTTTTGCCGCCAGCATTTCTGCAGTCTGTCTTCCCAATCCGGTACTTGCTCCTATGATCCAGGCAGTTTGTTTCATGAATTGAGATTAATCCGGGTTTTTAATTCCGATGAAATGACATTTCCGGGATCAAACGATTGGATTTTTTTGCGGAATTCCTCAAAGCCGGGAAAGACAGCGCTTATGAAAGAATGGTCAGCGCGGCTATCCTTGCTCAGATTTACAATAGCATTAAATTTCACGCATACGGCATCCAGGTCCCGGAAAAATGTGATTGCTTTATGGCTCTCCTGAACATCAATTGTAAGACAAACTCCTTCTCCCGAAAAACTCAGCTGATGGGTTGTTCCGTTAAAAAGTTTAAGGGAACCAAGTGCCACTGCTATTTTATTTCGTTGAATAAGTTGTTGAATTTCATTGAATGCTTTTTCATAACTTTTGTAGGGAATCAGCATCTGGTATTCCCGGAATCCCTTTTTCCCAAAGAGGTAGTAATATATTTCTTTATTATACAAGGGAAAGCTTCCCTGCATAAGATCCTGCTTTGTTGTCTTACTTTTAAGTTTTTCAAGCTGATAATACACACTGCACATAGCTGTAACCGTTAGATCAGAATGCAATGCAGGAAGTTTATAACTCAGGGGCATTTTATCGGAATAGTTACGTACTGCTGTTTTACCTTGCACGTATTTTTCCAGGTAAACAATGCCCCTTCCAAACCCGGTATTTTTCCTGTTCAGGTCATTCCAGGAATAAACATATTCATAATTGTTTTCCGCATCACGCATGTAACTGACCGCTTCAAAAATATTCTTGACAAAAATTCTTTCTGATTGAATATTACCGCCAGGAAGTGTTTTAAAGCCAAGCTTTGCGCTTATTATAATTCCGGTAAGTCCGAAACCACCAATGGTAAGGTTAAACAATTCTTTATTCTGTTGTGGAGAGCACACCATTTCACCGTGCACAGGATGATATACATTCAATTCCTGTACCCAGTCGCCGAACGTTCCGACTTTAAATTGTGATTTTCCATGAATATTAAAAGCGATACAGCCACCTGCTGTAATCATTGGATAACCGGGTAAAACCGGTAAAATAAAATTCCTGGAAATTAAAAAATTATTAAGTTCACCTACGGAAATTCCTGCTTCAACAGTTATTGTTTTTGCCTGTGAATCGAATGCAAGAATTTTATTCATTCTTCGCATGTCTACAACTATTCCCGCTGCACTAGCCCCGGCATTGCAATAACTTAAGCCTGCGCCTCGGGCAATAAGGGGAGTTTCACGGATATTGAAAATGTCATCATATTTTTCAGGGCGCACACTTTTACAAAGCGTATGTTCTGTTTTATCGAAACTGGTAATTTCCTGTTGCTTTATCATTTTCGTTTGTAAACCACCTCGTCCAGGTTACCAAAACCATGCGGCACAGTTTTATATTCGACAAATTTATTTTTATTAAGCAAATCCTTTATCTGAGTATACGGCACGCGGTTTTTATACATATCATCGTTGTGATTTTCGATTTGTATGTAGTCAACCGGTACGGCATCATCACCGGTAAATAAACCCTGCAGACAATAAAATTCATGCCCTTCGGTATCAATTTTTAAAATGTCGATCTTCCGTAAAGGTAAATTTTCATTGATGAATTCACGTAGTGTTACAACGTTTACCGGATACTGGCTGCTCACTATGTTTTCAGGTTTAACACCCAATATTTTAGCTTTTCTTTTAAGGTATTCCGAATCAGGGTTCAGGTCTTCAAACGATGAAGTATAATCGAAAACATTTTCGAAAAACAATTTTTCACCGGAATGGTTGCTGATGCCGAGGTTGAAAATTTTAATACGGCTGTTAGAGCTATATTTGTTTTGCAGTAACCTGAAAAGAACAGGATTCGGCTCAAGTGCAAATATTTCACAGGAAGGATTTAGTTTAAGAAAAAAGTCGATGCTTTGGCCTTTATTTGCGCCCACATCAACCACTACGTTACAGGGTGTTATAAATTCCTGCTTATAAAACCGGAATATGCTCCGCTCAAAGAAAAACTTCTCGTTAAGATCTATTAACCGTTTAATGATATTGACTCTGATCGACTGAAAACTCATAATGAGGATTTTGTGATGATGGGAAGCAGCTTTTCACATCCTGCTTCAGAACCGAAGCATGTTCCAAATTTAAACAAAAAGATGAAATGCGGAACCGGTTACAGGAAAGGCAATAGTATATTGAGCATATTGTCAGCCTTCTCCTCTGATATCGAGT
This sequence comes from Bacteroidia bacterium, assembly GCA_038215705.1. Lineage (GTDB taxonomy): Bacteria > Bacteroidota > Bacteroidia > AKYH767-A > OLB10 > JADKJB01. Next base: position 183,636 of record JBBQQQ010000004.1, read on the forward strand.
TGTTCACAGGCAATGCGGGCTGCAATTTGTTCGGCTTTCTTTTTTACAAAATCAGTTCCGGTCGCAATTTCAACACCATCAATCATAAGCCGTACTTTTATGAGCCTGCTCAATGTTCCTTCCTCGATAGTTTCAAATACAAGATTCTTTTTTTCGCGCTGCGCCCAGTTTATGATACGGCTTTTGAAATTCGTATCCGATTTTTCAATTTCGTTTAAATCGATATGAAGGCTGAAAATGCGGTTGACCACAAACTTCTCAGTTGTTTTATATCCTTTATCAAGAAAAATTGCTCCGATTAGTGCTTCAAATGCATCGCCGTACATGGAACGGTACATGCCTGGACCGGAATTGGTTTTTACATATTTGTCGAGACCAATTTTCAGTGCCAGGTTTTTCAAATGCTCCCTGCTGACAATCCGGGAGCGCATTTCGGTCAGAAATCCTTCATCCCGGAAAGGGAATCGACGAAACAGCATATCGGCAACGATAGCTCCAAGTATGGCATCGCCAAGATATTCAAGCCGTTCGTTTGTAAGTTGCATTCCATTCACAGCCGAAGGCGAAGCGGAGCGATGTGAAAAAGCAAGCTTGTACACTGACAGATTTCGCGGGTAAAACCCTAAAATGTTTTTGAGGGAAAGAATCATTACCTTCTCACCTGAAAACAACAGCCGGTAAGGAAGGAGAAAGTCCAATAGGGTTTATTTAAATTTCCTGAAGATAACAGATGCATTATGTCCACCGAAACCAAAAGTGTTGCTGAGGGCGGCATTTACCGTGCGGTGCTGAGCCTTGTTAAAGGTAAAGTTAAAACGCTTGTCAAATTCCGGATCATCCGTAAAGTGGTTGATTGTAGGAGGAACGATATCGTGTTTAACAGCAAGAATAGAAGCAACCGATTCAATTGCACCGGCAGCACCCAGTAAGTGACCGGTCATTGATTTTGTAGAACTAATATTGAGCTTATAAGCATGTTCGCCGAACACGCTTGCAATGGCTTTCACTTCGCTGATATCACCCAGCGGAGTTGATGTTCCGTGTACATTGATATAATCAATTTCAACAGGATCCATTTCCGCATCTGAAAGTGCATTCTTCATAACATTCAACGCGCCGAGTCCTTCCGGATGCGGAGCAGTTATGTGATGCGCATCGGCCGACATGCCACCGCCCATCATTTCGGCATAAATGGTAGCACCCCTGGCAATTGCGTGTTCGTATTCTTCAAGCACCACTGCCGCAGCACCTTCGCCCATCACAAATCCATCGCGACCTAAATCAAAAGGTCGGGAAGCAGTTGCAGGATCATCATTTCTTTCAGAAAGAGCGTGCATGGCATTAAATCCTCCTACTGCGGGTTCATTGATTGCGGCTTCCGAACCACCGGCAACAATGGCATCTGCTTTTCCTAACCGGATCAGCATAAACGCATCATTTAAGGCATGGGTGGAAGAAGCGCAGGCCGAAACCGTAGCGTAATTAGGTCCTCGTAAACCATAACGAATCGATATATGACCCGAGGCAATATCAATGATCATTTTTGGGATGAAAAATGGGTTGAACCGGGGCGTGCCGTCACCTAACGCAAAATTTGTAGCCTCATCCCAGAATGTTCGTAAGCCACCGATACCCGCAGCCCAGATCACTCCAACCCTGTCGGGGTTAAATGAGGGGTGTGCAACCACGCCGGATTCTTCTATCGCCTGAATAGCAGCAGCAAGTCCGAACTGACTAAACAGATCGAGCTTGCGGGCTTCTTTGCGGTCGAGGATGGTTCCAGGATCGAAGTTTTTCACTTCGCAAGCAAACCGGGTCTTGAATTTAGCAGCGTCAAACCGGGTGATGGGTGCAGCTCCTGATTTTCCACTGACCAATCCATCCCAGAATTCTGAAACAGTATTACCAAGTGGGGTAAGGGCTCCTAACCCTGTAACTACAACTCTTTTGAGCTTCATCAGCTAAAAAAGTGATTACTTTACGTTTGCCTGAATGTAATCAACGGCTTGTCCTACAGTGCTGATTTTTTCAGCCTGGTCATCCGGAATAGCAATATTAAATTCCTTTTCGAATTCCATGATCAATTCAACAGTATCCAAAGAATCGGCGCCCAGGTCATTAGTAAAGCTGGACTCGGTTTGTACTTCACTTTCGTCAACGCCTAATTTATCAACAATAATTGCCTTTACGCGTGTTGCAATGTCTGACATAGCTTTATGTATTATTTTAAAGTTGGACGCAAAGTAACAAATTTATAGTTGAATCATCAAAATTTATTGACAATAATTTGATATTCAGCTATATATTAGCGTAGCACCAGTTATAAACATAGCGAATCGGGGGGAATCAATGTTAAAAGGGTTATAAATGGGTTTCCGTTACCTTTGCGGGATGAGGAAAATAGCCATTTTTGCCAGTGGTTCGGGGAGTAATGCTGAAAACCTGGTTCGGTATTTTGACAACCACCCGGATATCAAAGTTGAGATGATGATCTCCGACCGGAAAAATGCTTTTGTTTTCGAAAGAATGCGTGCCCTGAACATTCCGTCTTATTATATGACACGCGATCAGTTTGAAAACGGTGAGGTGTTGGAATTGCTTAAAAGCCGGGGCACAGACTTTATTGTTTTGGCCGGGTTTTTAAAACTTATGCCTGCTTCCGTAATTAAAGGATATGAAAGAAAAATCATTAACATTCATCCGGCACTACTTCCCAAATTTGGCGGCAAGGGTATGTATGGGATGCATGTTCATAACGCAGTTATACAAGCCGGTGAACAAACCACAGGAATCACTATTCATTATGTGGATGAAAATTTTGATGAGGGAGAAATCATTGCCCGTTTTGAAACCGAAGTTGAAAAAGGTGATACTGCAGAAATAATTACATCAAAAATTCATAAACTTGAAATGAAATGGTTCCCGGTTATTGTGGAGAAAATTGTTTTGGAAAAATAAATTTCCGTTAAGAACTTCTGTGAACATGCTGCTTAGCCTTTATCAAAATACTGTTTCAGTTTTTTAATGGGCTTTATTAATGTTGTAAACAGGCCCGGTTTCATGTCATTAATTTTCCAAGCTAATTTATCTTCCATATTGGCTTTCAGTTTCACAAAGAAACTTGTGTTGCTGATGCCTCCCATTCTCATTTTCACAATAGTTTCAGGAAGATAAGCCACTTTTATCTGGTGCTTGTGTATGAAACGAAGCATTAATTCATAATCTGCTGATAATTTCAGGTCGAGGTTAAATCCGCCCAGGCGGTCGTACACTGATTTTTTTACAAAGAAAGTCGGATGAGGTGGCATCCAGCCTTTTTTAAATGCATCAGGCTCATAAGTACCGGCTCTCCATGTGCGCAAAACCTTATCGGTATCGTTTCTATCGACAAAAACCAGGTCGGCATAAACGGCTTCCACTGAAGGATCCATTGCAAACTGCTGCGCTATGCGGGAAATAACCTGGTTATTGGCATATACGTCGTCACTATGAAGCATACCGATAACATCGCCTGTTGCAAGTTTTATCCCTTTATTAAGTGCATCATAAAGTCCTTTATCCTTTTCAGATATGATTTTATCAATATATTTTGAATAACGGCCCGCTATGCTAAGCGTATGGTCTTTAGATAATCCGTCAACAATGAGGTATTCTATATCGGGAAAATCCTGTGATACAACAGATTTTATAGTTTCTTCAACAGTGTGTTCACTGTTGTAAGTTATGGTGATAATGGAGATTTTCAATTCAAAAAGTTTTGAGAGTTCAGGGAAATCAGGCAGCAGGGCTGAGTACAAAGATAATTCCTTATCTTTAAACAGGGTAGATACTCAATAGGAATTTATAAACGGAAAGGGGTAAATGTACATGCCGGCAACATCAAAGGCTTAACTTATAACCCGGTCACGAATTTTAACTGCAGGATTGCCCCTGTAAATCGTATAGGGCTCGAGCGTTGTACTGGCGGTTGAATCTACACTTAAAACCGAATGGGTTTTGCAGATTACTCCCGGGCAAACTAGCGCCCTTGCACCGATCCACACGCCTTCTTCTAAAACAATGGTGCCTATGATCAAATCAAAAGTTGATTTTTTAAAATCATGATTTCCACACAAGAGCATGGCACCCTGCGAAAGACAAGCATTATCACCTATCACCACTTTTGCATGGTTTTCGATCCAGCAGCATTCACCTATCCATACATGATTTCCGATTTCGAGCAACCAGGGATATTTAATTCGTACGCCTTGCTTTATGACCACGCCTGTTCCTATTTTAGCCCCGAACATACGAAGCACTGCAACCTTAACGGAACTGATTACCGATAAGTGGTTGATAAGAAAGAGTGCTGAAAAAATCTGCCAAAGCCCGATCTTAACAACCGATCCCGGTTTGTACCAGGAGTTATTAAATTCAGATAATTTTGTTTTGGGTTGATCCATGGTACAAATATCGTCAGTTTTCCACCTTGTTTTCGATTAGCCAGTTTTCGAGTACAACTCCGGTCCATATTTCGGGCCACCTTACGGAAGGATCATTGTTCAGGAACCCATGCCAGCGGTCGAGCAGTACAGAGCCGTTCAGAAATGAACGGCGTGATAACGATTGCATTCTTTCATCACAAAATGATTTGAGTTCATTGCGGATCCATTTTTCCCAGGGGAAAGAAAATCCCATTTTTCTCCGGTGCACAATTTCATCGGGTAATAAATCGCCCAGGCTTTCAACCAAAAGTTTTTTCGGATACACCGGATTTTTGTATGCGTCATTAATGCCGATCACATATTCCACCAGTTTATAATCAAGGAAAGGAACCCTGACTTCAAGTGCTGATGCCATACTCATCTGATCCGTATCGCGTAATAACACATTCTGCATATACGTAGTAATTTCAGCAACGCTTATTTTGCTGAGCACTCCAAGTCCTTTGCTTTCGCTAAGAGCTTCACCGATCAAGTTACCCACCTTATCGGGAGGCATCGGAAAACTTAGCAGCTTTGCAATATGTTCCGGAGGCGCCATTTGTCGTGCGATGGGGAAGGTGTGGGCAACGTCGCCTTTGGACAGCAGCATCAACTGATTTAATTTTGCTCCAACAAATCCCGGCTTTGCTGAAAGAATGATTTTTCCGGCAAGAGCACGCAGAGCAGTGGGCAGTTCCCAGAACCATTGCTGTTGCTGTAACCGTTGTGTTCTTTTAAAGACCGGGTAACCTGCAAAGAGTTCATCACCACCCAGGCCCGACAGGGCCATGGTAATACCATTTTCCCTTGTAATTTTAGAAACCACATACGAGTTAGGCCCATCGCCGCTTGGATGATCCATTGCTGAAAGCGCGGAGGGGAGCTGTTGCAGAAAAACAGAAGGGCGAAGTTTAAACTCATGATGATCGGTATTAAAAAGTTTAGCAACCTGGCGGGCGTATTTTGCCTCGCTCATTTCGCTTTCATCAAAGGAAATATTAAAAGTTTTTACCGGATGTTTCTGCACCTTACTCATCAGGCCCACTACTGCAGAAGAATCAATTCCTCCTGATAAAAATGCTCCGAAGGGAACATCACTGATGAGTCTGCGCTTTACTGCAGCCTCAAACAAATCCCGCACATCATTGCAAACTTCCTTATACGATTTTCCTTCCGAAGCACGGGAATGATTGGTGACAACATCCCAGTATTTCTCAATTGTTAATCCGGAGGTTGTTATGGTAAGATGGTGACCCGGCATGAGCATATCTACATTCTCAATGATGGTTTCCGGTGCATGCACAGTCTGGTACATGAAATAATCAGCAATACTTTTCCGGCTGATCTTACGGGGAACCATTCCTGATTCGAATAAGGCTCGTATTTCAGAAGCGAATAAAAGCACATTACCTGCTTTGTAATAATAGAGTGGTTTTATTCCCAGGCGATCGCGTGCAATAAAAAGTGTTTTATTTAATTTATCCCATATCGCGAAAGCGAACATGCCATTAAAATGGTTCACGCAATCTTTCCCATATTTCAGATAAGCGGCCAGCATAACTTCAGTATCGCTTTGCGTTTTGAAAGGATAATCTGTCAGTTGTTCCCGGATCTCAAGAAAATTATAGATCTCACCATTAAAAATAATTTCAAGCCGGTCGGTGGCATCGTGCATGGGCTGATGTCCGGCTGGCGATAGATCCAATATAGCCAGACGACGGTGACCGAGTGCCACATGATCATCCACATAGATGCCCTGATCATCAGGTCCGCGGTGAGCGATTTTATCGTTCATGCGTTGCACCAGGTCGCCTGCCTTTTGCCGGTCAGTTAAGCCAAAAATTCCTGCGATGCCGCACATATCAGTTCGATTTGATAAATTTCATAAATGTTTGTGCCCATGTTAAAGGAGTAATTATTGAGGCCATTTCCGCACTTCTGTCACCCATTGTGAGAAGGTCATCCGCGGAAGCTTTATTTATTTTACGGAATATTTCAATCATCGAATTTACATCATACGGTTGAATTTCAAAGCCATTATATCCATCTTTCAAGAATGTTGTGGCAGCCCCGGTGGTTGAGGTGCAAATAACAGGGAATCCGGCAGCGGCAAATTCATGCACTACCACACCCCAATGTTCGTAATGGCTTGGAAGAATAAATACACCGCATTCAGCAATATATTTATGCATCTCATCAGGTTGTACAAACCCAATATTTTTTATTTTTTCATGTGCCGGAAACTGGTCATTCATTTCACCCTTGCCCAGGCACCACAATTCCCATTCGTTGGGTTGCTGTTGCTGAAATTCCATAAATGCTTTCCACAATTCTGCCGTACCTTTTAATTTTGTGTACCGGCCGACAAAAATTATTTTTTTAGGGAAAGATTTTTGCTTTGCGTCGTGGTTCTGCACATACTGATCATGAAAGATGTTGTAATCACAGGAGTAAATTCCCGTTTCAATTGCAGATTTCCCGAAGCCCAGTTTGCGTGCATATTTTTCCTGCGGGGAACCGGGTACCCAGCAATGTGAAAAATAATTTCGTAGCCAGATGGGACCAACGAGAGATGCAATGTTTTGTTTTAACGTATTTCTCCATGGATTATCCAATCCGAGGACCGTGTTAACCTTGCCATTAAAATGTTTGCAAACGCTATTGTAGCCTTTGTCAATCCATCCGCTGCAAAAAATTACATCCGGTTTCAGGTTGATTGCAAATTCAAGCAATTGTTGATCCGTGTAATTTTTCCTTTCATAAAAAAATAAATTTTCTCCTTCCAGTGAAAAGCGAAATGGTGCAACCGCATTAACAGGCCAGCGAATCACATGCACTTCCACATGCTGTGATTCTGCAAGTTTTTTCATGCAGGCAACAATGTATCCGGCCAGTTCTGTGAACAGGAATAAACATTTTTGCCTTGGTACGCGGGTGCTCATATTTTATTTATAAATGATTTTCGGGTTTTTATTTTCAATTTGCAAAACCAATTTTTCAGCTTGCAGCAGCGAATAACCTGTGATGATCTTCAATAGTTTTTTTATTATCATGAATGGCAACGGCAAAATCCGAAGCTGCCCCGGACCATTCATCATAGGTTTGCTGATTCATGGCAGCAGCCGTATTCAACACTTTGATAATTTTTTCCTCCTGGTCAAGTGGTATATCCCAGCCGCATTTTTTTGCTTCCAGGTTTTTCCAGGGAGTCCGGTTGCCGATAATCACCGGGCAGCCTGCGGTAAAACCTTCCACAATAGCATGTCCGTAATTTTCATTCATAGACAGCAGGAAAAGGAAGTGATAATTTTTTAGCAGTACTGTGATGCCTGCATTATCAAAGGGCCCTTTTAATTCGGCTTTGATGTTTCCGGGCAACGATTGAATTTCTTTTTTACATAACTCAAAATATTGTTCATCGTCGTGCGGACCATAAATATCAAATTGAATATGATTGTCAGCTGACGTTTTTTTCAAAACCTTTAAACATTGTAAAAGATTTTTAACTTCACTTATCCTTCCCACGTACACCAGTTTCAATTGCTGTGGTTCCTTATTTCTGGGTACTTTAACAACCGGTATGTCGGGAGTAAGATTTATAGCATGCTGTACGCGCACATTTTTCCCGAACACAGATTTAATTTCTTCAACTTCAATAAGCGTTGATGCATGAAATGTTACATTCCCGAAAAGGCGCATAATTTTAGACATCATTAAAAAAACTTTTTTCTTCAACGGTTTCAAAGCCAAAGCACCTTTGCTCAGCATCCCCCTGGGTGCAACCACTACCCGTGCAGGAATCTTGTGTTTCCTTATAGCCAGTAAAGGAAGAAGTGTAAAATAAATAGAGAACATGCTGTTCAAATAAATAATATCCGGCTTTTCTTCAAGCAAAAGCTTTTCAATATTTATTTTCTTTAAAAAACTGCGTGTGCAATAAAAAACTTCAGTTCCTTTTTGTGTGGTGATCCATGTGTCAGGTTGAATACCTGGATAGGGATGCGCTTCATTCAGATCGGTATCGCTTGTTACAATCCTGAAGTGATAGTCCTGTTTAAGGCGTTCCACCAGGCTCACGCACGATTTAATCGGCCCTCCCGCTTTATATCCCGGAAGATACCAGTCAATGAATACCAGTATTTTTTTGAGTGGTGCTTGCATTTGTGAATGGCCGGTCACGCGGGTTTGAGATTTTCACCGGAAACCTGCAATTCAGGAGCACTCGCTGCAAAGTCACGGCTGTCGGTAATGGTAACAGTAAGTATCAGCAGCATTGTAATATGATACGGATTCAATGAGCCCATCAGCCAGGCTTCAAAAAAGGCGGAGAATAGAACTGTATACAGCAAGGGTAAAGCAGTATAAGTAATAGTGACCGCTTTGAATATATTTCTTAGAAATCCGATGAACCAAAGTATCAGTCCGATAATTCCTGTGTTCAGCCATAATGCAAGATATGTATTGTGTACACCACCCTGGTGGCCGAGTGCACTCAGGGCATGTCGATTGGCATAAAATATCATCTCATCATAGGAAAATCCGCCACCGAATAAAAACAAACCGAGGCTTTTATTGATTTCCTTTAATGCAAACAGCCACGCCACAATGCGGCCTGATCCGCTTTCCAGGTTTTCAGCCCTGAGGGCTTTTGCTAATCCTAATGCTTCGAGGATATCGGGAAGGTTTGCAAAAACAATCTGGTAGAGAAGTATGGCGACAATCACTGCCATAAAACCATACCAGTAGCTTATTTTGTAAAACTTCGTGAAGATGAGAAAAATGATAATCGACATCAGTGTATTTCTCGAGCCGGTTAAAATAGCACTGATTGCAATGAGCGAGAAGATGATTATTTTTTCATGTTTTGAAAACAGTTCGGGGAATTTGATAATTGTACAAATGGTAAGCATTAAAAACAGCACACTGTAAATTCCCATGCCATTGGGATTTCCAAGTACACCGGTATACCTTCCCGCAAGGTAAACGAACTCAGGATTCACTACAATCAAAAGCAATCCGGCGATCAGCAGCACGGTTATTAGTAATATAAAATCTTTTAAAAACTGCGGACCTTTATCATGAAATGCTTTTATAAAATAAGCCGGTACAATGAGGTAAAGCAAACCGTAAGAAAGCGTTTTTTGAAAGGATAACATCATATCCGGGCTTCGGAAACACATTGCAAACGACCAAACCAGGAAAGGAATGAACGAAATTACCAATGTGTTTTTAAACTGAAACTGTTTGCGGTCGAAGAGATAAAATAAGGTAAGCAGCAGGAGATAAATATCCTTTACCTGTTTTGCAAAATCCAGTTGATACTGCCTGCTGTCGGATAGAATCAGGATGAAGATAAGTCCGATAATCATTTCGGCAAACATTTCTTTCCTTTTCAACAGCATTACAGAAATCGCCACAACTCCAATTCCGGCTACAGGTGCTACCCAGCCGGCAGCTACCCAGATGGCCAGCATAAAAAGAAACTGGAGATTGCGTTTAAGGAATTCTGACATTTATTTTAAAGCAGCACTAAGTGTTTTAAATAATTCAGCATGTTTGGCAGCCACTATTTTCCATGTAAATTTATCCTTTACACGGGAGTAGGAGGCAGTTGACATTGATTTTTTTTCACCAGTTGAGAGGTTGCTGTAGTCCAGGATAGCTTTTTTGAGTGAATTAACATCATTTTTCTCAATAATATAGCCATTGGTTGCATCCACCATTTCGCGGGTAGCACCTACATCGGTGACTATTATGGGCATTCCATGTGCCATAGCTTCCAGCACTACGGTTGGCATTCCTTCAAAAAGTGTTGGTAGTACAAACACATCATTGGTGCGGTATAATTCATTCAATTTATCGTCATCGGCAAAACCAAGAAAATTCAGATTTGCAAACGCATATTGTTTGGTATAAGTATCGAACAACGGACCTTTCCCCACCAGGTTAAAAATGAATTTCCCGGAATAACCGGCCTCATTCAGTTCCTTCACGGCCTGGGCCAGCACATTAATACCTTTGTTCAGGGCGAATCTACCGACAAATAAAAATTGGATGGGTAGAGTATTTCGGTCAAAGTTCCGTAACGTGACATCGGGTACATTTACTGCATTCGGTAACACAGCAACTTTTCCGGGGGTGGTAAGTTTTTGAAGAATACCGGTAAGTCTGCCTCCAAGTGAAACCACACGGCCGGCATTTCTGAAAAGGTGGTTGAAGATGAGCCTGAACGGTGTTCCCAGCAGGTAGTCGCGCATGGTGAGTGATTGGTAAGGCTCCAGGCCATGAGGATTAACGATTAAACGCTTCCCTACTTTGGCGATTTTGGACCAAACGGTCAATCCCTGCGAATATATAACTGCATCGGGATGCGCCAGAGTGACCTCGTAAACTTTTTTTGAATAATTCCAGCAATCAATCAGGTAACGTCCGCTCGATTTTCCGGGGCTGACAACTACTTCCGCTATAGCGGGATTATTGAACACGCTCACACCTTCGTGCGGATGCACCACTATTAACTCCATGTCCTGCATCGCTGCAAGTTGCTCAACCAGCAGACGTGAATGTCGCTGCATCCCTCCCACAGCATGAGGAAAAATACCATCGGTACAAAAAAGTACTTTCAATTTATTTACACTCATTGCACCAGTGTCTTAATTCCTTCTTCAATTCCAATTTTAGGTTCCCAGCCAAGGGATTTCAGCTTTGTAACATCAGCAAGTAAATGCATTCTTTCCACTTTGCGTACACGTGCGGGGTCCACTTCAATTTCAATGGGTTCACCTATGGCTTTTGAAAATGCTTCCACAATTTCAGTAACTGCATACTCAATGCCACGCCCAAGATTAAATGTATCAATTCCATTACCACTTTTTTCAAGAAGGATTTTAACAGCGCTGGCCATATCATGCGTATGAATAAAATCACGTTTAGGGGTAAGGTTTCCTAATTTAATCTTGCGATTGCCGCCAAGAATCTGTTTCTGAATTTCGGGAATCAGGTGAGGGTTGGTTTCATTCGGACCAAAAGCATTGAAGAACCGGCACACCACGGTAGGTATGCTGGTCATCAGGTGAAACTCATTGCAAAGGTGTTCACAGGTGAGTTTCGACAATCCATAAATATCAAGCGGGCCGGTTTCATGTTTTTCAGTAACGGCCTCATCGTAAATCGGGTAAACGGCTGCAGTGGAAGCGAACAGAATTTTTTCCACTTTGGCTCTGCGTGCAGCATCAAGAATGTGCATGGTTCCCCTGATATTTATGTCGCTCGAATCATAAGGATGTTCGTTGCAATACGGGATGAAATGTATTGCAGCCAGGTGAATAATAATTTGTGGTTTTATGTTGCTGATAATTTCATTAACACGATCCTTGTTAAGAATATCTTCTTTAAAAAAATTAGCATCCGGTAAATTGATAAACTGCCTGTTTCCAAACGATAAATTATCGATTACGAATAGTTCATGATTATATTTCTGAAGATGTTCTATAACTGCTGATCCTATGAAACCGGCACCCCCGGTAATCAAAATTTTGCTCATGGTATTAGTCTTGATTTATAAAATTAATTAATTGTTTGTATTCATTTTTGCATGCACTTTTAGTGAAATGATCAATTGCAAGCTGAATCATTCGTTGTTTTTCCGTCGCCGGAGTTTTTACTGGATTGATAGCATCATTTGCATTTATTACCATGCCACAATTGTGTCTTTTTGTAAAATCAGAATAATCACCGAGGTTTTCAGAAATTATCACCGGAAGTCCGGCCGATAAATATTCAGCAAATTTAGTAGGTGATGCAACCTGGTTGGTTACACTGTTCTCACGAAACAGAATTCCATAATCGCAGGCTGCCAGAACTTTTTGAACTTCATGATGTTTCACCCATTTACTTTTTACCTGCGAAGGAAACTTTTTTTTCATACCGGCAATGTTTTCATCTTCTCCTGATAAAAACAGCAGTTTAAATCGTTTATCTTTTTGCAATACAGTACCCAGTAAATTCCCAAGTGTATTAAACGACTGCCATCCGGCTGTTGATCCTGAATACACCATAATGATATCATCGGCCTCGAACCCTGTCAGCTTGCGTTCCTGCAATAATTCATCTTCACTGAACGAAGATGCCCTGAAGCCCGTATTCAGCGTGCAGGGAATTACCACGTGTTTTTCACTTTTGTAACCGTAGGAATTATTCCAGTAGGTGATGAGACGTGATGAAACGGCAATTCGGAAGTCACTTTCAAGAACTGCAGTCTTTTCCTGTTCGTAAATCAGCTTTTTCATTTGTTCATCCGGCACGACTTTATATTCATTCCATTCTGCAGCAATAGCTCCACGGCCATCGAGTATCACTTTTTTTACAACACCTGCCTTTTTTGAAAACAGCGCAATTTTTGCAGCAATAACATTCCGGGCAATCACTTTTCGTTCTCCTGTTAAGATGCAAACCAGCAAAAAAATCAACGAAGTAAATTGCCAGTATTTCGCTTTTGGTAATGCAGGCAACACCCATGCTCCGGGAAATTCATTTCTTATTTTTTCCCGGTTAGCCCGGAAGGAGTGCAGTGATATAACGGCAACTAACCGTACTTCTGCATGCAATTCCTTATTTAAAAAATTACACACGTCGCTTACCTGGCTTGAATACACCCCTGAAGGCTGATCATTGTATGTTAGGTAAATCATGTTGTTATACGATGCAAACATTTATCAGGTAGGAATCATTTTAAGGAAGTCGGTTTCCAGACGGTATAATTCATTGGCTTTTTTCATGAAACGGTTAAACATGGTTAAGTTATGACAGGTGATCATTTTTGGATGAGAGATAAAATGCATGTAAGCATGTTCATCCAGGAAACGAAGATATATTTTCAGCTTCACACGGGTGAGCAGTTCAATGGCCACTCTTTCTGATTGACTATTGCTGATATCGTTCCCCTCAGGCGAAGCAGGGCTTACATTCTCAAGAATTCTGGAAGGCTGTCCTTCGCCTTTGTGGAAAGTGTGGTCGCGGGTAAGCTTCATGTGCAGTTTGAGCCACACTTTATTCAGCCAAGCTGTAAAGGAAGGGATCGGTATGGAACTGATATTGAACTGCAGGTAGGGGCCTTTTTCATTTTCCTTGCAAACATCATTGCTGAAGGAATAAATATTTTTGCGGGGTGCCGATGAGAAATCAAAAAATTGCGCATCGGTGAACTGGTAAAACCCGCCCAGTACACTGAATTCATATTTAAAATTATGCTTTTCAAAAAACGGAATAAAATCATTAAATGGCTGAATACTCCATCCACCTGCACGAAAGGCATTAATCTGGTAACCGGGAAACTGCGGATAAATAATTTCTTTCAGCAACAAAACCGAGCCATCAAAGACCCTTGCTCTATCAGCTTCGGAAATATTCCGGAACAGGTATTTCGATGTACTGTTTAGCCGCCACTGGTTTTTATCAGCAATATATTCAGCGTCCAGCCAATGAGGATGCAAATGAGGAAATACATAATGACCCTTACCTACAAGTTCTCTTAATTGTTCTGCAACCTTGTTGAAATCAGCGGCACACAAAGGAACCGTTGCGGCCTGTTCTTTTAATCGCAGTAAATAAGTTGTATCAACAAAAAATATCGCTTTTGCATTGTACCGGGAAAGCAGGGCAATTATCCGATTGGTAGGAACTATCATACAATCGTCGACATACCCGCTCCTGTTGCCCAGGAAAAGTTCATAATCAAAAGTTATCAGCAGTTGTTTTTGTATCGGCTGCGACTTGGTTTTTAAAGACATATTAACTTTGTAGTGCTATACGATTCTCTATAACAGAGTGGTAAAGTGAAATTATAGCGCTTGCAATCTTGTGTTCATTAAAATTTTCACGACAATATTTAACCATAGCCGGCTGATCATAGGTGTTGTAATTTAATATCACATGTTCCATGCCGTTAGCCAGGGCAGCGGCTTCATGCTCTTTTACTATAACGCCCTGCTCAGGATGTATAAAATCAAGTGGGCCACCTGAATCAGTAGTTACAACAGGACGACCACAGGCCAGGCTTTCGATGAGCACCACGCCAAAGGTTTCATACTGACTTGCCAGTACAAACGAATGACACTTATCCAGTTCATCCTTTACTTCACTACGCCATAATTTACCGGTAAACTTTATATTTTCCTGAAGCTCCAGATCATTAACTAATTTATGGAGATCATTTTCTTCCGGCCCGTCTCCGCCTATTGTCAAATGAGCGTCAATATTCTTTTCCTTTAATATTTTGATGGCATTTATAATCAGGGGTATATTTTTTCGGGGTAGCAGGAATGAATTAGTAAAGAACCGGAATGGTTCACCGGGAGTATACGTTTTCGGGATAAATGTTTTAAAAAACAGGTCATTTACGAGGTTATGTACAACCTTAAACGTATTGGGTTTTAATGCGAGTTGTTTTTCAAGATCTCTACGGAAGTTGCTACTGACAATAATTGAGGAATCAGCATATTCAAATATTTCACAAGCCATTTCCACATCCGTCTTGTGATTGATATATCCCATCAGGTAAGCCGTAAGATGCTCCGTGATGATAAAAGGAATTTTATACAGTTTAGCTATATAAAAACCAGCAATACCGGCGTGGAATACCGAGTGTGCATGAATTATATCGGGCATTCCGAATGTAGTAACGTAATCATCAAATACAGTTCTCACTGATTTACTGAAATGCCGGTAACTGAGGCGCCGCAATTTTGGAATTCCGGCTGTAGCACGTATGTGAAAAGTGGGAATACCTTTGTCCATATAGAAATCAATCATCTCCTTATTCTCCCTCGACAATAATGCTCCGGGAGGTGTATACTCAGGATAAATAATTCCTACTTTAAAGCCTTCATTCTGAAGTGCGCGTGCCTGTTCTTCGAAAAATGTACCCAGCACCGGAGTTTCCGGAGTTTTGTACCACGAAGGCATTATGAGGATATGTAGTTTTTCTTTTTTAGGGTTGGTTATCATAAAGCTGAACTAAAAAAAATTATTGGTTGATCTGGTCTATGATATCAGTGACCCGGTTTCCCCCGGTCCATACTTTTACAATTGTATCATAGGCTTTGGCTTTCATCGGAAGCAGATCAATTTTCCACAGGTAACCTGTTTTAAGATCGCCTCCGAATCCTTTTTTAAACCGGAAGATACCTTCCAGTGTTGGGTTATTGTTTTTTAAACGAACTCCTACAAAGTCATATTTTTTAACACCCCGCTGCTTGAGAAATTTCATCACCTCAAAATTCAAGAGTTTGGCGGCACCGTAAAGTTTCGACTCTCCCTGTGTTCCCGCGTGGGTCAGGAAAGCGGAATAGCGGGTGTAAATCACGAATATGCCACTTACAGGCTCATTCTGATCATATACTACCGCACTTAATACCCTGTTTTCACCAAGATATTTATACATTGATGAAAAGTAATCCAGGCTATCGGAATGTAACCCTGCATAATCCATCGTGCTTTTATACACCGTGAAAAAATCATTCAGCGTTTCTTTTCCTAATTTTATTATGGCACCATTTTTTATGGAGTGATTAACAGCCTTCTGATATTTTGGATGAAACTTATTAAAGATCTGTTCCTCGGATTGATTTTCAAGATCAATAATATAAGTTCCGAATTCACAATATTTCGCCATTGGTGGCCTTGCTGCAAGAATTCCGTAAGGCTGAGGTTGCATCAGCCGTTCACAGTTATCTTTTTTTTCCAGCATTATTATAAGCTTTTCAAAATACTGCAATTGCTCTTCCGGACCCAGTTCTACAGCATCTCGCACCGGTGCAAAAAGAATTTGAGCGGGTGCGAAAAGTTTCAGATCCGTAAATCGAAGTGGCATGAATGCCTGCATCTGCTCATCATAAGCAATTTTAACAGGCTCCCTGAAAAAATGCAGATGAAACCGGCTGAACTCCGACAAAAACTGGAAAGGCCAGTTATCATCAATCCGGGCAAGGATTTTATGGTCAGCAGGGTTTAAATGGTTAAGCAGTTTCATGGGTAATCAAAGACTGTAAATATTTTTCTGATTCAACTCATCTTTGAATAGGGTCATGCAAACTTCCAGAATGCGATGTGTTGAGTTACCATCCCATAAGGGGGGAATAGCACCTTTTTTATGTTTTCCCTGTTTGATCTGTTCGATGTTTGCTTTTACAATGGCTGCATCAAAAGGAATAAGTTCATTGGTACCGATGATAATGGTGGAAGGCCGTTCCGTATTTGGACGAAGTGTCAGACAAGGAATTTGCCGGAATGTGGTTTCTTCCTGGATACCGCCACTATCGGTTATTACAAAACTGCAATCCGCAGTAAGTTTCTGAAAACTGAAATAATCCAGTGGTTCAGTCAGAATAAGTTTTTTATTTTCAGAAATCCGTTTCATCAAACCGAACGATTCGAGTTTGTTCGTCGTGCGCGGATGGATCGGGAAAACAAGGTGCATCGATTCTGTGATGAAATCAATGATGTCAATTAGTTTTGTGAGTCCCTCTGCAAAATCAACGGTTGCAGGTCGGTGCATGGTCATCAGTGCGTAGGCACCTTTATTTATTTTTAAGCGTTTAAGTACCTCATCTTTTCGTATTTTATCTTCAAAAGCCACAAGTGTATCAATCATGGTATTTCCAACAAAGAAAATCTGTTCGGGAGATTTCCGTTCCGCTGTCAGGTGATCAATTCCACTTTGTTCGGTAACAAAAAAATAATCTGTTATCTCATCCGTTAGCAAACGATTGATCTCTTCTGGCATTCCCCGGTCATTGCTTCGCAGACCACTTTCGATATGTGCGATTTTAATTCCCATTTTATTCGCCGTAAGGGCTGCTGCAAAAGTTGAATTTACATCACCTACTACCATGATTAAAGAAGGCTGAAATTCTTTAACCACTTTTTCAATGCGGATCATGATTTCAGCCATTTGCGTATTGGCTGATTCAGCAGGTATGTTCAGGAAATAGTCCGGAGTCAATTCAAACTGGCGAAAAAATACATCGGCCATTTTATCATCATAATGTTGCCCGGTGTGTACAATTTTTATGTCAAAAGGTGACCCTAACTGTTCATTAACTTTTTTAAACTGGGTAACTTTAATAAAGTTCGGTCGGGTTCCAACAACTATGAGAATTCGGCACATTTAGATTGAATTTATAAAATGTAAATTTATTAATTACGCTCCACATTCAGGGATGGATTTTTACGTAGTAAACCTGAAAATGTTCGTACCGGAACAGAGATTAATCGGCTTTAGGAATCAGGCTGTTAGCGCATGGAATCCTGCATCATCAGGGCTTCCACGAAATAGCGCACTCCCCAGCTGGTAATTTCATAGGAGCAATAGTTGCCGCTTATTGGCCAGGAACCGGAAACACCGCCATGAATCAATGGAGTTTTTGACTCCAGTTGTTTGCCTTTGACGTAATCTGTGATCAGGTCAGCTTTGGCCTTTAAACCGGCATTTGCCTCTAAAGAAGCTAGTTTGTAGGTCGTAAGTGCAAGCAGGCAACTTCCCGGAAGGCAGGAAAAACTGGCGTTTGAGTTAAAATTTTCATCAAGTTCTCCCACCAGGAATCCATGAGGTCCTACGTTATTCAGCACGGGAATGAGGCCTTTTTTAGCCGCATCTTTCCAACTTTCATTTCCGGTTAAAATGCCGGCCTCCAGGATTCCCGCAATTGCATATCCTATTGTGATAGTAAATGCTGATCCCGATGAATCAAATCCGTTTCCTTTGAAATAACCACTTTCACTTTGAAGTCCCAGAGCAAATTCAATGTTCTTTTCACCTGCTTCAAGGTATTTTTTTTCACCTGTAATGCCCGCAAGGCGTATCAACGCGGCAGCAGTGATAGTATTGGAACTTAACTGGTGAAAGGTATATTGTCGCCAGCTACCGTCGGCCGACTGAACTTTCAGCAGCCATTCGGCACTTTTAATACATGCTTCAAGCAAATCATTTCCCCCCAATTCGTTGTGATGATCTAACAGGCTATGAATTATTAATCCGTTGTTGAAAACCCGGGGGGGCTGGTTCATAAAATCACCGTACGATGCCGGAAAGGTGCCGTCACGTCGTTGTGTGCGTAACACCCAGTTAACCAGTTCTCTTACCGTATCGGGATTGGAGAAAATGCGATTGTAAATTTCGGGGTAATAGGATTTTAACCGGGATAAAACCGGTATCCAGTTCGCGGTAGACATCGGGTAACCATGTGACATGGTATGAGTCATCATGGAGTATTTCGCAGCACCCCCGCCTTCAGGTAAAAGACTTGCCTGAAACCAGTTCAGTGCATCAGACAAATGGTCTGTTACCTGCGTCTTCGTGTTTTTCGGTTTGCCTGAATAATCAAAAAACCGGTAGCGTATCTGGGTAAATATTCGTTCAAGCATATCAGGAAAGTACTTGTGTTACCAGGTCTTTATATTTGTGTATTCCTGCAACTGATCCGTTTTTCAATTCATAAATCCTGTCACAATTGCGAAGCGTAGTGATCCGGTGTGCAATTATAAGTATGGTTTTATTGGCATTGGATAAGGCATCGATGGATTCGGTAACTTCGTTTTCCGTTACATTATCGAGTGCGCTTGTAGCTTCATCAAAGATAAGAATATCGGCATTGCGATAGAGCGATCGCGCTATTCCAATGCGTTGCCGCTGACCGCCGGAAAGATTTGCACCTTTTTCACCGATGAGGCTGTTCATACCATCCGGCATTTTATCTACCATTTGTTTCAGTGAAGCCTGAACAATAACGGTTTTTAATAGTTCCTCATCAACATTTGGATCACCCAATGTTATATTTTCCCGGATGGTTCCATCAAGCAGAAAAATATCCTGTTTCACATAACCGATATGATCTCTCCAATGAGCGGTATGCTCATTTTTCAATGCTACTCCATCCACCATTACGGCTCCCGAATCTTCCTTGTAAAAACGCAGCAGCAGGTTCATGATCGTGGTTTTTCCAGAACCGGAAACGCCGATAAATCCTACTTTCTCACCTTTCCTAATTTCAAAACTTAGATTATTGATAACCGGTTTTTCAGAGTGAGGGAATGTAAAAAAAACATTTCTGAAAGTAATCGACTCATTAAATGTAACCGGTTCAGGTTTTCCTGCAGGTACTTCATTTTTCAGAAGATCCTCATAGATATCAAGATTATCGAGCGTGCGCTGATTCTTTCCGATATACATAAATGAATTCAGCAACCTGCTCATGGAAGGCATTAAACGGTATGCAGCCGCAGCAAAGGCCCCCACCATTATCAGAACATCAGTTTGTTTGTTGGTAAGGAACATTGCATAAAGGAAAATTAAAACAATTCCCAGGAGCGCGATTAATTCATTAGTGCGAAGCGGGATCTGACTCAACAGGTTGCTGCTTTGTTGCAATTCCTGGTAATTTTTAAGATGCTTGAGATACCGTTGTTTGTAGCGGGCTTCCTTACCTGAAATTTTGATGTCAATGTAACCATTTATGGCCTCAGTAAGGGTACTTAAGGCATACGGAAAAACTTCATCAAGGCCGTTGCCGATACGAATCCCTCTTTTTTTCAATGCAGCGTAAACCATGTACGTTGCCGGTCCAATTGTAACAATTATAAATCCAAAAAGAAATAAATCATAAAAGGCAATGGCAAAAACAATCAGCAACACAATAATTGTCTCCGATAATATCATGGTGAGTGGATTTATAATCCACTGCACATACGTTGTTGGATTATAAAGAATGTTCCGGATCATCAGTGATGATTTGATGCTGTTATAATCAAGATAATCGAGCTGGTAATATTTCGAATATTGTTTTTCAGTTACTGTTAAAGCAATATCGGAGGTGATGCGTGCCTGCATCCAGCTTACAAAAATTCCGAATACTGTTTTTACGATGAAATAAGAAAACAAACACGCGATCATGAACAGCACGAACGTTTTTTCAGACGTAAATTCCATGAAATCGTAAATCGCCTTAAAGTATTGATTCGACTGAATCATCTCGGGATCAGTACCCGCCTTTATCAGTGGCAGAACTGCGGCCAGACCCACCACATCCAGGATTGCGGAAATAAAAACCAGAATGCTTAGTCCGCCGATCTTACGTTTTTGCGCGGGATTGGTATGTTTGCGAACGCTTCGCAGCGCGTTTAAAAATGCATTTCGTTTACTGTCAGCTGTTACTTGCTCTTCACTCATTATACATTATAATCCTGCAGGAAATTTAAAAGTTATTTGTAATATCCTCCGCCATATCCGGCTGGAATATTTTTTACATTTACATTATTCAACAGGAAGACCATATGTTTCACATTGTTTTTCTCAACAATCTGGTGAGCAATATCAACGAAATCTTTTTTAGAGAACCCAGCCTTTAAAACGTAAATGTTCAGATCAGAGAATTTCATCAGCGCAAGTGCATCTGACAGTAATCCTACCGGTGGCGTATCCAGTATCACGTAATCATACATGGTTTTTAATTCTTTGATCATCTCTTCCAGCATAGGATCAACAATCAGTTCCGAAGCATTCGGGGTGCGCGGACCGGTGAGAATTACCTGGAGGTTCTCAATTGGAGTTTCCTTAATGATATCAGCTAATCGTGCTTTTCCTACGAGGTAAGAAGTAACACCAACATCATTCTTTAAATTAAATGCATTCGCCTGTTTAGGTTTATGCAAATCCAAATCAACCAGAACAACTTTTTTCTTGGTCTTCGCCAGTATGGTACCTGTATTGATGGCATTAAATGTTTTTCCTTCACCTGCCATGGTAGAAGTAAAGAGCACAACTTTACTTGTAGCTTTCGGACTGAAATAGGAGAGGTTTGTACGGACTACGCGATACGATTCACTGGTGAGTGACTGCGGATATTTATCAACTATGAGGTAATCATCTTTAGCTTCTTTACTTTTTCCAATAACACCAATAACAGGAAGTGTTGATATTTCAGTAAGATCTTCTTTTGTCTGAATGTAATTATAGAAAATACTTTTAAGGAAAATTAAAAGGAATGCCAATGCAAATCCAATTCCAAATCCTGCCAGGAGGATTTTCTCTTTAATTGGTTTTTCCAAACCTGTTGTGGTGGCCGGCTCAAGAATTATTTTGTCGGCAACAATACCGGCCTTTTCAATTACTGTTTGCGCTCTTGTTTCAAGCAGAAACAAATAAATTTTTTCATTGATCTCAACTTTCCTGTTTATGTTAACAAGACCGCGCATGGTGGAAGGCATCTGCCGCATGGCTCCCTGAAATTGTCCAAGCTGCGACGAAAGCGAATTAATTTTCACAACCAGACTCCTCCGCATATTCATTACACTTGCAATCAGCGACTGGCGAGCAATAGAAATTTGCGCGTCAATTTCAGTGACTACAGGACTGCTTGGCGTATTGCTGAATAAGAGGTTGGTCTTTCGTTGAATGAGACCATTAAGTTCCATAAAAGCCCCCTGCAAAGCAGGATCGGGTGCATCACCCAGCATGGAAGGTGAAATAGCCGAAACTTCTGCACCTGTGGTAAGCTGTTCGTAGATATAATCAACCGTACGCAATTGCATTGTGTATCGCGCCTGTTCATTTTCGAAATCAACTTTTTGCTGAAGATAAACACCCTGCTCATTTTCCGGGTTCATGGATGCGCGCGATTGCTGAAATTGTTCCAGGTTCGACTCCACACCATTGAGGATATCTTCAACATCTTTTAACTGGCCGTCGATAAATGCGAGTGTATTTTCATTGATTTCTTTTTGAGTGGAAACCGTATTCGCAATATACTGTTCGGTTAGGGTCTTCAGGAAATTCACTGCCTTTTCGGCAACTTCATCTTCAATAAAAATATTAATAACGGTAGCTTCTTCCTCGTAGGAAAGGCTCAGGGCTTTCTGATATTTTTTAATGAGGTACGATCGGTCATTGATCATGAAAAGGTACTTTGTTTCGCTGATGGTGGTACTGTTTTTTCCTATGATACTGGAGTCAGGTGTTACCAGCACTGAAAACCGATCGTTAATAACTGCTTCACCAAATTTATGGATGGCACTATAATTCAATCCATTACTGTTTACAGAAAGCCTGTAACTTTTCGGATTAATGACACTTACATGAAAAGGAACACCATAATATTCAGGATCAATAACCTTTCCTTCAACCAGGAATGGCCGGCCTCTATAAATTTCCCCGGTTTTTAAGCGACCTTCAATAAAGTAAGATATATCAAGGTTTAGTTTGGTAATGACTTCATTAATCAGGCTCGATGAATACAGCACTTCCACCTCATTGGCAATTTCATCTTTCGACGGACCTGAGGAAAGTGAAGCACTCAGGGCGTCTTTAAACGCGTTTTTCTGCGGTTTGACAAGTATTTTGGCGGTGGCACCATAATATTTTGTAGCCTTATAAAGATAGAGAACTGAGCCACCGACACCCAATCCCAAAAACAGGATGAACCAATACCAGTTCTTGAAAACCAGGACGATGGATTTTTTGATATCCTTCTGATCGATAATTGCGTTACTACCGGTAGGTTTACTCATATATTAATTTTCTGTAATTGGAATCAACTTTTACGGTCATTCAATGCATAAAGTTATAAGGATGTTCCACAACTTCAGGCTGATAAACGGGATTTTTCTATGTAATTTTGCACAAAATTAACAATTCCCCGGCAGACATATGGTTTCAAACTGATGAACCGGAGTTCTTTCCCGGTGATACCGGGATATTTGCAACTAAATCCGGTTAGAAACGTTAACCCGTAACATTTATTGATCAGAACCCTGAATTTACCTTTCTTTAACTCATGAAAACAGCATTAATTACCGGGATAACCGGCCAGGATGGGGCTTACCTTGCAGAATTGCTTCTCGAAAAAGGATATATGGTGCACGGCATCAAGCGCCGGAGCTCGCTTTTTAATACCCAGCGGGTCGATCACCTTTATCATGATCAGCACGAAAATAATGTGCGGTTTAAGATGCACTACGGTGATCTTACCGACTCAACCAATATTATAAGGATCATTCAGGAGGTACAGCCCGATGAAATTTATAACCTGGGTGCGATGTCGCACGTCAAGGTGAGTTTCGAAACTCCTGAATATACGGCAAATGCCGATGGAATTGGTGCTTTAAGGGTGCTGGAAGCGGTTCGTTTGCTGGGACTTACTCAAAAAACTAAAATTTACCAGGCTTCCACTTCTGAATTATATGGTTTGGTGCAGGAAATTCCCCAAAGGGAAACAACCCCATTTTATCCCCGGTCACCTTATGCCGTGGCAAAATTGTATGCCTATTGGATCATTATCAATTACAGGGAGTCCTACAATATGTTCGCGGTGAACGGAATTTTGTTTAATCATGAATCACCTCTCCGCGGTGAAACTTTTGTTACCCGTAAAGTTACCAGGGCGGTTGCCCGGATAGCACTCGGTTTGCAGGATTGTGTTTACATGGGTAATATTGATGCCAAGCGCGACTGGGGACATGCTAAAGATTACGTGGAAGCGATGTGGATGATGTTGCAAACAGAAAAGCCGGAAGATTTTGTGGTGGCAACCGGTGTGACAACCACAGTGCGCGAGTTTATTATTAAAGCATTTAATGAAATTGGAGTGGAGCTGGAATTCCAGGGAAAAGAGGAAGAGGAAATTGCAGTTGTAAAAAATGCGACTAATCCTTTGTATCCTGTGGAGAAAGGCAAAGTGGTGATGAAAATTGATAAAAATTATTACCGTCCGGCTGAAGTGGAAATTCTTATCGGTGATCCCACCAAAGCCAAAGAAAAATTAGGCTGGGTCCCGAAACACAGTCTTGATGAAATTATTAGTGAAATGGTAAATTATGATCTGAAGTTGTTTAACAGGGATAAATATTTACAGCAGGGCGGACATGAGATTATCAATTATCACGAAGGCTGATACACCACATTGTCAAAATAGTAATTGTACCAACTTCCTAAATAGTTTGTAAAGTGAATAAAGATTCTAAAATATATGTTGCCGGCCACCGCGGAATGGTGGGTTCAGCAATAGTGAGAAAATTACAGTCGGAAGGTTATAATAATCTGGTGCTTCGAACTTCGCAGGAGCTTGACTTACGGAAACAGGAAGCCGTGACAGAATTTTTCAGGGAGGAAAACCCGGAATATGTTTTTCTTGCTGCAGCAAAAGTGGGTGGAATCGTTGCAAACAATACATACAGGGCCGATTTTTTATATGAAAACCTGATGATCCAATCCAATGTGATCCAGCAGGCTTTTGAAACAAAGGTTAAAAAATTATTGTTCCTCGGATCGTCCTGCATTTATCCGAAAATGTGTCCTCAGCCTATTAAAGAGGAATATTTACTGACAGGCGCACTTGAACAGACAAATGAACCGTATGCGATTGCTAAAATTGCAGGACTGAAAATGTGTGAAGCATTCCGTTCACAATACGGTTGCGATTTTATTTCGGTTATGCCGACCAACCTTTACGGGCCAAACGATAATTACGATTTAAAGAATTCTCACGTGCTGCCCGCGCTCATGCGTAAGTTTTTTGAAGCCATGCGCGATGGAAAAACAGAAGTTGAGATATGGGGAAGCGGAAAGCCCATGCGTGAATTTCTGCATGTGGATGATCTTGCCGATGCATGTTTTTTCATTATGAATAATTACAGCGATGCAGGATTTTTGAATATCGGCACCGGCATTGATCTTACCATTGGAGAGTTGGCCGAACTTATTAAAAAGATAAGCGGGTTCAATGGTACGCTTCGCTTCGATGCGTCGAAACCTGATGGTACTCCACGTAAATTGCTTGATGTAAGCGCCATCCATAACCTGGGCTGGAAGCACAGGATTTCACTCGAGGAAGGAATCAGTAAAGTATGGAAGGAAGTTACAGTTAAAGGAGTTTTTGATTCGGCTATGCCGGCTAAATAATAACCGGCGTCTTCTGAAATTAATTGCCTCCAGGTGATTACATCCTGTTGAAAGCAGCATTTCCTATTTTTAACTACCTTAGTGCCTTTACAGGATGCTATGTTTCCCCAGTTCACATTACCATGTAACCCGGAAGAATTTAAAGAACGGGTGCTCGCATTTACCGGTTCCTTTGAGCAGGCTGTTTTTCTTGACAGCAATAAAGGCGCCAGTACCGATATTCCTGAAACAGGTACGCGTTACCGTTATATTGCTGCGGCGGATGTTGTAACGTATTCGCATAGTGATCAGCACACCCTAGCAGAGTTACAGGAATTTCTCGAACAGGCACGGCAAAATGGCGAGTGGGTTTTTGGATCATTTACTTACGATCTCAAAAATAACCTGGAGAAACTTAATTCATCCAATCCCGATCACAACGGATTTCCGCTATTTCATTTTTTTTCCGCGAAGCATGTAATCATAGCTATTGAAAATGAAATAACTGTAATCGACCATCGTGACCCGAAAGATTTGTGGAATGACATACTTTCACGTCCTGCCTTATCAAACGGAGAGGAAATTGCAGTTCCTCCTTCAATTTCATATATTCTTAACCGTGATGCCTATCTCCGAAAGGCAGAGAAATTACTTCAGCATATACACCGTGGCGATATTTACGAAATTAATTATTGTCATGAAGTGCAGGTTAATGCTGAAGGCATTGATCCGGTGTCGGTTTTCAGAAAAATCAATTCAATTTCACCCAATCCATTTTCCTGCTATTACCGGAACAACCAACGGCACCTTATTTGTGCCAGTCCCGAGCGGTTTCTTGCCAAAAGAGATAACCGGTTAATTTCACAACCTATAAAAGGAACTGCCGCAAGAGGTAAGAATGCTGATGAAGATGCGCAAAACAAAGCATTACTTGCATCCAGCGATAAAGAACGATCGGAAAATATTATGATTGTTGACCTGGTAAGGAATGATCTTTCAAAGGTTGCCGAAAAAGGTTCAGTGCATGTGAAAGAACTATGTGGCGTTTACACCTTTCCTAAAGTCCACCAGTTAATTTCAACTGTGTGTTGCATAGTAAAACAGGATGTTAATTTTCTAGATATTATTCGTGCACTTTTCCCTATGGGAAGTATGACCGGTGCACCAAAAATCAGTGCCATGAAACTGATTGAAGAACATGAAAATTTCAGAAGGTCTTTGTATTCCGGTACCGTAGGCTATATTAACCCTGAAGGAGATTTTGATTTTAACGTGGTAATACGAAGTATCCTGTTTCAGCAAAATTCAGGACTGGCTACGGTTGCTGCCGGAAGTGCTATTACGGCAGCCAGTGATCCCGAAAGTGAATATTTGGAAACACTTGTTAAGCTGCGACCTCAACTGGAAGCATTGGGTATTGATGCAGGAAGTTTAATCAGTGAAATTTCGCGAAAACATG
This sequence comes from Bacteroidia bacterium, assembly GCA_038215705.1. Classification (GTDB taxonomy): domain Bacteria; phylum Bacteroidota; class Bacteroidia; order AKYH767-A; family OLB10; genus JADKJB01. The sequence goes on from JBBQQQ010000004.1 coordinate 210,484, forward strand.
CTGTTTGATCGTTTTCAGGATTTCCTGGTTAATAGTTGTAACATCATAAGCGGACAAAAAATTTTGCTCGCCGTCAGTGGGGGAATCGACTCTGTAGTCATGTTACAACTTTTCAGCAATGCAGGAATACAATGTGCAGTTGCGCACTGTAATTTTCAATTGCGTGGTGATGATTCCGATGGAGATGAAAAATTTGTACAGGACATTGCCCGGCAAAATAATTTTCAGTTTCATGTGGCCCGGTTCAATACCGCTGAGGTTGCAGTTTCAAACAAAATTTCCATTCAGATGGCTGCGCGGCAGCTGCGGTATGAATGGCTGAATAAATTAGCGGAAGAGAATATGTACGATGCAGTTGCTGTAGCGCATCATGCGAACGATGTAGCTGAAACCATGTTGTTGAACCTGGTTAAAGGTACCGGTCTGGCCGGAATGCATGGCATACGTGCAGTACATGGGAAAATAATTCGTCCATTATTGTTTGCCACCAAAGAGGAACTGGTTCATTTTGCGGAAGCGAACGGGATTGTTTGGAGGGAGGATGCCAGTAATTCAGCGGTTCATTACCAGCGCAACCTTATCAGGAATAAAGTCATGCCTGTACTTGCACAAATTAATCCCGGGTTAACAAACGCCATGTTGCAACACGCAAGGCTGATGAAAGGATATGAAGCTATTTTGGAAAAATTTATTTCTGAAATGGGTAATGAAATTATTTTAACTTCTTCAACAGGGGTATTCCGTACTCTTGATCTTGTTAAGATCAAATCAACCCCGGATCCGGAAATTGTGTTATATCATTTTTTGAGTTTCTGTGAAGCAACAGGATCCCTGTGTGAACAAATTCTTTCATCCACGCAAAGTGGCGCTGTATTTTATTCCGGTGCATTCAAACTGGTGCGCGACCGTGATGTGCTGACTGTTTTTGAGCATGAATTGCGTACACACGAATCGTTTTTTCTTAATGAAAACGAAAAGTCGTTCCGGTTACCGTATGGCAAACTGGAAGTCACCTTAATAAATGTAGAGAATCCCCGGGGTATAGATGAAATTGCCGGTTTTTCCGATCCGCAAGCAGCATTTATTGATCAATCCTTATTAAAGTTTCCACTGGAATTGCGACGCTGGCGCGAAGGTGATTCGTTTCAGCCTTTGGGGATGAAAGGAAGAAAACTGCTGAGTGATTTTTTTATTGATTCCAAATTTACCAGTGGAATGAAAGAAATTGTATTTTTACTGCTGTCGGAGGGAGAGGTGGTTTGGGTGATAGGTCACCGGATCAGTGAGCGGTATAAAATCAGGGAGACTACCCGGTGTATTTATAAAATTAATTTTATTCAGGATTAGGAAAATGAATGACCAAGTACCATTGTTTGAAGAAAGGCAATACATTGGTGCCAATAAAAGCACGCTCAGTCTTCGCATTTTTCTTGCATTGTTTTGCTTTGTCGCTTATAACTACACCGATGTTCCCGAACTCAATGGCGATCTGCTATTTTTCCTGGGGGTTTTCATCCTTGTTGTCTCCGTCATACTGTTATTTGTAACACATCTTCATACCCTTGTGACCGGTAATACGCTGGTGCTGAAAGGGTCGTTTGGTAACAGGAAGGTTGAAATTCCTCTGAGCAGTGTTTTAAAAGCCGAAAAAATCATTTATAGCAGGTACATAATCAACAACCCTGTATACAACCTACACCGTTCAGGGCTGATAAAGTTTTATACTGGTGGAAAAGATGCAGTAAAACTCACCTTGCATGATGGCAAACAATATTTAATTGGAACTCATAAACCGGAAGAGCTTGTGCGTGTTATTACGGAGCGGGTTAAAGGGGCCTGACCGGTTTCCTTCCTCAAAATTTATACATTTGTACCATAAAACTAAATTATTCTACTTATGAAAAAATGGATCATCATCGGAGTTATTGTACTCGTTGCATTTATGCTGTATGGCTTCTTCAGCGGTTCTTACAATAACATGGTCACAAAAAATGAGAATGTTACCCGTGCCTGGCAGGATGTTGAAAGTGACTACCAGCGCCGTCTCGACCTCATTCCTAACCTGGTGAATACCGTTAAAGGCTATGCGGAGTTTGAGAAATCAACGCTCACTGCTGTGATTGAAGCCCGGGCACAGGCAACCCAGGTAAAAGTTGATCCTAATAATCTTACCCCGGAGGCACTACAGCAATTCCAGGCGGCACAGGGCCAATTGTCATCCTCACTGGGCCGATTGCTTGTGACGGTGGAACGGTACCCTGACCTGAAAGCTAACCAGAACTTTCTTGAATTACAGGCCGAGCTTGCAGGAACAGAAAACCGTATTAAGGTTGCCCGCAATAAATTTAATGAGACCGTTCAGGATTATAATACCTATGTGAAAACATTCCCCAGGAATATTCTTGCAGGCATGTTTGGTTTTACTTCCAAAGCTTATTTTGAAGCCGATGCTGCCGCATCCAGGGCACCTGAAGTGCAGTTCTAATGCCGGATACACTTAAATCGATTACTCCAGGAGAACTTGCGGATCTGAAAACAGCCATTGAAAAAGCTGAGCGAAGGACTTCCGGTGAGATCCGTGTGTTTATAGAAGATCATTCTGAAGACGGGCCGCTCGACAGGGCTGCCTTTCTTTTTGATAAACTGGGCATGCATAAAACCCAGCTTCACAACGGTGTGCTGATATACGTAGCATTAAAAGACCGCAAGTTCAGTATCATTGGTGATCACGGCATTCATGCTAAGGTAGGTCTTTCGTTCTGGGATCAGATCAAGGAAAAAATGACGGAACAATTCAAAGCAGGAAAAATATTCGATGGTGTGATGGCAGCGGTTCATGATTCCGGTGAAGCACTGGCAGCGCACTTTCCATACACTTCCGGTGATCGTGATGAGCTTTCCAATGACGTACTTTTTGGTAATACCGAACCATGAGAATTTTACACATCCTGCTGTTTGTACTGTTGCTTCCTTTACAGGGATTTACCCAAAATTTTCCTGAAAAACCCGTCCCGCCAAGGCTGGTAAACGATTTTACGAATACCCTTTCTCCCCAGGAATTAAGTACACTTGAAAATAAATTAGTCGCCTACAACGACAGTACTTCCACACAAATTGCAATTGTGATGATCACTTCGCTGGGAGGATTTGCTGTGGAAGATTATTCCTTTGAACTGGCAGAACGCTGGGGTATTGGACAAAAAGGAAAGAATAACGGCGTGCTGGTTTTTGTTGCCAAAGAAGACCGTAAAATTTTTATTGCAACCGGGTATGGAATGGAAGGTGTTATGCCCGATGGTCTTGTAAAACGTATTATTGAATCCGATATTAAACCATTATTTAAACAGGGCGATTATTACGGTGGGCTCGATAAAGGCACCGACAGCATGTTCCGGCTTGCAGCGGGAGAATACCAGGCAGAGCCACGTGGTATGGTTGAGGATTCATCTCCCATTGTGTTCATTGTTATCTTTCTTTTTGTAGTAGTACTTGTGATGGCTCTAAAGGCACGTTCCGTTCAGAAGTATGCCATCGTCAATAACCTCACATTCCTTGAAGCATGGCTGCTGCTCAACCAGGCGCGTAATGTGCACAAAGGTTCCTGGGGCGGTTTTACAGGGGACGGCGGTGGAAGCTGGGGTGGTGGCGGTGGTGGCGGATTTGGAGGATTCGGTGGCGGCAGTTTCGGCGGCGGTGGTGCCGGAGGATCATGGTAGCATCCGTTCACAATTAAGAAATAAATACCTGAAGATTGAAATCACAAAAAACATATTCGCATACCGTTACAAGGGCAATAATTTTGATTTCAGTTTTTTTTACTCTGAATTTTTCTGCCTGCAGGAATGCAGTTGATGATGAAACAAAAAAAATTCCGGTAATAGGCTTTCTTGATTTTATCCAGGATCCCACAATTGAGCTGGCAAAGCAGGGTTTTTTTGACGCACTGAGAATTGAAGGGTATTCTGAAGCGGATTCCACCATTGTGGTGGTGTATGCCAATGCACAGGGTGATATTCCCACACTGAATCAGTCGTGTGATTTTATTCTTTCAAAAAATCCTGATCTTATCGGAACCAATGTTACCTTATCAACAATCACTGCCGTGCAGCGTACTAAAACCATTCCTCTGTTTATGATGGTTGCACCGCGTCCTGATATTGCCGGTTTAACCGGGAAGGATGGAAAAGCCCCGGCTAACCTCTTTGGCGTATATGAAACGCTTGATTATATTGATTCAGCGGTGGTCATCATTACCGAACTATTCCCTTCCGCAAAAAAAATAGGAACGGTTTTCAACCAGTCAGAACCCCAATCAAAAGACGCTTACAACGCTCTGTTTAAGAAATGCAACCAGCTGGGACTTGAGCTGGTCAGCCTTCCGGTCAATAATTCATCAGAAACACAATTAGTAACTCAGGCCCTGCTTGCGCGGAAAATTGATATTTTTTTCGCATTGCCCGATAATGTTATCTTCGCTTCCTTTGAAACAATTGCCAAAGAATGTAATGCCATGAATGTCCCTGTATTTACAAGTGAAGCGGGACTGGTAACAAGAGGTGCCATTGCTTCGTATGGTGCCAATTTTTATTACTGGGGTTACCAGTCGGGCACACAGGCAGCCCGTTTTCTTGCTTCAGGAATGAAAGTAAAACCAGAACCGGAAATAGTGGCCCTCCGAAAAAAGATTTATAATCCTGATGTTGCAGCCCGGTACGGTATTACTCCTGATTCCACTTATTCAGCCTATACACCCGGCCGTTAGTATCACCTGATTTTCAACAGTATGGATTTTTACAGCGCAGCCTTATTGCAGGGACTTGGTTACGCAGCCATGGGACTGGGTATTTATATTTCCCTTCGCATTTTTAATATACCTGATATCACCACTGACGGAAGTTTCACACTTGGCGGGGTTATTACAGCAGTGCTGATAACATCAGGACTTGCAAACGGACTGGTATTCACGGTTGCCGTAACAGGCGGAGCCCTTGCAGGTTTGGCAACGGGATTAATTCATATGCGGCTGAAAGTAAATCCGCTTCTTGCAGGTATTCTTGTAATGACCGCTTTATATTCTGTAAACCTGAGTATCATGGGCCGGTCTAATCTTCCGCTCATGAATACTCCTACAATTTTCGACAGCCTGGCATTTACAAGTGATCCGTTGATTAATAAATGGATCATTTTTTTAGCAATAACACTATTAATTTGCGGAATGCTGACATGGCTGCTTAAAACAGATTACGGCATTGTAATGCGGGCAACCGGGAACAATGAACAAATGGTTCGTGCTGCCGGATCAAATACCGGAACGATGAAGCTTGCGGGATTAGCGCTTGCTAATGCACTCACAGCAATGAGTGGTTATTTGCTTGTGCAATACCAGGGATTTGCAGATATCAACATGGGAATCGGGATTGTAATTTCAGGTCTTGCAGCAGTTATGATCGGTGAAGCATTGGGGCATTTGTTTAAAACACATAAAATTTTGTACCATGTGCTATTGGTAGTTGGCGGATGTATTTTATTCCGTTTGATACTTGCATTTACTTTGTCGCTGGGTTTGAACCCGAATTATCTCAAACTCGTAACGGCATTAATCGTGTTGTTTGTTTTAATGGTAACACGATTTAAAACTTCAGTAAGATGATCGAACTGCAGTCAATTCACAAATCGTTTCACAGGGGCGAAGCTGCAGAGGTGCGTGCTTTAAACAATATCAATCTGCAGTTTAAAAAAGGCGAATTTGTAATAGTACTGGGAGCGAATGGCTCCGGTAAATCAACCCTGCTCAATGTGCTGTCAGGAACCACCCTTCCCGATGAAGGTAAAATTACTATTGACTCCACTGATATCACAATGCTGCCAGAGTTTCGCCGAAGCAAATGGATATCACGTGTTTTTCAGAATCCTTTAGCAGGTACGGTTTCTGAATTGACAATACTTGAAAATTTCCGGCTAGCCGCCATCCGGGCCCACCCGAAAAAATTGATACTTGGTTCAACCGGTAGATTCCGGTCACTGGTTCGTGATAAAATTGCAGGACTGAATTTAGGGCTGGAAAATAAAGTAGAGGCGCTAATGGGAACCTTGTCGGGAGGACAGCGACAGGCACTGACCTTACTCATGGCCGTTATGGATGATGCTGCGCTGCTTTTACTTGATGAACCTGCAGCTGCACTGGATCCAAAAACTTCAGTGACAATTATGCAACTGGCTGAAAAAATAATCAGGGAACATCAGTTGACAGCAATACTGGTAACGCATAATTTAAAAGATGCAGCCATGTATGGTTCGAGAATAGTGCTGATGAGCGAAGGAAGCATTACAAAAGATGTTTTAAAGAACGAAACCTCACATCCCGATGCAGTAAGTTTATTCGAGTGGTTTTGACAATAGTTGTTTCTTAATGTAACCGTGTGAGTAATTTCCTCCGAAAAGTACATGGACTTTTTCAGGTTTACCTTCGAAAAATTCATCACATGCCATTTTAACTCCGGGATTCGCATCCCATCCGCCAACAGTCACGCCGTTTAGGTGATAATCCATAAACATTGCAATGGAACCCGGCACCATACTGTTGTATGTATTATTAAGTATATGAAGAATAGTATTCTTGTGTTCAACAGGATCACCGCCATACCCGCAATCGATATGCATGAAGCAGATTTTTGACGGTAATTTGTGAGGAATGGTATCATTGAAAAATCCTTCAATCAGAAAAGGGTCCTTTAAATTCCTGAGATGAAAATTTTTGTATAACTCTTGTTTGATATCAGCCCTGGTACCAAAATCATGTTTGAAATTGTCATACAGGTATAATTTTTTATCAGAGGATTTTGATTCGATAATTGTTTGAATGAGAGTTGCCGTTCGTCCGTCATAACAACCCATTTCAACCAAATCACCTTCAAGGTTGTTGTCAATTACGCTATTTACAAGATGAAACAAATTCATCTTCTGATACAACGTAACCATATCAGTACCATTTTTATGATACCGGGCAAGTTCAGCTTTTAAACCAAATTTGTTCAATAAAAAGTTGAGGTAATTCTGAACCTTTAGTGAGGCCTTGGAAAGGTTTGAGCTGTCAGCAATTTTACTGTTAAAATCCATTATAGTTAATTCTTAAAGTGGGCAGGTTTGATTAACCGAAGGAAAAATAAACAAATAAGTCAGATTATTAAAATTAAATTATGTAAACTCTGGTATAACTTAGGTCAACTTCATGCGTTTATAGGTCAAGGTCCGCACTGCCCCACTATTTGCCATACTCCCTATAATCATTACTTTTGATCCGTTAAAGTTTACACCAAAACCCTGACTGTGAATTCAACATTTAGAATCATTGGGCTGATAATCAGCATTTTATTATTCTCCACGTGCAATTTTTCCGATAAATCCGAGATCCAGGCCAACCCAATCGGTCCACTGCCGGCAGCACCCCAGATTTTACAGCCGGTTAAATGGTCGTACAGGGCGGAGCAGTCAGTGCCCGGTGAGGCTACCCTTGTAATTAAGGCCACCATTGAAAAGGGCTGGCACCTATATTCCCAGAATATTGCCGATGGCGGTCCTATTAAAACCTCATTTGCTTTTGTACCTTCTCCCAATTATGAACTGGTTGGCAAAGTGGATGAGGGAAAGGCTATTGAATTTTTCGATAAAAATTTTGATATGCAATTGGCGTATTTTGCCAATGAAGCCACCTTCAGTCAGAAAATAAAACTTAAAAATAGCAATGCCCTCAAGATTGAAGGTACAGTTGAGTTCATGGTTTGTGATGATGAAAAATGTTTACCACCGGAACTCGTCGATTTTACCATTGACATCAAAGGATCGGCACCGGATCCAAAAAATACTCCTGTAATTGATACCACACCAGCACTTGTACCCCAAAATGCTGATACAATCACTATCAATCAGAATGCAGTACCAGATTCACTTGCACCACCCGACCAGGTTATATCCGCGAGCGGGGGACCTCTTGTGGAGCTTGAGCCGGGCTGTGGTGAAATGGTTGGTGAAGATCATATAAGTTCGATCTGGGGGATTTTTATTGGCGGAATACTGGGAGGTTTACTTGCCCTTCTAACACCTTGTGTTTTCCCAATGATTCCAATGACCGTCAGTTTCTTTACCAAAAGAAGCGGATCGCGAAAGAAAGGATTGATGAATGCAATCATATATGCGATTTCAATCATTGTTATTTATGTAGGTTTAGGTTTTCTTGTGACTGTAACACTGGGTTCGGATGCACTAAATGAAATGGCTAGCAACTCATTTTTTAACCTAGCCTTCTTTTTTATATTCGTAATTTTCGCGATTTCATTCTTTGGTGCATTTGAAATCGTGCTGCCTTCGTGGCTGGTAAACAAAGCTGACCAGGCTTCCGACAAGGGTGGATTGGTTGGAATATTTTTTATGGCGTTTACCCTTTCACTGGTATCGTTCTCCTGCACGGGACCCATCATAGGAACATTGCTTGTTGAAGCAGCACATGGCCGGAGTTATCTTGGACCGTTGGCTGGTATGACGGGTTTTTCCCTTGCACTGGCACTGCCTTTTGCATTGTTTGCAGCATTTCCATCATGGCTCAGTTCGCTGCCTAAATCGGGTGGATGGCTGAATGCTGTTAAAGTGAGTCTGGGATTTCTTGAACTTGCGCTTGCACTTAAATTCTTATCCAATGTTGACCTTGCTTATCACTGGGGATTTCTCAAAAGAGAAGTTTTTATATCGCTGTGGGTTGTAATCTTTGGTATGCTTGGATTTTATTTACTGGGAAAAATGAAATTTTCTCACGACAGTGATGTAAAATATATATCCGTACCCCGTTTGCTTTTTGCCATCATCACGTTATCTTTTACATTATATCTCATACCCGGTATCTGGGGTGCGCCACTTAAAATGATCAGCGGTTTTCCACCACCTGAATTTTACAAGGAGTGGGTCGATCCGCATGCCTCCGAATGCCCGCACGATTTAACATGTTTTAAGGATTATGAGGAAGGTATGCGGTATGCAAAGCTGCAGGGAAAACCGGTTATGCTTGATTTTACGGGTTGGAGTTGTGTAAACTGCCGGAAAATGGAGGATAATGTGTGGTCCGATACAAAAGTGATGAAACGGCTTTCTGAAGATTATGTTATTATTTCACTTTACGTGGATGATAAAACCGAGTTGCCTGAAAAGGAGCAGTATGTATCTGCCTCAGGGAAGAAGATCCGCACTACCGGAAACAAATGGAGCGATATGCAACGTGCGCAATACGAAACCAATTCACAGCCGTATTATGTGCTGCTTGATTACAATGGTAAAATTTTAGCGCAGCCTCGTGGCTATACGCCTGATGTGGATACTTATGTCAAGTTTCTTGATGAAGGCTTGTGCAGAAATGAAAAACGAATCAAACAGTTTTAAGTTGCTCTTGTAATTATGAATACAGCAAAACAGGAGTTTCTTGATGCGCAAAAAGTGCTGGATACTTTTATTTCCGATGAGAATAATTTTTCTAAAATTGAATTTGCCGGTACGTTGTTAACCCGCGCTTTCGCGGATGGTAATAAGGTTTTATCTTGCGGTAACGGTGGCAGCATGTGTGACGCAATGCATTTTGCTGAAGAACTTTCGGGCAGGTTCCGGGGTGACAGAAAGCCATTGCCCGCACTCGCTATTTCCGATGCTTCGTATTTAAGCTGCGTGGCTAATGATTATGGTTATGAAAAAGTTTTTTCCCGTTATGTTGAGGCCTTTGGCAGGGAAGGCGATGTGTTGCTTGCCATCAGCACCAGCGGTAAATCACCGAATGTAGTGGAGGCGGTGAAAGTCGCGAAATCAAAAGGGATGAAAGTAATTGGGCTTACCGGTAAAGATGGGGGACTAATGGCAGCCCTGTGCGATGTGGAAATAAGAGCTCCTCATTCAGAATTTGCCGATCGTGCACAGGAGATTCATATCAAAGTAATTCATTCCCTGATTTTGTTTGTGGAAAATAATCTTGCTGCAAAGTAAAATGATCCCGGCTTTTTTGTAATTTGGTTTCTTAAACCGGGTTACCATGAAACATTTCCTGATTCTGTTATTATTTCTTTTCATCTTTCTGATTTCATTTTCTGTGGCAACAGCTCAGTCATTATTTCCCCAGAAGGATATTAATTCAGCCTTGGATTCAAAGTATCATGTGCAACCATTGACCTCACAGTCAACACCAGGCAATGTATATACAACAGGTTGGTTTTCGCTTATGAAACAATTGCCCGCCATGCTTGATAAAATGAATGCCGCATCTGCTCAAGGAGTATTTTCATCAATGAATGATACCATTTTTGTAGGGGAAGTTCCTGCCGATACATTAATGATTACCGGAACTTTTTTTAATAACGGACCAATACTTGTCTTTAACGATGGTGTACTGATTTTTGATCAGGCCAATGCAACCATACTTGGTGATTTATATGTTTTTCAGAATGGAAAATTGTTTTGCGACAGCTCAGTAATAAATTGCCCACAGCAATATTTTTACCAGCGGTCATTGGTAATTGCAAACAATGGCTATGTGAATATATCAAATACTACACTTGATTTCGGCGGACTCTCTCACAATCTTGCTGTGGTGGAGAATGGTGAAATAGTAATGAATAACATCACCAATATTGGTTTCACTACTGCCGGTGGATATGGAAATGCATCCATAACAATTGACGGAACAAACCAGGCAGGAGAATTTATCATGACAGATTCCTGTTCATTTAATTTTTCCAATGCCAATACTGTATTGTTGTGGCATCACATACCGCAAGGTGGAACAATTGATGTTTCTTTTCCTTCCGGGGTAAATGTAGCAACGTATAATTTTAACAATGCACAACCAGGTGTTTCCGGTATCGGTTATTCCACGCAGGTTACTAACTGCACGCATGTGATGTGGGCACTTATGCCTGAAAATGGTTCCGATGTTATCGTATCAGCATCCTCACTAAGAGCCATCGGGTTATGGTTTACGGGAACCGACACATCCTCTGTTTCAGGCTTGGTTAACAATTCATCCTATACAAATTTTACAGCACCTTTGTCTGACCGGAATCTCCAGTTAAACTCAACCTCCGTTCAAACATGGAGCCTGTATCTTTTTAACAGCACCGTAATGAATGTAACGGGAAGCATAGTTGGTGAAGTAGGAAGCATGGGAACTTCACAGATCACCGCCCAGGGAATTTTATGCGATGGTTCGGGAGGATATTACTGGGCGAATGATACATCACTGAGCATTGCAGTCAATACCACTGTGCTCGGGTATATGCGAAGCCAGGGCAATGGAATAGTACTAATTGGTTACGGATCAACAACTTCCGGTGCGTCAGCAACAGGAAATTCTGTGATGGTAGTTACTCAAAGCAGTCTGCCGCAGGATCCGGTTGCTTATGAACATGGAACTGTGTGGCGGGTGCATATTAATTCGCCGCAGAATTTGTATGTTGATACAATAATCACAATTACAGGATCAGCTTTTGTTGACCAGGGTCCTTTGGGTTCCTTTATGGCCTTTGGTACTTATTCTGTGGAGTATGCACCAACCGGAGTGCAGGGATGGATTCCAATCATCACAGGTGTAACCGGCGAAGTTTATAACGGATTTTTAGGGCAATGGAATACCGACGGATTAACACCCGGTAATTATTTACTTCGATTAAACACACTTAACAATTTTGGGGACAGCATTGATGCAGTTATACAAATTACATTGCTTCCTTCAGTGTTAAGCTTAGAAGAAAATGATCGTGACGTTAAACTTTTTACGGCTCATTATAATTCACAAACAATTTATGTGAATAGCTTAGGACAGCTAAACGGAAATGCTCTTTTAACAATTACTGATATTGCCGGAAAAATTGTTTATCAGGCAACGCCAACTGTTAAGGAAAGGTTGGTGTTGGAAATTCCTTTCATTAAGCAGAGTCCGGGAAACTATTATTTACAATTATCCATTGGAAAAAAAACATACAATACAAGAGTATTTGTTGATTAATTTTACAGATACATAGTAAACAGGAAAAGGCCGGAGAAGTATCCGGCCTTTTCCTGTTATCACGAAGCCTTGGTATTAATATTAATAACTTAAGACCGACACATACGTATTTCCGTTCACCGTCCAATTAACTTTGAACCCATATGCACAATCATAAGGTGTGGGATTTCCGTTTTGATCAACACCCAGGGTCAAGGTAAAATTTGAGTTCGTTACATTATGTGTCAGCTGACCAAAATTAGGTCTTCCCAAACCGCAATAGGTATTCGATATCCAGGGAGTGGTGTAGTACGTAGTAAAAGGATTTCCATACCGGTTAATTCCCCACGAATCTACATTTGTAAATCCATTTAAAACAGTATCACCATTGAATGCAATATCAATTTTAGGCAATCCACCCGGCCCGGAAGGATCATAACTCCATTCTGAAATGCGGGCGCTGTTCCAAAGTGCAGTTGCACCACTATTAAACAATACCTGGATGTTAAGTGCGCGCTCCTGGTATTTAAGCGTGCTGGTGGCACTTAAAAATCCAAGCCAGTCGTTCCCGTTTATGTTTTTTAAGGTTTTAACGCCATTAAATGTTATCGACTTATTATCATAAAGCCGTGTAACTTTAAAGTTAATATAGGTAATGGTCAGCACCGCATTTACATCACTCCAGTAATTGCCGCTGGTAAGTTGAACTTTAATCTGTCCATCGCGTGTTCGTGAAGGACTGAAGCACGGAGTGACACCATCAAAATTAAAGAAAAGAATTTTTTGTGCCAGCTGGGTTGAATCAATCGTAACGCCGCATAATGGGCTTGATTGTATCGCCGCACCTCTTCCGAATGCCGGAATATCACGAATCGCATTATTAATGTCATTATCGGCCTGGTCACTTTCACCTTTATAAAAATTACTATCGTCATTAAACTGTTTGAATTCTTCATTCAATTTCACATCTTCTTTATCATCCTTTTTGCAGGATGACAGGCTCATACCCACCAGGGTAATGGCCAGGAGCATAACATAAATCGGTAGTTTCATGGATGGGTGTTTTAGTAATTTAAAATTAAGGGATATTTTTGAAGGAATCGACTGCTTAATATTTGAATTATCAGACCGGCTTTCGCCGCTATAGGACGCCGGATTCAGGATTTGGTTTATACAAGGGATGATAAAAAGGATTAGGAAAGTACTACCGGTTTTTGATTTGTATTATGTTGATTAACAATATAATGCATATTAATTTGAAAGAATTTTCCGGTAGTTTTGTTTTGTCTCTCATGTATTTTAATCGGCCCTGAAAAATTTTAGACCGGGTTTCGAGGAATAACGCAACGCATGTGATTATATTGTTAACAAGCCTTTTCAAAACTTCTAAAGCGGTACAGCCAATCATCGGATGCCACCCTTAATCCATTATTTTTTGCCATGTTCTTGTAATTATAAAATCCTTTTCTATCTTTGACATCAGGATCTGATTTTTGTATATCAATTTTTAAAACTTTTTATTTTCAGCATTACAACCAATTTCATTTTCAAAACCTATTTTTTTCAGGCATTTTTTTAAACTTCAATACATTTCTTCCAAAAACTAATTCATTTTCTCATCTGATTTTTTATTTATCATTTATCATTTATCATTTATCATTTCTAATTTTTTCAAAATTTAATCAACACCACAATCTCCTTTTCTCATGCTAATAAAAACCTTCGGTTCCGCCGTCTATGGAATCAATGCGACCACCATCACCGTTGAAGTCAACTGCGACAACGGAACACGCTTTTACCTTGTAGGTTTACCCGACAATGCGGTAAAGGAAAGTCAGCAGCGATTGCTTGCAGCCTTTAAAAACGTGGGCTACAAAATGCCCGGTAAAAAAATTGTCGTTAACATGGCACCTGCCGACATACGCAAAGAGGGAAGTGCATACGATCTTACCATTGCAATGGGAATTCTTGCCGCATCGGATCAGATTCCGGGTGAAGGAATCGGGCATTACATAATCATGGGTGAGCTTTCGCTCGATGGAAATGTATTGCCTATTAAAGGCGCATTGCCCATTGCAATTCAGGCAGCTAGTGAAGGCTTCAAAGGATTTTTTCTGCCAAGGGAAAATGCGCGTGAAGCGGCAATTGTAAGTGATCTGGAGGTATATGGTGTCGACAACATTAGTGAGGTAATTTCTTTTTTCAAAGGCGAGACAATACCGGAGCGTGTGGTGGTTGACATTAATAAGGAGTTTGAGAAAGTACAAAGTCATATCGAGATTGACTTCAGTGATGTTAAAGGACAGGAAAACATAAAGCGCGCACTTGAAATAGCGGCTGCAGGAGGACACAACGTGATTTTGATTGGACCGCCGGGTGCAGGGAAAACGATGCTGGCAAAACGGCTGCCAACAATACTTCCGCCATTATCGGTAGCCGAAGCACTTGAAACCACAAAAATTCATAGTGTAGCAGGAAAGGTAGGGCGTAACACGTCGTTAATCAGTACGCGACCTTTTCGATCGCCACATCACACCATATCCGATGTTGCGTTGGTGGGAGGAGGAGGAAACCCGCAGCCCGGAGAAATTTCACTTGCGCATAATGGTGTTTTGTTTTTAGATGAATTGCCGGAATTTAAACGAACCGTATTAGAGGTGATGCGTCAGCCGCTCGAAGAGCGAAAGGTCACGATATCACGTGCACGCATGTCGGTAGAATTTCCTGCCAGCTTTATGCTGGTATCGTCAATGAATCCTTGTCCCTGCGGATTTTACAACCATCCCGAAAAGGAATGCGTCTGTGGTCCTGGTGTGGTACAGAAATATTTGAACAAAATCAGCGGTCCGCTTCTCGATCGCATCGACATACATGTTGAGGTAACGCCGGTTCCATTCAGCGAACTTTCAAAGGAACGCATATCCGAAAAAAGTGAGATGGTTCGAGCTCGCGTTGTCAAAGCGCGTGGCATACAAGCGGAACGATTCAAAGAATCTGAAAACGTATATTGCAATTCACAAATGAGTGCAAAGCAGTTGCGGACAATCTGTGCGCTTTCACCGGAGTGCAATCAGCTGTTAAAAATTGCTGTTGAGCGAATAGGATTGTCGGCGCGGGCATACGATCGAATTTTGAAAGTGGCACGGACGATTGCGGATCTTGGCGGATCGACAAATATCGAAAGCGAGCATATTGCGGAGGCGATTCAATATAGAAATCTTGATAGAGACGGCTGGGCGGGGTGAAAAATAATTAATGTTTGAATACTCGTCCTCGTCTGAAGCCTTGGCCCTGCGGGTTGGGACGAGGATGTGGGATCACCAAATTTTATCAGAAACAAATGCGCCAATTAAATACGAAAACAAATTCATTAACAAAATTCATATGTCAGGCGACCGCTATTACATCCGTGACCAAAATGCCATTTATTTTTTGACACCAACAGTTATTAAATGGCTCGATGTTTTTACACGACCAAATCACAGGGAAGTGATTGTGGAATCGTTGAATTTTTGTATTGACAAAAAAGGATTGAATGTTCATGCATGGTGTTTGATGAGCAGTCATTTACATTTGATATTATCAGCAATGGAAGGATTTG
>JBBQQQ010000005.1:0-191303 GCA_038215705.1 Bacteroidia bacterium
GCTTGATTCCCACCGACGGACCATCGCAAATTTTTTTTCCCGGATTTCTGATGTGCTTTTCATGTGCATTTTGAATAGTTATATGCGCGAAAATAAGCTAAGGTATGAGCCCGTGCAAGATGTGGTTGGTAGAAGGCTTACGTTGGAACAAAACGACAGTACGGAAAGTTAATGAAGCATTATCTACAATTGAGGGAATAGTAGAGTGGTGGACGCGAAGCCCTTCAGGGTTATCTCAAATCGGGGGAACAATTGTTGTAAAATTTTTATCCGCACAAGGTAAAGAAATGGACACTATGAATATGGAGGTAAAAGCCTTAGTTTCTGTAAAAAAAAGTACACTGGAAATTTTACAACGGGAGCGGAATAATGGAATGATACTGAAATAAAATATAATCTTAAACAGGAAGGAGATTATGCGATTGTTCTCTTTGCACTTAAAAACTGGAGGGAAGCGATTAAGTTTACAGCACATTTTACCATGAATTGACGAGTTTTTATAATGAGCCTGAAAAAATTTGTGGAAGCCGATAAAGTAATGCCTTCGCCCGATGCTAGTAAAATAGACAATTGTAATTAGTTAAAATATTAAGACTAATGCAATTTTCTTCAAAATTAATTTATATATGTAAGAACATTCCGGTTTTTTCCTACACCGCGTGGATCGGAGATCCACTTATTTTGTGGTGCAGGGATTACAGCCCGACAAGTCGTGCTTAGATCCCGCACGGCTGAAATAATATTGGCGTTTAACACGGTTTGGATTTTTAAGCTGCCGTTTAATCAGCACCTCCAATACAATAGAAGTGAAAACAGCAGCGGTGAATATCATTTTTTTCACTTATTTAAAATTTTAGCTGAATAAATAATCATTTTGATAAAGAAAGAAAATCCTAAACATTATTATTTTTTATAGCTATTCTTTTAATTTTAGTTTACAAATTTTCCCTGTATATATTGTTTCAAAGGTCATTTGTTCATCTTTTAGTTCTATAATTTGCCATGTTATGCTTACTGGTATGCCTAAAGGAGCCATTTCAGGAAATCCTCCTTGAAGAGCAAAGGTTATATTTTTATCATTATTAGATAAACCATAAGTACCCAGAAAACTGCAACTTCCCAAATGACGATTTCCAAAAATATGACCATCAGATTCAAAAGTAATTAATCCATAACATGGATTTGACTTTAATGAAGCAGTAGAATCGAACCCTCCAATTAAATATAGTTCTACATCATATGTCCCTGCTATTAGTTTCTCTTCCGAAGAGGGGCCATCTTTTTTACATGAATTAATAAAAATGAGTAGCACCACACTGATTAAAAACAATAGACTATTTTTGAATTTCATCATCAAAATTAATTGCGTATCGCTTCTGCTTTTTTATCACGTGTTTCATCTTTTCAAAACTATCTTTATAAAACTCAAAACAGACTTTCCAAAAATATTAATTAACCGAAAAGTAGTCCTTTATTTTTAATAAAAAACAAAATATTTCCTGTATTTTTCAGAAATTATCACATAAATCCGGAATTTTATCACTACTATTACTATAATTATTCAAATACTGAATGAAACTTCTGCTGATTTTACTCTCTCTTCTTCCGATTTCTGCAATAAGTCAGAATCTGGTTCCTAATGGGAATTTTGAGGATACTGTTCAGTGTCCGGTTACAATGGGGGATCTACACTTTGCATCTTTTTGGACAAATCCCTCAACATTGGGTACACCGGATTTTTTACACTATTGTGCAAGTTACCCAGTTCCTGGTTCTTTCGGTTATCAAATACCCCATTCTGGAGATGGGTATGGTGGAATAGGACTCGGTTCACCTGGAGGAATTTATCGAGAGTATATGGCTACTCCTTTAACCGCTCCACTAATAGCAGGTAATTGTTATCATATTGAATTTTATGCTTCGGCTGGGCACCATCGATGGACTACAGATGATATACATGTTTATTTTTCAGATACAACAGTTGCCAATTATCCATCTTTTTTATTCCCCTTTTCACCACAAGTCCGTAATTCAATTGGAAATTTCTTGGACTCAACTAATTGGACATTAATTCAAGGAGATTTTATAGCAAATGGAGGAGAAACTTTTATGATAATAGGGAATTTAGATAGCCTTCAGCATTGTACTTATAATATTTTAGATAGCATAACCCCAAATAATTCAGGTGCCTATGCATATATAGACGATGTCTCCTTAATAGAAATTGTATGCACTGGATTAGCAAATGATCTAGAACCCCAATTTAACATCTTTCCAAATCCTGTGTCAGATGTATTAACGATAAATACAGAATATTCTAAACATGTTTTTATAATCGTCTATGATATGTCAATGAAACAATTAATTAAAACTTCATTTTTAAAGTCTCATGTTGTAGATGTTGGTTTTCTATCAAAAGGTGCTTATTACTATTCGATTGAAAATTCAAATGAAAATTTATATAACGGAATGTTTATTAAATGACTCGACAACCCGTTAAAATTTCATGAGATATTTAAATAATTAACGCAGCTAAGATTAATAGCACAGAAGTAAAACCCTACACCGGGATGAAAAACTATTTCATAGCAGCAATTGCACTTTTAATTTTCACCTGCTTCGGCTGTAACAGAAAAACCAGTCAATTATATAGTGACAGCAGCGTATTGAACATTCAAAAATTATGCGAGGATAGCGTTACCTCTTGGATAAAAAAGCATGCGGCTTTTCCGGATTTCTACACACCTCTGTTGTTTGAAAAAGCAGTAATAGGCGCTGTTTATAATAAAGGAAGTGAAATACTACCCCTTCGCCGTTACTCTATTGAACATACCTTTGAAATTAAAACTAATAGCCTAGAACTTACGCATACTACCCTGGTGTTTGAATTATCACCTGATTATTTTGTACAATATATCAGGTATCGAAAGTCAAACTCCATTTCCTTAAGTCATAGAATTTTTCCTCCGGATTATATTCTATGGACTGAAACCTACGGAAGATCGTTTACGCTGGAAGACACCGTACGATGGCATGCGAATAACAGGGAACTGTTGTTTGAGTTGAGTGAACAATTTAATTTAAACAGGTATAATAATTCCGGAGATAAAAATCAATCACTGACCGACTCATTACACACTGCAATAAACAGAGCCTACGGTCACGATAACAGAAGAACTGCCCCATAAAAAATAGCTGTTCCTTTCCCTGTCCGGTTAACCTATGAGGTGAAAAACATGATATCAATCACCCCGATTGCCGGAATGGGTCATATTTAACAGGGTTCGAATCATTGTTTCTTTGCACCAGTCAATTGGGCAGATTGGCGTTTAACCGGAGAATGAAGGCTTATTGTTCATCTCCGGTTTTCCATTGGAAGAAATGTGACGATTTGCATTTTATTGCAATTTCATGACAATACCGGCTTCTTCTTTTTAATTACGGTCAAATGCACCTATACATTCGCATAGCACCATTTGGGCAGAGTGGTACTGAGGCCGGGGGCAGAGAAAAGTTTTCTGCAACCGGCTTTTAATAATTTAAGATGGCACAGCACTTGAGTGAAAATAAGAAACGCATACTATGGAAATCACTGAAAAATATTACCTGCTCCGAAGCCTTAAAGACAATTCTGAAAAAAAAGTAATCCTGCAAGGCAATAATCGTGTTGAACTTCAATTTATTAAAGATATCTTAGAATCAGAATTACCCTTTGAAGTTTATAAGGCTAATAATTATACGATTGAAGAAAATGGGAATTATTCGAAATAATTGGTCTCATTTTGGGAAGATATAGGCGTACCAAATAAAGAGAAAGCGAATTTATTTTCCCGGGAACTCAAACATAATAATAAACAACAAGGCCTTTACCGAAAGTAAAGGCCTCGTTGTAAGAAGAAAAGCTGAACTGAAATTAATACATTGGAATTACCATATTTACAACACCACTTTCCTGTGTTACCGTCACCGGCATACCACCTGAAACCCGGCGATTAACTGTAGTATCCCAGCCGGATACATGAATATAATATTTTCCTTTTTTCATGTCAAATGCATGCAGGTGGTTTTCACCCAGGTTTCCTGATATTACCATATCATACAATGCCGGATTGGTTCCCGGAGATGCAATTGCATTAAACTTAATTAAAGCGGTATCAGGATAAACATCAGTATTCCATACAGCATGTCCGTTAAACTGTGGATAAATGTCAAATTCTGCATTACCACCCTGCCCGCCATATTCGCACGAGCCGTCATCTTTTGTTGCGTCAGGATTATAGGTTACGGATACCGGATCCATACATCCTTCTTCTTCGTTGTCCTTACATCCGAATGCGGTGGTTAACACAACCGGAATCATTAATAATAATAGTGTGTTTTTCATGTTTGTCTGAATTTTAAATGGATTAAATCTGGTAATTACTGTTGTGGTGCTATTCAATCTTTTATTTCACCGATTGGATTATAAGCAAAATCATGCCACCTGCCTCACGTTAGTACGGTATTGCTGTTAATTACTCTGAATATCTGCTTACTACAACTTGGTTTAACCGCCAAATTCCTGTTAGCAACTCTCCAGAAGTAATTAAAGGTCTTAAATAGAGAATGGAAAATTGAGGATAAACTGGGGTGAAGATTCCCCAAAACCTGTATGAACAGGGCATTTTAACAGGATAAATTGATGAAGGGTTGGATGATGGAAGTGCCGATTTGAGACTTTTTAAAGTTTAGAACATGCATCACCGGTTTACATTATATACAAATCGACAGCTTGAACTTTATTTGAAAACTCTTCAGGTTTCGAAATAATTTTTTTTCAGATTTTTAATAATTCTTCAATTTCCGTATATCTTTAACTTGAATTTTTAACAATTTTTCAATTAACCAACTAACACTAAAAACAGTTATCATGAAAAACAAACTTACCCTCTTACTGGCTGTAGCTTTTATGGCCATCGTTTCCTGTTCCAAGCCCGACGATGATCACATGTGTGACGAACAAAGCGTGGTACTGAAAGAAAAGGCCAACCCTGCCCCACTTCCCGCAGGACCTCCCCTTACCCAAACCCAGCTCGACCAGACGGTCATAGGTTTGCTGGAAAGCCGTAATGATTTTCAGTGGGAATGGGTGGATCTTAAAACACTATGGAGCGCTGTCCAATACGGTGATAAGAGCCTCGCCATCGGCTACAAACCGGCAACCGAAGGCGATATCAGTCAGAAACTTCATAAAATCAATATCAAAAGTGATGCGTACAAACGGGTTCATGATGCGCTGTTAGAGATGATCCTGGAGGAACTGAATAAAAATTCGGATTCACCTGTTGCATTGCAGGACATTCTTGTGGAAGATGACCCGGTGTTACCCATCATCACACTTCGTTTAACCGATAAAAATGTAATTACCCGCCTTTATAACCTTGAAAATGTGAGATACCTCGATCCGCTTGATTACTGGCCTGCCAGTGTGGAACGGGTTACTTCTTCTTCGGGATGCAGCGCTTCCACCACGGCACTTAATTCAGCCGATTATACCACCATTACCCCGGGTTCACGACTGCCCTGGAACTACAACAATCACAATATTCCTGCAGCATGGACTTCAGGTCAAGGAGCCAACATGACAATTGGTGTTATTGATGCAGGAATCAGTTCGTCACAAACGCTGCTGAATGGCATGTTTAACAACGGTGATTCCAACGTAGGCCGGGTAGTATCTACTGATTACACCTATGGAAGCACAGCCTTTACCTCCTGTACCCATGGCACCAGTATGAGTGGTCAGGCACTGGGCCCGCGAAATAATCAGAATTCAACTACAGGTGTTGCGTACAAAAGCAATTTGCATTTTATAAGAGCCTGTAATGATGTCGTACTTGATGCTTCTTCTGAAAAGACCGGCACCAAGAATGCCCTTATTCGAATGGGAAACCGATCCGATATAAAAATCATCAGTATGAGCATTGGCAGCCCGTTTGGAAGCAGTGTTCTTAAAGACGGTGCCGATTATGCGTATGGAATGGGCAAGCTCATCCTTGCTGCTGCCGGTACGTCATTCGGCTGGACGTCGTGGTATGGTGTTGTATACCCTGCCGCATACAGCTCCTGTGTTGCAGTTACAGGTGTTAAAGAAAGTGGAGCGAAATGTTCTTCCTGCCATGATGGCGGAAAAGTTTTATATACCATTGTCATGGAAAGATCGGCCAGCAGCAGTCGTAATTCATTATCATTACCCTTCTCGGGAACAACGCCCACTTATATCGGCGGAAGTTCATCAGCAACCGCTACAGCAGCAGGAATTGCATCGGTAGTATGGGGATTGCGCCCCAATATGTCAAGGGAACAACTGCTAACCTGCCTAACCAATACCGCACAATTTTATCCATCCCGAAGCAGTTCAAAAGGATATGGCAACCTGAATGCATCGGCATCTGTAAATTATGCACTCACCAATTATTAAAAAAAAATAATGTTGATTGAAGAAGGAGTTTCCCAGGGGAGACTCCTTTTTTCATTTAGCAAAGTGTTTCGCTTTCGCGGATGAAACCCTTTAAAAAAGTAAAACCCGGTAGCAAGGACCGGGTTAGGCAGAGTTTCGAAAGGCATCGCCTTTCCGGGGTAGTTACTTTATTCTGTTCTCAATAACCGGAGGTGAGAGACTAAACTCTCACTCCCCGGCTAAAATAGCCACTCTGCCCAAATGGCTGATGCAAATATAGCAGAATTTACAGGATTTCCTAATGGGTGTTAATAACATTTTACTATTTTTTAAAACAATTTATGACTTTCCTGCATAGTTGCTGGTTCCGAAGAGAAAAACATCAAATTTTGACACTATAATTTATGAACAAAGCCCTCCATAAATTGTAACACAATTATGACATTTATATGTCATAGTATCGCCTTAAAAATTTGTATCTTAGCAACAAATTCATTAATCATGAAACAGTTAACATTAGTACTATGTGCCTGCACACTGTTTTTAAATGCCGGTGCACAGCAAAAAAGCCTTCAGGCACTTTTTTCCTACAAGACTTTTTATTCACCCGAAAACGGACCTTATATCGAGACCTATTTATCGGTAAATTCCAATACGGTTAAGTACACCAAAAATGCCCAGGGTAACTTCCAGGGAGCAATAGAAATTGGAATCACATTCAGTGATGCTGAAGGTGTGAAATACACCGATAAATATAATTTGCTGAGCCCGGAAGTAACCGACACTTCCAACATACAGTTCAACTTCCTCGATCAGCAGCGCATTCCGCTTGCAAACGGAAAATACAAACTGGAATTATCAATAACCGACAAAAACACCGATGCAAATCCTCACACTGTAAGTGATATGGTGACGATAGAATTTTACAATAACATTGCTGCTGTGTCGGACATTCAGTTTGTTGAATCCTATTCCAAATCAGAAACTCCTTCCATAATTACAAAAAGCGGGTATGATTTGGTACCGTACGTTGATAATTTTTTCACTTCAAAAGTCAAGACATTGAAATTTTATGCCGAGATCTACAATACCGATAAAATTCTTGGAGAAAGTGCCTACCTTGCCTCCTATTTCATAGAATCGGCTGAATCAAAACAGGTGATCGAAAATCTGAAAGGATTTACCAAACAGAATGCGCAAAAAGTAAACGTACTCCTTCGTGAAATCCCCTTATCGGAACTTCCTTCCGGGAATTATAACCTCGTTATAGAAGTCCGTAACCAGCAGAACGAATTACTTGCAACCCGCTCCTCCTATTTTCAGCACAGCAATAAAATTAAACTTCCTGCCGGTACCGGTGACTTTACTCAAACCGATGTAAGCAACACTTTCGCATCTTACATCACCAACAAAGATTCATTAATCGATTATATCAATTCACTTCATGCGATATCATCCCCGCTGGAACTTACCTTCCTTACCAACCAGATGAAACTGGCTGATGTAAAACTCATGCAGCAATTCCTGTATGATTTCTGGGCACGTCGCAGTCCGGTTAATCCTGAAAAAGCATGGATGGATTACCGTTTGGAAGTATTGAAAGTGAATCAGTCTTTCAGCACACGTATTACTCCCGGATATGCCACCGAACGAGGTCGGGTTTATCTTAAATACGGTCCGCCAAATACGATGGGTAAACATTATTCTGAGCCAAGCGCCTATCCTTATGAAATATGGCATTATTATAAACTGGAGAACCAGTCGAACCGGAAATTTGTTTTTTACAATCCCGATCTCGTCACCAACGATTTTCAGTTGCTCCATTCCGATGCACAGGGTGAAATTTCAAATACACGCTGGCAGATGGTTGTATTTAAAAGAGATACTCAGTCGATTGATTACGATGTGGAAAGTAAACCCAATAACGCATTCGGCAATCAGGTAAACGATAATTTTATCAATCCACGTTAAGGTATCGTTCAGGAATAAACGGGTTTTGCTCCGCGTAACCAAAAAATAAAAGCAAAACATCTTTTAGTCTGTTACTTTTGCGCTGCAAAGCCCTCCTTATTTTTGAAAACCGCTGTTATTATTCTGAACTGGAACGGACTTGGTCTGCTCGAAAAATACTTACCCGGAGTTGTTGAAACCTGTCGTGATGTTGCCCGGGTGATTGTTGCCGATAACGCCTCTTCCGACACATCCGTATCATGGATCCGGAATAATTTTCCGGAGGTTGAAATTATAAGTAATGCAACAAATGAAGGTTTTGCAAGGGGATATAATACCGCACTGGAACAGGTAAAGGCCGAATATTTTCTCTTGCTTAATTCCGATGTTGAAGTTACACCCGGCTGGCTGGAGCCCATGGTGAACTATCTCGATTCCCGCCCTTCCGTTGCTGTTTGTCAGCCTAAAATCAGAGCCGTTATGCAACGCAACACCTTTGAATATGCAGGTGCAGCAGGAGGGTATCTCGATGCATTTGGTTACCCGTTCTGCCGGGGACGAATGTTTGGTGATCTTGAAAACGATGAAGGACAGTATGACAACCCTGTTCCTGTTTTTTGGGCTTCAGGAGCTTGTATGCTTATTCGTTCGAAAGTTTTTAAGGAAGCCAATGGTTTTGATGCCGTGTTTTTTGCCCACATGGAAGAAATTGATTTGTGCTGGAGAATACGTAACAAAGGGCATGAAATTATGTGTGTACCTGCATCAGTGGTTTACCATGTTGGAGGTGCTACCCTGCCGAAGAATAACCCCGGAAAAACACTCCTGAACTTCAGGAATAACCTTTCTATGCTATACAAAAACCTTCCGGGAAACCGTTTATTTCCGGTGCTGCTGTTACGACTGGTGCTGGATGGAGTTGCCGGAATAAAATTTCTTACTGAAAGTGGTTTCGGTGATTGTCTCGCTGTAGTAAAAGCACATTTCCAGTTTTATAATCTTATCCTTACGGGAAAAATACGGCGTGAACCAATAAATCATCCGCGAAAGCATACAACCATTTACAAAGGTTTGATTGTATGGGATTATTACGTTTTAAAAAGAAAAAAATTCAGCGACCTGGATTTTCATCCGGGCAAACCGAAAACAGTATGAAGATATTATGCGTAGGCCGCAATTATGCCGAACATGCCCGCGAACTCAATAACCCTGTTAATGAACAGCCGGTTATTTTTCTTAAGCCGGAAACAGCGCTGCTTCAAAAGCGTCAACCTTTTTTCTTACCCGATTTTTCTTCTGAAATCCATCATGAAGTGGAACTGGTTGTAAAAATCAACAGGCTTGGAAAAAATATTGAATCACGCTTTGCAAATAAATATTATGAAGAAATAGGCCTGGGAATCGATTTCACTGCCCGAGATCTCCAGGCATCACTAAAATCAAAAGGGCTTCCCTGGGAACTGGCCAAGGCATTTGACGGATCGGCTCCTGTTGGGGACTTTATAAATAAAAAGGAACTCGAACCACTAAACGACATTAAATTCAGTCTCCATAAAAATGAAGTTACTGTGCAATCGGGCACCAGCGCTGATATGATTTTCACAATTGACCAAATCATTTCATTTGTGTCGAATTATTTTACCCTCAAAAAAGGTGATTTGATATTTACCGGCACCCCGAAAGGTGTGGGACCCGTTGCAAAAGGCGATACACTTGAAGGGTTTATTGGAGAAAAACGACTCTTAAAGGTTTTGGTACGATAATATCCCGGCTCTGCTTCACATACCTTGTAGCTGAAATTTACCAAATATTACCTACTTTTATGGTATCATTGTGCATTGACGATTATTTATACCCTATGATAAAAAAAGTACATTTAATCCTGCTTTTCATCAGTATGTCCTTTTTAGCTGAAGCCACACACATTGTAGGGGGCGAGCTCTATTATTCTCACCTTGGCGGAAATTTGTATCAGATTCAGCTTACGGTGTACCGTGACTGCTACAATGGTGTGCCTCCTTTTGATGATCCTGCAGTAATTGGCGTTTATAATGCAAATAATTCTTTACTTTTTTCTGTTAGTCTCTCACCAAATGATTCCGCAACCATTCCGCCGATCATAAATTCTCCCTGTTTTATTCCTCCCACAAATATCTGTTATCGCGTTTGTAATTATTTTGGTACTGTAAGTATGCCCCCGATTGCCGGCGGTTATCAGCTGGCCTACCAGCGGTGCTGCCGTAATTTTTCAATTTTAAATATTGTTGATCCGCTTGATGTGGGAGCCACATTCTATGCATCTGTTCCGGGAACCGCTACATCCCCGGCAAACAGCAACCCTGTTTTTAACGAATTACCACCGCCATTCATTTGCGCAGGACTTGATTTTGTTTTTGACCATTCTGCCACTGATGCTGAAGGTGATTCACTGGTGTATGAACTATGCACGCCGTTTGATGGTGCTTCCCTGACACATCCTGGTTTGGCACCAGGTACAGGTACAGGCACGGTTGGGGATTATCCTCCACCGTACACTCCGGTAACATACAACCCACCCTACAATATAGGAAACCTGCTGGGTGGTGTGCCCTTGACAATTGATCCGCAAACGGGATTGCTGACCGCAAATCCGAATACAATCGGTCAGTTTGTAATTGGTGTTTGTGTAAATGAATACAGGAATGGTGTGCTGCTGAGTAAAACCCGGCGTGATTACCAATTGAATGTGGTTCCCTGTCCTACACTGGTTGTAGCTGCATTGCAAACACCGGTGCTGACATGCGGAAGCAATACCGTACAGTTTCAGAACAGCAGTTTCGGTGCTTCTACCTATTCGTGGTATTTTGGTGACCCTACCACGCCCGGAGATTCTTCCAATTCACTCAATCCTTCTTACACATATCCTGACACCGGTAGTTATTCAGTTATCCTGATTGCCTATTCAACATTCAATCCTGCCTGTGCTGATACTACTGTAGGAACTGTAACGCTGTTACCTGATTATGAAATTGATTTTACCGATTCGGTAACCTATTGTTCAGCTGTTGTGAGTTTTAATGATACATCAAACTCTGAAAGTGGTGTTACAACAGCATGGAGCTGGAATTTTGGCGATAACTCACCGGTGGTGACGGTACCCGATCCCGTTCACACTTACCCGGGCCCCGGCACATATACCGTAACGTTACAGGGTACATCTGCACGGGGATGTAAGAAAACGCTAACTAAAGTAATTACCATTCCTCCCTTTCTTACAGTCAGTGCATCTAACGGACAGGTAACGTGCGTTGGTTTATGCACGGGCCAGTCAACAGTGAATACAGGAACCGGCATTCCACCATTTACTTTTGCATGGAATGATCCAGCTTCCCAGGTAACACAAACCGCTGTCAATCTTTGTCCCGGCACCTATAGCGTAATTGTTATTGATTCGGCAGGCTGCACCGATACAACTACTGCAACCATAACCTCACCGGTGCCGCTTGCAATCACGTCATCGGCAACGGATGCTTATTGCGACGGATTATGCATTGGTACTGCGTCGGTTTCCTACACGGGAGGCACCAACCCTGTTTCAATTCTCTGGAACGACCCGCTGAATCAAACTACAGCTACAGCCAATGGATTATGTCCCGGAATTTATACGGCGGTGATAACAGATAATAACGGGTGTTCAATTACCGACAGTGCAGAGGTTATTTATTCAACGTACATACCACCACTGAACGCAGTGATTTCGGATGATACGGTATATGTTGGTGAAACCGTTACATTGGCCGCGGTTCCAGCTGGAAATTTCACATACCTGTGGACACCTCCTGAAGGACTAAGCAGCACTACAATTGCTAACCCTGTTGCTTCGCCGCTGGTAAATACGACTTACTACGTGACGATAACCGATCCTTTTGGTTGCAGCAATACCGATTCGGTTAAAGTGGCTGTAAAAGAAGTTACCTGCGAAGAACCGGAAATATTTATTCCGAATGCTTTTTCGCCTAATGATGATTCGAGCAATGATATTATGCTGGTGCGCGGAAACACCATCCGGGAACTGGAATTTAAAATATTTGATCGCTGGGGCGAGATGGTATTTGAATCGAATGATCCGAACAGGGGCTGGGATGGTTCTTACAAGGGAAAACTGGCCACTCCGGCAGTATATGTGTATTATGTGGAAGCAGTATGTTTTAACAATGAACGTTTCTTTAAAAAAGGTAATATAACGCTAATCAGATAACGGGTGATAACGCTTTACGGATATATGAAATTAGGGAAAACTGCAATTGCTTTAAAAGCATGTGCTGTTTTTTTCATGGTTCTAAGCCTCCATCCTGTTGTTTCAAAAGCCCAGGACATTCACTGGTCACAATTTCAGTCGAGTCCGTTGAATCTTAATCCTGCATTATCCGGCTTTTTTAATGGCGATTACCGGTTTGTTCTGAATCACCGGAATCAGTGGAAATCAGTTTCGACACCCTACAACACGTTCTCAGGATCATTTGACATGGTTCTTAACGGAACTTCACCTTCGCGCAACCGTTATAGTGGCGGCTTGCTGATCAACAGCGATAAGGCAGGTGATTCGGAGCTGGGACTTTTCCAGGCCGCACTTTCATTTGGTGTGCTGAGGGCAATTGGTAGCGACTCCATACATTTTATCAGCGCGGGGCTCCAGGCCGGTTATGTTTTACGATCGATTAATTATGCAGGTCTCACTTTCGATGAACAATATAACGGTGATGTGTTTGATCCGGGTGCCGGAAACAGCGAAAATTTTGCCGGCGATAATCATGGATATGCGGATATCGGTTTAGGAATTTCATGGCTCGTGAAGACCGGTGACCGTTTCAAAGCGGGTGCAGGAATAAGTTTACAGCATATCAATCGCCCGAAGGATTCATTTTACGATGATGCCTCCAAATTATTCCCTCATCTGCAGGCAGATATTAAAGCCGATTTTCCTTTAGCGGGAAAATTCGATCTGCTGCCCTCAGTAATTTACATGAGCCAGGGATCATTTCGTGAACTCACGGGAGGCACCTCAGTCCGCATCCGTCTTAATGAAATGCCGGGCCGGACGTATGCTTTTTACCTTGGAGCCTGGTTGCGTAAATCCGATGCGTTTATAGCATCGGCAGGAATGGATTACAACAATCTGAATGTGGGCGTATCCTATGACTTCAACACATCCAATTTGGAACGTGCCAGTAACGGTCGGGGCGGATACGAACTTTCTTTGATCTACATCATCCGTAAAGTAAAACCTATTGGTATTAAACCACCCTGTCCGTTATATTAATAGTATTCCACAGAAATGATTCACCATAGCAAACGGAAATTTTACCAATAAAAAATGAAGTTCAGGTTTCGCAGCAAAACATGTATGATAAAATTGAAAGTAATTTCTCTTTTCCTGGTATTTTTTTTCACTCAAATAAATTTCGTTTCCTCCCAATCATTAAAGGCGTATTTATCGGCCGGTGATGAAGCCATGGAAGAATTTCGGTATGCAGAAGCTATTGAATATTATAAAAAAGCACTTGAATTTGAAACTGACGATCCCACAATAAGTTTTAAGATGGCTGAAGCAAGCAGGCTGTATAAAGATTATGAACGTGCTGCTGCCTGGTATGGAAAAATTGTAACCGGCGACAGGGAAAACCGGTATCCAATGGCATTGTTCCGTTATGCGGAAATGAAAAAATATTTGGGCATGTATGAAGAATCAGGAAGATTGTATGAGCGGTATACTGCAGCCAACCCTTCCGATACCGGTTACTTTGGTGTTAAAGCCAGAAAAGAATCGGCTGACATGAAAACTGCCATTGAAATTTCAAACCGGAAAATTGAACCGGAAATCAGTAATGCCGGAAGCCCGGTTAATACGACTTACTCTGATTTTGGGGCCAGCATGATGGGTGATACGGTATTGTACTACTCCTCTCTGCGCTTTTTATATGAACAAAGTGATTCAAAAAATGAATCTTATTTTGTATCACGAATTCTGACTTCAAAGCCTGCTGCCAATAAAAACAAACAGCCCCTGCCGTTAGGTTTACTTATCAACGAAGCATCCACCCACAATTGCAATGTTGGATTCAGTCCTGATTACCGTATTATGTTCTTCACCCGTTGTGGTGATCCTGAAACAGCTGAACTGAAGTGTGAAATGTTTTACAGCAGGTATGAGAACGGCCGCTGGGGAAAACCTGAAAAAGTTGGTGGCGGTGTGAATGCTGAAGGATTTACCGCAACACACCCTGCAGTTGAAGCCCGTGGTGCAGATGGTTATACACTCTATTTTGTTTCTGACCGCCCGGGTGGTGAAGGCCGTCTCGATATTTGGAAAAGTGATTTCACTGCGGATTTTAATTTCAGCACCCCTGTTAATGCAGGAAATGTCATCAATACATTTGATGATGAAATGACTCCCTGGTTTGATACACCTAACAAAACACTCTATTTCAGCAGCTATGGTCATGCCGGAATGGGTGGTATGGATATTTTTAAAACGGTTTATGAAAATGAAGTGCCTTCCACACCTGAAAACCTGGGTCCGGGTTATAACTCTACGGTGAATGATGTTTATTACACCGTTAACCGGGATGGAAAAGGCGGCACCTTAAGTTCCAACCGTATTGGTTCCATGTACATACGAAGCAAGACCTGCTGTTATGATATTTATTATTACAAAATACCTGAACAGGATACCACTCCCGTAGTTATTGCTGAAGTACTGCCCGCTGTAAAAGATACAGCTCCTGTTGTGGAAGATGTTAAAGTTTTATCGGACCGTAATTATTACGACAAATTTTTGCCGATGGAAATTTATTTCGATAATGACGAACCGGATAAGAAAAGTATGGCAGTGAGAACCAAAAAAGATTACGAATCACTTTATAATACCTACCTCGAGCGGTTACCGGAATACCTGGCTGAGTTTACTGCTAATCTATCGGGTGAAGAAAAAACTGCGGCGGAAAAAAAAGTAACGGAGTTTTTTGAAACGAAAGTAACAGCGTCATGGTTGCAGTTAAATAATTTCTGCAGTAAACTGGAAAAAGCACTCTCGAGTGGAATTAAAATTGAAATTGAAATCAGGGGACGTGCGAGTCCGCTTGCAAAAAGTGAATACAATATAAATTTGTCAAAACGAAGAATTTCAAGTCTTACCAACTTTTTACAGGAATACAATGCGGGTATATTGAACTCTTACCTGCAAGACGGAAGTTTGAAAATTACAGAAGTTGCAGCCGGTGAAATGCTGGCTCAGCAGGGTGTGAGTGATGTGGTTACCGATAAGCGCAATTCAGTGTACAACCCCGATGCCGCTGTAGAACGAAGAATAGAACTTATTAACATAAAACTTGAACAACCTGGAAAATGAACCGATGCATACTGCCGGCCCTGGTGTTGTTTTTCCTTTCCTTCTTAAAATGCTATGCTCAGAATATTTGTCCGAATCCGGGCTTTGAGCAATTATCGGGATGTCCCAACGGAACAGGTGAAATTAATCTGGCTCCTCCATGGACAGATGCCGGTATACCTTCCGATTTATTCAGTTTTTGTCATGTTAATGGCACTCCACCCGGTTGTAATGATGTAAGTGTGCCTGATAATTTTGCAGGGAGCAGCACGGCTCACGGAGGAAGCACATACGCAGGAATTTTTACTAAAAAATCAGCAGCCAATCAGCGTACCTATTTACAGGTTCCGCTTTCTTCTGCAATGGCTTCAGGGCAGCTCTATAAAATTACAGCACACTTCCGCCGGTCTTCCGGTTCACGTTATGCAACCAACCGGCTGGGTATTGCTTTTTCAACCGGGCCACTTGCACAGGGAGGTGGATCAAATATACCGGTAACTCCACAGGCAGAGATCACCGATGTGGTTGCTGATGTAACCAACTGGACGGAATTAAAAGCCTACTATACCGGAACAGGTCTGGAAGACCAGTTGATTATTGGTAACTTCAGAAACGATGCAGCAACAACAGCTTTTAATTTTTCGGTACCTCTTCCCTCCTGCGCTGCAATGACAGACGCTGCATTTTATTATGTTGATGATATTACAGTTACACCGGTAACTGAAATGCTCAGCGTTACGGGTGATACTTTAATCTGTACGGGGCAATCGGCAATGCTTACAGGAATAACAAATACTGAAGGATGGTGGTCATTGGCAACTGCTCCTTTTGATACCATTCCTGATTTAAATAACAGCATCACAGTGAGCCCTTCAGTTGCAACTACCTATATCTGGAATGGAATTCAATCCACCTATTCCGTCACGGTAAGCGTATCTGCCCCGCCGTTAGTAATGCTTCCATCCGACACCACAGTATGCCAGGGAACTGTGATCCTGCTTGATGTAACCAATACATTATCTACTTACCAGTGGTCAACCGGGGCTTTTACACCTGCTATTTTCGTTGCCGACAGCGGTCAATATAGTGTTACTGTTAATAACGGGTTTTGTGCAGTTACCGATACTTTTTTGCTCTTTGTAAAAACTACGCCGGTTGTTTACCTCGGTGAATCAGCGGTAGTGTGCAGTGATAATGACGAATCGGTTACACTTTATGGCGGGCCGGGAACATCTTATAGCTGGCAGCCTTCCGGTGATACCACTGCTGCTTTAACCATAACAATACCCGGAATTTATTCCGTACAGGTAACCCATGCCAACGGCTGTACAAGAGCAGATACCATTATTGTGGCGGAAGTTTGTACTGAAACCTTATTCGTACCGGGAGCATTTACACCTAACAAAGACGGTAAAAATGATTTGTTTTATGCCGATGGTACCAACATTTTGAATTATGAAATTATAATTTTTAACCGATGGGGCGAAACGGTTTTTGTTTCAGAAAGGTTAGGGATTTCAGGTGGCTGGAATGGTGAGGATAATGGTACTCCAACCCCGGCTGGCCTTTATTGTTACACCCTCAATTATGACGCCTTAAAAACCAACGGAAAACTCAGGAAAGAAACCCGTTCAGGGTATTTTATTCTTTTCAGATGAGTGTTTCATGTTTGCAATCATTTGATTGCCTGATATTTACCTGTTTTTAAGCGAATAATAATTCCATAGTTACGGTATACCTGATTCGACGTATATTTGTATTTCACAACCATGTCACAAAGTTTATCCAATCTTGCTCTCAACGAGAGTAATAACAGTGAGGAGATTATAACCAATCTCATCGAAACCGCACGTACCCTTCGTGAGGCGGATGAACTGCAATCGGTGGAATTTTTTCAAAAAGCCATGATGTTGTCTCAAAATGCCGGGTTTGACATGGGAACGGGGGAATGCCTTTCAGAACTTGCTGCAATTCATTTTTCCAAAGGCGATACCGGACAGGCTCTAAGCCTGTATCATGAGGCATCCCTTGTGTTTGAAAAAGGCGGATTCATGCAGAAGGCGTGCGAAAGCATGCACCAGTTGTCCGATATCTGTTACACGATCGGAAATTACGATCAGGCACTCGAATCAAGGTTGATGGCACTTCATTATTCGAAGCTGACCAAAAATTCCATGCTTATTGCTACCTGTTACAACAAGCTTGGAGAGGTTTATAAAGCGCTGGGTGATTATGAAAAAGCAATTGAAAATCACAAACAGTCCTTAAAAATTTCAGAAAATCTTAAGGATAAGGAAATGATTTCCATGACCAGTTTTTATATTGGCAATTGTTACAACTGGTGGAACCAGCTGGATGCAGCTTATGAACACCTTGATGAGAGTCTGCGACTGGCTGATGAATTAAATATTCCTGCTATCCAGGTAAAACCCACAGGTAGCCTGGCAATATTATTTACCAAACTTAAGGAGTTTGATAAGTCGATGGAATATTTTTTTCGTGCCATCGATTATGTGAATATTACCGGTGATTTAATGCTCAAGGCCGATCTGCTGAAAAGTTTTGGTAACCTTTTTATTGAAAAAAAGGATTATGATCAGGCAATAAAAGTATTGAGTGAATCCCTTGCGATAGCAGAGGATATTAAAATCAAATATCCTAAAAATCTCATACATCGTTTTCTCTCCGATGCTTATGAAAAATCCGGCGATTTCAAGAATGCGCTGTACCATCACCAGCAATTCACTGATATTTCGGGAGAGTTGATGAATGAAGCGGTAGCACTTAAAACCAAAAGCATTCAGTTAAAATATGACCTGGAAGAAACCAGGAAAGAAAAGGAACTTGCCGAAAAAGCCATTCTGCATAAAGACCAGTTCATTGCCAACATCAGTCACGAAATTCGTACCCCTTTGAATGGTGTACTGGGAATGGCGAACCTGCTCGCCGATACCAATCCTACAGCAGAACAACTGGAGTACATCAACACCATTAAATTATCGGCGAACAATCTTATCGCAATTATTAATGATATTCTTGATTACTCCAAAATAAATTCCGGTGATATAGAATTTGACAGCAGCGAATATAAAATTCGAGAAATAATAACCGGAATTGCTCAGGTAGTGAAAGTAAAGGCTGATGAAAAAAAAATAAAGCTTTCTTTCAATTTTGATGATCGCATTCCTGAAATTGTTGTGGGTGACAGTGAACGATTTTCGCAGATTTTACTGCATCTTTTCACGAATGCCATTAAATTTACTGACGCAGGGGATGTAAGCGTGGCTATGCAAATGCTCGACAGCAAAGGCCTTTCCATAAAAATACTCTTTACGGTTACTGACACAGGAATCGGAATTCCTGAAGAAAATATTCATTCGATTTTCGAAAGTTTCAGACAGCTAACGTTTGATAACAAACGCATATTCGGAGGTACAGGACTGGGATTATCCATAGTAAAACAACTTGTGGAATTACAGGGCGGAACAATTTCAGTCAACAGTAAGGTTGGGCACGGTTCTGTATTCAAAGTGGAGCTTCCTTTCAAGCTGCTTACCGAACTTGATAAAAGTAAACGTAAAGGCGGATCCAAAAGTGATGTCACCATAAAAGATCTTACACTGGTTAGGATTTTACTGGTGGAAGACAACAAGGTCAACCAGTTTCTTGCCCAAAAACTTCTGACCAAAATGGGCTTTAAGGTAGAAATTGCAAACAACGGCAAAGAAGCGCTTGCTTCCCTCGAGAAATCGATGTTTGATATCATACTTATGGATGTGCAAATGCCGGAAATGAACGGTTATGAACTTACGCAACTTATCCGTACTACGCTGGCCTCTCCTGCCAATACTATTCCCATCATTGCACTCACTGCATACGCAAGTAACCAGGAAAAGGAAAAAGCAAAAAGCCTGGGCATGAGTGATTATATCACCAAACCTTACAGTCCCCATGAACTGCTGACCTCAATATTGAAGTTTGTAAAAACCAATGACGATATCCACGAAAACGAACAGGCAGCCAAGCCGTCGGATGTAACTGTTGAGGATATACGTCTCACGTCAGAAAAACTGATTCAGCTTTTCAGCGGTAGCATTGAGGATGTGCTGAGCTTATTGCATATGCTGGTTGGACAAATCCCTCAGTTGATCAATGAATCATCAGGACATATTGAAGCTAAAAACTGGCCGGCAACATTTCAATCCATTCACAAACTGAAATCGTCAATCAACCTTCTTAAAATAAACAGCCTTAAAAACAGTGTTTCTGAACTTGAAGAATTTTCACGCGATCAGATAAATACTGACAGAATTCCACCCGTATTTGACGAGTTCAGGAAATCGTGTGAGCAGACAGTACGACTGATAAAAGACGAAATTGTTCGTTTAAAAAAATCGGTTTAACCGAGATACGATTTCAGGAGTTTACTTCTTGAGTTGTGACGCAATCTGCGAATAGCTTTTTCTTTAATTTGTCTTACGCGTTCTTTCGTAAGATCAAACTTAGCACCTATTTCTTCAAGCGTATAACTGTGGTTACAACCAATGCCGTAAAACAACTTCACCACATCACTTTCGCGCTGTGTAAGTGTTGATAAGGAACGATTGATTTCCTGTCCCAGTGATTCATTCATCAGAGACCTGTCGGCGAGTGGCGAATCAGGATTTTCCAGGACATCAAGAAGACTGTGTTCTTCACCGGTAACAAAAGGGGCATCCACGCTTACGTGCTTGCCTGAAATTTTCATGGTGTTGGCAATACTTTCTTCAGGTAAATCCAGTGCTATCGAAATTTCGCTGTTACTCGGTTCGCGTTCGAATTTTTGTTCAAGAATCGAAAAAGTTTTTTTGATTTTATTTACTGATCCCAGCTGATTGATAGGGAGGCGTACGATTCGTGACTGTTCAGCCAGGGCTTGCATGATTGACTGACGGATCCACCATACTGCATACGATATAAATTTAAACCCGCGTGTTTCATCAAAACGTTTTGCAGCTTTGATAAGCCCGAGATTGCCTTCATTAATTAAATCGGGTAAACTAAGACCCTGGTTCTGATACTGTTTTGCAACAGAAACCACAAAGCGAAGGTTCGCTCTGGTAAGCTTTTCCAAAGCAGCCTGATCGCCTTGTTTAATTCTCCTGGCTAATTTTACCTCTTCTTCTGCATTGATCAGGTCTTCCCGTCCTATTTCCTGGAGGTACTTTTCCAGCGAAGCATTCTCCCTGTTGGTAATAGATTTGGTAATTTTTAACTGGCGCATGGTTATAGGTTTAAGTGTAAAGTCAACAGGCACCGTTATTCCGGGAACTTGCAAAATATGATTCTAAAGGTGTGTGTGTTATTATATGTTGCGACCTGTAAACAGTTCAGTGTTTGTGTGATTCTGTTAACCATAGCAATGTACAACAAATTATTGATTCAGCTCTTTTTTTGAAGTTTTTCAATAATTGTGGTGATGCGTTTCTTTTGCTGACCGGGCGCTTTTGATAGTGCTACTTTATAATTGGCGATTGCTTCTTTATCATTACCATTTTGATCATAGGCATCCGCCAGGCTGTCGTAAACATTCCATGAGTCGGGATATCGTTTAACATTCATCTTAAAAACCTCAATGGCTTCACTTTTTTTATCTTCTGCCAATAACTGGTAGCCATGGGCGTTAAGTTGCTGTTCATCGGCAACTGTTAGTGCACGAGCTTTAATTTTTTCAGATTCGGCAGCTTCACCTTTTGCTTTCAATAAACCGGCTTTTACATTCAGGTTGCTAAATGTTTCCTTCATAGAGAGGGAATGATCAACCCACGTCATGGCCTCATCCAGGTTAACATTATTTTTCAGGCAATAATTCGCTGCAGCTGAGGGTCCTTCCCAGGAATAATATTTCATACCGCGCATTTCCTGGCGGAGGTTTGCCACTGTTGTGGAAGGTACATCGACCTGCACCAAAAAACCAACCCCGATTTTTTCCCAGTTCAACATCACTATTGCTGATGACTGTTTCACGTCGGTGAAACGATAACTAAGCCATTCCTGCATTGGTGCCGGCTCAGGCTTTACGGTCACACGAAGTTTGTCTTCTGATTGGTTATAAAAATAACTTCCCCAGCTGGTGGAATTGGAAGAAAAAATAATTGTCCAGCTATCCTTTCCGGGAATCATATGTAAACCATAAGTTCCTGCTTCCAGGGGTTTTCCTTCTATTGAAACAGGGGTTGAGAAAGAAATTACGGTATTTTCATTTGCGCCTGCACGCCAGACTTCTCCGAAAGGTACTAACTCGCCCCATACGGTGCGACCTTTAACAAGCGGACTGCTGTAAATTATGCTTATATCGGTCAAGCCTATACGCTGGGTAACACCAGCCTTCTGGCTTGATTGGGGTAAATTGAGATTACCCTGGGCATAACTAATGCCAGGCGCTCCTATTGCTAAGAACAATACAAAAACAATTTTTTTCATTAGAAACAAACTATCAAATTAAAAAAATTCCAACGTCTGGGTGATAATAAAGAATTACTTAACGTTTCGGATCATTTGAACTGTGCCCTGGGAATCATATGATTTATCATCGATTCCACGGGCCTTGATGATATATAGATAAACACCATCCGGCAGTTCTTCTCCGTCTTTAGATTTTCCATCCCAGGATCCATTTGTAGTTGACCAGTCATAAACTTCTTTACCCCAGCGATTGAAAATATTAACATTAATAGATGTGATGCCAACTTCAATGAATTCAAACAAATCATTTTTACCATCATTGTTCGGAGTAAATACATTGGGAACAGTTAATGAAGCAAGTTCATCCACAAGAATAAAGGAATAGCGTGCAGTATCGGTGCAGCCAAGTGCATTGGTCACCACAAGTGTTACAGTGTAATTTCCTTCCTGTGTGTATATATGTGTAGGAGATTGCAAATTACTGTAGGTAACATCACCAAAATCCCAATTGTAGGAAATGCCACCCGTTGAATTGCTAGTAAAGTTTACTGTCAAGGGAGCCTGCCCCACAGTGGTGTCAGGGCTGAACACAGCTATAATTTCAGGAGCAACCGTTATTGTGACCGAGTCAGTGGAAGCACAAGCGCCATTACTAACTGTCACAACATAGGTAGTTGTAACCGGCGGGTTCGCCGAAGGATTGGCGATGCCGGAATCATTGAGGCCGGAAGAAGGTGACCATGAATAACTGCTTCCGCCAGAAGCTGACAGGGTTGTTACCGCACCGTAGCAAATATCCGTATCAGGCGTGATAGCAATCACAGGATAATCAATTGTTGAAACTACAACCGTAGATACTGAAGTACAACCGCTGCCATCAGTAACGGTAAGGGTATAGGTAGTTGTAGCGGATGGGTTAACGGTAATAACCGCACCTGTTGCCCCATTATCCCAGGCATAACTATAAGGAGGAGTTCCGCCCGTGGCCGTACCGGTAAGTGTAGCGGGCTGACCGGTACATACTGATTGTGCAGCACCTGCATCCGCAAACACATCGGGAATGACTGAAACTGTTATGGTAACAGATCCGGAACAACCCTGCGCATCAGTAACAGTAACTGTAAAGGTACCTCCGTTAAGGTTCACTGCCGTAGCATTTGTTGAACCATCCGACCACAGGTAAGTATAGTTACCTACGCCACCTGCGCCGGTTACGGTCGCCGTTCCGCTCGATGGGTTATTGCATTGAACCGGTGTTGAAACAGCAGAAGCCGTTACGGGAATTCCCCCGGGAATTATTACTGTGGCGGAATCCACACAACTGTTGGAATCAGTTACAACCACTATATAGGTACCGGCAGTAAGGCCTGTTCCAATTGCCTGGGTTCCACCTGTTGGAGTCCATAAATAAGTGAACGGAGCAGTTCCGCCTGTCACCTGAACTTCAGCAGTTGTAGTTCCGGCCGGATCGCAACCCAGCGGTACAAAAGTAGTGGATAAGGTAAAACTTCCTATAGCCTGAACCGTTACCTGGTCAGTGGAAATGCATCCTGCCGAATCTGTAACGGTGACTGTATACGTTCCTCCGGGAAGGTTCGAAGCTGTTGCGGCAGTTCCCCCAACGGGTGACCAGCTATAGGTAAATGGAGGTGTTCCGCCGGATGCAATGACAGTAGCTGTTCCGTCAGTTCCGTTGCAACTGGTAGCAGTTGAAGATGTGGAAAGCGTAATAGGAACTGCAGTATTAATGGTATAGGTTTCTGTTAACGTACAATTCAGCGAATCGGTAATGGTAACGGTATAGGTTCCGCCTGTGAGGTTGATTTGTGTATTGGCAGTAGTACCGTCATTCCAAAGTAAAGTAA
Organism: Bacteroidia bacterium; assembly: GCA_038215705.1. Taxonomy (GTDB): domain Bacteria; phylum Bacteroidota; class Bacteroidia; order AKYH767-A; family OLB10; genus JADKJB01. The sequence goes on from JBBQQQ010000005.1 coordinate 24,065, forward strand.
ACACACTTCCTGTTCCACCGGTTGGTGCAAGAGTTATTGAGCCACCGTTTGGAGTACATCCGTTAGGAATAACTACTGCATTGGAAACAATAGCAGGAGGACCACCTACGGGAATAGTGACTACTTTATTGCATAATGTGGAATCTGTTACCGTAACCGTATAAATTCCGGGAGGTATATTAGAAATGGTAGCAGTGACAGCACCGGTGCTCCATAAAAAAGTATAAGGTGCAATACCCTGTGGTATAACGGTGATAGAACCATCATTAGAATTTCCGCAAGTAGCATTCGTAACATTTACGGTTGGTACAATAAGGCTGCAATTACAAAGTACTTCAGCAACCAAAGGCGGAGAAGGCGGATCAATGCAATCATCGTTACCCCAGCTACCAACGGTGTAATCGGACAGGGCAGTACAGGATACCGACAGGTCGGTACCATCTACACAGGGTATTACGGAATTATCGGCAACCTGAACAGAAAAACAAAATGTCCAGGTGTTGTTCTGACAGTTATCACCGAAATTATTGCCTGGAATTCCATCGAGCAATCCGGAAGTTGCTCCCGAAGGTGTATCGTAATAGAATCCGGGTCCGAATGTTAGGCCCGAAGCAGTTCCGGTGGCCGAGGTATACCATCCCCACACTCCAAGTCCGTCACAACTGGCAGCAGCAGTTACGGGTTGAAGGGTTGCCGGATCCCAACCGGGTCCGAGATTAACAACTACACCCGCAATCCAGTCGGCAGAATTTTGTGCATAATTTGAGACGGAGTAGCAAAAGGTTACTACTGTACCGGGAAAATAGGTTCCATTAGCTGATGGCAATGGCGTTGCAGTCATTGACTCAGAGCCAACGCACGGTCCTTGTGCTAATGACAGTAATGGTAACAAGGCAATAACGACAACTACAAGTAAAATTCTTTTCATATATGATCAGTTAGACAGAATCAAAGTAAACAATAATATTTTAATTTTTTAAACAATATTTTTATTATAGTTAAATATTCCCTTTTAAGACGCTGAAAAATACTGGGCGGTTGCCTGTGTGTTCTAATAAAATAACAGCCACTAACTGAACAAAAACTAAACTTTTTTTGATTGTGTTTTATTGATTTCATCAAACAATTGCTTCCTGCGATTCATAAGGGATCCGGAATTTATGCCATCCGTATCGGGTGTGATACCAAAGTCATGGTAAATGAGCGGATCATTTCCCAGTAATTCCCTGGCTTGTTCAAACCCGGCTTCTATACGCTTCAAAAGCATTTTATCATGCTTCGACAACTTTTCAAATTTGTTCTTATTCATTGGGGGGGAGATGAATAAAACTATTGGTATTTAAAGATACTAAAAAAAACATAACAAAAACAACGGTCCTTAACTAGGATGCTGAATTTTCCTGCTCCTGGCCGGTACTATTTACCCAGGTCATCAAAATTTACATCAGAAAAACCATTGGTGCTCTGGTGGTTATTCTGAGGTTCTGTAATGGTCGGCTGGTTGAGGCGGATGTGTTCAATGGCTTCCTTAAGGCCTTCGGTAAATTTTTCAAAATCCTCCTTATAAAGAAAGATCTTATGCTTTTCAAAAAAGGGACGGTCGGAACCTTCTGTAAACCGCTTTTTACTTTCAGTAATGGTAAGATAATAGTCGTTAGACCGGGTTGCCCTTACATCAAAAAAATAAGTCCTCTTCCCTGCCCTGACTGCTTTCGCGAAAATATCTCCCTGTTGATCCTTATTATCAAACTCACCCATTTGTTAATATTTTGCTGACAAAAATAAAAAAATAATCACTTGTGCAACAACCTTTATGATTTTAAGTCAGGAAGGTGTTAATCAGCTATTTCCTCTTCGAGCGATTGTTTCTCGTGCATTTGAGCATACAAGCCCTGTTTATTCAACAGTTCCTCGTGGGTTCCCTTTTCCACTATTCTACCCGCATCCAGCACGAGTATCTGGTGGGCTCTGCGTACTGAAGAGATTCGGTGGCTTATAATGAGGGTCGTTTTACCCTCCATAATAGTTTCCAGATTATTAAGGATCTGTTCCTCGGTACGGGTATCTACAGCCGATAAACAATCATCGAAAATAAGGATTGCAGGATTCCGGATTATGGCACGCGCTATGGCTATACGCTGTTTTTGGCCTCCTGAAAGTGTAATGCCCCTTTCACCAACCCTTGTATCAAACTTTTTAGGAAATTCTTCGATGTTTGATAGAATCACTGCGTTTTTCGCAGCTTCCTGAATCCTGGTTTCCCTTTCATCATCAGGCAGGTCGCCCGCAAGTCCGAAGGCAATATTGTTTCCGATGGTATCGCTGAATAAAAACACTTCCTGTGCTACATACCCTGTTTGCGACCGGTAGGAACCCAGGTCAAGCTTTTTCAGGTTAATGCCATCAATCAATACCGAACCGCTTCCCGGATCGAGCAGTCGCATGGCGAGGGAAGCCACAGTGGATTTACCTGAACCTGTACGACCGATAATTGCCAGCGATTCACCTGCAGGAATATCGAAGCTGAGATTTTGAACAGCCATTACATCGCTGTTGGGATACGAAAATGAAACATCCCGAAAGGAAATCGCTCCTTTAATAACAGCCGGTTTTTCGTTACCGGAAATAATAGCTGGACGGGTATACAAAAATTCATTAATTCGTTGCTGTGATGCGGCGGCTCTCTGCACTATGGATACCACCCAACCAAGTGAAGCAACAGGCCAGGTAAGCATGTTCACATATATAATAAACTCGGCGATGTTACCCACGGTAATGGTACCGTTCATTACTTCAAGTCCGCCTACATAAATTGTGATAATGGTACTCAGTCCAACCAGTATTAGCAAAGCGGGATGAAAAAGCGCATTCACTTTAACCAGTTCCATCGACACATTTTTGTAGTTTTCGGAGTGGCGGCCGAATTCTGCGTGATTAAATGGTTCCCGTGCAAACGACTTCAAAACCCTTATCCCTGAAAAGGCCTCCTGAACAAAAGTTGACAACCCCGACAACTGTTCCTGTACCTTTTCACTTTTGCGGTTAATGATATCATGTACATAATATATGATTGCAGAAAGCACCGGCAGGGGCAACAACGTGTAAAAAGTGAGCTTAAGATTTACCTGGGCCATTGCATACACAACCAGTATAAACATAACCACCATATTCACGGTATACATGATGGCAGGCCCTGCAAACATTCGAACACGGCTAACATCTTCGCTGATTCTGTTCATGAGATCACCGGTGTTGTTTGCAGCATAAAAATGATAATCCAGTTCCTGGTAATGTTTGTAAACATCATTTTTCAAATCATACTCCACATACCGTGAAACAACTATGAGTGTTTGCCGCATCAGGAACATGAATACGCCTTTAAGCAAAGCCAGAAGCAGTACCAGGGCAACAAAAACCATCAGGTTAAAAGAAATCACGGAAAAAATTTCACTGCCCGCCACAAAATCGCGGGTAAGACGGTACCATGCAATAAGCGACTGCGTTTCATCGAGTGCATAGCGGATTAGCTTGGCGGGTATAATGGCAAAAATGTTAGAAATTGCAACAAACAATACCCCTGCGGCCATTCTTCCGCGATAGCGATAAAAATATTTGTTAAGGTAAGCTAAGGCTTTCATTTTTTTTCCGGGGTGAAACCGATATTAACATCGGCTCCAGTTGCATTTTACAGTTTCCCTGACTATCTTTATTTTTTATAAATTCCCGGCTGATTGAATGCTGGTGCGGAAACTTGAGCCGCCTTATTTTTAGACTTCAAAAATGATGAAAAAACTGCTGATTTTTATTTTTTGTTTTCATCTTTTTTCCTGTAGTAAACTTAACCGGCTTGATGTTGCGAGAACAAACCCATCATCTGTAAAGCAATTAAATTTATCGGCAAGTAAACTTACCTCCTTCCCACCGGAAATTGCCACGATGAGTTCATTGACCGAATTGATCCTGTTTCGGAATAAAATTGATTCAATTCCTGATTTTATAGGGAACCTCAAAAAATTAGAGTCGCTTTCCATGCAATCGAACCGTTTGGTGTATATGAGTCCTAACACCGGAAAGCTCCCGTTGCTACGAAAATTAAATGTCCGGTTTAACCGGTTAAAATCCCTCCCCGCTGATATTTCCGGACTTAGTTCATTGGAAGAACTTGACCTGAGAAACAATGAACTCGAGGCGCTCCCTGAAAATATCGGGGATTTGCAGAATCTTGAGTACCTGTACCTCAGCGACAACCATCTGCAAAAATTGCCGGAATCGCTGGGCACTTTGAAAAAACTACGGTTACTGCATATAGGAAGAAATCACCTTACAGAGCCGCTTCCCGATTTTATCGGTAACCTGGAATCACTGATCGAACTTGATGTATCAGGAATGGGAAATGATAACCGTTTGCCTGCCTCTTTGGGAAACCTCCGTCGACTTGAAACACTTTATGTGAGCAGCTACCAGATCCTCCCCTATTCAATTGGGCATGGTAATTCCAGACTCAGGGTAATTGTGAGGTAACCGCTTTACCGGAGAACTTTCGGGCTGCGATTTCAGGATCGTATTTAACAAATATATTAATCCATATCAGTCGTGACCAGCGAAAAGTAATGGGTGTTAAGGAGATTCCCGCTACTATGCTTAATAGCACCAATAACCAGATATCAATACCACCTTTGAACAGCAAATCGGTACCAACCCATAAAGCTACCATGATGGCAACGTTTATGGCATAACTCACATACATCCCGCCAAAATAATAACCCGGCTCGGGCTCAAAAGATTCACCACATACCTGGCAATGTGAATGCATCTTTGAAAAATTCTTTAAATCATACGAATTCCCGGTTACAAAGAAATCGCCTTCCTGGCACCGGGGACATTTATTACGGACAACGCTATACAATTTTGAACCTTTGTTCATAATTCGGGTATTTAACAGGTTACAAAAGTACAACCCATTTGGTTTGGCAACAGTGATATTCATCACATCTGCTGTTGGTACATCCTGTTTCGCTGTTCGCTGAAAAAGGCAAACACTTCAAAATGTTCATTGGCATTAGTTTTATCAACATTCTGCAGGGTTATTTAAAACAAAAAGTACATTTGCGTTTCTTAACATCCGGTTAACATAATTTACTGATATGGCGCTTCCATTCCTCAAATATTTCATCCCACAGGACCGACTTTTTTTTCCCTTATTTGACAAAGCAGCATCTAATTTACAGGAAGGTGGAAAAGCCATCTATAAGCTGGTAACAACTACCAATCCTGAAGAAAAAATTTATTGGTTTCGCGAAATTGAACGGATTGAACACATTGGAGATGACATTACTCATGAAATTTTCAAGGAGCTGAGCAAAAACTTTATTACTCCTTACGACAGGGAAGACATTCACAGGCTGGTTTCAGCCATTGATGATGTACTGGATTATATTCATGGATCTTCCAAAAGGATGGAATTATATAAACTGACGGTGGTTACCAATGATATGATTAAACTGGCAGAGCTGATTCAGACCGGCACAGAGGAACTCAGAAGGGCTGTCTTTGAATTGAAAAACATGAAGAAAATGCGGGATATTACCGATTCACTGGTACGAATTAACAGCATTGAAAATCACGCGGATGATATTTTTGATAATGCTGTAGCCCGGCTCTTTGAGCATGAAAAAGATGCCGTTCAGATCATAAAAATAAAGGAAGTACTTTCAGCCCTCGAAACTGCTACTGATAAATGTGAAGACGCTGCAAATGTCATTGAATCCATTATTTTAAAAATGGCCTGATCCTTCCCGTTTTATGGCGACTTTGTTACTGTTGGTTATCATTCTGGCCCTGGTATTTGATTTTATCAATGGGTTTCATGACGCGGCAAATTCAATAGCGACCGTTGTATCAACGAAAGTGCTATCACCCCTGACCGCCGTGTTATGGGCGGCCATGTTTAATTTTCTCGCGTATTGGATATTTGAACTTAAGGTTGCCGATACGGTATCAAAAACCGTTAACAGTGCAAACATTACGCTTGTGGTTGTTATGGCCGGACTCATAGCAGCCATTATCTGGAATCTTTTTACCTGGTGGCTGGGCATTCCTTCCAGCTCGTCACATACACTCATTGGTGGCTTTGCAGGGGCAGGCGTAGCCCATGCCGGAAGTTTTGCCGCTTTGCAGATGGATAAGATAATGCCAACCCTCTACTTCATTGTGCTGGCCCCTGTAATCGGATTATTGTTATCCTACATGGTAGCCGCAGTAACGATGCAGATAAGCAGGAAATCAAACCCATCAAAAATAGATTCCACATTCCGCCGGTTACAACTTGTATCCTCAGCTTTGTATAGTTTAGGGCATGGCGGCAATGATGCACAAAAGGTAATCGGAATTATTGCAGCTGCCATGTTATCGCAGGGTTTAATAGCAGATATTTCCCACATACCACAATGGGTTCCATTGGCATGTTATTCGGCAATTGCATTTGGTACGCTCTTCGGCGGATGGAGGATCGTTAAAACCATGGGCCAAAAAGTCACAAAACTAACCCCGTTTGAAGGTTTCAGCGCAGAAACAGCCGGTGCAATAACGCTATTCGTAACGCAGTATTTTAAAATACCGGTTTCTACCACACACACCATCACAGGTTCCATCATAGGTGTAGGACTTACTAAACGAATTTCGGCGGTTCGCTGGGGAGTAACAATTAAACTTATCTGGGCGTGGGTATTAACCATTCCCATTTCCGGTTTGCTGGCAGCAGGAATTTTAAGCATCCTTGAACAATTCCTGGATCATTAAACCGGTCTTCTTTTGTTTTTTGAAGGAATTTTATCCTGCAATTGCGAGTTTTTTTAAGGGAAATCAGAGTGTCAGATTGTGAATATCATTCGGATATCATTTTTAAAAAAAGGCGTACCTTTGCACTTTCCTGATCCCTCGGAATCACATTAGTAGCTTATAAACCAACGCATTAAACAGAAGCTGATGATTGAAGTTAAAGAGTTAAAAGAAACTGCCACAAAAACAAATCTGTTGTTTGATCAAATGTCATCGCTCGGCCACGAACAGGTTGTTTATTGTCATGATAAAGAAACCGGTTTAAAAGCAATAATCGCCATTCATAATACCATTCTTGGTCCTGCCCTGGGCGGAACACGCATGTGGCACTATGATAATGAACAGGATGCCCTTCGTGATGTATTACGTTTATCGAGAGGAATGTCTTTCAAAGCTTCTATCAGTGGTTTGAATTTAGGTGGTGGTAAAGCTGTCATCATAGGTGATTCAAAAAAAGATAAATCGGAAGCCATGTTCCGCCGGTTTGGAAAGTTTGTAAACAGCCTTGGCGGGAAATATATCACTGCAGAGGATGTAGGCACGAGTACCAAGGACATGGAATATATCCGTATGGAGACGAGTCATGTTACAGGTCTGCCGGAATCAATGGGCGGTGGTGGTGATCCTTCACCGGTTACTGCTTACGGTGTGTATATGGGAATGAAAGCTGCTGCAAAGCATGCATGGGGTTCCGATAAACTTGAAGGAAAAAAGATAGTGGTACAGGGTGTGGGGCATGTAGGTGAAAACCTCGTCAAGCATCTTACAAAAGAAGGTGCTAAGGTTTACATTATCGACCTCAACCAGGATACTTTAAGGCGGATAGCTTCAGAGACAAAAGCTGAAGTGCTCACCAATCTTGAATTTTTTGACATGGACATGGACATCTATGCTCCCTGTGCCCTTGGCGCAACGCTTAATTCTGAAAATATTCAAAAACTGAAGTGTTCTGTTATTGCGGGTGCTGCAAATAACCAGCTGGCCGATGAAAATATTCACGGCCAAATGATCACGGATAAAGGCATTACATACGCTCCCGACTTTTTAATCAATGCCGGCGGCCTTATCAATGTATATTCTGAACTCATAGGATATAACAGGCAGCGCGCGATGCAGCAAACTGAGAAAATATTCGATTATACTCTCGATATTATGAACAAGGCCGCTGTGGAAAATATACCCACCTACCTTGCAGCAAACCGGATGGCTGAAAAGCGAATTGCAGATATTGGCAGAGTAAAACTGGGTCTGTAAAAATAAACTTATAATTCTTCCTTATCAGATCGCTGTCTCGTGTTCAATCCATTGAATTATCCCTCCTGCCACCTCATCCAGCAATAAAATTTTAACTATCCCGTGTTAAGTCGCCGCCACCTCAGGACCCGCGTAATGCAGGCTCTTTATTCCTGGTATCAATCGGAAGAAAAAAATACTGAATCCATCTTAAAGGAACTTTTCCGGGGAACCGAACGCACGTACGACCTTTATTTCTCATTACTCCAGGTGCTGCCGGAACTGGCTGAAGCGGAACTTCGCTACTATGCCGATCTTCAGCCACGTCATATAGCCAAAACCGAAGCATCCATAAGCCGTCTTTCGCAAAATGCATTTGTAGTTTTTTTAGAAGCCGATCCCACCTTTACGGAAGGTTTAAAAAAGCGGAAAATCAGCTGGCAAAAAGATACTGAGATTATTAAGAAAGTTTTTTTTCAGTTGCGGAATACCCAGGAGTACAAAACATATGTAGCAGAAGCCACACATACTGTTGAAGAGGACGTTGAATTCGCTTCCTGGATCTATAAAAACATAGTAATTCCATCAGAAGCCCTTCAAAACATAATGGAGGAGCAGAACATCTGGTGGGCCGAAGCACTGGATCTCATCAACAGCATGGTGCTTAAAACCATCCGTATAACGCATCCCGGCCGTAAAGGACATTTTGAACTGATGCCGCTCTATAAGGATGAAGAAGATGATAAGGAATTTATGGAAAAACTGTTTCGGGAAACCATAAAAAATGACAGCTATTTCGAAAATCTCATCTCTGAAAAGACCCGGAACTGGGATGTCGAAAGAATTGCATTAATGGACATCATCCTTCTGAAAATGTCGTTGAGTGAAATTCTTACTTTCCCCGGAATTCCTGTCAAAGTAAGTATCAACGAATACATTGACATATCAAAAGATTACAGCACCCCCAAAAGCAAAATTTTCATCAATGGTGTAATCGACAACCTGGTAGCCGATCTTAAGGCAAAGGGTGAGGTGAAAAAATCAGGTCGTGGCTTGATAGAGTAATCCCGGATTCCTTCCAATTTATTATTTTTGCAGCATCTAAAAACCCAGTCTATGATTCCAGGAAAACTCTTTACACTCGTTCTATCGGCTTCCCTGATAGCCGGACTGAGTTCGTGCAGTGAAAATTCTGAAAAAAGTAAGGATGCAAAAATTTCTCCTGAGGTTGTAAATAATCCGGCAACAGCCAATCCTGCTGCTACTGCTACTTCAGACCCGGCTGCAATGCCGGTATTCACATTCGAAAAAGACAATCATGAATTCGGTGAAATTCAGGAAGGAGAAAAAGTTACTTATGCATTCAAATTTAAGAATACAGGAAATGCTCCTTTGGTAATCTCAAGTGCGAGCGCTACCTGCGGTTGTACGGTGCCTGAATACACGAAGTCGCCGGTTGGACCTGGTGAGGAAGGGTTTATCAATGTGACATTCGACAGCTCCGGAAAATCGGGTATGACCAGTAAAACTGTAACCTTAATTGCCAACACTGTTCCAAACACTAAAGTATTGACTGTTAGTGCCGATATTCAATCATCTAAAGCTCCCATTTAAAAGAAAAATTATTTTAATTTTACAAAAAATATTTCCACACCAATGACCTTAACCAACATTCTTTTGCAGGCTTCCCCTACCGGCGGTGGCGCCATGGGCCAACTGATCATGATTCTTTTGATCATCGTAATTTTTTACTTTTTCATGATTCGCCCCCAGATGAAAAAAGCCAAACAGGAAAAGCTGTTTAAAGAGAGTCTGCTTAAGGGTGATAAAATTGTTACCATTGGCGGAGTACACGGAAAAATTATTGATGTTAATGACACCACTTTTATCGTGGAAGTTGATAATAATGTGAAACTGAAGATTGAGAAGACTGCCGTTTCTGCGGAAGCTACCAAACAATACCAGCCTAAAGCCTGACGAGTAATACCCGGCTGTATTTGACCCGGCAAAGCCTTCCATATTTTTCCTTTCCATTCGGTTCGTTTTTTCTAATTTTGAATTATTGAAAAATGAACTCTTACAAAAGATCAGAAAGCGGCTTAACCTAAGCCACAAGACTGCCATTTTCCTGCTTTGCCTGGTGATGTCTACCGTTTTCTGGGTGTTTACTTCCCTTAGCCGGGAATATGAAACTTATATAACCATTCCTGTTAATTACCGGAATATTCCATTCACAAAATACTTCGACAGCGAACTACCCAAAGAACTGGAATATCATTTCAAAGGAAGCGGATTGAAACTGGCAGGTGTTCATTTCCGTGAGCGGCCTGATTCCATAGTTGTGGATGTATCATCGCATTCCGACAAAAAAAACGAAATGCGGTTTCAAACCATAGCATTACGGAACCAGTTTCCGGGCGACCTTAAACCCTATAAGATCACTCCTGATAACATTACTGCCGGATTTAATTCCCGCTTGAGTAAACGGGTTCCGGTGCGGCTATCCAGGCAAGTTTCCTATAAGCCCAGGTTTGGAGCAGTGGGCGATGTCAAGTTATTTCCTGATAGCATTGAACTGGCCGGCCCTCCCGATCTACTCGCAAAAATTTATGAAGTGAAAACCTTGAATTTAACGCTCAGTGATGTGGCAGGCAATAAAGGCGGAGTAATTGCTCTCGATAGTTCCACTTTTCCTGGATTGGCGAGCTCCACTTCACTGATCCGTTACTATTTACCTGTGGAAGAATTTACGGAAGGCGTAATAGAAATACCCGTGGAGTTACCGGTGTCGCAACGAAATATGGTTCAGATTATCCCCCGCACAGTCAAGGTAACATTTACAGCTGCCTTGTCAGGATTTCCCGACATAAAAAACAGTGACTTCAGGGCAGAGGCTGAAGTGCCTTCAAAGAATCTTCCGGGCAAACTTCCTGTTAAAATCGGCAAGCAACCCCTATCAGTCAGGATCATCAGCATCCAGCCGGAATTTATTGATTACCTAGTTCAAAAATGAAGGCGTTTCAGTTAGGTATAACCGGAGGAATCGGTTCAGGAAAATCTGTTGTCTGCCGGGTTTTAGAAGTTTTAGGAATTCCGGTATACAATGCCGACGAAGCATCAAAGCAGTTACTTGAAAATAACAACGAGGTTATTGATGCAGTGAAAAATTTGCTGGGAGTTGGTGCATATCATTCTGATGGAAGCGCCAACCGGTCTTTCATAGCAGGTATTGTTTTTAACGATGCAGCCAAACTTCAGCAATTAAATGACATCCTCCACCCTGCCGTACAAAAAGATTATGAAAACTGGTTTGCGAAAAATCAACATGTTGAACTGGTTGCCAAGGAAGCGGCAATTATGTTTGAATCTGGCAGCCATAAGTTTATGGATGCCATTGTTGCAGTTACCGCGCCCGCAGATCTCAGGATAAAACGGGTTGTTAAAAGAGACGGCAAAAAGCCGGATGAAGTGCAAAAAATTCTGAACCGGCAGCTACCTGAAGAAGATGTTGTAAAGCGAAGTGATTATGTGATCATTAATGATGATGACCACCTGGTAACACCACAAATATTGGAAATTATCCTCCTTGTTAAAACTTCAAAAATTTGAATTCCCCGCTCGTCAGGCGACCGGAAGGTCTGTATTTTATACCCGGCGATTTTTATATCGACCCGCAACGCTCAGTACACCGTGCGGTAATTTCACACGGTCATGCCGATCATGCCATCGCTTCCAATAAGGAAGTATGGTGTACACGGCCTACAGAGAATTTCATGAAAATGCGTTATAAGGACCGTTTGAAGAGTTCTTTTCATACCATTGCCTACCGTGAACCATTTCACATGGGTGCGGCCGTTATACGGTTTTATCCGGCAGGACATATTTTAGGATCTGCACAAATTGTTATCGATTACAATGGGACCCGTTATTGCTACACCGGGGATTTTAAATTGCGTCCCGACTGCTCCTGTGAGCCGTTTGAAATAGTGCCGTGCGATGTGTTAATTACAGAAACAACATTCGCTGATCCCGAATATACACATCCTGCCGAAGAGCAGGAATTTTTGAAGCTCGTAGCCTATTCTCATGTTAACGTGGTAATTGGTGCATACAACCTGGGCAAAGCGCAGCGTATTACTGCTTTGGCAGGAAAGCTTCTTGCCGGGCGCCGGGTTATGGTGCATCCCGAAGCAGCGGTTTTTCACCGCATTTATGAGCAGGCAGGAATACAGCTGGGCGAATGGCAACATTATAACTACCGGCTTTTTAACCGCACCCGGGGAAATATTCTGATAGCGCCGCCAAGGGCATTGTCAACCTACCTGAACCATGTAAGTGTGGTTACAGTATTTGCTACGGGTTGGAAAAAATCGCCTTTCCGTTCGCATTTCAACTTTCATTTAAGCGATCATGCCGACTGGAATGAAATTCTGCAACTGATAGAAAAAACCGGAGCCAAAAGTATTATGACCGTTCATGGTGATGGCAGATCGCTGATTAACCATCTTACTACAGACCGGCCGCATATAACCTGTGCCAACCTTTCCGCATTAGCGGAGGCATAAAAAAAGCCCACAGAATACTTCCTGTGAGCCATTTTTAGTTGATATTTTTTTATTGCCTTGCGAAACGGAACTTTCCAGTTTGATCACCGGAAACAATTTCCAACAGGTAAATTCCTGAACCCAGTCCGCTAACATCCAATTTATCAGAAATTATTTCACCCCCTGCTACTGCCTCACCCAGCAAATTGAAAATGCGGTAGGTTTGAAGGGTAAGATCGGATTTTACATTCAGGTAATCATTTGCTGGATTGGGATAAATTGAAGTTCCTTCAAATACGCTATTTTCATTAATACCTACGGTGCATGCAATTGGTGAAAGTCCGTTACTTGCAAAGTACGAAGTGAATGTAGAAGCATCTGCAATTGGCCACATGTCCTGCTCAATGATCATTTGATCGGGGCGAATAAGGATGTAAGTTGGGAAAGCACCAATTCCATAGGTTGCAACTACGGCATTTCCTCCGCCATCGATTCCACTTACGGAAGGATATCCCGGGGCACCTCCAAGAAACGTATTTTCATAGGCGATTACCTGGGCATCTGTGTCTCCCAAATCAATAGCTATGAAAAAAATATCCTCCGAATTACAACCGAAATTAGTGTAAGTCTGCTTAAAAAATGGAGATGTTTGCTGACAGGGAACGCAGGCATCAAAAAAGAAATCGATACAAACATGCTGACCGTTATTCAGGATATTAAACAGGTTATGTACAACGCCATTCACGTCAGTAACAGTAAAATCCACAGCCTGGGTAAGAGTAGTTTGAGCCCTGGAAGTGTTGACTACAAACAGGAGACTGATCACAGTTACGATTAAGTATCGGTTTTTCATGGTTTTGGGATTTGTTCAATCAAAGATACCAGAACTTGTGGCTACTTTTTAACCGTTAATAAATTTTCCTGAATAATAAATCCAATGCGGAACCGGAAGAGGTCATACTGTTGTTTTAATTAATTTTGTTAAAAACTGGTTGAGTATACCTATAATAATTCCGGAAGAATTCCCGGTTTCCAAATATTATGTCAATTTATTATACCACTATATTTAATAGATAACCAGTATTTTAATCCTAACATACTTAAACAGTTACTTTAACTAAAATATGCACGTTCTCACCGCTGAACAAATGCGAGAGGCTGACCGGTTTACCATTGACCATTCGCCAATTTCATCATTGGACCTGATGGAACGGGCAGCCACAGCATGCTTCAAATGGTTTAAAAACAACTTTAATAAGCATACTCCCGTTCATGTTGTTTGCGGTCAGGGTAATAATGGTGGAGATGGCCTGATTATGGCACGGCTGTTATTAAATGATGGTTACGATGTGACAGTCAGCCTGTTAATCACTAAACCAGTCTTTAGTTCCGATTGCCAGGCAAACCTTAAACGGCTGCAATTGATCAAGGAGGAGGTAATTTTACCAGTTTCAACTGTTGATCAATATATCGGTTTTAATCCGGGGAGTGTAATTGTAGATGCAATTTTCGGAACCGGTTTTTCTGGGAAAACGGATGAATTAACGGCTTCTGTAATCCGCAAAATTAATGCTTCAAACCTCCCGGTTGTGAGTATTGATTTACCTTCAGGTATTCGTTGCGATGAAAGTTCATTAAAATCTGGGAATGAAATTGTTAAAGCCTCAGAAACATTGACATTTCAATACCGGAAACCGGCTATGTTTGCAGGTGAAAATGAAGCATATTTTGGACGAATTACCGTTATTGATATTGGCCTTTTACCGGAGGCATTATCTTCAATGAACATTCAATTTCATGAAAGTGATTCTCATTTAATAAATTCGCTGTTTAAACCAAAACGGGAATTTTCCCACAAAGGGACTTTCGGACATTCTTTGTTAATAACCGGGGAGGAAGGTAAGATGGGAGCCGCCATTCTTGCAGCAAGGGGATACTTGAAAAGCGGTGCAGGGTTGCTAACGCTGGGCATTCCGGAAGAAGGCTTACAGATCATACAGGTTGCAGTACCTGAAGCAATGGCCGTCACTTTTAAGCGCGAAAATCCTGTGGTGAAGGCAATCGATTCTTTTAATATCATCGGAGCAGGTCCGGGGCTGGGAACCGGTGAAACGGCGGTGGCACTCATTTATCAAATTCTGGAGGGTAAGGCAAAGCAGCTGGTGCTGGATGCAGATGCACTGAACATACTTGCCATGAACCCCGATTTGTTTTCACGGCTTCCGGCCGATACCATTTTAACCCCTCATCCGGGTGAATTTAATAGAATGGCTGGTAGCTGGACCGATGATTTCGACAAGCTGAATAAACAGCGGGAATTCGCAAAAAAGTATTCGGTGTATGTCATTTTAAAAGGAAAAAATAGTTCAATTGCCTGTCCGGATGGTACAATTTGGTTCAACACAACCGGAAATGCCGGTATGGCGAAAGGCGGTTCGGGTGATGTGCTTACAGGGTTGATTACCGGGTTGCGGGCAAGTGGTTATAATGCTTTGGACGCTTGTCTGCTTGGCACGTGGCTGCATGGGCTTGCAGGTGATATTGCAGCGGAATTGCTTTCGCAGGAAGGAATGAATGCAGGCGATCTGATCGATTTTCTCCCCAATGCCTGGAAAACATTGCAGCAATGAAAAGTAAAATATTTATCTGCCATTTCCTTATAAGTTCCTTATCTTTGCAGCGGGTAAGTCTTATACGACCAGCTCCTGTGAACCTCCCCAGGTCCGGAAGGAAGCAAGGATAAACGGTTGTAGCGGTGCGATATAAGTAGCTTACCCACTTTTTTTTCTTTTTTTTCTCATCACGGTCTTATCCGCTCTTGCTAAATTAGCTGTATGTTCCTGGAAATTCACCCCGATAATCCTTCTCCCCGACATATCCGCCAGGTTGTTGATGTTTTAAATGCTGATGGTGTTATTATTTTCCCGACTGACACCATTTATGGAATAGGTTGTGACGTTCGCAATACTAAAGCATTTGAAAAATTGTGCCGCATCCGCGGGGTCAAACCGCAAAAGGCCAATTTTTCTTTCCTTCTGAATGACCTGGCACATATTTCCACATATACTAAGCCATTTGAGCGGAATGTATACAAACTGCTGAAAGCAACTTTACCCGGCCCGTTTACCTACATTTTGCCTGCGAGCAACACGGTTCCGTCACTTTTCAGAAATAACAAAAAGACCATCGGGATCCGGATTCCCGACAACAACATTATCAGGCTTATCATTGAAGAACTCGGGGGGCCGCTCGTTTCAGCATCCCTTCGCGACGACGAAAATATCATCGCCGAATACCTCACCGATCCACAGGAAATTTATGAGCGGTTTGGCAACCAGGTCGACCTTGTCATTGATGGAGGCTACGGAAAAAACATAGCCAGTACCGTCATCGACTGCACCGGTGATGAACCCAATGTAATTCGTGAGGGATTGGGTAGTCTTCCTTAAATTTCCATCCTTTCCAACCAGGAGGGTACCCCCACCCCGTCGGGGTCACCTAACCCCGACGGGGTCAGGTGCACAAATTCCAGATTTTCAAGCGTATCAAAAAGGTCAATCACTTCCTTTCTTTCAATAATTGTTGGTTGATCGGAAAACAACTCATTATAGCTGGAATGTTTCCAGTGAGCAGGGTGTTCTACCATTCGATGGTGTACAGGATTATTATTAATATAACAAATAAGTGTTCTCAAATAATCATCAGATGTCACCTGCTTGCGCTGAAAACTTTCTTTAAATAAGGAACCCATTCTCGAATACTTGTGGTTGTAGGCCTGGGCAAAAGAGTTGAAGCAATGTGAAAATTGCTCATTAACGAGTTTTTCGAGTATTTCATTTTCTTTAATCCTGCTGATATCTTTTCCACCCCGATGCCGGAGTTTATCTCCGAAATAGTCTAACAACTCCTGTCGCGATCGTATTCTCAAACAGAAATGAAAATGGTTTGGCACCAGGCAATAGGCAAGCACATTGATAACCGGCAAAATCCATTTAATGAATTTTTCCATAAAAAAATAGTAATTTCTTTCCTCACGGAAAAAGCAATCCTTACCAACTGCATGGTTGTAGATGTGAAACGTATCATCAAAGGTCAGAGGGTCGCGGGGATTTCCCATAATTGAAAAGTTTTTAGAAAAGTGACGTGGCAATAATAATCATCATTTTTTAAATTGTCAACCCGGAGGGTCCCCCCACCCCGTCGGGGTTGGGTATCCCCGTCGGGGTTTACAACGTTTTCCTGATAAATTCTTCCCACGTAAACTGCCGGGCCATTTCCCGCACCCCGGCCTGTAAGGTCGATGCCCGGTTTTGAGAATAAAAATCATGAATGGCATCTGCTATTTTAACCGGGTCAATTGCTGTCACATACCCCGATTTTCCATCGATCACAATTTCAGGCAATCCACCAACATTGGTTACCACCATTGGTTTTCCAAAATGATAGGCGATTTGTGTTACCCCGCTTTGGGTAGCATCCCGGTAAGGCTGCACTACCAGGTCGGCGCCGCTGAAATAATACCTTACATCTTCTTTTGGTATGTACCGGTCATGTAAAATGACAGCATCCTCCAATTGAAATTCTGAAATAATGTCAAGGTATTTTTGCCAGTCTTCATAAAACTCTCCTGCAACAATCAATTTAATACCCAAATCCCTGATGCGGGCATCAGAAAATGCTTTTAGCAGCAAGTCGAGCCCTTTATAATGACGGATAAAACCAAAGAATAAAACCAACCGGTCATCATCTTTTAGTCCCAATCGTATTTTAGCAGATTTTTGATCAACGGCTTCTCCAAAAATATCATATACCGGGTGGGGTTGCAAAACGACGGGCTTGGAAGCGTCAAATTCTTTCAAATCATTCAAAACACTTTTACTCATCACCACAAACGAATCACAACCATTAACAAAGTATTGTGTGAGTATCTTATCACCCGGGCGCCGCTCATGCGGGATGATATTGTCGGCAATGGCAATAACCCGGATTCCGGAATTACCCTTTTTTACCATCCTGGCAATGGATCCAAGGCAGGGTGCCATAAACGGCAACCAATACCGGATGATAACAGTTGATGGTTTTTTCTTTCGGATATAGTTGGCTGCTTTCCACCAGGTGAACGGGTTTAAGGAATGGATCATGGTAACCACGGGAATACCCTCCGGCGGTTTATCGCCTGCTGCCAGCTGTGTTGTTCCCGGGAACAAAAAACCGGGATACTGCATCGAAAAAGATACGATCTCACAAGGTCTGCCCTGCTCATTCAACGTTCTGCATAATGCCTCGTTAAAATTGGCAATACCTCCCCGCAAGGGAAAGGCCGGACCTACCAGGATTATTTCAGACACCGGTTCATCATATTTCGGGGTGTAATGTGCTTTCCGGCAAAAACCGGAATTTGGCGTGCAAGATACCAAATTTCAAAATCTGCATTCACATTTATGATGCCTTCTCTTGCGGTCAAAAACCCGCTATTCCATTGTAACCAAAATGTAACTTCCGGCTCCTGAAATAACAAATATTGGCCTATCTTTGTTGTAATATTCAATGATTTAGAGGTTTGAGCAAACACGGTAAAATACTGGTAGCCATGAGCGGCGGAATCGATAGTTCGGTCGCCGCAATGATGCTGCATGAAGAAGGCTACGAAGTGGTAGGCATCACCATGAAAACATGGGACTATGCATCATCGGGTACTTCAAAAAAAGAGACCGGGTGCTGCAGTCTGGATTCTATCAATGATGCACGTGCAATTGCTGTTGAAAAAGGATTTCATCATTACATTCTCGATATCCGTAATGAATTCGGTGATGCGGTGATCGATAATTTCGTTGATGAATATCTTGCGGGCAGAACACCTAACCCCTGTGTATTATGCAATACGCACATCAAGTGGGAAGCGCTTTACAAACGTGCCGAAATGCTCGACTGCGAGTTTATTGCAACGGGTCATTATGCACAGGTGCGAAAGGAAAATAATCGCTTCGTAATTTCAAAAGGGGTTGATGAACATAAAGATCAAAGCTATGTGTTATGGGGCCTTTCGCAGGATCTGCTTGCCCGTACCAAATTTCCCATAGGCGGATACCGTAAGACTGAAATTCGTAAAATGGCTGCCGACTGGGGTTTTCATGAGTTAGCCAATAAAAATGAAAGTTATGAAATATGTTTCGTTCCGGATAATGACTATCGTGCATTCCTGAAGCATCGGGTGCCAGGGCTTGAAGAAAAAGTAACCGGAGGCGATTTTGTTTCTGCCGAAGGAAAAGTACTTGGGAAACATAAAGGTTATCCCTTTTATACGATAGGTCAGCGCAAGGGACTCGAAATTGCTTTTGGAGAACCTATGTACGTGACGAAAATTGTTCCTGAAACAAATACAGTTGTGCTGGGCAATTTTGAAGACCTGGATAAAAAAGAGATGTGGGTAAGAAATGTAAACCTGGTGAAATATGATAATATCCCCGGTGCCATGGAAGCTATAACCAAGATCCGTTACAAAGATCCTGGAACAGCTTCAACAATCAGTCTTAATGATAATATGATGCGGGTATTGTTTCATAAAAATGTTTCGGCTGTTGCTCCCGGGCAAAGTGCGGTATTTTATGAAGAACAGGATTTGATTGGTGGTGGTTTTATACTGAAATAACTTATAAACATGAAAAGGATTCTCCCTTATTTGTTACTCTGCGTTGCCGGTTTCGTTGTTTCCTCCTGCAATGATGATGACAACAACACCACACCTACAGGACTTCTCTACTCCTACTTTCCTACCAACGTTGGTCATGAAATTATTTATGATGTTTCACTGATTACCAAAGATCAGTTCAGCGGACAGCATGATACGGATATCTACCAGATGAAAGAGGTTGTGGAATCTGTTTTTATCGATAATCAGAACCGGCCTACACAACGGCTCGAACGCTATCGCCGCAACACACCGAATGATTCATGGGTGATTACAGATGTATGGACATCCAATCTCACAGCAACCTGGGTGGAAAAAAAAGAAGAAAACATTCCGTATGTGAAACTGGTTTTTCCAATCACAAGCAATGGATCCTGGAACGGGAATGTTCTTAATACGCTTGATGATAAAGAATACGAATATGAAAACCTGCATGAATATGACATGATAGGTGGCATTGAATTCGATTCTACCATAACAGTACTTCAAAGTGATTTTGATGATATTTTCAACAAAGAATTCCAGATTGAAAAGTATGCCCCCGGCGTTGGCTTAATTTACAAGGAAGATATTTACATACTGAAAGATCCCGGAGGAATTAAGGAACAGCGTCTCTATATTGAAACAATATCATCATGGTCTAATTAAACCGATATGAAAAAAATTATACTCCTGTTACTAGTAATCCTTTCCGGCCAGCAGGCTATTTTTGCCCAGGACCGTTATGTGATTTTCCTTACGGATAAGAACAATTCCCCCTATTCTGTTTCAAACCCTTCGGCATTTCTTTCACAGCGCGCCATTGCAAGGAGAACCGCACAGAATATTTCTGTAACCACACAGGATTTGCCGGTCAATCCGAATTACATTTCCGGAATTGCAGCAACGGGCGCACAGGTGCTGAATACATCAAAATGGTTTAATACTGTAACAGTTGAGGTGCCCAATAATTCCGTACTGAATGCCATTATGAACCTGCCTTATGTTGCACAAAATACTAACGTTGGGCGCATAGCTGCTACATCCGTTCCCTCCAAATTTGATACAGAAAATCAACTCCGGACGCATCCTGAGACAGTGAATAATTACAGGTCCACCTCCTTCAATTATGGGATTTCATTAAACCAGGTCAGCATGCTTAAGGGAGATTTGATGCATGATAACGGTTATACCGGTGCAGGCAAATTAATTGCTGTAATCGATGCAGGTTTTGTAAATGTGGATGTAATGGATGCATTTGACAGTCTTTTCATGAATAACAGGATTTTGGGAACATGGGATTTTGTAGATAACGAAGCTGATGTATACGATGATGATGCTCATGGCACAATGGTATTATCGGTTATTGGCGGAAATCTTCCCGGTGAATTAATCGGTACTGCTCCCGGTGCTTCTTATTTGTTGTTACGATCCGAAAATGCACCTGCGGAGGCCATTATAGAAGAATACAACTGGGCTTCGGCAGCTGAATATGCTGATAGCGCAGGGGCCGATATTATTAACTCATCTTTAGGATATACTGTATTTGATGATCCTTCACAGAATCATAGTTACAGTGATCTGGATGGAAATACGACCCCGGTAACAAGAGCTGCCGATATTGCAGCATCCAAAGGAATTGTAGTGTGTAACAGTGCAGGAAACGAAGGTAATGGTCCGTGGTTTCGCATCAGTGCACCTGCTGATGCTGACAGTATTCTTGCTGTAGGTGCGGTGGATGCAATGTCGCTGTACGTACAATTCAGCGGTAAAGGTCCTTCATTCGATGGAAACATAAAACCTAACGTTGCCGCACAAGGTTCACAAACAATTGTAGCAGACCCATGGAACGGTGTTGGTGTTTTCCCGGCTAACGGAACTTCGTTTTCATCACCGCTTATGGCAGGTATGGTAGCAACATTATGGCAATGCCATCCCAATGCAACCAATATGCAAATCATAAGTGCGATTCAGCAAAGTGGCAACCAGGCGAATAATCCCGATTCGCTTCTCGGTTACGGAATACCTGATTTCCCAATGGCTTGTCTGATCCTTGCGGGATTAAATCCTGATAACGGAAACAGCGGCGATAACCTTGTCATTAATGGTAATCCTTTCCCTGATGATCTTGAACTGGTATTCTACAGTCAGCGCCCGCAAATGATAAAAGTAAGAGTTGTTGATCTGCTGGGAAAAATAATTTATAACAGCGAACATACTACCCAGGGCCTTTTTCCAAATACCATTTTAATTCAGGGATACATTGCGAAAGGTATTTATGTTGTGGAAGTTGAAACGGAGGAAAAAATGTTTACTGAAAAAGTGATGAAATATTAATTTGACCTGATAATATTAAGATTATTTCAAAACGCTTATTTTTCTTCCAAAAGATACGATTGCTTTTTGTAGGAATTGAAAAAAGTTATAGCGGGAAAAATATAAACTCAGTAAATTAAACAAATTTTTCGGAGCATCATTTTGGAATTTTTGAAAAACGAAATAATTTTAAATACTGTTAATTATCTTCCTATAGCCGTTGGTGTTACACTGGATTCTTAATCATGCATATATACTGCTTATTTGTTAAAGAAAACGACTTAATAATGCTTTGATAGATTACTTGCTTACAACAAATTTCCTGGCTACAGCTGTGGTTCCACTGGTCATTTTAATAAAATAAACCCCTGATTCAAGTTTTCCGGTGTCTAAATTTAAAGGTTGCCCGAAATAGACAGATGTTTGGTGCATCACAACTTTTCCATGGATATCAACTACATCAATAACTGCATCAACGGGGGAATCAACAACCAGGAAACTATTTACCGGGTTGGGATATATGGAAAGATTGCTGAATACATCATCCTGGATCGAATTGAATAAACACTCTTCAAATTTGTGGCTGGATAAATCACCATTTAACAAAGCACTAACTGAATTAAAATCATTACTGCAGGTAAATCCGGCCAAAACTGTGAATCTGATTATAAACAAAGGAGTATCGTTAGAATAAGGTTGTGTGAAACTGTAGCTGGTTAGCCTTACTGTTGAATCATTAGTATTATAAAAAGAAAGATGATCAATATAACCGGTAAGATTAATCAAGGTATCATATTCCAACTGGGTGTGGTCGTATTTCAATGCGAAATCCAGTGAATTGATAACATCATCGGAACGAAGATAAACCGGGAATTCAACTGTATTGCCATTAATGACAGCCTGGAACAAATCAAAAAATACTGAATCAAATTGATTGATCACCATTGGAGAAACCGGGTTTCCACCTGATAGTGAAATCTCATTGGATTCAATTTCAAACGCCATAACACCGCTATTCCCTTTTGGTAAGCTTACAGTTCCTGCATGCAATGCCGACGAGTAACAATCATTCAGGCTAACACTTAGAACTGCTAATAACAGAAATAAAAATTTTTTCATCGTTTGATTTTTTTTCAAAAGTAATATAGGTTAGATGGATTGATCAATTATCTTATTTAAACTATTGTAAATTAAATGTTAACAAAAAACATCAATAAATTACCCATTTTGAAAGATACGAACTGCCTCCGGAAACCCATTTTACCAGGTACATCCCTGGGTTGAAATGATTGCTGATTTCAATATGCCTTCTACCTGCCAATCCGTTATTATGTTCATCGTTCAATGCTTGGGTGAATAATTCTCTTCCATTTAAATCAAGAATCGAAATTATGGCACCATCACTATTATCCGGAAGGGAAATAATCAATTTAACATATCCTGATGCTGCCGGATTAGGAAAAATATGCATATCACTTTGTGTTTGCTTCTCATTCACATAATTCACTAAGATAACAGGTGATAATCCGTAAACACCATCGAAATCGACTTGCTTCAATATGTAATAATTACTACCCACGGCAGGTGCTGAATCAAAATAATTATACTGGCTGAAATTACTGCAGGTACCGTTACCTTCAATGCGGGAAAGAGAATACCATTTTTCTAAATCTGAAGAGCGTTGTACTATAAAATAGTCATTATTTATTTCAGAGGCTGTCGTCCAGAATAACTGGATTCCATTTTCATAAACTATTCCTTCAAACGCCAACAACTCAACAGGTAAAGGATTGCTTAAAGTTACTGTGATATACGATGTAGCCGTACATCCCAGGTTATTGGTAACTGCCACAGAATAAGTGCCGGCACTATTGACATAAATTGAGGACGCTGTAGAACCACCTGACCATACATTGTTATATCCCAGAGGAATTGCAATACTCAGGAGCAATGAGTCACCTGTTTGAAGGCTGGTAACACCCCCTGAAACTATCGGAGGTGCAGGAGGCAGGTTTACAGATTTATAACTGCACAAATCACCATTTAAATACCCTCTAACTAATGAAAAAGAAGAAAAACCAATCACGCCTGAAGGAACATTAAACCGTAAAGAAATTAGTGGCGTGTCAGTATCCATTGGTGTCATGCTGAAAGCCGAGAATCGTAAGGTGCTGTCAAAAATTTGAAAATTAGCTGCATTGTTAAGGTAAGACTGATGACTCACATAGGAATTGTAGGTGAATTCTGAAGGGTTAAATTTCATTTCAAAATCAATTGCCCAAACTAATTCATCCGACAAAAAAAATACAGGAACCTCTATCATACCCGATGTGCACAAAGCCTGGGAGAAATCAAATACTATTGTATCCTCATTATTTATGAGCATATAAAA
The DNA here is from genome assembly GCA_038215705.1 of Bacteroidia bacterium. Classification (GTDB taxonomy): domain Bacteria; phylum Bacteroidota; class Bacteroidia; order AKYH767-A; family OLB10; genus JADKJB01. Next base: position 48,054 of record JBBQQQ010000005.1, read on the forward strand.
ATCTGAACTGGTATTTACGCTGAATGATTTTAATTGATTAAATGACAAATTATTATTTCCAATTTTACATTCAGCAAATAGATCTGAACGCTCCCGATTTGTAGTAATTACTTTTCCTCTATCAAAATCAGATTCGGTTTCCGAAACGCCACAAAATGATGCAGCTGGAATCATACTACCAACTAAAATAAAAAGTGACAACAAAAATGTATTGAGTTTCATAAGAGTATTACTAGTGTAAAATTAATCACCCTTTAAGGAAAAACATTCATATGTGTGTTATAAAATTCTTAATTCATGAATGAGATATAAAATCGAGCTTTAACAGGCATTTGCGAGATGATCAAGATAAAAATATTAACATAAACGTTAATTTCATGTTAATGCAGAATTAGTTCAATGTGAATTCCGAATTTTATAATAGCAAAAAAAATCCCGGCTTACGGGCCGGGATTTCTCTTAAAAGAAAACTAGTTTTTATTCTATTACAACTTTCTTCATCGAAACGATGTTGTTGTTGTAAACTTTCAACATGTAGATTCCTTTAGCCAGTTTACTGGTATTAAACTGATACTTCTGGTAAGCAATCACATCAGACTTCTCAACTACCAAACGGCCGTTAGCATCCATTAATTGAACTGATGCATCTTCTGATACAACAATGTTCAATTCAGAACTTGCAGGGTTAGGATAAACATTAACCATTACACCTTCGTTCGCAATCCGGGTTCCAATTACTTCAACAGCAACTTTATCACCGTTAATGTAACCTTCCAGATTGTTCAGGTCAGATTCAGTCAGACTTGAAGACTGAGTATTGAAACGAACAGAAACAACCGGTGCAGAAATGTTATAGTTCTGCAGGCTGTAAGAAGTGAAACGAAGTGCGTTATCCTGTGTATTGAAATTAGAAAGAGTTTCGATAGATGCATCAGCATTGATAACAGCTCCGAAATTCATTTTGCTTACATTGAAATTCAATGCAAAGTCCAGAGCATTTACGTTGCTTGCATACTGAACCGAAACAGGAACATCAATATAACCTTGTCCGCTAACAGCTCTTGTAAGATCGAATATAACCTTATCATCGCCGGTACGGAATGGTCCACCTGTAACGTTAGTGGCAAAGTTACCATTTACATCACCTAACAATACACCTGTGTATTCTTCAACTTCAAACACATTACATGAAGTAGAAAACTGGATTGGAACTTCCAGACAGAAATCAATCTGCGGAACACGGAAACGTGAGAATCCAATACCATCATCAAATGGGAAAGTTGCAGAAATAGTATAATTTGGATTTGCATTCAGTGTATTTCCGTCGATGAATAACCAGTCTTTTGAAGGACCGGCACCAGCGATTGGAGTACCTGCAGGAGTATAGTTCCAGTCCTGGCGGAATTCTCCGATGATCAATACAGCACGCTGGTTGATCTGAGAAAGGTCACCTGCAGAAACAACACCGTCAGTATTCACATCAATGGCAACTGCCTGGTAAACAGAAGGTACAAAGGTTGCATCATTGATCAGCAAACGACGGGTAAGGAATGCATCAAATCCATTTACAACAGGCTGAACAGAAATTGCATCAGGGATATTCTTATCTATGTTGATGTACGGACCATTAGAGTAATCATAAGAGAATTCTCCATTGATATCAGGCTGAACTGCAGTTGCAGAAAGAGGAGTACATGCAACAGTTGAACCTTTGATGTTAGTGATCAAATAGGTTGAAGGGTTTGCAGCATCATATCTGATCGGGCTGTTGTCAGACCAGAATTTCAAAGATGATAAGAAGTCACCTTCCTGGAATGTAATATACTGACCGGGAGTAACAACTTTAGGAAGTACACCATTGAAATAACTTTCCTGCAGTGAATTCACACCGAAATCAGCTGTATCGGCAGCAAGGAAACCAGGCAGACGGGCAAACTGTACACATAACAATTCACCTGTTCCATTGAATTCAGCATTTGCAGGAGCAGTTCCGTTAAAGAATACTGAAATATACATCAAGCCATTTACGTTATCAATGTTGCTTGCAGTAGAAGTATAGGAAGGAGTTACCATGGCATTTGCAACTGTAACCACACCTGTTGGCTGAACTTTTGTATTGTCATAAGCAACAACGATATCATAACCGATAACATCATCAACTGCTGCAATAGCAGTTAAAGGCAGACAGAAGTTGTTATTAGAACAAGGATTTGTGCTTGAATTAAGTACATATGCACTTGATGAATCGAATACCGAAATATTCACACCTGCAGATGTTCCTGTAGCCAGGTCATCATCTGTTGCAACCGCAGTAATGGTTGCATTACCCTGTACAGAAGGCCAAACGAAGGTAAAAGGTGAAGGACCGGTATTATCTATACCAATAGAAATACCATTCACAAAGAATTCTACCTGGGTTACGGTTCCATCATCTGTAGCCGTTGCGGAGATGTTAACGTCATCCCCTTCAACATATGTTGAACCAGCTGTAGGAGCAGTAATGTTTACTACAGGTGCAACAACGTTACCAACCGTAATACTTACCGGAGCAGAAGTAGCCTGACCACCAAGATCATCAGTTGCTCTTGCAGTAAGGTTATGGTTACCAACAGTACTGGTCCATGTGAAAGTGTAAGGCGCAGAAGCATCACTTCCAACAACGTTACCGTCAACAAGGAATTCAACAAGAGCAATAGATCCCGGAGGAGCGTCAGTCGCAGTTGCATCAATAGTTACAGGATCACCGGTGTTGTAAACTGAACCACCTGCAGGTGCTGTGATACTAACTGATGGAAGAGCATTTGCAAGATTTAATGTACCGGCAAGAGCTGCCAATACCTGCTCTGCTCCTACTGGGTTAGAAGAAACCCAGTTTTCAACTGCAAAAGTTGTTGTGTTACGAACCTGTAAATTGAAATTGTAAGTAAGCACACCATCAGAAGTAATTTGTGCAATCAGAACCCGGTTGTTTACAGTCGGTCCCTGTGCACTTTGTGTAGTTGCCCATGCACCGCTTGAAGTGGTGAATGTGTTACCAGCAGTTGGTGTTTGTGCAAACAAACCAATTTCAGTAGCTATACCAGCAGGAGTAATCGCAGCAGGAGTAGTTATACCACTAGTTTGTCCATCGCGTACTGTTAAAGGCTGACCTGCTGAAGGATCGTTATTAGCAAGAATACCGTTGGTATTAACCAGGTTATTCACTGCATCATCTTCTGTTTTAAGAACACCACTTCTGTTTGCGCAGGTAGCACCAAGAGATAGGTAAGAATCGATATAAACTGTATTGTCATCAATAAAGTTGGCACCAATTGCATTACCGAATGCATCACCACGGTCAGTATTATTAAAGAAAGTGGTAGTAGTTGATATAGTAAGTGCATGGTTTGGGTCACCATAAACACTTTGCAATTCCCACCCTGGAGCGAGGTCTGCATAGAAGCGCCAAACCACCGAACCGGTTGGAAGTGCTGTACCAAAGCCGGAATTACCTGCCTGGTCAGCTGCGTTGGTCACGTAAAACTTTTCAGTTACGAAACCCTCAAGGCCTTGTGCTTTCACACACACCGACCCCGTTAATAACAGGCCTAAGCCCAATAGAATTTTTTTCATAGTCTGTCTGATTTTTTAGTTGTATGTCTGATTTTTATGGGATTAATCGCAGCTTGTTCCGAATGCACCAAGTACAGCGTTGAAATCTGTAATGTTGGTAACTCCATCGTTATTGGTATCTGTAGAACATGGAACAAGTCCATTGAATTGATCAACATAAGACGTAAATGACCAGTTCTTAAGCCAGTTAGGACCGCTGCTTGCAAAAGCACCACGGTAAGTTGTAGGAGTAAAGAAACCATCAACAGGAACCGCTGAAACTGTTCCAAGAGCCGGAGATGGAGATGGGTCAACCTGATCAGTAACTGCAGCTGTAAGTGAATTCACTGTGTAGTTATAAGCATGTGTGAAATCAAATCCTGGTACGCTTGCTACAAAGTTGTTACCTGCGTTAAACATTCTTGATGAATCGGCAACAGTAGCAGCTTGTGTTGTAATACTGAATTTAGTTCCTGTCATATTCACAAAAGTGTTGTTCTCAAGAACAAGCAATGGTGTAGCGGCTGTCCAGTTTCCATATGCAGTATACGATCCATTTCCACCTGCTTCTTCAAATCTTACACCATTAACGAAATTTGCGAAAACTGAATTTCTGATTCGTCCACCGGTACCTTCTTTAGCTTCAATAGCCATATCACCAGCATTATTCCTTCCGATGCAAGTGTAATTGTAAATCTGCGGATTGGAAATTGGAGTTCCTGCGCAATCATTGTCATCAGAATCTATTTCCATTCCATGGTCACCTCTTCCCGGTGCCATCAAAGTATACCAGAATTGTCCTTTTCCACTGAAACCGTGATCCCAGTCAAAGTTATCATCATCACTATAAACAACAGCTGCATACTTAACATTCGGAACACCACCAAAGAACTCAATTCCATCATCTGAATTTGCAACGATCTCTATATACTCAAGAACTGTGCTTCTTCCAATTGAACCAAGTGTCAAACCGTTCAGTTCATTGTTAGTTGCAATGGTTGCACCACCATGACGGATTGAAACATAACGCAGGATACCGCTGTTATCATCATTGTCAAAAGCTTCTGCTACACCAGATGTATTAAAAGGTGCTCCAACTGTATTTGCAAGATCTGCTCCATAATAGGAACGGTAATCACCGCTGGCAATTCCTTCAATTCTTCCTACTCCACTTGCAACTTGTAAACCTCCACAACCCCCAACATTCAAGTTGTTTGTAGCTTTACCCAACAATACTACACCACCCCAAAGTTGTTGAGGTGTATTGAAGGATCCATCCATGTTATCACCATTTGCAGTGAAAACAATTGGACAAGACTCAGTACCCGCTGCAATAATTTTACCACCTCTTGAAACTATCAGGGCTGTCGCATTTAATGCGCCATTGTTAGTTGCAAAAATGGCTGTACCCGGCATAATGGTCAGAGATCTCCCTGCAATTACATAGGCTTTTTCATCAAGTACATATTTCTTATCACAAGTCATTACATAATTAGCCGGAAAATTTCCGTTTGCATCTGTAATTGTTGAAATATTTACTGTGTTGGCAGCACGGGCTGCAATAGAAGGACATCCGCAATCAGCACCGAGATTGGTTTGTGCCATACTCGCTGTCGAACCGGCTACTGCCATGACGGCAGTGATCATCATTTTTGAAATGTTTTTTTTCATTTTGTTCATTTTTTTGGGTTAGAATTATAATAAAATTGATAGTATTTGATGCGTAATTTGATTTAGCAAATATCAATGGAACCTTTGTTGAGAATGATAAATGGCGTTTATGAAATAGTTAACAATATTGCCATTTCAGGTTAATTGAAAAACATAAAATTCACGTTGCATAATGAAATGAAAAGCTTGTTAGTATCAAAAACTATAATACCAAAAATATTGTCCTGTTAAAAATATATTAAACCAGAAAAAGGTTATGATTAAAAGTAAATAATAGACTCAATAAAAGGAGTTTGAAAACTATAAGCTATCCTTATAGTCCTAATAAAAAATTAACTATTCTTCACACACCGCACACTCAGTCCATATTTTTTAAGAATATAGTAGCGGAACACACCACGTTCTTTATAATCCATATGACGAAACCAGGCTTCATCCTGACTATTTTCTGACAGCGTCCACCAAAAGCCGGTGTATTTTAAACCCGGATTTCCAAATTGACCATCAAACAATCTGCAGCTGCCGGCTTCTGCTGAAAATCCGCTTTCATTGGTAGCCCAAACATTTTCATAAAATACCCACCCCTCTAATGTTTCAAGTTTCAGTTTTTCACTTTCATTGCTTCCCCTCCATCCACTTTTATCGGCCTGATCACTGGTCATCCCAACTGCCTTTTCCAATTTTTTCCAGTCATCATCTGTAGGGATTCTCCATCCTTCAGGTGCCAGTCCTGCTGTGTCAGTAACTGCACTCCAGTTGTATAATAATCCGGGAGCTGAACCTCCAAAACTACAATATGCACTAAAACCGTTTGTCCAATCCTCTTTTGTTGCTGCTTCGTAAATTAAATTGCCATTTCTGAATTTGGTAACTTTCAAATTTTCGGCCATCCACCATTGATCACCAATTTTTACAGTCTGGTATTCATTTCCATCAATATCCGACATTACACCCCTTTCAATTACAGGCACCACACTTTTCGGATCATCCTCGCATGCGGAAAAAACAGAGAGCACGAGTAGCAAAATATAAACCAAACGAAATTCTTTTATCATTTGCATCTTGAAAATTTTAAATAGTAACAACTAAATCAAGAAAATAATTTTACTCGGAAATCACAAACCTGATATTATCAGACTCCTCTCCATTTTGCATCAGTATGTGATAAACACCTCGAGGTAAATCTGAAACATCAACCTGAACATTCACAGTTTCGTCAATGACACCAAAATCTTTAAACAGCATTTTTTGACCAATGGCATTATATATCGTCAATGAAACAGGAGCATCATCAAAATTACCTACCGACAAAATAATTAAATCATCAGCTGGATTAGGGTGCAAATTCGTGATGGCGAATCTACCATTCGAGATAACAGGACAAACCACAGAGAGATCGCGGTCATTACAAAATCCAGGATAACAGCAGAGGGATTGTAAATTGTAATTTGCCTGCGGATCATAGTTACATGCAAGAGTATCCATACATCCGAACATTACCGGAGTTTGACATGAATCCTGAACGGAACAGGCATAACCAGTACTGAATTCAAGATAATCGGGATCTGTACATCCGCACACTGATGGATACGATAAGAATGGGCTAACAACCTGTCCGGTAAGTAACGAATCGCCATTGGCAACATAAGTTACAGTATTATATGAGCTGCCATTCCATTCATCTATAACAACATTCAAATTGAATGACAGTTCACCAAGTGTGGTTAACTGTGCTATGAGAACCCTGTTATTCTCGGGACTTTCAATACCATCAGTTTGCTGAAGCAGGGCATTGTAACTTAGAAACTCACTTCCTGTATTTACAGGGCCAAATATGGTAGAATCATCACCCGCAAGATCTTTGAATCCAACATCCAGCCATTGACCAGGTGTAATGGGATTGGGTACATAACCATCGGATGTTGCCAGCGGTAAGCCGGCAACCGGATCCGTATTCCTGAGCAAACCAGAAGGTATGTTGGCAGTACCTCCAAGGTTATTGACAATTTCCGAAAACGAGCCATCAGTATCGGCAGCTTTGTTAACTCCTAAATGGCCTATCGCAGCCAGTCCAAGTGTCAGCCAGCTATCGAGTGCAATAGTCGGATTGTCATCAAACCATGCCTTATTCATCTGGAATCCAAATGATGAATTAGGACGGTCAATATTATTATAAAAATCGCTTGTGCTGGTAATTCTTATTGGGTGAATGTCGCTGCCAAACAATTGCGTTAATTTACTTCCCGCCGCAAGGTCAAGGTATATTCGATAAGTTTTCATTCCCGTAACCAGCGAACGGCCTTGCGTAGTATCTGTTGCATCATTTGCATCAGCAACATAATATGATTCAACAACGAGGTTTTCAATTTGAGCACTGCCTGTGTTTGACAAGAGTATCAAGCATGAGAAAAATAATATGAATATTCTGTAAGAAAGCACATATTTTCTCATTGTGAAATCCGGGATTTTAAAATTTGATTTCATTTACCTGCTAAGATTATATGTAAGACCGAGTGTATAGGTACTGCCAAATTTGTAATAATCATAATCAATGGTACTGTCATCATCAAACACAAAAGATCTTCGAAAGGGTTCATCGAGTATATTTTGTACTTTAAGGCTAACACTGAAAAATTTACCCAGACTTTTTGACATTTTAAAATCCAGCATATTTCTGGGCATCTCAAAAACATCTGGATTACCATTAACACTGGTAATAACAAGTTTTTTTCCCTGAATATTGTAACTTAAGGAAAGAGATAATCCAAGACTGTCAAACGTATATCCAACAATAGCATTGATCACATAGGGTGCCTGGCCAAACATCGTTCTTTTCACTGTATCAACAGGATAGTAATCCTTTATTCCATTTTCAACAATGAGGTTCTGTGCTATAAATTCTGTTTGTGATTTAACAATTGTAAAATTTGCCTGTATGTCGAGGTTTTTCAGAACGGTTATCCCTCCTTCAATTTCCAATCCATACACAGTGGATTCATCTACATTCTGCCAGGTAAAACCTTGTGTTGTTCTGACAAGTTCAATATGATCTTTGAAATCTTTATAGAAAAAACTTCCACTCAAATTAGTACCTGATTTAAAATACCGCTCTAAGCGAATATCATAATTATCAACCTTTACCATGAGAAGGCTCGAATTTCCAAATATTTCACCCTTAACTTCATAATCATATACTGAGGTTTCAGACATTTCCCTTATACTTGGCCTTGCCACTGTTTTACTATAATTCAATCGGAGATTAAACGGAAAATCAACATTCCTGTTTATGTTATAAATTATTCCTATGTTAGGCAGTATACTTGTTTCATTCAAATGGCCGGGATTTACAATAAAAATATCAGTAGCATATTTTCTTCTCGGATCATTCATAACATACCCGGCACTGTCATATTTATAAACATCGCTGAAAATAAGTGCCTTTTCAATACGTAATCCGCCGGTAATTCTCCATGCAAAAGAGAGATTATAATCCACCATTGCAAATGCTGCAAGTACTTCTTTATACCCTATCAGAAAATTTGCCGGATTCGGATCTCTGACATAAACCTTATCAAAATAATAATTACCACTACTATCCTGGCTAAGATCAAAATTGCTTTGATTAAAAAACAAATCAAGATCATTGTTCACTATAACAGGTGATCCTCCTTGCGGAAAACCCACACCGTAATCATATTGTTTATTTTCCCTGTCATTTTTAGTATATGCAGGACCAAACCGGACTTTCCTGGATAAACCGGGTTTTGATCCCACCGGAAATTCAATTGCCAATTGCGAATCAAAAATATTATCATCAAGATATCGGAAGTAACGATTAACCTGGGCCTCTTTACGGTCAATTATAAATTCCCCTGATGAAATTTGAAAATAGGTGAACCTCTTAAAATCGGGTGCTTCACTGGCGCCATCAGTATAGGAAGCATTAAGGTCGATTTTAGTTTTGAGAGATGGAATATAATTTTCCGTCTTAAACTGGTAAACAAACTGCTTACGCTGCTCATACAACTGATCTTTTGAGACTGTTGCATCATAAGAAGAATTTCCTAAGTAGTCAATTGCATCTCTCACTTTGTTGGAGCCGGTTTGGTTCGGCATAAAGAGGAAACCTATCGAGTTGTTATTGGCAATTTTGTAATTCATATTTATCAAACCACTCCAGCTGTGTGATGCTGTTCCAACTTTTTCAAAATCTGTTGAATTGATAACATTCTGACCATTCAGTCTGTTGGATAAACCATTCGGATCATATTTGTATTGACTGGCATACCTTCCTCCGACTATAAAACCAAATGGTTTTCCATAAAGATCTATCTGGTTGCCAACAGTAATATTTTGAGAAAAATCAAGAGGGGCCTGAACATACTCTGTGGCCCAATTATTCTTCAACCCTTTTACGGATTCAGCTCCCGGAGAATTTAATATTCTGAAAGCATTGTTTTTATATCCTCCTGTGATGTACAGGTTTTTAGCGGCGGCAACAGCAACCGGATCCTCAAATTGAGCTGAACCCAGTAATCCGAGTTGTACAAGGCCTAGTCTGAAATAAGTTTCACTTGCCTCATTTCCTTCCCACGAAGAAGTGACACCCAACGATTCAAAATATGGCCCTAATCCTAGTGCAATTAACTCCTGATATTCTGATGGGTTAGTATAAACAGGAGCATAGGAATTGTGATCATAATCACGATAACCGTTATCATATCCGAGCCAATCGGTTGAACTGGTTTTAGTGGTGATCATATCTTTAAAAGTAGATTGCGAATTGTACCCTATTGAGGTTTCAACTGATATTCTCAATGCTTCAGGAAAATCTTTTGTTGTTACCGAAATATATGCACCGGCCCAATCACTTTGAAAATCTGACTGTGAAGTTTTTGAAACAAGCACATTATCAATTAATGAAGTTGGTAAAATATCCAGTTTAACATTGTTCGTAAATGGGTCGAGTGTTGGAATAATTGCGTTATTCAATGTAGTCTTTACATACCTGTCTCCAATTCCTCTCACAGTTATTAGTCCGTTATTGGTAGTTGATACTCCCGACACTCTGGCAATTGCGGATGAAACGTATGAATCACCGGTTTTCTTAATAGTTTGAGAAGAGATATAATCAATTGTACTGGCTGAATTCATTTTTAATTTCTCAACGTACGTATCCCTGTCACGTGCAGCCCTGGCTACAATTTCCACCTCTCCCAATGCCTGGGATTCTGCTACAAGCGCTACATTTTTAATAACCGTCTGGCCACCGGAAACAGTTACAGAAATTTCCTGAGTCTGGAAACTGATATACCTGAATACGAGAATCAGAGGAGTAGCATCAGAAATCTTCAGTGTATAATTTCCATCAAAATCGGAAATGGTACCATAGGTAAGATTTGACTTAAGCACTACTGCTGCACCTACAACAGGTTCACCTTTTGCGTCAGTGATTTTACCACGAACAGTTCCCTGTCCATACAGCTGCATTACAGCGATTAAATTTACAATACAGAAAACTAATAGTTGCCTAAGCATAACGATCGGAATACTTAATCATAAAATTTTGTTGAGATGGATTGCAGCAAGTTATGGCAATATTCAAATCCATACAATATTATTCTGTATCAGAAGAATTAAATACCAATACTAACTGACCCTGTTCTTTTCATTGATTAAGGAGTTCACCATTGTCATAACTGATCTGAATCCTTCAGCAACAATATTCAATTTTTGCTGATAGTAATTCACCATAACCGGTGAGTGAGCTCAATAATCAATTCATTGGACAATTGGAAGTGGATATTATTTCTTGATAAACTTACGGGTCGACTTGTATCCATTTACATCGAGTTCAATAAAATAAATACCAGCTGAAATCCCGGTAAGATCAATATCATGCCTTGTAGAGCCCGAAAGAGAACCAATGTCTTTTGAAGCAATCTTGCTACCTAACAGGTCGATAATGGAATATGAAACGTTCTGATTATCATTATAAACATTGACTGCCATAGTAAGGTGATCGGAAGCAGGCACCGGGTAAAGTCCAAATGTTGGATTAGAGGTTGCCAATTCATTCACAGAAACAGAGGAGTTGTATTCAAGTGCATTAAATTCTGTTTCGCCTACCATTGCGCTGTCGGCAACATAAGCTTCAATAGCCAGTGTAATCTGATTTCGTATCTGAACATTGAGCTTAAAAGAAAATACACCATCAGTAGTAATCTGCATTATAAGAACTCTGTTGGTTACCGGGTCGGCTCCTACTCCACCATTGATACATGCCCATGCTCCATTATTTGTAGCAAACAAAGGACCGTTTGTACCATCATTCTGTGCATCAAAAACGCCTATTTCTGTTCCAATTCCTACAGTAATAACTGGTTCCGGAGACACTGCAGTAAGCATCAGTCCATCCTGCTGAGTAAGAGGGATACCCATCATTGGATCCTGGTTCTGCAATACTCCATCGCTGTTTATAACTGTACCCATCCCATCATCATCCGCCTTTAATACACCGAAACGTCCATTACAAGCAGCACCTGCTGAAAGCCATGAATCCAACATTACGGTATTATCATCGCAAAACGAGAAATTAAAAGTTGGGTGTATTGCACCCCGGTCTTCGTTATTAAAGAACAGTGTGGATGTTTCAATTTTTAACAAATGATTTGGATCACCATATGCCGACTGGAAAATGTAATCAGGAAGTAAATCCAAATAAACCCTGTATGTAACAGAACCAACAGGGAGTACACCTCCGGTGGAATTAACAGTTGCATCATTGGCATCAGAAATATAATATTTTTCAACTATTACATTTTCTAACCCCTGTGACTGGGAATGCAAACCGAAAGCAAAAAGACAAATAAATAGAATAGAGATTGTTTTCATTGTATGTTTATTAAGATTTATGGTAAGAGGCGAGAAGTATTTTTCTTTACAGTTAATGTTTCCAAAATTCGATAAAATAAACTCAGAGGAATTTAAAGAAACCATTACTTTAAAGTTAATGAAGCATCAATTACATGTTAGCTGAATATTAAGCAAACCCTATAATAAATTTTTAATTGGGGGAGGCAATATTAATAATCAGATCCTTGTGCAACTGTTCCTTGTTAACAGGTTCACGGGCAACATAATTTTCAACCCGTTGATCCGTTGAGCCTATTTGAAGGTTGAATTCAAAATAAAAGTCACCGGTAGTTGTAAATTGACCTATTAATATCTTATTTGTTTTGGGATCAATTCCCATTGAACCACCAAGGCATCCCCAACCACCATTTTCGGTTATAAATTCAAACCCTTTTCCTTTTGTTGGCTCTTTAAACAAACTGTCTAGCAGTGCCTCCAGTCCTATTTGTGAAACACGCGGAGGTAAAGTATCACCTACCATTAACCCATCACGAAATGTTAATGGAACTCCAATTGCAGCATTTATATTTTGGAGAACCGGGGGCCTTGACAAATTTGATATTGTATAGGCCGTATCATCTTCTGCCTTTAATACCGCGTAACGTTGCTGGGATCCGGCTCCAACCGAAATCCAGCTATCCAGCATGAGTGCGCCGCCGGGCAGCAATTTATCCATCACCAGATTAGAAATATAATGTCCATGAATTGAATGGTTATAGAAAGTGGTAGTGGTACGAAGTTTCATTTCGTGCCCGGGTGCGCCATATACAGACTGTAAACGGTAACCAGGTTTGAGGTCAACATAAATGCGGTAGGTTACGGAATTTTCTTCTAAGCTTTCAGAGCCCGAACCAGATGCATCATTCTTATCAGTTATATAATAAGTTTCAACTATTATTCCTTCCAGACCCTGCCCTATGGCTGACAATCCGCATAAAAACTGCACGCACAGTAACACTAATATTTGTATTTTCAATTTCTAAAATTTTAAATATTAAATCAATGTCTCAACTTAAGGATGAAATCCCGTTAAATATTCCGCAAAAGTAGAATGCTGCCCATCGTATGCATGTTGGGAGAATATTATGATTATGTTAATTGAACATTTAGTGAGCATTTAACAGTAAATTTACACACCAATGTTAATTTTGAATTTTACTCTTAAAATTTCAGGGTATTATGAATTTCAGCACATTTGCTATTTTATTGTTGATACTCTTTTCAGGAATTTGTAAAAACGTTGCAGGTGCTTCCATATTAAATTCTTATCAATTAATCAATACTATTCAACCCACACTACATTCTGAAAATAAAAATTTGGACATATCCTTCGAAATTTTTTCAGTAAGTGTTCTTTCAAACAATGATTCGATTTTTCCGGTAGCAATTCTGGCTGAGGAAAAAAACAATAGCTTGTTTAACTATGCCGATACAATTATTTTCGACCTCTCGCAATCAAGCTGGAGTAACAACTCAATTGAATTTCCAGTATATATTTCATCTACAGATTCCATTCATGCAATGGATTTTGCATTCAGGTTTAATCACCTGAAAACAGATTTTGATAGCCTGATTGTAGTATATCCCGACCTTCAATACCTTTATCATCTAAATCCTGCCGATTCAACATTCCGTTTTACTTCAAACAGCATAAATGCAATAAATGCTAACTCCAACCTCATCATGTTGCGGTTTGAAATGATTTACGGCATCATTTGTCCTGGTGATATTTATGATGTAGAAGCTTATATAAATGGAAACGTATGCAGTTTTCAGTTTAACGACTGCATAGTTTCCAATCAATCGGAAACCTTGAATTTGTTAAATAATGTAAAAGTTTATCCAAATCCGGTTGTTTCCCTATTATATTTAGAAGTTCCGCAAGATTCCCGCATCCGCATAAGCGATATGCATGGTAAAACACTCATCCATACCGTTAGTAATAATCAAAATAAAAAACTGGAAATTGACATGGAACATTTTTCCAGTGGGATTTATCATTTATCTATTACAGAAAATTTAACCACCATCAACAAAAAGATCATTGTTTACTGACTGGATTTTATTCTTGAAAATTGAATAATAAATCAGAGATCAGTCTTTCGCTTTTACCGGCGGATTGCTTATAATTTCAAAATCAAGCCCTAAAAATTCCTTAAGAAAAATATTATAGAAATGTTCAGGACCGGTTGCTATCTCTGCGCTGTGTAACCAACCTGATTCAGGTAACGGGGAAAGCGTAAGTGTTGTATTTTTACCTGAATTTTTATGATCCAGTATCAAAGCAATTCTTTCATCATAGGCATTGCTGTACTGTTTGGCCTGAACAAGGCGTGGAATACCAATTGCCAGAACATACATTACAGCAATAACCGAATATAATTTTAACACCTTATTCATTGAATAATATTTCTGCAATGCTTTACCTGCGTAACATGCTACCAGAGCGATGTAAACAACAAGGTATAATGAAATTTGCGTCCATGCCCGTTCAGGTCCCATCTCCGACATGATAAACGCAACCGGCAGCAGCGATATCATAACTAAAACCACCATCACTATTGTGATACGTTGAAACAGTTTCTTTGAAAACCATTGCGACTGATATTTTGCGCCAAATAAAAACCACGGAATGGAAAATAAAAATACCGGCAACATCTTCAATGGAATGTGCAACACAAACATTTTAACAATAGCTTTAATCCATACCCACGTTTTAAAGAAAAAACTTTCCTGGGGAAGATAAGTTGCCCTTACCACGTGACCCTCTCCGGAATAACTGATGGCGAAACCGAGCATTAATGAACTAAGGAGAATTATAATTTTCTTATCAAATGGAATCCGCCATACATCCCATTTGTGACGTTTCACGAGTAAAAACAATATTGCCACACACGATAACATGCAGGTAAAAACCAATGGCTCATACGCACCGGCAGTAAATAATCCAAGTAAAGAAAGTCTCAAATAACTTAATACGGTATGTTTCCGGGTAGTTATCTCGGCAATTGCAAACACTATTGCGATGCAGCCATAGAGATACATTGTTGAAGTGTTAATCCAGAAAAAAACATCGTTGATACTGAAACACGCATAAAAAAATGCAATTGAGGCATATCCTGAATAAATAATTCTGGTTGTTTCTGGTTCGTGAATGAGGTTGGAAATGTTCCTGTAAAATGCCCACCACAATAACAGGAACGACACCAGGTGATACCAAACGAGTGAACCTACCGTGAGCGTACAAATCAATACCCAGTTCAGCAGCGTGATAGCCGACCACCGGGTATTCCAGTGTTCATGAAACCACTGTACTGATCCCGCAAAACCATAAGTTCTCAATTTATTCAGAAATTCAAAATCGTCGGAGGCAAAGCGGTTGTAGTACCCGATCCATAAAAAACAAATCAAAAACAAACCCAGCGGAATCAGCAGAAAGCGATTTTGTTTTTCCATGGCGATAAATGTAATCGAAAAAGTTGACCCGGAGGGTGGGGGTACCCCGTCGGGGTTGCGGTACCCCGTCGGGGTTAAAGAAAAAAACCACCTGTTACCAGGTGGCTTCAATATAAATTGAGAACGAAAGTCTATTTTGCCGATTCCACAACTGCTTTGAAAGCATCGGGATGGTTCATAGCCAGATCGGCAAGAACTTTACGATTCAGGTCGACGCCTTTTTCGCTGAGTTTGCCCATTAACTGAGAGTATGACAGACCGTGAATACGTGCTCCTGCGTTGATACGCTGGATCCATAAACTTCTGAAATTTCTTTTCTTCGTTTTCCTGTCGCGGTAAGCGTACTGGAGACCTTTTTCAACTGTGTGTTTGGCAACAGTTAACACGTTTCCGCGACTGCCCCAATTTCCTTTAGCCTGCTTGAGAAGTTTTTTTCTCCTGGCTTTTGATGCTACTGAATTGACCGACCTTGGCATTTTTTAATCAATTTTTGGTGATAGCGTCTTCCCTTACGGAATCCTTACTGCTATTTCCCTGGTTAATACTAATTGAATTGTACTGAATTAAGAAGCCAGCATTCTTGACACTCTTGCATGATCGGATTTATCGACCAAACCGGTGTGAGTAAGTGCTCTTTTGCGTTTCGTGCTCATCTTGGTTAAGATGTGGCTTTTGTACGCGTGCTTCCTCTTGATCTTACCAGTGCCGGTTAAGGTGAACCTTTTTTTGGCGCTGGAATTTGATTTCATTTTTGGCATCGCAATGAGGTAATTAAATGATAAATGTTAGATGATAAATAGGCTACTGATAATTTGTACTTACTTTTTTACTTTTTTGTTTGGCAGTGGAACCAGGTGCAGAAACATCCTGTTTCCTTCGAGTTTCGGCAGTTGTTCAACCTTTCCGTAATCGGCCAGTTCCTGTGCAAACTTTAACAGGATAATTTCTCCTTTTTCCTTGTAAGCAATGGTGCGGCCTTTAAAGTGAACGTATGCTTTTACTTTCGCTCCTTCTTCAAGGAACCGGATCGCGTGTTTTACTTTAAAGTCGAAATCATGTTCATCGGTATTGGGCCCAAACCTGATTTCCTTCATCACTGCTTTAGCAGTTTTGGCTTTGGCTTCTTTCTCTTTCTTTTTCTTCTCGTATAAGAACTTCTGATAATCTACTATACGGCAAACCGGAGGATCGGCAGAGGGTACAATCTCTACCAGGTCGAGTTCCTGTTCTTTTGCCATTCTGCGGGCCACTTCGAGCGAATAGATATCCGGTTCAATGTTTTCTCCCACCAGCCTGACGGTTGCAGCTGTAATATCTTCATTGATATTATGCTCATTTTCTCTCTTTACAAACCTGCTCGGTCTGTTAGGCCTCGGCCTTCCAGCACCACCGGAAGAACCTCCCGGCTTTTTGAAAAATGTTGAAATGAGTTACCTCCTTCTAATTTAGTTTAACTTCTGTTTTTTCGTTACCCGCGAAGGCTTCCTCTATCTCATTAGCAATGAGTTTTTGAAATGCTTCAATAGTCATAGATCCAAGGTCACCTTGTCCGTGCTTTCGAACCGAAACTGTGTTGCTCAGTGACTCTTTCTCACCAATAACCAGCATATACGGCACTTTGCGAACTTCAGCGTCCCTGATTTTACGCCCTATCTTTTCATCCCTTTCGTCAACGAAGGCGCGAATATCGGAATTTTTTAGTAATTCCGAAACATTTTGCGCATAATCATTAAATTTCTCACTGATACCCAGTATGATAACCTGCTCAGGTGAAAGCCATAACGGAAAATTACCGGCACAATGCTCAATCAGCACTGCAATGAAGCGCTCCAGAGAACCAAAAGGTGCCCTGTGAATCATCACAGGACGGTGTTTCTGGTTGTCGGCACCAGTATATTCAAGTTCGAACCTTTCGGGAAGGTTATAATCGACCTGTATGGTTCCGAGCTGCCATTTCCTGCCAAGGGCATCCTTGACCATGAAATCAAGCTTAGGACCATAAAATGCAGCTTCGCCGGTTTCTACAACTGTTGTTAATTCTTTTTCTGCCGCAGCTTCAATAATAGCACGCTCGGCTTTCTCCCAGTTTTCATCGCTGCCTATGTACTTGGTTTTATTTTCGGGATCCCGTAAGGAAATCTGCGCAGTAAATTCTTTAAAATCGAGTGCTTTAAAAACATACAATACAAGGTCAATTACTTTGCAGAATTCCTCCTTAACCTGGTCGGGACGGCAAAATAAATGCGCATCATCCTGTGTAAAGCCCCGCACCCTGGTGAGTCCGTGCAACTCTCCGCTTTGCTCATACCGGTAAACGGTTCCGAATTCCGCATACCGAATCGGAAGTTCCTTGTAGGAATGCGGTTTACTTTTATAAATTTCACAATGGTGCGGACAATTCATGGGTTTGAGAAAAAATTCCTCCCCTTCGGCAGGAGTGCGAATAGGCTGAAAAGAATCAGCTCCGTATTTTTCATAATGACCGGAGGTAATATACAGTTCCTTATTGCCAATGTGAGGAGTTACAACAGGAAGATAACCTGCCTTAAGTTGTGCCTTTCGCAGGAAGGATTCCAGTTTCTCACGCAACTGTGCGCCCTTAGGTAACCATAGGGGAAGACCCATACCTACTTTTTCAGAAAATGTAAAGAGTTCGAGTTCTTTGCCCAATTTACGGTGATCCCGTTTTTTCGCTTCCTCCAGCAGTATAAGGTATTCGGTAAGTTCTTTTTGTTTAGGGAAAGTAATTCCATAAATACGGGTGAGCTGTTTGCTTTTTTCATCGCCTCTCCAGTAGGCACCGGCAATATTCATCAGCTTCACAGCTTTTATGGAGCCGGTATCGGGAATATGCGGACCACGGCATAAATCGGTGAAATTACCTTGTGTGTAAAAGGTGATTGTACCATCTTCAAGGTCCTTCAGCAAATCGAGTTTGTATTTATCACCTTTCTGTTCAAAATAAGTGACAGCATCTTTTTTGCTCACTTCCTTTCGCTGGTAACTATTTCCTGCCTTTGCAAGCTCCAGCATTTTGGATTCGATCTTACTGAATTCATCCGACGAGATGGTCCCATCTCCAAGATCCACATCATAATAAAATCCATTCTCAACAGGAGGCCCTATTCCGAATTGAATTCCGGGATATAATGATTCCAGCGCTTCTGCCATGAGGTGAGCTGATGAATGCCAGAAAGTAGATTTACCATCGGGATTATCCCAGGTAAGTAACTCCAAAGTTGCATCTGATGTGACAGGACGCGAAGCATCCCTGATCTCTCCGTTTACTTTTACGGAAAGTACATTACGGGCAAGCCCTTCACTAATACTTTTAGCGACTTCCATGGCCGTGATTCCGGAAGGGTATTCCCGCACTTTGCCATCGGGAAATGTAATCTTGATCATTGTTTTTCAGTAAAGCGGCAAAGATAGTGAATCCCGCGCAAGCGACCTAAGCTAAATTGCCCTGAACGCACAGATAATTCAGGTCATAAATTCCTTAAAATTGTGTTTAATGAAAAGATTAATTTCGCCTGCATATTCGGCAACAGGTTTCCTTATGACAATTAATCAATCTTTATCAGGATTTGAATTTCCTCATGAACTGGCAAATGAAACTGTAATTTTAAAAACGCTGCGTGAAAGCGACTTCGAAGCGCTTTATGCTGTAGCCTCGGATCCTCTCATTTGGGAGCAACATCCAAACAGGGAGCGTTATCGCCGTCCGGTATTTGAAATTTATTTCAGGGGTGCAATGGAATCGAAAACTGCCTACCTGGTAATGGAAAAAGCCAGCGGGGAAATTATAGGATGTTCCCGGTATTATGACTTTAATGCTGCCGCCAAAACTATATTCATCGGGTATACATTTCTTTCGCGGAAATGCTGGGGGAAGGCCTTTAACAGATCATTAAAAACAGTGATGCTGAATCATGCCTTCAAATTTACAAACCAAGTACTATTTCATGTGGGTCACCAAAATATGCGGTCGCAAAAAGCGATGGAAAAGCTGGGGGCAATTAAAACGGGTGAAGAGGATATGAGTTATTACGGGGAACCTCCGCATACCAATATCATTTACTGCATCGGAAAAAATGAATGGGAAAGAAGAGAACTTAAATAAATAATAAAAGCCGCTTCTTTTGTAAGAAACGGCTTTTAATTTCAACGAAGAAATCAGGAAAGGTGCTTGCTAACCAATTTGGTCATTTCAAACATACTTACCGTTTTCTTACCTCCGAATACCTTTTTCAGGTTCTCGTCAGCATTGATGTTACGGCGTTCCTTTGGATCCTGAAGTTTGTTCTTCTTGATGTACTCCCAAAGTTTTTTAACAACCTCGGTACGTGGTAATGGCTTAGCACCAACTACCGGCTGCAGAGCAGGACCGATGTTCATTGCTTTCATGAAAGCAGCATTTGGCTTACGCTTTACTTTAGGCGCTGCTTTTTTAGCTACTTTTTTTGCAGCAGCTTTTTTAGGAGCAGCCTTCTTAGGTGCAGCTTTCTTTGCTACTTTTTTTGCAGCTGGCTTTGCAGCTTTCTTAGCTGGAGCTTTTTTAGCCGGAGCTTTCTTTTTTGCTTTTGTTGCCACTTGTTTATGGTTTTTAGTGATTGATATGTTGCAAATAAACATACAATTTGATTACCTTTTACCTATGAAAAAAATAAGTTATCTACAGGCGCTGTTAAATTTTTTCATTTATAAAACCCGATTTTAACAGTGTGGTGATATACCCTTCCCGGGAAGGGTATAAAATGAATCAAAGATAAAAAACCATTTAACAGATAACGTTTGGAAGTCAGGATCCATAAGGGTTTTGAAGGTTTTTTCAATACACTGCACGAATGAAATTCATTGTTCCCGAGAGGGAAAAAACATTAAAAAAAGAACGTATAACGTGATTGTAAGAGTGAAAAAATCATTTGAACAGAGGGTGGGTTTGAAAAAATATTGTTGATAACCATGACATCGATGTGAAGTTGAAAGTTAATTTTAATAACTTTCCAATGCTAAAGGTGCAGGAAGTAAAAAAACTCACCCCTATTGTACCAGTTTAATATACCTTTTCGGAAGATAACGGAATTCTTGGCAGAGGTATGAATAGATAAAATAAAGCAAGTGGTAATTTATAAGGTTATAAATTCATGTGCTATGCGTCTTCTTTTAATAATGTTTTTTACCGGAATCTTCATACTTCCGGCGACCGGACAAAATAATCCCCCCCTGGGAACGCCCTCTGAAAATTGCCTGGTCGGCCGATGGAACTTTTTTTACTAACGAAACTATTTTCCAGGATTCATCGGGTGTACCCAGTGCGGTACGGTGGAGAGGGGATACAATAGTATGCGTTTTTCAATGGTTCAGAGGTCCTGTGGGTTCACTTACGTGGGATCGCGTTGCAGTAAAATTTTCCTATAATGCAGGTAGCACATGGACAACACCCGTACCTATTGTTGTTAACGGATTGCCTGTAAATTACCAGCGGCCCTTCGACCCTACTCTTGCGCGGCTGAACAATGACAGCCTTCGTATTTATTTTTCTTCAAGCGATGGTATTCCTCCAATGGGATTGGATTCCACAATTAATACCTATTCTGCAATTTCATCAGATGGTATTAATTATGCATTTGAACCCGGGGCACGTTTTGATCACCCGACCAACAAAGTAATTGATCCTGCCGTATTATTTTTTAATGGCCTGTGGCATTATACCTGCCCCATAGGACCTCCGCAGGCAGGCGCCTTTCATGCTACCTCAACGGATGGATTATCTTTCGTTCAGCAGCCTGATTTGCCTTCGGATTCAGCTCACAACTGGACGGGCAACCTGCTTTATGATAACAATGCGCTGATGAAATTCTATGGAAGCGGACCTTCTATATGGCATAACAGCACCTCCGATGGCTTTAACTATAATGGATACATCGCAACAAATCTTACAGGAGGTGATCCTACCACCGTGAAAATTGCACCCAATAATTATTTTATAATTTTTGTTGGGCCACCTTATATTACAAATATCAATGAGAATGTGGAACGGGAAAATGATGCGGTTTTTCCTAATCCGGTTTCAGAATCATTATCCCTCCCCGAAAATTTTGGTTCAGAAATTGAATTCACCATTTATGATGCATCGGGTAAACTGGTAAAAAAAGGTAAACAGATAATGCCAAAGTCCATTGAAGTGCATGATCTCGCTCCCGGTTGGTATTTACTTAACGTGTTTGTAAATGGTGACTTCTCAAATTACCGTTTCGTAAAAAATTAACCGGGGTAAACCTCACCGTTTATTTCTGCAAAACCGAATTAATATCAGGTAAAAAATATCCCTGGCTTTTCATGATTTTGCCGTCTTCACGGTAAATCGGCTTTCCGTTTTCATCGAGCTTACTCATATTGCTGCGATGAATTTCTTCAAAAACCTCAACAATTTTATCCTGCAAACCATGAGCGATTATCGTTCCGCATAATATATATAATTTGTCGCCGAGGGCATCGGCTACCTGTGTAAGATTTCCCTCTTTGGCTGCTTCCAGATATTCATCGTTCTCCTCGGCCATTAACCGGTGCCGCAATTCAATTATCCGGTCACTGATATCGGTTTTGGGTTCGCTATGATGATCAAGACCGAATACTTCATGAAATTCGCGGACTTTATTTATTATGGAAGTAAAATCTGACATGATAAATTGTATTTTTAAATGTTGGGAATACGAAAGTATAAAAGAATTGATCATTCAAGGTTGAAAATTCCATTGCCTCAGCGTGCAGCGCAGCAGGTTCTTTGCGTGCATCCCTTTGCGGTGTTAGCGCCCTCTGCGAGAAATTGAGAAATCATCCAACAAAGCTATAAGCTAAACCTATTCGTGACCGGAGAATCAGGTTTGGATAATGCCTACGTTAAACTGTTTTTCAAGGGGAGCATGATCGGCCATTTCAATACCCATCGATAACCATTTCCTTGTTTCGAGAGGATCAATAACCGCATCAACCCACAGCCGGGCAGCTGCATAGTACGGTGACGTCTGACTGGTATAGCGGTCGGTAATGGTTTTAAGAAGTTCGGCTTCGTCTTCTGGAGTAATTTCTTTCCCCTGCCCTTTCAAACTGCTTACCTGGATTTGCAAAAGTGTTTTTGCAGCCTGTGATCCTCCCATAACAGCTATCTGGGCACTGGGCCAGGCAACAATTAAACGGGGATCATAGGCCTTTCCGCACATAGCGTAATTGCCCGCACCATAGGAATTACCAATTACAATGGTAAATTTCGGAACAACACTGTTTGCCATTGCGTTTACCATTTTTGCACCGTCTTTAATAATGCCTCCCATTTCCGAACGGCTTCCCACCATAAAACCGGTTACATCCTGTAAAAAAACCAGAGGGATTTTTCGCTGATTGCAATTCATGATGAAACGTGCTGCCTTGTCGGCAGAATCGCTGTAGATAACCCCCCCGATCTGCATCTCACCTTTCTTGCTCTTGACAACTTTTCGCTGGTTGGCGACTATTCCAACCGCCCATCCATCAATCCGGCCATATCCACAAATTATGCTCTGTCCATACATCTCTTTATACTCATCGAACTCCGAATTATCGAGCAACCTGAAAATCAGATCACGCATATCGAATGGTTTTTCTCTTTCCACAGGCAGTAATCCATAAATTTCTTTGGGATCAAATTTAGGCAGCGTGGGTGCAGCGCGGTCGAACCCCGCTTTCTCATAACTACCCATTTTGCCAAAGATTCGTTTTATATAGTCAAGGCACTCGCTGTCGGAAGCAAATTTATTATCGGTAACTCCTGAAATCTCGCATTGAGTGGTAGCTCCGCCGAGGGTTTCATTATCGATATCTTCACCAATCGCAGCTTTAACCAGGTAGGAACCGGCAAGGAAAATTGAACCCGTTTTATCAACGATCATAGCTTCATCACTCATAATAGGCAGGTAGGCTCCTCCTGCAACACAGCTGCCCATAATAGCGGCAATCTGGACAATTCCTTTCGATGACATCACCGCGTTGTTCCTGAATATTCTTCCGAAGTGCTCCTTGTCAGGAAAAATTTCATCCTGCATGGGTAAAAAAACACCTGCGCTGTCAACCAGGTAAACAATAGGCAACCGGTTTTCAATGGAAATTTCCTGTGCCCTTAAATTTTTCTTTGCCGTCATGGGAAACCAGGCACCTGCCTTTACTGTGGCATCATTGGCAACTACAATGCATTGCCGGCCCGAAATGTAACCGATTACCACGACCACACCTGCTGAAGGACAACCACCATACTCCTGGTACATTCCATCTGCTGTAAAAGCTCCTATTTCCAGGGTGGGCGCATCTGCATCAAGCAGGTAGGTTATTCGCTCACGAGCGAGCATTTTGCCTTTTTCCTTTTGTTTGTCAGCATTTTTTTTGCCACCTCCTGCATAGATTTTTGAAAGCCGGTAATTCAGGTTGCTGAGCTCTGTTTTATTAAAATCTTCATTCTTGTTGAATACAATATTGGTATTGTCTTTGGCTGCCATAAAAAATAATTAGAGTTGCAAATATAGGTGATGCACCTGTTCCTATGGAAATGAGTGTTAATGACCGGTTACCCGGGATGCAGTCTTAAGTGGAAAACTTACAGGATAAAGGCCACCGAAAAACGAAAAACTCCTCAAAAAAAGCGTGAATACATGTTACAGAGTTGTGAGTCAATTACATATATTTAACTTTGTATTTTTGCCGAATCAGGTTATATTTGCTGAAAATATCTTGTATGAAAAACCTATCAGTAGCATTCACAGCTGCGTTCGCTGTTTCTTTAACCTTATTTTCCTGCGGAGACAATAAAAACGCCTCTGACCAGATGGATGATACTACCACGGTAGCCCAGGATACCACTCCAATTGATGAAGTAGCTACATTCCGTTTTTCCTATACAATCGCCAACCTTCCCTCCCCGATTGTAATATTTGATGAATTTACTAAATCAGATCTCCCTGTAGATGTTTCCTTGCTGAATCCTTCAGGCAACGTAAAAAAGTACAATACATCCATGAAACAGGCTTTCAATTATGGAATTTATGGAGTGGATTTAGCCTACCTGGTCATTAACGAACGCAACACCGACATTTACAATTATTATTCAGCCTCTAAAACTCTTGCTGAAGAATTAAACCTTGGCGAAACATTTAAAAAGTTTGTCAATCGTTTTGAGGCCAATTCTGAGAACCGTGATTCGCTTACAAGGGTAATTGATGAAGCCTATGGAGCTACTGACGCGTATCTTCGTTCAAACGAACGTTTGGAGACTGCGAGCGAAATTCTTGCAGGAAGTTGGCTGGAATGCCAGTATATTACTGTACAATTGTTGAAAAACATAGACCGGACTTCCTCAAACGACATTCTATTTCAGCGCGTTTGGGAACAACGTGTTTATCTTGACAATATCGCTAAAGTGCTGGGAGAGTTCAGCAATAACCCTGAAATGGCAACTATCAAAGCTGACTTTGATTCACTACTTGAAATTTACAAAGAACCTGCCGATGCCAAAGCAATTGATAAGGCATTCCTGAATAAACTCGGTGCTAAGCTCACGGAAGTGAGGGCAAATATCATAAAATAACATTGGCTGATTGGAGCCGGTAAAGGGAAGGCCATTGGTTCTTCCCTTTTCTGTTTTAAAAAGGCATCGTACCTAACAATTTATTATGAGCGAGAAGATCCTTAAGGCCCTTATGCAATTATTTGCGATAATTGCTAACCGTGATCAGCTTACCGAGGAAGGCCGTGGAGTAGTTGAGGCTTTTCTGAAACAACAGGTCAGCCAGGCTCATCAGGATTATTACCTGCGGTTTTTTGATGAATACCTGCAATTTCTCCAGGGAAAAGCCTCCTCAGGTAAAGCCACAAAGCGCGTTTCAGTAAACTCGGTAAAAATTCTTCGTATATGCACCGATATCAACAGCGAACTCGAACAGAAACAGAAGTATGTTGTTCTGGTAAAGCTTATCGAATTTGCCTGGTCGTTTGGCGAAACACCGGGCGAGCAGGAACTCGAATTTATTGAAACTGTTGCCAGTGTTTTTAATATCGATAAACCCGACGCTGCCCTTTGCCTTTCGTTTGCTTCTGCAAAGAACATTGCAGGGCTTGACAATTCCGGGTATTTACTGGTGGTCAATAACTCTCCCCTTCGACTTCCAGGAAACATCCGCCATATCCAGAATGAAACGCTATCGGGTGACCTGATTTTTCTGAACATTCACTCGGAGGGAATTCTGTTTGTAAAGTATTTCGGAAATCTTCCACTATTGCTGAACGGACAGTCGATGGTGAACGGGAGATTGTATGTTTTCTCACAGGGTGCTGTAATCAGGGAAGCAAAAATTCAGCCTGTGTATTTCAGCGATGTAACACGCTGCTTCATGAATTACAGCCGTTCGGAAGACATATCCATGACGGTGAACATGGTGGATTATTATTTTGGGAACGGTCGCCAGGGTTTGCATTCGGTAAGTTTTGCTGCTGCCTCAGGAAATCTAATCGGCATAATGGGAGGCAGTGGAGCCGGTAAATCCACATTGCTGAACATACTCAACGGTAACCTTACACCCCAGAAAGGTGAAGTACTTATAAACGGAATAAACATACATACACAGCGAGATAAGTTGCAGGGAATAATCGGTTACATTCCCCAGGATGACCTGCTGATGGAAGATCTTACCGTTTACCAGAATCTTTTTTATAACAGTAAACTGGGTCTTGGTAACCTCGATGATGCTGAGATTGATAAGTTGGTTGAAGCACTGCTGGAATCCCTCGGGTTGCTTGCCATAAAAGATTTAAAAGTCGGGGATCCATTAAACAAAATGGTGAGCGGCGGCCAGCGAAAACGGTTGAATATTGCACTGGAATTAATCAGGAAGCCTGCCGTTTTATTTGTTGATGAGCCCACCTCAGGATTGTCGTCGCTCGATTCTGAAAATGTTATGGACCTGCTCAAGCAGTTATCCCTTGGCGGGAAGCTGGTTTTTGTTGTCATTCATCAACCCTCTTCCGACATATTCAAACTGTTCGACAAACTCATGCTGCTAGACACCGGGGGTTTTCCAATCTATTATGGAAATCCTTCCGATGCCATTATTTACTTTAAGCGGCGAGCAAATTTTGCAGCGGCCGATGAGAGTGAATGCGAAACATGTGGGAATGTTAATCCGGAACAGATCTTTTCCATTATTGAATCCAAAGTCTTTAATGAATTCGGACAAACTACTGCAGACCGTAAAATAACACCCAATGAGTGGAACCGGTTTTACGAAGAGGTTAGGCTACCGAATGTAAATTCCCGGAAGGAAGAAAACAGTGACTACAAGGGAGAATATAAAAAACCTTCCCGTCTGCGACAGCTAAAAGTATTTTTTACCCGTGATGTTTTGTCGAAACTCAAAAACACGCAGTACCTGCTTATCAATTTTCTTGAAGCTCCAATACTGGCTGTGATTCTTGCTTATTTCCTGAAATTCTATCAATCGGGAGGAGACTATATATTCCGTGAAAACATTAATGTTCCGGCCTATATTTTCATGTGTGTGATTGTATCCCTTTTCATGGGCTTAACGGTAAGTGCCGAAGAAATTATCAGGGACCGAAAAATATTGAAACGCGAAGAGTTTCTAGATCTCAGCCGGGGCAGTTACCTGTTCTCAAAAATACTGGTCCTGTTGCTGATCTCCGCGGTGCAAACCTTTACGTTTGTAATTATCGGAAATACCATTTTTGAAATTAAAGGTATGTATACCGATTACTGGGTAATGTTATTTACGGTATCGTGTTTTGGTAACATGATGGGATTAAACATTTCCGCTTCTTTTAATTCCGCAGTAACCATTTATATTCTCATCCCCTTTCTCATAATTCCACAAATAATCCTGAGCGGTGTTATGGTGAAGTTTGAGAATCTGAATCCAAATGTTACCAGCCAGACACGTGTACCGGTAATTGGCGAAATCATGGCTTCCCGCTGGGCATTTGAAGCCCTTGCCGTGAACCAGTATAAGAATAACGAGTATGGTAAACATCTTTTCGATGTTGAAAAAGATATCAGTGAAATCGTTTACCGGAAAGATTTCTGGCTTGTGAAAATGAATGATAAGCTGGATTCCCTACGGAAAGGACTGCTGCTCGAAAATCAAATGGTGCTTATAAATAATGAATTCCGTTCTGCCTCAGAAACGTATATTCAACTCCCTGCAGCGGCTGCTCTTTCCAATCCATCGTTCACACTGCCTGTTAAGCCGGCCGATTATGACGCTGCTAAAAAATTCCTGGCCGCTCTGAGAAAACATTTCATTGAAGGTTACAAAATAAACAGCATCCGTAAAGAAGCCATTGTTCAAAAAATTGCCGCAGCAGGAAAAGAGCCTGAATTTCTCAATAAACTGAAATCCGTTTATACCAATGAAAACCTCGATGATCTGTTATTAACAACAGGTGACTTTAATTTTATTATTGAAGATAACAACAGGTTTGTCCGACGTTTCCGCCCTGTATTGATGAATGGTCCTGAGGATGTGTTTATCAGGTCGCAATTTTTCGTTTCCCAAAAGAATATGTTCGGGAAATATTTCAGTACGTGGACAGTGAACCTTCTGGTGATCTGGGCTATGTCGGCCCTGCTTATGGTTACTCTTTATCTGAATGCATTGCGAAAGTTTCTGTCTTTATCAGAAGCACTGCTTCAAAAAATACCTTTTTTTAAAAATCTTTAGCGGCCTATACGATTTTTGAAATGCTGAAGGGAACCTTTACGATGGTCTGGTAATCCTCCCCTGTTTCCATCATATCCTCATCATCTTCATCATATAGCCACGCAATTGAAACATTGCTCCTGCCGGATTTATGAATACCTTCAAGTTTTCTGAAAAAATCGAGAATACACTTGCTGGAACTGGTATTAAAGTATTCCAGCTGAACCAGCACTTTGGTCGTGCTTTTTGGATCAGCAGCATAATTATCGAGCCACTCAAAAATGGGTTTATAAAATTCCACTGAATTCTCCGGAATTGACTTCCCTTTTAGTTCCATATAACCTGCCTGGTCGAGCAACACATCAGGGGTTTTAGGCCCTCCCTTTAAAATCAAATTTTCCATAACGGTTCTTTCTAAATGCTGTTAATTTCTGTGTTCAATCTATACTGACCACAAGACTGAAAAAGGAATATTTATCGGATACATGATTAAACCCATATCCCAGTTTATTTCCCGATTTCCTTGCGATATCGATGATACCCAATCCTGCTCCTCCCTTATCGGAAAAGCCTGTTGTATTGAGGGTATCCACATAATGGGCTCGTAATTCTTCGGGCGACATGGCATTGATCTGTTCAATGCGCTGATTGAGGATATCACATTTTGAATTCAGGATAAAGTTTCCTGTATGAATTTTATAGATTCCATCTTCACCTCTGACAATCATGAACATGGCATCACGACAGGTGTCGTCGGGTTCCTCATCTTTCTGCAATTCATCCATGTGATGATAAATATTTTGCAGGGTTTCGACCAGGATGTTATATACTTTTTTCTTTTTCTTAGGGTCCTCGTTAATGGATTCAAGCCTGGATTCCATAATCTGGTAAACCGAGGCCATTAAATCCTTGGTAATTTGTCCCTTGAAGGAGAGAATAATATGGTCCCGCTCCATCATCTGGTAAATGGAATATATGTCGGGGACCGGACTCATTGCTTTAAAATTTTGACCTGGTACAAATGTAATATGGAAAAATGAATATAACCACCAATTGATCCGCTTAAACTTCCCCCGGGTCAAAATTGCGTATCTTTAGGACTTGTTATTAATCTCATACTTTTGCTGCTGATGCCCTCTAAAATTTTAGTTACCGATGATGAACCGGATCTGGAACTTATTATTTCCCAGAAATTCAGATCACGTATCAGTAAAGGCGAATTAAAATTTGAATTTGCAGAAAACGGTGCTGTCGCTCTCGAAAAACTGCAGTCTGATCCATCTTTTGACCTCGTTTTCACCGACATTAATATGCCGGTAATGGATGGTCTCACCCTGTTGGGAAAAATTCGTGAGCATGAAATTCAGGCCAAGGCAGTTGTGATTTCAGCGTATGGCGATGTAAGAAATATCCGCACTGCCATGAACAGGGGTGCATTTGATTTTATCATCAAGCCAATTGATCTTGACGACCTTGAAGTAACTCTCACCAAGGCACTCAATGAAATCGCTATTTTAAAACAGGGTATCGAAGCGAAAACCAAACTGGAAGTGGCCCTTATTGAAAAAGCAAAAGCACAGGCTGAAGCGTTACAGAACCTCCGGGAAAAAGAAAAACTCATACTCGAACAAAATGAAATGCTGGAACGCCAGGTAATGGAACGCACCCTGGAAATACATGAGCAGAAAGAGCTTATTGAAATAAAAAATCGTGAAATTCTTGATTCAATACATTATGCCAAACGGTTGCAGGAAGCTATTCTTCCAAATAAAAACCTGCTGACAAATCTATTCTCAGAAAGTTTCCTGTTATATTACCCGAAAGATATAGTTGCAGGCGATTTTTATTGGTTGGGAACGGGTAACAGGGCTATTATTGCAGTAGCCGATTGTACGGGACATGGTGTTTCAGGTGCGCTTATGAGCATGTTAGGAATGTCATTGCTGAATCAATTGGTGAATGGTAAAGGTATTTCTGAACCTGAAAGCCTGCTCGATCATCTTCACCAGGCAGTGGTAGGTGCGTTAAACCAAAACGATAATGATTCCAACGAAGGAATGGATATTGCTATTTGCTGTTTTGATGAGCAATTGAACAAATTTTACTTTTCCGGTGCCAACCGCCCGTTATGGCTGATAAGGAACGGAGAACTTATAACCTGGCAACCTGATAAAATGCCTATTGGCGGAATACAGATTGAGTCGCGGCCTCCTTTCACAGGTCATGAAATTGATTTAGTAAAAGGCGACCGGATTTATCTCTTTACGGATGGGTTTGCCGATCAGTTTGGTGGGGAAAACGGCCGTAAACTGATGACTAAAAATCTCAGGGAAAAATTGCTCTCCTCCTCTTCATCCCCCATGATGGAGCAGGGAAAAATATTGCATGACTTTTTTCACCAATGGAAAGGCACGCAGGAACAGGTGGATGACGTGCTGATGATGGGACTCGAAATCAGGTAGGGCTCATCTATCTTGAATTTATTTCAATTCAAAATTGTAGCTTTGAACATTCGTAAACTGCAGTTTTACAAGCCGTATGATTCCCTCATCCATCCTACTTTCTTTTACAGGAAATAATACTCTGCACAGGCATGACTGACCCGAAGTTGATTACCATTCTCAGGAAAGTCGATATGTTTCATGATGCACCGCAGCAGGTATTGGAGCAACTTGCGCCATTGGTAACATTTCATGAATATAAAGAAAATCAATTGGTCATACGTAAAGGCGACGAGGGTAATTCACTTTTTATAATTGCCACAGGGAGAGTAAGGGTGCATGATGGCGACCAGGTAGTTGCAAAGATGGAATCCGGTAACTTTTTTGGAGAAATATCATTCCTTGATGCGGCCCCCCGTTCTATGTCGGTTTCGGCTGATGCTGATTCGGTGTTGTACAGGATTTCACGTGATGATTTTTATTCTGTATTCAAGAATCAGCCGGAAATTACCCAGATTATTGTCAGCACACTAACCAAACGGCTCCGAAATCAAAATGAAAATGTAATCCGGGATCTCAGGACAAGAGAGGCGGAACTCTCCAAACTGGTTGATGAAAGAACACAGGAACTCGTTTTGAAAAATGATGCCCTTTCAAAAGCCATGGAAGAGCTTAAAGCTACGCAGGATCAACTCGTGCAACAGGAAAAACTCGCTTCACTGGGTCAACTTACTGCCGGAATCGCACACGAAATAAAAAACCCGTTAAACTTCGTTAATAATTTTG
This sequence comes from Bacteroidia bacterium, assembly GCA_038215705.1. Classification (GTDB taxonomy): domain Bacteria; phylum Bacteroidota; class Bacteroidia; order AKYH767-A; family OLB10; genus JADKJB01. The sequence continues at coordinate 79,651 of JBBQQQ010000005.1, forward strand.
CCAAGCTCTCTTTTGAACTGGTTGATGAAATAATAGAAACCGACTCAAAAGAAGAACGTGAAGCTACCGGGAAATTTCTCCGACAGAATCTTGAAAAAATTTATTCACACGGTTCCCGTGCCGATAATATTGTAAAAGGCATGCTGGAACATACCCGTACCGTTAGTGCTGTCACCAAATATCCCATCGACATTAATAAAATGTGCGACCAGGTGTCGAAATTATCACTGGAAACCGTTGAAAAACAATGGTCAGGGTTTCATTGTAGTCTACACTACGATCTTGATCCAATGGTACAACGAGTTGAAGTTTCAGCCAGTGACTTTAGCAAAATGCTGGGAAATATTTTCAATAATGCCTTTTATGCAGTGAGGGAAAAACTAAGTCAGGGAAAACCGGGATATGATCCGCTGGTCACTATATCAACTGCACTCAGCAATAACAGGTTGCTCATCAGTGTTAAAGATAACGGTGTGGGCATACCTGCAGGTGTTAAACCAACCATTTTTAATCCGTTTTTTACAACGAAGCCTACCGGTGAGGGAGCAGGTTTAGGTCTTTCCATTTCACATGATATTATTATGGCGCATGCAGGTACCCTGGTTTGTGAATCGGAGGAAGGGATTGGTAGTGTTTTCCTGATTTCGATTCCTCTTAACGCTACTTTTTAGATAATCAACTAGTTGCAGGGTTTCATATACAAAACTGTCACCTACACTGTTGCCTTTTGATTAAAAAAATATTGAAATTCCCTATTCATAAGTGTTTAACTTCTTATTGGGATTCTTAGTTGGTCTACTTGACATAGTAAAAGGGATTTCAACGTAATATTTATATCAAGGACATTGCGAGAACTTAGAAAACGTATCAAGGAACATTATGGTGGAATGACCAAATCTCCACCAGCCCAATAAACAAAGTTTATCTTGAATCTAAATTGAAAAATGCAGCATGAAAACAATGAGTTTTCCAGGCAAGTATCCCGAAAGCATAGCGATTAAAAAAAGGCTGAAATCTCAGCCTCTTTACAGTAGGTTTCCTGCTATTGAATAAAAAATCTCTTTACTAATTTTTCTCTTTCTGTTATCAACACTACCAGATATACCCCTTTGCTGTAGGATATACAATTCAGATTTTTTGTATATGTCGACGAGGTGATTTTTCCACTCTCACTAAAGATTTCCTTTCCCAAGATGTCAAAAAGCTTTAAAGTATAGCTCTTCCCTTTCATTTTGTTTGCATTAATAAAGGTTGTTTTCCATTCGGAAGAGTAATATGCATATAATTCCGAGCCTGAATTATTGAAGTCATTCGGTTCTGTAATTCCTGTTATTGTATCGCACGAACTACCAGTGAGTGACCCCATATCATAATTCGGATTATTAGGAAGTCCGTAGTAAGTACGTTTGCCATCAAGGAAATAACTAAATGGAGCATAGCCACAGGCAGTTCCAAGACTATCAGGATAATTTATAACACTCAGATTCATATTGACCACATTATAAACACTATCAGGGTATGGGTAGCAGTAAGGAAATGAAGTACATTCCCAAGCATGTGTTAAATATATTTTTCCATCAGGAGCTAATTTTAAATCGCCAATTCCAATTAAATCATTGGTTATAGTCTCCAATGTGATTCTTGTTGTAGCAGGATTTGGTGATTGCAAATCATATTGATAGAGATTACAGGTATCATCGTATGCCGTAACGTAAAGGAACCTGTTATTTGGAGAAAATTCGCAAAAAATAAAATGATTGAAAGGATCAACTATAGGTTCCACATGAATTGTAATCGGATTACTTAATATACCCGAGCACCGATCAAAATTATAAATTTCCATTAAACCCGGATAATTTATCATTGCCATTTTATTTCCATCATGAGAAAAAATCATTTTCGTAAACCCGTTATCGGTGGAAGATCCAATATTTTGAATTATAACATTTGAAATTCCTATAGGTGTTATAAGGTATTGATAAAAATCATCATTTATATTATCCCAACGTCTAAAAATTACCCACCAATCTCTTCCATTGCCATGTTTTATCGCAGTTAAGCCGTCCGTACATTTAAAACTTTGCAATTGAATGTTCTTTTGTATGACAGCACCAAGACCTCCATTCTGGATCATATCTACTTTGTTGTAATAAAGACCATTATTACCTGTCACACCTGAAGAAAACACATAAAAAGAAGTATTAGAAAATGGGTCATTTATAATTACAGTCTCTTTATACCATGCCGCCATTACAATTGAATCGCCATTAAACATTATTGCATGTTGAGAATTATAAATTTCTCCACCTAAAAAAGGTGGACCTCCAATATCTACATCTGCATCGTATGATGAATAAAATAGAAGGGATCCAGTTGTGTCTGCAATTGATGCGCAACTTCCTCTGGAATCAAGGGAGGTTACAATCGGTGTGGGGTTTCCTGTAGAAAAATCTATACCGGCACTATCCCCAAAACACCATATCTTTTGTCGATTTTGACCATGCAAAATAATACTAATGCACAGGACGATTGTTAAGAGACCAAATCTTTTCATGATAAGAGAACGATTAATGAATAATAACCAGTTTGATCTGTTTCTGTGTACTATTTCTATCGAATACAAAAACAGAATACATTCCTGGATTTAGAAAGGAAGTATTAATTGAAAATTCCGATAACTTAGCAGAATCTGAAAATACAATTTTGTATAATGCGTCTCTAATCTCAATTTTTCTCTCACTATTTTCATCTGAGAATTTTATTAAACAAGATTCGTTTGCAGGATTTGGATAAACATATAAATCTGGTTGAAGAGAAGTAACAGGTAAAATAACATCATTAGACTTTCGTAATTGAATAGGTGAATCATGAATCTCAAGACCTAAGATTGATCTTGCTGAAAAAACTGCATTGCCACCAGTAACTGGATTTTGGTAAGCAACATTTTCAAGAATGATAGAATCTGGATAATTTAACGAAGAGTCTTGAATAACTTTACTGATAAAAATTTCATTAACCAATTTGCGATTGTACTCAAATAGATTGGAATCGGAAAGGAATGAATTGAGGGTTGCAGCACCTACTGTATTGCCTGTGGAAATCAGGCTATCTATATTCTCTAATAATCCAATATTACTGCCTTTTAAGTCATTATAAAACTGCAGAAAAGCGCCGTCGTTGGGTGAACCAATGGAAAGTAAGGAACTGTCTTTCTTTAATTCAGAAAATAAATTTTGTTTTTCTTTATACCCAAACTCAGAAATGAGATCGATGTACTCAGCGGAATCGCCAACTATGTAACCGTATCGACTGTCTCTTTCTTCATCACTTCTTACTGATTGAACAACACAAGGATCAGAGTTAGTTGGGGTCAGGGAAACAGCAAAAATTAATAATGGTTGAGGATTTGGAAAATGCGCAGGGAGTGAAGGATTGTAAAACCAGTTGAACGGTTGATTTACGGAACCAGTAACTCCACGATTATTTCCAGTGTAGCCGTACCATTTATTATCCCAGGTTTGGTCATCCACATTAGAAGGATCGTCAAAACCTTGATCTGGTAAAACGGCTGCATTCAATTTGACCCCATCTCCATTGGAGTTAATATTTGTAATTGTATTGCAATGAAACTCGGTTCCTGTGCATGTACTTATAACATGTACGGGAGTATTTAACTCAGTAATATTATTTAGATTGAATAATGACCTTATACATTCATTGATTGTAATACCTTCAACTGAAAATCCAGAATTAGGAGTTACCGGTGATGTTTTAAATATAGCATTTGCCTGTACCTTCGCGGATTTACAACTTTCTAACCAAATACCGTGATGAAAATTATCAAAGACATTTTGATTAAAAGTGATGATATTGCCGATCTGAGTTGCAGTGGCCCCAATACTTATACCATCAACATATCGGGCATGAATTCCAATTCTATTGTTTGTTATTGTATTTCTATTTATATCTATTAAACCCTGCTTTATACCAATACGGTTTTGAATAGTGATCGCAGTGTTATAAAAATCAGTATTCTGCTCTCGAATGTATGTGGTATTGTTGAAATTATTTGTTAAAATATTTACAGGGCATTTTGAAAGATTAGCTAAAAACACTCCAGTATTTACATTAATAAATTGATTGTTATCTATTGTCATCAGATTTTCTTCATTCCATCTAACTGCGATTCCCGTATTTTTGACATTAAGAAATTCATTGTTTGATATGGTTGAAGAAATTTTTCCACTTTGTTGTATCCCAAAATTTAGATTCTCGAAAAAATTACGATTATTGAAATTTGAAGATCCTATTGTAACATTATTGGAATTTATTCCGGAATTTTCAAGAAATATCCCGGTACCACAACCCCAACAGTGGAATTGGCCGTCCTTCATGTTTTCAAATCTGTTTTTTATAGCTTCGAAATCGCTATTAACAGAATAAATGCCGAAAACGGAATTAGAAAATATGTTGCGCACAGTTGCTGAACCTTCTCCAATTTTAAGGGAAGTAATATTATTAAGCAATATGTGATTTAGTGGTATTGAGCCTATATATGGATCCTTTTGTATATAACCACTTGAACAAAAGAAATTACTGCTACTAATAAAATTGCCTAAACCAGCGTTATAAAGAAACGTACCATTTCGAAGATCGATTGCTGTATAATTCTCATCAAAAATGACTGGTTTAGTTCCAGAACCTCTTATTTGTATAGCATTTACAGAGTTCCCGTTAGCATCACAAACGATGGCGATCACAGCATCTGAAATTTGTGTTCCGGGTCCAGCTATCAATGTTCCGCCTTCATCAACAACAATTCCCGCCCACATTTTATCACATGCAAATAACGATGAGTAATTCCCATTACCATCTTCAGTGATAGTTAAAGTCTTAAAATTTGGAACTGTGATTGAATACGGATTAAATGGTCCTGATGAAGAATTTATTACTATCTCACACGCATTAAGCACAAGATCTCCTGTTAAGGTAATATTCTGGTCAAGATAAAATTTACCATTGAAATGTGTACCCGAAGTTGGAAGTTGTGTAAATAGAAAAGGGGCAATTTGATAATCCGCACAACTCAGTAAATCTGAGTAATCAAAATTAACGGCGGCGGATATCACTTTGAAATTATTTTGGGCTGTTGGATTGTAATCAATACAAGTCGTTGGATCCAGTGCTGGTAATTTTAAAACAAGAGAATAACTTCCTGATTTATGTTCTACCTTAGTTCTGGAAGCCTGAGTAGCAGGGTTTGCAGCAATAAAAAACATGGGGCTGTCATCCGGGTAAAAGTCTTCAACCGGATTTGTATTAGCAACTCTTGCTAATGATGTACAAGCTGGAAAAGAAACTGCAGATCCCGTGGGTTGATACCAAATGCAATCATCGTCGGGAATAATCCCTAAACCACTGCTAGTGCAATATTCAACGCCTCCATCGTATATAAGGTTATCAGCACTATTAAATTTTTTTAAGTACACATCATCAATCCAAACCAACAATCCCCGAACATCTCCTGTATTGACTGATCCATTCATTATAATACTAAATGTAATTACATTTGTATTACCATTCGTTAAAAGGGATTGAAAAATAGGATTAGATTGTAAATCAAGAGCACTAAAATCAATCTCTACCCTTTCCCATCCATTACCACCAAAGGCAATATCCTCTCGCCAAATAGGAGTACCATTTAGTTCAACTTGTTTAAATACATTAGTGGACACATTAGTTCCGTTGTAAATTTCCTGATAACTATCCTTAACGTTAAAAATTAGTTTATAATTATCTGCAGTTGGATTAGCAATAATGTAAGGTCTGTAAGTCCATGCAGAGGCATTATAGTTAGAGGTTGGGTTTCCGTCTATTGCTAAAATGTCAACTCCATATAAGCCCGGTGGAGAACTTATGCAACCGGTGCAACCTGTCTGCACGGAGCTATTGGTAGGTAGAGTTGTAGTTTGTTCATCAAAAAAGTAATTATTGGAAGACGTGTTATTGCCAGAAGCTGTTCCCAGATTCGGATTGAATCTAATTATATAAGAAAGTTCGAACTTCCAAGTCCACCGGATAATGTTTCCACTTCAGGGATATTAGATGGTAAATAATATGGTACTCCATTACCGTTATACAGATCTGAAGCTGTGTTTCCATCTTGGTTGATAATTTGTCCAACTATTTCAGGAGGTTGCGGACTGTTTGTAACTTGTTTCCCGGGAGAGTAATCAAAAAAATTGTCCTGGTTTTGCCAAATTAAATGCAGATCGCCTATCCAAGGACATGATTCAATATAGTTATCGGCTATTCTAGCATAACCTCCGTAGTTGTTTAAATAATAATTAGAAGGTTGCCTGGGGGATGAAAACGTAGTATTGGAAATCTGCACCTCATAATCAGGATTATGAGTTATGAAAGGATAGGTAAGACTTATGTTACTTGAAACAGAATTATTGTTGTCTTTACGGTGAAAAATCGAATTTATTATGCGGGTATCTCCTCCTCCCACATCATTAATGCAAAAAGCACCAGGTTGTCCAGTACAAGATGTTGCAAGGACACAATCAGCTTGGTCGCTACCAAAAAAACATGGCGCATTTGAATTAACGCAATCATGATTTATTGATCCTGAAATATTATGTTTGTTAATATCTTCCTGTAAAAAATATTGAGAAAATGTGCAATTATTGATGTACCATGAGCACGGGTTTCCCTGGCCATCAATCGCGGCTTTACAATCGTCAAAAATACTGGAATTTAAAGAATAAGTTGTTCCTCCTGAAGGAAGTCCCTGAATCCAAACACCGTAACCTTTAGCTGTGGTTTTCTTCCCGCCTGTACCTTTAACATGATGAATATAAGAATATTCTATTTCAGCATTTGTACCCGTATCACCAAAAATACCTGCATAGCTGAATCCAAAAATTTCACAATTACTAATGACAGCATTTGAAGAATTTATTGGATCATACTGAATAAATATTCCACCACATAAGAGGTCATCTTGATTAAATTCCTGAAGGTTTAACATACCTCCCCTCACTCGAAGGTTTTTTATAGTCCCACCGGGCATTAACTGAAATAGAAATATTTTCTCAGGTTTACACACAGTGTTGGTACATCCTGGAAGTGGAGTTACTTGGACAATCACAAATAGAGTTAAAATAAGAATTTCGATAAGTTGAAGTTACTATCGTTCCATTCGGATTGCTAAGCAGATCATAATCTCCTGTTAAAATTACCCCAGTTTTAACTTTTAATGGCAGATCACCCGATGCTATTAATGGGTCGAGGTCAATATCCGCACTTATTGTTATTGTTACCGTTTGTCCAGGAAGTGGGTTTGCACCGTCCAAACATAACTTTAGATCTGACGCGTTTGTAATCGAAGCACAATTCTGACCAATCGATTTTCCTAAAACGCAAACTAATATTAAACTAAAAAAGATTTCCTTTGCTTGATTTTTCATATCATTAATGCTGATAGTTAGTGATTACAGAATATATATTCCTACATTGTGTTGTTCTATAAACTTAGCTTCGTTATAATACCACATCTGTATGTTTTCCGAAAGTAATAAAAAAATTGATCCATTCAACTCGCATAAAAATTTCTATAAACCGGGGTCCTTTCCACGATAAAAAGCAATTCATTTATTGAAACAAAAAATGTGGTCAAGTTGCAGAATTATCTCATAACAAATTAATAATCTGCTCATTAGTTTTATGTAACTCAACAATCCTCATAAAATCCTCCACAAAAAAGTTAGATATTTGGCTACCTGGGTACAGGGCCATAGTTCAACTTTCTTGTAGGTACGATCGTGAAGCCGATCCCATGCTGAACAGCAGATCAACCACACTCAGTCCTGGTACAAAACCATCCTTGTAACCAAACACCTGCGGATAACTTTTAATTGTTCCTGTTTCAACAGGCAAACGTGTATTGCAACGATTTCTTAAATCATTCATATCTTCTATCACAGGAGGCTGATACAATGTTGTTAATAAAAGCGGCTTCTCCACTTTAATTTGTTCCAGTAAAAACAACAACAGCGACTGGTTAAAATCAAAAAGAAAATCAAATCGTTTTTCATAATACCGGATAAGATCATCCTGGTAAAATTCAAAAAAAGCGGATCTTCGGTATGCAGATGTCAACGAACGCCAATGTTGCCTCTGCCAGGGGAAATCATTTGAAATCCGGATATCTTTAATGGGAGATTTGGTTCGGTTGAGGTGTACCACGGGAACAATTAACGTTTGCACTCCGTTAGGAGATAAAATATGGCAGCGGTTCCTGATGGTTTGCTTTATAAAATATTCATGCACTTCGATAAAAACCTTATCAGCTGCAATGAGTTTTTCAATATACCAGGAAGGAGGCAAATAGGAAGATGCAAGTATCAATGTTTCAAAATTAAGCCATCCTGCGAAAGCAATGTACTAATACTTCACAATTTTCTCAACAACATTCTCGTATCGAATCCAGTATACGCCGGCAGCAAGATGCCTCACTTCCAAATCAAAAATGCTTTCATCAGGAACTATTGAATATATGATTTTTCCTGTTGAATTGATTAACTGAACCGGGTTTTGACTACGATTGTTATGCACAGTAATTTGCAGTTCATCATGGAAAGGATTTGGAAACGCTGAGATGTTTGCCTGCGATTGATGTTCTGGAATTGTAGAAGTGTTGCAGGGATCAGACAGATCGGATACTACAAGAGTTGCAGAACTGATAAACCCGCCCTGCCCTATTGGTACAAATACCGAATAACTTCCTGGAGCAGTTACCGGGATTGCCTGGGATGTTTCACCATTTGACCATAGATACGATGCATGTCCTGCACCTGCATCAAGGTAATACTGACCTGTAATTTCGTAACAAGTCACTTGTGGACGCGGCAATGTCCAGGGCAATGAAGGGTAATTAAACGACCGGTAACTGCGAAGCGTATCGTTAAAGCTTATCTCAAATACTTTTTGACCTGCATCATTCACTACATTAAAAACTTTATTTTGTGACGATGTTATCCCATAGCTGACTACAGAATTTCCTCCACTGTATTTCTGAAAATTACCCATTGCAGGACTGAATTCATTTACATCATCCGTATAACTCCATATCAGGTTTGCCGTAAAGTTGACTTCATCCAGCTCGTACTCCTTTGCAGAAGCATAGTGAAATGGATTACTAAACCCGCCATCACCGTTATCAAAGAGTGTATAATTCCCATTTGCGATTCTCCTGATATCATGCTGTCGCCTGAATTGCATCGGATCATTTAAAAAATTAAACTGGTTCGCATTTCCTCCCAACCGCCACATTACTGCTCCGGTTTGACGGTTAATTTTTGTAATCTCATTGAAATGACGTGACGACAATAAAATATTTCCATCAGCATCCTGCTCCAAAGCATTACAATGTGTCCAGTCAACCTGGTTCGGATTATTCAGCCAGGCAGTATCAACATCCGTAAAGGAAAAATAATCTTTTGCATGCCATTCAAAAACAACATTCTTCAGCGCATCCTGCTCCTGTATGACACCGGCTTCAACATTTGCCGTTGCACTTCCGGGAACATTATTGATCCCGAACAGCGGATATGAGCTTAAGTCCATTTGATATTCTTCAATTCCAAGTATCAGGAAATTTCCATTGGGTAAAATCTGCAAATCATGTAAGTCAGTTGTAACGCCGTTTTTACAAGCTACAGAATCAACAATTGTGAATGTACTGTCCATCAAATAATACTTTCCGGTATAGCCGTAGGATATGAGGCCATTCGGTTGCAATTTAAAGTCTAATGGGGTTTGCCCGGGTGAAAACATTTTATAATAAACAACGTTTCCTGTACTGTCAAGAATCATCTGAAAAGGTGGGATACCCTGGGGGTTGCCTCCTGTCTTTTGCAGACTTGTAAAATAATAACCCGTAGAACTACTGTCGTATTCAGTGATGGTAAACGGGGAGTACGATTGAGAATATGAATTACTGGCAAGGAGAGTGAGAACCAGGGCAACAGATAGTTTCGAAATTGCTTTCATAATGAAGTTTCAGTAAATTATTGAAATTAAGATCCCGGATCATTAAAATCGTTTAATCTGGGTTGGAAACAAATGGAAGCCACAGCTACCGATAATGCATAAAATTACCAATTCCCCGCATATTACCAAAATCAGGGATGCCGGCAGTAGCCTCTTTTATGGATAAATATGCCGACATTGTTATCTTTGCGCCAATTAACAAACCAGATTCCCTACTTGAAACCCGCCATTCCTAAAGGCACCCGAGACTTCTCACCAGCTGAGATGGCGCGCCGCAACTATATATTTGACAGCATAAAGAATGTATTTCACAAATATGGTTACCAGCAAATTGAAACGCCTGCAATGGAGAATCTTACTACCCTTACGGGGAAATATGGCGAGGAGGGTGACCAGTTGCTATTCAGGATTTTGAATTCCAGGATTCATGAATCAAAGAAGAAAGAAGAACTGCTTAAAGAATTTGAAACGGCACTGGAGCGTAATATCAATTCGGAATTACTTACCGAACGTGCCCTGCGATATGACTTAACTGTTCCGTTCGCCAGGTATGTCGTAATGCACCAGAATGAAATTACTTTTCCTTTCAAACGATTCCAGGTGCAACCGGTATGGCGGGCCGATCGTCCTCAAAAAGGCCGTTACCGGGAATTTTACCAGTGTGATGCCGACGTTATCGGAAGCAATTCACTGCTAAATGAGGTTGAACTCATCCATATTATGGAAGATGTTTTTATGCATCTCGGAATTCCTGTTGTAATCAAAATGAATAACCGGAAAATTCTTACCGGTATTGCCGAGATCATAGGCGCAGCTGATAAAATTATTGACATCACCATTGCCATCGATAAACTTGATAAAATTTCTTTAGAAAAAGTTAATGAAGAGTTACATGCCAAAGGCTTGACGGATGATGCTATAAAAGAATTGCAACCCTTGCTGGAATTCAAAGGCAACTCTGTTGAAAAATTAAATTTTTTAAAATCGTTGCTGGTTAATTCCGTTACCGGGATGAAAGGAATTGAAGAAATAGAAACTGTATTCAACCTTTCAGAAAGTGCCAACCTGGAACTGGATATCACACTTGCCAGGGGATTGAATTATTACACTGGAGCCATATTCGAAGTTAAAGCAAAAAATATCCAGATAGGAAGTATAACAGGAGGTGGAAGGTATGATGACCTTACGGGGATATTTGGGTTACCCGGAATTTCAGGAGTCGGAATATCATTCGGTGTCGACAGGATTTATGACGTTATGGAGGAATACAAACTTTTTGAGGCACTGAGTCTTGAACAATCGGGAACACAAATTTTATTCGTAAACTTCGGAACTGAAGCTGAAAAATATTGCCTTTCGTTATCACGAAAACTTCGGGAAGCCGGAATCAATACCGAACTCTATCCTGATGCAGCTAAAATCAAAAAACAAATGGGCTACGCTGACTCCAATAAAATACCATATGTTGTGCTGGCAGGTAGTGAAGAAATGCAAAGCGGTATTGTGAAACTTAAAAATATGAGTACGGGTAACCAGGAAGAAGTTGCAATAGAAAAATTAATTGATCCCGGATTTTTGCAAAATTTATTGAATGCGTGATTCTTTAACATCTCTCATTTATCACTTATCATTTTTAAAAAATGCCTTCACATAAAATCTCAGGTAAGCATATTGATTTTAAGTCCATTGAAAATATTCTTTCAGGTAATCTGAGCCTGGAACTGTCGGATTCGGCTAAGCAAAAAATTTCGGCATGCCGCATTTATCTCGATAACCGGATGCAATCGCAGCAAGAACCTGTTTACGGAATCAACACGGGGTTTGGTGCACTATACAACAAAACCATTTCGCATGAAGATTTGGGTACACTGCAAACCAATCTTGTGCTTTCACATGCATGTGGAACCGGTGAAGAGGTGCCCGCAGCTATCGTAAGACTGATGTTGTTTTTGAAAATACAGGGATTGAGTTACGGAAATTCGGGAGTTCAGCTTGAAACGGTACAACGATTGATCGATTTTTTTAATTATGACATTCTTCCCGTAGTTTACCAGCAGGGTTCGCTGGGTGCATCGGGTGACCTTGCTCCGCTTGCACATCTGAGTCTTCCCCTTATCGGGATGGGTGAAGTGTGTTACAAGGGTGCAAAAAAAACCGCTGCTGATATTCTTGAGCGTCATAACTGGAAACCAATCAATCTGCAATCGAAAGAAGGCCTTGCTTTATTAAACGGAACCCAGTTCATGAGTGCTTACGGATCATGGGCAATTGTGCAGGCACAAAAATTGTCTCTATGGGCTGATGTAATTGGTGCGCTTTCGCTGGATGCTTTTGACGGGCGAATTGAACCTTTTCATCATCGCATTCAGGAAATCAGGCCGCATAAGGGACAAATTGACACGGCTCTGCTGTTCCGACAATTGCTGGAAGGCAGTGGTATCATCCAACGCGCAAAATCACATGTGCAGGACCCGTATTCATTCCGCTGCATTCCACAAGTGCATGGTGCCTCAAAAGATGCAATTAACTATGCCGCGTATACGTTTTTCAATGAAATTAATTCAGTTACCGATAATCCAACTATTTTCCCTGACGATGACCTGATCATTTCAGCAGGTAATTTTCATGGCCAGCCTTTGGCACTTGCTCTCGATTTTCTTGCAATTGCACTGGCTGAGCTGGGAAATATATCAGAACGCAGGACCTACCTGCTGATTTCGGGACAGCGTGGCCTCCCTCCTTTCCTGGCTGCCAATGCCGGTTTGAATTCAGGCTTTATGATACCGCAATATACAGCGGCTTCACTCGTAAGCCAGAACAAACAATTGTGCACACCTGCATCCGTTGATTCAATTGTTTCGAGCAACGGCCAGGAAGATCATGTAAGCATGGGAGCAAATGCCGCCACTAAAGCCTATCGCATAGTTGAAAATTTAAAAAATATTCTTGCCATCGAACTGTTCACTGCCTGCCAGGCATTTGAATTCCGGCGTCCTTTGAAAAGCAGTGCAACGCTTGAAAAAGTTTTTACCGCCTTCCGCGAAAAAGTTCCCTTTCTTGAAAACGACCGCCTCATGGCGGATGACATCCGAGCCGCAAAAGAGTTTATTGAAAATTTTGATTTGGAGCTTACTGGGCAAGTGACACGTGACAAGTGAGAAGTGACAAATGGAATGCAACGTGTCACTTCTCACTTGTCACTTGTCACTCAACTCGTCACTCGCCTCTCGCCTCTCGGCACTCGGCACTCGGCACTCGGCACTCGGCACTCGGCACTCGTCACGATTTCCTCATCACATCACTATCCCAGGCATGATCTTCGGAGGTAAGCCCGAGGTGAAGATCTTCTGAAAGTAACTTTTCCTGCATTTCAATTTGCTCTTTCACATTCATTATGTAATCCTTCATTTCGTGGCGGTGTTTTGAGAGTTTTTCCAGGGCCGCTTCATCGTAATGAATAAAGTCCATAGCTTTTCGTGTGGCAGTGTAACTCCGGAAACCAAGCTTTTTTAAAACATCAATAGCCATGTGTACGGAGGTATATAAAGTTTCGCGGTAAATATCGGTAACACCCATATCCATAAGTTCGTAGGCATCATTACGGTTGCGAGCACGTGCCATTACATGAATATGAGGAAAATGTTTTTTAACAATGGCAACGAGTGCTGCATTGGTTTCGGGGGAATCAATTGCAGCGATGAGCAATTTTGCATTTTCAGCTCCGGCTGATCGCAGCAGATCAATTCGTGTTGCATCGCCATAGTACACAGTAAATCCCATTTTACGCAGCAATTCCACCCGGTCGCTGTCATTGTCGAGGATTGTTGCTTTGATGCCATTGGCGCGCAGGAACCGACCTATTGTACTTCCAAAGTGACCAAATCCTACCAGTATAACTGAATTGTTTTCGTCAATAATATCCGCCGCTTTACGGGGAACTTCTTCTTTGGTTCCAAAATAAGGATCTATCAATCGTTCATTCACCAGTAACAAAAGTGGTGTTATTGTCATACTCATTGCTGTAACAGCCATCATAATTTCCGTCCAGTAGGTATCAAGCAATTGCAATTGCCGTGAAAAAGTCAGTAATACAAATGCAAATTCGCCAACCTGTGAAAGCAGAATGCAAAACATAAGATTCTGGTCTTTACGGATGCCAAAAATTCTTCCTGTCAGAAACAACACCAGCCCTTTCACTACCATGACTGAAAAAACAAGTGTAGTTAACAGCATGGGTTCATTGGCTATTAACGTAAAATTAATACTCGCTCCCACCCCGATAAAAAACAAACCGAGTAATAATCCTTTGAAGGGATCGAGATCACTTTCGAGTTCATGTTTAAATTCACTATTCGCCAATACCACCCCTGCAAGAAAAGTTCCAAGTGCGGGACTTAGTCCGACCAGTTCCATCAGGTAAGCAACTCCTACAACCAATAATAAAGCTGCTGCCGTAAACATTTCACGCAGCCTTGTTTTAGAGATCATCCGCAGGAGCGGAACCACGATATACTTTCCGACAAAAAATATTCCTCCGACGGCGGAAATTACTAACATCGTTTGCAACCACCCGGGAAGACCGTCAATCAATGAATGATCACTTTCCATTTCATGCAATCCTGAAGACGCAAGCAAAGGCAAAATTGCCAGAATTGGGATTACCATTATGTCCTGGAACAATAATACCGAAAATGCCGACTGGCCGCTAGATGATCTTGAAAGACCCTTTTCTTTTAATGTTTGCAGTACTATTGCCGTTGAAGACATTGCCAAGGCAAGCGAAACAGCCAACGAAGTAGGATGCGTATAACCAAGTAAAAAATATCCTAACGCCCCGAGCACAATGGCAGTAAGTCCCATTTGCAAAACACCGAGTCCTACAATCGACTTACGCATTTTCCAGAACTCCCGCGGATCAAGCTCCAGTCCGATCAGGAACAACATCATAACAACACCAAACTCCGCCACATGCATAATATCCTGGCCTTCGGTTCCAACAAAGCTCAGCACAAAGGGCCCGATAACAATACCTGCAACGAGATATCCTAAAACAGAACCCATTCCCAATTTTTTAGCAATTGGAACAAACACAACAGCGCTTGCCAGAAATACCAATGCAGTTTTTAAGAAACTTCCTTCCATTGTAAATTTATTTAGTCACTAACTCATTCAGGTATTTGCCATCGAAATTTTTCAGCGTATCTATTGGTGTGCCCGGAAGCAGATCAAGCAGCGCCCTGTAACGTGCTGCCTGACCCGCGATAGCCTCCGGTGTAAGTAAATGTGTTCCGTGCACTACGTAAGGAGCTATGTAATTCATGTGGCATAACAAGGCAGTTTGCTCAATGGGGGCAAGGAATTGCCGGATGGTAAAGCGGTTTCTTCCCTCCGAAGAATAAGCCTCTTCAGTGCCTCCTGATGAAACAACATTGAAAATAATTTTATCTCTCAAGGCTTCACCTCCCGGACCATATGCCCAACCGAATTCCAGTACAAGATCGATCCATTGCTTAAGTAAGGGAGGAATGCTGTACCAGTAAAAAGGATGTTGCAGAATAATAATATCATGTTCAAGAAGCAGCGTTTTTTCCTGTGCTATTCTGACATTAAAATCCGGATATTTTTCATACAAATCATGAAAGGTAATATTTCCGGATGCCGGAATGGATTTTACCAGTGCAGTGTGAACACGCGATTTCTCGAATAAAGGGTGGGCAAAAAGAATAAGTATTTTATTCATAAACTTCCGGAGCGAAATGACACCATCATTCTTCCAAAGATAGCATTCAATTAGATTCCCTGCAATGGGAAGAAAAGGAAAAAGCCCCCGGATACACCGGAGGCCTTTAAGCTTGCATTAAACCTGAATATTTACTTGTATGCAGGCTGCATATTCATATTGTAAAACATAAACGACCATATATCGGCCTGTTCTTCAATCGTCTTGGAAATAGGCTTCCCGGCACCATGACCGGCTTTAACATCAATCCGGATGAGAAGAGGGTTTTTATTATCCTTTCTTTTCTCCTGCAGCGTTGCAATATATTTAAAGGAATGAGCGGGAACCACACGGTCGTCATGATCGGCGGTGGTAACCATTACTGCAGGATATTCAGCATCGGCTTTAATGTTGTGTACCGGTGAAAATTTGTAAAGGTTATTAAAGTGATCCAGGCTATCGCTGGAACCGTATTCAACCACCCAACCCCAACCTACAGTGAATTTGTGAAAGCGAAGCATATCCATAACTCCTACTGCAGGAAAGGCTACCTTAAAAAGATCGGGGCGCTGGTTGATGACGGCACCTACCAGTAAACCGCCATTTGATCCACCCTGCACGGCAAGCTTATCGGGATTCGTATATTTTTCTTTAATAAGATATTCCGCTGCACCAATACAATCATCAAACACATTTTGCTTTTTAAACAATCTGCCAGACTCATGCCATTTCTCACCGTACTCTCCTCCTCCTCTTAAGTTAACCATTGCGAACACGCCACCGTTCTCTAATAAAATAAGGCGCGAAGTACTGAATGCTGGCGTTAAACTAATATTGAATCCACCATATCCATACAGCAATGTCGGATTATTTCCATCGAGTTTCAGGCCTTTTTTGTGCACAATAAAAATTGGTACTCTTGCTCCATCCTTGCTGTTAAAAAACACTTGCTTGGTTTCATAATCCTCAGGATTAAATTTCACTTCCGAATTTCTGAAAATTTCGGACTTGCCGGTTTCAATGTCATACTTGTAAATTGCCGACGGATACGTGAATGACGTGAATGTATAAAAAATGATTTTGTCATCTTTTTTACCACTGAATCCACTGGCTGTTCCTAATGTAGGAAGCGTTATTTCGTGTTCAATTTTCCCGGCAAGGTCATGCTGGTACACCCGTGTTGTAACGTCTTTCAGATAGGTGGTGAAAATTTTATTGCCTGCCGTATGTGTTCCTTCCAACAATTCTTCTTTTTCAGGAATAAGTTCCTTCCAGTTGGAAGCAGCCGGATTTTTAGGATCAACCAGTACTACTTTCTGATTAGGAGCACCCGCATCGGTTTGCATGATTAACATATCACCTGAATTATCAACAATGGTAGCATTATCCTGAAAGCCCTTAAAAATCATTGTAAAATCTTTCTGATTGGAAGAAAGATCTTTTGAATACAGTTCAGTTCCATCAGTGCCTTCTGAAACATAAATTACAAGAAATCTTTCATCCTCCGTAGTTTGTGCACCATAATAGCGTAGCGGATAATTTTTGTTCTCATAAACCAGTTCATCAGCAGCCTGCTGTGTTCCGAGCTTATGAAAATATACTTTGTGATATTCGTTTTTATTGGAGAATTTACTTCCCTGTTTCGGTTCATCATAACGACTGTAGTAAAAACCATCACCCTTCCATGCTGCTCCCGAAAATTTTACCCAGTCCAGCACATCATCCATCTTTTTCAACGTGGCGATTTCCATTACATTAATTTGTTGCCAGTCGGAGCCTGATTGATTGACCGCATACGCCATGTATTTGTTATCCTTACTTGCACCCAGCAACGTAACAGCTGCAGTTCCATCATCCGACATTTTATTCGGATCGAGAAAAACTTTTGCTTCACCTTCAAGACCGGATTGATAATAGATCACCGATTGATTTTGTAATCCGTCATTCTTACTGAAAAAATAATAATCACCAACACGAAACGGTGAAGAATATTTCGGATAATTAAATAAATCATTTAAACGATCCTTGATTTTACTTCTGAATGGAATTTGTTCAAGATATCCGAACGTAACATTATTCTGAGCTGTTACCCATGCTTCCACATTTGATGCGGTATCATATTCCAGCCAGCGATATGGATCCGTTACTGAAGTTCCATGATAATCATCTGAAGTAACTGAATCTTTTTCTGTGGAAGGATAACTAACTGCAATAGCAGGAAAAACCGCGGTTTCATCTGTTTTCTTTTCAGAAGAACAGGCACCGAACGCACCGATACCCATAATTAACAACATAATTTGAATTCCTTTTTTCATTTGGTTTCTATTGGCTTAGAGGATGTGATACAAAGATACCACTCCACTTCAAAGCATTGACCTGCCTACATTTATATGTGTCGGATCAATTGCTGAATGCAAACTGCAATAAATTAGCGCCCATTCTTAACGCTTTATTCCGTGCTTCCGGTGAATCGCGATGGATTTCCGAATCTTCCCATCCATCGCCCAGATCACTTTCAAAACTATAAAAACATACGAGCCTTCCATTGTAAATCAAACCAAATCCCTGCGGAGGTTTATTATCATGTTCGTGAACTTTAGGGAGTCCGTTGGGAAAACTGAATTTCTGGTTGTACACGGGATGAGAAAAGGGCAGCTCCACAAAATCCAGTTCCGGAAAAACGCGTTTCATTTGAGGGCGTATAAACTGATCCATTCCATAATTATCATCGATATGCAAAAATCCTCCTCCGGTGAGATAGTTTCTCAAATTTTCGGCTTCCTGTACAGAAAACACTACGTTGCCATGACCCGTCATATGAATGAACGGATAATTAAAAATTTCAGGGCTTCCAACTTCCACTATTGCCTGTTCGGGATTGATGTTAGTGGAAAGTTGCTGGTTGCAAAACCGGATGAGATTGGGTAACGATGTTTCAAGGTTCGCATACCAGTCGCCGCCACCTCCATATTTAAGGACCGCAATTTTAAAAGAAGGAGTAGGAATGGAAAATGCTGTTGCTGTTAATAACAATATGGTTATGGAAAGTATCCTCATCTTAATCATAATTCAAAAATAAACAATATGAACATGTAAATGGTATTCAGTTTTTAAGCAGCGTAATGGTATGACAGGCTACAATACCTGCAGTTTCCGTTCTCAACCGGGTATCACCTAACGATACCGGTTCCCACTTTCCCGCAACAGCGGTATCTACTTCAGCATCTGTAAAATCACCTTCCGGACCAACCAGAATTGTAACGAGTGATGATGTGAGATTAGCATGTTTGAGAGGGATTTTATTACCATCCATGCAATGTGCGATATATCCGGGCTGATTTGCTGCAAGAAATGGAATTAAATCCACCGGGTCATTTAATACCGGCAACCAGGGATTTCTGCTCTGTTTCATTGCAGCTACGAGTACTTTTAAATACCGCTCATGATTGATTTGCCTTCGCTCCGACCGTGAGCATATTACCGGTGTAATTTCTTCTATCCCTATTTCGGTAGCTTTTTCAAGAAACCACTCAAACCGGTCGTTTAGTTTCGTTGGCGCAATGGCTATATGAAGATTAACAGGCCGCTTTTCGCGGAAAGACTTTTCAAGTATTTTGCATTCGCACTTTTTAGGGTGAGGGTTTGTTATTTCAGCTCTGCAGGTAGTCCCCTTTCCATCCAGAATTAAAAGCTGATCGCCTGAAACCATTCGAAGTACTTTCACAGCATGGTGCGATTCGGCATCATCCAGGATAACAACGTCATCCAATATCCCGGTGGTATAAAAAACATTCATTTGCTTGTGAAAATTTAGAACTTGTACAAAAATGAAACACCTCTACCCGGTCAGAGCAGAGGTGTGTTATCAATCCTTTTCTTATTCAGAATATAAATGCAGTTTTTATTTTACGCAACCACTTCAACTTTTGGAGCAGCGGCAAGAATTTCTGCAGAGGCACCATCGGCATACTGTCCAAAATTTTTGATAAATGCAGAAGCCAGGTCATTTGCTTTTGCATCATACGCCGATTTGTCACTCCAGGTATCACGTGGATTCAGAATTTCATCAGGAATGTTTGGACATGACTTTGGGAATTTCAGACCAAATACGGGTAGTGTTTCAAAATCTACTTTGTCGAGTTCTCCGTTAAGGGCAGCAGTAATCAAAGCACGTGTGTAAGAAAGTTTAATGCGCGAACCTACACCGTAAGCACCGCCCGACCAACCGGTATTAACCAGCCAGACATGCACATTGCTTTCTTTTAATTTTTTACCGAGTAATTCAGCATACGCTGCTGGATGCAATGGAAGAAATGCTTTCCCGAAACACGCCGAGAAGGTTGTTGTAGGTTCCGTGATTCCCATTTCAGTTCCCGCCACTTTAGCAGTGTATCCTGATATAAAATGATACATTGCCTGACCGGCATCCAATCTGCTGATTGGTGGCAGTACACCGAAAGCATCTGCGGTAAGAAAGAAAATGTTTTTAGGCATACTTCCTACAGATTGTGCTTTTGCATTATCAATAAAATTAACCGGATACGCTACGCGCGTGTTTTCGGTTTTGGATGTGCTGTCGTAATCAACGGTAGTTGTTCCTTCAAAGAAATCAGTATTCTCCAGTAACGAACCAAAACGGATCGCGTTAAAAATCTGCGGTTCCTTTTCAGCTGAAAGGTTGATACATTTTGCATAACATCCACCTTCAAAATTAAAAACCGAATTATCTGCCCAGCCGTGTTCATCATCCCCGATAAGGGCACGCAATGGATCAGCCGACAAAGTAGTTTTACCGGTACCCGAAAGACCGAAGAATATAGCTACATCACCTTTCTCACCTTCGTTTGCAGAACAATGCATTGAAAGCGCCTGGCGGTGTTGCGGTAACACATAATTTAATACCGAGAAAATTCCTTTTTTTATTTCACCGGTATAGCCGGTTCCTCCGATAAGAATAATGCGTTTCGTAAAATTAAGAACCGCGAAATTATGCTGACGCGTTCCGTCAATTTCAGGTACGGCACGGAAACCGGGAGCTGAAATAATTGTCCAATCAGTTTTGCCGGAAAGAATTTCATCTTTGGTAGGGCGCAGAAAAAGATTATTGGCAAATAAATTCTGCCAAGGAGTTTCGGTAACAACCCGTACATTTAAACGGTACTCCGGATCTGCGCATGCGTAACAATCACGAACATAAACTTCACGTCCGGTTAGATATGCCGTAACACGGTTATAAAGCAGATCAAATTTTTCAGGCGTAAATTTTATGTTTATATCGCCCCACCAGACATTCTTTTCTGTCTCGGTATCGCAAACAATAAATTTATCTTTAGGAGATCGTCCGGTAAACTCACCGGTATCAACCGCAAGAGCACCTGTATCGGTTAACTCACCTTCGCCCCGTATTATAGTTTCTTCAATTAATTCAGCCGGAGTAAGATTCCAATAAGCTGCCGATACATTTTTTAATCCCAGGTCAGCTACACTGGCATCCGGGGATTTCAAGCCAAATTCATTCATGTGTTTTGCCATTTAATAGAGATCTGCAAAGGTAAAGAAAAAAAACGGGTGATGAAAACCCGTTACCGTTTGTGCCTACAAGGTTGGTTTTCAGATAATTGAACCAGTGATTTCCCTTCAAATACCGCTTTAAATTCATCGATGAAAGCCGCTTGCTCAGAGGCATCCAATTCAGTAAGAGGAAAACAAAAATCAACTTCACCTTCCCTTCCCCAGGGAGTGGTTTCCATATCGATAGTTTTCCCGGTTTTGGCATTCCAGGAATTCAGTATCCGGTCCATCATTTCACGGGCTTTGGGGTCGGTGCCTTCTCCAATGGAAATAAAGGAAACAATGAACCGGTAATTTGAATCAGCGGGCATGGTTTTCATAGTATTTTCCATTGCGGAAGGTGATGTTTCAGGCGTAGTGGCAACGGATCCTGTAGTTGCCGGCTCATTGTCAGTTGCAGCTCCGGTTTTAGAAGATCCGCAGGCAGCACTTAACATTATGGAAAGTAAGGGATAAAAAATGAGTATTTTCATGATTGAGAGGTTTTAATATTGGTATATTGTAAAGATATAGGAAATTGAGGATTTATAAGGTCCTTTGACTGGCAATTTTGATAAAATTCAGGTGAGCGGAAGTGACCATTTATGGATAAATTTCCGTGTATTTTTTGCGGGCATACGCCATAAACTCATTGAAATCTAAATCTTTACCCGTGACCATCCTACACAATTCATTGGATGTATACAACCTGCCATGACGGTGAATTTTTTCACGAAGCCACTCCAGCAATGGCTGTAAATTGCCTTTTTCAATATGCATTGCCAGGTCGTCAATTTCAGAATCTGCCTGGTTATAAAATTGTGCGGCATAGAAACTCCCGATTGAATACGTGGGGAAATAACCAAAGCTTCCATGCGACCAATGCACATCCTGCAACACACCGCGTGTATCATCCGGAACATCAATGCCTAGGTATTCCCGGTATTTGGCATTCCATGAAGCAGGTAAATCTGAAACATTGATTTTACCTTCCATAAGCGCCACCTCAAGTTCAAACCGGATCATCACATGAAAGTGATAGGTGAGTTCATCGGCATTGGTACGGATAAAAGAAGGCTCAACTTTATTGATTGCTTTATAAAAATGATCAGTAGAAACAGACTTAAGCTGTTCCGGAAATAATTGTTGCAGCCGTGAATAATATTTTTTCCAGAAACTTAATGACCGGCCCACATTATTTTCCCATAGGCGCGACTGTGACTCATGAATGCCGAGTGATAAGTATTCACCCGACGGCAATCCATAATCGTCAAAAGGCAAACCCTGTTCATACAAAGCATGACCGCCCTCATGGATACAACTCCATATCATTTCGCACATATCCTGTTCGTTGATCCGGGTGGTGACCCTGACATCCCTGCTGTTGAAATTGATAGTAAAAGGATGCGAAGAAATATCCTGTCTTCCCGCTTCAAAATCAAATCCCATTTCTTTAAGGAGTTCCATTCCGAAATCCCATTGTATATTGCGAGGATAATGCAGCCGGGTAAAGTCATCATCAATAATTGCTTTCTCAAAAATTGATTTAACAAAAGGAACCAGTTGCGATCTTACATCCGCAAACAACGTAACAAGCTGCTTGGTGGTCATTCCCGGTTCGAACTGATTTAACAGTGCATCATACGGATGATCTTCATAGCCCAGCAATTCACATTCACGGAGTTTCAGGTCAATGATTTTTTGTAACCCCGGAGCAAACAGACTATAGTTATTTTCTTTTTTTGCCTGTTGCCATAACTGGAATGATTCTGAAACGGCTTTACTCATATCCATTACAAATGCTGTTGAATATTTGGAGCGGTCATTATAATTGCGCAATGCCTCTTTAACATTCCGCAACTGCTTTTCATCCTGATCAGCGGAATTTTGCAATTCATTCAGCAATTTACCCAGTTCAATCGAAGTTCCGGTTTCATGAGCCAGTCCGGCTAATGTTGCAAGTTGCCGGGCACGCATTTCCGCCCCTTTTGCAGGCATATAAACTTCCTGGTCCCATTGCAGTAAACCGGAAGCATAATTAATATCAGCGAGCTTGCGAAGCTGCTCTGTAAGTTGATTGTATGGCGGTGTTTTATCAGAATTCACTTTTAATATCAGGTTTTAATTTTTTTAACTGCAACCAGGACAAATATCCATCCCATAATAAATAGTAATCCTCCCAGCGGAGTAACGGGGCCGAGTATTGAAAGATTTTCAATTCCCAGCAATGACCTTGTAGAAAGAAGATATAGGGAACCCGAAAAGCAGATGATACCGGCAAGGAACGAACCGCCGGCCATGTTCAGTGCTTTTGATGGATGCGACATCATCAATAACCCTGTACAGAATAATGCGAAAGTGTGATAAAACTGGTACCTGATGCCGGTTTCAAAAGCCTGGAGCTGACCGGGATCTAAAACTTTTTTCAGACTGTGTGCCCCAAAGGCTCCCAGTACAACCGCGATTATACCTGAAATAGCTGCTATCCGTATAAATTTCATAACCGGTTTTTTGCAAAGATACGCTGTTGAAAATTATGACCTGTTGTAAAATAAAAAAGCGGACCTTGAAGGATCCGCTCTTTACGAAAGTATTATGTTTTATCGGGCAAATGCATTTATGTAAGCATTGAGTTCATCAATAGAGGATTCAAAAGTAAATGCATCATTCACCTTGTAATAATTACCGATGTCATAGGTTCTTCCATAGGCATATTTGGCAAAATCCAGTTTGCTTTCCTCGTATGTGAATAACTGCATAATTTCTTTCACCTGTCCTGATAGTAAACAGTTGCTGTTAATGACCTGCTTTGCGAGAGTAAGTTTGCTGTCTTCAAAAGATTTTGATGTGATAGAACCTTTCATCGACTGGAAGTCATTGCGCTCCATTGGAACGGGGCAACCAACCGGTCCGCCATAGCCGGGTAAATAAACAACAGGAGCAGGTGCGGGAGGCGGAGGTGCAGTTGTTGAGGAGGTAGTTGTGGTAGTGGTAACTGTTGTTGAGTGTTGCGAATTTGTAGTCGAAGTACCTTCCAAACCTGACACATTCATCGAAAAATTGCCTCCTGCATCTCCCACATTTATTCCCATTGAAACACCGGTTCCCGCGGGAGCGCCTGTGGTAGTGGTGGTGGTTTGCTCGGTAATTATTGTTTCACCGGTGTAAGGAGCAGCATTGGGATTATAGGTAATAACAGTTGTACCGGTAGTTGTGGGAGGAGCTTCTGCAATCGGCACCATGCTCATAGGGCGTAACACGTATTCATTTTTGTTATTTTTCTTAATAATGAAGGTCGTTTCGGTTCCGGGCTCCATATGCATATTGAAGTTTTTCTGGCCCAGTGCGGTATCATCGAAAATAACTTTAAGCTTATAAAAATTAGCGTTCAGTCCTTCGATTTTAACATTGGTTTCAGGGCTTTCATTCTGACGAAGACCGTTCAGGATGGCTGTAAATTTTTCTCCGTTTTCAGTGAAGATAATTGCGTTTGAAATTTGTGCAAACGTTGCATTTCCGAGGATCAATAGCATTGATAACAGGGCAAGGGGGCGAAGTTTTTTCATGAGTAATAAGGTTTTGCGTTTATTTTGTAGCTCAAGGCAATTCTTATGCCAAACTGACTATTTTGCGGGCAAATTTATGCAATCAAATGGCAATCCTGACAACTGTTTAAAGATTTTATTGACTCTGAAAACTCCATTCCATTTGAATTAATAATAATTTCGCAACATGATCATTCCCACAAAAAAAATACTGCTCCTCGGGGCCGGCCGGTCTTCATCTTCACTTATCCGGTACCTGTTAGAAGCGTCTGAGAAAAACCAGTGGCAGGTCATAATCGGTGACGTTTCAGAAACTGCTGCACGCGAAAAAACGGGTAGCCATACTCATGCCAGGGCCATTCATTTTGATGTGAATGATGCCGGTCAGCGGATGGCAGAAGTGAAAGCAGCAGATCTGGTTATTTCCCTTCTACCACCCCACCTCCATTACCTGGTAGCAGTTGATTGTGTAACCTGCAGCAGGCACTTTCTTACCGCCTCTTACCTCACACCCGAAATGCAGGATTTGCATGATGCGGCAGTAAAAAAAGGAATATTAATACTGAACGAATGTGGACTGGATCCGGGCATTGATCACATGTCGGCCATGGAAGTCATTCACCGTCTCCAGGATGAAGGATGTGAATTGCAAAGTTTTAAATCGTATACAGGCGGACTGGTAGCTCCGGAATCGAATGACAATCCCTGGGGCTATAAATTTTCATGGAATCCCCGGAATGTTATTCTTGCCGGGCAAGGAACAGCACGTTATATTCTTGAAGGTACTTACAAGTATATTCCCTACAATCGTCTCTTTACGGATATTGAAAAAATTGAAGTTGGTGATCTGGGTTTATTTGATGGATATGCCAACAGGGATTCACTTGCCTACCGTGCTCATTACGGAATTGAAAACATTCCCACGTTACTGAGAGGAACGCTTCGTCAAACCGGTTTTTGCAGAGCCTGGGATGTGCTGGTGCGGCTTGGGTTTACCGATGATACCTACAAGATTGAGAAACCGGAAACGCTTACGTATGCCCAGTTGGTAAGGGCCTTGTTACCTGCTTCGGCACAAAAGCCTAACCTGGTTGAAGCCGTGGCAGCATTCTGCAACCTCCCGCCCGATGGTGAAGCGATGTCGAAGATTATATGGACAGGCATTCTTGAAGAAGATAAAATAAATTTAATTCAAATGGACGCAACCACAGCGGTGGATGCAACTCCTGCAATAATACTTCAGCATTTACTTGAAAAAAAGTGGGTGTTGCAGCCACATGATAAAGATATGATAGTGATGCAGCATCAGTTTGTGTTTATACGAAATAATAAAACTGAAAAACTAATTTCTTCGCTGATTGTTATTGGCGATGATCAGCAGTTCACTGCTATGGCAAAAACCGTTGGCTTACCCCTCGGCATAGCAGCTAAACTGATTCTTGAAAATAAAATTTTATTAACCGGTGTGCACATCCCCGTAAAGAAAGAAATTTATGAACCTGTGTTGAAAGAACTGGAGCAATCAGGTATACGGTTTACAGAAAAGAAATCCTGAATAATAAAACGTACTTTTCAAATTTTTCAATTCCGCGTCCTGGGTAATCCCATATAAAAGTCGTTGGTAAGGTCAATATATTCTTTAGTATACGACATATCTTCTTCCTGGATTACCAGTTCATCTTCGACCTCACCTTTGCGGTGAAGCATAAATTCCATCATCAACCGTTTTTCCTGTTTTTCAATTTTAGTCTTCACTTTCGTGAGGTGGGTGGCAAACAATCCATTTTGTTCAGCATACTCTCTGAATTTCATTCCTTCCATGAAAGGTAATATCAAACAAAATCTACCTTCCGGGGAAAGCAATGTTTTTACACAGGATGCAAGTTCTTCAATGCTTAATGATTCATCCATGTGACGGGCAACGTTCCGTGCTTCTGAGGGTGCAGGATGGGCTCCCATAAAGTACGGAGGATTGCTTACAATGAGATCATAACGTTCGGGCCTGTGCGAAGCAAATTCCTGGAGGGATTGTGGAATGGCTTTGAGCCGGTCAGACCAGGGAGAAGATTCAAAATTTTCTTCCGCCTGCGCAGTGGCGTCGCTGTCGATATCGATTGCATCAATTTGACCTTCTGACCGCTGCGCCATCATCAGAGCAATTAATCCTGTTCCTGTACCAATATCTAAAATTCTTTTTGCCTTTCCGGGATGAACCCAGGAACCCAAAAGCACCCCGTCGGTACCCACTTTCATGGCACATCGGTCCTGGCGGACTACAAACTGTTTAAAGCGAAAGTCGTTTTGCGACATAAAAAATCGTCATTGCCTTTATTATTGAGTTACCAACAAAATTAACACAAATATTGATTTATGCAAATAGCGTAGTTAAACAGCTATATGCCAAATAACAAGAAGGAAACAATCACAACCTAACGGTAAATGGCAACCAGTCCTTCAGGAAGATTCACATAAAGCGTTTTGCTGTTCCTGTCAACGCGTACAATAAAAGCAGCAATAAGAGGAAGCAGCAATTCTTTATTTTCCGGCTGCAGGGTAATGCTAGCCATAGGCTGTTCAGGAAGATCATACACTTTGACAATTACACCGAGTTCTCCTTCAACATTATCAATCACATTCATGCCCACAGCCTCGTGCAGGTAAAGTTTTTTTCCTTTTAGCGGAGGCAATTCATTCATAGGAAGAAAAACCGGCACCCACACCAATGATTCGGCAGTGTCCATGTCATCAATTCCCTCAAGGTGCACGATTATCTGGTCTTTTAAAATAGAAACAACAGTGATATCAAAAGACTGAAGTTTCCCGCTAATATCTAAAAAGGCCGCCTGCAATTTCTTGTAGGCGGCCGGTTCGTCCACATCGAGGTGGATTATAACATTTCCTTTTACACCATGAGTCCGGGCAATGGTACCAAACAAATAGTAACCATCATGTTCCGGGTTCCTCCTGGGAATCATGTTCAAAAGGAGGTAATTTTAATTTTCAGCAGGAGTTTCTCCGGCTTCAGCGGCAGGTGCCTCTGTTTCAGCAGGAGCTTCTGATTCTGCAGGAGTTTCTGATTCAGCAGGAGCTTGCGCTGCGGCAGCGTCAGCTTCCAGTTTATCCTGAATAGCTTTTGCTTTTACTTCACGAACCTTTGCTTCATCAGCAAGGCGGCGTTTAGCATCTTCACGTTTAGCATCCGACAAGGAAGTTACCTTGTTGCCGATTTTAGCTTGTTTTTCGGATTCCCATGCGCTGTATTTTGCATCAGCGGCTTCCTGCGTTACCATTCCTTTTGTAACACCACGTTGTAAATGGTATTTGTAAAGTACTCCCTGGTAGGATAAAATGGCGCGTGTTGTGTCAGTTGGCTGAGCACCTTTGCGAAGCCATTCCATGGCTTTCTCCTTGTCAATTTCAATAGTGGCCGGATTCGTGTTCGGATTATAAGATCCGATTCTCTCAATAAATTTACCATCCCTTGGAGCACGAACATCCGCCACCACTATGTGGTAATAGGCATAACCCTTTTTACCAAACCTTTGTAACCTGATTTTTGCTGGCATTTTTTTGGTTTGTTTTTTAGTAGTTTAATCTTAGCAGGATTTCCGGTTGTAGCCTTATTCCCTGCCCCCAATATCTCCAATATTTGGGGCGGCAAAGGTGCGAAAAATAATCCTTAAAAGAAAATTAATGGAGGCAAAAGTCAGGAAATTGTTCCGGTCGCAGCGTGTAAGGAACGCAAAGCGCTGTATTTCAATCAGGTATATCACACCTGCATCGATGAAATACCACTCTACATGCACCGGTTTATTTTCTTCATACCCGGACATTCCCGGTTTAATGGATGTTATTACTTTTGGACTTTGCTGATACTGCGATGTCATTTCCACTTATTGCTGTCTACCGGAACGTTTTTTCAAATCTTCAGCGCAACACCTGGATCCTGGCGATTGCCATGTTTATCAACCGCAGTGGTTCCATGGTGTTATTGTTCACTTCACTTTATCTGACCAATGAACTGCACTTTTCGATTGGTGAGGCAGGATTTATTATGAGTTTTTACGGGGCAGGCAGTGTTCTGGGAAGTTATGCAGGAGGCTGGCTGACCGACAAATTTAATTACTACAACACCATGCTTTTTTCAATGGTTGCCTGCGGACTAATCTTATTGCTGATCATTCCAATGAAATCGATGGTGGGATTAATTGTAGTAATTTTCCTGTATTCATTTGCGGCAGATATGTTCCGGCCTGCCAATTCTGTTGCGATCGTTGATTACAGCACCCCTGAAAACCGTACCCGGTCAATTTCACTTATAAGGCTTGCCATTAACCTGGGATTCTCACTGGGGCCTGCAGCAGGCGGACTCATTGCAATTAAATTAGGTTATAAGTGGTTATTTATCATTGATGCATTCAGCAGTTTCGCTGCAGCGGCAATGCTCTATTTTTATCTTCCCAGGAATCCTCCTAAGCCAAAAATTGCCAAACCTGATATAACTATTGCTCGCAGTTTATCTGCATACAGGAATATTCCGTTTCTCATTTTTATTTTTCTGGTTGCAGTATACGGAACCTGTTTCTTCCAGCTTTTTGCGAGTGTGCCGCAGTATTTCAGTAAAGTTCCAAAATAT
Organism: Bacteroidia bacterium; assembly: GCA_038215705.1. Lineage (GTDB taxonomy): Bacteria > Bacteroidota > Bacteroidia > AKYH767-A > OLB10 > JADKJB01. The sequence continues at coordinate 109,160 of JBBQQQ010000005.1, forward strand.
ACGGAAGATGTTATTGGTTACCTGCTCGCTTTAAATGGTTTGCTGGTGGTGTTAATTGAAATGCCTTTGATTTATTACATCGAAAAAACGAAAAAAATGTTTTCGTACATTGTAGCTGGAACCTTATGCATACCGTTATCCTTTTTCATTCTGCAAAGCGGCGAAGGAGCCTTATGGTTTGCAGTAGTTTATACAATGATAATTACATTTTCTGAAATACTCGCTATGCCTTTTATGATGAATTATGTGTTGTCAAACTCACCTTCCGACCGCCAAGGTCAGTATTCGGCTTTGTATTCCATTGCCTTTGGCATTTCCATCATAGCAGCTCCACTGGTGGGGTTAGGAATCGCAGAACGTAGTGGATTCAATACCATGTTTACTGTCTTCAGCGTGACAGGAATTCTTACAGCGCTTGGATTTTTGCTGCTTGGAAGAAGATTGCGGAACCCCGACGGGGTGGGGTGACCCCGTCGGGGTTATTCGTCGACCCAGGCTAATTCATAAGCAACTTTTACAATGGTGGCTAAATTCCTGAAGTTCGACGGAATGGATGTGACCGACAAGGAAAGTTCAACGCCATTGGGAAATTTACCTACCCAGGTCTGGAGACCTGAATCTCCACCACTGACCTGTGTATCGCCATCATTATCCCAAAACAAGGCACCATCCTTACCGTATACCTGCCCGCGTGTAGTAGTAAATGAATCACCCGGATCCCAACCAAACAAACTTCCATCCATAAGCGTTTTTTGAGATTGCGTTAAAATGAAATTGGAATGGGCCACATAGGCCATTAGTCTCGCCATTTCTATTGTCGATAAATAAAAACCTCCTCCTCCACATAACTCTGTCCAGTCACCTGCATTCTGAGCTACTAACGGTGTACCAATTTCATTGAAAGCCTGCATTGTCGTAACACCTGGTGAAACATTGCAACTTGCATTGAATATTCCGGCTGGATCGAATACCTGTGTTTGCACTATGTCGATGTATTTGTTGCTCATCCAGGTTTCAAATGAAGGGGAATTGGCTTCGAGCGCATCAAATCCGGCCTGATCGTTAATCTTAGGCAACAGGGCTCTGAAAAGTGCGAAGTTCGCATTCGAATAAGAATAGGATTGTGCACCTTCCAATTGACCTGAAATGGTAGCCTGAAGAGAATCCCAACTGGTATTGCTTTGGCGGATACCCGAAGTATGCGTAAGTAACTGCCTAAAAGTAATGTTACTCATTGGTCCGCTTGCATTCCAGTAACCCGGAAGCCAGTTACCTATTGTACCTTCCACTGAAAGTCCTTTTTCCTCGAGCAATTTTATGGCAGCCATAGCAGTAATTGTCTTGGTAACACTGGCAATGTTAATATCGAACAACACAGAAGCGGGCCCTGTAACTCCATTGGAAGCATTTTGATAACCAACTCCTGATGAAGTACTATCAACCCACTGGCCGTCCTTGTTGATTACAAACGCATAACCCATAGCACTATTTAACTGGGATTCCAAACTCGCCTTGAAAAGTTCAACTTTGAAAATTTTTGTATCAGGTGCTTTCTTTGTTTTCTCTTTTTCGCACGAGGATAGAGAAATAAAACACGGTATTAACAGTAACAAAATGAGGTTTTTTTTCATGGTGTTAAATTTTGCGATGAAAGTATGCAAAATTGAAATTGAAACAAAACCTAATCCCGTGCTGACGGGATGGAAAGAGCATTCCTGCATGTCGCTGAAACCGGGAAAGAAAAATGCAAAATGAATTTTTTTTAATTACAGGATTAAAAAATAAAATTCTATGTTATAATGTTACTTCACCATAATCCGCCCAACAGGATACCGTTTATGGTGTTCAAAATTTGGTGAATTCCTGTAAATGAAATAGAGTTGTGCAAAACTATTCTTTGCAAATTCTTCGTCCTCAGTTTTCTTCTTATTGAAGGCTGCTTTTAGCTCCGTATTTTCTTCCAGCAATTTTTCGGCAACCTCATCAAAAACGTAGGCTGAAAACCATTCTTTCTGCTGCAAAACAGCATCAAAAAAACCCCAGTTAAACCATGAGTCGGGCGCAATTGGTTCGAGCGTTTCAACAATGAAACGGTTTGCTTCCTGGTTGACTGCAATAATATAATCGCCTTTATAATACTGTACTTTTTTTATTTCTGAAATTAAAGATGTGCTATTATGAAGATATCTTCCCTCATACGGATCTTTCACAGTTTTGAAATCGTCAATAAAATAAATTTCCACTTCCATTACAGAATCTCTATCCAGCCGGTGCATTTGTACTTTGTTAAGATGTAACCTATCCACTACTTCATGCCATGCCTGTGGTAGTACATAAAATTCAGGTCGTTTAACCGAAGCAGCAGGTTGGTATGTGTCGAAAAATTTGACAGGACGTATAAATTTTCGTTCGCGGTTAAAATACAATTGGTTCTGCCCGGTAACTTTGCTGGTCCTGTATTCCGCTTCAAATCCTTTAAATTGCACCTGATCATATTTTGCGGAATCCAACTTCCAGTGCAACGGAAATTCCGATTGTGATCGTACCAGTACTTTTGTTTGTTTCCGGGCATTGATAACATCATTTGAATTCTCTGAAAGGAATACAACTACATTTTCAAGAAAACTAACAGTCGCAACTACCCGGGAGGCAAACGGCTTGAGCATATGTGTTTCGGTGACAAATCCAAAACATTGAAACAATGCTGCATATCCGGTTGCAAAACGTGGTGTCTCCATAAAACCGTAAATCCCGCTTTCAGGAGTATCGTCGTATTTTGAAGTGTTGACGTATGTCGACATTTCATTTCCTGATGATTGCATCAAAGAAAAAAGTGCAGGTGTCATTTTATTTTTGAGATAGACTCCTGCAGGACCTCCCAGTTTATTATGTTGCGTTGAAATGAGTGTCATTGTATACTGGTAGTCGGCACCATCGCTCACATGCGTATCCACCAGTACATCCGGATCCCAGTGCCTGAAAATTTTTATGAATGACCGGGTGTTGGCTGCATCGGCTTTAATAAAGTCCCTGTTAAGATCAAGATTGCGGCTATTGCCTCTGAAACCATAGGCTTCAGGACCATTTTGATTGGCGCGGCTGCAGCATCCGCGATTTAAAGAACCATCGATATTATATACAGGGATAATACAAATTACCACATTCGCCGGCAATGGTTTCTTCCCGTTAAGGTAATCCTGTGAAAGCCGTACACTGGCATCAATACCATCGGGTTCACCGGGGTGAATTCCGTTATTGATCAGCAGAATTGTTTTACCTTTCGTTCTTGCAGATTCAGGAGTAAACGATCCGTCAGAAGAAATTATAAACAGATGTAATGGCTTGCCGCAATCAGTTAATCCCTCCGTTAGCAACCGGCTCTGTGCAGGAAATTTTTTTGCCAGTTCCGTGTAGGCTGCAATGGTCTCATCGTATGTTAACGACCGGTTGGATTCATTTAATTTAACAACATCCTGTGAAAAAACTTTAGAGAATAATATAATAAGAAGTGCAACAAAATAAATACGTTTCATAAATAATTTCTATCCCGGGGAGTACAACTTAAAGGTATTAATTAAGTAATATCGTGATCATCAAACACTGACGTACTTCCTAATCAGGATTTACCAACCATTTTTCACGAACAATTTTTTGCAAATCACCCGGCTTCCTGATGTAATCAAAAATTATTTCAGTAGCATCCGGTTCACCTAGCGTAACTGTTATTTCCCTTGGCAACCCGGCTCTTATTAATTTAATTTTAACAGCAGTACCGGGTTCTTTTTCCAAAAGATAATCCGGTATCTTGTTACCTGTTACAGCATCAATGGAAACTATTTCATCACCCGCACTTAGTCCCTGCAGTGATGCGGGACTATCACGTATAATTTCAGTTACAACAGTTTTTGTAGCACCTGAATTCATCACAGCTCCCAGATACCCGGTTGATTTTTTCTTGCCATCAACCCGTTTAAGTTCTATACCTGCCAGCAAAAAGTACTGTTCATAAGGTATGGCTCGGGCACCATGAATGTAATTGTTAAAAAAATCATCGTAAGAAGTTGCACCAAATATTTCAAAAACTTTTTGCAACTCATTATCAGTGAGGCCGCGATTATGAACTTTATAATGATTGTTGTATAAATAATTCATGAGTGTATCAAGTGAATGTTTACCATTTGAACGGTGCAATAAATCCATGTTGAGAACGGTGGCAATAAGACCGCCTTTTGTATAATATGAAACCTGCGAATTTTTTGAGTTTTCATTTCTGCGATAATATTTAACCCAGGCATCAAAGCTGGCTTCACTCACCGGCTGCACTTTATCGCCGGGGGTATTCAAAATAGTTTGCAGGTTCGATTTAACGATATCGAGGTATTCCTCTTCAGTGGTAAATCCGCAGCGGTAAACAATATAATCATCATAAAATGAAGTGAATCCTTCAAAAAACCAGAGCTGACGGGTATAAACCTCGTTGTCGTAATCAAAGGGTCCCAGTTCAAGCGGGCGAACTCTTTTCACGATCCATAAATGAAAATATTCATGTGCCACAAGACTGAGAAATCCTTCATAACCCTTTTTGTCTTGGTAATTAGTACGGGCTGTCATAATCGATGTTGAATTGCGATGTTCAAGCCCTCCCCCACCCGACTGTGTATTGTGAATTATAAAAGTGTATTCCTTGTTGGGATTCTCACCAAATATTCTGGTGCATTCATCTACAATTTTATAAATATCATTTTTTATCTTAACAGAATCATACTTTGCTTCTCCTACCATGGCGATATGATGCGGAATGCCTTTGTAGTCGAAGGCAAATACCGTATGGTTGCCCAAAACGGTTGGTGCATCCACCAGCTCATCATAATCAGCAGCAGTTCTTGTCCAAATATCATCACCGGATTTCGACAACCCTGTTGAAATTTTTTTCCAATCATTTCCGGGATTGAATTTAACCGTGAATGATTTGTCTTTTGTAGTTTCAGTGTACATATATACCCCTACTCCGTTTATATATGCCTGGTCAACATCCACAAAGCACGATCTGACATTCAGTTCGTTTGCATATACCATATAGCTGCATGATATGGATGTTGAATTTCCATGATACACCCTCCATATATTCTTGCGCACCTTGGTAACCTTTAAATTTTTTCCAGAAGCATCTATGGCCATAAATCCTTCCACGTTGCGGGAATATTCACGAACCATGTAAGAACCCGGAGTCCAAACGGCCATTTTAATATCTACCGAATCAGAAGCGATACCGGAAAATGTGGCACCCACCTTAATGTAATGGGAATTGGGATTGGGAAATGAAAGGTTGTACGTTGTGTTTCCATAACTGGTAACAACCAAACCCAGGATAAACAAAATCATTAACCGGTTGAATAAAATCATAGTATAAAGATTATCGGGTTGCCAAAACTAATAAAAATACCCCGACGGGGTGGTGCAGCCCCGTCGGGGGTGTAAGAAATAACGGATGATCCTGCAAGCGGATTGCCAATATGCAACAGGTGAAGTAAGTATTCAGCAATTGCTTACAATTCCGGGAACCGCGAAAACATTGGTTGCACACAAAACAACCTCTTGAAAACCTAATGTTTTACACTCAAACACCACATTATCTTACACATGATATTATAATACAATTCCGGCAATTCTGAGTCTGAATCCACCCCTAATATTGTATCACACTCACAAACAAAAACACTTTGCCTATGGGAATATAAAAAGGTCAAGAAGTTCAACTCAAATGACAACGAAAGAATAGCAACCGAGATCGCTCCCGGTTGCTTTCTGCTTTTATATGAAATGATTACGTCATTTTTCACTTTTTATTAACACAAATCCGGTGCTTCTTTCTTTTCGGTATTTTTACAGTTCTCCTATTATTTCACCGAACCCTTTTTCCATACTTCATAAAAATGCCCCAGTTTTCTCATTTACACGTACATACACAATTTTCGCTGCTGGATGGTGCCGCCGATATCTCAAAGCTTTACAAAAAAGCTGTAGCACACAACATGCCTGCCCTTGCCATTACCGATCACGGGAATATGTTTGGAGCCTTTCAGTTTGTTGCTGAGGCATATAAGCACAAAGGCGACGATGGTAAACTCAAGGTGAAACCAATTGTAGGATGTGAATTTTACCTGGTGGAAAACCGTTATAAGCGGGTATTTACAAAAGAGGATAAAGATCGCCGGTTTCACCAGTTATTCCTGGCCAAAAACGCTGAAGGTTATCAGAACCTGGTCAAAATGTGTTCACTTGGATACATGGAAGGGTTATATGGTAAGTATCCCCGCATTGATAAGGACCTGGTTGTAAAATATCACAAAGGCCTTATTGCGACGACCTGTTGCCTGGGAGCATCGGTTCCTCAGGCAATACTGCAAAAAGATGAGGATGAAGCAGAAAAGGAATTCCAATGGTGGCTGAATCTTTTTGGTGAAGATTATTATATTGAAATTCAACGCCACGATATACCCGAACAAAATAAAGTCAATCAGCTTTTGCTTCGCTGGGCATCCAAATATAATGTGCGGGTCATAGCTTCGAATGATTCCCATTACGTAGATCAGCAGGATGCCAATGCACATGATATTCTTTTGTGTATTAATACCGGCGAAAAACAGAGTACGCCAACAATGAAGGAATTTTCGGATGATGAAATGTTTTCCAAAGGCAAACGCTTCGCATTTTACAATGATCAGTTTTATTTTAAAACTCCGGAGGAAATGTCGGCGCTTTTTATTGACATCCCTGAAGCCATCGACAATACCAACCACATTGTTGATAAAGTCGACGTACTGAATCTTAAAAAAGACATTCTGCTTCCTAACTATACCATCCCGCAAGGTTTTTTAACACAGGATGATTATTTAAAACATATTACTTACGAAGGTGCGCGTACACGATACGGGGAGCTCTCACCTGAAATTGAAGAGCGACTGAATTTTGAATTGCATACCGTTAAAACAATGGGGTTTGCAGGATACTTCCTTATTGTTTCTGATTTCATTCGCGCAGGACGGGAGATGGGAGTTTTTGTTGGCCCGGGCCGTGGTTCCGCTGCGGGTTCTGCTGTTGCTTATTGTATTGGAATCACCAATATTGATCCCATCAAGTACAACCTCCTTTTTGAGCGTTTCCTGAATCCCGATCGTAAATCAATGCCCGATATTGATACGGATTTTGATGATGAAGGCCGCCAGAAGGTGATAGATTATGTGGTTCAGAAATATGGCAAAAACCAGGTTGCGCAAATTGTAACCTATGGTTCGATGGCCGCCAAAATGAGCATCAAAGATGTTGCCCGCGTACTTGATCTTCCACTTTCGGAAGCTAACTTTTTAGCGAAGCTCGTTCCCGACAAACCGGGTATTTCCCTCGAAAGAGTAATCACCGCGCCTATTGATGGTGAGAAAGGGCTGAAAGAAAAAGAAGGAATTGGTGCCGATGATATGGAGAATGTGAAAAAGCTCCGTGAAATTCATAAAGGCAACGATCAGCAGGCAAAAGTTTTGAAGGAAGCGCTTATCCTTGAAGGTTCCGTTCGTGGTACCGGTATTCATGCTGCGGGAATAATCATTGCTCCCACCGATCTCACCGACCTGATTCCCGTTGCAACGGTAAAAGACTCCGATTTACTCATCACGCAATACGATGGAAAAGTAATTGAAGATGCCGGAGTTATAAAAATGGATTTCCTGGGTCTTAAAACACTGACCATAATAAAATCTGCACTCGAATTAATTCGTCAGAACCATAATGTGGTAATCGATATTGATACGATTCCTCTGGATGATGCTAAAACTTTTGAGTTGTATCAGAAGGGTGAAACCAACGGTACATTTCAGTTTGAGTCGGCGGGTATGCAGAAACACCTTAAAGATTTAAAACCCGATAAATTCGAGGATCTCATTGCAATGAACGCCCTCTACCGGCCAGGTCCTATGGAATACATTCCTAATTTCATTGCCCGCAAGCTAGGTAGGGAAAACGTAACGTTCGATCTTCCTGTCATGGAAGAAATACTCAAAGAAACGTATGGGATTACAGTCTACCAGGAGCAGGTGATGTTGCTTTCGCAGAAACTGGCAAACTTTACAAAAGGTGATGCTGATACGCTGCGAAAAGCAATGGGAAAAAAGCAACTGGATGTTCTTAATAAAATGAAATCGAAGTTCATGGAAGGTTGCAAAACCAATGGACACGATATTAAAATTTGCGAAAAGGTATGGACCGACTGGGAAGCCTTTGCGCAGTATGCTTTTAATAAATCGCATTCTACCTGTTACGCCTTTGTAGCCTACCAGACAGCTTACCTGAAAGCCCGTTACCCGGGAGAATATATGTCGGCAGTTCTGACGCATAACCTGAGCAACATCGATAAAATCACCTTCTTTATGGAAGAGTGCAAACGCATGGGGTTGAAAGTTTTGGGGCCAGATGTGAATGAATCGAAGTACAATTTTGCCGTGAATGATAAGAGTGAGATCCGCTTCGGACTTGGTGCCGTAAAAGGTGTTGGTGAAGGTGCAGTTGAAGCCATTATCGCGGAAAGAACTGATAACGGCCGGTTTAAAAATCTTATTGACCTGGTAACGCGGGTGAATCTTAAAAATATTAACAAGCGCTGCATGGAAAGCCTTGTAATGGCAGGTGCGTTTGATTTTGATATGCATGCCCATCGCGGACAGTGGTTTGAAAAAGATCCACGCGAAAACAATATTACTAACCTTGAAAAGGCAATCCGTTATGGCGGAGGAGCTCAGGATGCAAAAAACTCTCAGCAGGTATCCCTTTTCGGGGAAGCAAGTGCTGTTGAGATGCCGGCTCCTCGATTCCAGCCTTCCCAACCATGGTCGGAACTGGAAAAACTGAGAAATGAGAAAGATGTAGTGGGATTTTATGTTTCGGGCCACCCTCTTGATACCTTCCGGTTTGAAATTGATGCTTTTTGTAATGTTCCGGTTAATCAGCTCCATGACCTGACAAAATTGAGGGGAAAGGATATTGCTTTTGCAGGAATTGTCACAAGCGCAAATCATCGCGTCACAAAAACCGGGAAACCGTTTGGCACCCTCTTTATTGAAGATTATACCGGATCGGCTGAACTGGCCTTATTTTCAGATGATTATCTTAAGTTCAAGCAATATCTTACCCTTGAATATTACCTGTTTATAAGAGCCAAAGTGCAATCGCGTTACAATGATCCCAATAACCTTGAAATCAAAATAAGCAGCATAAAGATGCTGCCTGATGTGGGCAATGAATTTGCAAAAAGCCTTACCCTGAGCCTTGACCTGGAAGAGATCAATGCAGATTCAGTAAGCACTCTTGACATCCTGCTTAAGGAATACCCGGGTAAACTTCCCGTGAAGTTCTCTGTTAGAGACAAGGATACCCGTGTAGAACTGGCCTCCAGGAAGGTGAAGGTTGATTTCAGCAAAAAGTTATTCGAAGAACTGGAATTCAAGCAGGGAATACGTTTTAAAATTAACATATAGCTGACGGATTGGCAGGTGATTTTGAGATGGAATAGTATTTGAAGGCAAGTGAGAAGTGACGAGTGACAAGCCTGCCCGGCTCGGAGAGACGGGTGACAAGCCGGCTCGGAGTGACGAGTGACGAGTGGCGAGAGAGGAGAGAGGAGAGAGGAGAGAGGAGTAAGAGACGGTTGGCGGTCAACGGTAACATTGAATAGTGAACATTCAAGTTTAGAAAAAATATAACTTCCAATTATCAGCTTAAATATATCCCTTATTTATCATTTATCATTTATCATCTATCATCTATCATCTATCATTTCAAAAACTCTAAAAATTTAAAACAATAGCAAAAATGGCAATAGAATTAACAGACGCGAATTTCGATGAAATAGTATTAAAGTCCGACAAACCTGTATTGGTTGATTTTTGGGCAGAGTGGTGTGGACCATGCCGCATGGTAGGTCCGGTTGTTGAAGAACTTTCGAAAGATTATGATGGAAAGGCAGTTGTTGGGAAAGTTGATGTTGACAGCAATCCCGGTATATCAATGAAATATGGTATTCGTAATATTCCTACACTATTAATTTTTAAAGGTGGGGAAATCGTCGACAAGCAGGTAGGTGCAGTTCCGAAATCGGTACTTGCCGGAAAGCTTGACGGACAAATGTGAGTAAGAAAAATGAGAGGTGATAAATGATAGCTAGAATTTCTTAGAAATCTAATCGTTCATTTATCACCTTTAATTTTATAAATTGCCCGTCCTCCTATTTTTTTTCATTCAACATATATCATCTCTCAATGCCTATCAACCAGCAGGAAGTTCAGCAGTTAAGTCACCTGGAGTTTATTGCCCGGCAGGTCGTCGAAGGATTTATTACAGGTTTACACAAGAGTCCTTTTCATGGTTTTTCGGTTGAATTTGCTGAACACAGGCTGTACAATACAGGTGAAACTACACGTCATATCGACTGGAAGCTCTACGGTAAAACCGACAAACTTTTTGTTAAGCGATACGAAGAAGAAACAAACTTACGATGCCAGATCATCATTGACAATTCATCAAGCATGCATTTTCCCGGCAAGGAATTGCTGGAGAAAGGTGTGATGAATAAAATTAATTTTTCAGCACATTGCGCTGCTGCCATAATGAACCTGTTGAAAATGCAGCGCGATGCAGTAGGTCTCAGTATTTTTTCCGACAAGCTTGAGACCAACACACCTGCACGCTCGAGTACGCTTCACCAGAAACTTTTATACATGAAACTGGAAGAAGCAATGAATTCAGGGGGAAGTGAAATTAAAAAACAGACCTCGGCAGCAGAAGCTCTGCACCAGGTTGCAGAAACAATTCACAAACGTTCGCTGGTAATTATTTTCAGCGATATGATGGATAACAGTGTTAGCACAAATGATTTGTTCAACGCATTGCAACATTTGAAATACAACAAACATGAAGTAATTTTATTTCATGTGAATGACAAAAAACTGGAACTTGATTTTAAATTCGACAATCGTCCCTACCAGTTTATTGATGTGGAAACGGGTGAAAAAGTAAAGGTACACTCCAACCAGGTGCGTGAAATTTATCTTGAAAAAATGAACAAGTTTCATCACGACCTGAAATTGCGTTGCGCTCAATATAAAATCGATTTCATTGAAGCCGATATCCACGAAGGTTACCGTCAGGTGCTGATGCCGTACTTGATTAAGCGTCAGAAGATGAGTTGAAAAAATACGTGACGAGTGACGAGTGGCGAGTGATGCGTTTTTGGACGTTTGTGCAGGTGGTAAATAGTCAACTGCGCGGCATTAATAGCGTTTGATCGAATTAGTTTTTACCTGTGGGCTTTTCTATAACGTTCCGTGATTTACGACGGGCGGATATGTTTTAGGGAGTTTGCAAAAATTCAACTCGTCACGCGCCACTCGCCACCCGTCACTTCTTTCTTATTCGTGGATAAATCTAAATAGTCTGTTCCACCTGATTTTATTTAAAAAGTTTCCATTTGTATTCCACGACATCCATATGAAGACGGCTTTACCAACTATGTGATCGTCGGGTACAAAGCCCCAGAAGCGGCCATCGAGTGAATTGTGCCGGTTATCACCCATCATGAAAAAATAATCCATCTTAAAGGTATATGTAGTAGCCGGAACTCCATTGATAAGCGTTTGTCCGTTTTTAACCTCGAGTGTATTGCCTTCGTATTTTGTTATGCAACGACGATAGAGTGAAATATTTTTAGCATCCAATATAATTTTATCTCCCTGTTTAGGCACGTACAGAGGACCAAAATTATCAACGTTCCAGGGGAATGACGGGTCGTGCGGATAAATATAATCTTCGTATATGCCAGGAGGTGCTGTTAATTTTTTTACGGATTTTACATGCGGAAGTTTGGCAATTTCAGAAGCAGCCTCATCGGTCATAAACAATCTGAAATCTCCCTCAGACATTCCAGGTCCGCCTTCTGTGATATCGAGTTTCTCAAGTGTGCGCTGATTGAAGCCGGTGCCATTCGTGCTTACATCATAAATCAACTGGCCTTTATCGGGAAAGTCAATGTTTTTACCATTAATAACCACCATCCCACCTGTTACAGTTATTGAATCACCAGGTATGGCTACGCATCGTTTGATATAATGTGTTTGTTTATCAACGGGGCGGTCATCTTCCATCGGGTAGTTGAAAACCACGATATCATTATTCTTAATATCAGCAAATCCGGGTAACCGGTAATAAGGCAGTTTGATTGCTTCTGAATACGACTTCCCTCCTATGATTGGCAATTCCTGGTGAGCAAATGGAAACGACAAAGGGGTCATGGGTGTGCGCGGTCCATAATTCACTTTACTCACAAAAAGAAAATCTCCTACGAGGAGGCTCTTTTCCATGGAAGGTGTGGGAATGGTAAATGCTTCAATCAGGAACGTTCTGATGATTGTAGCAGCTATTACTGCAAAAATCAAAGCATCCACCCATTCCCGTGTTTTACTTTTTCTACCGTCGCTCTTCCAGAATTTCCAATTCATATTGTGATAATTAAATTAATTGTTGTGTAAGAAATTATTTTGAACTTATGTGGAGCATGTCTTTCATGGTAAAAAAACCTTTCTTTCCGGAGATAAAGGATGCAGCCACTAAAGCGCCCTGCACGAATCCTGCCCTGCTATACGCTTCATGACGTAATTCCAACTGATCAATTTTACTGACATATTTTATGATATGAGTACCAACAATATCACCCATTCGCATCGAGTTGATCTTTAAATCTCCTGCACGGTACCGGCTTTCATCAGCACCATCGGGATCCAGGTCGACCCAGCCTTTTTTCCGGTCAATGTTTTCAATAATTTCTTTAGCAAGTGTAATGGCTGTTCCGCTCGGTGAATCCATTTTTTGTGTATGATGAATTTCCTCAATTGAAACTTCATAAGCAGGCTGATGATTCATTATCCTGGCAAGTACCCGGTTCAATTCAAAAAGTATATTCACCCCGATGCTAAAGTTTGATGCATAGATAAGTGAATTGCCATTTTTTTCACAGGTAGCTTTAACCTCCGGAATATGATCATACCAACCTGTAGTTCCTACCACCACAGGAATATTGGCATCAAAACATTTGTAAATATTCTTAACTACCGCCGATGGTGTACTGAATTCAATAGCTACATCAACCTGTGATAGTTTCAACCTGTTTATATCATCTGCATTGTGTGAACGGATGATCAATACCACTTCATGCTTTTGCGCAATGGCGGCTTTTTCAAGCTCCTTTCCCATTTTCCCATATCCTATCAGAGCTATACGCATTCCTGTAATATTAAAAGTGAAAATTCAGACTTATAGCGGGGCCGGCAAATTGTCCGGGTAAATAGCCCGGTGTAATATTCAGGCCAAGCTCATCACTGACATTAAAATGAAATAGATGCGCATCAACGGTAGCGTCAATAATATTCAAAACATACAGCAACCCGATTCCAATTACACTGAGATCGCGGTTCCGACGATAATAATTTTTCAATGTCACCAGGTCTTCATCCGAATAAATACCTACAAATCCGTCTACCGTTGATTCATCACCATCAAGACGATATTTATAAGCATCTTTATAGGTGCTGTATTCATTGTTGTTGGTAACAACAAAATAGCCCAGTGCGGTAAACCCGGCATAAATGATTGGAATTTTCCAGTATTTTTTATTGTAGGCTTGTCCGGCACCCGGTAATACAGCCGACAATATAGTAGCTTTCCGTGGTGAATGCAATAAGGATAAACTATCCTGTTGTGCCTGTGCCACTACCGGTTGGGCATATACGCAAAAAATAATCAGAAGAAAAAATAGTCTGGCCACAGTATCGGGAAATTTTAACGTTTACCCTTCCAGAATATCCAGGAGCCGGTTTAAATCATCGACAGAATAATAGGAAAGAATTATTTTCCCGGATCCTTTTGCGCCTTGCTTCAATTCTACTTTCGTCTCATAAAAACCTGCAAGGCGATCCTGAATAGCTTTATATTCATAGCCGGGACCTTTTTGTTTCATTTGTAGTGCTGTCTTTCCTTTTTTTCCGGAAGTTGATCTCACCAGCTCTTCCACTTTTCTTACGGAGAGATTATGAAGCACAATGTCTTCATAAATTTTTAATTGCATTCCCACATCATCTACATTAATGATGGCGCGGGCATGTCCCATTGAAATAATTCCATCACGAATAGCAGCCTGGATCTTCGGCGGCAACTTAAGCAGACGCATGTAATTGGTAACTGTGCTCCGGTCTTTCCCAACTTTTTCAGCCAGTTGCTCCTGCGACAAATTACATTCGTCGAGCAATCTTTTGTAACTGATACCGATTTCAATAGGATTCAGGTTTTCACGCTGAATATTTTCTACAAGGGCCATCTCAAGCATTGCCTGGTCGTTGGCAATTCTCACATATGCTGGTATTACTTCCAGCCCTGCGAGTTTACTTGCTCTGTAACGCCTTTCTCCGGAAATAATCTGGTACCGGTCGTATCCGAGTTTCCTTACCGTGATGGGTTGTATGATGCCTTGCTGACGTATTGATTCAGAGAGTTCTTTGAGTGCATGTTCTTCAAAATCCGTCCTTGGCTGAAAAGGATTTGTTTCAATTTTATCAATAGCGATATTGGCAACGGACCCGGCAACAGCAGGTGCTGAGGAAATATCTGCGTTAGTGGTGATATCGGTATCTGCTCCGGAGAGTAATGCGCTCAGGCCTTTACCGAGAGCTGATTTTTTGGGTTGAGTCACTGGATGGAGGGGTTATTATTAATTTCAGTTTTCACTTATGTTGCTGATAGGAAGTGTTTTTACCACTTTTTCTTCCTGAGGCATATCGGTGAGATTATTTTTTTGAAGGATTTCCCGGGCCAGGTTAAGATAATTAATGGCTCCTTTGCTGAAGGCATCATGCATGATAATGGTTTCTCCAAAACTTGGTGCTTCGCCTAATTTGGTATTTCGCTGGATAATGGTATCAAAAACCATTTGCTGGAAATGTGTTTTGACCTCTTCCACTACCTGGTTGGAAAGCCGGAGTCGTGTATCATACATCGTGAGAAGAATTCCTTCAATTTCAAGATCAGGATTCAAACGTGTTTGTACAATTTTTATGGTGTTTAGAAGTTTGCCTAAACCTTCAAGTGCAAAATATTCGCATTGAACCGGTATGATTACCGAATCAGAACCTGTGAGCGCATTGATGGTGATCAAACCAAGTGAAGGTGAACAATCGATAATTATAAAATCATATTGATCTCTCAGACCTTCCAAAACCAGTTTCATCATGCGTTCCCTGTTGGGAAGGTTGATCATTTCTATTTCCGCACCTACCAGATCAATATGCGACGGAAGCAGAAATAAATTCGGTGTAGTAGTTGCAAGAATGATATCTTTCGGATTCACATCGTTAACAATGCATTCGTAAATACTGGTTTTAATGTTCCGGGGATCAAATCCAACACCGGATGTGGCATTAGCCTGTGGATCGGCGTCAACCAACAGCGTTTTGTATTCCAATACCGCTAAACTTGCCGCCAGGTTAATAGCGGAAGTTGTTTTGCCTACGCCCCCTTTTTGATTTGCTATGGCTATGATTTTGCCCATGATCTGATTTTATTGTTTACTGAAATTAAAACGCGGTAATTATAAATTTTTAACCCAAAGTCCTGCAATGGTATCTTCAAACTGAAGA
This sequence comes from Bacteroidia bacterium, assembly GCA_038215705.1. Lineage (GTDB taxonomy): Bacteria > Bacteroidota > Bacteroidia > AKYH767-A > OLB10 > JADKJB01. Next base: position 124,885 of record JBBQQQ010000005.1, read on the forward strand.
ACTCCTGCCGACTTGCTGTACCAGACTTTACGGATTTTGTTCCTTGCATCCGTAAAACCCGTGGCATCCAAAACAAAAACATCTGTATAATTTACCCCGCCTATGGTAACAATACCAGGAGGTAAACTCGTGAGTGGAACTCCTTTTAAAGGGAAATGCGGCCATGAGAATGTAACAAGTAATCCATCATCACTGGGTTTGTAGATGTACAACAACCCATAACTGTCATCCGGATGAATCGCAGTTGTATCATTCAATTGTTTAAAAGAAGCTGTTGTAAATTCATTGGCAGAATCATCGTTATCGTAATACGATTTGGTGCGCAGGGTCACAAGAAATTTTACTGTTTCATTTCCATTATCGAATTCATCGATTTGATAATTCTTATAAACCAGCCACGACATATCCTCGTCGGTCAATTTATGATAGCTGATTTTTTTGCATGAAGCAGTAAACAGCACTGCAGAGAGCAGTAGCAGAATGATCACCGGTTTCATCAAGAGGAAGGATCTGGTCATGTTATTGGTATTTGATAGGATTCAGTTATACATCAATGGTTTCACCTATGGAAGGAAGCAGCAGGTCTTTTCCTGCTCTCCAGAATTTATCAATGGCTTCAGCGGGGTCAATCATAATACTTCCAAAAGTATTATAATGAAGCCCTATTATCGTGTCACATTTTATGTAATCGGCAGCAATAATGGCATTTTCAATTCCCATAGTAAAGTTATTACCCAATGGGAATAAAGCAAAATTCATTTTCTTGAACTCGCCAATTAATTTCATATCATACGTCAATGCCGTATCACCTGAATAGTAAAAGCTTCTTTCATCCGATTCTACAAGGAAACCCATTGGGTTACCTCCATAGCTGCCGTCCGGCATTGAGCTGGAATGAACCGCATTTACACACTTCACTTTACCAAAGTCAAAGAACCAGTGACCACCAATATTCATCGCATGCGTATTACTTATCCCCTGATTTTTAAACCAGTTTACGATTTCAAAATTACTGATAACCAATGAACCGTTATTTTGGGCAATTCTTCCCGTATCGGCAATATGATCATCATGCCCATGTGATACAAAGATATAATCTGCCTTCACCTGGTCAACATCTATGTGACGGGCCAGTTCGTTGGGTGAAATATACGGATCAAACAACAGATGTTTGTCATTTACAAGTACTGAAAAGCAGGAATGTCCATAATAAGTTAGTTTCATGCACTTTTGATCACTTCACAGAATGAATGCGAAGAAATGCAAAGTTAAACATTGTCAATGGATTCTGAAGTCATAAATATCGTTCATCCTATTGCAAATTAACTAATTATTCCTGTTTTTTATTAACACCCTCCTGTTTGTTGTTCATAAGTAATCACTAATTTAGGATCTTCCAATTCGTCATTATCGTGAAATCTATTGCTATAACAATTGTGGCCCTGATATTAGCAGGTTTTTCCACCTTCTACCAACCCGACCCTGCATCCGGTAAACGTAAAAAACCCAAGGCTTTGTATGTGGGTAAAGCTCTTGCCGACTGGCATTCGCAGCGAAGTTATCCCGGTGAAACCATCAACATGACCGGCATCTCGGAGGGATATGCTTCGATGCGTCAAAATCTCCTCAAAACCACTCTCTTCCCGGGTACCTGGGAGGACATTGGCCCGAAAAATTTTGGTGGTCGCACCCTTGCACTCTGTTTTAACCCATTAAATCCCAATACCATTTATGCCGGATCAGCTTCAGGCGGACTTTGGAGAACGTATTCAGGAGGTGCGGGAGCAACGGCATGGCATCAGGTTGAAACCGGTTTTCCCGTCCTCGGGGTAGCAGCCATTTCCATAAACCCGCTCGATTCAAACGAAATTTTTATTGGCACCGGTGAGGTTTACAACGATCAGAATACCGGCACCGGTTTCGCTGTGAGAACAACCCGGGGCACTTATGGAATCGGAATTTTAAAGACTACCAACGGTGGAGGAACATGGGTAAAAAGCCTCGACTGGCAATTTGATGACCTGCGAGGCGTACAGGATATAATTATGAATCCTTTACGGCCAGCCACCTTGTTTGCGGCAACTACCGAGGGCACATACAGGTCGTATGATTCGGGCCAGACCTGGAATCTTGTTGAGTCAACCCGTATGGCTACCGATCTGCTCATGATGCCGGGTGACACAACAATTGTTTTTGTTGCTGCCGGCAATTCGTTTTCTTCGAATCCGGGGATTTACCGCTCTGTAAATGGTGGTAATTCATTCACAAAAATCACAAACGGACTTCCTTCCACTTTCAGTGGTAAAGCCATGCTTGATGTTTGTCTTTCGAATCCGCAAATACTTTATGCCAGTATTGGTGAGCAGCTTTCTGGATTGGGACTTTATCGATCCGATAATGGCGGACTGAACTGGTTCCAGGTTAACAGCACCGATTTCCAGACCTACCAGGGATGGTATTCACACGATGTACTGGTAAATCCTTCCGATCCGCAAGTTGTGATTGCAAGCGGTATCAATGTGTGGAAGTCCTATAATGGCGGGATCGATCTTACAGAGAAAGCTTTCTGGAACAATTGGGATTTTAATGCCACTACGGTGGGAGGACCGGAGGGTCCACCCGATTATGTGCACGCCGATATTCACAGGATGTATTACCATCCGCAGGATATAATTTACCTGGCAACTGATGGAGGAATTTTCAGATCATTGGATGATGGCGAAACATTTGAAGGATGTAACGGCGGATACCAGACGCAGCAATTCTATGCCAATTTCTCCTGTTCAGCAACAGATTCATCCTTTGCAATAGGCGGTATGCAGGATAATGCAACAGCCGTGTATGAAGGTAATGCAGGATGGAGACGGGTAATTGGCGGAGATGGGCTTTCCACAGCTATTCATCCGGTGAACGATCAAATTGTGTATGGTTCAGCACAGTACCTTAATGTGTTTCATTCTACCGACAAGGCACAAACATTTAATGGAATACCCGTGCAGGGAAATACGGCAAGTCCTTACACCAATTTCGCAGGGCCATTTGTTCTTTGTCCTTCCAGCCCGAATACGCTGTATGCAGGACGCAATAAGGTTTATAAATCAACGGACGGTGGTCAGAACTGGAACGTAACAAACAATAACAATATCCTGGATGGCAATGCCGTGCTTGTACTGGAGGTTTCCCGCACCAGCTCGTCGCTGGTTTATGCCGCAACTGCACCTGTAATTGTGCCGCAGCCCGGTTTATTTAAAACGACCAACGGGGGAACCTCATGGACAAATGTGACTGCTGGTATCCCTAACCGTTATATCATGGATGTAGCAATCAACCCTTCAAATAATGATGTTGTTTTTGTAGTGGTTTCGGGATTCGGCACTCCGCATCTTTACAAATCTGTTAACGCCGGTGCATCATGGAGTTCCTTCGGAACCGGTTTGCCCGATGTTCCAGCCAACTCCATCACTATTGATCCGCTGAATCCTGCAATCATGTACCTGGGTAACGACATCGGCATATACGTTTCTATTGATGCCGGAGCAACCTGGCAGCCATTTAATGACGGACTCATAGACGGTACTTTCGTGATGGATATCAGCATCTCTCCATCTAACAGGAAGCTGCGTTTAGCCACACATGGAAAGGGTATTTATGAGCGGGAAATGTTACCGGTAACCATTACCGGCATGGGCGAAATAATTCAAAACAATTCCCTTGAAATTGGTCCCAACCCTGTTATAAATGATTTGAATGTAGTTATTGAAAATGTTAATCCGGGTGCTGTCCTTTTTATTTTTGATATGAAAGGAAGTGTGGTGCGAACAGAAAATAACCCTGCAAAGAGGCTGACATTGAATCTTGAAACATTGAAAAGCGGGCGTTATTATGTTGTAGTTGAGTCTGCCGACAATCGTATGGTCCGGTCGTTTGTCAAGTTATAACGGAAGGAATAATCATTTCCCTGAAACTCTTTTCAATCCTTCCTCGGCAACCGTGTACCCGGGCCGCAAAGTTACTGCGGCTGTAAAATCCGCGGCGGCGGCCTGATTATTTCCCATTGCTTCCAGGCAGAGTGCCCTGTTATAATAAGCCTGTGCATAATTCGGATCGGCAAGTATTGCCTGTGCATAATGCCGGATGGCTTCGGGGTATACTTTCAGATAAATATGGTGAATGTAACCCAGGTTAAAATGGGCATTTTTATTCCGGGGATTCAACTGAACGATAGTAGTATAATCCTGGATAGCTTTATCAAGATTATTATGATCCTGGTACCACAATCCTCTTCCATAAAGCGCCTCTTCACTTCCCGGCTTTAATCGGATTGCATTGCTGAAATATCCTTCCGCAATGGGATCATTTTTTATCTGGTACACTATTCCCAACTGCATATAGGCGTTGTAATAATCAGGATCGGCTTCAATTGCAGATCTGAAATCGCTGATAGCCCTAACCGTATCACCATTTTCTTTAAAATTCATTCCGCGCATAAACCAGGCAGTCGTATTGGATTTATCTTTCTCTAATATCGTTGTCAGTAATTTTACCGATTCAGCATATTGCCTGACGATCAGATTCAGCTCAGCCAGCCGCACCATGGCTTCCGTATTTTCCGGATCCAGTGCAATGGCTTTTTCAAGGTTCGTTTTTGCATCATATGACCGGTTTGCAGCAAACGCCAGATCTGCCATTGTCAGGAAATAGGCAGATTTGGTACTGTCGATCGTCATAACCTTATTCATATCGATCAACGCATCCTGGAATCGTTTCAAATCAATAAACACCCTTGCTCGCTCATGGAGTAATCCGGCATCACCGGGATTTTTTGCGATCTTTTCATTCAGCTGGTCAAGTTGTATTGCGCCCGGAGTTGTATCAGTCGCTGCAGTTGCAGTTTGACCGGCCTTTTGTTTTTTATCGCCGCAGCTGGCAGCAAATAACAAAACACTCACAAACCATATCAGGTAATTCTTCATTTAAGGGGTTTTTGCGGTGATGCGAAAATAGTTTAAAAAACAAAAGCCGGGACGAACCCGGCTTTCATCTGATGAATAAAAGTGCTCATTCTCCAGCTGCGGCAGCTAATTTTGCCTCTCTGATTTTATTTTCTATTTCTTCAGCCAGTTCCGGATTATCCTGGAACAACTGACGAACCGCCTCACGACCTTGTCCCAGTTTGGTATCACCATAACTGAACCATGAACCGCTTTTTTTGACGATATTTAATTCCACTCCGATATCAACGATTTCACCTGTATGACTAATACCTTCTCCGTAAAGGATATCAAACTCAGCAGTACGGAATGGAGGTGCAACTTTATTTTTCACAATTTTAACACGGGTCCGGTTACCAATAATATTCTCTCCGTCTTTTATCTGTCCGATACGACGGATATCGAGGCGGACAGAAGCGTAAAATTTCAAGGCGTTACCACCGGTTGTAGTTTCAGGATTACCGAACATCACTCCTATTTTTTCACGCAGCTGATTAATAAATATACAGCAGCATCCGGTACGGCTGATAGTACCTGTTAGTTTTCTGAGTGCCTGTGACATAAGGCGTGCCTGGAGGCCCATCTTGGATTCACCCATTTCACCTTCAATTTCCGCTTTGGGAGTCAATGCCGCAACCGAGTCAATTACGATAATATCAATTGCTCCTGAACGTATAAGGTTTTCAGTAATTTCAAGTGCCTGCTCCCCGTTATCGGGTTGTGAGATAAGCAGATTTTCTACATCCACTCCAAGTTTCTGGGCATAGTAGCGATCGAAAGCATGTTCAGCATCAATAAAGGCAGCAATGCCACCGTTGCGTTGTACTTCGGCGATTGCATGAATTGCGAGCGTGGTTTTACCGGATGATTCGGGACCGTAGATTTCAATCACCCTTCCTTTCGGGAGACCACCAATTCCAAGTGCAATATCCAATCCGATTGATCCGGTATGAATGGCTTCAATAGCTTCCACCGGGGAATCCCCCATGCGCATAATGGTGCCTTTTCCATACGACTTTTCAATACGGTCGATCGCGAGCTGTAGTACCTTGAGTTTCTCTTTGCTGTTTGTTTCTGTAGTAGACATAGTTAAAAAATTTTATTATGAACTTATTTTATTTATTTCAATGGGTGGTCAAAAAGCATGTTTGAAAAATTCATTTTCACTGTTCAAAAAAATCTGTAACAACCCTTTTTCAACCGGCTTCAATTAATGATACAAAGTTGCATTGTTTATTCCGGTATTTCAATATGCCTGAAAAAAACTTTTCAACAATATATAGCCAAACAGAGGCAAAATGATTGCAATACTATCAAAGCCGATAACGTATTGATCTGCTGACAGGATTGTAAATTTAAGCAAAAATGAAGCGGGTTGCATGAATTAAAAACAACAGATGAGGGATGGTTGGAGAAAACTTCGGAAACGGGTGGTTTTGCTGAGGATATGTCAAAATAAGGTTATGGAAAAGGCAAACCGGGGACCGTTCAGAAAAATCCTCAGCACTAAAAAAGCCGGGTGAAACCAACACCCGGCTGAACCAATAAACCGAAAAGCCTCATTGAAATTGTTTACCTGTTTTTCTTTTTAGCGTCGATCTGAATTCCTTCCTTGCTGATGTTAATATCTACATCTTCTCCCTGAATCACAAAATCAGAATCATTTGGAGGGCCCAGTTCATCAACGGTCACGCCATGTTGGCCAATCCGGATGCGGACATCTTTTTCGCCTTCATGCCTGAAACCGTGATCCGGTAAATTACATCCGATACATTCCAGTCCGCGTGCGGTCATCGTCCACACTTTGCCTACCATATCACCATCATAGGTATTGGTTACATTTTCGATATCATAAATTACATCATCTATATCCGGCGCGAGGTAAACACTTTTGCCTTCCGGTACTTTCAGAATCAGTTGTATTTTTTGCTTACGGAATTTAGTCCCGTGCGGAAGAATAAAAGTTTCATCGAACCGGATAAGTGAATCGGTTTGCCCGACGTGATATTCTATCGTTCGTGCATTATTAACAGCCTGCCTGCGGTCAAGACCCCGGGCCGATGCTACTTGTACAAGTTCAAATTTGCCGGTCGTTGACTTAATTATATTCATCCTCACATCACCCATGCGAATCGTATCGTTTTCATCCGAAACATCCCATGGATCGTTGACTTTATGATTATCAATATAAAAGTATTCATCACGGTATCTATCGGGTGCAAACACATCCAGGTAGAGGGTATCTGATAAAGGTTGCATTATCGGAATTTCTGTACGTTGCGTTTCCCTGACCCTGAAATCACGTGCGATAGTTGTGGCAACCGAAATAGAAATAATTATTCCGGCAATCCACAGGGCAAACGCCGACCAGTTCAGAATCCTGCTTTCCACCTTAATTTTGAATAACACATTAATAGCCTTGAAAATAATCATGATCAGGGGTATTCCGATAACCAGGAAAGCTCCGGCCCAGGCCATGCTTTGTTGCCACGGCTCCATGAACATATCGGTAATGAAAAATGGAATGGCAATTCCACCTACCCCGAGTATGGCCAGCAGTGCAAGCGCAAAACTGATTAATATGATTACACCGATAATGATGAAGAATACCGCTAATATTTTCCCCAGAAGGCGGAAAATAGCTGTGAAGATTTGTCCGATAGCATCGAAAAACCGTGCTAATCCCGATTGCGATCCCTGCTGACTGTAATGACTTCTTACAGAACTTATCTCATCCTCAACACTTTTTTTTATATTGGTGATGTTTACCTTCTCACCTTTCATCTCGAGCTTTTCAGCAGTCGTGAGAGCTTTAGGCATCACAATAACAAGAATGATATATAACAACAATCCTGAACCAAAAACAAAGAATGCAACGGCAAAGGCTATACGCAGCCACACTGGATCCAGACCTATATAATGTCCCAGTCCTGAACACACTCCACCGATGACACGATCATCGGGATCGCGGTATAAACGGCGGTACGAACGGCGCTCGCTGGCGGAAGAAGGGATGGATTCACCGGAAGTTTCATCGTGCAGACCGGCAAACATTTCAGGCCGGCCCATTATATCAATGATCTGGTCAACATCACTTTCGATGATTACCTGTTTACCATTGGTGATGCGTTCCTGGAACATTTCGCCAATGCGTCCTTCGATATCCTGGATGATTTCATCTCTTCCATCAGAAGTTGTGAAGTAGCCCTTGATGGCATCCAGGTATCGGTTCAACTTATCATAGGCAAGTTCTTCAATGTGAAAAACAATACCTCCTATATTTACTGATAATGTCTTGTTCATGGTTGTGCGTTTTGTTTGGCGGTTTGATTTACTGCAGCTACCAGTTCAGCCCATGTTACCCGGAGCTCTTTAAGGAATTCTTCTCCCAGTGGAGTAAGTTTATAATATTTTCGGGGAGGTCCCGCATTCGATTCCACCCAATTGTAAGCCAGCAGACCGGCATTTTTGAGTCGTGTGAGCAGCGGGTATAGTGTACCCTCCACTACGATAAGCTTTGCTTCTTTCATTTTCGTGATTATGTCGGAAGGATAAATTTCTCCCTGGGAAATGATACTCAGAATGCAAAACTCCAAAACTCCTTTGCGCATCTGGGCCTGTGTGTTTTCTAAATTACCCACGTTGTTTTGTTTTAGAGGTGAGACTTACTCAACATTTTCTGTATGCTCCTGTGATGTTCCCTTAAAGTGCTTTTCCGACGTCAGGAATAAAACTTTTTCCGGGCAACGGGTCAAAGATATAAAAGCTTATAGTACTTTGCAATACATAGTACTGTTTATTTTTAGATTTTTTTATAACTATTTGAATTTCAATAATTAAATTTTTTAACTCTTTCCGGGATGCATCCTAAAATGCTGGAAATAGCAGAAAAGCCATTCGATTACCCGTTCAAATAGTGCTTCCACAAAAAGCGTGTATTTGTAAATAATTCGTCATTTTGTTTAAATAATCATATAAATTCTTAAACAAATTATACACATTATTGAATTTATGTTTATCTTTGTGCAATCATTTACTTAAAAACTTAAACAAAATGACACAAATAGAATTCAACCACGCAGTACAAAGTCAGTATAAGCCATTAAAAGGCTATGCGATGAAACTTGTTCAGGACGTAGAAAACGCCAATGACCTGGTACAGGAAACAATGTTTAAAGCTTTCAGGAATAAAGAAAAATTCGCTGAGGGTACCAACCTGAAGGGATGGCTTTACACCATCATGAAAAATATTTTTATCAATAATTACCGGAGAATGGTAAACAGTAATATTTTTTCTGATGATACCGAAAATCAGTACTACATCAATTCCTTAAACAACTCCGACAAAAATGCTGCCGACAGCCGGCTTGCTATGCAGGACATTCACCAGGCCATAAACAGTTTGTCGGAAAACCTCAAAAAGCCATTTATGATGAGCTTTGAAGGTTATAAATATGAAGAGATCGCCAATCACCTGCAAATTCCACTGGGAACCGTAAAAATCAGGATCCATAATGCAAGGCACAAACTGCAGGATGCACTGAAACATTATGGAAAACAGTTTGGCTTATCCAAAAACTAAATCGGTATACACTTCAGGAATACCTGATTCCGGCTTTGCGGTAAATAAAACTCAAAAGCCATACCGGACCGATAAGCAGGAATTGCACATCCTTCATGAAGGAAGGTTTTTTTCCCTCTATTTTATGACCATAAAACTGACCCGCCCACGCAAGCGAAAATATTATTAAGCCAGATACCCAAAGCGGCAACGGAATTAGTGTTGCAATTAAATATCCGGCTAACATCATTGCGGCAATAACGAATAACATTCCTGCGGCCAGCTTTACGGACAGTGAAAAATAATACCCGAGAGCGGGTAAAATAAGGAGAATTGCCCAGTTCAGGGAAACACCGCCTATGCGAACGGCTTCAAATAATGCCGGTACAGGAATTGACCAGATCAGTCCGAGCAAACTGATCACAATTGCAGGAACACAGATCCAATGAATCGTTTTATTTAAAGGATGCTGATGGCTTTCACCATACTCTTCGAGAAGGTTATCAATTCTAGCCATGCTTTTAACTGACAAAATCAAATTTAATCAATTCATCATCACTTAGTGCTTCCTGTTAAAAAATATTTCCCCCTGCCCTACCTTCTTTGCTTCATGAAAATAAGTTCCCAGCAGGGTGTCGGTTTTCAATGAAACCGAATCGGTTGTACTTTTATCAAAAAACCACCGGGTCGCACAATCAACTTTCATCCCGCTTGCCTTTTCATAATTTACAATATCAATTTCCGGGTTAAGGCTTTGTGTAAAATTTCCTGCAAGCTTACCGGGTTCAGTTGTTCTTTTCCAACGCAAGGGAAATTCATCCAATACAGCTTCATAATTATCGAGCACCACAAGTTTGTTGATTGCCCCGGCATAACCCGAAAGATTTATATGCAACCAGTTTTGCGAATAGTTTAGTGGCAACACTACGCTTCCCCCCGGAATTGCAGCTGCCATATCCACATAATTTTTTGCATCGGAATCTAATTGTTCCGCAACTTCCATGCGATAGTCTAATGTTGAAAAACTGACGTAAATTCCCGTGAGTGCTGCCGCAAGCGAAATCCAGACAGGCAATTTTACGGTAAGCAACCAGGCCACTGCAAATAACAGTGCAAGCAACATAAACCGTAACGAGATGAAGCCACCCGATGCCATTCCATCAGGAATAATAAAATACAAACACATCATTATAATGGAAAAAATCAGTAAGAAGTCGGCGGAACTCCGAAACAACTTTGCACGAATACGAATTACTAATCCAATCAGAATTAAAACAACAACTGCCTTCATAAATACAGAAGCATACGGAACTTCTTCCACACCGTTGAGACCAACCAATGCAGAACCTTCAGTTAACCATTTAGCCAGCGTGTCGAAAGGTAGTTGTTCCGGTTTATTCCTGAATCCATCCATATTCCTTGATGAAAAAAAGCGGAACGACAATAATAAACCCGGGAGGAAACAAATTATCCGTAATAAATTTTTCTTTGACAAAATTGCATTGTTACCGGGTAGTAATCTTTCCCAAATTAAATACCCGCACAAAAAAATAAATGCAATTGCAAAAGCCAAAACGTGACTGAAATAAAGGACGGTTGTAATTAAAAGTAGTTTCGGAAACGGAAATTTCAGCTGATCCCATTTCACCATCCACGAAAGTGTAAATAACATTAAAACAAGGGCAATCATAAAATTAAAAAAACCGAGATATAACGTTAAAGTATACAGGAACGGTAATAAAAAAAGAAGTCGCCACGAAGCAGAGGCACCGAACGTACGTGACAAGTGGTAAATACCCACGGGCAGGCCTGCTGCAATGAAGAGTACAATAATTTTCTCAACCAGCCAGACAGGCAAAATAGTTCCCGCAACAACCGCAAACATATGTCCGGTCCAGTTAGGGGCAAGTTCCTGATTGAATGTGAAAAATGGAGAGTAAATCGCCCTGTCACCCCACCATAGCTCACGAATTATGCGGGCATTGTACAAATGTGACGGTCCATCAACAGTAGGAAAATATTGAAAACACAATACGGGTGCCAGGGCAACCAAAAAAATAAAAAGTGTAATTCCATGAATAAACAACGGCCGGTTTAAATTAATTTTATCCATAAAACTGATGGCTGCCGTTATATGCTATTTATTCAGTCGCTCCAATTTGTAATCATTTATTTTTAAAACTGAGATTGATTTATTTTCTATACCTCCCGGTCCGGTAGAAATGAAGTTATAATTTCCATTTTCATTCTTAAACGACGACAACATCAGGTTTTCCATTCCGGAATATTCTTCGCGTAGTGACAATCCGAGGTTATAAACGATATCAAAACCATTATATGCATTCGCAAGCGGATCTGAATAATACCTGCTAACAAAAGATTTCCGGAACGTTGATTTCCCCTTTTCATCCGTATCAATAAAATTATTGTCAAACAGGTGTATCTGCAGGTTATTAAACATATTAAAATCGATAGATTCAAAGTTCAGCCATGTGGGTAAACCACTAACCTTAATCCCAAAAATATTTTGTTCTTCCAGTAAAGCCAGCACGGGGTTGACAAATGCTTCATCGGAGGAAATTACAAATACGAGATTACGTTTTGTTTTACTCAACACACCCGGTAAATCCTTGAATTCTTTTTTAGTTGCATTATAATCCTGGAAATCAGAATCACCTTTTAACTTGAGAATTTCCTCACGAAAAACAGCAGCCAGTTCATCTTCACGACGTGTAGTTCGGAAAAGCAGGATAATGTTTGCATTAGTAAACTGATCCAGCATGAATGCCACCATTTCGCGGCATTGTGTTTTAGTAGATGCATAGGCAAGAGCAACATTTGCATTATCGGTTAACAGTTGCGGTGACCCTGCTTGCGTTAAAACAAGTTTAATATTATTGGTTTTGGCAATCCGTGCAGCGACCTCAGCCAGGTTATTCGGTAAAGACGCAATAACCAGGTCAGCATCTTTCACAGCGGCATTGGTCATCATTCTCACAACACCTGTTGAATCAGACGGAGTATCATAAGAGTTTAACCTGACTTCTACTTTTTGCGATTTCAATGAATCAACTGCAATGAGCGCCCCCTCATAAAAATTTAATGCTCCGAGTGAGGCAGGATTAATTTCCGGTTCAATAACTTCATCATTACTAATGGCAAAGTTTTTTTTGAGTTCGAAGGGCATAATAAGCACCATCCTCTTTTTTATTAACTCATCCGATTTTACTTCCTCTTTTTCCTTTATAACAGGAGGCTGTGGTGCGGGAGTCGATACTTCAGGTTTGCGGGGAGGCGTTTTAGTGGAACTTTTAGTTGTCTTGCAGGATGTAAATACAAAAGGAAGGACTAAAATTGCTACCAGCAACAATGAAATTCTATTTTTAATTTTGACCATCTTCTGAATATTATTGCTGATTATTCCCATTCAATTGTTGCAGGTGGTTTGGAACTGATATCATACACGACACGGTTTACACCTTTAACCTGATTAATAATATCATTTGAAACCTTTCCAAGAAACTCGTAAGGCAAATGACACCAGTCGGCAGTCATACCATCTGTTGAAGTCACTGCACGCAGACTAACTACATTTTCATACGTACGCTCATCACCCATTACGCCAACCGATTTCACGGGCAGCAGAATTGAACCTGCCTGCCATACGGAACTGTACAAACCGGAAGATTTGAGTCCGTCAATAAAGATTGCATCCACTTCCTGTATGATTCTTACTTTTTCAGGAGTTACATCTCCCAGTATCCGGATACCAAGTCCGGGACCGGGAAACGGATGACGGTTTAATAAATCGGAATGCATTCCTAACGCTGTGCCTATATTACGAACCTCATCTTTAAATAATGTCTTAAGCGGTTCAACCACTTTCAATTTCATTTTCTCAGGAAGTCCTCCAACATTATGGTGCGATTTAATGGTTGCGCTGGGTCCATTTACAGAAACTGATTCAATTACATCCGGATAAATGGTACCTTGTGCAAGCCAAGTAACATTCTCAATTGAATGCGCCTGCCGGTCAAATTCCTCAATAAAAACCCTGCCTATGGCTTTCCTTTTTAATTCAGGATCAGATATGCCTGCCAGTTCCCTGTAAAAGTGATGAGAAGCATCAACGCCGGTGATTTGTAAACCCATATGCTGATAGGCATCAAGCACCTGCTGAAATTCATTTTTACGTAACAAGCCATTATCAATAAATATGCAATGCAGGTTTTTTGCAATTGCCCTGTGTAATAATACAGCGGCAACTCCTGAATCCACTCCCCCTGAAAGTCCTAGAATTACTTTATCGTTTCCAAGCTGCGACTTTAAAGCTGCAACAGTTTCTTCAATAAAAGAACCGGGAGTCCAGTCACCTGTACAGCCGCATACATCAAAAACAAAATTACTGAGTATTGTTTTTCCCTCTATCGTATGAACCACTTCGGGATGAAACTGAACTCCGAAAGTATTTTCACCATGAATTTTGTAAGCAGCCACTTTTACAGTATCGGTACTGGCGATCACTTCAAACTCTGAAGGAATTTCTGTAATGGTATCGCCATGTGACATCCACACCTGTGACGAGGCACTCACATTCTTCAACAACACATCGCCGTTTCCATGTGAACTCAACTGAGCTCTTCCGTATTCACGCGTCTTTGAAGGCATAACACTTCCACCTGCCTGCTGCGCCATAAGCTGGGCTCCGTAACAAACTCCCAAAACCGGGTATTTCCCCCTGTATTCAAGTGTTGGAATTTCAGGGGCATTCTGATCGCGGACTGAGGCAGGCCCACCGGAAAGAATAATACCATTATAGCGGTTAAGACCGGAAGGAAGGTGATTGTAAGGATGAATTTCACAATATACATTTAACTCCCGTACCCTTCTGGCAATCAGCTGGGTGTATTGTGATCCGAAATCGATTATTAAGATGGCCTGATGCATGGGCAAATTTAGGAAAAAAGATTGTAGTTTGGGAGAAAGTGACAGGGTCACCCTCACTCTTAATCCGGTTGCTAAAGACTGCTAATTCCGAAAATTACAGTGTTTCCAGCAACTCAAAATTAAGTTCAAAATCGACTGTTTCCTGTTTCTTCATTGGAATATCCCAAAATCCTGAATAATTGATTTTGGATGGATATAAAATATTCCGGTCGTAGCTCATTGTTACTTTCATAGTCACATCAAATTCAAACAGCAACCCGCTATATTGGTAATGGTAATCGCGGTAAACAATGTTGAATGTTTTTCTATCGAACCAGGTATTCAGACTTTTCAGCACAGGGAAATCACCCGCACCGGGTTTTGCAATGCATGAAAAAACATAACACGAAACGGTATCCTGGTAGGTTCTTGATGTAATGGAATAATCATAATAGCGTACCATATCATCATCAAAAATAGCCAACCGTTTTCCTACAATTGGTACTCCATCGATTTCAGCACCGGGATTAAAAACAAGTGTCTTGAGTTTATTAATATTCCCTACACTTTCTGTACCTTCTTTTTTAGAGAGCGTCATCGATGCATCAAGCAACGACAATGTGTCATCAAAAAAAAATAATTCATCAAATAATTCTGCGGTATAGGTACCGGGTTCATCATTCCGTTTATAAAATTTTCCTTCTACGCGTTCTGATTTCATTTCCATCCATCGTTTTTTATTTTTAATTTCCTGGATGGCATCCTGGTAACGAACGGCCTGCACTTTTTTCTTCTTACCGTAAATAGTCATTTCTCCAAGTGCGGTATGTCGGTTATTGTGAAGACTCCTGAACCCTTCAAGAAAGGAAGTGTCGGAACGCACCATATCAATAAAATCAGATACATCAAAACCCTTTTTAACAGCCTGAACCATCACTGAATCCAGTACAATTGATTTTACAACTTGCGCATGTGAAACCCTGAAGAAGAGAGAAAGAAAAAATAGGATGCAAAGGAATCGCATTGAGAATGATTTAACTTAGCATTATTTAAACCCCATTCCAATCATAAAAAATTCCTTACTGGAATTCTGCACACTTTTCGGCCGCAGCAGCTGCACTGATTTGAAACATTTTTTTAATTCATCACGAAAACCCATTGCATCTCCGCTATCAAAAATTTTACATACAAAATTTCCTCCCGGCCGGAGTAAACGGTGTGCAGTCTGTAAGGCCATTTCACAAAGTTCAAGTGATTTCATCTGGTCAGTAAAACGGCTTGATGTTGTATCAGGTGCCATATCTGAAATGATGATGTCAAAAGGTTCGGTGAATCCGTGAAGTTCGAGTGCCGGTCCGAAATCCAGGATATTTATATCACCCTTAATAAAAACAGCATTGGGAATCGATAAAAAAACTTTTTTTAAATCAACACCCAGCAACCGGCCATTCTCACCGATTTTTTGTGTGGCATACTGCGACCATGAACCGGGAGAAGCACCCAGATCGAGTACCTTGTCACCCGGTTTTAATAACCGGTATTTCTGATCAATCTCCATAAGCTTATATACAGAACGGGCAACGTATTGCTCTTTCTTTGCTTTTTTAGCAAAATGATCATTAGGCTTGTAGGTCAACCGGAAGGATATTATTTTTTAAGATACTGCAAAGATACGAATAACCCGTCAGACGGGAATTATATTCAACTACCGTGCAGCGGCAATTGTGAACTCACCAGCGGTTTCTGACCATGCGAAAAACCTCAAAGCGTTTTTTCACATACATGATAAAATCATACTGGGTTGAATTCTTGAGAAATTCATCTGAAACACCACAAAAATCAATGAACTCATCAAATTCATTATTATCGAGCTGAATGATATCATTATCCACATATTTCCGGAAAAGTTCTTTTAGGAGGGCTCTTCGCTGATCATTGTTCCGCATTTCAGCAACCTCTCTTTTATTGCGTTCCCGCTTGCTGAAAGCCTGGTAAAGAGCTGTGATGGGACTTTCAACTGCACTTACCCCCTGCAAGGTGTAATCACTTTTTTCATATCCCAGCTTTTCGATATCCCTTTGAATTTGTTCAAGATCACGATTGGAAAAAACTTCTACCGGTTGTAACTGCACTTGCAATTTCTTCATTGGAATACGTATTTTATATTCCTTTGCGGGAACGGAATCACGGTAAGAGATTGTCATGGTGGCAAAGCCGGTTGCAGCGATTATAAGCGTATCATTTTTTAACGCTTCAATTTCGAAATCACCTGAGTTGTAACCGAAAAAACCTTGTTGGGTGCGTTTGTTTACGATCATCAGGTTAGGAATTGATCCTTTATTTTCAGGATCATAAACCGTTCCTGAAACCTTTATTTTTTCAGTTTGTGAATGCGCCGGTATATTGCACAACACAATCAGAATAACGAACAGAGCGGATATTTTTTTCAAGTTACTTCATTTTTTTAAGTACCCCGCACACATAATCGAGCTGGTTGTCATTAAAGTCGAGATGGGTCACCATCCGTAAAGCCTGTTTTCCGAAAGCAACAGTTTTAATTCCTGATTCCATTAAGCGGTCAATGAACTGAGCAAGCGGGTAATTGTTGTTCAATTTCGTAATCACAATATTGGTATCAACCGGGATAACGGATTCTACAAATGGTAACTGTGCAAGAATGGTTCCAAGTGTTTTCGCCCTTCTGTGATCATCCTTTAAACCGGCAACATTATTATCAAGAGCATAAATTCCTGCCGCTGCAAGCACTCCTGCCTGGCGCATGCCTCCGCCCATTATTTTCCTCACTCGTCGTGCCTTTGCAATCACCTCATAGGTAGCAAGCAACACCGATCCGACCGGAGTGCCCAGCCCTTTCGATAAACAAACGGATAGGGTATCACACTGATTTCCTATATCCGCAGCGGTATAGTCAGCCTCAGCAAGTGCATTGAAAATGCGGGCCCCGTCAAGATGAAGTTTCAGTCTGTTATTTTTACAAACCTTGCTGATAGCCAAAATTTCCTTAAAAGGATAAATGCTTCCTCCACCACGGTTATGTGTGTTTTCAATTGAAACGATGGATGTTTTGGGTGAATAATCATTATCCGGCCTGACCGCCTCTAATACCTGCTCAGCCGTGATTCTTCCACGGTCACCATTTAACAACCAGGCCGATATTCCTGAATTAAAAGCCAGTCCGCCTCCTTCATACAAATAAATGTGTGCGGTATGGTCGCAAATTATTTCATCGGCCGGGGAGGTAAGTGCTTTGATACCTGCCTGGTTCGCCATTGTACCTGATGGAAAAAACAAACCCGCGTCTTTGCCAAAAATAGCTGCTATTTTTTGCTCCAGGGCGATTACAGTAGGATCTTCACCAAAAACATCATCGCCCAATGGTGCCGACATCATTGCATCGATCATCCCGGGAGTGGGTTTGGTAACGGTATCGCTTCTGAGATCAGACTGAATCATAAAATAGAATTACTAACAAAAGTAGGTTTCATTTTTGTAAATATTGAATTACTTTTACTTCATCAACCTAAAATACATTCAAACAATGCAAAAAAGACTGGTTCGTAAAAACAAAAAAATATTTGGTGTATGCGGTGGGTTAGGCGATTATTTCGACATTGATCCCACTATCATAAGAGTAATATTCCTTATCGCGCTGCTTGGTTTCGGGGGCGGATTGTTAATTTACATTATTCTCGCACTTGTCATGCCTGAAGAGATTCCGGCAGGTTAAATACTTCCTGAAAACCAGAATTGCCTTGCATAAAGCAAAGCAATTCTATTTTTCAGTGAATAATAATTTTAGTCACGGCGGTATTTCTTTTTTCCGCCATCGCTCTTTCCTCCTCGGAAACCACCCCCGGCTGCTGCTTTACGGTCATGATAACCACCTTCGCGGCGTTCGCTTCCACCTTCACGACTCACACTCACACGTTCTCCGCCTCCTCGTGGTGCGCGATCGGAACTGCGTCCTCCGCCACCATAGCTGCGTTTGCTGCCACGGGATTCACCTCCGGAACTGCGTCCTCCTGCTCCTCCACCCGATCCGCCTTGCGATAAATCAACTCTTACCTTACGACCTTTAAATACTTCTCCATCGAATGAAGTCATCACATTTGCAATAACATCCTTATCAATATCAATAAATGAATAAACACCTTTTATATCCATTCTTCCAATTGAGGTGCCTTTAATATCAGCCACATCACAAATGAATCGCAGCATTTTTCCTGTATCAAGACCATCGGCCGATCCCAGGTTGATAAACATTGTATCCTGGTTTCCTGAACGGACCCTGGTGCGGTCAGATGCTCCACCTTTACTGGCATCAACATTTATGTCGGGGGAGTTACGGTAATAATCAAGAAAACGGTTGAATTCAAGTGAGGTAAACCGCTTGATAACTTCTTCCTTGCTGAGGTCACTCAATTCTTCATATATGCCCGGCAGGTAGGAACCAATTGCAGCTTCATCCACCTCAACAGTATGGACGCGGTGAATGAGATGCCACAATTGTTTTTCGCAAACTGCAAAGCCGTCGGGAACTTTACCCAACGTGAATTTTCGGTTCAGCTGACGCTCAAGCTGTTTTATTTTTCCGATCTCCTTCATGTTAATAATGGAAACCGCGATTCCTGATTTACCTGCACGCGCAGTTCTTCCGCTGCGATGGGTATACACTTCGGAATCATCCGGTAATTCATAATTAATAACGTGTGTTACATTACTTACATCAATACCGCGTGCTGCTACATCCGTTGCAATAAGCAATTGCATTGATCGGTCACGGAAACGGCCCATTACTTTATCGCGCTGCTGCTGGCTAAGATCACCGTGCAGGGCATCGGCGTTGTAACCATCTTTGATCAGCTTTTCAGCTACATCCTGTGATTCCAGTTTGGTACGGCAAAAAACGATTCCAAAAATATCGGGATTAAAATCCACAATACGTTTCAATGCCATATAACGTTCGCGTGCGTGAACCACATAATAAACGTGTTCAATATTTTCAGCACCCGCATTTTTCTTTCCTACAGTAAGTTCAAAAGGATCCTCCATGTAGTTTTTAGCAATAGCTCTTACTTCAGGAGGCATGGTGGCTGAAAACAACCAGGTATTTCTGGTTTCAGGCGTGTTTTCCAAAATATAATCGATGTCTTCCTGGAATCCCATGTTCAGCATTTCGTCTGCCTCATCCAGAATGACAAATAAAATTTCTTTCAGATTAATTACTTTCCTGTCGAGCAAATCGATCAGCCTGCCGGGCGTAGCCACAATTATTTGTGCTCCTCGGCGAATTTGGTCAACTTGTTTAATGATGCTTGCACCGCCATAAACTGCCACGACTTTCACCTCGCGCATTCCATCAGCAAACTTTTCAATGTCACTGGCAATTTGCACACACAATTCGCGTGTGGGTGCCAGAATCAAAGTCTGTGTTTTCTTGGTGCTGAAATCAAGAATCTGTAATAAGGGTAATCCGAAGGCAGCTGTTTTTCCTGTACCGGTCTGCGCCAGACCAATAAAATCGCGTTTACCTGTGAGTAATACGGGAATAGCCTGTTCCTGTATAGGTGTTGGGTTTTCAAATCCAAGTTTTGTAATTCCTCCCAGGACTTTCTCATCGAGCCCCAGTGTTTTAAATGATTCCATTTGTTATTTTAAGTCATTTTACCTGATAATCAGGCAAATTCGGTGCAAAGGTAGTCTAAATTTCGGCACGGTCCCATGACCACCTGAATTAAGTCTGTAACGGATATTGCTTACCTTTGCGGAAATTTAACATGATACACCCTGTAAATCATTATAAGACATTATGAAAGAAGTATATATCGTTGCTGCAACCCGTACCCCCATTGGTGTTTTCGGAGGTTCATTGAGTTCGTTTTCGGCAACTCAACTGGGTGCAATAGTCATTAAGGAAGCTGTTAAGCGGGCTGGAATTACTCCTGACCAGGTGCAGGAAGTTTACATGGGAAATGTATTGTCGGCTAACGTTGGTCAGGCTCCTGTTACACAAGCTTCAATTTATGCAGGCTTGCCGAATACTACACCGGGTACTACGGTAAATAAAGTGTGTGCATCAGGAATGAAAGCAATTATGCTGGGCGCGCAGTCGATCATGCTGGGTGATAATGATATTGTAGTTGCAGGTGGGATGGAAAGCATGTCGAATGTTCCTTATTACCTTGATAAGGCCCGCAATGGTTACCGGCTGGGTCACGGACAAATAACAGATGGTTTGGTGAAAGACGGACTCTGGGATGTATACAATAATTATCACATGGGAAACGCAACCGAATTATGCGCTACCGAGTGTAAAATTTCAAGAGAAGAACAAGATGCTTATGCTATTGAATCGTATAAAAGATCTGCGAAAGCGTATGAAAACGGAAAGTTCAAAGATGAAATCGTTTCGGTAGAGGTACCTCAGCGTGGTAAGGATGCACTTTTGATTTCAGAGGATGAAGAATATAAAAAAGTTGATTTTGCAAAAATTCCATCACTCAAACCCGCTTTTCAAAAGGATGGAACCGTAACGGCAGCGAATGCGTCTAAAATAAATGACGGTGCATCCTGCGTGGTGCTTATGAGCAAAGAGAAAGCCGATGCTTTAGGAATAAAACCATTAGCAAAAATTCTTGCTTTCGCAGATGCGCAACAGGCTCCGGAATGGTTTACCACAGCTCCCTCCAAGGCATTGCCTAAAGCTGTTGAAAAAGCCGGAATTAAATTATCGGATGTTGATTATTTTGAAATCAATGAAGCTTTCAGCGCAGTGGCTATCGCTAATAACCGCGAAATGAAAATTGACCCTTCCAAAGTGAATGTAAATGGTGGCGCTGTAGCATTAGGACATCCGTTAGGAAGTTCAGGTTGCCGAATTATTGTGACACTTATCAACGTGCTCAAACAAAATAATGGAAAAATCGGCGCAGCAGGAATCTGTAATGGTGGTGGCGGTGCCAGTGCGATGGTGATTCAGAACATGAATTAAAAAAGGACAATTGGTCATTGGAACATTGAGTCATTTATATTAAGACATTTGGACTATAGACTATTTGGATATTGAGATATTGAGACATACAGATTTTAACAGTAACTGCAATTCATAAATCAGCAAAGACAATTGACTCACGGCATCTGCAATCTTACGGTAATTCCTTTACGGAAAGAGCCCGCTCATCAGAGTGAAATGATTTCGCAGGTTTTGTTTGGAGAGCATTTTGAAGTGCTCGAACGACAGCCGAACTGGACCCGGGTTTTGCTGGCTTATGACAAATATGAAGGTTGGATCAATACATCACAGTATGTACCGGTTGATGGTGACGAATTTTCAAAACTGAACCGGGAACAATTGTGTGTGTCGTTTGACCTTGTACAAATCATGCTTCATGAGAACTCCCTTTTTTCAATCGTGCTGGGCTCCTCACTCCCCCATTTTACGGATCATACCTGCCGGTTGGGACCCATAGCTTACCGTTTCGAAGGAACTGTTAAATGCCCTGAAAAGTTGCAGGTTACTAAAGGGATCATTGAAAATGCTTATATGTATCTGCATTCACCTTATTTGTGGGGAGGCCGAACACCTTTCGGCATCGACTGTTCCGGATTTACTCAAATGGTTTACAAACTGGCAGGTATCCGCTTAAAACGGGATGCCTGGCAACAGTCGGAACAGGGATCACTGATTCACCTGGTAGATGAAGCCCGCCAGGGTGATCTTGCTTTTTTCGATAATGATGAAGGAAAAATTGTGCATGTGGGAATTTTACTTCCGAACAATCAAATTATTCATGCTTCAGGAAAAGTCAGGATTGACAGCCTGGATCACCATGGTATTTTCAACCAGGAAACAAAAAAATATACTCACAACCTGCGACTGATAAAGCGTTTTGTATAGGTTAAAATTTGGTGCCGCCATCTGCCACCAGGAAGTAAATTGCCGTAATGATTCCTAAAATCCAGAGGAGAGCGAAAACACCCGCTCCATCATTACTTAAATATGTTTTGAGAAATTTTTTCATGGTCAGTTAATTGATTTGCTGTTGCAAATTTATCAGATTTATGGATTTCAGCATCGTTTAAAATGAAATAATCCTCCTGCTTGTTCAACAGGAGGATTATTTTTTGGTTTGGATCCGTTACCGGTTCACCACTAAACGACGGGTAACCTGGTATCCGTTGGCATTCATTTTTATGATGTAAATACCATCCACGAAAGTGGTAACATCAAGTTTATAAGTGCCCGAAGGAACATTCTCATTCTGATAAACAATTTTGCCAAGTATATCTGACACTTGTAAACTCAGACTTGTTCCGGCCAAGGCTGTAGTAGTTATTGAAACAAAATCAGTTGCAGGATTAGGCATCATTGAGAACTGGAAGTCTCCTACAGAATTCAGTCCATCGAGAACGAAAATAAAATCAGCTGACTGTGGTGACACGCATCCGTTGCTATCCGTAACAATCACGTAATAAGTTCCATCCTGAGCAGGATTGAAAGTCTGGTTGGTTTCGCCCGGAATTAATCCACCCGGAACACTGTACCACTGGTTCCCTGTTGCAGCACTTGATTGAAGTGTGTTCAGATTCTGGGTAATAACCGGAACCGGAACGGGAGCATAAAACAGCACTTCAATATCATCAGTACCGTTACAGTTATTGCCATCGGTAACTACAATTGTATATAAGCCGGGATTTGTAACTGTAATGGTTTGTGCAAACGTACCATCGCTCCAGGTGTAGGCATTAAATCCTGCTCCGGCATCCAATACAATGGAGTCTCCGGCACATAAGGTAGTATCGGTTCCCAGAGAAACCACCGGACTATTCAGCACACTAACGCTAACAGAATCCTGTGAAATACAGCCTGCAAAACTGGTTATAGTAACTGAATAGGTTCCATTGGCGAATACCAGCAGCATTTGAGAATCCGATCCATCATTCCAAAGGTAGGATGCCATTCCCGCACCGGCATCCAGAACGGTTGCTGTACCGTCGCAGATAGTCTGATCGGGTCCGAGTTCAAGAAATGCAGGTCCTTCAAATGTTACCACGATACTATCAAGCGACTCACATCCGATAGAATTGGTAATTGTAACTGCATAAGTTCCTGAAACGGTAACATCCAATGTTTGATCGGTTGAACCGGTTGACCATTCATACGTATCAAAACCGGCACCGGCATCAAGTGTAATCGTGGTGCCATCACATGCTAAAGTATCTGCAGCTAAATTCGATACAGGGGATGGTAATATGGTGATGGTAATTGAATCGGTAGCAAAACAATTAGGTGCACTTGAAACAATAACTGAATAGGTTCCGGCAGCAGTAACTAATAATACGGAGTCTGTTGAATTGTCATTCCACAGGTATGAAGGATAGCCGCCACCCGGATTGAGAATCCCGATTTCACCATCGCAAATATCAAAATCAGGCCCCAGTTCGATAACCGGAACCGGATTAAAGCTTACTTCAACTTCATCCTGGTTAAAGCAACCCAGGTTATCGGTAACGGTTACCGTGTACGTTCCTGAAACTGAAACGGTAATTGTTTGCGTAATTGAACCATCATTCCACTGGTAAATGGATCCTGACGTTCCGGCATCAAGGGTAGCCGACAATCCGGTACACAAGGCGAAATCGGGGCCAAGATCAACAACCGGTGTAGCTATTAATGTAATAGAATCTGTTCCGGTACAACCATTTATATCAGTAACGATAACTGAAAAAATGCCATCTGTAGAAACTGAAAGCGTAGGATTCTGAGAACCATCACTCCACTGGTATCCTATGAAAGATGCTCCGGGATCGAGAATTACCGTGTTACCGCCACAAATTGTTGTATCAGCTCCCAGGTCGATAATTGGAAGAGAATTTACATTTACAACGACAGAATCGGAAGCGGTGCAACTGAATAAGTCAGTTACTGTGGCAGCATATGTTCCCGAAAGGGTCACATCAAGGGTCTGGTTAGAGGTACCATCTGACCACAGATAAGCCTGGAAACCGGGACCGGCGTCAAGTGTTACAATAGAACCTGCACAAATTGATGTATCGTTACTTAAAGCGAAAATAATTTCCGGGTTAACCGTTACCACTATTGTGTCAGAAACGCTGCAACCTCCTGCATTGGCGACATCAACAAAATAAATTCCGGATGACCCAACAGTAACCGACTCAGTAATGTCGCCGGTACTCCACAGGTAAGAAGTAAGACCGGGAGTTGCATTAAGAGTAACTGAATCACCAAAACAAAGGTTAGCATCAGGACCAAGGTCAAGAACCGGGTATTGAAATACATCAACCATAATTGAATCGATCCCGGTACAACCGGTAGAATCTGTAACTTCAACCGAATAAATTCCAGCAATAGCAACTGTTATTGAAGGGTCAGTTGATCCTGTATTCCACAGGTAGGAAGTAAAACCGGCACCGGCATCAAGGGTGGCAGAATCACCATCACACTGAGCAATATCAGCACCCAGGTCAACAAGAGCTGAATTGGATACTGTTACCTGGGAAGCAACTGTATCAATACATCCTGAACCATTATCGGCAATGAGCAGTACATCAAAAAGACCTGCTGAAGCATAGGAATGCACGGCGTTATTTCCGGTAAACGTGTTACCATCGCCAAACTCCCATGTATAGGTGTAGGATCCGGTATTATCGGATTCATTTGTAAAATTGAAAACATTTCCATTCAGACATGCGGTGGAAATATCAGATGTGAAGGCTAATGTTCCTGAGGTGGCTTGTAATCCGTTAAAATTTGTTGCAACCGCGCCGGCACTAAGAACAGAATCATGAATTCGCAATAATGCGATTCGTCCCGGCTGAGCTTCTCCGCCAAAAACAAGATCATCGCGGAAAAAATTCATCACATTAGCACTGTTCATCAGGCCGATTCCATCACTATCGATAAAAGAACCTGCCACTGCACCATCCACATAAAGCACAATTTCATCGGTGGTACCATCCCGGGTAACGATGAGATGTACATACTGGTTAGAAACAAATGCTGTAGTTGGTATTACTATTTCATTGTAGAATTCCAATGTTGTGGAAGTACAATACAAGCCTGAATCAGAGGCCTGATTTTTAAAATCAATCAATCGTTTAAAACCGGCGTTGTTCAGAAACTGAAAATAGACTTCAACTGAATACGTACTTCCGATAAAATCATTGGCAGCTCCATTATCAAACTGAACCCCGCTATTCTGAGTAAAACCATACACAGGTCGTGAAATACATGAGAGTTCCGAGAGCGCTTCGCTTACAAAAGTGCCGGTGCCCAATACATTAAGAGCAGGACCTGATCCTGAAACTTCATTCAGTGTGTTTTTAAAATCATACAGATAACTCTGCTGAGCCTGGGAGGTGGTGAAGAGTCCTGCGACCAGCAATAAATTAAATAAAGATGTAGTAATAATTTTTTTCATGTGCACGAATTTACAATAACCGGATCCATTCCGTTTAAGAGTGCAAAAAACAGCAAAAAATACCAATAAAATGGGATTATTTATTAACAAAAAAATGTTGAATACAACAGCATTATTTTGCAATAAGGAAACTATTATCTCAAAAAAGCATCCGGGTTTTCTATTACTTCCCGTGATTTGCGTGTGTACTTAATAGCCAGGTCATTTTTGCCAATCAGTTTGTAGGCACGTCCAAGACTATCGTAAGTTGCCGGTGAGATCGGATTTTTTTCGATACCCAGTTGAAAAACCATTATAGCCTCATTGAATTTTCGCTTGTGCATCAATTCATTACCAAGCTTATGAAGCCGTTCCGACTCGGTATAAGCCATATTCATGCTGCCTTGTCCGTTTCGCTTATAAAAATTAAGCATTTCCTGGCGCACCCGGGCAACTTGTCCTGCGAAATAATCGAAGGGGATAATTCCATCAACAAGATCGGTTTCATATGCAGCAATGCAATCATTCAGAAAGCCGAGTGTATCAACACACAATGCAGATTTCTCATTATAGAGTTTCATATTTTTATCACCCTGCACTAAAAACACAGTATCCATATCCTGGCTGATCAGCCGGTCGAAATTGATTATTGAAGCAAGTGCGATCTGGGAATAGTTCTGGGATTCATTTTTAAAGCCGGCAGCTTCGGTCATCCACATTTTGCGGATCAGATCCATGCCACCCGACTCAGGGTTGATCTTATTAAAAACCGCGGCCACATTACCTGCACCTGCATGATAAATATGCATCACAAAAAGCCGGAACCAGAGATCGCGTTCATTATAAACGATATTATTCCCATCCAGCATTTTTTTAGCATACGGAATGCAAATTGTGTTGATCAGTTTAGCAGCAGCCATTGCAGATTTGTCCAGACTGGTACGGTCGTCACGGGATTTATTAACCACCAGGCCGTATTTTTTTGCGACGTAAGGCATCAATTGAAAAGGTCCCCGCGCACCCACATAGGAACGGGCTTCAGTTTTGCCAGGGCTTTCAATCAGTAAAATTGTTTGAGCATACCAAGGATCGGTATCATACTGTTCGAAAATGGGTAATGCCTGGGAAATCATAGGCAGCACTTTTTTGTATTCAAAGAAAAATTTCTTTCCACTTGTTACGTATAACGATGTTGTTACATCCAATTCACGTGCAACACAAATGTTTTTTTTGTAGGCATCTTTTTCGGTTTCCGATTGACAATGCCATTCTGAATAGGGAAGTTTATATAACGGCTGGCGCACACTGGCAATATTAATAATCATTGAATCATGGGAAAGCGCGATTACTTCCTGCCAGAATTTAGCCTGTGCCAACGTATCCCAGCCCTGTTCATACAACTGATGGTTATTCAAAAACCGCTGCTTTGTTTTTCCCTGGTAGGATATAACTGTTTTCTGTAAAAATTCAGGTTGCGGTTTGGATGCAGCCGTCATTGTTACAGGCGCCTGGGCCACAGTATCCCTGTCGCAGCCCGCCAAAAGCGCCCAGGCCAGTATCCAGCCAGAAAGTTTCAAATTAACCATTATAAATTGTTTTGTCAGATTATTCACCATTCAACCCTAAAATACGGATATTCCACATAAATGTTGCGTAAATTCCGGCAACAGACAGAAATACTTGTTAAACCTAATATTTCATAGCGCCAAATTACGGAATCGAAAATTAAAAAGGCGGAAAATACGCTGCTTTCAGAATCTATTTCCTACTGTTAAGTGTTTATAAAATTTCACTTGCTTTCACAATAAAAGAATTAGGTTGAATTCTTACCTTTAGCCTTGATTTTTACCCGTATTTTTTGTATATGACTAGAAGCTGGAAGGATGTAACTAATTATAAAGATGGACATACAGTTGAATGGATGCGTGGTGGCACTGCATTTTTTCAGGAGCTGGTCCGTTTAATTCACAGTGCTCAAAAAAATATTCATTTCCAGGTTTACCTGATTGATCCGGATGAAACCGGAATCATGATTTTGAAAGCACTGGAAGATGTTGCCAGAAAAGGGATTGAAGTAAACCTGGTGGTTGATGATTTCGGGTCGGGAAAACTCAAGGAAATACATGAAGAAAGTCTTGCAGCGGCGGGAGTTTTATTCAAGCGCTTTGAAACGCTCATGTCGACTGATAAATTTTATGTTGGTCGGAGAATGCATCATAAAATTCTGATCATTGACGAAAAAATAGCTATTGTCGGCGGAATGAATATTGCCAACCGGTATAGTGGTACACCCGACCTTCCGGCATGGCTTGATTATGCCGTTAAAGTAGAAGGGCCGGTTTGTGCGGAACTTACCGTTGCCTGTAAACGGATCCTGGAGCGGCAATTCAAACCTTCCACACCTAAATGGCCGCAGATTTTTACCAGCAAACGATCACTGGATATTACCAAAACATGGGTGAGAATCCGTAAAAATGACTGGTTACGGAACCGGGTTGAAATTACACAGAGTTATAACCGGGCAGTTCGTTTATCCAATAAATCAATTACCATAGTTGGGGGTTATTTCCTTCCCGGAAGACGTTTCCGGAGTTTGCTCGCCAACGCTTCAAAAAGGGGTGTTGAAATAAGAATTATTATGACCCAATTGTCGGATGTACCGGTGGTAAAGTATGCTTCTGATTATCTTTATGGATGGTTACTGCGAAATAAAATCCGCATTTATGAATCGCACAATTCAATGGTGCACGGCAAAGTGGCAATAGTAGATAAAACGTGGGCAACTGTAGGATCATACAACCAGAATCACCTGAGTGCCTACCTGAGTATTGAATTGAATCTCGATATTGTCAGTCACCCTTTCGCATCGGGATTTAATGATCACCTGTTGGAAGTAATCAAAACCGAATGCAATGAAGTAACCACTGAATCTTATCAGAGGAATTCTTCACCATTATCAAAATTACGGCGCTGGGTGTCGTACCAGCTTGTACGGTTATCTTTACGGATTTTATTTGTAGTGAACAGAATTTTTAATGTGAATGATTGAATTCAAAATAAACTAAATTCCAGCTTAATTGTTTAATGAAAAAATTAATCTATGGACAGGAAAAATTTTTTACGGAAAGGATTGCTCGGCACCGGAATTTTTGCAACCTCGGCAGCACTCGGTAACATTGTTAAGAATGACATTGATGAATTAAAAGAACTTGATGTAATCGGATTCAATCATATTCCCAACACTCAATCAAAAATTATGGAAAACTCCGTCCTGCACAAAGCAGCAACCCGCGGTGATGCCAATCATGGCTGGCTCCACAGCAAACACACTTTTAGTTTTGCTAATTATCACAATCCGGAACGAATGCATTTTGGTGTATTACGTGTTTTAAATGATGATATTGTAGATGCAGGAATGGGATTTGGAACACATCCGCACGACAATATGGAAATTATTTCCTTTCCGCTCGAGGGAGATCTTGAACATAAAGACAGTATGAATAATATTACTGTGATCCGCAAGGGCGACATTCAGGTTATGAGCGCGGGCACCGGTGTTACACACAGTGAATACAATAAGCACAAAGACAAACAGGTAAAATTTCTCCAGATATGGCTTTTCCCTAACAAGAAAAATGTGAAGCCACGTTATGATCAGATTACACTTGATGAAAAAGAACGCCATAATAAATTACAGCAGATACTTTCACCCAGTGCGGATGATGCAGGAGTGTGGATTCACCAAAATGCATGGTTTCACCTGGGTAAGTTTGATAAAAATGTTTCAACAGAATACAAGATAAAAAGCAACGGTAACGGGTTGTATGTTTTTATTCTGAATGGCGATGTTAAAATAAACGACCAGGTGCTCGAATCAAGAGATGGTTATGGTGTATGGGATACCGATAAAGTAACCATAACAGCTGCAAGTGATGCAGAGTTTTTGTTAATGGATGTGCCAATGAGTATGTAGAAGTTTTTCGTGAAGAGGAACAAAAATTACTCCGTCCCTTTTATCCGGTTCCACATACTTGCTACCATTTCTCTCCGCGAACCATCAATACGTCCCTGTTGCACTACCATTGTGTTGTCGGCATTTTCGGAAAGATCAAAAGAAAAAGCAAAATTACCATTGGGATTTTCCCACCCTCCCACCTGACCGAACCGTAAATCATTAAACCAGCGGTTACCATTTTTTTCAGTGATACAGTAAAATCCTTTTGTAAAAATTTTTAGTTTATTTATTTCATCTTTTTCCGACCAGTCGGCAAGTAATTCATTATTTTGAGGAATAAAATACAGTTCCGGATTTTTTTCGCCGTCAAAAACAGAATAATATCCAACCCAAAAACCGGTGCTGTCGGCAGCAACTACATTCCACAGCAAACTATTGAATAACGTAGGAGCAGCAAAATAACTATCCGCAGTAATTCCCTTTTCCTGTAAAGAATCTTTTAATTCAGCCGTAGCCCGGCTGTGGTTATAAAATGTGACAACCATGTAAGCCGAACTTGCGATCAGGGCAAAACGATTCCACTTATACCTCGACGGATGATTACGTGGAAGCAGCAACAACGCAAAAAATCCTATCAATAAAGGAATTGTATAAAGAGGATCGGCAACAAAGATATTATCGAAAGAAAATCTGTATTCCGTAAAAGGTGTCAGCAACCCTGTTCCGTAAACGGTGCAGGTATCCAGAAAATTATGAAGCAGTATATTCGTTGTAAACAGCAGCATCCATGAAACAAGATATCCCATATTTTTATGAAACCGCCAAAACAGCCAACCCCATAAGGGTCCGATGAGCAACGCAGTGAAAATGGAATGCGTTATTCCGCGGTGCATCACCAGCGAATCGACATCGGATACGAAGAAACTCAGAATTGCATCAATATCGGGGGCACTTCCGGCCACGGCACCCCACAACATGGCCCATTTGCCGACCTGTTTTCCCATGAGGGCCTCGCCTACCGCCGCGCCTAAAACAATGTGTGTTAATGAATCCATAGCTATTCTGCAAAATTAGTCTAATTCTTTTCCCGAGGGTGGGTACGGGGTGACTGACAAATTGTCCGAAATCTCTATTGGTAAGGTTTTGGATAGCTGAAGGATACCTGAAATAATGCAAAACAAAATCGTATGAATCTTAATAATTTCACTCTCAAATCACAGGAAGTTGTACAGCAGGCACAGAATCTGGCCATGCAAAACAACCAGCAATCCATTGAAACCGGTCATCTGATGACTGCCATTCTGGATGTAGATGAAAATGTGGTTCCTTATATTTTAAAGAAACTGAATGTAAATGTTCCGCTATTTGATCAAAAACTGGAAGCCCTTGTTGCGCAATATCCAAAAGTTTCCGGCGGCAGCCAGTATTTGTCGAATGATGCTAACCAGGCATTGCAGCGTGCAAACAATCTCCTTAAAGATTTCAAGGATGAGTTTGTTTCGCTGGAACATTTATTCCTGGCAATATTAAGCGGCAAGGACAAAGTTGCACTGCTGCTGAAAGAAATGGGCGTTACCGAGAAGGATTCACACGCAGCAATTATTGATCTTCGAAAAGGCTCACGCGTTACAAGCGCAAGTGCAGAAGAAACATACAACTCGCTGAATAAATATTCGAAGAACCTGAACGAACTTGCACGGCAGGGAAAACTCGATCCTGTTATTGGCCGCGATGAAGAAATACGACGGGTTCTGCAAATTCTTTCACGAAGGACAAAAAATAATCCCATCCTGATAGGTGAACCGGGTGTAGGTAAAACCGCAATTGCGGAAGGATTAGCACACCGAATCATTAATGGCGACGTTCCCGAAAATCTGAAATCGAAAAGCATATACTCACTCGATATGGGTGCACTGATAGCAGGTGCTAAATATAAAGGTGAATTTGAAGAACGGCTTAAGGCAGTCATTAAAGAAGTAATAAGTGCTGAAGGACAAATAGTTTTATTTATTGATGAAATTCATACTCTTGTCGGAGCCGGAGGCGGAGAAGGTGCAATGGACGCTGCTAACATTCTTAAACCTGCACTTGCCAGGGGAGAATTGCGTGCCATTGGTGCTACAACCCTCGGTGAGTATCAGAAATATATTGAAAAAGATAAAGCACTCGAACGACGCTTTCAAAAAGTGCTTGTTGAAGAACCTGACACACAGGATGCCATTGCTATTTTGCGTGGTTTAAAGGACCGGTACGAAACGCACCACAAAGTTCGTATTAAGGATGAAGCCATTATTGCTGCAGTTGAATTGTCGGAGCGCTACATCTCCGACCGTTTTCTTCCCGATAAGGCAATTGATCTTATTGATGAGGCAGCATCGAAATTACGACTGGAAATGGATTCGGTTCCGGAAGAACTTGATGAAATTCAACGTAAAATCATGCAGCTTGAAATTGAACGCGAAGCCATCAAAAGAGAAAATGACGACAGGCGGCTGAATGAACTTAATGAAGAGATCGCTAATATGAGCGAACAACGCAATGAGATAAAAGCGCACTGGCAGGCCGAAAAAGAGATTGCTGAACAGGTACAAAATCTTAAAGAAGCTATTGAACAGTTTAAACTGGAAGCAGATCAGGCCGAACGTGCCGGGGATTACGGTACCGTTGCGGAAATCCGTTACGGACGTGTGAAGGAAGCAGAAGCTAAAAAAGAAGAACTGATGACGCAACTCCGCGATATGCAGCTGTCGAAAGGTGCT
Source organism: Bacteroidia bacterium (assembly GCA_038215705.1). Lineage (GTDB taxonomy): Bacteria > Bacteroidota > Bacteroidia > AKYH767-A > OLB10 > JADKJB01. The sequence continues at coordinate 157,518 of JBBQQQ010000005.1, forward strand.
ATGATTAAGGAAGAAGTCGACAGTGAAGATATTGCTGAAGTAGTTTCACGCTGGACAGGTGTTCCGGTGCGGAAAATGCTGCAGAGTGAACGTGAAAAATTGCTCCATCTCGAAGATGAGCTTCACAACCGGGTCATCGGTCAGGATGATGCAATTGCCGCTGTGGCGGATGCGGTGAGGAGAAGCCGTGCGGGATTACAGGATATGAAACGGCCTATCGGTTCGTTTATTTTCCTGGGAACAACAGGTGTAGGTAAAACAGAACTTGCAAAAGCGCTTGCTGAGTATTTGTTCAATGATGAAAATTCCATGACGCGCATCGACATGAGTGAATACCAGGAACGCCATACGGTTTCACGACTGATAGGAGCGCCTCCGGGATATGTAGGTTATGATGAAGGCGGGCAGCTTACAGAATCTGTGAGAAGACGGCCCTATTCAGTAATATTACTGGATGAAATTGAAAAAGCCCATCCTGATGTTTTTAATATTCTACTGCAGGTTCTTGATGATGGACGGTTGACCGATAATAAAGGCCGGACCGCAAATTTCAAAAATACTATCATCATAATGACATCGAATATAGGAGCTCATCTGATTCAGGAAAATTTTGAAACGCTGAATGATTTCAACAGGGATGAAGTAATAGCATCAACACGGGTAGCTGTTTACGAACAGTTAAAGAAAACCATCCGGCCGGAGTTTCTGAACCGTATTGATGAAATAATTATGTTCAACCCGCTTACCCGCAACGAAATCAGAAGTATTGTTTCTATACAGTTGAATGGTTTGCGGAAAATGCTTGCGTCCCAGGGCGTAATCCTTGAGGCAACCGATGAAGCAATTGACTGGCTTGCTCAACTGGGATTTGATCCGCAATTTGGAGCCAGGCCCCTGAAAAGAGTGATGCAAAAGAAGATCTTAAACGAATTGAGTAAACAAATCCTTTCCGGGACTGTCAACCGCGAAGACCGTATTCTGATTGATGTTGATTCTTCTCACAATTTTGTTTTCAAAAACGAAAAGTCTGAAATAGTGCTGTAACGCTATTCCGGTTTCATGCAAAAAGGCACCCTGAAATTTCAGTGGTGCCTTTTTTAAATAATAAGTGGACCCCGGCGAATATTTTTTTGATTTGATCAAATTATAAAATGATCATAATTTTGACATCATAATTCCTGAAAAAGTATGAGCAACAAACTCCCCCTGTCGTATTCCCCGTTTTTTCTTGCCATGGTGTCCCTCCTGTTCATCGCCTGTAACAATGAAAAAATCAATTCCGGTAAAAAACCCACAGAATTGCAAACGACATGGCATTTGAAAATCTTAAATGACAAACCTGTAACTGCTGAATCGGCCAACCTCTGTTTTATTTCGGGTTCCAATAAAATATCAGGGTTCACCGGGTGCAACAGGCTTACGGGTTCCTATTTTATTGAGCCCGGCAAAGTAGAGATATCTCCTGCAGCTGCAACCCGAATCAGTTGCCCCGAAGAAGAAACGATAGAAAAAGAGTTTTTAGCAACCCTGGTAAAATCTGATTCACTAACCATTGAATCGGATTCATTAAAACTCTACTGTGATGCAACCATGACGGCTGTTTTTTCAAAATAATGTCACAAAAAAAACCTGCAGTGTATTTCTGCAGGTTTTTTTATTTTAATCGCGATTAATAAACTGTATTCTGGGGATCAAAATTACACCATTCTTGTGTCCAGTCTGTAGAACCAAATGCACCTTTGTAGGTAACCGGAGTAAAGAAGCCCTGAAGGTTGGAATTTGAAAAATCAGCTCCTGATAGCAAAGGTGAACCTGCCTGTGGTACAAACGCAGGGTTTGTCAGGCTTATCGGATATCCTGATTGAAGATCGGAAGTATTAGCTAAAATACTGTTTCCATAACCCGGTGTATCCAGCCATGCCTGAATGTCGAAAGCACCGGAAGCCTGAAGAGGGGTTGTACAACCTGCGATAATACTGTTGCGGAATTGCAATTCAGATCCTGCAGCATTGGTTTCAGTGGTTGAACCATCAATGAACAGGCCGGTAGGAAATCCTGCAATTACAGAATTGTAAAGTGATGTCCTGGTATTTCTACGAAGATGCGCACCACGCTTATATTGAGAATTAATTACAGTACTGCCGGTTTCAAGCGGACCAAAGATACTAACGTTAGAGAATATTGTTTTTGTGAATGGCGAAGCAGTTGTTCCGTTTCCATCATTATCTGACTCGAAGGAATTTGAACCGGATTGATCAGCAATATCTTTATCGCGTAAAGCAACTGCAAACTGAACTTTTCCTATGTACCCGTTATCAGTATCAAAATCATCATCCCATCCTCTGAAGGCAACAATGTTTTTTACATTAACATTTCCACCAAAAAATTCAAACGAATCATCACCGCTGTAAGAAACCTGTATGTGAGAAATTTCAGTTCCTGATCCTACTCCACCCAATGTTAAACCATTAATTTCCTGGTTGGGCTGAAATGCTATACCGCAAAACTCAATACGAACATAAATCAGTTTTCCGGAGTTATCAGCGGAATTTGTTCCACCAAACAATGCATTGGTTCCACCTTCAATGGTACCTTCACCACCCGGCAGATTAATAGGAGCTCTTCCACAAATAATGATTCCACCCCAGTCACCATAGGATCTGTTTCCAATAGCCTGGTTCGAGGTAAATACAATCGGTTTTTGAGCAGTACCAACCGCAAGAATTTGCGCACCGCGTTCTACAATGAGAGTGCCCTTGGTAGCTTTATCGCCCCTGATAACGGTACCCGGTTCAATCGATAATAATGTTCCCGGTTTTACATATACAAATCCTTTCAGAATATACTTGTTGTTTGCAGTCCAAATAGTGTTTGTAGTCAGATCACCGCTGATTTCCACAGTTGATCCTGTTGGGCCTGTTGGGTTATCATCATCATCATCCTTTTTGCAACCTGCAAAGGTGAGTGCTGCAATGACCGGCAACATGATGGCGATGTTCCGGAACATCTTAAATTTTGGTTTACTTACTGCTGATTTAGCGTTCATGTTTTTTGATTTATTTAGTTAATGCAAAGAAATACTGTGGATGTTACTTTAAGATTAAATGAAAATATACTTTAGGTTAAGTCAATTGTCAAAATTTAAGATTTAAGCCCAGTGAATAATAAGCGCCGCGGCGAATTCTGAAAACAGTTTCATCAAGATCATCTATCTTTCCGTTTTCATTTGAATCCTGCCGGTAAACCTCATTTTCTGCCAGCAAATCCTGAACACCGGCTTTAACTTCGAGGTATTTTCCGATTCCTTTTGTAATGGTAATGTCAAATGAATTTCGTGGCATATAATAAATATCCGGCGTTCCGAAAGTTCCGACCGCGAAAATCCGCTTGCCAATTATATTATATAAAAGAGCCACCTGGAATTTACTTTCTGCATTAGCATAAAAATATCCTGCATTAAAAATATACGGTGACTGGCCCATCATCGGACGGCTTTCATTTTGCCCGATTGCCTCATCGCCGAGTTTTACCCTGCTGTCGATCCACGCCGCATTAAATGAGAGGCCTGTACGGGCCAGGAAACCGGTTACAAACCACGACTGGTCTTTCCCGGTTGTATCAAATAATGACATAAAATATTTTTTAACTTCAACTTCAACTCCCAGGCTCGTTGCATTTTCTGCATTTCCATAGGTAAAATTCCGGGTTCCACCTGACCCTGAACCGGGGATGAAAAACATTTCGATTGGGTTGTTAAAGACTTTATAAAACGCGCCCACAGTAATAAGTTCACTGATGGATGGATATACTTCCCAACGCAAATCATAATTATCGATAGCCGGAGTTTCGAGTTCACTATTACCGATCAGTACATTATTGAATGTAAAATCATAGTATGAAAAAGGCGCTAGTTCCCGGAATTCAGGACGATTAACCGATCTTGCATAAGCTGCCCGGACCAATGATTTTTTTGTAAGATGGTAACTGATATTCAGAGAAGGAAGGACACTTGTAATTGGATTATCTATAATTATTTTCTGATCGGTATAAGTACGGCTCTCGAGTTGCTGCCTGTTATATTCAACGCGAATACCCGCAGAAACATTTATCTTTTCAGAGAATGGCCATGTCAGACCGGTGTAACCTGCAAGAAGCGTATTACCCGCTGTATATTGATCACTTGGATTAGTACCTTCCTCCAGTTTAAATCCGGTGGAATCATTAATATTTTCAGGCGCAAAAATCTGGTCAAGCGGTAAATAAAGAAGGTCGTTATCGAAATAGGCAAGCTTTGAAGATTTATACGACATCCATCGTGCACTGAAATCACGTTGTTTCCATTCAGTGTAAAACCCACTTCTGAACTTAGGTATTAATTTTTCTGATCTGGATTTCAATTTGTGTTCGAAATTCAACACTCCTGTAAGTGTATGCTCATTAAGATCGGAATAGAAACGGCCGGCATCCTGTGTTGATGCTGATGGAGCTACAATAACCTGGTAAGGAATACTGTCGCTTGTTGCGCTTAAATCTTTTTTGGTGCGGATGCGTCGGAAATCAGGTTCACCCGAATGAGAATACGAGTAACCTGTAGTCCAGTCAAGCACCGAACGGTTAGCATTCAGGTCGTGAGTGCCATGAAGCTGGCCGCTATAAACAGTGCGTTCCTGGTACCTGTATGCATAACTTTTAACAAGACTACCTTCTTCATAATTTGAACCTTCACGAATAATGGATTGATTGGATCCCTGCTGATTGAAAAAATTACGGAATTCAATTTTTGTTTTTGGAGAAAGAAAGAACGACCAGTTGTGAATTATTGATAACCTTACATTTTCTTTATATAAATCATCACGGTATGAATAAATAGTATCGCTTTGCTGCCTTACAGGATCGTAAGCATTATAACTATAATTATCAGCACTATTTGATTCATACGTTAAACCGTATTGTATGGATGTAATATTGCCGGCTTTTAATTTTCCGAACCTTAAATTTTTTATCAGTGTAGCATTAAATCGCTGATCCGGTGCAGCTTTTATTTTTGCTGCCGTCCAGGCATTGGGAAGTTGTCGCCCAAGTTCGGTCAGCTGTTTTGGATTTTCAATATCATACAAACTTTGCGGAAATGATCCGGGTAAAGTACGGGTTCCATCATCTTTACCCAGCCAGTCGGTATTGCCTTTTGGTGCCTGGTAGAATTCCTTGAAGGTTGTATTTTGGCGCACGCCGGTAGTATATCCTGCACTGAACTGATCTTCATCCGAAACATTTCGTGTCACTACCTGGATCACTCCACCTGCAAACTCACCCGGCAATTCAGGAGCTCCTGTTTTATAAACCAATAACCTGTCGAGCATACTGCCCGGTATCACATCCAAAGCAAAAGCTTTTTTATCTGCTTCCATGCTTGGCGCGATGATGCCATTCAATAAAGTTGTATTGTAACGTTCATTCAGCCCGCGTATAAGCACGAAACCATTTTCCATTACCGTTATGCCGGGAACACGCTTTATCACTTCAGAGGCTGTGCGATCCTGCGAGCGTGAAATCTGCTGACTGGATACGCCATTTACAATTTGTTCACTTTGCCGCACCTCCATCAACACCGCATTATCTGTATGCGTGCTTCGCTGACCAACCACCTGGGCTTCCTGCAATTGTTTTACGTTTTCCTTTAAGGAAAAACTTATAACTTTTTGCTGGCCCGCACCTAAAATGAAAGACTCCGAAAGTTCCGGCAGATAACCAACATAGGTTACCTTAATTTTTATTGTTCCGGGAGTTACCTGGGTGATGCTGTAGTTTCCATCGATATCGGTAATGGTTCCATGTGTGGTACCATCTATAACAACGCTTGCCCCGGGCAGGCTCATTCCGAGTTCTGCATCGATTACCTTACCGGAAACCTGTGCAGTTTGTGCGTTCACCCTACCTGAAAAAAAGATCGTTGAAAACACAAATATCCACCGGAATAGTGTGTTGAATTGATTAAAATAAACTAAGATCATTGCTTTATAATTTGATAATGCAAAAAAAACAAATCATTATAAAGCGATTGTTACATTCAGGTTAATTGATTGTTAAACCAAAAAGGAAAATAAATGATCATACAGTTAAGGGCGCCAACACGATAGCAGAAAAGCTAAAAATATTTAACATGGAATTGATATTCGCATAACATAATACATGAAAGGGCCTCAAAAGTTCGGGCCAGATGGCTGCGACTTTGGATTACAGATGAATTATTCACTTTCCTGTGAACACACCGAAGGGAGAAGAAAAAGAAATCACATCCTATTCCTGATTCAATAGCCAATTAGCAGCAATGATTGTTTAGTTAGTCAAATTATGAAAAGGAAGAGAATATCATTAATCAATTACAAACGTAAGGGCTTTCAAAGTCAAAACTGCTCCATTTTTGTCTGTGCACTTAATATATTCGAAATAAAATTTATCTCCTGGTCTTGAAGAGCTGATTAAAGCTCTCATCGAATCAAGCAATTCTCCGTTTTTAATATTTTCAACCTCCACGGGTGTAGTTCCTTTCCTTATTCTGGTTAATCTGAAAGATGCGACTTGAAATATTGTGTCGTACGGTTCAACTAAAGTTAGACTATTTCTTGTCAAGAAATCCTGTTTGCTAATTACGCCGGAACTTCTATAACTGAATCGGGCAGCATCAGGTAGAGTAATTTCTGTTGATGATTGTTTTGTAACTTGTGCCTGAGCCGAAATTACATTTATGAATAAAAATAACAATGACAAGGTAATTTTAATCGGATTAAAATTTATCTTTTCTTTCATTGAACTTTTTGCTTATCAATATTGATCAGCAACCCAAACCTTCCGGCTGCATTCAAAATATAATCAATTTCTTCCCGGGCTGGCTGCAGCAATCAACTGGTTACTTTTATAATCTTCATACAGCAAATGAATTATTCCATCCGATAAGCCCACCTGGGGAACCATTATACGTTCGATTTCCGCGGCTTTTAGAATAGCTATAAAAATGCGAAAAGCGGGAATAATTACATCAGCACGATCGGGGTTAAGCTGAAGATCACGGATTCTCTGGTCAAATGTGAAACTGCTTACATAATCGTAACATTCTTTCAGTTTATCGAATGGCAGAAACTTGTTTTCCTTACGGTTGGCAATTTTAAAAATCTTATTTATGTTACCACCGGAACCAATTGCCACGATTGGCTTATTTCCTTCAGCAAGTTTCCGAACCTGTTCTTTAAAATCGCGCCACATTTCCTTTGTGACTTTATTATGCAGCATGCGTATTGTTCCTATATTATAGGAACCCGATGTTATCATTTTACCTTTCGAAAATAAAGTTATTTCCGTGCTTCCCCCTCCAACATCAATATACAGGTAATTGTTATCGTGCTCCAGGTGTTCAGCAATGTGATTGGAGTAAATAATTTCAGCTTCAAGGCGACCTTCAATAATTTCAATAGTAACACCGGCTTCCGCTTTAACCCTGTCGAGCACTTCTTTCCTGTTGGTAGCTTCCCGCATGGCAGCAGTTGCACAAACACGATAGCCAATTGCCTCATAGGCTTCAATAAGCAACCGGAAGCCTCTCATAATTTTCACAAGCCGCCGAATGGTCGCTTCGGAAATATATCCTAAAAGAAATGCATCTTCGCCCAGTCGTAACGGAAATCGCATCAATTCCGATTTCTTGAACAAAGGTTCGTCTCCCCCTTCATATACATTACAAAGTAACAGCCGCATGGCATTCGATCCTATATCGATAGATGCAAATTTTAATGTCTGTTGATTGTCCAATTCAGTAATTTTAATTAAAAGTTTTAAAAATAGGCAATCATTTTAACTTTTTCTGGAGAATCCGGTAAAATTCTTCCTGCGTTCTCCGTTTCTGTCGGGCGGTTGATTTCCTGTAATTATTTACATGGGTCTTATCAATGATCCTGGCCTTGCAGTTGTCGCGGAACTGCGATGCCAGGAACTCCCTTATTTCCTTTTGAAGCCGGGGATCATAAACCGGAACCGCCACTTCCGAACGATGGTCCAGATTCCGGCTCATCCAGTCAGAAGAAGCCAGGTAAATCTTTTCTTCGCCATCATTGCAGAAAACAAAAATGCGTGCATGCTCCAGGTATTTATCTACGATACTGATTATATCAATGTTATCGCTGATTCCCTTCACTCCCGGCACAAGGGAGCAGATTCCCCTTATAATCAACCTGATTTTAACACCTTCCTGGCTTGCCTGGTAAAGTTTGGAAATCAATTCCTCATCGACAAGGCTGTTCAACTTTAACCAGATATATGCTTCTTTCCCATCACGTGCATTTGCAATTTCCTTGTTAATATAATTAACATAACGCTTGCGCATATCCCACGGTGCAATCAGTAAGTGCTTATAATGGCCGATTTTATAATTGTTGGAATAAAAATGGAAAAGTTTTTCAACCTCATCTGTTATTCTCTCATCTGCGGTAAGCAGGCTAATGTCAGAATAAACCAAAGCAGTTTCTTCATTGAAGTTCCCTGTGCCTACATGCGCGTAAAGGCTCGACACACCTGCTTCAATTCGTGTAATTAAAAACAGTTTTGAATGTACTTTCAGACCCGGCACACCAAAAATCACGGTTGCCCCCTCCTCCTGCAACCGGTTCGCCCAGTAAATATTCGCTTCTTCATCAAACCTGGCCTGCAACTCAACAACAACAGTCACCTGTTTACCATTCTTCAATGCATTTATTAATGCATTTGCCATAACAGAATTACTCGCCAAACGGTAAAGCGTAATTTTAATGCTCTCAACTTTAGGATCGATTGAAGCTTCACGGAGCAGATTCAAAATGTAATGATAGGAATGATATGGAAAAAACAGGAGTATATCCCGTTCTTTTATAATCGGGAAAAGGGTATTGCTGTTTAGTAGGAGCGGATGCTGCAGAGGCCTAACTTTCCGGTAACGTAATTGTGGAGGACCCGCATCAGGAAACTTTATAAAATCTTTGAAATTATGAATTCGTCCACCGGGAAATAAATTATCATGTTTGCGAAACCGCATTTTTGAAATCAGCATGTCGAGCATATCCTTTGGGATATTCGCATCATAAGCAAGTCGGACCGGTGAACCTTTTTTCCGGTTCTTAATTGATTTGGAAATTTTTTCGACAAGGCTTTTTGATAAATCATTATCCATGTCCAGTTCCGCATCCCGTGTAATTTTGATTACATAGGATTCAATGTTGTCATAGTCGAAAATTGAAAAAATTTCATCAAGATTATACCGGATCACATCTTCCAAAAGTATAATAAACTTTTTATCTTTCTGCGAAGGCAAAATGTAAAACCTGGGTATAAATTTTCTTGGAATTTCCACCAGTGCATACCGAATGTTCTTTTCCTTACCCAGTTTCTGAAGTTTAATAATCAGGTAAATGGATTTGTCACGCAGGTAAGGAAAATCAGGAGTATTATCGAGAATAATTGGAAAGAGAAACCGCTGAACTTCTTCCTTAAAATAATTGCGAACTATTTTTCCCTGGTCGGGTGCCAGCTGGTTTTCGTTCAGCATGATAATATTATTCTGCTCCAGGCGTGTAAGGAGTGAGGCATAAATCTCCTCAAACATTTTCTGCTGACGCAAAATTTCCTTCTGGATTTTTTCAAGCAGCTCAACAGGTTCTTCCCATTGAAGGATATCCATTTTTTTGTTGAAGCGTGCCAGTCGCCTTACGGTCGCAACCCTTACACGAAAAAATTCATCGCGGTTATTGGAATATATGCCCAGGAAACGAAGTCGTTCCAATACAGGAACAGTAGGGTCAGCAGCTTCCTGCAACACCCTTTCATTAAAAGAGAGCCAGCTCAGCTCCCGGTTGAACAACAAAGGATGTTTAGAACTCATAAATAATTTTTACTTCTTTGAGGAAACGGGCTTTATTTTTCCTCCGGTCTCTTTTGCCTTCCTGGTTGGTTTGGCAGCCTTAACTAATTTTTTATCTTTACTGACAGCCTTTTCTTTAGGCAAATTCTTCACAAATTTTTTAGAAATGCTTTTCACATGGTCGCTGATGGTTTCAGAAATTCCGGCAGCAGCTTTCTTGTTTCTTACAGTCAATGCAGCTGTAACCAATGCGAATAGCTCACTCTCTATCGTTTTTTTTAGTTCTTTGTTCATAGGATCTTTGAATTTGATAGTTATAACAGTTCCGTGTAAATATTGTTAAATTAACAACCGGCTGGAATTACCAACTCAAATTTAATATTAAATTAACACATTTTCAGGGAATTCAAGGATAAATGAGCATTTTCTTCTGCGCATTGATGTAGCTGGAATGGCTCCATTTACCTGCTTCAAAATCAAACCTCACAACACCTCCCGTAGGAATATGAGTGATACCCGCATCCAGCCTGGCTGAAAATAGGGTAAATGAAGGATTATGACCAACCAGCATGATGGAAGTGTAACTGTCATCAAGTTCAGCAACCAAATCAAAAAGGTCATTGACATCAATTTCATACAGTCGATCCGACACTTTCACGGCATCCGACGATAAATGAAGCACTCGTTGAAATATCATCGCCGTACTCACTGCCCTGGCTGCTGTGCTTGAGATAATCAATTTCGGAACTTCATTCAGCTGAAGAAGTTCGTTTGCCATTTCGTAGGCCTCAAGTATTCCTGTATCATGCAGCGGACGGTCAATATCGGCAATGGCCGGCCCTCCTTTTAATGCTTTAGCATGCCGTACAAGGTAAAGGGAACGGATATCTTTATTGGTTGTCATATACTTTTCTTTAGTGTAAATTGGAATGTAGATCCGGTGCCGGATGTGCTTTCGACTGAAATCTGCTGGCCATGGGCTTCGAGAATGTGCTTTACAATAGCTAAACCGAGGCCTGTACCTCCCTGTTCCCGTGATCTGCTTTTATCAACCCTGTAAAAGCGTTCAAAAAGTCTGCTAACATGTTGTTTTTCAATCCCGATTCCATCATCGGATACATTAACGGTTACGTAATCCTGGTGATCATCTACCTTAATGATCGTCTGGCCACCGTGTTTCCCATATTTAATTGAATTCACCACCAGGTTAACAAGTACTTGCCGGATCCTGTCTTTATCAGCATAAACATAATATTTAGTGGCCGTATTTTCATGGGAAATTCTTATAGCCGATTCCCTGGCTTTCAGTTCGAGCGATTCAATTACTTCATGAATAAGGTCCTGAATATCGAATGTTCTGTGTTCGAGTATCAGCTCCCCTGCCTCCAGTTTTGAGATGGATTCCAGGTCATCGACAATAGAAATGAGCCTGTCGATGCTTTTAGCTGCTTTCTGAAGATAGAGAATATTTATTTCGGCGTCTTCAATACCACCTTCCAGCAGGGTGTGCACATACCCCTGGATGGTAAATATGGGGGTCTTTAATTCATGAGAAACATTGCCCAGAAACTCCCTCCGGAAAACTTCCAGCTCCTTCAGGTGAACTATTTCAGCCTTATCTGTTGTTTCCAGTTCCTGCACCAGCCTTATGATCCCGGTTGATAATTGCAGATCGGGAACTTTTTGGGGTATAATATTCGTTCCTTTAATTTTAACAGTGAACTGCAAAACCGTGTTATAAAGATCCCGTATCCGGGAGTAATAAAAACGGGTAATGAGTATTCGTCCTGCGACAAGTGATGTAATAAAAATCATGAAAAATGTGGTAAGCAATACAGCCACCAGCAGATTAGCGCTTGCATCCAGTCTAAAGAGGATAATGGAAACGGGGATACATCCCGCTAAGGCAGTAATTAGTGCAATTAAAGAAACAGATTGGTAAAGCGCGGTAATTTTCAAATCAAAAACTCATTTTTCACCAGCAAAGTTACGTCAAAAAGTTGTGGCAGGCAGTGGAGTTGTAAGCAGGAACTAAAAGGAACGCGGATTTAACCTTTAAAAAAGTCAACCTATTTCAGGCTACCTCAACTTATCACTTGTCACCCGTCTCTCCGAGCCGGGCAGGCTTGTCACCCGTCTCTCCGAGTCGGGCAGCTTGTCACTCGTCACTCGTCACTCCGTTCCGCTCCATGCAAGCTTTTCAGGTGTCAAATTTATACCCCACACCTTTAATCGTTTTTATTGATTCATCGCCCAGTTTTTCGCGGATTTTGCGAATGTGAACATCAATGGTACGATCTCCTACAATGATATCATCGCCCCATACGCGGGTCATAATTTCTTCGCGGCCAAAAACTTTACCGGGTTTCGAAATCAAAAGGCTGAGTAATTCAAATTCCTTACGGGGAAAAACAAGTTGCTGCTCATTATGAGTGACCGTATACTTTTCGCGGTCTATTTCCAGATCACCAATACGTACCAGGTCTTCGGAAACACTTCCGTTTACACGGCGAAGCAAAGCTTTGATACGACTGATAAGCACCCGTGGTTTTATAGGTTTGCTGATATAATCGTCGGCTCCCACATCGAATCCGGCGATTTGGGAATAATCTTCATTGCGGGCTGTGAGAAAAGCGACCATCACATTTTTAAGTTCCGGGTTATTGCGAATGATCCTGCATGCTTCGATTCCATCCATCACGGGCATCATGATATCGAGAATGATCAGGTGAGGCTTAATGTCAATAGCCATTTCAATAGCTTCCTGCCCGTTTTTAGCAGTATAAGTCTGGAAGCCTTCTTTTTTAAGGTTGTACTCCATGAACTCCAGGATATCCGGCTCATCATCAACCAATAATATTTTAATATGCTCTGGACTCATGGCTTTTTATTTCAGTGCAAAGTTACCTCCGATGCCAGCAGTTTTTGTTAAGCTAATGTTAACAAATGTAATCTAAATCGTTAGGTTTCAATAGGGAATTTATCAAAAATACCCGTCGCAGAGTTCATTTCTTCTTTTTCTTGCGTCGCTCGGGGTCGGAATGGAAAAAGTAGCGGAGATCGATCGTAAGATAATTTCCCTGGAGATCCATTCTTCCTTCGGGGTACGGCTTTTCTCGGTTCTGGTACTGGATGATGGAAGTATAGGTAATGCTAAAAGGACGGTGATAGGAAGCTCCGAGGTAAAAATAACCTGATTTTTCAGTTCGGTATTCCCAACCCAGGTTTGCCAGCAATGCGGGAGAGAACCAGGAATGACGGGCCGAATAATGGAGATAATTATCGCCCCGTGTACTCAGGTCGGAAGGGTAAAAATCGAGCGACACACCCAGGGCAACATCCATATAAATCTGATCGGAAAGCTGAATAAAAACAAGTCCCTGCACAGGGATTTCATATCCAACCATTCCAAATTCGGAATTGGTTTTAAATGCACTGTCGGAATCTGTAATATCCAGTGAAAAATTTCTTTTTACATAATTAATACCGCTTTCGAGTGAAATAGTATTGGTAATTCCTTTACGGATAACCATTCCGATGCAATATCCCGATTCAGGTGTAATGGAGAACTGTACATTTTGTGAAGCTGCATCTACAGAACCTGTATTGAAAAATTTACTGGAGAAAATAGGTTTGAACTGAATTCCTGCAGTTATAACTTTTTCCTGCGCGTTTGCAGCGCCGGTGGATAATAAAATCAGAAAGGATAAAAAACAAAGGGTTTTCAAAAAGGGCGCAGCCGGATACGTGAAGAACCTGGAATCGGTTTTAAAAATCATAAGACAAAAATAAGATTTTAACCTGATACCATTGATAACCGGAGCGTACAACAATTAAAGAAATATTATAACGAAACCGCGGAATAAATTATTGCATACAACTGTGATACAATAAAATAGATGGATTTTCCAGGGGTTGAAAAGGGACAAAAACACCGTGTACTTCCCTGTAAGGCTGATTAAACTAAAATAGTTAAATTTGAGCACGGCAAACTCTGAATCCCTTGGAATGAAGGGTGATACTCATCATGTTTTACCAATATAAAGGAGACTACTTTTGCCTGTAGTTTCAATTACCTGTCAGCTATGATTACGGATTACAATTTTGCAATTGCTGTATTTACTGTGCGTATTATTGCCGGGTTTTTATTTTTTTTCCAGGGTTACGATAAAGTTTTCAATATAGGAATGCCTCAGATCAGGCAGATGATGAAATCAGGATTTGGTAACCGGAAAATTCCTGACCCGGTAATTGCGCTGATTGCACCCCTTACTTCCTGGATTGAACTGCTATGCGGCTTTCTGCTTATTTTAGGTTTTTTTAAATATTTTGCCATTTACCTTCTTTGCCTGAATCTGATTATTGTTGTTTTCGGATTCAGTCTATCTAAACCTATGTGGGAAAACAATCATGTGTTTATACGGTTGTTGCTTCTTGTTTTCCTGTTGGTAGCACCTTTAGAGTGGGACAGGTTTTCAATCGATTATTTATTTGCGTTATCAAGACTTACCCTCTAAAAAATTCATATTATGAAAAAAATATATGTTGCCACCGATTTCTCTGATGCAGCCAACAATGCAGTGAGTTATGCTGCCGCTCTGGCGGGTCTTTTTAATGCTTCCCTCACATTGGTTCATGTGTATGAAAGCCCTTTGTTTTACACAGCAGAAATGCCCTATACTGCAATTGAAGCTGCTGAAACAATGGCAAAAGAAGATGCTGACTCCAATATGCAAAAGCTCCTTCAGGAAGTTAAAAAAGATTTCCCCGCTGTGAATGCCTCCGTTGTTATTCGCAGGGGAATTTCGGCTGATTCCATAATTGATGAAGCTGATTCCAATGGTGCTGATCTGCTTGTTACAGGAGCCACCGGTGCAGGACTGATTGAAAGAACACTTATTGGAAGTACAACCACAGCTCTCATCAATAAATCAAAATGCATGGTCCTGATTATACCCGGCCAGGCACTTTTCAAAGGAGTGGAACGCCTGGTATATGCCACTGATCTCAACGATAAAAACCTTCAATCGGCCAACAGTTTATTGCCAATTGCCACTCAAATGAATGCAGAACTGGTGTTTCTTTTCGTTGACAATAAGATACACACCGACAGCGAAAAAATATCCGATGAAATGGCTGAGAAAATTAAATCAAAGGTCAGCTATCCCAAAACCTCCGGCTACATTTGCACAGATCCGGATGTAATGAATGGAATTTCTATTTTCATTAATAAAATGAAAGCTGATATGGTGGCCATGGTTACTCATCACCGTTCCTTTCCACGAATGTTGTGGGACAAGAGCCTGACCATGAAATTTTCATATCACCCTGAAATTCCTTTGCTGGTTATTCATGATGCGGTGTAAACCGGAGAAGACCCATTTTTTTACTGCATAATCACGGCAAACTGTATTTCTTTGAAATCATTCAACATCCCTGAAAAGGAGCGGCATAAAATAAAGGCGATCCGGCTGGTGTTGTTCATCAGCATCTTTTTACTTTGTATCAAATTCCTTGCGTGGTACCTCACCCACTCCAATGCCATACTCACCGATGCACTTGAATCGATTGTAAATGTTGTGGCCGGAAGTTTTGCATTATTCAGCATCTATGTTGCATCCCGGCCGCGCGATGAAAATCATCCGTATGGACATGGGAAAATGGAATTTCTTTCAGCGGGATTTGAAGGCGGACTGATTTTTATTGCAGGTATCACCATTATCATTAACTCCGTATATTCTCTCTTTCAACCCATAAAAATTCATTCCCTCGAATGGGGTGTATGGCTTTCAGCCGCTTCCGGAGTGGTCAATTTTATTATGGGGACTATCCTTGTCAAAAAAGGAAATGCTTCGAATTCTATTTTGCTTATCGCGAATGGCAAACACTTAATTTCAGATACCGTTAGCAGTGTGGGTTTGGTGGTGGGATTGGGATTGATTTTATTAACCGGCATGTACTGGATCGACCAGGCAATGGCAATTATTTTCGGAGTTATTATTCTGATTACCGGGTTCGGACTTCTAA
Source organism: Bacteroidia bacterium (assembly GCA_038215705.1). GTDB lineage: Bacteria > Bacteroidota > Bacteroidia > AKYH767-A > OLB10 > JADKJB01. The sequence goes on from JBBQQQ010000005.1 coordinate 173,425, forward strand.
AAAAATCAGTGAACAGTTTACTTGATGAAGCCGATTATGAAAAGTTGCAGTTATTAATATCCGAATTACAATTACACAGGAAGGATAAGTGGATCGATATTCATAACCTGAGAGTAATAAAATATGGCGCAAACCTTCACGTTGATTGTCATATTACACTTCCCTGGTACGAACCACTGGAAAGTGCCCATGATGAAGTAACAGCAGTGGAAAAACTAATCAGTAACAGTCTTGGTAACGATGTTGAATTTTTTATCCATGCCGATCCATGCATCACACCAACATCATGTGCAATTTGCCAGCTAGCGAACTGCACCTACCGTAAAGCAGCTTTTGAAAAGAAAATTGAATGGGAGTTGTCGAATATGCTGCCAAATAAAAAGCACGGAATGGAACCGAAGTAGTTTAGGAAGTGCGGGCAGCAAGTTGCAGTTGTTGCAGCAACATTTCTTCCGGTATCACCCCCGATTGCCTCCACAGTTGTTTGCCATTTTTAAAAATGATAAAGGTTGGTACTCCCCTAACCTCGTATACTGAGGCGGCCTGTTGATTTTTGTCCACATCCACTTTAATAACTTTGGCGGAATTCCCCATTTTTGAGGCTACTTTTTCCAATACCGGAGCCATTACTTTGCATGGACCGCACCAGGTTGCATAAAAATCAACCAGTACCGGCACATCTGAATTTATCATTTCCTGAAATTTTCCCATGATCAATCGTAATCAATATCTGATAAATCAGGTTGTTCAGGAGCAAAGGATTTTTCCTTTCCAAGCGCATTCTGACTTTGCAACGTCAGGTTATCGGTAATAGTTGTTTCAAGCCAGACTGTACCTGATTTTCTGAACACCTGAACATTTAAACCATGCTCCCTGAAAAAAGTTTCCAGGGCAGCAACTGTTGTATAGGGTGTGAATTCAATAACAGCGGGCTTTATGTTGTTGTTTAATTCTTCAATTTCAGGATCTGTTTTTATCATCTCCCTGATCAGGGAAGCATCGTTTACATCATGCGGTTTTGTAAAGAATTCCAGCTTCAGAAAGGGGAAGGTAGCGTTGAATTCTTCCTTAATTTCTGAGATGGTTCTTTTGCTTTCAATGTGCAGGATCATTATCGTACGTATTTATTCTAACCGTTATGTATAAGAGGGATTGTTGCAAAGATATCGCTACCCTGTTTTGTTTGGCATGACTATAGTCAGTAATTGTAAAATTCTATCCGCCTATTCTCCTAATTTGCAGATTTTGGGATTTTAAAACAACCTCAAGTTGACGAACTTTACTATAAATGACTGTTTTTCAATAAAATAACTAATTAACATTAATTTAACATCAACTTAATGATATGTCAACCTGTTACCTGCACTTTTGCATTCTGATATTGAATAAATCTAACACAGACTTAACATAAAAGTTCCGATGAAACTAACACTAATTGTAATCGCAGCAGCCGGATTATTTCTCACTTCATGTGGTGGCAAAACAGAAACTAATTCATCTACTGATACCCCTCAAATGGAGGGTGAAGTTAAGATTGATGGTTCCAGCACCGTATATCCAATATCAGAAGCTGTTGCGGAAGAGTTCCGTAACGAACAGCCTAAAGTCAGAGTTACCGTAGGATTATCAGGAACCGGAGGAGGATTTAAAAAATTCAGCCGCGGTGAGACGGATATAAATAATGCTTCCAGGTCAATTAAAAGTGAAGAAGAAAAAGCATGTAAAGCAAATAATATTTCCTCCCTTGAAATCGAGATCGCATTTGACGGTCTTTCTGTAGTAGTCCATCCTGACAATAATTTTGTAAATGATATTACAGTGGCTGAATTAAAGATGATGTGGTCACCGGAAGCTCAAAATAAAATTAAACGCTGGAATCAGATCAGGAAAGAATGGCCCAATGAAGAATTTCATCTGTATGGTGCAGGAACAGAATCGGGTACCTATGATTATTTTACTGAAGCAGTTGTTGGAGAAAGCCACAAGAGCCGGGGTGATTATACAGCAAGTGAAGATGACAACGTACTTGTACAAGGTGTATCAACAGATAAAAATGCACTGGGATTTTTTGGGTTTGCTTATTATGAAGCCAATATGGATAAACTTAAACTGGTTGCTATCGACGACCAGGACGATTCAAATGGAAAAGGACCCATCCTGCCTTCTGTAGAAACTGTAAAAAACAAAACGTACGCTCCCCTTTCAAGACCGCTATTCATTTATGTGAATTCGGTTGCCATTCAAAGACCTGAAGTCACTGAATTTGTAAAATTTTATATTAATAACGCCGGTACGTTATCACGCGAGGTTGGTTTTATTCCTATGACAGAAGAAGAGTATGCTATACAAATGAAACAGTTTGAAGAGTTTATGTCTTCGCATACAAAGTAAAAAAATGTGAGTAGTAAGTGGATTTTGATGGTACTAAAGTTAGTTTTCTATTGCCTGAATAATGACGAAGCGAACGAGAGAAAAATCCATTGAGCTGGTTCTGGCTTTTTGTGCTTTACTTACCATACTTACTACTGCGGGTATTTTATATGTCTTGGTTTTTGAAGCTTTTAATTTTTTCCAGGAAGTTTCAATAGTAGATTTCTTAACCGATACACAATGGACTCCGTTGTTCTCGGAAAAGCATTTTGGTATTTTGCCTTTGCTTTCGGGAACCCTTCTTACATCATTTATTGCTATCCTGGTAGCATTGCCAACCGGTCTTACAATTGCACTTTTCCTGAATGAGTATGCTACTGTCCGGTTTAAAAATATTATAAAACCCATTCTTGAAATCCTTGCCTCAGTACCAACTGTAGTGTATGGATTTTTTGCATTAACTGTGGTTACGCCATTTCTGCAGCAATTTATTCCGGGCATGTCGGGTTTTAATTCGTTATCCGCAGGTTTCGTTATGGGCATTATGATCATCCCGTATGTGTCGTCGCTTAGTGATGATGCAATTGCAGCTGTTCCCCGGTACATACGGGAAGGATCGCTTGCCCTGGGAGCAAATCGCTTTCAGACGTCTATCCGGGTAATTCTTCCATCAGCTTCATCAGGAATTATTGTTTCCGCAATTTTAGCCATTTCAAGGGCGATTGGTGAAACAATGATTGTGGCGATTGCAGCCGGCCAGCAACCCCGGTTAACACTGAATCCATTGGTACCGGTTGAAACCATAACTACTTACATTGTTAAAGTCAGCCTGGGTGATGTTGCTCATGATTCACTCGAATACAGGACCATTTTCGCAGCGGGAATTACCCTTTTTATTTTTACGTTTTTGTTGAACAATCTCAGTTACTGGTTGAATAAGAAATTTGAGAAGAAGTATGTCTAAGCATTTCAAAAAAATAGCGCGGTTTAAAGATCAGTCATTCAAATATCTGGGACTGTTCAGCACCTTTTTTGGGTTGGTCATGCTTGCAATTTTTATTTCCAGCATTTTCATTGAAGGAATATCGCGTATCGACTGGGGTTTCCTTTCTAATTTTCCATCACGCAATCCTGCAAAAGCAGGTATACTTTCAGCGCTGGCAGGAACGTTGTGGATAATTGTAATGACGGCACTGGCAGCCATACCTATTGGAATAGGTGCTGCTATTTACCTGGAAGAATTCGCCAAAAAAACACGTTTGGGTAAATTGATTGAAATAAATATTACCAACCTTGCAGGTGTTCCATCTATTATATATGGATTATTGGGACTTGAAATATTCGGGCGTGTTTTCAATCTGGGAGGCAGCATTCTCACAGGAGCATTTACACTGGCATTGTTGATTCTTCCCATAATTATTGTTGCTACGCGCGAAGCAATTAAAGCCGTTCCCAGTTCACTCCGGGAAGCTTCCTATGCATTAGGATCGTCGAAATGGCAAACGGTGAAAATGACTGTAATTCCTTCTGCCAGTAGTGGTATAATAACCGGAATAATCATTGCCATTTCGCGGGCAATCGGTGAAGCAGCACCGCTGATTGTTGTAGGAGCCCTGGCCTATGTACCGTTTGTTCCTACATCACCTACTTCTGATTTTACAGTATTACCGATCCAGATTTTCAACTGGGTTTCCAGGCCGCAGGAAGCGTTTATTGTGAATGCTTCTGCAGGGATAATCATACTCCTTGGAATTACATTTATGCTAAATGCTTTTGCGGTGTATTTGCGGATAAAAAGAACCGTTAAATATTAATATGCACGTTGGATAAAAAATATTATTTTTCAAGCTTATACCCTACTCCACGAATGGTAGTGATATATTGATCATGGAGTTTTTTGCGTAACATACGAATGTGAACATCAAGCGAACGGGAATCTTTGGGCTTATAATCACGACCCCAAACCTGACTTAATATCTCAATTCGTTTAAAAACCTTCCTGGGATTGGAAGCGAGCAAAAGGAGCAATTCGAATTCCTTTTTTGGAAAAGGAATTTTAATACCCATTAAATAAACTGTGTAAGCAGCCTTATCAATTATTAAACCTGTTTCAGGTGACAATTCCCGCGTTCGCAGGGTTGCGTCACCATTATCTGACAGGCGATGCATACTCCCGGTAATCGGGTTCCAATCATCAGTTTCCTCTACAATGTGTATTTTGCTTCCCACAATATATTTTTTCTACACCAAAAGTAGTTTTACCCTATTAAGCAGAAGTTTAATAAAAGTTAAATTGCTGTTAATTGACCCGCTTGATGAAATAAGGAATATTTGGTTGTTTCAGAACAATCAGGGAACATTTTTTGTTAGTATCTGGTCAATGAATTCCAAAATGAGGGAACTTTATTGGAATTAAACTCCTGAATCTATGAAACTGCAAACAAGAATACTCTATTTAAGTGTGGTTAGCCTGTTACTTTTCAGCACCGGCTGCAGCTTCACGAACAGATCGAGTCTCAAGTTATTTAATGCTGCCAGCGACACATCCTATGACCTGGTAGTTGTACCCGGTGTTCCACTCGAAAACGGAAAATGGAGCGACATCATGAAAGCACGTATATACTGGTCGAAATATTTATTCGATAAAGGGATTGCAAAAAATATTATGTTTTCGGGAAATGCAGTTTACACCCCTTACGTTGAGGCTGAAATTATGGCGCTTTACGCGGAAGCGATAGGCATTCCCCGGGAAAATATTTTTACTGAATCAAAAGCAGAACACAGCACTGAAAACATCTACTATTCCTTCAAAAAATCAAAGAAATTAAATTTTAAAAGAATTGCATTGGCATCCGATCCATTCCAGACTAAAATGCTGAAGCGATTCACTCGGCTGAGGGTAAGTGAAGATGTGGATCTGATCCCAATTGTTTTTGATACGCTCCGCATGATGGAACCCATGATGATTGATCCCATAATAGATCCTTCTTCAGCATTTGTGAGGGATTTTACTTCGTTGCCCGACCGGAAAAGCTTTTGGGTGCGATTGCAGGGAACCATGGGAAAAGACCTGGATCTTACTGCGTACGATTGAATTTACAGTTACGCGTGACGAGTGGCGAGTGACGAGTGACGAGTTGAGGTAGCCTGAAATAGGTTGACTTTTTTAATGGACTCAGCCATTTCTTTCCAAAAACCTCCGACTTTCATTAATTTGTCCTGTAAAATATTAAATTGTTTCCTTTATTTCGACTAAAAACAGAGATTTTATTAAAATAATTTGCTGCTTTTGGGTAATAGTATATTTTTGACGCTATACACAACCAAAAATCAACCAATGAAAAAGTATTTAATCTTGCTACTCCTGATCTTTTCTTCTTCAATTATGTTTTCTCAGCCTCAAAAATGCTACACTGATCCGGCGCATCAGTATTATTCCGGAGCGTCATCCTTACAAAAAGATATATACCGGAAAAATGAAGCGGCTGTTCAATCATGGATTGCGGCTCACCGGAATGATGTGAATCGGACAGGTTCAGTTGTAACAATACCCGTTGTATTTCATATTGTATATAAAAATGCAACACAGGACATTGCCGATTCCAACATATACAGGCAGGTTGCCGTTCTCAATGAATGCTTCCGCTTACAGAATAGTAATTTCAACCAAACCCGTCCCATCTTCGATTCTATAGCAGCTGATGTTGAAATAGAATTCTGCCTGGCCAATGTTGATCCTTCCGGTGCTCCTACCACAGGTATTTCGCGGACACAGGCTCCGGCCGGAACTTTTTTTGATCCGCTCCTGGGAATGGATAATGTTAAATCAGATGCTTCGGGTGGTAAGAGTCCATGGCCAAATGATCAATATTTGAATATTTGGGTGTGTGATATGAGCCTGTTCGGACTTACTGTTGTTTTAGGTTATGCGACCTTCCCGGGAGGGGATCCGTTACTGGATGGCGTGGTTATTCAATACCAGTTTGTTGGCTTTATGAATAATCCAACAACCAATAACCAGGGAAAAACAACTGTACATGAAGTCGGTCACTGGCTTGGGTTGCGCCATATCTGGGGAGATGGACAACTATCAACTCCGTTGTGTGATTCTACCGATTATGTTGATGATACACCCAATGCTGATGAAGCCTCACAACAAACATGCGATATAAAAAATACTTGCAGCAATGAATCTCCCTACTGGACTTCGGCAGGTATTGATCCACCCGACATGGTAGAAAATTATATGGATTACTCTTATGATGACTGCATGACAATGTTTACATCGGGGCAGAAAACACGTATGCTGGGATTCCTGAATACTACACGTACTTCGTTGCTGACATCAAACGGTTGCAATACGGTTGGACTGAGTGAAAATAATGATTACAATTTTTCAATCGCACCTAATCCGGTTTCCGATAACATAACCATCAATACAACTTATACAGGTTATTTTGATTTAGTTATTTTCGATGTAACAGGGAGGCAGATTAAAAAAATTAATCAGCTACGTAACGTTGTTAATATCGATTTAAGTGATGTAGGTGCAGGTATATTGTTGTATGAAATAAGAGACAACACCAAGATAATACACATAGGCAAACTTGTGAAATTATGAAAAAAATCAGGGAATTATTTCTTTAATAGTTCCCTGACTTTTTCAACTGAATTTCCAACTTTCGCAATAGCTTTTTCAAGTTCTTCTTTGGAGATGCCTAAACTTTCTGTCCAATAATTGACTTCCCATTTTTCCGATAAGGAAATTCTTTTCCGGTCCTGTGGACCTTTTGATTTTAAATCATCCATAACTTTAATTTTTAATGAAAGAAAAGTGTCCTTTTTAAGAACTCTTTTCCTTTACCTATTATTTAACAAACTTTTTAACGGTTTCCGCCGCGGTTTCCACCACCTTGTTCTTCACCGCTATTGCCACCACGGTTTCCACCCTGGCTTCCGCCTTGATTTCCACTTTGGCCACCCTGATGACCCTGGTTGCCTCCACGGTTTCCACCGCCCTCATTTTCGCGTTCTTTATTTTTGTCATCGCCCTGACGTCCGGAAGTCGAACCTGATTGGTTGCCTCCTTTGTTTTGATCCTGATTTGCCATAATTTTTAGTTTAAAATGTTAAAATGAATTGTGATTAAATGAAATTATTTTGATCCGGATTTGCTCTTCGAGCTACTGCTCTTTGATGATCCTCCACCCGATTTACCGGATGATCCACTGCCTGATTTACTTCCTCCGGATTTTGATCCGGATTGGCTACCGCTGTTCCCTGAACCGCTGACTGCCGAACTTGTTTTTTTAGTTGCCATGTATTTATACATTTATTTTTCAAAGTATATAAAATATCATGCCGTCTAAAATTTAAAAATCAATTTTTATAAATTACAGAGTGAAATAGCAATTTTACTCTCCAGTGTATTTAGTAAAATCATATATTCACACTGTAGAATAAGATGGACATTCTGTGTTAAAAAAAGGATAGAAAAATTGAAAAAATCAGGGAAAAGGTCATTGGCCAGGAAAGGGTCATTGGGAAATTAGGACATTAAGACATTAAGACATTAAGATATTAAGATATTAAACTTTTAAAATTTACATTTTACATTTTACATTCTACATTCTACATTCTACATTCCCGTTTTCTGCTACTCAAATTTTTTGGGAGGTCAATTTATCATCAAACCTGAATATATTTTTAATAGTGTGAGTATAAAAATCAAATTACAGATAAATTTTCTCCTCTCCTTTGGAGAGGTCGGGTGAGGCAAGAAAGGGTAGGAAAAAAGTCATTAGGTCAGGAAAGGGGTCAGGGAATAGTCAGGTTAAAGATTGCATTGAATTAAATTAAACCGTGTCCGAACGAATGTTACACTGTACAAGGCGAGCGTAGTTTAGCCTATTTTATTGTCAAGGTGAGCGTAGTCGAACTTCTTTTATTGTCAAGGTGAGCGTAGTCGAACCTCTTTTATTGTCAAGGTGAGCGTAGTCGCACTTCTTTTATTGTCAAGGTGAGCGTAGTCGAACCTCTTTTATTGTCAAGGTGAGCGTAGTCGAACCTCTTTTATTGTCAAGGTGAGCGTAGTCGAACTTCTTTTATTGTCAAGGTGAGCGTAGTCGAACCTCTTTTATTGTCAAGGTGAGCGTAGTCGAACCTCTTTTATTGTCAAGGTGAGCGTAGTCGAACCTAAATAAAACCGTAAGGACCCAGTCAACACATTGCCCTGTTTCCAACGAAGGCAACACTGTACAATCCGAACAGCCATGTGTCCGAACTTATGTAACACCAGAAATCAACTACGTTTACTTTTGTAGTTTATTTATTTTTACCTTTACTTCTGACCGAGACTTTTATCAATTATAACTAAATTTTTATCTGTATGCTGAAGAATTTAATACTGGGCAAAATTGACTGGAATATGTTGTTATTGGGAAGTGAGGACTGGAGTTTTCTTGCAGAAACTTCATTACGAACGCTGATCATGTTCTGCATTATTGTTATTGGATTACGGCTGTTGGGTAAACGAGGCGTTAAGCAATTGTCGGTTTTTGAACTGGTAGTTATCATAGGTCTGGGGTCCGCAGCGGGAGATCCCATGTTTTACAAGGATGTTGGAATTTTACCTGCACTGATTGTATTTATTATGGTAATCCTGTTATACAACATAATTGTTTATTTCGTGGGAAAGAGCAAAGCTTTTGAGCGGTTTCTGGAGGGAAAACCGGTTTGCCTTATCAAAAATGGTGAGTTTTCCATTGAAAACTTCAGAAAAGAAACCCTTGGTGAAGACGAATTTTTTGCGGAACTCCGTATGCAAAGTGTATCACAATTAGGACAAGTTGAGGAAGCTATTGAGGAAAGTTCAGGGGGAATCAGCATCTTCTTTTATCCGGATGAGGATGTAAAATACGGTCTTCCGGTGATGTCCGGAATACAAGACGCAGCATTTACCGAAATCACCGAACCCGCTTACTATTCCTGTGTTTTTTGCGGCCACACTCAAAATCTAAAACCTGGTGCATTCAGATGCCCTGACTGCGGAAAAAACAAGTGTGTTAAGGCCAGCAATAAAAGACGCAATCGGTAATGGCACCATTATTGAACCTTGATATCTTTAAATTAAACGGTTCTTTTAAAAATAGTATTAAGTTTTACTAAAAACCCTGTCTATGAAAAACATCAAATTACAAAGTTTCTCATTTTTATTACTGTTTGCCATGCTGGTTAGTTCCTGCAGTGCTATTGAAGGCATTTTCAAAGCCGGTATGGGCGTAGGTATTTTCTTTGTCCTGGCCCTGTTTGTTGTGATTGGGTATTTTGTTATGAAGGCGCGGGGGAGTAAGTAAACAGATTTTCTAATCTCATTTTAAAGCTGATTATTTCAGGAGTTTGTTTCTATAACCCTGCAATCACCGGATTTATACAGCTAAAGGATAGGACATAATTGTAGCAATCAGATTTGCTGCTATAAAGATTCTTTCCGCGTGTCTGCAAAAAATAACTTTTTATTTATACTTTTCACAAGTATAATAAAATCAGACTCCATGAGATTAGTAACTTTTATCCTGTTGTTAAACTTATCTTCATCAATATTATCAGCACAAAACCAGACAAACAACTGGTATTTCGGGATTGGAGCCGCCATTAGTTTCAATACGATGCCTCCATCAAATATTTCAGGATCTCAGCTTTCCACTTCAGAGGGATGTACCAGCATTTCGGATGCAAATGGCAACATTCTTATTTATTCGGATGGAATTACCGTTTGGAACAGTGCGAATCAGGTAATGGCAAATGGTGCCGGACTTTGGGGCGATGCAACATCCACGCAATCGGCTATAATTGTTCCTAAGCCCGGAAGCAGTACCATCTACTACCTTTTCACGACTTCCCGCGAAACAAGCATTCATCCTATGGCTTACAACGTTATTGATATTACGCTTAATAATGGATTAGGAGGAGTTACTGTAAAAAATGTACCGTTGCGTAATCAATGTACGGAAAAGCTTACAGCGACTTTGCATCAAAACGGAGTGGACTACTGGATACTGGGTCATGGTTCCCTGAGTAATGATTATTATTCCTATTATTTGAGTACTGCCGGTCTGGATACTGTGCCTATTGTATCATCAATTGGCGTTGTGGTGTCTAACAACAGTCAGAAATTAGGATATTTAAAAGTAGGGCCGTGCGGCAATACACTGGCAGCTGCAACGTGGGAATTTAGCAACAATGTTTCAACCGTGGAGCTTTTTGATTTTGATCCGGCAACCGGAATTATTTCCAATGACCTGTTATTGGGATCCTTTGCTGTGATGAATGGAGTTTACGGAATTGAATTTTCCCCCGATAATACCAAACTATATGCTGGTATACTTGATCCGGGCTTAATTCTTCAATACGATCTTGCTGCAGGATCACCGGCTGCTATTATAGCTTCGCTCGATACGGTGGGGGTCGCACCTTCATTACAGTTTGGAGCACTGCAAACTGCACCTGATGGTAAAATTTACATAACCCGGTTTGGATTATCTGCCCTATCCTGCATCACCAATCCCAATCTTCAAGGTGCAGCATGCAATTTCATCTCTTCTTGTTTTACACTTGGGTCCCCTTGCCAGCTCGGCCTACCCTCCTTTCCGGCGAATTTGTTTTGCAACATTCCTTCCGGAGCTGCAGAAACGGAAGTTTCGAAACTAATTGGTATTTATCCCAACCCGTTCATCAGCTCCGTTTCAGTTTCCATAATCAATACAACACAGCGCCTGTCGTCAATACGAATTATTGACATTTTAGGCAGGGAACACTATCGCAAAAACAATTTTCAGTCAGAGGCTTAAGTTCAACTTCACTTAGAATCCCTTTCTCCTGGCATTTATGTAGTTGAGGTAATTCTTGGAGAGAGGAAATTTTATAATACCATTGTAAAGGCAAGCGAAAATTAAATTTCTGATAAGATTGTTTTTATTCAGTCCATTTGTCTTATTAACTGTGTCAGGATGAAGCGAGAGATGTGTTAAGAATGGTAATATGATTTGTAGCTTTGGGGAAACAATTTACACTTCTTATTTTAAAATATGTCAATGGCGATTTCGTCAATGATGTATTCTCTTTCAATTGCGAATCAAAATAAATTTCTGGCAATAAATCTTTTCACCATCAAATAAATTAACAAAATAAATCCCTTGCGGAAAATCTTTCAAGGAAATTTCTAAGTCACCTTCAGAAGCCTTTATTTGACTTTCCATCAGTCGTTGTCCATAAACATTGAAGAGCGAAACAATTAATTTTTTCTGACTAAAAGAAATATTATGCTTAATGGCAATAAAATCTGATGCAGGATTGGGGTATAAATGGAATAAATTATTTGTATGTTCATTTATTGAAACCGAATAACACAATGTATTAATTACTGGTGAATACAATGTGCTATTTACAATTTCAGAATAATTAGTGTCCTTGGTACCTTGGAAAAATGTGGAAGTCAATAATGGATAAGAAATGTTTTCAGCTAAAATATTTGGAGATGTTTCGTTACAATTACTAGTTCCATAGGCATCTGTTTTAATTAAATAATTATTTAAATTATACGAACCACCAACCAAATAACCTCCATCCTCAACAGATAAAACAGAGCGTCCTTCTTCAGAGTTACTATTGCCATATGCTTTTGACCAAATTATAGTTCCAATTGAATCGGTTTTTAACAAGTTAATATCCTGACCAATAGTGGTTATAAATCCGACCATAATATAGTTACTATCAAGTGTTTTTATCATTTTATAAACATAATTATTATTAACATTACTAAATGTTTTACTCCACAAAATATTTCCTGAGCTATCTGTTTTAAGCAATAAGGTTTTCCGGGTACTATTATTTAAAGAAGTATCAGTAGTTCCTGCCACAAGAAATCCGTGATCTGCTGTTTGATAAGCTGCTACAAATTGATCCCACTTAGCTAATCCATAAGTTTTTGCCCATTGAACATTACCGGCAGAATCCAACTTCATCAGCAATGCTTCTGAATTGCCAGGACCTAAACCGGTAACACTACCACAAGCTATAAAGCCATTGTCACTTGTTTGATCAATAAATCGGGCATAATTGCCTGAAATGATTTGAGTATATCGAACGGTAGTACTCCAAAGCAGATTACCATTCATATCGGTTTTTATAATATATGCTTCATCATTTGGATTAGTATTTGTTTTTCCTGAAACAATAAATCCCCCATCATTTATTTGTTTAACAAAATAGCCATGATCGTGTTCTGATCCTCCAAATATCTTTGTCCAGAGAATATCTCCCAAAGAATCTGTTTTTGTCAGGAACATATTGGAATACCCAGTGCTGTCTGTCATGATGCCACAAATAATTATAGAGCCATCTAAACAGGTTTGAAATGATTGTGGAGTATAACTATGACTGTTTCCTATTTCCTTGCACCACTGTAACTGAAAAGCAGAATCTAATTTAGTAATAAAATAATGACCATTTCCACCATTGAACAAATAGTTACAAAGTACATATCCCTTATCAGAGGTTTGATCAATACCAATAAGTGGCGAGAAATAAGAATAAATTAAATTTTTTTGAAATGTTATTTGCGCCTGAGAAGGCAAATAGGCGTTTAAAACAAAAAGTGTTAAAATTATCAGGTACTTTCTCATTTTGGCTAAAAATTTATACTCCGTCTTATTCTTTTACAAACTTATTAATTATATTCCCTGATAGTATAAAATATATACCCGATGAAAAGAGGTAATATCCAATGAATAAATTTGGTTCCGGCATCAGGATATGACCAGTTTAGGAATCTAAAGTATTAAAAATATTCCAAATAAAAAACACGGATCAAAAAAATCATACTTTTTATCACTTAGGGGTTTTCAATAGTTAACCAGGGGAGCAAAAAAGCGATGGGGCAAGCTCTGACCTGATTCAGGACACACAGGTACGTCAGTTGGCGCAGGGCAAGTTCGAAGGAAAGTTACTATATTACCTTTACATTATAATCGAAGACTAAAACACATTCATTACTTCAAATGTCATGCCTTCCGTGCAACTGCACTGGTAGGCATAGTGCCAGTTCTCGAATATTCTGAACTTTTCGGCTTCCAAAAATATGGCTGCCCGAATCACTGCCTTTTGGGCAGGTGTTATGCATTCGGCTTGCTATCAAAGGTTGCTAATGAGTTTAAGTGTCAGCAAGTCGTAAATGTAGATTTCGTTTTTGTCAGTCTTGTCGTATTTGTTATTGTTGTTTGTGTCGTAATGCCCGGTAATTACAATTGTCCCGCTTTGTTTGTTAACTACCCAGGTCCGCGCGAAAAATTTACTGTCCGTCAATTGTGTTTTGTCTTGTCCGTCAGAGGAAAGAATTAAAATTTGTTTCGGGTCTTGCCAGTCAATTCCGTTTTTGCCGTCAAGGTCAACTGTCTGTGCGGAAACAATAATTTTGTTAATGCCTAAATTGTCAATTTTAACTTGTTCAATTTTTTCCATATAGCCGTCACTGGGAAAGTCAACTTGTTTTGATTGTCCTGTCTTCGTGTTGATGAACAGAAGATACCTGCTTTTAGTGTCAAACATTTTACCCATATTTTCTATGGAAGCAATTACATATTCTGTCCCAATAACTTCGGTCAGTTTATTGAAGTGAACATAATTGTATTTGTCTTGACCGAAGGAAGTCAATGTCAATGTCGTAAAAATGATGATTAAAAATTGTTTCATTGTTTATAGATTTTTGTCGGTTTGATCGTTCTTTAAGTTGACGCCTAACGGTTTGGCAGCTACAAGAAGTTGGCGATTTCGAAGCATGTAAGCAGCAGGCAGGCACTAAACTTACTGCCACCACAAAACTATGTTCTGACCTACTATTTTTCTCAGTTTAAAGTCACAAGTTTACACATCATCATCATTTTTTTTCGTATCCTTCATAATAACAGGATTGTTCGATACCTTTAATAATATTAAAAACTTTCTAATAACAAGTTAAGGAACCAAAATCAAAGTTTGTTTTTACCATAAGAAAATTTAACTATCAAACACCTAATCAAGTCTTCTCAAAAAAAATTGCACTTATTACTTGAACTTGGGCAAAATCAAATTCCAATAAATCATAATTAACATTATAGCATGTATAATTTACATCTACCCCCACTTTCTGAATATGTCCTACGTACGAATTTTGAATTATTTTTTCATATTCTCTTTTCGGACCGTTTATATCTATATTTAAAGTATCGTTAGTTCCGTTGGAACTATGTTCAATAATTGCATATACCTGGAAATATCCATCGATTTTGATAGGTTTGGTTTCTTCATCATCTTTACATCCTATAGTCGAAATACAGAACACTAACAATAATAATTTGAATGGTTTCATAAGTTTTAAACTGAATGTAATTGAAAAATTAATTGCAATTTGTTAAAGTAAACTTCATTGAATCAGAATAGGTTAATTTTGTCGTTTCTTGCCTTTTATCGATTACGAGTGAATGTCAATTGACAATAAAAAGAAAGAGAGTTTCCCATCGATGCAGTACAAAGTCGGCCGGACCTGGCGGCAACTATGCGTGCTTTTTACACAACTATAGTACACATATTATTTAAATATAACAAATTATATTGGAATGAGCTTTTGGGCAGTCATTCCTTTCAGAATTTCCCAAAATTCGAGTCTGTGATACGTTCCTGCCTGAAATAAATTACAAACAGATAAATTTTTTCAAACTTAGAGTTAGACCTTGTTGCAAAAAAATAAAACAACGCTATCTGGAATGCAATAACCTAGGCTGTTTGGCTGCTTAAATTATACCGGACTATTATTATTTCTAAAAAGCAAATTTATTTCAAGTTTTTTAAACTCCCGGTCGAACTCAGGAACTCAGCGGCCACAGGAAGAAACTTATTTCGGCCTTGAAATTTCAATCTTAGAGCTATCACCGGAGAGGCTGACATTCGTTGTTTTCGAGCCGTCTTTACTTTCAACGCTCACACCGCCTTCGTTCATTTGAATGGTTGTGCCATCATTTGACGGCGGGGCCGTTTCAGCCGGCTGTGCGGCAGGTTGTGCGGCAGGTTGCTCAACCGGAGCTATGGTAGTGTTTTCTTCTTTTTTACTTTGGTTGCAAGAAGTAACTGCAATGATTGAAAATGCCGCGAATAACAGGATAGTATTTTTCATTTGGATATAATTATTTTGGTTGTAAGATAGTCATTTTATTAGCTTTAACAAGATTGAAATAATTGTTTACGAACAATCTTATTAGAAACCACCAACATGCCCTTCATGACTTCTGCAAAAGATTTTATGATTAACTACATAGTTGCTGGTCCGGATGCCGTGATTGAGAGCTTAGAAAAGAATGATACCACGACCTTCAAGGCTCTCAAAGCCGGAAATTCTGATAAAGCTTCTGTGTGTTGTAGTAATTTATCTTTAATCCCATTTGATAACATTGTCCGCTCAAGTATATTTTTCAAACCATTATGAACAAAAAGAGCGCAGTTTACAACATTTTTAAGTTCAGGCTAACCGTGGCAATCAGGAATACTATTCCTGTATTACTGTTTCTCCGCCATTCGGTGGATTAGCAGTACAGTATCGACTTCTCCCTTCGACAAGCTCAGGGCAGGCCTGTTCCCTACAAAAGCCTGTGATACGTTCTTGACTTTTTTACCCTGAGTGCTATGCAATCAGTAATTAGGTCGCCCATTGCATGAAAAGTGCTGTCAAGGTTTTATCCTAACTATTTTGTCATTTTTTAATACAACCAATTCGCTATTCATCTTTCTTTTAAATTCAATCAATTTTTCATAAACCTTATCCATGCTTTCCAAAATTCTCTTTTGGTTCGATGTCCTTTTATACGTTTTCATTGTAGTAGTTTTTTTGTTGATAGAATTTTATTTCATTCAAATTGCAACCATGAAAAACAAAAGCCGCACCGCTTGCATAAATATGCTGTTATGGTTCGTTTTTTCTGCTCGAATTATTTGTTATCCATTCCTTGATTTCCGAATATCGAATTTCACCTTTGCTTGCTGATAGTACAAAATTATATTTCTCTTCCTGGGAGGCATCAATGTCCAGATTCCCTTCCAACATTATTAATCGCATTAACACATAGGAAATACGTTTATTGCCATCCAAAAAGGGGTGATTAATTATCATGCTTTCGAAAAGTGCTGCAGCCTTGTCTATTGTTTCTGGATATAAATCCTTTTGGTCAAAAGTCGCATATGGTCTTGCCAACGCGGACTTCAATGACGCTTCATCCCGGATTCCCTTACTTCCGCCAAATCTGTCTATCAGAATATTGTGAATCTTTTCAACAGTCCTGATATCGATCATTGAGCGAGCTTTTCAAGCAATTCCTTGTCTTCGTTCAATATTTTTCGAAGCGAATTAGTAATCTCTAAAAGATTATTAGGATGCCCCTGTAGATTTTTTAATAATTCTAAAATGTCCTGTAGTACGTTCTCCGGAACGGTATCAAGAACTTTTTGAATTTCGTTTTTTATTTCTGTTTTTGTCATATCCAAAAATACAAAATTAATTTGAATTATTTAAAAAATGAGGCATAATCGGGTCACGCAGGGGAATTTCACCTCTACGCTCCCACAGAACCGGACGTGAATGTCTCCCTTCATACGCCTGCCATGAGCAACGTCGAAGGGGTTCTTCTTGTTTATAAATCACCAAAGTATAAATACTTCTTGGATGTATCAATATGAACAGTGGCTGTGATGTCGTTTCAAAATAATCAATCATCCTATTGCTGGTTGTAAAATTGTTTCAAAACTAAACAATCTAACTCCTTGCGCTAACGCTAAAAATAAGGTGGCACGCGGTCGCTCCAATACCTTTCAGCAACTTCATCACTACTACGACTTAGCTTGCCAGCAAATTAATTAAACTCAAACAAATTGCACATTCTTAAGGCAGGCAGGTCTGCCACCGCTGATTCGCATCATCCTTTGTTGGCGTTTGTTTCCTTTTACGATTTTACAAAAACATCAGCGACTTCTCCTCTTCCATACAAAAGCCTGTGATACGTTCTTGCCTGCTTTACCCCGAGTGCTGTGCAATCAGAAATTAGGTCGCCCATTGCACTTTTATTCTTGTCGTAGCCGCAAACGTAAACGGCTACTTTCAGCACTGTCTATTGCGCTTACGAGGCCTGCCTTAAATCTTTTTGTTCTATTTGGTAGCAGGTAAACTTCATTCACAGGTTTAAGTTCTTCAACTCCGTATCACTTGTCTACATGAATCTTTGTTCACGTTTTTCTTTATCGTTCACCACCGATTTATTTTCATCCATCAGCAGCATAAAGTGACTTAAAGACTACACCTAACTGTCGTCTTTGGAAGGCCTCTCAGATTTTGTTGCAGTATATCGGCCACTCGTTTCGCTTGAACTCCGCATATAGGTTTTCTGCTCTTTAATCTGTCTTCCATCTTTTGTACAGCATTCATTTCAATTTAA